>NZ_CP187138.1:0-1000000 GCF_049603095.1 Maribacter sp. IgM3_T14_3
ATGAGTGTTACTGCAAATTCCGTCTGGAAAAACTGTTTGGTGTTTATAAAGGATAATATCCAACCGCAGGCATTCAAAACTTGGTTTGAACCTATTAAACCTGTTAAGCTATCTGAGAACGCATTAAGTATTCAAGTGCCTAGTAAATTTTTTTACGAGTGGTTAGAAGAACATTACGTTAAACTTTTGAAAGTTGCCCTGACTAAAGAATTGGGAGAAACGGCAAAGTTGGTGTACATAATCAGAATGGAAAACACTTACGGTAATAAAGAACCTTTTACCGAAAAGATACCAAGCTCTAACAGAGGTGCCATGGCTGCTCAAGAAATGGATGTTCCAATTAAATCTAAAAATCCTGAATTACGTAATCCGTTTGTAATTCCAGGTATTAGAAATATTAAAATAGAATCTCAGTTAAACCCTAATTACAATTTTGATAACTTCTTAGAAGGTGATTCTAACCGTTTGGCAAGATCTGCCGGTATGGCGGTTGCCAACAAGCCAGGTGGCACATCTTTTAATCCGTTATTAGTTTTCGGCGGTGTCGGACTTGGAAAAACACACTTAGCACATGCTATTGGTGTTGAAATAAAAGATAAATATCCAGAACGTACCGTACTTTATATTTCTGCTGAGAAATTCACGCAACAATATATCGAGTCAGTTAAAAAGAATACTCGAAATGATTTTATTCATTTCTATCAATTAATAGATGTATTGATTATTGACGATGTACAATTCTTATCAGGTAAATCTGGTACGCAAGATGTATTCTTCCATATTTTTAACCATTTGCATCAAAACGGTAAACAAGTTATACTTACGTCAGATAAAGCTCCTGTAGATATGCAGGATATCGAACAACGCTTACTCTCTCGTTTTAAATGGGGATTATCTGCAGAACTACAGAGTCCTGATTACGAAACAAGAATTTCCATCTTAAAGAACAAGTTATATAGAGATGGTGTTGAAATACCTGATGACATTATAGAATATGTTGCTAAACATATTAAAACAAATATTAGAGAATTAGAAGGTGCTATTATTTCTTTGATTGCACAGTCTACCTTGAACAAAAGAGAAGTTACTATCGAACTTGCCCAACAGGTTGTTGAGAAATTCGTAAAAAATACCAAAAGAGAAGTGTCCATTGACTACATACAAAAAGTAGTATCAGATTACTTTGAAATGGATGTAGCAACTTTACAGTCGAAAACAAGAAAAAGACATATTGTACAAGCAAGGCAATTAGCAATGTTCTTTGCCAAAAAATTTACTAAAGCTTCATTAGCAAGTATAGGTTCACAAATTGGCAAAAGAGATCACGCTACTGTTTTACATGCTTGTAAAACTGTTGACAACCTTGCAGAAACCGATAAGCAGTTTCGTAAATACATAGACGACCTAACTAAGAAATTTTCTTAATACTTACGTTACATGAAGGTGTTGATGGTTTGCCTTGGTAATATATGTAGGTCACCATTGGCTGAGGGTATATTAAAAAGTAAGGTCGATACTACCAAAATACTTGTTGAATCTGCCGGTACAGGTGGTTATCATATTGGCAAAGCACCAGATCCAAGATCTATTAAAGTAGCCAAAGAACACGGTATAGATATTAGTTCGCAAGTTTGCCGAAAGTTTACTGTTTCAGATTTTGATTCTTTTGATATCATATATGCCATGGATAAAAGTAATTATGGTAATATTATTGATTTAGCAAGAAATAAAGCAGATGCCCAAAAAGTAAAGCTTATTTTAAACGAAATAAGTTCTTCAGACAAAGAAGTTCCAGATCCATACTATGATGCCGAAGACGGATTTGAACATGTTTTTCAAATGATTGATCAAGCTTGCGATAGTATAGCCGAAAGACTAGAAAGTAAAAAACCTTAAAGCAAACTCACGAGACATTTGTAGCACAATAACAATAACATTTCGAGGCAAACCTTTAAGCATTTATATCTCGATTATCAAGTAAATAGTAATGAGCACACAAAACGGAAAAATAGGGAAGGTATATTTAATACCAACAACATTAGGCGATATGCCCCCATTAGAAGTTTTACCCATTTCAATAAAGCAAACTATTGAAAAATTGGACCACTATATCGTTGAAAACGAAAAAACCGCTCGACATTTCATAAAAAAAATCAGTCCCAGAAAATCACAACCCAGCTTAAAACTATTTGCTTTAAATAAGTTTACACTGGCAGAAGAAATTCCTAGTTTTCTAAATCCTTGTTTAGAAGGTTATGACGTAGGCATACTTTCTGAAGCTGGTTGCCCCGGTATTGCAGACCCAGGTGCTGCTGTAGTCAAAATTGCACACGATAAGAATATACAGGTTATTCCCTTAGTTGGGCCATCTTCTATTCTTTTGGCATTAATGGCAAGTGGCATGAACGGTCAAAACTTTGCTTTTAATGGTTATTTACCTATTGATGGTGCCGATCGTAAAAAACATATTAAAAATCTAGAGCGTAGATCAAAAGAAGAAGACCAATCGCAGGTGTTTATTGAAACGCCTTATAGAAATAATAAAATGCTAGAAGAGCTGATTAAAACCTTAGCACCTAGTACTCGAGTTTGTGTAGCCGCCGATATTACCTTACCAACGGAATATATTAAAACAAAAACTGCCATAAACTGGAAAACAGAAAATGTAGATCTACATAAAAGACCTGCCATTTTTATTATTCAAGCATAAAAAAACCTTGACAACGAATTTGCCAAGGTTTCACATTTTCATATCTACTTAAACTCTTAAATTCTTGGATTACGTTTTGCTTCTATCATAGAAACATCGTAACCAGAAAACTTTTTCATATAGTTAGAAATACTGGTACCATAACCATCAGTAATTTCCATTCTACCATGTGATCTTAGATATAATTTCACATTACCTGCACCTGCTAAATGGGCAGCTGCCAGAATACCAGACTCTGTAACTTCTACCCCATTCATACGTACACCCACGTAACGCTTAATATCTTTTCTAAGAATCCACTTGTTACGAGATGTATTTACATGAAAAACTTTTTCTTGCAATACAGGATTGCTTAAAAACTGATTTCCATCATACACACCAACTAGTTCTAAGGTGCTCAACCCAAATTGATATTTCCCCAAATACCCAAAAGTATTGGTAACAAAATAGTTACCCTGAGACTCTTTAAAAGCTAAAGCTTCTTTAAAGCCTATAAATTGACTACCAAGAAAGGGGGGAGCGATTTGATAATTTGATAAAAGAGCTTCGTCTTGAGGAAACGAAACCTTAATAGGGTTTTTCACTTTTAACTGCTCTGGCACTTGAACCGTAAAAGGTTTAAAGCCATAACCAGATAAAATAAACATCACAATAAGAGGACAACTTGCTAATATCCATCTTCTCATACCATATATTTCTTAAGACCTACAGCGACTATTATTGCTTGCTTAAATTTCTGGGGCAAAGGTAGACCTGAAATTATAAGAGTTTAAGAAGGTTCTGTTAAAAGAATACAGATTTAGTTAAGAAGTTCTAAAATTCGGTCGAAAGTTTATCTATTGATTTTTTGAGCATTGATCCATCGGATGTACTGCTCTTTATTTCGGTTGTGCTGCGCTAAATTCTCTGCAAACATGTGATAACCGAACTTTTCTACATTAGCCACAAAATAGTAGTAATTATGTTTTTTAGGGTTCAAAACAGCATCTATTGCCGTAATATCGGGCATTGCAATAGGGCCTGGTGGCAAACCTGCGTATTTATAAGTGTTATATGGAGAATCCATTTCCAAATCTCTATATAAGACTCTTTTAATAATAGTATCGTAATTACCCGTTTCTTTTTTGATAGCATATATTACCGTTGGATCAGCCTGTAACAACATTCCTTTTCGTAGCCTATTTAAATACACCCCAGCAACTGTTGGTCTTTCGTCAACTTTTGCTGTTTCTTTATGCACAATCGATGCCAAGGCAATTACTTCATTAGGTTTTAAGCCAAGTGCACTAGCTTTCTCTTTACGGGTATCGGTCCAGAAACGATTATATTCCTTTAACATTCTTGCCCTAAATGATTCTGCCGAAGTATTCCAAAAGAACTCATAACTGTTCGGTATATAAAGTGATATTTTATTGGCGTCATCAAAACCATTCGCTTTCATAAAATCTTTATCGTCGAATGCTACAACTAACGAAGTACTATCCGCTTCTATTTGAATTGCAATTCTACCCGCCAGATCATGTATATTTTCTTGATTGTTAAAAGATACTTTTACCGGTATATTTCCGCTTCGTAGTGAGTTAACTATCTTATTGTTATTCATACCCTTACCTAACTTATACTTACCTGCTTTGATTTTATTTAAATATCCTTTTCTATCTGCTGCAGATTCAAATGAACTAAAATCTTTTACAAGCGGCGTAAGTTGTTCTTTTAAATCACTGATTGTAGCATCGGTAGATATAAAAACTACAGCTTCATCATTGTCAAAACTAGTATTGGGAGTGAAAAAAGTACGATATGCCGAATACCCAAAAATTCCGCCACCAATTAACCCTACAACAACTACACCTAATAATATACGCTTGATGCTCATTAATTATTTATTTTTTGCAATAAAACTTGATTCTTATACATACCCTTAAATCGTACCCAATCTTTCTTCATTCCAACTTCTTGAAAACCCAACTTTTGAAATAAATATAAGCTTGGTGCATTTTCTTCTAAAATATTGGCATAAACCTGCCTTAAGCCTAAAACTTCAAACAAGTAATTGCATAGCAATGTTACTGCTTCTGCCCCTACTCCTTTATTTCTTTGATTTTCATTGAGAATAATTATGCCGATACCAGCTCTCTTATGGTTTGGTTCAAAATCAAAAACATCGATTAAACCAATTGCTTGATGCTCTTGCGAACATATCACTAAACGCAATTGCTTAACATCATAAATATCTCGATGGGCATTATCAAGATAGAGTTGTAATACATCTTTTGAATACGGAGTAACCGTATCGCTAACTTCCCAAACAGCTGTATCATTCTCAAGTGCGTACAGAAAATCGAGGTCTCTTTGTTCTAAAGCCCTTAGATAAATCTGTTCTCCTTTTAATGTTACCACAACATCTCTCCTTTAAAAACTTGTTTTGCTTCTCCTTTTAAATAGATATCGCTATACGAGCCTTGATTTTCTTGAAAGGTAACCTCAAGATTACCCCCAAGCGCATTCACAGCAATAGTTTTATTCTTGGTATTACCTAAATGAAACATGCTCAACGCAACTGCCGTTACACCTGTACCACATGATAAGGTTTCGTCTTCAACTCCGCGTTCATAGGTTCTAATATCAAATCCGCCTTCAGCATTGGCTTCTACAAAATTGATATTACTCCCTTTTTCTCCATAAATACCATAACGCATACGCGCACCTTCTTTAACAACATCAAAAGACTTTAAATCTTTTACCATTTGAACATGATGGGGCGAACCTGTATTTATAAACAGCGCATTCGGTTTTTCCTTTACCTCACTCACATCTGTCATTTTAAGACTTACGACATCACCTACAATAGTTGCTTCGTGCAAACCATCTACAGCAATAAATAAAGTATCCTTTATTATAATATCAAGAAAATGGGCAAAAGCTACAATGCATCTTCCGCCATTACCACACATACTTCCTTCTTTTCCATCCGCATTAAAATAGACCATTCGAAAATCGGTAGCCGCGTCATTTTCTAATAAAATGAGTCCGTCAGAACCTACTCCGAATCTTCTATGACAGATTTTAGCGATTAATGCATTATCTTCTTTCGGAAACTGTCCATTGCGATTATCGACCATCACAAAATCATTACCCGTACCTTGATATTTATAAAATGTATTTTTCATGCTTTACTAAAGACCCAAAGATAGTACATAATTAGGTTTTCTTTGGTAGTTAAAAAGTAGTTAAACGCTTATCAAATAGCGCAAAAACGAGTAATTTTGTGTAGAATATGTTAAAACATTAATGAATATGAAAAGAATAGCAAGTCTGTTATTTGTATCTGTTTTTGCTGGTGCAATTACATTGGGCGCTTACAAACTATTTTTCGAGAAGGAAAATTTTACCATTATTAGCCAAGAGAATAATGGCGCTGTTGTAAATGCTAGCTATACGCCGACTTCTGCTAGAGGTGCCGGAATTAATGAGGTTGACTTTACCAGTGCTGCTGAAAATACAGTAAATGCAGTGGTTCACGTTAAAAACATTACCCTTAGTAAAGGACCAACAACTATATTCGATATTTTTTATGGAACTGGTGGTAGTGCCGTACCACAAGTTGGTACCGGATCGGGAGTAATTATATCTTCCGATGGATACATCGTTACAAATAACCATGTCATCAATAAAGCTACACAATTACAGGTTACCCTTAATAATAACAGAACGTATAATGCAGAACTTATTGGTACTGATCCCAATTCTGACATTGCTCTTATAAAAATTGATACAGATGAAAAGCTACCTTATTTAGCCTTTGGCGATTCTGATCATACAAAAATAGGCGAATGGGTATTGGCAGTAGGCAACCCTTTTAATCTTACCTCTACCGTAACTGCAGGTATTGTAAGTGCCAAAGCTCGAAATCTTGGAAAAAATCAATCTTTTATACAGACAGATGCTGCTGTAAACCCTGGCAACTCAGGTGGTGCTTTGGTAAATACTAACGGAGATTTAGTAGGTATTAATACTGCTATTACTTCACAGACGGGATCTTATGTTGGCTATTCTTTTGCCGTTCCTAGTAATATTGCCAAAAAAGTAGTTCAAGATATTTTGGAATACGGTAATGTTCAGAAAGGATTTATGGGAATAAGTCCTGCTCCAGTAAATACCAGAGATGCTATTGAAAAAGGCATCAATAATATCGACGGCGTATTTATTGAATTGGTCGAAGAAGAATCTGCAGCGCAAGAAGCAGGAATTGTTGTCGGCGATATCATAAAAAAAGTCGATGAAATTGATGTGCATAAATATCCAGATTTAACCGGATACCTTTCTACAAAAAGACCAGGAGACACTTTAGCCTTCGTTATTGATAGAGACAAAGAACTTATAACCTTACCATTAGTTTTGAAAGAAAGACAAAAATTGGTTGTGCCTGAAATGGGCTTAGAGGTTAAGAACCTTACCGAGCACGATAAAAAAGTTTACAAAACAACATCGGGAGTAAAAATCACCGGCGTACCTGAAAGATACAGAGGCTATGGTTTATCTGAAAAGGTTATCGTTAAGGTTGACGATTATGAGATTGGAAATATTGACGACGCATATACCGCCTTCGGTGCTATTTCTAAATACGGAAAAACGGTAATTGTTATGGTTGGATCCAATGGCGAACGAGATCGACTAATCTTCCAATAAAAAATTAACCAAAAAATACAGCCTTCGTAAAAACGAAGGCTTTTTTTTGAAAAATATTTATTTTAAGTGGTTAATTTTTCTAGTTTTGTGCGAATTATAAAAATAATCAACTAATTATGGCTCCACAAACCACTTTTGAAAAAGAGCTGGCATTTCAAGCAGACCGTAGAAAAGCTACAACTGAATTTATTAAAATCGTTAGCGATTTATGGTATGATAAATCTATTGAAATTGTCCTTTTTAAAAATCAGGTTATTGACAAAAATGTAAGTGACATTATTCATTTACACGAGTATGCTGGTGAATTTGTACAAAAACCAATATCAATTTTTGATTCGGTTGAAATTTTACGTGCTATCTCGGATATGCTTTTACCACCTTCTAAACTAGATATCGGTAAATTAACGTATGAATATCACTCTGACACAAACATCTTAAACAATGTAAAATCTTTTGTAATTGATAAATTACAATCTGCACAAGATTTCAAAAGCATTGAACCGAAAGATGTTGTTTTGTACGGATTTGGACGAATTGGCAGATTAGTTGCCAGAGAATTAATGTCTAAAACCGGCAAAGGGAATCAATTACGATTAAGAGCTATCGTAGTAAGAGGCAAGCCGAGCATAGAAAATCTTGAAAAAAGAGCCAGTTTATTGAGAACAGATTCTGTTCATGGAATTTTTAACGGTACAGTAAAAGTAGATTACGCTAACCTTAAACTTATTATAAATGGCACTACGGTACATGTTATTTACGCCAACATGCCAGAAGAAATAGACTATACCGAATATGGCATCAACGACGCTTTGGTCATTGATAACACAGGTGCATTTAGAACCAAAGAACAATTAGAAAGACACTTACAAGCAAAAGGAGCTTCAAAAGTACTATTAACGGCACCTGGTAAGGAAGTTGCAAATATTGTACACGGTGTTAATCATTTAGAATATGATCCAGATGAAACCGAAATATTTTCAGCCGCTTCATGTACGACGAATGCCATTACCCCTATTTTAAAGGCTATCGAAGAAACTTTAGGAATCGATAAAGGTCATTTGGAAACTATTCACGCATATACGAACGATCAAAATTTGGTCGATAATATGCATGGCAAATACAGAAGAGGTCGTGCTGCCGCACTTAATATGGTCATAACAGAAACAGGAGCTGGCCAAGCCGTTACAAAGGCACTACCGTCATTAAAAGGTAAATTGACATCAAATGCCATTCGTGTTCCTGTACCAAACGGATCATTGGCTATTTTAAATCTTGATGTCAAACAAAAGACATCTCTTGAAGGTGTAAACACCATGATTAAAAAATATGCCCTTGAAGGTGATTTAGTAGAGCAAATTAAATACTCGTTAGATAAAGAATTGGTATCCTCTGACATTATTGGTACTTCTGCCCCGTCTATCTATGATAGTATGGCTACAATTGTATCTGAAAGTGGCAAAAATATTATTCTGTACATCTGGTATGACAATGAATATGGCTATTCGCACCAGGTTATTCGTTTAGCGAAGTATATTGCCAAAGTTCGTCGTTTTACATATTACTAATTTTTTAAAATTATAACATCTATTTGTTGATATGCTACGTAGTTAAATAAACGTTTTTTAGCATTGACTTTTTTTTATAGTATGATAATTATAAAGTACTTTAGTCAACTCTAAATTATTCAAATTAACCTAAGAATCTATTACATGAAATTCCATAGAATACTATTGCTACTGGCATTACTATTGGCTAGTAACCTTCAATTTGCACAAGACACTGAAGAAGAGGACGATAAACTGTCTTTAGACGAAGGTCCGATTAGTAATCAATTCGATTTTATTGCTAAACGCTCAGGTAATTATAGAGCTGATGGTATTAGATATGAAGTAGTAAAAGAAACCAATCTTTTTAAGATTCGTGAGAATGTTTTGGATTCTATAGCAGCAATGAATAAAAAAACAGGCGAACTTAAGGCTACGATTGCAGAGCATGAAACAACAATTACGTCTTTAAATAATAAGTTAGAGGAAACGACAACTAATTTAGGCGCTGTAACCGAAGAAAAAGATAGTATGTCATTTTTAGGCCTACCTGTTTCTAAAGGATCATATAATTTTGTTCTATGGACGATTATTGGGGCATTGTTTCTAACCCTAGGCTTCTTCATTTATAAGTTTAGAAATAGTAATATTTTGACTCAAGAAGCAAAACAAAATCTTTCTGAACTAGAGGTTGAATATGAAGACCATAGAAGAAGATCCTTAGAGCGCGAGCAAAAAATCAGTAGGCAACTACAAGATGAGATAAATAAACAGAAGAAAACTAAATAATAAAAAGCTCCTTAACGGAGCTTTTTTTTTGATATGAAAAGTATACGTAGAATTACAGCAGCAGATATTATCGATATTATTGCTCTTTTCGATGGGTACAGAGTATTCTATAAAATGAAATCAGATACCGATGCTGCAGCCAAATTTCTAAAGGATAGAATTTCAAGAGAAGAGTCTATTATTTTCGCAGCTTACGAAGATAACAAAGCTGTCGGCTTCGTTCAGCTATATTACACGTTCTCTTCGGTAAGTTTAGAGAAATCATTAATTCTAAATGATTTATTCGTAGATTCTCATTACAGAGGTGCATCTATTGGAGAACAGTTATTGTTAAAAGCACAAGAATTTTGTAAAATGAATAATTACAAAGGACTCGCTTTAGAAACCGCTATCGACAATCCGGCTCAAAAATTATATGAGAAATTAGGATGGATAAAAGATTACCACGCTTTTCATTACTTTTGGCAGGCTAAATGATGATGCAAAATAAAAGATGCGAATAGATATTATTACCGTATTGCCCGAATTACTTACAAGCCCCTTCGAAGCCTCTATTCTAAAGAGAGCTATTGAAAAAGGATTGGTAGAAGTCCATTTTCACAATCTTAGAGATTATACCGACACGAAGTACCGTAATGTTGATGATTATCAATTCGGTGGCGGAGCCGGAATGGTGCTTATGATAGAGCCTATAGACAAATGTATAACCGATTTGAAATCGCAGCGCGATTACGACGAGGTCATATATATGTCTCCAGATGGCACCACCTTAAATCAAAAAATGGCAAACACGCTTTCGATGGTCGAGAATATAATAATTCTATGTGGTCATTATAAAGGTGTAGATCAGCGTGTAAGAGATGCATTTATCACTAAAGAAATATCTATTGGAGATTATGTACTTTCTGGAGGAGAATTAGGTGCCGCAGTATTATGTGACGCTATAATAAGATTATTACCAGGTGTATTGAATGATGAAACCTCTGCCCTAACGGATACTTTTCAAGACGGACTCTTAGCTCCGCCAATCTATACGAGACCAGCTGAATATAAAGGAATGCATGTGCCCGATATTCTATTAAGTGGAAACTTTGGCAAGATTGAAGAATGGCGAGAAGATAAGGCGTACGAGCGTACAGTAAAACTACGCCCGGACTTACTTGAGTAGCTTAATTTTGAATATTAAAGAAAAACCACATAAATGCTTGTGTGTTTTAATTTAAATATTATTTTTGCACCCTGTTAGAACAACCTCTGACGATAATCGTGAATGTTGCTTTAATTTAATTCCTATTAACTATACAATGGAATCATTAATAAAATTTGTACAAGACGAGTTCGTAACTAAAAAAGATTTTCCAAAATTTTCTTCTGGTGACACAATTACTGTGTACTACGAAATTAAAGAAGGTGAAAAAACAAGAACTCAGTTCTTTAAAGGTGTTGTAATACAACGCAGAGGCTCTGGTTCAACTGAAACTTTTACCATTCGTAAAATGTCAGGTACTGTTGGTGTTGAGCGTATCTTCCCAATTAACTTACCTGCACTTCAAAAAATTGAAGTTAATAAGCGTGGTAAAGTACGTAGATCTAGAATTTACTACTTCCGTGAATTAACTGGTAAGAAAGCTAGAATTAAAGAGATTAGAGGATAAATTTCTCTTCATAATTTATATAAAGCACCGTATCATTTTGATACGGTGCTTTTTTTATGAACAAAAGTGAATAACCCATGTTCATAATGTGTTGATTAATAAAAGTTTACAAAAATAAGGTTTGAATTACTTTTTTTTGTAAATTAGAGTGTGGTTAAGGAATGGAAATTAGAAAGTATTCATTTTATCGCCACTACGAAGTTTACGTTCTCTCGTATTATTGTTTGACCATACATTTAATGATTATTAAATGGAGGTAAATTTTAAGCTTATTGGCTGTCGCTTTTAAAACTTAAAATTAATTGAATTTTAAAAAAACTATATACTAGGTTTTTAATCTTTAATGAAGACAATAAAAAAGAAATGATGTGTAGATGTTAGGTTACGTACCTGAGAATCGAAAAGCATTTTAAACGTTGAATTAGTGAAACGGGTGCAATCAAGGGTTGCCGTTTTAATGAAAAATTAGAACAAACTGTCCGTAAACTATTTCTAAAAAGCCATATCATTGTATGCGTACATTGATATGGCTTTTATTATTTAACAAATCTACCTTCCTGACCTAAAATATTAAGACCTCTCCCCGCTTTCAAACTTTTAGAAAATCGTATATTTGTTCCGCTTAAATTAAAACAAACCGCAAATGTCCAAAATTTTTTATACCAAAACAGACGAGGCGCCTGCATTGGCGACGGAGTCTTTTTTACCTATTGTAAAAGCGTTCACTAAATCATCAGGAATCGAAATTGAAACTAAAGACATTTCTTTAGCTGGTAGAATAGCTGCTACTTTTCCCGAGTATTTAACGAAAGAGCAACAGGTGTCCAACGATTTGGAAGAATTGGGCAATATGGCAAAACAGCCAGAAGCGAATATTATCAAATTACCTAACATAAGTGCTTCGGTTCCTCAATTGAACGAAGCTATAAAAGAATTACAGTCTAAAGG
This sequence comes from Maribacter sp. IgM3_T14_3, assembly GCF_049603095.1. Lineage (NCBI taxonomy): Bacteria > Pseudomonadati > Bacteroidota > Flavobacteriia > Flavobacteriales > Flavobacteriaceae > Maribacter > Maribacter sp. IgM3_T14_3. The sequence goes on from NZ_CP187138.1 coordinate 12,336, forward strand.
TTATAAATTACCCAGCTACCCAGATGAGCCTAAAAACGACGAGGAAAAAGAGATTAAGGCGAAATATGATAAGATAAAAGGTAGTGCAGTGAACCCAGTATTACGTGAAGGGAACTCTGACCGTAGAGCACCTAGAGCTGTAAAAAATTACGCAAAACAAAATCCGCACAGTATGGGTGCTTGGAGCTCTAGCTCTAAAACGCATGTTGCCACAATGGGCGACGGTGATTTTCAGGCCAATGAAAAGTCATTGACTTTGAACAATGCTGCATCAGTACAAATAAAATTAGTTTCAGAAGACTCTGAAACTATCTTAAAAGACAATTTAGCTTTGCTTAAAGGCGAAATTATCGATGCTACGGTAATGAGCAAAACAGCTTTACTTGATTTCTTGAAGAAAGAAATAAAAGATGCTAAAGATAAAGGTGTTCTTTTTTCTGTACACTTAAAAGCTACAATGATGAAAGTTTCTGATCCAATTATATTTGGTCATGTTGTAGAAACTTTCTTAAAATCTGTTTTTGAAAAGTACGCTAACACTTTTGATAAATTAGGTATTAGTCCTAATGACGGTTTAGCTAGTTTATATCAGAAAATTGAAGAGCTTCCTGCAAGCGAAAAAGATGCCATATCTAAAGATTTAGATGCCGCATTAGCGAACGGACCTGAATTAGCGATGGTAAATTCTGATAAAGGTATTACCAATCTTCATGTACCAAGCGATATTATCATTGATGCTTCTATGCCGGCAATGATCAGAAATTCTGGTCAAATGTGGAATAAAGAAGGTAAAGCTCAAGATACAAAAGCTGTTATACCAGATAGTAGCTATGCCGGTATTTACTCAGCGACTATAGATTTCTGTAAAGAGCATGGTGCATTTGACCCTACGACTATGGGTACTGTACCAAATGTTGGTCTTATGGCTCAAAAAGCTGAAGAATACGGTTCTCATGACAAGACTTTTAAAATCAAACAAAACGGAAAAGTTCAAGTTGTTGATATAGAAAGTGGTAAGGTTTTAATAGAGCATTCAGTAAGTGAGGGTGATATTTGGCGTATGTGCCAAGTAAAAGACGCTCCTATTCTAGACTGGGTAAAATTAGCAGTATCAAGAGCTAAGGCTACTAATGATCCTACTATATTTTGGTTAGATAAAAATAGAGCACATGATGCCGAGCTGATTAAAAAAGTAAATACTTATTTAGCTCTAGAAGACACTAAAGGTTTAGACATTCAAATTATGTCTCCTATAAAGGCTACAGAATTTACTTTAAAAAGAATGAAAGCTGGTAAGGATACAATTTCTGTATCTGGTAACGTATTACGTGATTACCTTACTGACTTATTTCCTATTTTAGAAGTAGGCACAAGTGCCAAAATGCTATCGATTGTTCCTTTAATGAATGGTGGCGGACTTTTTGAAACGGGTGCTGGTGGTTCTGCTCCAAAACACGTAGAGCAATTTTTAGAAGAAGGCCACCTTAGATGGGATTCTTTAGGTGAGTTTTTAGCTTTAGGAGTTTCGTTAGAATTCTACGGTGAGAAAAATTCAAACGCAGCTGCTAAAATTCTTGGTGATACTTTAGATAGCGCTACCGAGAAATTTTTATTAAACGATAAATCTCCTTCTAGAAAGGTTAAAGAAATAGATACCAGAGGTAGTCACTTCTTTTTAGCTAAATATTGGGCAGAGGCATTAGCATTGCAAGATGACAATGCTGAATTGAAATCCATATTTTCAAAAGTAAGCTCAGAAATTAACAATAATGAATCTCAGATTCTTACTGAATTAATAGATGCTCAAGGTTCTAAACAAGATATCGGTGGTTACTACAAACCAGATCCTATTCTAGTAGAAAAAGCAATGAGACCAAGTACAACTTTAAATGGTATTTTAGATTCCATTTAACCTAATAAACTTCGGTACAAAACACCCTCAATATATCTTGAGGGTGTTTTTTTTTTGTAGCATATTTAAGAATTTAAAATTATCCAAGTATCCAATCATAGGATATTAAAAAAGCCGCTTCCAGTTTAATCTTCAGAATCGAGTTAAATTTGTTTTAGGAGCATCAGTAATTTCTAAGTATTTTTACAAAAAAAATTGATGAAAGGATATTTTCCAATTATTCTTATATCGCTGCTATGCCTCTCATTTTCATCATGGGGGCAACAAAAATTTACCCTAAGCGGCACTATATCAGAATCTAGTAGTAACGAAACACTCATTGGTGTTACCATTGCTATACCTGAACTGAGTACAGGTGTAACTACAAATGAATATGGCTTCTATTCCATTACACTACCAGAAGGCACATACAAAGTTTTAATTAGCTACCTAGGTTTTAAAGATGTTCTGCAAGAAATATCCTTGACAGAAAATAGACGTTTAGATTATTTACTTGACGAAGAGGCAGAAGAATTAGAAGAAGTTGTAGTTACCGAAAATGTGGAAAAGATGGATATCAGAAAACCGCAAATGAGCGTTAATACGTTATCAGTTGGTACCATCAAAAAAATACCCGTAATTCTGGGTGAAGCTGATGTCATTAAATCTATTCTATTGCTTCCTGGTGTTACAAATGCTGGCGAAGGTGCTTCTGGCTTTAATGTTCGTGGTGGCTCTGCAGATCAAAATCTTATTTTATTAGATGAGGCTATCATCTTTAACTCTTCTCACTTATTCGGATTCTTTTCTGTTTTTAATCCTGATGCAATAAAAGATGTAAAACTTTATAAAGGCGGAATTCCCGCGCGTTATGGTGGTAGAGTTTCTTCTGTGCTAGATATTTTCCAAAAAGAAGGTAACAGCAAAGAGTTTAAAATGAATGGCGGTATAGGTGCTGTGGCGAGCAGACTTCTTGTCGAAGGTCCTATCAAAAAAGACAAAGCCGCTTTTCTTATTGGCGGTCGAGCTTCGTATGCCCATCTTTTTCTGCCGCTATTCGATGTAGATAATACGGCGTATTTCTATGACCTTAACACTAAATTAAACTATAGGATAAACGATAAAAATAATATTTTTCTATCCGGTTATTTTGGTAGAGATGTTTTTGGCATTAACGATAGCTTTGTTAATACCTACGGTAATACAGTTGCTAATTTTAGATGGAACCATTTGTTTTCTGACAAGCTTTTCTCAAACCTATCGCTGATTTACTCAGATTACTATTACGGATTGAAATTAGATTTTGTTGGATTCAACTGGAATTCAGGTATTCGTAATTTTAACATCAAATATGACCTAAAACACTACGCCACTGATAAGTTACAGGTCAACTACGGTATCAATAATGTATACTATCAATTTAATCCAGGTAAAATAGAACCTAGTAATGACGAATCAGGAATTGTAGAAGAACAATTGACTCAAAAATACGCCAATGAATTTGCGGCCTATGTAGATATTGAACATAGAGTTACCGATAATTTAAGTCTTGGCTACGGGTTACGATTTAGCCATTTTACGAGACTTGGTCAAGATGAATTAAATGTCTACGCTGATAATAGGCCCGTTGAATTTGATCCATTTTTGCTAATCTACAAAGAGGCAGAACCTATAGATGTCATAAATCCTGGTAGAGGCACCACTTTATCTAATTTTAGCAATTTTGAGCCAAGAGCATCTCTATCCTATACATTAAACGAAACGAGTTCTATTAAAGCCAGTTATACTAGATTGGCTCAATACCTACACCTACTTTCGAATACAAGCTCCCCTACTCCTTTAGATGTTTGGACACCTAGCGGACCGTTTACTAAACCACAATTATTAGATCAATATGCCTTCGGATATTTCAAGAATATTAAAGATGCCGATTACTCTATTGAAACTGAAGTTTTTTATAAAGAAGTTCAAAATAGAATAGATTACATCGACGGTGCCAATTTAATAGCAAACAATGCTATCGAACAAGTTATTTTAAACGGAGAAGCTCGTGCTTACGGTCTGGAATTTTTGTTACGAAAAAATGAAGGTAAGTTACAAGGTTGGTTAGCATATACCTTATCTAAATCTGAACAGCGCACACCTGGTAGAGCATCTATAGGCGATGATGGTAGAACTAATTTAGAATCAGGTATTAATTTTGGCAATTGGTACAATACCCCTTACGACAAAACCCATGATGTCTCTTTATTTTTAAATTACGATGTTAACGATAAATGGAGTTTCAGTAGTAATTTCACCTACCAAACAGGTCAACCAACAAATTACCCTATAGGTCAATTTCAATTTCAAGATTTAACGGTACCGTATTACGGACTTCGTAATACCCAAAGATTACCGGCTTACAATCGACTAGATCTCTCTGCTACGTTGACACCTAGAAAAAATAAGCATAGAAAAATACAGGGTGAATGGGTATTTAGCCTTTATAATGTATACAACAGAAGAAATGCGGCGTCTATTAGTTTTAGACAAAATGATGATACCGGTGCCAATGAAGCTGTACGTACCTCAATTTTCGGAATCGTACCTGCTGTTACCTATAATTTTAAATTATAAGCCATGAGACGTTATTTGTTGATATTATTTGCCATTACGTTTTGCATTTCTTGTGAAGACGTTATTGATGTTGATTTACCAGAAAACGAAACTAGACTTATCGTTGAAGGTGTAATTAGAGTTGACGAAACTCAAGAATATTTACCCATAGAGATAAAAGTTTCGCAAAGTAGTTCGTTCTTCGACGACAACACTGTTGCGACTATTAAAAGTGCCATTATTTATTACGGAACCCCAAGAGAAGACGCCCCAGAAATTTTAGAAGGTGGCGGTATATCAAACTTAGCTGAAGTGGAAGCAGGTAGCGGTAAATGGGTGCCAGACCCTTCGTTTGATAGTGATCAACGAATTAGGGTAAGTAGCATTAACGAAGGTGATGTGTTTCAACTGATTCTTGAAACAGATGAAGAACGCTATTTCGCAACCACAACTTATGTAAAATCTGTACCAATAGACTCATTAGAGCAAGGTGACGAAACTTTGTTCTCAGGTGACGAAACCGAAATAATTGTAGCATTTACTGACCCTGCCGACAGTAACGATTTTTATTTATTAGATTTAGATTTCGGTGAATTTCTAGTTACCGAAGATGAGTTTTATCAGGGACAAACGTTTATATTCTCATACTTTTATGATAATGAACTCGAATTAAATACGAGCTCAGTAGTAAATATCAGTCTTATAGGTGTAGATGAATCTTTTTATAATTACATGAACCAAATCATCGTTCAGTCTGGTGGTGACCAAGGTCCATTTCAGACCCCAGCAGCCACCGTTCGCGGTAATATAATAAACATTACCGGTGTTGATAACAATGAAGTTTTTGATAATGTAGAACGGTCAGATAATTACGCTCTGGGTTATTTCGCTATCGTAGAAGAATACAAAGACAGTATAGTAATTACCGACAATGAGACGAACTGATAAAGATTTACTGGTAACTGGTTTAAAACGCCTAGCCATAACCGTTGTGCTTATGTTTACAGCACCACTTGTACTTTGGCAAGCTTTTAAAAATCAAGAACATTTTTTGTTCTGGCCAGTTTGCATTTTGGGATTAATTCTAGCCACCGTTGCCGTTTTTATGGGCTTTAAGGGCATTATGACTATTATGGATTCTATGTTCGGTAAGAAACCAAAATCATCTTAATCTTTGGGTACTTTAGTAGTTCTCTTCCATTTATTATACAACTTATCATAATCGTAATCGAGAACGGTTTCTTGCCGTTCAAGCTTGCCTTGAGAAAAGGCACGTTGTAAAATATCTTCAATTAAATAATCTTCCTCTATTAGATCTGGATGAAATTCTTCTTTAATACTAATACTAAAAAGTTTAGCTGTGGTATTGTACCAAAAGGCACGCCAGCCATTGCGTAAATCTTTCACCAAATCGAAAGCGGTAGCACCTGTTTGCCTATATATTAACTTTACTAAAATTTGACCTTCTGTACGGGTTAGTTTCTTTAACTCTTCAGAAAACTCCTCTTCAATAAATTTCTGTACTTTCTTGGTATATTTTTTACGTTTTCTGTTATTTTTTATAGCAGCTAAACTATCATTCAGCTCTACCAAACGTTCGGCCGCCATTTTAGCGTACGGATATACTTTTTGCGTCTTTCTGCGTAAAATATAATATCTTAATTTATCGTCATAAGATGAAAACTTAAGCTTACCAAATACATAAGCCTCTTCTAACGCGATAGAATTTTGCAACAGCGAATCACCGGCTATAATAATCATTTTTTCCGTTATCGAATCCAGCTCCTGTTCTTCAACCTGAGCGTTACCAACAAAAACTGTGGTCAAGATTATAAAAAGAAGTAAAAAGTTATATTTCATTACCATGAGCTAAACAAAAGTCCTGCCAAAATTAACGATTATTAAAGAAGGTTATTATTAATACAACGCTAATATTCTTAAGTTTGTATCTTAAACTTACATTGATGGCTGATAAAAAAATAATAACTAAAAAGTCTCTTGACTTTTTTGAAAAATACCTGAATAATGCTGCTCCTACTGGTTATGAATGGGAAGGACAAAAAATATGGATGGACTACTTAAAACCATATGTTGATACTTTTATAACGGATACGTACGGTACAGCTGTTGGTGTTATTAATCCTGACGCTAAATATAAGGTTGTTATTGAAGGGCATTCAGATGAAATCTCTTGGTATGTCAATTATATTACAGATAACGGTTTAATCTATGTTATTCGTAACGGTGGTAGTGATCACCAAATTGCTCCTTCTAAATGGGTAAACATCCATACTAAAAAGGGAATCGTTAAAGGTGTTTTTGGCTGGCCGGCTATTCATACCCGTAAAGGTGAAAAAGAAGAATTAGCCCCTAAATTAGATAATATCAGCATAGACATAGGTGCTAAAGACAAAGCTGAAGTAGAAAAAATGGGAGTTCACGTTGGTTGTGTTATTACATACCCTGATACTTTCCAGGTACTTAACGATGACAAATTTGTTTGTAGAGCAATAGATAACCGTGCTGGTGGATTTATGATTGCTGAAGTGGCACGTCTGCTTCATGAGAATAAAGTAAAACTACCTTTCGGTCTATATATAACCAATTCAGTTCAAGAAGAAATAGGTCTACGTGGTGCTGAAATGATTACGCAGACCATTAAACCTAATGTTGCTATCATTACAGATGTTTGTCATGATACTACAACACCAATGATCGATAAAAAGGTACAAGGACATACCGAAATTGGAGCCGGACCAGTTATCTCTTATGCTCCTGCTGTTCAAAATAAACTACGTGAGCGTATACTAGATACAGCTGAAAAGAAAAAAATCCCTTTTCAACGTATGGCTGCTTCTAGAGCAACCGGTACCGACACAGATGCTTTTGCTTATAGCAATGGCGGAGTTGCTTCGGCATTAATATCTTTGCCTTTGCGTTACATGCACACAACGGTAGAAATGGTACATAAAGAAGACGTAGAAAATGTAATTCGTTTAATTTATGAAACACTTCTAACTATTAAAGACGGAGAAACTTTTAGCTACTTCGAATAAATTTATATAATCCCTCTTTTATCGGAGGGATTTTTTTTTGCTTAAAACATTAAAGTTTTAAATATTATCAAAATACATAAGTTTTTACTTCTCCTATATGTAATCCTAAAATAAGTATCTTTCAATTGTAACATTGAACCATATGGAAAAACATTACGAAACTAAAGCCTTTAAAAGTTGGCTTGATAAATTACAACAGGAAAGCTGGCAATTAGAATTACTTATTTCTGGGTTTGCGATTTTTGGATTGGTTTCATTAATGGAGGTAATTGATATTAAACGAGCTGAGGCTTATTTAGCAAATATGCCAGGGTTAGGTCGACTCCTTCAAACACTAATGGCGTGCTCATTCTTTTTCGTTTTCAATTTATTATTACATGTTTTATTGAGAGGTTTATGGATAGGTGCTATTGGACTACGGTATGTATCTGGAGAAATAGACTTTGAAAAATTGAATTATTCAGAAAAATTTTCTATTTATTTAAAACGGAAAATTGGATCTTTTGATCGGTACATTTCGCAATTAGAAGATTATTGCAGCATACTTTTCTCTTTAACTTTCTTACTAGTATTCTATTTTATAGGTTTTTCAGTAATTTCTGCTTTACTAGGATTTATAGTCAGTTTTATAAGTGAATTGGAATTTATTTCTGATGCGACTGAAGACATTATCACAAAAAGTATTTATATTCTTTTTGGCATTACTGCCTTTATAGTATTTATAGACTTTTTAGGACAAGGTTTTCTTAAGAAAAGGAAATGGACTTCTAAATTATACTTCCCAATTTATTGGGTATACAGTAAACTAACATTATCTTTTTTATATAGACCAATTGCATATAATTTTTTAGACAACAAACTCGGCAAACGTATTAGTTTATTTTTAGTTCCAGTTTACACAATTATCGCTACTTTAAGCTCACTTTATTATGTAAATTCTAATTATTTATATTCTCTTTTCGAATCTTCTCCAAGTTATGCACATAATCTTAATTATGAAGACGAAATTACCGAACCTACAGAATTTGTTGGGTTTGCCTCTATTCCTTCTAAGGTAATTCGCGAACCATTTTTAAAAGTATTTATACCTTATACAGAAATAAAGGAAACATTTGTTTTTGCCATAAATAACAGTTTAGAACCTGAAGAAGACGATAAAGGTTTTAAAAGTAATATTGTTGTTATTAATTCCAATGACACTGTTGATTATGTAAAAAAGGAAGCCAAACTCGCTGAATACCTGAAGAGCATAAACACGCTTTATACTTTAAAAATAGATTCTACTATTCTAACTAGTGACTTTATTATTACAAAAAATGCTAAAAAAAGAAAAGGATTTGAAACCTACTTGGATATTGAATATTTAAAAAAAGGGAAACATTTGCTAGTTATAACAGGTCCGACTCAATTTAATAATACTGATACTATTACATTTGATCATAAATTACTCACTATACCTTTTTGGTATTTCCCCGAAAACCATTCGTCAGTTACTTCATCTACAGAAAATTTAAGCACTTTAAATAATTTATAACATTGTTTAAATATAAATTATTGAATATTTAATTAAAATTTCCTTTCCATGGATGAATTAATAGACATTTTAGATGCTGAAGGTAACATGACGAATACTACCGCCATGAAGTCTGAAGCGCATAAAAATGGATGGTTTCATCAAACCGTTCATATTTGGTTTTATACTTCGGATGGAAAAATTTTACTTCAGCAACGCGGGAAGAATAAAGATGTTTATCCGTTACTATGGGATGTATCTGTTGCAGGACATATTGGCGCCGGTGAAGACATTGTAACATCTGCTTTGCGAGAAGTACAAGAAGAAATAGGGCTAAGCATTGCTCCTTCTGATTTAGAAAAAATAGGAATCTTTAAATCTGTAAAAAAACACTCCGAAGAGCTGAAAGATTATGAATTTCATCACACATTTATAACTGAGCTAAAATTGCCATTTAATACACTTCAAAAGCAGGATAGTGAGGTTGAAGCCTTGAAACTAGTCTTAAAAAACCAGTTCGGGACTGAATTACAAGATGTCTTCAAATATAACTATGTTCCTCATGACATTTCTTATTATAAAACTATACTTAAAGAAATATCAGATAGATTAAACAAGCTTTAAAGAAATTACTTCCGAAAAAAAATGGAATTTATTAAAATCCGGATTCTTCAGCCATTTTTACAACGCCAACGGTTAAAATCAAATTGGCAAAACGACGCTGTTCTCCAGTCTGTATTATTAAGGTCGTATTTTGGTCTCTAATTTTATCGTAGAATGCCCAACGCTCCATTTCATCCCAAGTTACATCACCAAGTATTTTTTTATATGCATCGTGAATTTCAGCGTTTGCTTCTGCAGGTTTCTCCATTACAATAGCTCCTTGTACAGGGCAAACTTCCAAAATTCCTTCCAAAACAGTTAATGCATCTAACAATCCTGGACGAAAATTTAAATGTACGGTAGTCGAATTAGGACCGGTCATAGCACCTACCGGTAAATTACCATCTGCAATGACCACTTGCGCAAAATGACCTGAACGCCCAAGCGCTTCCATAATTGTTGGATGAATAACTGGTGTCTTAAGCATAGTTATAATTTTAAAAAATGAGAACAAAACGCTAGTTCGTGATAACCAACTAGCGTTCTTTAAATTATAAAGAAATATTACATGTTATACACTCCACCATTAATATCAAGCGTAGCTCCAGTAATAAAGCCATTATATTCAGATGCTAAATACAAAACCGCTCGAGCAACATCATCTGCATTACCCGCTCTTTGAATAGGAATACCTTTTGTAGTTTCTGCAGCAGATTCTTTAGTTGTATGTGTATTGTGAAATGAAGTACCTAAGATGAGCCCTGGTGCAACAGCATTTACTCTTGTACCTTGCGGACCTAATTCTGAAGCAAGTGCCCTTGTGTAGGTTAAAATAGCCCCTTTACTAGTAGAATAGACTAAAGATCCGGGGTGACCACCTTTACGGCCAGCCAATGAAGCCAAATTGACGATGCTACTATTTTCATTTTTTGCTAAATAAGGTGCTGCAGCTCTCGTAACGAACATCATTGATGTAAGATTAATATCCATCACTTTGTGCCAAAATTCAGTTTCCATTTCGCTTAGCATTTTACGCGCAACTAATGAACCTGCATTATTGATTAAGACGTTAAGACCTCCTAAAGCTTCAACTGTTTTCTCTACTAATGCATTTGCGTCTTCTGCTTTTGTTAGATCTCCGCTAATTGCAATTGCTTTTAAACCCTTATCAGTTGCATATTTTACTAATTCATTTGCAGTATCTGCACTTGAAAAATAATGAACAGCAACATTGGCACCACTATCAATAAAATGTTTCGTTATTGCTTCTCCAATACCCTGAGCACCAGCAGTAATGAGTATATTTTTTCCAGATAATTTGTTACTATTCGTCATAATTTTCAATTATAAATCTCGATTTTGTTTTGGTTTAAATCTAACCCCGTTGTACAATTTCAAACTGCACAACCAGATTGGTTAACCAAATATAATCAAAAATGACTCAGTAAAATACTATCTGATTTTAAAGTACTTAACTTAAAAAAGCTACGAATTGAGAAACATTGTCTAAACTATACTCTTTTTGTGAGCCTTCTTTCATGTTTTTAACGATGAAAGAATTAGTATCTAATTCTTGTTCCCCTATTAAAATGACATAAGGTACATTGCGATTATTGGCGTATTTCATCTGCTTTTGCATCTTGGCACTCGACGGGTACATATCAGCTGTGACACCTGCTTTACGCAATTTACTTACCAGCTTCAAAGCCGCCATAGCTTCTTTTTTACCAAAATTTACACAAAATACTTGCAGTGATTGATCTATTGCTTCAGGAAAAAGATTTAAATCTTCTAACACCAAATAAATTCGATCTAGACCAAATGAAATACCTACTCCGCTTACATTCGTTAGTCCGAAAATACCGGTAAGATCATCATAGCGACCACCGCCACCTATAGATCCCATTTGCACACCTTCTGGTGCAGCAACTTCAAAAATGGCTCCTGTGTAATAATTTAGTCCGCGTGCAAGGGTTACATCAATCGATAAATTAGCAGATTGCAAGCCTAAAACAGCGATCGTTTCTAAGATAAAACGAAGTTCTTCCAATCCTTTTTTACCTTCTTCAGAATCTTTTAAAAGTTCATCTAAACGTGCTAATTGCTCGTCATTAGTACCTTGAGGTATAAACAACGGAGAAGCTTTTTCAATGGCTTCCTCAGAAATTCCTTTTGCGAGCATTTCTTTTTTAACGCCGTCTTCCCCTATTTTATCCAACTTATCTAAGGCAACGGTAAAATCTATCAACAGGTCTTTAGCACCGATAACTTCAGCGATGCCTGCTAATATTTTTCTATTGTTCATTTTTATGGTTGCCCCTTCCAATTTTAATTCGGAAAATACAGCATCATACAACTGAATCAATTCTACTTCTTGTAATAAGGAATCTGACCCAACGACATCGGCATCACATTGAAAAAATTCTCTAAATCTTCCTTTTTGCGGTCTATCTGCTCTCCATACCGGCTGGATTTGATAGCGCTTAAAAGGGAAATCCAACTCATTTTGATGCATTACCACGTAACGAGCAAACGGTACTGTTAAATCATAACGCAATGCCTTTTCTGTAATCTTCGGAGCAATACTGTTCGAATTTTTATCTGCATAAATGGCATCATCTACCTTACTTATAAAATCTCCAGAATTTAATATCTTAAAAATTAATCGGTCACCTTCTTCTCCATATTTACCCAACAACGTATCTGAATTCTCAAAAGAAGGAGTTTCAATGGGCTGAAAGCCATACGTTTGAAAATTCTTTTTTATAATATCAAAAATGTAATTACGCTTTGCAATTTCTGATGGATTAAAATCGCGAGTTCCTTTTGGTATAGATGGTTTCTGTGCCATTAATTTTTTATTGTATTGCAAATATAACCTTCCAATAAATAAGGTGATATTGCAATAGTATGAATATTAGATTTTTACTTTTCTAAGACGTGCCTATTACATTTTCGAACCACTGGTATAAATCGCCCTTTGTAATTACCGCACCTTGTTTTAATAACAAAAACTTATCTACATTTTTGTCATCGGTATACGCTTTTGCAGCGGTTAAATATTCAACAAAGTCTGATTGCCAGTTTCTTTTAAACCAATCAAAACCAACTGCAGTTGTTAAATCTATCGCTGGATTCATCACTTTTACCGAAATTAATTTCATCTCTTTTTCAGTTAAATGAAATAGGTGCATTTGCTTATCTGAAATATTCTCTAAATAAGAAACCTTACTCAACACTCCTTCCCAAACCAAATCACTAAAAACATCTAGTTCTTCTTCCGCTACTTTTGGTTTATCTTTTTTTATGGAATCCCACTCATCTCCCGTTATAGATTGTGTTGCCAGAAAATTAATGAATTCTGGATGCAATTCTTCCAATTGCTCTTTTGTTAGCCTCGTGTATTTCATTTTGCAAAAATAAAAAGCCCTAACATATTTGTTAGGGCTTTTACAACTTAATTTTAAAAAGTTAGAAGATATATCTCAATCCTACTTGTGCTTGCCATCTAGATAACAAACTTGCATCGTAACCAAAAGTTTCTGTCAACTCTGGATTAAACGTGTATGTTGGCACACTTGTAGCTGGATCAACAGTTACACCCACAGGCTGAATGTTGTTCGGTTGTTGAACCAAGCCCCAATCAGAACTGATCATGTTACCAATATTCAATACATCAACACTGAATTGAATAGTATTTGTTTTTCCTTCTGAAACGGTGATTTTATAATCTTGTAAGAACTTTACATCCCAACGACCCCTCCATGGTGCTAAAGCTCCGTAACGCTCTGCATACTGCCCTCTTTGACCACTTAAGTAATCATCTTGAGCAATATAAGCATCAAAAGCAGCACCTTGACCAGCTCCTGCAAATTGCATTTGACCAATTTCTGCAGAGGTTGGTACATAAATTAGATCATTAAGGCCTGACCCATCTCCATTAATATCACCACCATAGGTATAGTTGAATCTACCACCTTGGGCATACTCGAAGAATGTAGAAAGTGTACTACCCCATTTACCATTACCGTATACCCAGTTTTTACTAGCTACACCAATGAATCTGTGCTTATCTCCATATTTAGAAGGTGCTAAAACGTCTGCATTTGCATCGTTTACAACAGGGTTACCTACGAAAGCATCTGATGTAATTTCTGCCTCAATAGAATTCACATCTTTAGCATCTAAATAGCTATATGCCAACATGGTATATAAACCTTTATCAAATGTCTTTTGAGCTTTAAAAGAAGCGTTCCAAATTCTACCTTTATTTGAATTTGTAAATACATAAGGTCCTGCTCCCAAACCAAAGCTATTTAATAAATCGCCTGATGTATATGTCGCTCTTGTATCAACCCCAGATAAATTACCTGAAGGAGATGTCAGTGCCCAGTTTTGCACATGTGGTCCATTAATATCTTTAGTATACGATAAATCTGCTGTAAGCACCATACCATTATCTAAACGCTTATCTGCACCTAAATTAGTTCTCCAAACCTGTGGAAACTTGTAATCTGGATCAACTGCTTGCAAGAAAAATACATCTGGTGATGAAATTTGGTTTCCTAGCCATACGAATGGGAAACGACCTGTAAACAAACCAGAACCACCACGTAATTGTAATGATCTATCACCATTAACATCATAGTTAAAACCAACTCTTGGTGAAATTAACCAATCATTAGAAGGCATTTGGGTATTGTCGATAAATACAGTTTCGCCCGTATTAGGGTTTTGGTAAGGCTGATCTGCGATTACAAAACCTCTGTCGATAACATCTTGTGCTTTTGTTGCTGAATCAAAGAATAATGGCTTATCGAAACGAACACCGTATGTTAATTTAAATTTCTCATTTACATTCCATTCATCTTGCACATAAAATGCTAATTGACCTACATTAGTTTCTGCTAACGCCCAACCTTCGCCATCTGGCACTGCATTGTTAGCGTTGAAGGTAGCTTGAGGTCCAGCAAAATCATAATCATTGACATCAAATTCTGCAATATCAACTCCTCCGAATAAATCAAAACCATAAGCGGTTAGGTTAAACGAGTTATCGAACATGAATTTTTCTAATGAAAAACCTACTGTGTACGTATGATCACCTTTATAAAAATTAAGGTTGTTCGTAATTTGTAATACCTTTTGATCCAATCTATTATTTGCTGAAAATGGCTCATGACCAGCGATTATATAGTTAGAACCATCTTTTGTAATGTTAATAGAAGGAGCCGGAGTAGAGAACGGATTTCTGAAATCGTTAAAATGAGTATAACCTACTTGTAATTTATTTGATGCTGTTGCAGACAAAGTTGAGTTTAACTCCACCTGAATAGATTTTAGCTCATTGTTTATTTCATATCCTGAATTCTGAAACTGCAATGTGTTTGCATTCGGACCTCTAAACTGTATAGCTGATGGGTGAGCTGGCTTTTGTTTAGATGCATTCAAAAAGTTATAAATAACTGCTAAACGATTATTATCATTAATATTCCAATCTAACTTGAATAGACCTTTTGTAGATTCTGCATCATGCGTAAAACCTTGATAAGAACCTGGATCATAACCTACCGCCAATAATTGATTTTGTACAGCTATTAAATCACTTTCTAATACTCTAGATTCATTAATTGCTCCTGAACCTGTATTTGGCACCCAACCGTTTGTACCTAAATCTGTACGCTGATCTTTTTCGAAGTTAGCAAAGAAAAATAATTTGTTCTTAACTATTGGACCACCAATACTAACACCATATTGACTTTGATCTAATTTAGGCTTTACTATTTCATCACCTTTGATTTTACCACCGGTCATATCTTCATTTCTAAAGAAACCATAAACAGTACCGTGAAATTCGTTAGACCCACTCTTAGTAACTGCATTTACAGAAGCTCCTGTAAATCCTGACTGAGTAACATCATATGGCGCTGTAGATACTTGAATTTGCTCAATTGCATCTAAAGATATTGGTTGTGAATCTGTTTGCCCACCTGGTGTAGCAGCATCTAATCCGAAGGGATTATTAAAAATAGCACCATCTAAAGAGAAATTATTAAACTGATCATTTCTACCTCCAAATGAATTTCCACTAGCAGTTGGCTCTAAACGAGTAAAATCTGAAGCTGAACGAGAAATTGTCGGTAAACGTGTTAATTCTCTTCTACCAACACTAGTCTCTGCACCGGTACGATCACTACTAAAGGTACCTGACCGATCAGATACTACAGTAACCTCGTCTAATGCCTGACTTTCACTTGCTAATTTAATATCAACATTAAAAGTTTGCCCTAATGACAAATCTACATCGGCAAGTTCGTAAGGTTTAAAACCTACATAAGAAATTTCTACTTTATAAGGACCACCAACACGTAGGTTCAAAAGGTTGAATCTACCATCTTCATTGGTAATTGACCCGTACTTTGTACCTGTTGGGGTGTGGACGGCTACAATGTTTGCGCCAAATAGTGGTTGATTTTGATCATCCATTACTAAACCTCTAATATTAGAGGTGGTAACCTGACCGTAAGTTGCACCTGCGAAAAGTAGCAACAATACTTGCAAAAACAAGCTGTTTTTCATTTTTATTGGTTTTGAGTTATTTATGAGTTCTTTAACAAAAATACCAATAAAAAAAGAGCTATGCAGGCATAGCTCTTTTAAATTTATCAACTTAGATAGTTAATTATTTTTGTTCCGCAACTACTTCGAAACCAAAATCAACAATCACCTCACGGTGTAATCTAATTTGTGCGTTGTAAGGTCCAGTTCTTTTAACTGCACCACCTAAAATACTAATGAATTTTTTGTCGATCGAATGACCTTCTTTTGCAATTGCATCAGCCAAATCACCATTAGTAACAGAACCGAACAATTTATCGGCAGCACCTGTTTTAGCAGTAATTTTTAATTCTAAAGCTTTTAATGCCTCTTCGATTTTCTTAGCAGCATCAACAACTTTTTTCTCTTTATGTGCTCTTTGCTTTAAGTTTTCAGCTAAAACTTTTTTAGCAGAAACAGTAGCCATAGCAGCTAAGCCTTGAGGTATAAGGAAATTTCTTCCGTAACCGTTCTTAACATTTACTACGTCGTCTTTAAAACCTAAATTTTGTACGTCTTCTTTTAATATAAGCTCCATGATTCTTTTCTTTTATTTTAATAAATCAGCAACATATGGCATTAACGCCAAATGACGAGCTCTTTTTACGGCTTGTGCCACTTTTCTTTGATACTTCAATGAAGTTCCAGTAAGTCTTCTAGGTAACAATTTACCTTGCTCGTTTACCAACTTCAATAAAAAATCAGCATCCTTATAATCTACGTATTTAATACCAGATTTTTTAAAACGACAATACTTCTTCTTAGTGTTGGTTTCAATATTTAATGGAGTAAGATACCTGATCTCTCCATCTTTCTTTCCTTTTGCCTGTTGTTGTAATGTTGCCATAATACTTAAGCTTTAGCGGTTTTGTTTCTTGTTCTTCTTTTTTCTGCCCATGCAACAGCGTGCTTGTCCAACTTAACGGTCAAGAAACGCATAACACGTTCATCTCTTCTAAACTCCTGTTCGTAAGGTGTAACTACCTCACCAGTGTTAGTAAATTCAAACAAGTGGTAAAAGCCACTCTTTTTGTTTTGGATTGGATAAGCTAATTTCTTTAGCCCCCAATTCTCTTTAGCTACCATTTTGGCGCCATTGTTAATTAAGAAATCTTCGAATTTCTTAACTGTTTCCTCTATCTGAACATCAGATAGAACGGGATTCAAAATGAAAACAGTTTCGTAATGGTTCATATTATATTTGTTTTTAAAGAGTGCAAAAATAGATATTTTTTTAAAATAATTATAAGAAATACGAATATTCTTCGTTATTGAATGGTAACAACATTAAAAATTAAACCAAATCTTAAACATATCATCATTACCAATTACACGATCAACAGTGCATTGTTCACATCTTTTGTTGCAGTTCAGCTTGTTTTTTCTGTTCTTTGTCGATGATTTAACCCCACAAATCAACCCTTATGAAGTTAAGAAGTATCATCGTTGACGACTCATCTATGCAAAGGATGGCCGTTGCCAAGTTGGTAAACAATCATCCGAATTTGACTATGGTAGCTGAGTACAGTAATGCTATCGAGGCTAAAAACGGAATCAAGAACCATGAAATCGATCTTATATTTCTTGATGTTGAGATGCCAATTATTACAGGATTCGACCTACTCGAGTCACTAGAAAACAGTCCTCAGGTAATTTTAATTACCGGTAAACCAGATTATGCACTTAAAGCATTTGACTATGACGTAACGGATTATTTACATAAACCGATTACCATGGCACGTTTTGATGCATCTGTTAAAAGAGCTGTTGCGAACTACGAACAATTGCACAGAGTCAATGAAGACGAAGAGCACATTTTCGTAAAGAGTAACCTAAAGAAAAGAAAGGTTATTTTAAATGATATTAAGTGGATAGAAGCACTTGGTGACTACATAAAACTAGTAACTGATGAAGCGAATATCGTAATCTTATCAACAATGAAGTCTTTTGAAAAGCAATTGCCAGAAGATAAGTTTTTAAGAATTCACAAATCATATATCATTAACCTTGAAAAGGTTGAGAAATTCAACAGTAAAAATGTTGAAGTTAGCGGTAGATCAATACCTCTAAGTAGAAATAAAAAGACAGAACTAGCCGAAGCGCTTAGTAACGTATAATATATGGTATAAATTTACTTATAAAAAAGACCGCTTATAGCGGTCTTTTTTAATTATATATGGTCGACATTATAGATCACCCGAACACTTCTATACATTGCCACAGCTTTAAACGATTTTTCTATTCGCCTAATATTTGCTTTTGTCTGTGCCAATGATTGTACTTTTTGAACTTTAATTACGATATGTTTCAAATACTGATTTCTAATTCTTGCCACTGGCGGATATTCAGGTCCTAAAACAGTACCACCAAAATTCGTGCGTAACGCCCCCGCAAACCAATCTGCAGCTTCGTTCAGCACATTGTAATTTTTATGCTTAAATGTTACTTTAATAATTCTATTTACCGGAGGATATTTAAATTGCTCTCTTTCATACAACTGCTCGGTATACATACCTTCATAATCACTTGTAGTTACTTGCTTTAATATTTGATGATACGGATTATAGGTTTGTATGATAACACGACCTCTTTTTTTGGTTCGCCCTGCCCTACCCGATACTTGGGTTAATAATTGATAGGTTCTTTCATGCGCACGATAATCAGGAAAGTTCAATAACGAATCTGCATTCATAACTCCTACCAAATTCACATTTCTAAAATCGAGACCTTTAGTTACCATCTGTGTTCCTACCAAAATATCTAACTCATGTTGCTCGAAAGCAGTAATAATCTTTTCATAACCGTGTTTGCCCCGAGTAGTATCTAAATCCATTCGACCAACCTTAGCTTCTGGAAATAATTCTGAAACCTCTTTCTCTATTTGCTCGGTACCAAAGCCTTTTGTATCTAAATCTGGACTACCGCATGCAAAACAAATTTCTGGCAATGCCGTATGGTGACCACAATAGTGGCAACGTAATTGATTTCTATATTGGTGATAGGTTAAACTAACATCGCAATTTGGACATTGCGGAGTATGACCACATGTTAAACACTCCATTAATGGCGCAAAACCACGTCTATTCTGAAAAAGTATGATTTGCGCACCGTCTTTTAAGGTTTCTTCCATCTCCATAAAAAGACGCTCAGAGAAATGACCTTTCATATTTCTTTTTCTAGAAGCTTCTTTAATATCGACCAACTCCATTTCTGGCATTAGCACATTACCATAGCGCCTCGTTATTTCTGCGTAACCATATTTACCCGTTTGTACATTGTAATAACTTTCTACACTTGGTGTTGCCGATCCTAATAGAATATTCGCCTTATGTAAATGACCTAATACTATGGCAGCATCTCTAGCATGATATCTTGGTGCAGGATCAAATTGTTTAAAAGAACTCTCGTGTTCCTCATCTACAATTACCAACCCCAACTTGCTAAAAGGCAAATACATTGCCGACCGAGCACCTATTACCAATTGCGCCTTAGGTTTCGCTTGTAAAACGTTTTGCCAAACTTCTACACGTTCTTGAACATTATATTTAGAATGGTAAATGGCTATTCTTTCTCCAAAATATTCTTGAAGCCTACTAATAAGTTGCGTGGTCAAGGCTATTTCTGGTAATAAGTACAATGCCTGCAACCCTTTTTCTAGACATTCTTCAATAAGCTTTACGTAGACCTCTGTTTTGCCCGAAGATGTTACTCCTTTTAATAGGGTAACTTTATTTGCTTCGAAAGCAGATTTTATATCTATTAAGGCTGCTACTTGATATTCATTTAAGTCTTTTGTATCTGAATTATCTGTGTCACCATCATAAATGACTCTATCGGTTTTAATAAAATACTCCTCTAAAACTCCCTTATCGACCAGTGACTTTATTACTGCTTTAGAACTACCGCTAGATTTTTCAAGTTCAGAAACCTTAATGGGTTTTTGACTTTTTCCTTGTAACTGAAATAATGAAAGTACGACTTGACTTTGCTTTGGAGCTCTCGTAAGTGAATTTAATAATTCTTCTAGTTTTTCATCGGATGTATGCTCTACACCCAACTTAACATACCGAACCAATTTTGGCTTGTATTGATCATACACTTCTTCTTTTAAAACAATTACTTTTTTCTCTAATAATCGTTGAAGAATTGGCAGTACATTCTTACGCTCTATAATTGCTGAAACTTCTTGAACTTTTAATATAGATTGATGTTGTAGTGCTTCGAACACCAAAAATTCATCATCTAAAAGCTCATTTTCATCAATTTCGTATGCTGTATTTCTAAGTACTAATGTTTCACTTTCTAATAAGAAAGCGCTTGGTAACGCACTGCGTACCACTTCACCCAAAGTACACATGTAATAGGAAGCTATCCAATCCCAATGTTTAAGCTGGGTCTCATTTACAATGGGGTAATCGTCTAATAATTCGTGAATTTCCTTTGCTTCATAGACTTCTGGCGGATTCTTATGAATACTTTGAACAACGCCTGTATATATTTTTGATTTTCCGAAAGGTACCGCAACACGCATACCAGGCTGAAGTACTTTTGCCTCTTCTTCAGTAATACTATACGTAAAACTTTTCTCTAGCGGAATAGGTAATATTACATTAATAAAGTTTGTCATAGTTATCCCTCCACACGTATCCATGTTTGGGTTCTGTAGATAAATGCCAAATACCCTCGCACTTTTAACTCATCTTCATTTTCTGGATTCAACCAAATCTTAAAACGAAAAGTCATCGCCTGTTCCGGATCAAATAATCGTTTACCCTTCCATTCTCCATCATCATGCAACTCACCGTCCGTAATAATTTCCATACCGGTTACAGGCTTATCTTTTAATGATCCATCGCATTTATCACAAATCCTTCCTTCTTGTCCTTCCTCTAAGATCTTAACGACTTTGCCATACATTTTTCCTTCTTTCTTATAGATTTCAATTACACCTTTTGGCAAACCTGTGCGATCATCAATTGTTTTCCACTTACCAAAAACGGACTGAGCAGAAATGCTCATCGAAATAAATACTGTGAATAGAATAGTTAACTGTATGCTCTTATTTATCATTCTTTTTTGTGATTTTACGTAATGTATTCAGCGATGCGTTCAGCTCGAACCCAAGTAGCAATATATTAGAATTTAACCATATGTAGACCATTAAAATCAATAATCCTCCTAAAGCTCCATATAATTCATTGTATCTGGCGAACTTTTCAACATAGATTCCGAAGAGATATGATGTTAATAAAAACAAGGTTGTTGTCATTAGAGCACCAAAAGAAAAGAACTTCGCTTGCTTACCTTCTCGTGTTCCAAAATAATATAGAATGGCAGTAGTAAAATAAGATAGAATTATAAAGAAAAGCACCTTTGCAATTTGTACACCTACCACTTCATCTTCACCCAAAATATAACCGCCTTGTTTTGCTGCAAACTCAGATAAATATCCTAGCACATAAAATTCAAAATAGATAAATACAACAAACCCTACTATAATTAAAATTGCCAGTATTAAACCAACCATCAACGCATAAAGATACTGTCTGAAGAAATGCCGTGTAAGGTCTATGTGGTACGATGTTTCAAAGCCTCCAAAAATCGAATTTACACCGTTAGCCATTAAGAATATAGATAGTAAAAATGCCGATGATAATAAACCGCCTCGCTTTTGATCTTTAATCTGCTGAAATACCTCTCCGAAATAATCGCCGGTGGCACTAGGTAGAAAGGACTCTAAAAATAACTGGAACTGCACATCAAAATCGCCATGTTCAATACTAATATAAGAGACCAAAAAAGGCACCAAAGTCACCATAAAAATAATTAATGGGAATAGCGCCATAAACAAACTAAAGGCAATAGCACTCGCCCTTGTAGACAACGTACCTTTTAAAATACCAAGAACGTACATCTCTAAAAGATCGTAAATAGAAAGTCCTTCAAAACCGGGCAGTCTGATTTGCTTTAATAATCTGACCAACCAATTTACAATAGGAATTTTTTCTAGCTTTTCTTCGACCTCTAAAGACATCTACACCGCTTTTAAACTCAAATCTAAGTTATACACCGAATGTGTCAACGCGCCCGATGAAATATAATCAACCCCGCATTCTGCATAATCTCTAATTGTATTTTCATTAATACCACCAGAAGATTCAGTTAAACATTTATTGCCGATTAATTTGACTGCCGTACGGGTATCTTCATAATTGAAATTATCAATCAATATTCGAAACACTCCTTCTGTTTCTAAAATTTCTTTGATTTCTTCTAAGTTTCTTGCCTCAACAATGATTTTTAAATCGCGACCCGTTTCTTCAAGATAGTTCTTGGTTTTATTTATTGCTTTGGTTATGCCACCAGCAAAATCAATATGGTTATCCTTTAACATAATCATATCGTACAATGCGAATCTGTGATTTTCTCCACCACCAATTTTTACCGCCCACTTCTCTAGCGCACGAATACCTGGGGTAGTTTTTCTTGTATCTAGAATTTTTGTGCCAGTGCCTTTCAATAGATTGACGAACATATGAGTTTTGGTAGCTATAGCGCTCATTCTTTGCATTGCATTCAATACCAAACGCTCAGCTTTTAATATGCTTTGAGAACTACCTTCTACATAAAACACGATATCGCCGTGATTTACTGGCGTACCATCTTTTATTAGTACTTCTATTTTCAAATTAGGATCTACAAAATAAAATACAAGCTCAGCAAAATCTACTCCGGCAATGATTCCTTCATCTTTTACCAATAATTTCGCCTTACCTGTAGCAGTATTAGGAATACATGCCAACGAACTATGATCACCATCACCAACATCTTCACGAATGGCATTTGCTATGATTAATGTAATCTCTTCTTTAAATTGTTCTTCTGAAATCATATATGTAAAATCTATTGTATTGCTAATTTACAAATCCATTTGCGAAATTGATTTACTTTTGGCATATGACTATAAAACTTTTAGCAATTGGCAAAACTGATAGCTCTCAATTACAAGAACTCATCGATGTTTATCAAAAAAGATTACAGCATTATGTCAATTTTGACATTGAATTGATACCCGATCTAAAGAAAACTAAAAATTTATCTGAAGATCAACAAAAAGATAAAGAAGGCGAACTTATTCTTAAGAGACTAGCACCTACCGATGTTTTAATTCTTTTTGATGAAAAGGGTAAACAATATACCTCGATTGAATTCTCAAGCTTTTTACAAAAGAAAATGAACTCTGGTATTAAGCAATTAGTTTTTTTAATTGGAGGACCTTACGGATTTAGTAATGAAATCTATGCTAAGGCTTCTGGAAAAATAAGCCTCTCTAAAATGACCTTTTCCCACCAAATGGTGCGCTTATTTATAACTGAGCAAATTTATAGAGGGTATACCATTTTAAAAAATGAACCCTACCACCATCAATAAAATAATGCTATAGGGGTTTTAAACATTCTACGCTTGCTTCTCGAGAGATTTTACCATATTATCAGATACACCTTCTAAATCGGTTAACTCTTCCATAAGAAAGGAGATAAGCTCTTCTTTATGCGCTACATTTTTTTCAATCTTAAGCACATGATTATAGTTCTTTATATTTTTCATGTGCCCATTAAAAGCATGTGTTTGATGCCACGCTATTTCTTTTAATTTCTGATTTTGCATTGCCATCTTTTTTATGGAAGGATTTATGAAAAAGAAAATCTCGAAAATTAAAATCAACAATGAAAAAACCGCTAGCTCTAGCTCAATTATCATAAGTGTTTTAATATCTTCTTCTGATGCTTTTTGAAATTGACCCACAATGGTATCCATAGTCACTAAAAACAAATCTGCCTCTGCTGATAATTTTTTCAAATCTACCGAACCTAGCTGATTAAAATCGTCTATAGCATCTAAAATGAAATTTATATGAGGTTGTATTTTATCAAAGTTTTTTTGAATTTCTTCATTATCCAATATCGGAATTCCTGTTGCATCGTTTCCTTCTTGTAATGCTGTATTCGCATTTGCAAATTTGGTCATTGCCAAACGCAATTGTCCATAATCGCACGTACCATATTTACACTCGTAAACATTCTTTACGATCGATTGCGACAACATTCTCTGCCGACCAGCTACATTTATTCTCAACGCATCTTGCCGCTGTCTAGCTAATGAATACTGTATTATAGATTGTATAACAATGGTCAATACAATTACCGTAAAAACCAACAGATAATAGTTGTTGAAACTTTTACCAGATTTTAATTTAGATAAAATCTTTTTAAGCATAATTAAAGATATTTCCTACAAATTTAAAATGTACTTTAACTATAACATTGTAGAACTAAAAATGTTGTCACAAATGACAAAAAAATGAACAAAAAAATGCAAGTTTTTCAACTTGCATTTTTGCACTAAAATAATTCTATATTTTAATAAGCGTAACCGCTTAATTATCATCTAATAAAGCACTCTAAATTTAATGGTATTTTCTACTTTCTTTAGCGCCTTTAAGACTTCTTTATTATACTCTTTATCCAAATCTGTAATTACATAACCAACTTCGTTATCTGTTGACAAATATTGGCTGTTGATATTCAGCTCGTACTCTGCTAACACCTTATTGATTTTAGCCATAATACCCGGTACGTTCTTATGTATATGCAAGAATCTGTGCGATTTATTCTGTTTTGGCAAACGAATATTCGGGAAGTTTACGGCATCAACTGTGTTACCAGAATTGATATAATCCATAATTTTATTAGGAACGAAATCTGCTATATCGCGCTGTGCCTCTTCTGTACTACCACCAACATGCGGAGTAAGTATTACATTGGCAAAGCCTTGTAATTTTGTTTGAAAATCACCATTACTAGCTGGCTCATCTGGATAAACATCTACTGCCGCACCACCAATATGACCATCTTTTAAACCTTCTGCAAGTGCGTCGATATCAACTACAAAGCCTCTAGAAAGGTTAATTAGCATAGCGCCTTTCTTCATTTGCTTTATTTCACGTTCACCAATGAAGTTTTTGTTTGCTTTATTATCATCAATATGCAAAGTAACCACATCAGACACATTCAATAAATCTTCTAGCGTGCTACATTTTACAGCATTGCCCAAAGCTAATTTATCATCTACGTCATAGTAATAAACACGCATACCCATTGCTTCTGCCAATACCGATAATTGCTTACCAATATTACCATAACCAACGATACCTAAATTTTTACCGCGGACTTCTCTAGATCCTGCTGCCGTTTTTTGCCATTGACCACTATGTATTTCTCTACTACGGTCAAATACACTTCTCATTAACATTATTATTTCACCAATAGCCAATTCTACCACTGACCTTGTATTGCTATAAGGAGCATTAAAAACTACAACACCTTTCTTTTTGGCAGACTCTAAATCGATTTGAGTGGTACCTATACAAAAAGCACCAACAACCAATAATTTATCCGCTGCTGCTAAAACAGTTTCTGTTACCTGCGTTTTAGAACGAATACCAAGAACGTGAACGCCCTTAATTTTTTCGATCAGCTCTTCTTCAGATAAGCTATTTTTTATTAATTCTACAGAAAAACCATCTTCTGATAGATTATCAAATGCAGCGGTGTGCACATTTTCTAATAATAGAACCTTAATTCTATTCTTTGGGTACGAGATATTTCTTGGCAACTTGTTCACAAATAAAAATTCATCTAAACTTGGTGTAACATAATCCGCATTACTAGCGGCCTTTTCTCTATGCACGTTTTCGGTATATGCAAAAAACTTATGTGCAATACCTGCTTCGCGCATGACATAATCACTGTAACCATCTCCAATCACTTGAACTTCGCCGTCCAAATTCATTTGCTTTAGGCAATCAATTTTGCCGTTATGCTGAGATAGCACATTCTTTTCATCGAAACCGATGATATTCCCCTCTTCGTCGAATTTAAACGTATTTGCATACACTCGATCAGATGGTATATTGTATTCTTTTACAATAGGATCAATAAACTCTTTAAATCCGCAGGATATTACATAAATATCATCTGCATACTTCTCAAAAAAATCTTTGTTGGCAGCTATAGATTTTGATATCTTATTTCTCAGATTATCAACCAAACCGTCTAAATCTTCTTTCTTGGCATTTAATAGTTTAATTCTACGCTCTAAAGATTCTGTAAACGAAATATCACCGTCTATACCTAAATTGGTGATTTTCTGTATTTCTTTAATTACTTCATCTTTATTTGACCTTCCTTCTAAAGTCATTTCTGCAAGAACATCTAATGCTTCTACCCTGGTTAACGTACTATCAAAATCAAAAACGTATTTTCTACTTACTTCTACCATTATTTTTTTTGGTTTGGATAGGAATTTTTGTCGTTAAAATAAGTAGCAAAAGTAAAAATTTAATTTATCCTGATATATGATATCTTGGAAATAAAACAAAAAGCGTACGTTATGATGTAAATTGACAAATTAACTAGCTCTTAATCTAAAAATTGAAGAGCAGGTAATGAGAACTCTACCGTCTTATATGTACCGTTATGATCCCCAGGTACTATCTTTAATATCCCATTTTTAAAGGCATCACTTAATTCTTGCGAATTACCGTTGTCTGTATCTTGATCTCCACAAATTATCAATACATTAATGGCTATTTTATTTAAATCACTTATAAAAGTTACAGGTTGATATTTTTGCTGTAAATGCAACGAGCGCAAATCTGCATGTATAGATTTTGCATAGTCTACCGCACCTTTGGTTTCCTCATTTACGTCGCCATCAAATGCTTTCGCGAACATAATTCTCCGATCCCAATCGGCATTGGTAAAATCGATTCCCATGCCACCTAAAACCGCTTTTTCTATACGATTGTCTTCTGTCAGTAATTTTGCCAAAACAATGCTGCCTCTTGAATAACCGATAGCCTTATACATTTTAATATTTAAATGATTCATCAATAAAACCACATCGTTTACTTCTGCATTATTTTGATATGCTTCTTCTTTTTGAGGTTTATCAGAATCACCATTACCACGTAAATCGGGAATAATTACTCGATATCCGGCAGCGATTAAGTCTTTTTTTAAAGCCGTTTTATCCCAAGATTTTCTAGAATTTATAAACCCGTGTAACAATAATACCACATCTCCACTACCCTCATCGTTATAAGCAATTTGCACACCATCAAAAGATTCGAATTTACTTGATTGAGAACTAGCTGTTTTAGAGAAGGCTATCATCAATAAACAGAATAAAATATACTTTGATGACATCATGCTTTTATTTAAGATATGTATAGAAGACCCGCTAGTATTGCCAACCCAAAACTTACCAGAGTACCTATTAATATGTACTCTGTCAATTTTCTATTATTACGCTCTTTAAGATCATTGAACCTAAAAACAGATTTTGCGGCTATTAAAAGACCTATAACTTCCCACCTACCGATTACTATAAAAATCAAAACAAAGAGACGTTCAATAATACCGATGTACTTACCTGCATTGGGGAGCGATTTGTGATCTGTTTCGATTTGATTGGACATGCCCTCTAAAATCATTCCCATTATAATTGCCGCCGGATAGGTTACAAAAACAATTGCCGTTACCAAATACCAATCTAAATTTTCAAATAACGATAAGGTATGTTCGTATAAATCAGCATAAAACGCACAACTGTAAATAACCAATATATGCAATAGCTGATCTATAAAAAACGGAATGCTTTTATTCTTAAATAATGTATTCGTGTATAGTTTTAGCAGATCGATACCAAAATGCGCTACAGTAACCATCAAAGCAATTTTCCATAAGCTTAGATCCCATAAAAACAGCATGTATAAACCAAAATGCAATAGTACATGTGCGTATAAAAATTTAGATGTTATCTTATTCGATTGTTTGTGAAGTACCCACCTTGTTGGCTGTAAAACGAAGTCTCCGATTAAATGAGCCAATACTAGTTTTATAAAAATCAACATATTTATTTACTGGTAATTAATTCTTTATAATATGATAATACATCTAAAACCAAATCTAATCGAGCTCTTTTTAAACGTTGACTAACGGCAGACTGTTTTATGCCTAATTGTTGAGCAATTTCTTTTTGTGAATAATGCGGGTAATCTAGCGACAATGTTACAATTTCTGCCGAAACAACACTCCAATCATCCATAAAATCTAAGGCTAAACGCAACATTAAATTTAAAGTGCGATCATAATCTGCATTACCCGTAGCTATGCTTATGTTAATCTTACTTTCTTTAAGAGTTTCAAAATTACGCCCTGATCTTTGATATGCGGGACCATTAGATTCTGTTACCCCTGTACCAACATATGTTTCTAAACCTATGCCAACACCCATTCTTACGTCTAAACCTTTAATGGTTTTAAGCATTGCTTTTATTCGGATAGCAGTAAACAAAGCATTTTTCTCGGTAACCTTTAATTGAAACTCATCTCCACGATAAATCTCCCAATTCATTGGTGATGCCCCAAATTGATTAAAGTAATTCTTCAATAAATCGATCCATTGCGAGCTAGGATGATTTTCAGAATTAATAATGTCACCTGTTATTATAGCTATCATAATTATTAGTTAAAACGCTAATATAAGTATTTATAAGCTAATTAATTAATATTTGTACTTATAAGTCTATTCGTCAATATTATAAGATGCATACTTAAAACCAACGCCTTGTTAATATACAATAATCTTTGAAGGAACGCCCGAATTTCTCTAAGAGAATTCGTTCTTCAGGTATAATTTGAAACCGATTCATATACCCAACAAATCCCGCAGCGATTAGCGTGTTAAAAGCATTTCCTAAAAACACACCTAAAGCCAACAATATAAGAAGCAGTGCAAAATACATGGGATTTCGAGAAAATTTAAATATTCCGCCAACCACTAAATTAGAAGCTTTATCTGGTTTTGTAGGGTCTATGGTTGTTTTCGCACTATTAAATTGAAAAAGTGCCCAAAGTGCTATTAAAATTCCAAAACCTACTAAAATTTTAGCGAGCAACATTCTTCCATAAAAATCAAAATAACCAATCGGTAAAAATTCCGCCAACAGGTACATCATCAATCCGAAACATAAAAAAACTAAAGCCGGTGGTACTTTTAACTCCATTTTATAAAATTACTACATTTGATGGTGTAAATTGACAAACTAGATTTCAAATTATTTTAATGAAGCTTGTATTCGCTACCCATAACCCCAATAAATTAAAAGAGATTCAGCAATTGGTACCATCATATATCGAACTAGTTAGTTTAGATATGATTGGTTGCACTACCGATATACCCGAAACGGCAACCACCCTAGAAGGTAATGCAAAAATAAAAGCCGATTTTATAACCGACACCTATCAACTACCTTGCTTTGCAGATGACACAGGCTTAATTGTAGATTCTCTAAATGGTGATCCAGGCGTATACTCTGCTAGATATGCAGGACCTGAAAACGACACTAATGCCAATATGGATAAACTCTTGGCTAATTTAGCCGACCAACAAGATAGAAGTGCTTACTTCAATACCGTAATCGCCTTAAATTTAAATGGTAAAACCCATATATTTGATGGAAGCATACATGGCGAAATTATAGAAACAAAAAAAGGAAATAACGGTTTTGGGTATGACCCAATCTTTAAACCTAATGGTTATAGCGAAACATTTGCGCAACTACCTTTATCGATAAAGAACGAAATTAGCCACAGAGCGCTAGCATTTAAAAAATTGATTACCTATTTAAATAGTATTCATGTTAAATAAAAAAGACAACGGCGAAACAGTAGTCGTATCGGTTGCATCAGAAAGAGCAGAAGCTATTGGCGGTGTTCTAATTGCTCTATTCGCAGCTTTAATGGCCATATCGCAAATGGTCAATGGCGAATTAGAGGAAGAGATGATGATTGCACACAACAACGTTGTTAGCTATTCTAGTTGGTATCAATCGAAAAGTATAAAAGAAAGTTTAAAAGAAAGTGAACTTGACTACCTAGGTGCTTTAATTGAAAGTGGTATGGTCACAGAAGAAAATAGACCGGTCATAGAACAGAAAATGACTGATGTTAGAGAAAAAATAGTAAAATACGAATCTGAAAAAATAGAAATTCTACTAGGATCTGAAAAAGTTGGTAAAGAAAACTGGGTGCAAGATATCGAAGGCAAAATGGGTATTATTACCGGAGTGAAAGAATGGGAACAATTGACCAAAACCTATGATTTTGCCACCAAGAAATTTGACTATGCACTACTATTTTATCAGATCTGTATCGTACTTGGCGCCGTTTGTATCATTATATATGATAGTCCGACCCTTCAAAAAGGCCTAATTGTGCTCATGATTATCTTCGGTATTATCGCTACTTTCCTATCTATATATGGGTATACACTAGCTCCGTAGTATAACTTAATAATAAATTATATTGATTCAATTATTAGCAGTACCTTTGCCGCTTAATTAACGCCGCTAGTATAGCATGTGTTGCGCTGAGTCTAAATAGGTTATATACGATAATCGCTCTATGCAACATTCATATTTGCGATTTAGTATAACATTTTATGACAAATTTTGAAGCTCTAGGACTGCAAAAGTCCTTATTAGATGCTATTACTGATTTGGGTTTTGAAACCCCTTCAGAAGTACAAGAAAAAGCAATCCCTATTTTATTGGAAAGTGAAACCGACTTAGTTGCGCTTGCGCAAACAGGTACTGGTAAAACTGCCGCATTCGGATTCCCATTAATTCAAAAAATTGATAGCGATAGTAGAACCACACAAGGTTTGATCTTATCGCCTACTCGTGAACTGTGCTTGCAGATTACGAAAGAAATGCAAGCGTATTCAAAATACGAACGTAATATTAATGTTGTTGCCATTTATGGTGGTGCAAGTATTACAGACCAAGCAAGACAGATTAAAAAAGGTGCACAAATTATTGTGGCTACGCCTGGTCGTATGAAAGATATGATCAGTAGACGTCTTGTCGATATTTCGAATATAGATTATTGTATTCTAGATGAGGCAGATGAAATGCTGAACATGGGCTTTATGGAAGATATTAAAGATATTCTTTCTGGTACGCCTAATGAAAAATCTACATGGTTGTTCTCTGCAACGATGCCAAAAGAAGTGGCTGTTATTGCCAAAAAATTCATGCATTCTCCACAAGAAATAACTGTGGGAGCAAAAAACTCTGGAGCATCAACTGTACAACATGAATATTATGTTGTTGGCGGTAGAGACCGTTACCCTGCTTTGAAGAGATTGGCAGATACCAACCCAGATATATTTTCAGTTATTTTCTGTAGAACAAAACGTGATACACAAAAGGTTGCCGAAAGTTTAATCGAAGATGGTTATAATGCAGGAGCATTACATGGAGATTTGAGTCAAAACCAACGAGATTTGGTAATGAACTCTTTTAGAAAAAGACAAATTCAAATGCTTGTAGCTACTGATGTTGCTGCACGTGGTATTGATGTTGATGATATTACACATGTTATCAATTACCAATTACCTGATGAAATTGAAACGTATACGCACCGTAGCGGTAGAACTGGTAGAGCTGGTAAATCTGGTATTTCTATGGTTATTATTACACGTAGCGAACAACGTAAGATTAAAGCTATTGAGAATAAGATCAACCAGAAGTTTATTGCAAAACAAATTCCATCAGGAATCGAAATTTGCGAGATTCAATTATACCACTTAGCAAATAAAATAAAGGACACAAAAATTAATGAGGATGTAGATGGATATTTACCTGCTATTAATGATGTTCTTGAAGGAATAGACCGCGAAGAATTGATCAAGAAAATAGTTTCTGTTGAATTTACAAGGTTCTCTAATTACTATAACAAGTCTAAAGATTTAAATTCTTCTGACAGTGGCAGAAATAGAGAAAGAAGTGATGATGGAGGTGATGGCAGAAGAGGTGGCGAAATACCAACAAGTGGTGCAGTTCGTTACTTTGTAAATGTTGGTGAAAGAGACGGTTATGATTGGATGACCTTGAAAGATTTCATTAGAGATACTGTAGGTTTAGGACAAGAAGATGTATTTAAGGTTGATGTTAAAGAAAGTTTTTCTTTCTTTAACACCGAAGCGGAAGTTACACAACAGATTCTAGAAAAATTTACTGAATTTAAAGTAGACGGTAGATTTGTTAATGTAGAAGTTTCTAAAAACCCCGGTGGTGGCGGTGGCGGAAATCGCAGAAGCGGCGGAAGCGGTTTTGGTGGCGGAGGCTATAAAGGAAAAAGAAGCAGCGGTGGCGGAAGAAGAGATGATGACCGCGGCGGAAGAGGTAGAAAAGAAGGTAGCTCTGAGTCTAAAGGACGAAGACGCGAACGTAGCGAATCTAGCTCACCTAACTCAGGAAAAAGACGTACAACCAAAAGAAAGGGAGATTTCTTTTAGTTAATTGTATATTAAAAATACGCTTCGGCGTATTTTTTTTGTTTTGTTTGCAACTTAATTACGCTGTCAATACAATGAAATATTTTTTATCAATTACACTTTTTTTATTTTCATTAATAGGTTTCTCTCAAGAAACAGAAGAAGGTCAACGCCTTAGTGCGGTTGTAGTCAATGCTCAATCTGATGAACCTCTTGAGAGCGTGCACGTTGTTAACCTAAACCAAGTTTTTGGAACAATTACCAATGAAAAAGGTGAATTTTCAATTACTGCAGCGGTAAACGACACTCTTTACTTTTCTTTTCTTGGTTTTAAATCACAGAAAATAAGGGTAACGAACGATATGTTCAAATTTGAAAATACAGAAATTGCACTGACAGAACTTGCATATGCCCTAGAAGAAGTAATTGTTAGACCATATCAGCTTACTGGCTACTTAGAAATCGACGTAAAAAACCTTCCTATAAATAATGCTTATCAATATAGTATATCGGGCTTAGGCGTAAGCTATGAAGGCGGTAACAAAAACCCAAGTGCGGTAACTAAAGTTTTAGGGGCTATTCTAAACCCGGCAGATTTACTACGAAACCTTTTTGGTAAGAAACCTGCACAAATGCGTAAGCTCAGACAAATGAGAGAAGATGAAGACATTCGTAATCTTCTTGCCTCTAAGTTTGACAGAGAAACCTTAACAGAGTTCTTGCAATTAGAAAAAGTCGATATTCAAGACATTTTAAATAACTGCAATTATTCTAAATCTTTTATCACCACAGCCAATGACCTTCAGATACTTGACGCCATTAGCAGCTGTTATGAAGAGTACAAAGTTTTGAATAGAAAGAAATAATATTTTTTAAAACGGAATCCTTGTTATAGTTTTATTGCAAATAACAGGGAAATGAAAAACGTATTCTTATTAGGTCTATTCTCGATAGCTTTAATCTCATGCCAACCGAAAGCAAAAGAAAACTCTGAATCTATTGCCGTAGTTGAAGATTCTGTTGAACTACCTAAAAAGAACCCTAATTTTCAATGGGAAGCTGCTACCGTTTATTTTCTACTTACCGACCGATTCAATAATGGAAATACCGACAACGACCTAAATTTTGAGCGTGATGAGGAAACCGGTGAACTCAGAGGTTTTTTAGGTGGAGATATTCAGGGTATTACAAATAAAATAAAAGATGGTTATTTTACAGACCTTGGTGTAAATGCTATTTGGTTCACTCCGGTTGTTGAACAGATTCATGGTGCTACCGACGAAGGTACTGGTAATACGTATGGCTATCATGGGTATTGGGCAAAAGACTGGACAGCCCTTGATCCTAATTTCGGTACCGATAATGACTTAGAAACTTTAATTGAAACTGCTCACAATAACGGTATACGAATTCTACTCGATGTTGTTCTAAACCATACGGGTCCTATTACCGAAGAAGATCCTGTATGGCCGGCAGAATGGGTACGCACCTCTCCTACTTGCGAATTTACTACCTACGAGAATACTACAGCGTGCACATTGGTTGCTAATCTTCCAGATATATTAACTGAATCTGATGCCGCAGTCAATTTGCCCGACGCGCTTTTGGCAAAATGGAAAACCGAAGGCAGACTTAGCGAAGAATTAGATGAGCTTGAGTTGTTTTTTGACCGAACCGGTTACCCAAGGGCTCCTCGATTTTACATCATTAAATGGCTAACTGATTACGTTCATAAATATGGCGTTGATGGTTTTAGAGTCGATACTGTTAAACATGCCAATGAAAACTCGTGGGCAGAACTGTACAAAGAGGCTTCTGCTGCTTTCGAACTTTGGAAAAAGAAAAATGATAACAAAGTAATAGATGACAACCCTTTTTATATGGTCGGGGAAGTTTATAATTACGGAATTTCTGGCGGACAAGAATTTGATCTAGGCGACAAAAAAGTAAACTATTTCGATAACGGATTTAAAAGTCTTATCAATTTCGAATTAAAGACCGAAGCCAATAGTGACTATGATACTGTTTTTACCAAGTATAGCAAACTACTACATACCACTTTCAAAGACAAAAGCGTTTTAAACTATCTTACATCTCATGATGATGGACAACCTTTCGACCAAGAAAGAACAAACCCTAAAAGAGCAGCAAATATATTGCTATTGACCCCTGGGGCATCACAAATATATTATGGTGATGAAACTGCTCGTAGTCTAGTAATAGAAGGCACCCAAGGTGACGCTACATTAAGATCGTTCATGAATTGGAACGAGCTAGACAGCTTACCAAAAACAAAAGAAACTTTAAGTTATTGGCAGAAATTAGGGACCTTTAGAAATGACCACCCATCAATTGGTGCCGGTATTCATAAAAGAATTTCTAAAGCACCTTATGTGTTTAGTAGATACTTTAGTAAAGATGATTTTGTAGATAAAGTAGTTATCGCTTTAGACGCCCCTAAAGGAAAAAAATCAATTTCAGTAAAAGGTGTTTTCGGCGATGGCACAAAATTATACGATCGTTTTTCAGAAACTGAGGTAACCGTAAATAAAAACATAGTGATTTTAGATAACAATTATGATGTTGTATTACTTGAACTTATTCAGTAACAGCTAATTTACAATCAGGCGTTTGAATGAACTGCAATTCTATTGCCTTCGGTATCTTTCAAAAGCCCCATAAATCCGTGTCCGTCACCTATTTCAGTTTTTGATTGCAATACTTGTCCCCCTGCTTTTTCAACTTTTCCTAAAACAACGGCGGCATCGTCGCATGCCAAATAAACAAGTACCCCTTCCGACTGGCTAGGTACATATTGGTCGTGCTGCACCAAAGCACCATTAGCCTGACCCAAAGTCTGTTTGCCTGGGAATAGACCCATTACAAATTCTCCAAAATTGTTCACTGTAATGGTAACATTTAAAATTGACTCATAGAACTTTTGAGCTCTAGTCATGTCTGCTACAGGAATTTCATACCATGTTATCATTTCTAACTATTTAAATTACGTTTAAGACTCTGCAATCCTTTTTTAAAACCTTCTCCAACCTTTATATAGATATAAAACCATTACTATAAATATCTATTGGTCAACAAGTTATTAGCTAAGAAGTTAGTTTAAAATTTAATTATCAGACTTATATCTTTCTAAAATATCATCAATACTCTTTATCGACTTTTTTGTCCAATCTAATCGTCTTTCAAATATTTCTTCATCGGTTAATTTCCAATCTACCTCTGAAGATTTTAATTTGGTTGTTAAATGCTGAAGTATAATTGCTGCTGAAACAGAAATATTAAGACTTTCCGTAAAACCTACCATAGGTATTTTCAAATAGGCATCTGAGTTTTCTAGTACATAATCGCTTAATCCATTTTTCTCCGTACCAAAAAACAAAGCTGTTTTACCATCTAAATTAAAATCTTGTAAAAGCGAACTATGTGCATGCGGACTAGTAGCTACAATTTTATATCCTTTTTCTCGTAACGAATCAATTACTTGTTTTGAATTTTGATACCGTTTTATATCTACCCATTTCTGCGCGCCCATGGCAATTTCCTCATCTAAATGTTGTCCGTTTCTATCCTCAATCAAATGCGCAGTCTGTACACCGAAAGATTCGCAACTTCTTACCACTGCGCTTGTATTATGCATTTGAAAGACATCTTCTACAGCGACCGTTAAATAGTTCGTTCGCTGAGCCAATATTTCATTAAATCGCTGTTTTCTATTTTCTGAAATAAATTCTTCTAAATACGCTAAAAGCTTCAAATCAATCATGCGCACAAGATAAGAAAAGTATATTTTTATGCCTATTATTAAGACCTTATGAAAAATATAGTCGTATTAACTGGTGCAGGAATTTCTGCCGAAAGCGGATTAAAAACTTTTAGAGATGCTAATGGATTATGGGAAGGGCATGACGTCATGGAAGTTGCCACACCAGAAGGTTTTGAGAACAACCCGGCATTGGTCTTAGAGTTTTACAACCAAAGAAGAAGACAACTTTTAACGGTTGAACCTAATGCTGCCCATAAAGCACTGGTTGATTTAGAAGCGCACTACAATGTACATATCATTACCCAAAACGTTGATGACCTTCATGAACGTGCGGGTAGCTCGAATATTCTTCATCTACATGGCGAATTATTGAAAGCTAGAAGCATTGCTTCTGTAGAAGATATTTTTGAATGCACGCATGATATTATACTTGGTGACACCTGTGAAAACGGATTTCAACTTAGACCACATATCGTATGGTTCGGCGAGGCAGTTCCTCTTCTAGAAGATGCAATAGCTATAACCGAAAAAGCAGATTATTTAATCATTGTTGGTACATCGATGCAAGTATACCCAGCAGCAGGTTTAATTGATTTTGTAAATAGCGGCACACCCATCTATTTTATTGACCCAAAACCATCTATCACAGAATCTCACAAAAAAAATTTAACGATAATCACTCAAAATGCGGTTGACGGTTTGCCTACTTTGGTTGCTTCCCTAATTGATAAATAATTCTGGTCTGTCTAACCCACTCTACTAATTCGTTCACCTCGTTTGGGGTAAGCGCAGTGTCGTTATGAAGAAATGTATACTGATTTAAAGGCATATTACCATCAACTACTTCTTCTTCAATTTCTTCTAATAACCGATCTTTCTTACGTAAAGAATACCCCTGCCATTCAGAAAAATTTAAATGTTTTTTACCCTCCTTTACATGGTCAGCCAGTAAGTAAGAAATTGGCGCAATATTGTTGTACCACGGGTATTCGGTATTATTACTATGACAATCATAACAAGAATTTTCGAAAATAGTTTTTAGTTCAGCTGAAGGATTCGTTTCTTTTATAAATACTTCTGTATGACTACCTGGTGATATGTTTTTTGTAGGACTGAAAAATTGCATACCAACAAGCACAACTACAACTGCTAGGCTAATTTTTTTTAGTAATTTCATATTTGGGGGAAATGAAGAATAAAGATACAATTTTATGACTAAGGAAGAACTTTATGAAGCATTGAAATATGTAAGTGCCTCAAGAGATAACCGCAACAAAATGGCTTCAAAAATTGAAGACAATCCGTATTTAGTTCCTATACTTATTGAGATAATTAAAGAAGATATAGACCCCATATCATGCAAGGCTGGCTGGGTTTTAGAAAGTGTTGCCAAAACAAATTTGCATTATATTTTAATAGATATTGATGTATTCATTGATTCGTTAAAATATATTACACTAGAATCGTCTGTTCGTCCGGCTTCAAAAATTTGCCAATTATTGGTACTCGACCAATTTTCAAAAAAATCAGTGAAATCCATCCAAAAATTAACCACAAATCACCTCAATACTATTACCGAAGTTGCTTTTGATTGGCTTATCGGTGATTATAAAGTTGCCCCAAAAGCATATTCAATGACTACCCTTCTTTTAATAGGTAGTACAATAAGTTGGATCCATCCAGAATTACAGCAAATACTAAATCAAAACTACGAAAGCGGAAGTGCTGCATACAAGGCAAGAGCCAGAATGACTTTAAAAGTTCTTGAAAAAAAGTAACGTAGTTAAGCACCTTCGATAATTGTTCATTAAATCAATGTATTTGAACATAACTTAAAGCACTTATGGTTTTAAACGTTGATACGATTAGGTATATTTGCCCCTTATTAATTTAACCAATCATTATGTCTCTTAATGCACTAAATGCCATTTCACCCATTGACGGTCGTTATAGCTCTAAAACCAAATCTTTATCTGCGTACTTCTCTGAAGAAGCACTAATAAAATATAGGGTTAGAGTAGAAATAGAGTACTTTATTGCACTTTGTGAAATTCCTTTGCCTCAACTTTCTTCTTTTGATACGTCAAAATTTGAAACCCTTAGAAAAATTTATCTTGATTTTTCTACTGAAGATGCCGAAGAAATAAAAGAGATAGAGAGAACTACCAATCATGATGTTAAGGCGGTTGAATACTTTATTAAAAAAGCTTTCGATGCTTTAAATTTATCGCAATACAAAGAGTTTATCCATTTCGGATTAACATCTCAAGACATCAACAATACCGCGATACCGCTTTCTATTAAGGAAGCAATGAACGATGTTTATGTTCCTCAATATTTTGAATTACTTGAAAAATTAGATGTATTGACCTTAGAATGGGCAGACATACCAATGTTGGCAAGAACCCATGGTCAGCCCGCTTCCCCTACCCGCTTAGGAAAAGAAATTTTAGTTTTCGTTGTTCGTTTAAAAGAACAATTCAATTTATTGAACGATATACCAAGTGCAGCAAAATTTGGTGGCGCTACAGGTAACTTTAACGCACATGTAGTAGCTTACCCTTCGATAGATTGGCGAGCTTTTGGTCAACAATTCGTTCAAGAAAAATTAGGTCTTCAACATTCGTTCCCCACTACTCAAATAGAACATTACGATCATTTAGCTGCTTTATTCGATGGACTTAAGCGTATTAACACCATTATCTTAGATTTAGATCGAGACTTCTGGACCTACGTGTCTATGGATTATTTTAAACAAAAAATTAAGGCTGGTGAGGTTGGATCATCTGCGATGCCACATAAAGTAAACCCTATCGATTTTGAAAACTCTGAAGGTAATTTAGGTATTGCCAATGCACTTTTCGAACATTTATCTGCCAAGCTGCCTGTATCTAGATTACAAAGAGATTTAACAGATAGTACGGTTCTTAGAAACGTAGGTGTGCCATTTGCACATACTATTATTGCCTTTCAATCTACTTTGAAAGGACTGAATAAACTGCTTTTAAACAAAGTGAAGTTTGAGCAAGATTTAGAAAACAACTGGGCTGTTGTGGCAGAAGCTATTCAGACCATATTGAGACGCGAAAGCTACCCTAACCCTTACGAAGCTTTAAAAGGACTTACGCGTACAAACGAGAAAATAAATAAAGATTCTATTTCCAATTTTATCGATACTTTAGAAGTCTCTGATGATATTAAAAAAGAATTGAAACAAATATCACCTAGTAATTACACTGGTATTTAGAGCAGTTTTAATGCATTAAAACTTTTCTTTTGTTCATATACATCATATCGCCCGTTTCGGGCGATATGCATTTTAGATTGCGGCTTATATCGTATATATTCCACTTGAATACAAATCTAAAAACATATGCAAGCAAATTTCTCAGTTGAAAAATCGGTAAGTAATTTATGGGATAAACTCGATGGCTGGTTAGAAGCTATTATCTTAAAATTACCAAATTTAGCCATGGCAGTTTTGGTAATGTTCTTGTTTTACTTTCTGGCACGAGGAATACGTAAAGTACTTAAACGAACCATTCTTAGAAAAATATCTCAAGTATCTATTCAAGAAATCATTGCTAAAGTCGTTTTTGTGGCGGTTATCTTAATCGGATTTTTTATCGCCCTTGGTGTTTTAGATTTAGATAAGGTATTAACAAGCATATTAGCTGGAGCTGGTGTTGTCGGTTTGGCAGTTGGTCTAGCTTTACAAGGTACGCTTAGTAACACATTTGGCGGACTCATACTTTCGTTTATGCCACAGCTTAAAATAAACGATTTTATTTCAGCAGATGGTGTATCTGGTTTTGTTACCGAAATAAGTTTACGAAATATCATCCTTAAAAAACCGGATAACAATATTGTTGTCATCCCTAATTCTAAATTTATTGACGGTTCATTTACAAACTACTCTTTAAATAATAGAAATAGAATTTTTGTGAATTGTGGTGTTGGTTATGAAAGTGACCTGCAAATGGTCGAAGATTTAACCGTAAAAATTATTGCCGATAATTTTAAGCAGAATGATGATGAATCGGTGGAATTCTTTTTTACCGAATTTGGTGATAGCTCTATCAATTTTATGGTTCGCTTCTGGGCAGATTGTGTTAATGTAAAACAAGAGCATGCCGCAAGACACAAAGCAATTAAAATTATCAAGAAACATTTTGATGAGAGAGATATCAATATTCCGTTCCCTATCAGAACATTAGATTTCGGAAAAAATAATTTGCAAATTGCCAAGCAGTCGTATTACAAACTAAAAAAGCCCGCTGAACAAGTTCAACGGGCTTTTTATTAACTAACTAGACTGAATATTATTTATTGATTTGAACTTCGTGTGGGTAAGGAATTTCAATACCTGCACCATCCAATGCTTTTTTAGTTCCTTCAATTGTTGCGAAGTAAACATCCCAAAAATCTTCTGGCTTACAGAAAGGACGCACTGCAAGGTTTACAGAACTATCTGCCAATTCAGATACATTTACTGAAGGTGCTGGATCTTGTAACACTAAAGGATTTGACTTTAACATTGCCAACAACACATCTTTCGTTTTTTGTAAATCTGAATCATAAGCTACACCAACTGTAGTATCAACTCTTATTTTACCTTCTGCAGTATAATTTACTATGTTACCATTCGCCATGGCACCATTAGGTACAATCGCCAATTTATTTTCTGGTGTTATCAATTTGGTTGTAAAAATCTCAATTTCTTTTACATTACCCAATACTCCTTGAGCTTCTATCAAATCGCCAATTTTATAAGGCTTGAATATAATAAGTAGTACACCACCGGCGAAATTAGAAAGAGAACCTTGTAAAGCTAAACCAATGGCTAAACCAGCTGCCGCAATTACTGCTGCAAAACTTGTTGTTTCAACACCTAAGGTTGAAATAACCGTAATAATCAGAAATATTGTAAGTGCCCATTTCACTAAACTTAACAAGAACTTCTGCAATGATTCATCGTAATCCTGCTTGGTCATCCCTTTTCTAGTGACACCAATTAACTTTTTTATAACCCAAGAACCGATTATATATATTAATATGGCCATCAGAACCTTTGGTCCATATTCCATTGCCATTCCAATTCCTTTGTCAATCCATACTTGTGCGTTTTCCATTTTAAAATGTTTTTTTTAGGTTGTTTATATATTGTACTCACTTATTATGACACCCTTTTTCTCGATTGGTCACATTAAAAATTCACACAATCAAGTTTCAACCCAAATAAAAAACCCACTACAATTACGTAGTGGGCTGTATATAAAATAGTTGTAGAAAAAAATTATCCTTTCAACAAATCCCCAAGTTTTTCTAATCCTTTACCATCAAAATCAGATTTTTCCATCGCTTGAATTAACTGAACAAAACTAGCTGGGTTCATATCATCACCTAATACTCGAACAAGAATAAGTCCTTTTTCATCATTATCTCCATAAATTATTAATTCATCTATGGTATCATCATCACCCTTTAACTGCAAGGTTGCTTTACCCATAGAGGTATTCATTTTCATGAGTTCACTATAATCATCATCTTTCAGAATCGATTTAATAGCAGCTTTTTGAATCTGATAATCTGCTTCGTTTTCAGGTTTCTTTTGAAATGCCAGTATATTCAACTTTTTAAGTGAAGATGCTGCCTCTATTTCTGTTTGGGTCAAATTTGCCTTTTCTAAATTCAAAAGACTAGAAGGTAAATCGAAGGACATAAAATTAGGATTTTGTGCACTTGCGATATAATACTCTTGCAAACTCTGCTCTGACGAGCATGAGGATATGATAAAAACTATTACCAACATCATTAACCAATTTGCTTTTTTCATAATATGTTTTTTAAATTAAAAAAGACCTTTCGACAAATCGAAAGGTCTTTTTGTTAACTGTATTACTTACCTGATGCCTTATTTAAATCATTAGGCAAATCCATTTTACTGGTCAAAGTACCTATTTTATTCAAGTCAATATCACCGGTAAGGCTGACTAGAACCGTTTCAAGCTTTCGCCCGTTATCACCTACTTCGATATCGCCTAAACCACTAACGAACATTAATAACTCTGACACATGGTCTTTCTTTGAGCCATCTCTAACATAAAATTTCACGTTTACATCTTTGTCTTTTACACGCATCAATTCTTCTAACTTAGAAGATTTAAGGTATTTCTTTACCGTTGATGTCATGTCTGCAGAAACCGAAGCATCTTCGGTCATGAACACTTTTACATTTTTTAGTCCGCTAGCTACTTCCATAAATTCCTTCGCCTCGGCATCGTCACTCATACTACCAAATTTGGAAACCAGGTCGATCATACCTTTGTTTACAATTACAGACCCTACATTATCCATATTCTCATATTTGTCAAATACAGATTGTGAAAAACCAAATACGGGTAAAATTGCCATTAAAATTACTACTGCTACTTTTCTCATGATTGTTGTTTTTAGTGCCTTACCTTTTATTAGATAAGGCGATTGATGAATTGATGAATACTTAAATTACATTGAACTTATTAGGTTCGATGCGAACTATTACTGATTAATTTCCTTTTTTAGACGCTTTGCCCAATTGATCGCCACCTGGCAGATCCATTTTTTCGGTCAATTTTGAAACTGAACGTAGATTTATATCACCTGTTAACGATAATAAAACGGTTTCAAGTTTTCTACCGTCGATATCTATGTCTTTATCTTTTAAACCGGTTACGAACATTAAAAGCTCTTTTACATGGTCGCTATCTTTACCTTCCTTTACGTAAAACTTCACATTAGAGCTACCATCACGCACTCTCATAAGTTCTTCAAAAGAAGAGCTACTTAAACGATTGGTGACCCACTTGTCTACATCTTTAGAAATAGCCGCATCTTCGGTGGTAATTACCTTAAAACTGGTAATGGAATTCACCAATTCAAAAAATTCTTTAGCTTCTGGGTCATCTGAACTTACGCTCATTTTACCCAACATCTGAAACATTTTTGGCTGCATAGCCACAAAGGTCACCTTATCATTATCCTCATACTTTTCAAATATATCTTGAGCATTGATAATTACAGGGGCTAACACCATAAGCGTTAATACTAGTATCTTTTTCATCTTAATTATTTTTCGTTAAAAATTTATTCGTTGTTTTTTCAAATTCTTCTAAATGATACAGTTGCTCTGTACCTTTATTAAAATTCATTGCCAATAAGGCTAAAGCCTCTTTTGCAGATTCAATTTCCTCTGGTGTATACTCATCTGCTAAAGTAACAGGAGGTGGTGTAGGCTGATAAAAATAAAGCCCGACCATAAAGACCGCTATCGCCGCAACAGATACCCATTTTAAATAACTTCTTCTAGGTTTTAATGGCACTGGCTTTGTAAAGCGTTCTTCTTTTGCTATTGAAAAGTAATTGAACAAAGGCGCATGCTGCTCTAAATGAGGTGCAATATCTTCATTGGCGAAGTAAGCTCTCAGTGTTTCTTCTTCAGCAACGGTAGTGGTCGCTTCAAAGTACTTTTCTATTAATTTTTCTATGTTATGCAATTCCATAATTATGCTTTTCCATTAATTTTTCCCGTACGGTTTTTCTAGCTCTAGATAAGGCTACCCGTATGGCTGTAGGTTTCATATCTAATAATTTTTCTATTTCTTCATACTCATATTGTTCTACATCTCGCAATTGTAATACCATTTTTTGTTGCTCGGGCAATTCTGCCATGATGCGTTCTACCCAATTTATGCTATCCTTTGCCTCTAATTCACTTTGCAACGATGTACTAGAATCTGTATAATTACTGTGTACCAATTTTAAATTACCCGCTTGTTTAGATTTTAATCTATCTAAACAAAAGTTTTTTGTCATTGTCATCGCAAACGCTTCTACATTATTATATGATTCCATTTTATTTTTTTTGGACCATAATTTGATAAGAATCTC
Organism: Maribacter sp. IgM3_T14_3; assembly: GCF_049603095.1. Taxonomy (NCBI): domain Bacteria; kingdom Pseudomonadati; phylum Bacteroidota; class Flavobacteriia; order Flavobacteriales; family Flavobacteriaceae; genus Maribacter; species Maribacter sp. IgM3_T14_3. The sequence continues at coordinate 56,711 of NZ_CP187138.1, forward strand.
TTGCGTGGCATCTTCAGCTTCTTCTGTTGACACCAATAATCTTTTGGCTAGACGGAACAGCTTATCTTTAAAGGGCAACACAATATGTAAAAACTCCGTTTGTTTCATTTTGGTTTGGCTGTTTGTAAACTTTCATATCGGTCTACAAAAAGAAGACGAGGTACAACGATTTTTGTTACAATAAATTTTTAATTAAAATACTTGTAAGTAACTTTAACATCCTTATACTAATTATATACGTACTTACTTAGACGTATGTTCGATGTATTATCTTGAATATTCTAATTCTTAGAATATTCATTAAAATTATTTAAAATTAAAAAAAAGCTATGAAAAAATTTTTCTTGTCCCTCCTTTGTCTTGGATTTATTATTACCTCTTGTAATAATGATGACGATACTATTATTGAAGAAGAAGTAATTGAAACTCCCGAAGAAGAAGTAATTGTTGATATTGAAGTACAGAATTTTTTCTGGCAGACTTTAAACCTTTACTATTTTTGGCAAGGTAGTGTGCCAGATTTGGCAGATGATCGCTTTGATACACAGATTGCATATGAAGATTACTTAACTGAAAATTCAGATCCTGTAGATTTATTAGAGAATAAATTATTATTCTCGGAAGATAGATTTACATTCTTTAGTGACGATTATACCGAATTAGTAAATAGTTCGGCAGGTGTATCTAAAAGTAACGGACTCCAATTTGGTCTAGGACGTATTTCAGGTACTGACGATTTATTTGGCTTTGTGGAATATATTGTTAAAAATTCTAATGCATCTGGTCAAGATATAAAAAGAGGCGACCTGTTTATTGGTGTTGACGGACAAACGTTAACCGTAGATAATTATATTGATTTACTCTTTGGTGATAATGACACTTATGCCCTAAATATGGCAGAAATTGTAGAGGGCGGTATTAGTGCTAGTGACAGAAAAGTTACACTGACAAAATCTGAAGGCTTGGTTGAAGACCCTATTCACGTAAGTAACGTGATTACTTCTGGTGATAAAAAAATTGGTTATTTAATGTATAATCAATTTGTTTCTGGTTCTGAAGATGCTCTTAATGCCATATTTGCTGATTTTATTGCACAAGGTGTTAACGACTTGGTGTTAGATTTAAGATATAATCCAGGCGGAAGAGGTTCTACAGCTGCTGTTCTTTCCAGTTTGATCAAAGGCACAAATACATCAGACTTACTTTACAAAACTGTTTATAACGCAAAATTACAAGCAGAGTTCGGTAGTTCTACAGAAAATTATTTTGTTAACACAACTGGAGCTTTCGACGGAAATTCTGATGCACCTTTAAACACCTTAAACCTTAGCACTGTTTATATCATTGCTACAGAAAGTTCTGCTTCTGCTAGTGAGTTAGTAATGGTTGGTTTGGCTCCTTATATGAACGTTGTTCATATCGGTGGTACTACTGTTGGTAAAAATCAAGGCTCGGTTTTATTTGTCGATGATCCAGAAGGCGGTAATGTTTATGATGCTGAGAGAGTTGAAAATATCAACCCAAATGTACAATGGGGATTACAGCCTATTATTAGTCAAGTTGAAAATAGCGCAGGATTTACTGATTATGTAGATGGTTTAGTGCCTGATATTGAACTTTCTGAAGATGTTACCAACCTAGGTGTACTTGGTAATGCTGATGAACCTTTATTTGCTAGAGCTATTCAAGAAATTACAGGTGTCAGCGGCAAAAGAAATTTTGACGTACTTATGCCTGCAAACGTAGTTTCTAGTTCTAAGCTATATAATCCTAGAAATACGGTACTACTATTAAACAATAGTATTCCTGTTTCTAAAATTCCTTTAACTGAAAAGAAATAAAATTAAAACATTTCAGTTTCCCTAATTATGAAGAAGATATTAATACTATTCGTTGCGCTTGTTTCTTTCTCGTGTTCAAAAGACGATGATTTAAACTTGCCAAACTCAGTAAACCCAGATGGTTCTGCTGATGTTGAAGTACAAGATTTTATGTGGAAAGCCATGAACTTTTGGTATTTCTGGCAGGCAAATGTTGACGATTTATCAGATAACCGTTTTGAAAATACAGAAGCAGGTCGAGCCGATTACACTGCCTTTTTAGATTCTGGTGATGATCCAGGCGATTTCTTTGAGAGTAAATTGCAGTATATAGATGACCGTTTTAGCTTTTACAATGACGATTATCGTGATCTTACCAATTCTCTCGCAGGCATATCTAAAAGCAATGGTCTAGAATTCGGACTGGTGCAATTTCAAGATAGCGAAGATCTTTTTGGCTTTGTGCGTTATATCGTACCAAACTCGAATGCCGCTACTGTTGAAATTCAACGAGGCGACTTATTTACAGGTGTTGATGGTCAAACTTTAACCTTATCTAATTACCGCGAATTACTTTTTGGCGCTAATGATACCTATGTTTTGAATATGGCCAATTTCAATAACGGTAATATATCGCCAAATGAAATTGAAATATCATTAACAAAAGAAGAGGGTTTGGCTGAAAACCCTGTGTTTTTATCAAAGTCATTCACTATTGGCGGTGAAAATATTGGATACATCATGTACAATCAATTTACCAACGAATATGATGATGACCTATACGCAGCGGTTGAAGATTTAAAATCTGCAGGTATTACAAATTTGGTAATTGATCTTCGTTACAACCCTGGTGGTTCTGTGAATACAACTCGCCTATTGGCAAGTATGATCTATGGTACTAATACCGAAGATATATTTCTAAGAAAAAGGTATAATGAAAAACTACAAGAGCAATTTAAAGATAGCCAATTAGAGGTATATTTTGCCGATAAGGTAAATGGTCAGACTATTAATTCACTGGGGTTAACAAAGCTGTACGTTCTTACTTCTACTAGTTCTGCTTCGGCAAGCGAATTGTTGATCAACAGTTTAGAACCTTATATGGATGTTATTCAAATTGGAGGAGTAACTAGAGGAAAAAACGAGTTCTCAACTACTTTGGTAGATGATCGTGATAATTCATACTTATATACTCCGTCACGAGTAAATAATATAAATCCGGATAACCAGTGGGCTATTCAACCCCTAATTGGCAGAAACGAAAATGCTGATGGTTTCTTTGATTTTACAAGCGGTTTGGTGCCCGATCATCCTTTACAAGAAGATTATAGCAACTTGGGTATTTTAGGCGAACAAAACGAGCCTTTACTAGCTAAGGCAATTGAATTGATTACTGCTGCTACCGGTAAACGTGATTTTACGGTAAAGTACCCTATCAATATTATCAGCAGCTCTAAAGAGAATAGTTTAATGAGTGATAAAATGGTAGATGATACGGTTTACGATTTAGAGTTCTAATAACGTAATTAAAAGGTATAGTAAAAAGGACAGCCATTCGGCTGTCCTTTTTTTTTGATTATAAACTTAACTTAAAACCTAAGCGTACGTTTCTACCTTTTGTGGTATACGAAACTAACTCTGTATACTCTTCATTTAAAAGATTATCGACTGCCAAAAATGCAGATAGATTATTACAAAACTGATGTCTCAATTGCAAATTAGCCAAACTAAAACTATCTAAAATTACATTAGAAAATGTAGCAAAATCGGTATCGGTTCGATCGGATACATACTGGTAAGATAACCCAACAAAAGTTTTCTCTTTTATAGCATAACCTATAGTAGCATTAATTTTACTCTTAGGTACTCTCAATGCCAAACCCTCTTTAGAATTGGTATACGTGTAATTAGCATCAAACGAAAGACCTTTTGCCAGTTCTAAGTTCAAGCCTACTTCTACCCCATCAAAATGTGCAGTTTCAGTTGCATTTCTATACTGACTCGCAAAAGTAACTGGATCAATGGTCTCATAAACTATTCTGTCATCTTCAGTTCTATTAAAATAAACGGCGTTGATTGTAAAAGCATCTGAAACTTTAAATTCAATACCTCCTTCTAAAGTAGTATCCTCTTCTGGATTTAATTCAGGATTCGCCCCAAACGGACCATATAATTGGGATAAGTTGGGTGCAATGTATGATGTTGCATAACTACCCATAAACTTTAAATATCCTTCGTTGATACTAATTCTGTATGACGGATTAATGTTATAAATGAAGTTAGAACCGTATTCGCTGTGATTGTTTAATCGTACACCTGCATTCATATTAATTCCCTGCTCACCAACATACACGGCATTTAAATAAGGATCAACTGTATTTGAATTGTATTCTTCAGAGAATAAGGTTTTGTTGTCTATATAGTTTACCCCAACTATCGTGTAAATATTTTCTGAAAACGTATACTTATTAAAAACATCTAATACATAAGTTTGTGAATCGTAAGTCGCTGGAAAACTAGATTCAAACGATCTTGTAATCTGATTAAATGCTGTATTCACATTAATACTTCCGTTTTCATACCCGTATTTAGAACTTAACCCAAATCGAGATTGTTCACTTGTAAAATAAAAATCTGCATCTTCAATAGGGAATCCGTTATCGAAATCGGTATTCAGTTTGTTATAGAATGCCGATGCATTTACATTAAAGCGATCAGAAAATTGATATCCCAATTTAAAATTACCGTCTATTCTAGAAACTACGTCTGATTCTGTGCCTATTGCAGCCGATAATCCATCTGTAAATTGAGGTCCTCCAGATGCTAAAACAGCTAATTTTCCGTGTTTAGCTGTCAAATTCACTGTATTCGAAATATCAGAAATATTATAATTCTGATCATCTTTTGTTTGGTTGGTCCCAAAACTTGAAATGACATCTAATGCAAGTCCCTCTTTTTTCGCTTTTTTCGTTGTAATATTAATTACTGCGGTAGCTGCTGAATTTCCATAAAGCGTGCTAGCTGCGCCTTTCAAAATTTCGATAGTTTCAATTTGTGCCGCATTCAATAATCTTAAATCGTACTCAGCACTTGTTCCCGATGGATCTGACACTTGAATACCATCTATTATCACCAATACTTGACGATTATTGCCCCCTCTAACATAGGTTGACAGGTTTTGACCAGCAAAACTTCTAGTACCGTTAATTTCAATTCCGCTTTTCGTGTTGATAATTTCAGCGACCGAACGTCCCTGATTTTGTTCCAATTCTTTTTGAGAAATCGTAATTACGGTCTTACCCGAATTTTCACGTTTTAGTTCAAAACGCGAATCACTGACGACAACCTCATCAAGTTGCAAGGTTTTGGTAGAATCTTGTTCTTGCTGTGCTCCTACTTTAGCACATAGTAATACAGTGACCGCTGGCCACAATAAATAATTTTTCATTCGTTTAAATTCATAAACGGGAGCGTAGTATGTCTGTACCCATACGCAAACCTTTATCCCGAAAGTTTAACTTTGTTTGTTTGAATAAGGCAGGTCTCCTGACTTGTTTAATACCATTTCGCCTTCCCATGTTTTCTGAACCGGTTCAGATTTCAAAGTGGCATTGAAGAAAATAGTACCTTCTTAAAAAGAAGTGTCAAACAAAATCTATTTGCCAATAGATATGTTTAAAAATAAACTTACAGTTGCGGGAACAGCTCTAGATTTTCACTAGATTCCCTTTTAATTTCATCACAAAAAGCAATGAAAACCAAAATTCACGGCGAAAGTAAACATTTAGTTTAATCTTTCTCGCTAAACTTTTATAATACTACTTTTGAAAAATAGATGAAATTCAACCATGCTCAAACGACTACTTTTTATTTGCTTTCTTTTTTTTATAAGTTCTTGTAAAGAATCTTCAAAAGACACTTTACCCTTAAAGACACCTGTAGTTACCACCAAAATAGCATATGCAAAGGGTTTTACTATCGAAAAACAGTCTTCGGGCATTACAATAATTAGGCTGATGACACCGTGGGTAAATGCCGAAACTACATACACCTATGCTTTGATCCCGAAAGAAATTCAAGCTACCATAACGGTAAACAAAGATGAATACGATGCCATAATTTCTACTCCGGTTGAACATATTGTGGTAACCTCAACAACGCACATACCTGCTTTGGAAGAATTAGGCGTATTGGATCACCTTGTTGGTTTCCCCGATACCAAATACATTTCATCTAAAGCGGCCAGAAAGCGAATTGAATCGGGAAATATAAAAGAATTAGGTGTCAATGAAAGTCTGAATACTGAAGCAATTTTAGCCTTGCGACCTGACCTAATTTTCGGCTTTGCCATTAATAACGGCAATAGTACTTACGAAACTATTCAACGTGCTAACATTCCTGTTGTTTATAACGGTGATTGGGTTGAAGAAACTCCTTTAGGAAAAGCAGAATGGATTAAATTTTTTGCTCCTTTTTTTAATAAAACCAAAGAAGCAGACGCTATTTTTAATGACATCGAAAAAGCTTACTTAGATGCCAGAACTCTAGCTGCTACAGCTCAAAATAAACCTACTGTTCTGAGTGGAGCTATGTTTAAGGATGTTTGGTATTTACCTGGCGGAAAAAGTTGGGCGGCTAATTTTCTAGAAGATGCGAATGCTGAATACCTTTGGCGTGCTACGGATGAAAAAGGAAGTCTTTCTTTAAGTTGGGAGAGCGTTCTCGATGTGGGGCAACATGCCGAATATTGGATCGGTCCCGCGCAATTCGCATCTTATGAAGAATTGAAATCATCAAGTCCTCACTATGCACAATTTGATGCCTTTCAAAAAGGTAAAATTTTTAGTACAGCAAATACTTTAGGTGAAACTGGTGGAACTCTATATTATGAACTGGGCCCGCAAAGACCAGACCTTGTTTTAAAAGATTTAATTCATATTTTGCACCCAGGGTTACTACCTAATTACGAACCTTACTTTTTTAAACCTTTACTTTAATTGTCTAAACAGCCTACTTACTTTCTTCATTTTATTATTTTGTTAGCATTATTGCTGGCGTGTTTTATTATTAATATCTGTTTAGGTTCGGTAAGTATTTCATTTTTTGACACCCTCAAAGTCTTATTCGGCAGTGCCGCCGAAGATTCTTCTAGTTCCTATATTATTTGGCAATACCGCTTGCCAAAAGCTATAACGGCTATTTTGGTGGGTGGCGGACTCTCACTTAGCGGATTGTTGATGCAGACCTTATTTAGAAACCCGTTAGCAGGACCTTATGTTTTAGGTATAAGCTCAGGAGCTAGTTTAGGTGCAGCTATAGTAATTATGGGGTCTTCTATATTTTCGGGCGTATTCGCCATCTCAACTTTTAACGATATTACATTAGCAGTTGCTTCTAGTATTGGTAGTTTTTTTGTTTTATCGCTCGTTTTAATCGTTGCTTCTAAAATAAAAGATACTATGGCGCTATTGATCATAGGTCTTATGTTCGGCAGTATTACAGCTGCTGTGGTAAGTGTTCTTTCATATTTTACTAAAGCCGAGAAACTACAACAGTATATATTTTGGTCATTTGGTAGTTTAGGTAATTTATCGTGGTCGCAAATTCTCATTATCGCCATTTGTACAGTTGTCGGAATTTTACTGAGTATCATTTCCATTAAACCTTTAAACGCTTTTTTACTGGGCGAGAATTACGCTAAAAGCTTAGGTATTCAGCTTAAAAAATCTAGATATACCATTATAATCGCCACAGGGTTATTGGCAGGTTGTATTACAGCCTTTGCAGGCCTTATTGCATTTGTAGGGTTGGCCGTACCTCATATTACAAGACAAATATTCCATACCACAGAGCACAAAATTCAAATACCCGCTGTGCTTTGCTGTGGATCAATTTTGATGTTGATATGCGATACCATTGCACAACTACCAGGTTCTGTAAGTGTTCTACCTATTAATGCCATTACTAGTATATTAGGCGCGCCAGTGGTTATATGGTTATTGGTACGTAAAAGAAAAATGATATTTTAATCGTAAAATAAAAGACATCGAGCCCAATATTATAAATAGCGTATTACAAATTGAAAATCTTAGCATTGGCTATGATAAAATGGTCATTGCTTCTGCAATTTCATTTCACCTACAAAAAGGAGAACTTGCCGCTATTGTTGGTATTAATGGAATTGGAAAATCAACGCTACTAAGAACATTAGGCAGATTTCAACCTGAAATTTCTGGATCAATAATAATTGAAGGAAAAGAGCTATCGACTTATGATGATTTGGAAATGGCTTCAAAGGTAAGTGTGGTACTTACCGAATCTATTGCTTCTAAAAATTTATCGGTTTACGAGCTTTTAGCATTAGGTAGGCAACCCTATACGAACTGGTTAGGCAAATTAGCTGATAATGATATTTCTATCATCAATAAAAGTATTGCCTTATTAGAACTAGAACCTTTCTTAGATAAAAAATGCTTTCAATTAAGTGACGGACAATTACAACGGGCACTTATCGCCAGAGCTTTAATTCAAGATACCGACATCATTCTGCTTGATGAACCAACAACACATTTAGACCTATATCATAAAGTGCAGATTTTAAAACTTTTAAAATCTATTGCTCATGAAACCAACAAGACTATTTTATTTACTAGTCATGAAATTGAACTCGCTATTCAATTATGCGATAAAATGTTGATTTTAGATGGAATTCGAAATGCCTTTAACGAACCCTGTAAACTTATAGAGAATAATAGTTTTGATAGCCTTTTCCCTACGGATACCATTTCCTTTGATGCGAATACCGGCACCTTTAAGATAAAACAATAAGATAGCCTAGATTATTAGAGGTTTGATGACCTATCTTAATTAAAAACAAGCTGCTCCTCTTAAAATTTTCTATTCAATCAATTACCTTTACCAGATCACTGCAATTAACTGATGAACGAAATATACATATACCTCGCAATCGCTATTCTATGTCTTGCCATAGGATATTTTCTTGGTAACTATATTCAGCTTCTAAAAACAAAATCTCGCCAAAGCACCTTAGAAGAGCGAGAGCAGCAAATGCTGAACAACCTTTCTATTTTTCAAGATCGATTAAAAGAAAGTGAGAAACACAAAACTGATTTGCAATCTGAAAAAGAACACCTCGGCAACCAAATTGTCAGATATCAAGCAGATTTAGAAAATTTGCAGCAAAAGATTATCGAACAGAAACAAGAGGTTGAAAAGCTTCAAGAAAAATTTACTAAAGAATTTGAGAACCTTGCCAATAAAATTCTTGAAGAAAAGAGCTTAAAATTCACCGAGCGAAACGAGAAGAACATCAAAAATATTTTAACCCCGCTTAGTGAAAAAATCTTGCTATTTGAAAAGAAGGTTGAAGAGAGTCAGAAAGAAAATATTAGTATTCATTCTGCTTTAAAAGAGCAATTACTGAATTTACAGACCCAGAATATAAAAATTACCCAAGAAGCAGAAAACTTGACCAAAGCTTTAAAAGGTGATAGTAAAATGCAAGGTAATTGGGGCGAGCTTGTATTGGAACGTGTATTAGAAAAATCTGGACTAGAGAAAGATCGAGAATATACCGTTCAACAAAGTTTTACCCGTGCCGATGGTAGCCGTGTATTACCCGATGTTATTATCAATCTACCCGATGGCAAGAAAATGATAGTTGACTCAAAGGTTTCTTTGACCGATTATGAGCGTTATGTAAATGCTGAAGATGAATTCAGAGATAAATACTTAAAAGACCACATCAATTCTCTAAGAAGGCATGTAGACCAACTGTCTGCCAAAAAATATGAAGATTTGTATGAAATGGAGAGTCCCGATTTTGTGCTTATGTTTGTACCTATAGAACCCGCATTTGCGATAGCTATCAATCAAGACAATTCTTTATATAACAAAGCTTTTGAACAAAACATAATAATTGTTACCCCTTCTACTCTTCTTGCTACCTTGCGCACTATTGATAGTATGTGGAATAATGAGAAGCAGCAACGAAATGCTATTGAGATTGCACGACAAGCTGGTGCACTTTATGATAAATTTGAAGGTTTTGTTAGCGACTTAACGAAGGTTGGCAAAAAAATGGACGAGGCAAAAGTGGAATACCGAGGTGCAATGAGCAAATTAGTTGATGGTCGTGGTAATATTATCACCAGTATTGAGAAGCTTAAAAAGATGGGGGCCAAGGCAAAAAAATCAATTCCCGAATCGCTTTTAAATAGAGCGATTGAAGATGATGATTTTGCAGAGGAACCTAAACTAGAACTATAATAACTAACCATTAATGCAATATTTAAATTAAACACATGAAAAAAATAGTATCATTACTTTTAGTAAGCGCTGTAGTCATTTGTGCGCTCTATTACGCCTTCATCTACTTCGTAACCTTTAGCGAGGGCGTTCGCTCAGGAGAACTGATAAAAATTAGCCACAAAGGTGTTATAGCCAAAACGTGGGAAGGTGAAATTAGCCAAGGTATCTCTGGTGCTCAAATATTCTCATTTTCTGTATTAGACAAGGATAAAGAGGTTATAGAAAAACTGCAGGAATACCAAGGACAATACGTAAAAGTTAGTTATGTAGAACGTTATGCCACATTTTTTTGGTTAGGTGATTCTAAATATTTCGTTACCAAAGTACAACCAGAACAATCACCTCATTTTAGAAAATAGACATTTACGTTAAAAAATAAAGACCTTATGGAAAAGTTTAAAACCGCAAGAGAATCTAAAGTTTCTATAACAGAGCTAATGCTTCCTTCGCATTCTAATTTTGGAGGCAAGGTTCATGGCGGATATATTTTGAACCTTATGGATCAAATTGCCTTTGCTTGTGCTTCTAAACATTCGCAACAATATTGTGTTACCGCTTCGGTCAATAGGGTAAATTTCTTGAACCCGATTGAAGTGGGTGAATTGGTTACCTTAAAAGCAAGTATAAATTATACCGGTCGAACCTCTATGGTCGTAGGGGTTCGTGTTGAGTCTGAAAATATTAGATTGGGAACTAGAAAGCACTGCAACTCATCATACTTTACTATGGTAGCAAAGGGAACAGATGGTAAAAATGTTCCCATACCAGGTTTAATAATATCTGATGATCAAGGTGTTAGAAGATTTGCACGTAGCAAATACCGCAAATTAGAGGCTCAAGAACGAGACACTAAATTCGAATCTAAAACCTTTAATTCTGATGACTATATAAATGAGTTAAAATCTGAAAATATTAAGATTGAAATGAAGTAAGAAGCTTTGCCGCAGCTGCATCTAAAAACCAAACTAAATCTTTTGTTTTAGGTGAAACGTGGCTTGCCGGGTATTCTAAATACCCTTCTTCTCTATCAATAATTATCTTAACCTTTTCTGCCTTGCTTTCGCCGGTTACTAAAAAGGTAACAGTTTTTGCATTGTTAATTATTCTACCCGTCAATGAAACTCTTCTTTGACCAGATTCTGGGTGAATAGCCACTTCACAATTATCTGGAGATACCCATAAGTTAATTTCATGTGGAAAAATGGAAGCTGTATGTCCGTCATCGCCCATACCAAGAATGACTAAATCGAATTGAGGCAGTCCTAATTCTTTCGGTAATTCTTTATCTAACAAATCGCCATAACGTTTAGCTTCCGCCTTTGGATCATCTTCACCTTTAATACGATGAATATTTCCCTCTGGTATAGCAACCTTAGATATAAGATGCTCAACTGTCATTTTATAATTACTTTCAGCGTCGTCTGGTTCTACACATCTTTCATCACCCCAATACAAATGAATTTTGCTCCATTCTACATCATTGGCAAATTCATCCGCCAATACATCAAATACAATTTTCGGGGTGCTACCACCTGATAATGCAATATGAAAAGCTTCCTGACCAGCTGATTTTTCAATCAGATACTTAGAAAATTCTTCTGCTACCTTTATTTTATTTTGATATACTTTTACTTCCATCCTCTGTACAAACTTTAAATATCTTACTTCTTAACAAATAACACAGTAACCAGATTCATCTGCTAAATTCTCGCTAGGGTTACGCCATTCCCCCACTCCTTCAATAAGCTCATTGGCATTCTCAGGACCCCAATCTCCGGCTGCATACCCATACATTTTTACATCCTTACCATTTTTCCAATAGTCTAAAATGGGATCTACAAATGCCCAAGCTGCCTCTACTTCATCTGCTCTAGCATACAAAGTGGCATCACCTTGCATAGCATCTAATAAAAGACGCTCATAAGCTTCCATAACATGTGTTTCGGTTAGACTAGAATAGTAGAAATCCATATTTGCACGCTCTACCTCAAAACCTTGCCCGGGTACTTTTACTCCGAATTTCAACAATATACCTTCATCTGGCTGAATACGAATTATCAACTTGTTATCTTTATTATTTATACCAGACTCTTTAAAAATTTGATGATGCGGAGTTTTAAAATGTATAACTACCTCGGTAACTTTTGTAGGCATACGTTTTGCCGTTCTAACATAAAAAGGCACATCTGCCCAACGCCAGTTGTCTACAAAGAATTTAATGGCAGCAAAGGTTTCTGTAGTTGAATTTTTATCAACCCCTTCCTCTTCACGGTAGCCTTTTACTTCTTGTCCGTCAATTTTTGAAGCCACATATTGCGCTCTGATCGTATTATCAAAAAGCGTCTTTTCATCATTCATTATTTTAAGTGACTTCAATGCCTTCAGTTTCTCATTACGAATTTCTTCGGCATCGGCACTCAACGGCGGCTCCATAACAATTAAAGCAACAATCTGTAATAAGTGACTCTGAAACATATCTCTTAATGCACCAGATTTATCGTAATACCCACCTCTTTTTTCAACTCCTACGCTTTCAGCATTGGTAATTTCTATATGGTGAATGTAATTTCTGTTCCACAATGGTTCAAAAATACTATTGGCAAAACGGGTTACCAGTAAGTTCTGTACAGTTTCCTTTCCTAAGTAATGATCAATTCTAAATATTTGACCTTCTTTAAAATAGGTATGTAAACCATCGTTCAATTCTTTGGCAGATTCTAGACTATAACCAAATGGTTTTTCAACTATAATTCTCCTCCAACCGGTAGTCTCTTCATTTAACCCTTGATCAGACAAATTCTTTGCAATTGGCTCATACAAACTTGGCGGCGTAGATAAGTAGAACATATGATTACCAGCAGTACCATATTTTTGATCTAAATCTGATATACGCTTTTCTAAACGTTCGTAAGATGTATCATAATCTGAACCCAAATCTTCGTAAAAAAGTTTATCTGCAAATTTTTGGATATAATCTGCATCAAATTCTTTTCGTTCTTTTTCTAAATAAGGACTTTCTAAAACTACCTTACTCCTAAATTTTAAATCGCCCAAATCACTTCTACTAACACCAAGAACCACAAAATTATCAGGAAGATCATTTCCTTTATATAAATTGAATATTGCTGGTATCAATTTTCTTGCTGTTAAATCTCCAGATGCCCCAAAAATTACGAGCATTTGATTTTCTGTCTTCCTCATTATCGGTTGATATTCTTTATTATTCAAATATCTTAAAAAGTAAGCCATTAACAGTCTTCTTTAAGAGGGAATTTGGAATTAAAGTCAATATTTTAAATTATTTTTGATAGACAATATGTTATGCCCATATATTAAGTAGGGTTACATATTAATGAGGTGTAATTTAAAAACATTCTATTTATGTATGATTTTGGTTTAGTAGGTCTTGGAGTAATGGGACAGAATTTTATACTCAATGTAGCAGACAATGGATTTTCTGCTTACGGGTATGATTTGGATGAAGAAAAAGTAGAGGCTTTAAAGACTTTAGGCGGAGATTTAGAAAAGGTAAGTGCTTCGAGCAATATAAAAACATTCGTAAAAAATTTAAAACAGCCGCGTAAGATCATGTTACTGGTACCTGCCGGTAAAATTGTAGATGCTGTTATAGAATCATTATTACCGCATATTGACAAAGGTGATATTATTATTGACGGTGGAAATTCTTTTTTTACCGATACCGACAGAAGAGAAGCACAATTACAAACTAGAGCAATAAACTTTTTTGGTGCAGGAGTTTCTGGCGGTGCAAAAGGTGCTCGAAAAGGACCAAGTATTATGCCTGGCGGCTCAAAATCTGCCTACCAACATATTAAACCGATTTTCGAAGCTGTTTCTGCGAAATACAATGGAGAACCTTGTGTGGCGTATTTAGGTCCTAAATCTGCCGGAAACTATGTGAAAATGGTGCATAATGGTATTGAGTACGGATTGATGCAGTTGACTTCTGAAATATACGATGTGCTTAAAAAAGGTGGCGATTATAACAATGATGAGCTACATAGCACTTTTGCAAAATGGAACGAAGGTAGATTGCAATCGTTTTTAGTAGAAATTACTTCTGAAATATTCGAGCAAGAAGATGACTTGGTAAAAGGTCGCTTGGTAGATCAAATATTGGATAAAGCAAAACAAAAAGGTACTGGTAAATGGACAAGCCAAAACGCGATGGATCTTGGTATACCTGTACCATCGATCGATGTAGCCGTTAGCATGCGAGAACTTTCTGCTTTAAAGGAAGAAAGAGTTAAAGCAGATGCATTATATGATAGACCAAAGGTTGCCCATATGAATAAAGAGAAGTTGGAAGCATTTACTGAAAAAGCTTTATACTTTTCATTCATTATTACCTACTCTCAAGGGTTACACCAATTGGCAGATGCATCGAAAGTATATGGTTACGATTTAGATATATCGGTCATCGCAAAAATATGGAGAGCCGGTTGTATCATTCGCGCAGGGTTATTGGCTGATATTACCGAAGCTTTTAAAGCCGAACCGACATTACCGAACTTATTACTTTCTCCGAATTTTGTAAGTAAAGTTAAAGACACCGTTGGTGCTGCTAGAGAATTGGTTGCTTTTGGTGCTCAAAACGGAATTCCGTTACCTGGCTTATCAAATTCACTAACTTATTTTGATGCATACACGTCAAGTAAACTACCTTTGAACTTAATTCAAGCGCAACGCGATTATTTTGGTTCTCATACTTATGAGCGTCTCGATCGTGAAGGTATTTTTCATACAGAGTGGGAAGATTAAAAATCAACATTTGAAAAAAATAAAAACTGTTTTAAATCGTATTTGCCTTTCATTGGTTATTGCAGCTACAATTGTTTCTTGTAAAGAAGTTTCAAAAGAAGAAATTCCGGTTGAAGTTCTAGATAACCATACATTAGACAGAAAGGCAAATGCGGTTTTAATAGATTCTCTAGTTAGGCAAGTTTATGTACCTATATATTCTGACATTTACAATCAGACGAGAGATACAAGAACTTTGCTTACCGCAACTTTAAGCATCAGAAATACGAGTTTAAAAGACAGCTTGTTCGTTAGTAAAATCGATTACTATAATACCGAAGGCGATTTGGTACGAAGCTATATCGATTCTCCTATTTATCTAACACCGATGGAATCTATTGATTACGTTATTGAACAACAAGATACTTCTGGCGGTAGCGGGGCAAATTTTTTGATTGATTGGTATTCAAAAAAACAACTGAATCCGTTGTTTCAAGCAGTTATGGTTGGTGGTCTAGGAGCACAAGCTTTTTCTTTTACTACAGAAGGTCTTGAGATAATTGAGTAACCTGTTAGATTACTTGAGTTACCACCAGTAATTTATAGTCTAAAATTCATACTGCATTTATGTATTCTATTTACGTTATTGAATTATCTAAAAAAGTATTCACCGAAAATAGAAAGTTTAGAGAAGCAAATCCGCAATTCAACGGTGTACTAGAATGTCTTTATGTTGGCATGACAAGTAAAACCCCTAAAGAACGATTTGACCAACACAAAAATGGGTCTCTGAGCAAAAAGGGGCATAATCTATCTTCTAAAATTGTACAAAAATACGGCTTGTATTTACGTGGTAGCCTATTTAATCATATCGACCCCATTAAAACTAAATCCGAAGCTTTACAAATGGAAGAGCAATTGGCACTTGAACTTAGACGTAAAAAATATGCGGTATGGTTTAATTGATTTCACTTATTTAGGTAACGGAGTAACCGCATCCAAAAGTTCATCTTCCATTCCGTAATACTTAAGTGCAAATCCGAAAGCTACTACAGATAAAATTATGCCAATAAGAAATATGGTATATGTCCATCTTAATAATCTATACTTTTCCTGCAATACCTTACCCAAATAATACAAGTCCATACTCAGCGAATCATAGATAGATTCCTTATTCTTTATAATAGTTCTTAATTTAGATTTAAAGTCGCCTAACTCCATCGCATGAAAATTTCCGAAGAACAAGAAATTTGTATCCTTCGCTTTAATTTCATCATCTACCACATTTTTATTGGTAACTTTTGGGCGTGTAGCGAGTACAGACATAATCATAGAAGCTATACTAAAAAGGACAAATATAACCGTCGGATAAATAAGGTAGGAATTCGTTGGAGAATCTAATTTCGGAATCAAATTTGCCATAAGCAACGATATAATTATTGCATTTACTGAAAGCAGAATATTAGCTTTAGTATCTGCAATATCACTCAATTTTATATGGTTTCTAAGTTCTATACGATATAAAGATTGAATTGCCCGTTGCGGACTTTCATCTTTCAGCTTCGCTTTTAAAACCTCTTTTTTTTCTGTTTTTTCAGACTTCTGTAGTTTAGAAATCAAGTCAAGAATATTTTTTTCTTTTTGCTCTTGCCAATTCTCTTTGGCATAGTCTGTATAATATCTATGCTGAACGCGAAGCTTTTCTACATAGTTCAATCGCCAATTATCTAAATCAGGAACATCGCTATTAAAATTTTCTAATTCTAATCGCAACAACTGTAACATTTCTTCAAAACTATCTGATGCAAAAAACCAAGTACTACTATCTTTTATAATTGCCTCTTCATCACTTTTTGGCGCATCATTTTGCCAAGCACTTTTTAATAAATTGACAACAGCATCAATATCATCTTGAACTACTTTTTGCTCAGCTAAAAATTTTGACGCCAATAGAGCACTTTGGTCAACATGGTTCTCGTATTCTACTGCATAACCTGCGTGCAAAAACCAAGCAGCTATTAATACTTGATATGAATTAATTTGAGCATTTGTATTTTGTTCAAGAATTTTTTGTGTTTTACTAATAGTCTTGTTCGTATATCCCTGACTATGAAAAAGAAAGTTCTTATTCATTTGATCTGCCAAAAGATTCTTGACATACTTTTCAACTGCATTTACCGTAGTTTGATTCATATTAGTCAATTTGATGGTTCTTTATATTCAGTAACCTATATTGATATCCTTTAAATTTGTTTAAAGGTTATTGGTCGATGCAATTAAAACATGCCATTTGCGCTTTGGTCATATGTAAGTCTTCTGAACCTTTTGGCGCCTCAGTCAGTTTTTCGCTCTCACCCAATTCTTGATGAAATAGAAGCGCATAATCTACCAATTCATTTCGCCTATTTTTCATTTTTGCAATAAGCTCTTTACCGTCCAATTCATAAATCTCAATTGGCCAGACGGCAAAAGATGATTCAATAGCTTCATCTGGAAGTAAGCGCTGTAATTCTCTCGCTTCTTTTTCAAATACAGATGGTGGAATGTCTCGCATAAAATAAACATCGAAAGGGGATATTAATCCTGGTAAAAAATCAATTTCTTTTTCAAAAGACTGCACCTCTGGCAGAAATACCTGGTTCGAAATTAGAGTAGGCAAAACTCCTTCTAGATTGAAAAAAGCATTGTCCCTATCGCACGGTAAGGGAATTGCATTAATCGAATCTCCTAAATTTTTAATAGCCCAACCCCATTGTTTTGAATGTCGGTCCCAATCACCAATTAACAGATCGAATAAACGCGCCCTTACTAAAGCATTATTATCGATACTGATTTTGTTAGGACTCTTCATCTTTAACTCTTGCAAATCTTCGGTATCTACGACCGAATCAATATTTTTTTGTCCCAACCAACTGGCATTACCTTCCGTCTCATATTCTAAGAGAAATAAGCGATTACCGAATTTCTCATTATAATCAGAGAGTCGCTCTTGCTTAGGTACAAAAACCAACTTAGGCTTGGTATTGAATATTCTAGCATATTCAGAAAGTTTAGCAACCACTATTGCAGCATATGGATGTTGCGCAGATATACCATCAACTATAATATTTTCAATGCCCATGTTCTCAGCAACCTTGGGTACTAATGGCGATGGGTCTTTAGAGACGCTTCTCAATGTCATTAGGGTACCATCTTCTCTTTTCAATTTAAGTGAATGGGTCTGTTGACCACCACCCTCTTCAAGAATTTTCACATTTTCTTCTAAATTATCCAAATACAAAATCGGAACTTTAACTGGTGTAGCCCATGCTTTTCTATACTGTTCCCCTTGCATTACACTTTTTATTGCGTTTGCTTTATACAACGTACTCGCGGCAACTAAAACAGAATCATATTTTTTAAAGTCCATTTCATCGACGTTAGAAAATTCTAAAATCTCGCATGTATCAAAAGTTTTGCTTGTACTTGATAATGACCAATACGTCAATACTCCAAATACAATTACCAAAATAACTAGACCTAAAGGAATCTTTTTCAACTTAATGGTTTAAATATTATACCACGCAAGATTAATTATAAAACACATCAAGGAATTATCTAATAAAATAAATTTTTGACCTGAAAAGAGATATACAAAAGATAAATCTTTAAATTATTATCTTATCGATATATTGTTAAAATTTTGACGATATCTTATCTTAGAATGATTAAATTTATGATACAAGCAATTACGTAAACTAAAAGTTTTTTTATGAACGGATTAATAATGGACTACCCACTTACCACTAATACCATATTAAATTATGCAAATAGTGCATTTCCTGATAAAAAATTAATCTCTTATCTGCCAGATGGTAGTAGACATGAATATACCTATAGCCAACTATACAAACGTTGTTGTCAACTTGCCAATGCCTTACGAAATAAATTAGGTATCTCTAAAGGTGATATGGTAGGCACCTTTGCATGGAATCATTACCAACATGTGGAGCTTTATTACGGAATTCCGGGAATTGGCGCGGTTTGCCACACTATAAATATTAGATTATCATCTCAGCAAACCGAGTTTATAATCAACCATTCTGAAGACAAGGTTATTTTTGTAGACGCAACCCTTGTGCCTCTGTTAGAAAAAATAGCTCCGAAATTAGAACCTGTAGAAAAGTATATCATCATCAATGCCCCTAAAGGTTTTACAACTAGTTTACAAAATATAATACATTATGAAGACTTGATTGGCGAGCAATTAGAAACTATCGATTGGCCACTAATTAATGAGCACGATGCTAGTGGAATGTGCTACACGAGCGGTACTACAGGAATGCCAAAAGGTGTTCTTTATTCGCATCGATCCACTTACCTGCATGCCATGACTATTCTTTCACCAAATGCGGGCAACTACAGTAATAACGACATAGTACTACTCATTGTACCTCAGTTTCACGTAATGGCTTGGGGGTTTCCATATATGTGCCTATTAACTGGTTCAGACATGGTAATGCCTTCACTTCACTTGCGCCCAGATGCAATTATTAGAATATTAGAAAGTGAAAATATAAATAAAGCTAACGGAGTGCCATCGATTTGGCGAGGAGTCTATGATGAAATGAAAAAGAATCCGCCAAAGGAAAAACTAGCTTTGGAAGAATATTTAGTTGGTGGTTCTGCGTTGTCCGCTAGCCTGATAGAAAATTTTGAAAAAGACTTTGGTATTAGGGGAGTTCAAGCTTGGGGAATGACGGAAACCTCACCACTTGGCACAGCAAGCAGACTTCAAAGAAAACATGAAGAACTTAGTGAAAAAGAACAAATAAAAGTCCGTGCGAAACAAGGAATTGAATTCCCTGGGATAGAAATGCGAATAATTGGAGATGACGGTAAAGTAGCTCCTCGTGATGGAAAAACAATGGGAGAATTACAGGTGAAGGGAGCCTGGGTCATTAGGTCTTATTTTAAGACTAATAGCCGAGAAAACTTTACTAAAGATGGTTGGTTTAGAACAGGCGATGTAAGTACCATTGATGAAAATGGTTACATGGAAATAACCGATCGTACCAAAGATTTAATAAAAAGCGGTGGAGAGTGGATTTCTAGTGTTGCATTAGAGCTGGCGTTAATGTCCCACCCGAAGATTAAGGAAGCTGCCGTAATCGCCATTCCTGATAAAAAATGGTCCGAAAGACCTTTGGCTACTTTAGTATTAACTGATGAAAATAATCCTGTATCGACCGAAGAGCTTAAAGGGTATTTATCTAAAGATTTTGCTAGTTACCAAATACCTGATAATTATGTGACTATTAATGAAGTACCAAAAACTAGTGTTGGTAAGTTTGACAAGAAAGAAATTAGAAGGTTATATGCAGAAGGGAAACTTTAACAACACTAAAGTTCCCCTTCTGCTATAACATAAGTCTTGAAAAAAGACTATTTACTTAAATACATTTTGCGTCTTGCGTATAGGTTGTAAAATTCATCGTCCTTAAGACTATCAATGAATAAAATACTTTCACCTGTACTTTTCATTTCAGGACCTAAGTTTTTATTCACATTCGGGAATTTATTGAAAGAGAATACTGGTTGTTTTATAGCAAATCCTTCTAATTGAGGATTAAAATTGAAATCTTTTACCTTCTTATCTCCTAACATAACCTTCGTTGCATAATTAACATAAGGTTCTTTGTAAGCCTTTGCAATGAAAGGTACCGTACGAGAAGCTCTAGGGTTTGCTTCTATGATATATACAACTTCATCCTTTATGGCAAACTGTATGTTGATTAAACCAACCGTATTTAATGCAAGAGCAATTTTCTTAGTATGGTCTTTAATTTGCTGCATTACCAGTTCACCAAGATTAAATGGTGGCAATGTTGCATTTGAATCTCCTGAGTGAATTCCACAAGGTTCAATATGTTCCATAATACCAATGATATATACATCTTCACCATCGCAAATAGCATCTGCTTCTGCCTCAATTGCACCATCTAAGTAATGATCTAACAATAACTTGTTATTTGGTATTTTACGAAGTAAACCAACTACATGCTCTTCAAGCTCTTTTTTGTTTATTACAATTTTCATTCCCTGACCTCCTAAAACATAAGATGGTCTTACCAATAAAGGAAAATCTAATTCATCTGAAAGTGCTATTGCTTCTTCAGCCGTCTCTGCTACTCCAAATTGAGGAAATGGAATGTCATTCTTCCGTAATAATTCAGAAAAACTTCCTCTATCCTCGGCTAAATCTAAAGATTCAAAACTTGTTCCGATAATTTTTATCCCATATTTAGATAGCTTTTCTGCTAGTTTAAGCGCAGTTTGTCCGCCTAATTGAACGATTACTCCTTCCGGTTTTTCATGACGAATAATATCATATATATGCTCCCAATAAACCGGCTCAAAATAAAGCTTGTCTGCAGTATCAAAATCGGTTGAAACCGTTTCTGGGTTACAATTGATCATAATAGTTTCATAACCGCATTCCGCAGCTGCTAAAACTCCGTGAACACAACAGTAGTCAAATTCTATACCTTGACCGATTCGGTTGGGTCCAGATCCTAGAACTACAATCTTCTTCTTATCAGAAACTATACTATCATTTTGAACATATCGTGTACCGTCTGGCTTTTCTATTTCAGCTTCAAAAGTTGAATAGTAATATGGAGTCATTGCCTTAAACTCTGCCGCACAAGTATCTACAAGCTTATAAACTCTATTTATATTAAGCTCGGTTCTCTTATTATAAACCTCACTTTCATAAGAATCAACCATATGGGCTATTTGTCTATCGGCAAATCCTTTTTGCTTAGCCTCTAACAATAGATCTTTCGAAAGTGTCGCAATAGTATACTTAGAAATTTCTTTCTCTAAAAAATGAAGTTCTTCATATTGCTTAAGGAACCACATATCGATTTTAGTAATCTCATGTATTCTACTTAAAGGAATACCTATTTGTATTGCATCATAAATTACAAAAACTCGATCCCAACTAGGTATGGTTAGTTTACTTATAATTTGCTCATAATTTTTGTAGCCCTTACCATCGGCACCTAACCCATTTCGTTTAATCTCTAAAGATTGGGTTGCTTTATGCAATGCCTCTTGAAACGAGCGACCAATACCCATAACTTCTCCTACAGATTTCATCTGCAAACCTAAAGTACGGTCAGATCCTTCAAATTTATCAAAATTCCATCTTGGTATTTTTACGATAACATAATCTAACGTTGGTTCGAATAATGCCGATGTTGATTTTGTAATCTGATTATCTAATTCGTCAAGCGTGTAACCTATTGCCAACTTTGTAGCCACTTTTGCAATAGGATAACCAGTTGCTTTTGAAGCTAAAGCTGATGATCTTGAAACTCTCGGATTTATTTCAATCGCTATAATATCTTCTTTCTCATCAGGACTAACTGCAAATTGAACGTTACAACCACCTTCAAAATCTCCTATACTACGCATCATATGTATTGCCATATCACGCATTTTCTGATACGTTCTGTCAGATAATGTCATTGCAGGCGCTACCGTAATTGAATCACCGGTATGTATACCCATGGGATCCATATTCTCAATAGCACATATGATTACTACGTTGTCATTTTTATCTCTTAATAGCTCTAATTCATATTCTTTCCAACCCATTAAGGCTTTATCGATCATTACTTCATGGATAGGAGAAATCTCTAATCCATAACTTAATAATTCATCAAAATCTTCTGGTTTATATACTATGGATGCTCCTGCCCCACCAAGTGTATAAGAAGCTCGTATTACTAAAGGAAAACCGAATTCTTGAGCTATCTCTTTACCTTTTAAGAAGGAGGTCGCTGTAGCTTGTGGTGCCATGCCTACACCTATCTTCAACATTAGCTCTCTAAATTGCTCTCTATCTTCAGTAATATTTATAGCATCAATGTCTACACCTATTAACTCTACTCCGAAATCTTTCCAAATTCCTTTTTTATCTGCCTCTATACACAGATTCAGTGCTGTTTGACCTCCCATGGTCGGCAATACCGCATCTATTTGTGGATGCGCTTTTAAAATCTCAATTATAGATTTTGTTGTTAAAGGTTTTAAGTAAACATGATCCGCCATTGTTGGATCTGTCATAATGGTTGCCGGGTTACTATTTATCAAAATAGTTTCAATACCATCTTCACGTAACGAACGTAAAGACTGGCTACCTGCATAATCGAATTCACATGCTTGACCGATAACAATAGGACCTGATCCTATTAATAAAATTGAGTTTAAATCTTTTCTTTTTGGCATCTTAAAACTGTTTATTTTGGGAATTGGACAAAAAAAAGGTGTTACTTTTAAAAAAGTAACACCTATATATTTTATAAACTATGCAATCATTATTTCTTATGTCTTGTTTCAGAGGAAACGGTCAATTTCTTTCTTCCTTTTGCTCTTCTTCTTGCAAGAACCTTTCTACCGTTCACGGAAGCCATACGCTCACGAAAACCATGTTTGTTCTTTCTCTTTCTTTTTGACGGCTGATATGTTCTTTTTTGTCCGGGCATCTCTTAAACCTTTTCTATTTAATATGAAATTATTCAGAATTCTCTGTGAAACTGGGCGCAAATATACAAAGAGTTTTTTCTTTAACAAGTGATATGAAAAAAAATATTTTTATTAATCCGTACGTGACTAAACGAAGCTTTTGATTAATTTTGCCAGAATTGAAATTTAGCGCCGAAATTGCTTTATTTTTATAGGGTTACGATTAATTTGAATAACATACTTAGCTAACTAACTAGAAATTAAAATTAAAAATATGTTCAATAAAAATCTAAAATTAATTATTGCAGGACTTATAATTGCCTTTTCTGTTTACCAAATGATCGAAGGTAATATCGGAAATGGCATATTTTTAATCTTACTATCCTTAATTTTTATCTTTCTTTATTTTAGAAACGAGATTATATTGTTAGCATTTTTAAAAATGCGTAAGCAGGATTTAGCCGGTACTAAAACCTGGTTAGATAAAATCAAGAACCCTGAAGGTGCACTAACTGTTAAACAACAAGGCTATTATAATTACCTACATGGTATTATCTTCTCTCAAACTAATTTAACCCAAGCTGAGAAATACTTTAAAAAAGCACTTAAGCTTGGTCTTACGATGGATTATGATCTAGCCATGGCAAAGTTAAGCTTAGCTGGTATTTCAATGCAAAAGCGTCGTAAAAGAGAAGCGACCATGCTGCTTAACGAAGCAAAGAAATTAGATAAAAACAATATGTTGACAGATCAAATTAAAATGATGCAACAACAACTGAAGAAAATCTAAGTCTTATTTTGTTTCTCTGTAGTATCCTTTATTAGGGATTTCTAAAGTGTATTTTTTACCAGAGCCATTATTTAAATGTGGCTCTCTTAACCAAGGGTTATGTCTTTTTAGAATTTTATAGTTGATTTCGTACTCTTGTGCGAAATCTGCAAAATCACTAACTGGCTTATTAATCTCAACATTAAAAGTAGGTATAGCTTTATACATATCTTCTTGATCGATATGAAAACCATACTTTTCTGGATTGGCAAGAATTTCTTTTATCGCCATAATTCTAAAAACATACCTACCCGTTTCATCACCCAATAGCAAATCCCAATAATTATCTACTTGCTGAATACCCATGTATTTGTTGATAGCACCCGGACCAGCATTATATGCAGCTGCAGTCAATGCCCAACTACCATATTTATCTTTCCATCTATTTAAATACTTACAAGCAACCTCTGTAGACTTTTCTAAGTGGTAACGTTCATCAACATTCGAATTTACTTCTAAACCGTACTCTTTACCGGTTTCTCTCATAATTTGCCAAAAACCGGTAGCACCTGCCGGGGATACTACATTTGTCAAACCACTTTCTGCAACCGCTAAGTATTTAAAATCATCTGGAATACCATTTTTAGCCAATATTGGCTCTATTATCGGAAAATACTTATTGGCTCTTTTCATTAATAACAAAGCGTTAGACTGCCAATACGTATTTACCAAAAACTCACGGTCTACTCGTTCCATAATTTCTGGATCTTCTTGCGGAACCACTTCTCCTGCAAAATTTAAGTCTTGAGGAATATCTATTGAAGAAATTTTATACGATTTAGCTACGTTTTTCTGAACACTATCATTCGCCACAATCTTATCGTTTACCGCAATCGCATCAGTACTTTGTACCGCAAATATCAAGGTGCCAGCAACAAATACAACACCTAACAACATCAATATATTCTTAATAGTTTTCATGAATTTTATATTTAAAATTATTTCTACCCAATCTGTAGTTAACCAAAGGTATATATAGAACTATCTTATTCCAAAATAATTGTTGGCAAGTTCTCGTTAAACCACTTTGCCCTATGTATAATCATAGTATGTGTACCATTGACCACATGTATACAATTACTAATATTTGCGATAGGAAAAACTGTGTCTTTTTCACCTTGTATATGAACTAATTTTTCGCAAGGCACCTCTCGCTTCCAATTTACCAATTCGTTAATACACCAATCTAAATAGCCTTTATCTCTAACGGATAAATATTTTTCATACAGTGATAACCGTTTTGTTACACTTTCACCGAAGGCATATTTTGCCAATAACTCAACATTGTTCACCAACCCCGTAGGAAGCAATTTATGTACACTGGTGTACCTTGCAAATAGCATACGTTTTGGCAATTCGTGACGGGTTTTAACACTCGATATAATTATCACTTTTATTACCTCAATATATTTAGTCATTTCTTGAACTAGAAGTCCGCCCAACGAAACCCCTATCAACACAGCATTCTTATGTTTTATGAGTTTACACATATTTTTAGCGTACTCACTAAATGAAATCCCTTTTGTAGGAATACTCCATTCTAATAAATGCAGTTCAAATCTCTCTTTAGGTAATTTTATATACTCGAAAATTGTAGGACTTGCAGCCATACCTGGCATACAATACACATGAATTATATTATCTATCATAGTCACGAAACGTAGTAAAAACTAGGAAATTAAGTATTTTTTAACTAGTTTTGTAAGAGAATGCGAAAAACACATGTTTTAACATGTCATATAATCTGTACAGCATTTCATTAACGACAAATTACGATATGAGAACATCGTAATTTTTTTGTCTAGTAGCAACACTAAAATAATCTATATGAACGATGTTATTATTAAAGACAATTCTTTTCTTCGCCAATTTGAAACCACAGTTAACGGACATCTAGCAAGAATAGAATACTCTTCTCAAGAACGTAAAGTGTTTCTAACTAAATTAGTAGTTCCTGAAGAAATTACGGATGAAAATTTTAGAGAAAACTTCATCAAAGCCGTTCTAAGTATAATTCAAGAAAGAAACCTTAGAGTTGTACCAACAAGTCCTCATATAGCAGGATTCTTAAGAAAAAACCGACTACAGTACAAAGAAATGCTACCTATTGGCATTCGTATTTAAAAAATTAAAAAGCCTTTCAAATGAAAGGCTTTTTTTTTATACTTCTACTTCTAAGTTTACAAAATTAAACCGCACTAAGCCATCTTTATCAATTTCGGTCAGTTTCACCGAATGTAACGTATTCACCAATTCTGGATTCCAAGGCGATTTTACTTTCACATAATTCTCAGTAAACCCGTGAATATATCCCTCCTTATTTTCTCCCTCAAATAAAACCGTAAGCTCATTCCCTATTTGACTTTCATAGAATGCACGTCTTTTCTTTACAGATAAACCACGTAGCATTTTACTTCTTTTATTTCTAATCTTATTTGGAACCACACCATCCATAGATGCTGCTGGCGTATTGTCTCTTTCTGAATATGTAAATACATGTAGATAAGAAATATCCAAATCATTTAAAAAGTGATAGGTCTCTAAAAAATGTTCTTCGGTCTCCCCAGGAAAACCTACTATGACATCCACACCAATACAACAATTTGGCATTACTTCCCTAATCTTATGAACACGCTCTTTGTAAAGATTGGTCATATAACGACGCTTCATCAACTTAAGCAAGTCATCACTACCACTCTGCAAAGGAATATGAAAATGAGGTACAAAAGTTTTACTCTGGGCTACAAACGCTATAGTCTCGTTTTTTAGTAGATTAGGCTCTATGGATGAGATTCGTAAACGATGTATACCATCTACATCATCTAGCGCTTTTACAAGATCTAAAAAAGTATGCTCATGCTTTTTATTACCAAATTCTCCTTTTCCATAATCACCAATATTGACTCCGGTTAAGACAATTTCTTTAATACCCTGCTCCGATATATCTGCAGCATTCTTTAAAACATTATCCAAAGTATCACTACGAGAAATGCCACGTGCCAAAGGAATGGTACAATAAGTACATTTATAATCACAGCCATCTTGCACTTTTAGAAACGCTCTGGTTCTATCTCCAATTGCGTAACTACCAACATAAAAATCTGCATCGGCAATTTCACATGAATGTATTTTACCGTGGTCATTTTTTGTAAGATCGTTTATATAATCTGTAATTTTGAACTTCTCTGTAGCTCCTAAAACCAAATCGACACCATCAACATCTGCTAATTCTTCTGGTTTTAATTGTGCATAACAGCCAACCGCAGCAACAAATGCATCAGGATTAATTTTCTGAGCTTTCTTTACTATAGTCTTAAATTTCTTATCTGCATTATCTGTAACAGAACATGTATTTATTACATACATATCTGCTTCTTCCGAAAAATCTACCCTTTCAAAACCTTCATCTGCAAAATTACGGGCTATGGTAGAAGTCTCCGAAAAGTTCAACTTACATCCTAAAGTGTAAAAAGCCACTTTCTTCTTCATCTAATAATCTCTTTGAGAGTGCAAAAATACTTAAACTTAATCAAGCTAAAAAAGCTTAACTAACTGTATTACAGTTTTAAATACTTAATACTTCCTCCATTTTTTAGTTATCTCAAATACATGGGTAAGAATATCCGCTTCAACATCATTAAACTCCACCCCTCTTCTAGCCATCATCACTTTAGCAGCATCAAATGCTTTTGCAGGTTGATAAGCCGTAAACCCAGATGCACCACCCCAACTAAAACTTGGTACAAAATTTCTTGGAAACCCTGGTACATAAATATTAGAATTTACACCAATTACAGTACCAGTATTAAACATTGTATTAATTGCCGTTTTACTATGATCACCCATCATTAGTCCACAAAACTGCAAACCTGTTTGCTCAAAGCGTTCGGTTGCATAGTCCCACAAACGAACTTTTGCATAATTATTCTTAAGGTTAGAATTATTGGAATCTGCGCCTATATTACACCATTCTCCCAACACAGCATTGCCCAAATACCCTTCATGACCTTTACTTGAATAGCCAAATATCACAGAATTACTTATTTCACCGCACACCTTGCTATACGGACCAATGGTAGTCGCCCCATAGAGCTTACCTCCCATTTTTACAATGGCATTATTACAAAGTGCCAAACCACCACGTATTAGACTTCCTTCCCATATTTCAGAGTTCTTACCTAGGTAAATAGGTCCGTCTGTAGCGTTTAGAATACTAAATTCAACCTTAGCTCCTTCTTCAAGGAAAATGCGTTCCGGATGAATTAATTGATTCGTACTGGATATGGGTTGACTCTTTCTACCTTTTGTAATAAAATCGAAATCTGACTGCAAAATGGTAGCATTTTTATCAAAAATATCCCAAGTGTTATTGATTTGAACAAGACCACCTTCAAATTCAACTACATCAAAATCACATAATTCATCTGCACTTTTAGAAACTGCAGCTAAATAAGCAATTATCAATTCGCCTGACATTAACCTTTCGCCCGCTCGCAAAGCTTTAACCGCTTTTAGCAACTCGTTCGATGGTAATACCGAAGCGTCTATAAAAACATTAGATTCTTCTAAATTAACTGGATATTTTATACTTAAATATTCTTCGGTCAAAGAAGAAACTGAAACTTTTAAATAAGCTTCCCAACGCTCCTTTAAAGTCATAATACCTACACGGATTTCTGAAACAGGGCGAGTAAAGGTGAAGGGCAAAAGATGATCCCTACGAGGACCATCAAAAAGAATAAAGTTCATACTAGATGATTTTTTTCAAAATTAACAAATATCCCTAGAGCATCTATATATAATGGATAACTTCCTTTATTTAAAAGTTAAAGGAAAAAGAAACGCCTTCGAAAATTTCGAAGGCGCTATATTCAAGAAAGAATTAAAAGAACTATTCCTGCTCTTTTGTTTCTTCTTTTTTCTCTTCTTTTGAAAATTTCTTGTACTTGTTCTTGAACTTGTCGATACGACCAGCTGTATCCAAGAATTTTGCTTTACCAGTGTAAAACGGGTGAGAAGTTCTTGAAATTTCCAATTTTACTAATGGATACTCAACACCATCAACATCTAAAGTCTCTTTAGTGTCAGCTGTTGATTTTGTCAAAAATACTTCTTCATTAGACATGTCCTTAAAGGCCACTATCCTATAATTTTCTGGGTGTAAATCTTTTTTCATTGTAAAAACTTTAATGCACCCATTCCGACGGGCACTCATTTTAAGGCTGCAAAAATAGTGAAATTATACAAATGGACAATTAGAAATCAAAAATAATATTAAAATTAAATTTAAGCACTTTTGTAACAAAAAAGATATTCATCATACTAATTAAAAAAACCACCTTAAAAAAAAATATTATGGAAGAAATTGAACCAAAAACCGGAAAATACGCATTAAAATACGGTATAATACTAGGGGTTATCGGTATTGTTCTTAGCTTGATGCTTTATTCTCAAGATTTGCATTATCAAATTGACCTCAAAAGATTATTTATTAATCTTTTACTTTCCTTAACCTTTATCGTTGTTGGAGGAAGTTTAGCCATGATAGAATTTAGAAAAGTTAATAACGACTTTATCTCATTTCGGCAAGGTTTAAAAATTGGTGTTGGGGTAGCTCTTGTTTCTGGAATTATTGGTATTCTTTTTAATTTTATACTTACTGAAATTATTGACCCTGAAACAACTGAAAAAGCAATTAACTATGCCTCTGAAATGATGCTAGATGCAGGGATGTCCAAAAATGATGTTGATAAAGCAATGGAAGATCAAAAAAATCAAAATCCTTTTAAACAACTTGGAATGGGTCTTATTTTTTCAATTATCCTTGGTTTCATTGGGTCTATAATACCTGCATTAATTATAAAAAAACAAGAAAATCTTAACTAATTCGTACTTTTGACTGGAACACCTTATTTAACGCATGCAATTATCTATAGTAATTCCTTTACTTAACGAAGAAGAGTCACTTAAAGAACTTCATGATTGGATTGTATCTGTGATGCAAGCCAATCATTTTTCTTATGAAATACTATTTGTTGATGATGGCAGCACTGATAACTCATGGAAAATAATTACAGAGTTATCAAGCCAAAACCCTGCTGTTAAGGGAATTCATTTTTTACGAAACTTCGGTAAATCGCAAGCATTACATGCCGGATTTAAAGCCGTAAGCGGCGATGTTATCATAACAATGGATGCCGATTTACAAGATAACCCAGAAGAAATTCCGGGGTTATATAATATGATTACCAATGAAGGCTACGAATTGGTATCTGGCTGGAAAAAGAAACGCTACGATTCTATCGTCTTTAAAAACACGCCTTCAAAATTATTTAATTGGGCAGCTAGAAGAACATCTGGTGTTCGATTGCATGATTTCAATTGCGGACTAAAAGCTTACGCGAATGATGTTGTAAAAAACATTGAGGTATCTGGCGAAATGCACAGATATATTCCTGTACTTGCAAAAAATGCTGGTTTTTCTAAAATTGGAGAAAAAGTGGTTCAGCACCAAGCACGTAAATACGGTAAAACAAAATTCGGAATGGAACGTTTTATAAATGGCTTTCTAGATTTATTGACCATTTGGTTCGTATCTAGATTCGGTAAACGGCCTATGCACTTATTTGGCGCATTGGGCGTTTTAATGTTTTTGATCGGATTCGGATTTGCCATCTATTTAGGTATCGATAAATTATTCATCAACAAGTTTGGAAGATTAATTACAGACCGACCACAATTTTATATTTCACTGATAGCCATGGTCATAGGAACGCAGTTGTTCTTAGCAGGCTTTCTTGGAGAAATATTAATACGTTCAAAGAAAGAAGAAAAAAGATATATTATCTCTGAAGAAATAAACACCGCACTTTTAGAATAGTAAAATTCTTACTAACTTAATTGCACCTAAAACTATAAACCAAAATGGATAACATCCTTGATACAGCAAAAAGCTGGCTTACCGATTTTTTCGACCCAGCTGTTAAAAAAGAAATTGAACACCTTATCGCCAACGATAAAGAAGAACTTAACGACCGTTTCTATAAAAATATGGAATTCGGTACCGGTGGTATGAGAGGCGTTATGGGCGTGGGCACCAACCGTATTAACAAATATACATTGGGTAAAAGCACACAGGGACTTAGCAATTACCTAAACAAAGTTTACAAAGACGAAGAAATTAAAGTAGTAATTGCCTTTGATTGCCGTCATAATAGTGATACACTAGCTAGAATTGTAGCTGAAGTATTTTCTGCAAACAATATTAAGGTATACCTTTTCTCAGATTTGCGTACCACGCCAGAACTTTCGTTTGCCGTAAGACATTTAAACTGTCATGCCGGTATTGTACTTACAGCATCGCATAACCCACCTGAATATAATGGCTATAAAGTATATTGGACAGATGGCGGACAAATTGTACCACCGCAAGACGGTGCTATAGTTTCTGAAATTAATTCTCTTGCTTTTGAAGATATAAAGTTCAAAGCGAATGATAGCTTAATTCAAGTAATTGATAAGGAAGTCGATGAAGCTTTTATTTCACAGTCAGTTGCTGCAGGTAATTTCCATGCAGAAGGTAAAGATGATTTCAAAATCGTTTTTACATCACTACACGGAACTTCAATCACTGCTATACCTGAGGTATTGAAACGTGGTGGATATGAAAACGTAACTATTATAGAAGAACAAGCTAAACCTGACGGAAATTTCCCAACGGTAAAGTCTCCGAATCCTGAGGAACCTGAGGCGCTTTCTATGGCTGTTAAAAAGGCTGAGGAAATTGGTGCTGATATGGTTGTAGGTACAGATCCAGATAGTGACCGTTTAGGTATCGCCGTTCGTAACCTTGATGGAGAAATGGAAATTGTCAACGGAAACCAAGCAATGGTTTTAATGACAAAATTTCTTCTTGAAAAGAGAAAAGAAAAAGGATTCAAAGGCAATGAATTTATTGCTACTACAATTGTTTCTACCCCTATGATGGAAGCTATGGCGAAAGCATATGGCGTTGAATTCAAAACTGCACTTACAGGCTTTAAATGGATCGGTAAAATGATCAAAGATTTTCCACAATCAGATTTTATTGGTGGTGGTGAAGAAAGCTTTGGTTACATGGTAGGCGATTTTGTTCGTGATAAAGATGCGGTTACCTCTACCCTATTGGCTTGTGAAATTGCTAGCCAGGCGAAGGCCAATGGCAGTTCTTTCTATAAAGACTTAATTCAATGTTATGTTGATTATGGCTTCTATAAAGAGCATTTAGTTTCTATTACCAAAAAAGGTATTAGTGGTGCTGAAGAAATTAAGCAGATGTTGAAAGATTTCAAGGAAAATCCGGTGGAATCTGTTGCGGGTTCTAAAGTAAAGTGGATTGAAGATTACAATACTTCAATTGCTAAAAATGTATTGACTGGCGAAGAGAAAACTATTGATATTCCAAAATCTAACGTTTTAATTTACGAAACTGAAGATGGTACAAGAATAGCAGCAAGACCAAGTGGAACGGAGCCTAAAGTAAAATTCTACATCAGTACAAACACGAAATTAGAAAAAACTGAAGATTATAAAAAAGTGGCGGCAGAACTTGACAATAAGGTCAAGAGCATTCTTGCTGAGCTTAATTTAGCTTAATGAACTATTTCAAAAAGATTCTTCGCTTTGCGAAGCCTTACAAGATATATGCTATTTTAAATATTATATCTAACGTCTTTTATGCACTGTTTTCAACATTGGCGATGATTTCATTGTTTCCAATGTTGAATGTGCTATTTAATCAAACAGAAAAAATATACACCAAACCAAAATGGAATGGTATTTCTGATTTAAGGGATTTTGTTACCGACTCTTTAAACTTTTATGTTACCGAACGAAGCGAGCATAGCGATCCAGGCGAAGTGCTTATGATAATGGTAGGGTTAATAATTACGATGTTTCTTCTAAAGAATCTTTTTAATTACCTAGCCATGTACTTCATTACATTTCTGCGTAATGGTGTACTTAAAGATTTACGAAATGAATTATATGACAAAACAGTGGAATTACCAATATCCTATTATTCTGAAAAAAGAAAAGGTGATACTATTGCGCGTATTACATCAGATGTACTAGAGATTCAACATTCCTTTTTATCTATTTTAGAACTAATTGTAAGAGAACCACTCACAATTATTTTTACGATTATGGCCATGTTAGCTATTAGCTCGAAATTAACATTATTTGTATTCCTATTTCTTCCAGTTTCAGGATTTTTAATCTCATTAATCGGTAAATCTTTAAAACGAAAATCTGACAAGGTTCAAAATGAACAAGGGTATTTCTTATCCATACTAGAAGAAACTTTAGGCGGTTTACGAGTCATCAAAGCCTTTAATGCCGAGTCTGTTTTTGCTAAGAAATTTCAAGCTTCAACAAAAAGGTTCTTTAATTTTTCCAATAGCCTACTTAACAGACAAAATTTAGCATCACCGACAAGTGAATTTTTTGGTATTGCCGCTATAGCTGTAATTCTTTGGTACGGAGGGCAAATGGTACTTGTAGATAAAACACTAGAGGCTGAGCTCTTTATAACTTATATGGCATTATCATATCAAATATTAACTCCTGCCAAATCTATAAGTAAAGCCTCGTATAGTGTCAAAAAAGGTAATGCTGCAGCAGAACGTGTTTTAGAAATATTAGAGACAGAAAATCCGATTTCTGAAATCGAAAACCCTATCCATCAAGAAACTTTTAGCACAGCTGTTAACATCAACAATATCTCATTCAAATATGAAGATGATTATGTGTTGAAGAATTTCAACTTAACCGTTGAAAAAGGCAAAACAGTTGCCCTAGTCGGGCAATCTGGTAGTGGAAAAAGTACCATTGCTAATCTTGTTACTCGTTTTTACGACGTTAATGAAGGTGACATCAGTATTGACGGGAATAACATTAAAAACCTCAGTAAAAAATCGCTTCGTGGTTTACTTGGTTTGGTTACTCAGGACTCCATCCTATTTAATGATACCGTTAAAAACAACATCGGATTAGGAAAAGAAAATGCTACCGACGAAGAAATTATTGCAGCCGCTAAAATTGCAAATGCACATGATTTTATAATGGATTTACCTAAAGGCTACGAAACTAACATAGGTGATAGCGGTAATAAGTTAAGTGGCGGACAAAAGCAACGTTTGTCTATTTCTAGAGCGGTTTTAAAGAATCCGCCGATAATGATATTAGACGAAGCTACATCTGCTTTAGACACTGAAAGCGAACGTTTGGTTCAAGATGCTCTTGAAAAAATGATGAAAAACAGAACGTCTATTGTCATTGCTCACCGTCTTTCTACCATTCAAAATGCAGATACCATCGTAGTACTTTTAAAGGGCGAGATTGTAGAGCAAGGCACTCATGCTGAACTTTTAGAGCTTAATGGCACGTATAAGAAACTAGTACAAATGCAATCGTTGGCATAAATTTATATTCCAAGTTATTCTTAAAGTTTACAAATTAAAAAAGCCATCTTTTCAGATGGCTTTCATTTTTTATAGATAATACGTTACTATCGAGCTACTTTAATATCTACAATCATAATTTGACCGTCGTTACTCTTCATTTTAATAGCTCCTTTATGTCCCGCTGCATTCTCAAATAAAACTACAACCGGATAATCTTGCGGTCCCATTGCCTCATCTTCATTCTCAATAACTAAGTCAACAAGTGAACTTTCGTCGGTTATCGCATCAAATTCTGCAACAGTCATTTGGTCTGCAGTATTTTCCATTTTTGTCGTTGTACCTCCTTCTATTTGCTCATCTATGAATAAATCATCAGGACTCATCCAAAATAAGAATCCAGAGTTTGACGGACTCATATCATACCAAGCTAAATCAATAGACGGTGCTATTTCTGCATCGATTTCATTGTAAGTATATAAATTTCCAGTACTTGTAGAAAAGAAACGCTTAGAATCCAACCCATCAGTATCAACTATGAACTCTACATTTTCATATAAAACGTAACTCGACAATTCTTCAGCTTCCTCTTCAGTTTCTTCCTCAACTACCTCTTCTTCTACTTCCTCCTCGGTTTCTTCTTCAGCTTCCTCCTCAGCCTCTTCTTCGCTCTCAGCCTCCTCTTCCTCTACTACTACCACTTCTTCATCTGTTTGTTCAGTTAAGTCTTCGATAATTACATCTTCATTATCGTCACTACATGAGACAATTGTAATTGATACCATTAAAAAGCATAGCAATAAAAAATTCTTCTTTAAAATCATAAAATTAAGTTTTGGTTTATTTTACAACGGATAGATTTTATAATTATTAGGATACGTATTAAAAAGCATCAAATATCATTCGGAATGATTAAACCTTTCGCTAATTTCATGGTCTAAGAAAAAACAAACCTCATTTCTAGGTGATTGAAGAGGAAACATTAGTATTAGATTTAAAAACTAAAAGCAAGCAAGCACAGGCTTTTGAGGTATTGGTAAATACCTACAAAGAGCGCTTGTATTGGCAAATACGAAGTATTGTATTAAACCATGCCGATGCTGATGATGTTTTACAGAACACTTTTATTAAAGTTTATAAAAATATAGACGGATTTAAAGGAGATAGCAAACTCTTTTCTTGGATGTACCGTATTGCAACTAACGAGGCTTTGAATTTTATAAAGCAAAGAGCAAAAATGCAAGGTGTTTCAGATACTGATTATCAAGATAAATTAGTTTCTAATTTAGAAGCAGATGTGTATTTTGAAGGAGATGAGATTCAACTTCAACTTCAAAAAGCAATTGCAACACTCCCTGAAAAGCAAAAATTGGTATTCAACATGAAATATTTTCAAGAGTTGAAATACGAAGAGATTTCAGAAATATTGAATACTTCGGTAGGCGGATTAAAAGCTTCTTACCATTTAGCTGTAAAAAAATTAGAGCAGTATTTAAAAGAAGATTAAACCTTTTATACAATTGATTGTCAAACTAGTATCATGAACAAAAACAAAAAAAATCCGTTTAAAGCTCCAGAAGGCTATTTCGATAGCTTTGAAGATAAACTAATGGATAAATTATCTAAATCCGAAAGTACTATCCCAAAGGATAGCGCATTTAAGGTGCCCGATAATTATTTTGAATCGTTCAATGCATCTCTTAAAGGAAAACTTGATAATGAACCAAAAGTAATTCCGCTTTTTCCAATTAAAAAAATAATAGCTGTAGTAGCTTCAATTGCCGCTATTGTGCTTATCGCTTTAAATTACAATTGGAGCTCATCAAGTGAATTAAGTTTTAGCAATTTAGCGAATGCTGATATTGAAGCCTATTTTGAAAATAATGACTTTGAACTTTCACCATATGAAATTGCAGAGGTACTACCAGTAACAAATACAGAATATTCAGATTTCTTAAGCTCACCTATTGAGAGCGAAGACCTACTAGATTACTTAAATGAAAATGTAAGTGATTTTGATGAATTAAATATCGATGACAATGAATAAACTTATTATAGCCATATTTCTATTTGTAACTACTCTTTCTTTCGGACAACGAAATCAAGATTGGGAAAAGATAAACACGCTAAAAGTAGCTTTCTTTACTGAAAAACTTTCTTTAAACACTAAAGAAGCCCAAGAGTTTTGGCCTGTATACAATGAGTATCAAGAAAAAAGAAATGTTCTACGCAAAAAAAGTCATAGCCAGATTAGAGGTAAAATGAAAGATGCCAATGCGCTGACCGAAAAAGAAGCTGAAAAACTATTAGCATTACACATACAAATTGAGGAAGAAGAAGAAGTGTTGGATACTAACTTTCTTAAGAATGTATCTAAAGTTATTTCTGCCAAAAAAACACTTTTACTTTTAAGTTCAGAAGAAGAATTCAAACGTCAATTAATGAAGCAGTATCGCCAGAATAAGGGTGGTAGATAATTACTTAAAAATTAGCTTTGAGATACGATTTGTACCAGCTGCATAGGCAATAGAATCGTTTTGAAAGCGTATGGTAAAGAAAGGCTCTTTTGATAGTTCTTTCCAAGTTTTACCCGTATCTGAGGAATATGAAATTCCAGTAAAACCTATGGCTACGAGTCCGGTTCCATTTGAACCAGGCACAAATTGCACACAACTTTTATAACCTGGGGAATTACCGTCAGCTACCAAGCTCCAAGTTTTTCCGCCATCTTTTGTAATTGCTTTGTTAGCTATTGAAGTATCGGGGTGCGTGTAGTCTCCGCCAATGGCAAATCCTAAATTTTCATCATAGAAATCAATGGAATAAATACCCTCTGTTGCTACGGCATTTTTAATGGGAGTTTGATAAGTATCCCATGATTGCCCTTTATCCGAAGAAAACAGAATTCTTCCAGATGTGGTGGCCATCCAAATGTTATCACCTATTGTCTTGATATTTGTATTACTTGCAGCAAATGCTCCTTCACCTTCTATACCTTCTGGTAATTGAGAACATGGCAGCTTAGACCACGTGTTTCCACCATCCGAAGTTATGATAACACTTAAACATCCGTCAACAGAATCTCCTATTGCAATTCCGTCTTTATCATTCAAAAAAGTCATGGCATCATAAAACACATCTTCTCCCTCCTCTTTATACACCAATTCCATTCGACCGTTATACCCTGTTTTATATAATAGTGCAGGTGAATCTATCGAGAGCATAAAGAAATCGGTAGATGTATGTGCCACTGCTCTAAACGCTGGTACGCTCGTATGGTATTTTTCAATATTTGCACGCACTTTACCAGTAGCTAGGTCAACCGTACCAAAAGTACCCTTATTAGCAGCGAAGGCTAAACTATTACCCATAAGCTCAATAGCTCGAATGCTAACAGAATCTGAATATACGGTTTCGATAGTTACCGAATTAAATGCAGTTGGCTGCACACTTTCTGAACATGAAACCATTAAAATAATTAAAAGAAAAGTGTAACGCATAGGAATATGGTATAAAGTTGATCAAAAATAAATGGAATCGCTTCTAAAACAATACCTTTGCAGCCATAATTTTTTAGAGGACATTAGCCAATCTAAACTGTAATCGCTACAATGACGGCTTCAAATCTTCTGACAAAGTAATAATATCTATTCTAATGAAATTACACAGAAATTTGGTGTTTGCCGTAATAGACGCCTTAAACCTTGTATTTAACGAAAATGAATATGCCGATAAGGTGGTTCAAAAAGTACTTAAGTATGACAAACGTTGGGGAGCGCGTGACCGTGGCTTTATTGCGGAAACTACTTATGAAATGGTTCGTTACAAGCGTTTATATACTGAAATAGCTGAAATAAAAGAACCTTTCAGTAGACCAGATTTGTTTCGTATGTGGGCAGTTTGGGCTGTTCTAAAAGGAATTAAATTACCAGATTGGAAACAGATTGAACTAACACCAGAAAGAAGAATTAAAGGTAGATTCGATGAGCTTTCTCAAATAAGAAAATATAGAGAAGCGGTGCCAGATTGGATCGATGAGTTATGTGAAAAAGCCTTAGGTGAAAAATTATGGACCGAAGAGCTTGCAAAACTTAACGAGCCTGCTGAAGTTATTTTGCGTACAAATACGTTACGAACTACAAAAGAAGAATTACGTAAAGCACTTTTAGATGAAAATATCGTTGCAGAGCCTATAAAAGGATATGCTTCTGCATTGAAATTGGTTGAGAGAGCAAATGTTTTTGTCACTCAAGCTTTTAAAAACGGAATGTTCGAAGTTCAAGATGCCTCGTCTCAATTAGTTGCAGAGTTTTTAGATATTGAACCAGGGCAGCGTGTTGTTGATACATGTGCCGGTGCTGGCGGTAAATCTTTGCACTTAGCTGCTTTAATGGAAAACAAAGGTCAATTGATTTCTATGGATATTTACGGTAGTAAATTGAAAGAACTTAAAAGACGTGCTAGACGTAATGGTGCTCATAATATTGAAGTTCGTGAAATAGATTCTTCTAAAGTTTATAAAAAACTTTATGGTAGCGCCGATAGAGTTCTTATCGATGCCCCTTGTACAGGATTGGGAGTTCTTAGAAGAAACCCAGATTCTAAATGGAAAATGCAACCGGAGTTTCTTGACAAAATTGTGAAGACACAACACGAAATTATTAGAAGTTATAGCAAAATTGTTAAACCTGGCGGTAAAATGGTATACGCTACGTGTTCTATTCTACCTCAAGAAAATAGCCATCAGGTTCAGTCTTTCTTAAAATCTGAAGAAGGTAAAGATTTCACATTGATTAAAGACAAAAAAATATACGCTTCTAAAAGTGGTTATGACGGATTCTATATGGCTTTGCTAGAGAAGAGAATCTAATTTCCGCTTTATTATTACAAATTAAAAAGCCTTTTAGTTCAATTGAACCGAAAGGCTTTTTTAATAAATAGTATTCAACAGCCTAATCTTTCAATGTTGGGTATTCGATACCCAATTGCTCTAAATAAGTATCGTATTTGGTTTCATCGTAATAGAACTTTTCTAATTCGGGCCTAAACTGATCTTGCTTATCTTTATTTAAATAAATTGGCGGCATATCACTTTCGGTAATCATTGGTTGATATTTGGTATCTTTTTGCTGCTCATTATTAAAATAGTCCCACGCGCCTTTCATTAATTCTGGCTTTAATAAAAAGTCTATAATCGTCATCGCTTCTACCTTTGCCCCTGCAACCACGCCTTTATGCGCTATTGGTGTAGCCATAGCTATAGCATTACTCCAATGATGACCTTGTAAACCAGGTATGTTACTTGGGTACCTTAACGTAACTGTTGGCACTTTCCAAGATACATCACCAATATCATCTGAACCGCCACTAATTGGCTCAAGAACTGGGAGTCCTAATTCATCCAATTCTAAAGGCAAACCTTCTATTTTTTCTGAATTTACTTCTATTTGCACAGCTTTAGCTAATTTTTGATCAGCATCTGACCACTCTGGCAATCCTACTTGCTTAATGTTAGCATACATAGTTTCAGCTATCACCTTATTATAATGTCTTGGCCAAGCCGTTCCTAATACTTTAGAGGTCATGGTTGTACCTGTCATTAATGCTGCACCCTTAGCCATATCGTTTGCTATGGCGTACATCTCCATGATTCCCTCATATTTTATATCTCTAAAATAGAACCAGATAGCTGCTTTAGAAGGCACCACATTTGGTTGATCACCAGAGTCCGTAAAAATAGAATGCGAACGTTTTAAAGGATGCAAGTGTTCTCTCTTATAATTCCAAGCGATATTCATTAACTCTGCAGCATCTAAAGCACTTTTACCCCTCCACGGAGAACCTGCGGAATGCGCCGCTTCACCATCGAAGGCATATTCAACTGATATTAACCCCGTACCTCTTGTTGGTCCGTATGAAACTCCAAGGTTGTTGCCAACGTGAGTGAAAATACACATATCAATATCATCAAAGCGACCATCTCGTACATACCAAGCTTTGGCAGCCACGAGCTCTTCTGCGATACCTGGCCATACTAGAAGAGTACCTCCAATATTTTCACGCTCCATTATTTTTTTAACCGCTAAGGCGGAAGAAATATTCATAGGAATACCAGAATTATGTCCTTCGCCATGACCCGGAGCTCCCTCAACTATTGGTTTGTGATATGCAACACCTGGATATTGGGATGCCTTGGGAATACAATCTACATCACTACCCAAAGCAATTGTAGGTCCTTCACCATTACTCCAAGTGGCAAACCAAGCGGTAGGAATCCCTGAAATAGAATTTTCAATCTCAAATCCGTTTTCTGCTAAAATTCCGGTTAGATACTTCGAAGATTCCACTTCTTGAAAACCCAATTCTGAAAAACTAAAAATTTTATCGACCATTACCTGAGATTGTTTTTTATTCTCCTCAACAATAGCGGCAACCTCGGTTTTTAATTTTTCAATTTGTTTGTTTGATCTTTTCTTTTGTGCGTACACGCCACTAAAGGCGAAAATGCAGCATGCGAATGCACATAATGTAGTTTTTTGTTTCATGGCGGTTATTTGAATTAGCAGCTAGAAGTTACATAAATTAATTGTTACGCGCGCGAAATCAACCAATTTTTATCTAATTCAAAACCAGAGCAATCTATTTTAAAGTAAATAGGAATTTAATGGGCATTAAAATCCATATTTATAAACTAATTAAATTTATGTAAAGGAATTTTAAAATAATGGTAATTGTTGATTTTTTGGAGCTTCTGGTATAACTGGCACTACCACTTTTTCTTCCATTTGTTTTTGACCCCAGGTGGTCATGGCCTTCACAACCGGAAGCAATGATTTACCTAGCGGTGTCATCGTATATTCTACTCTTGGCGGAATTTCACCAAATAACGTACGATCAAGAATACCTGACCGTTCTAAAGACTTTAATTGCTTGCTTAACATTTGGCGATTTATGCCTTCTATTTCTGCAAAAAGTTTATTAAATCGATTGGTGCCTCTACTAATATGATACATAATAACAGGTTTCCATTTACCGCCTATCATATCCATACAATATTCAAGTGCCTGTGTATCATTATTTTGCTTCGCCATTCCTTTTTACTTTTCTAATATCAACAATTCTCCTGATTAAAAACTGAACCTAATTCAGTCCAATAAACATACTATAATAATATTTGTTATAAAAATCTAATTTTAAGACTATAAAGCAACACTTTACCTAACCCAATTATCTTAGATGATAAAGGTAAAACAAATTCACACTAATTTCATTAACAATTACTGTTTAAAAGTGTTTCAATTTCCCGTAAATCTTATCTAGTAAAACCTTAATTTTGTACTTTAAAAATCAATACCAGACACACTATAATGATTCACTTTTTTGGGGAACCTAGCAAAAAGGTTTTTGCGGTACAGACCGCTAAGGAACTTTCATCTGAAGATACAAGTAAACTTATATGGTTGTTCGGCAACCAACCTAAAATAAATGCGGCGTCTCTTGACGCCTTTTTTGTTGGTCCAAGAGCCGCTATGATTACTCCGTGGAGTACGAATGCTACAGAAATCACTCAGAATATGGGTGTTTCTGGAATTATTCGGATCGAGGAATTCAATGCTATTGAAGAAAAATTTATAGGGTTCGACCCAATGATTTCTCAGAAATACAGCACTCTAAACCAACAGGTTTTTGATGTTCACACAGAACCAAAACCTATTTTGAATATTGAAGATATTGCTGCTTTCAACAAACAAGAAGGTTTAGCTCTTAATGATGAAGAAGTTGGATATCTTGATAACCTCAGCAAAAAACTTGGTCGAAAACTTACCGATTCTGAAGTATTCGGTTTTAGTCAAGTTAACTCTGAGCATTGTAGACATAAAATATTCAACGGCACTTTCGTTATTGACGGTGAAGAAATGCCTTCTTCGCTATTTAAACTGATTAAGAAAACATCTCAAGAGTTCCCAAATGAAATAGTATCTGCTTATAAAGACAATGTTGCCTTTGTAAAAGGACCTAGAGTAATGCAATTTGCCCCAAAAACGGCAGACAAGCCAGACTTTTATCAAGAGAAAGAATTTGACTCCGTAATATCAATAAAAGCAGAAACACATAACTTCCCTACCACTGTAGAGCCATTTAATGGTGCTGCGACTGGTGCAGGCGGAGAAATAAGAGATCGTTTAGCTGGTGGAAAAGGTTCTTTACCTCTTGCCGGTACTGCAGTTTACATGACCGCCTACTCTCGCTTAGAAAAAGAAAGACCTTGGGAAAAAGGAATGCAGGAAAGAGATTGGTTATATCAAACTCCTATGGATATTCTTATTAAAGCTTCTAATGGTGCTTCAGATTTTGGAAACAAATTTGGTCAGCCATTAATTACTGGTTCTGTTCTTACATTTGAATATGATGAAGC
Source organism: Maribacter sp. IgM3_T14_3 (assembly GCF_049603095.1). Lineage (NCBI taxonomy): Bacteria > Pseudomonadati > Bacteroidota > Flavobacteriia > Flavobacteriales > Flavobacteriaceae > Maribacter > Maribacter sp. IgM3_T14_3. The sequence continues at coordinate 99,821 of NZ_CP187138.1, forward strand.
TTCTACTCCGTTTGAATCTTCCGAAGAAAAGACTTCGGCTACGCTCCGTTACCGTAGGCTAGGTTATGACAAAGTGATTATGCAAGCCGGTGGTATTGGGTACGGAAAAATAGAACAAGCTATAAAAGACAAACCTGAAACAGGTAATAAAATAGTAATATTAGGTGGTGACAATTACCGAATTGGTATGGGTGGCGCAGCGGTTTCTAGTGCAGATACGGGCGAATTCAGCTCGGCCATCGAACTAAACGCCGTACAACGTTCTAATCCTGAAATGCAAAAAAGAGCCGCAAATGCTATTCGTGGTATGGTAGAAAGCGATGTAAATACTATCGTATCTATTCATGATCATGGAGCTGGCGGACACCTTAACTGTTTATCAGAATTAGTAGAGGAAACTGGTGGTAAAATAGATTTGGACAAATTACCTGTTGGTGACCCTACCCTATCTGCTAAAGAAATTATTGGGAACGAATCTCAAGAACGTATGGGTCTTGTAATCGGCAAAGAAGATATCGGTTTATTGAAGCGAATTGCTGACCGTGAGCGTTCGCCAATGTACGAGGTTGGTGATGTTACTGGTGACGACCGTTTTACTTTTGAATCTAAAACCAACGGTGCTAAGCCAATGGATTTAGATTTGTCTGATATGTTCGGTAGTTCTCCTAAAACGGTAATGACAGATAAAACGGTTATCCGTGATTATAAGAATGCAGAATATTCTTTAGAATTCTTTCATGATTACTTAGATGCTGTTCTTCAACTTGAAGCTGTTGCTAGTAAAGATTGGCTTACGAATAAAGTAGACCGTTGTGTTGGTGGTCGTGTGGCAAAACAACAATGTGTTGGTCCGTTACAGATTCCTCTAAACAACTGTGGAGTAATGGCGTTGGATTTCAAAGGAAAAGAAGGGATTGCCACTAGTATTGGTCACTCCCCTATTTCTGCCTTAATAGATCCTGCTGCAGGTAGTAAAAATAGTATTGCAGAATCATTGACCAATTTAGTTTGGGCTCCGCTAAAAGACGGATTGGCTTCTGTTTCTTTATCTGCCAACTGGATGTGGCCTTGTAAAAATGAAGGTGAAGATGCTCGTCTATATAAAGCTGTACAGGCAGTTTCTGATTTTGCGATCGATTTAGGCATTAACGTACCTACAGGAAAGGATTCCCTTTCTATGAAACAAAAATATAAAGATGGTGATGTTATTTCTCCAGGTACGGTAGTCATTTCTGCTGCTGGTAACTGTAGTGATATTACAAAGGTTGTTGAACCGGTTTTACAGAAAGGCGCTGGTTCTATCTACTATATTAATCTATCAAAAGACAAATTTAAATTAGGTGGTTCGTCGTTTGCTCAGACTAGAAATAGTATTGGCAACGAAACTCCAACAATTACTGACTCTGCATACTTTAAAACTGTTTTTAATACGATTCAAGATTTAATTAAAGCGGATAAAATCGTAGCTGGACATGATGTTGCTTCTGGCGGATTAATTACTACCCTTTTAGAATTATGTTTTGCAGATACTAAATTAGGTGCTAATCTTGATCTAACGAGTTTAAGTGAAGCTGATACGATTAAAGTTCTGTTCTCTGAAAACGCTGGTATTGTTTTCCAAGCTAAAGATGATAGTATTGAATCAATTTTCGCATCTAAAAATATTGAAGCTAAGAAAATAGGAACGGTTACCAATGAAGCCACTCTTATTGTTAAAAATAACGGTATGGAAATGGGACTCAACATTGAAACCCTTCGTGATACTTGGTTTAAAACATCGTACTTACTAGACAATCAGCAAACTGCAAATGGTTTGGCTAAGGATAGATTTGATAATTATAAGGTTCAGCCTTTAGCATATAACTTCCCTTCTGCAACACCGTTACAACTTCCAAGTCGAAGTCAAAGGGGAACTGGAATGAGACCAAAAGCCGCGATTCTTAGAGAGAAAGGAAGTAATTCTGAGCGTGAAATGGCAAATGCTATGTATTTAGCAGGTTTCGATGTTAAAGATGTTCATATGACCGATTTAATATCTGGTCGTGAGAATCTTGAAGATATTCAATTCTTGGGTGCCGTTGGCGGTTTCTCAAATTCTGACGTACTTGGTAGTGCGAAAGGCTGGGCAGGCGCTATTAAATACAACGAGAAAGCAAATACGGTTATTAAAAACTTCTTTGCAAGACCAGACACGTTATCTGTTGGTATCTGTAATGGGTGTCAGTTGTTCATGGAATTAGACTTAATTAATCCGGAGCACGAGGTTCATGGCAAGTTGACTTACAACGATTCTGATAAGCACGAGAGTAATTTTACCTCTGTAGAAATTCAAAAAAACAACTCTGTAATGCTTTCTTCTTTAGAGGGTAGTAAACTTGGAGTATGGATTTCTCATGGTGAGGGTAAATTTGCTTTACCACTATCTGAAGAGAATTATGATATTGTAGCTAAATATGGTTACGAAGGTTATCCAGCCAATCCAAATGGTAGTGATTTCAACACCGCTATGCTTTGTGATAAAACGGGTCGCCACTTAGTAACTATGCCACATATAGAACGTTCTATCTTTCCATGGAACTGGGCACATTATCCAGCGGATAGAACTGATGAAGTTTCACCATGGTTAGAAGCGTTTAAAAATGCTAAAACGTGGGTTAACAATCAGAAATAAACATTGCATATTCATAAAAAAGCAAAAGCTGTGCACTCCCATGTCTGGGGTACACAGCTTTTTTTATAACCAAAACGTATTATCTAACCAACAATCTACCGCTCCATGTTTTTTTATTAGAGTTTTGTAGTTTGTATAGGTATAACCCAGGAGATAGGTCTTTTCTTTTTATCGTTATTTCATTTTGCCCTGCTACACTTTCACCTTCCATATGGTGGTTAATAAGTAATCTACCACTCAAAGAATAAATATCTAATTGATAGGTATCTGCCTTTTCTTCATAAAAATATAAGCTAGAACTATCTATCATTGGGTTCGGATATACAATCGACTTATTCAAATCTGAATCTACAAACTCTTGACCCAGTTCACGATTATGAAAATCTATATTTTGTAACTCCATAGACTTCTCTTCTGCATACCCATTTTCAGCAACTAGATTAAAAGAAAGCACTTTTATATCAGAGAAATCAGTACCTGCATCTGAGTCATTTTTAAAATCGGTTGCAGATAACGTATATTCATCCATTTTACTTTCTAAACTGATGGTTGTTTTATAAATTGAACCATCACCTTTTATCAATTGTACATCTAAATTTCCGGTTCCCTTAGCCTCAAAACTTACTTTACCATATTTACTTAAATCGACAGCTGTAAACCTCGGACTCAAAGCACGGTACACGCCTAAATAATTACTAGTGCTACCTTCTAATTTTATATTTCTTTCAATAGGATATCCCTCACCAATATAAGGACCATCCGCAGGTAACACTTCATAAGTAGCTACAGTTGTTTCTTCGGCAGAATCATCTAAGCCCCATGGCGCATCGGCAACAAAAAGATCATCTGGTGTCATACCTAAACCAGCACTTATTCTAAATCCTAAGTCGAACAAGGTTCCTGTTTTTAGAGCAACGGAATCTAAATACCCATCAATATCTGCAGTTACTCCTAATACTTCAGTGTCACTAGTTTCAGTTAATTTTAATCCGCCTTCTAGATTAATACTTTGAGAATTATTATTGTTCACTAAATTCAATAAGACTTCTCCGTTCTTATAGCTAGCAGACTTCACGAAAACTGGCGGCGGAGTCGATCCATTATATTGTGTGATAGCTGCATTAACCTCTAAAAGATTTAAAATTTCGTCTGCTAATAACAGTAGATCATCTACCGAATTTGACCATATCTGAAAATTATAATACCCAGTATCACTAGCATAAGCATCAATATTCCAATGCGACTCAATGGTGAAATTACCATCAGCATTTACCCTAGCTGAAAAAGTCAAAGCAAACTCAAGACTACCGTCTGGTTGTTTAATAATGGACTTGATAAAATCTTTTTCTCGTAACTGAATATTCGAAACAGATAATAATTGCGCTCCCAGAAAACGATCACAGATAAACTTACTATGCTCGTATACCTTATTATCCGTTTTAATGACCATCAATGATCCTAAGTTTTCAGAACCGTTTAAATAATCTACCGAATAGATATCTGATGCATTCGTTAAGTCTAACAAATCGCTAGGTGATGACTCAATTGTAGTTGTCTCGCCAACAACACCCAATGGCACTAGGCTATTTAAAGGTATCTCATCAATCGCTGTTTTAGAAGTAAGTCCATAAAACGCATTTTTAACTAGTTTCTTCGCATTTAATTTATCAAATACGTAGTTCGTTTTTGCTCTATTAAAGTTTCTTTTGCTAATCAAATTCGCTAACCTATCGTTACTTTCTAATCCGCCTTTATTTGCACTAGAAGTGGTTACAATTACAGGGCAAGCAGCAACACCAGAACATGAAGGGTCATCGCAATCTACCAATCCATCACCATCGTCATCTACACCATTTATACAATCTTCTTGCGGTACAGGTGCAGTGGGGCAACGTGCACCATCATTACTAGATGCAGCCGGACCGAATGCAAAAATATTTGAATTCATATTTCCGTCCGTAATATTTTGGACTTCCTCAATTTTATAGACTGAACCGGTTTGATTGGCAGAAATATAGAAGTTACCATCAACATCAAAATAGACTGCGCCAAAAGTATAGCTTAACCCTTCTATAATAGGCACTTCACCTAAGTTGTAAACTTTACCTGTTTCGGGATCAATTTTATATAGTTTTCGAGTACCGCCCTCTACTGTATACAACATACCATCTGCAGCATTGAAAGCCCAATCGGCAATACCTAAACTTTGACTTAATTCAAAAGCACCTAAATATTCAAGATAGGTTGGTGAATCTGGATTAATATCTACTTTAAAATAAGAGGAACCTCCTGCTTTAAAATAATAAACACCATCAGGAGAAATGTCGCCCACATATTTATTCCCCGATGGTAATTCTGGTATTGTATATTGATCTACAGTATAGTTTTTTCCAATTCTTACTATAGTACTCGATGGGGTCGATAAATATCCCCACAAATAACCGTCTGTTGGGTTGTAACCTACACCGTTCATATTACCTGGAGTAATATTTTCAGCGACCAAATAAGAACTACCTGATGTAAGGTCTAATGCATATATATCATTATATTGAAACAGATAAGCATTAAAATCGCAGTTGAAAGGTTCTGCCTGTGCGTTCATATTCCAACTAAAAAAAGCTATAATAATTACAGTAATCGAGTTTAAAAATATATTTTTAAAGCATTTTTTTTCCATGTTTTCGACGATTTGGGATTAATCTCACTGCTCAAATCTAATAGAAATAATTAAAGAATTTTCTTACAAACACATGAGATGTATACATAACACGCTCAAATACAATTTATTGTAGATGAATGGCTAAATTCGATACATTACATTGTAATAGTCTAGAATTAAGAATATTGTAACAAGATGCTAGTTTATTTAACAATACAATTTTAAAATATCGAGTTCTTTCACTATTTTGCAATTCTTATTAGAAATTACATATGCAGAAAGTTACCCGTCTTTTTGACTTCCCTTATTACCAACTAGAAAAACATGCTTTAAAAGAGGCGTTGGTGTCAAAAACAAATGGAGAGTGGATTAAAACCTCTACTCAAGAATATATAGACAAAGCAAATGCCATTAGCCGTGGGCTTTTACGCCTAGGGGTTAAACCTAATGATAAGATTGCCATAATATCACTTACCAATAGAACGGAGTGGAATATTATGGACATCGGTATTCTTCAGCTTGGTGCTCAGAATGTACCAATCTACCCTACTATATCTGAAGAAGATTACGCCTATGTGCTTAATCACTCTGAAGCAAAATTCTGTTTTGTTTCTTGCGATGAAGTGTATGAAAAAGTGCTTTCAATTAAAGATCAAGTCAAAAGCTTAGAAAATGTCTATTCTTTTGAAGAGCTATCTAGTTGCGATAATTGGAGCAAGGTTTTAGAATTAGGTGCAGATACTTCAAATCAAGACGAAGTTGAAAAACTAATGAATGCCGTTACACCAAACGATTTAGCAACATTAATCTATACTTCAGGTACAACAGGTAGACCTAAAGGTGTTATGCTATCGCACAATAATCTAGTATCGAATGCCATTGAAAGTTCCAAGCGATTTCCTATTGAAGACGGAAATACAAAGGCATTAAGCTTCTTACCCCTATGCCATGTATATGAGCGAATGTTAATTTACTTATATCAATTTAGAGGTGTTTCTATTTACTATGCTGAATCTTTAGATAAAATTAGTGATAACCTGAAAGAAACTAGTCCGCATGTAATGACAGCGGTACCAAGACTTTTAGAAAAGGTGTATGATAAAATCTATGCCAAAGGAACAGAGCTTACCGGTATTAAAAAGAAACTATTCTTTTGGGCTGTAGACTTGGGTCTTAGATATGAACCATACGGTAAAAACGGATGGTGGTACGAAACACAACTTTCTATTGCCAGAAAATTAATTTTCAGTAAGTGGAAAGAAGGCTTAGGCGGTAACCTAGGTTTAATTGCGTCTGGTAGCGCTGCTTTACAACCACGATTATCTAGAATTTTTAATGCTGCCGAATTCGGACTCATGGAAGGGTACGGACTATCTGAAACTTCACCTGTAATTTCGGTTAATGATATGCGCGAAGGCGGATTCAGAATTGGAAGCGTTGGTAAACCTATTGACCGTACTGAAGTTAAGATTGCCGCAGATGGTGAAATATGCATTAAGGGTCCACAAGTTATGTTGGGTTATTATAAGGATGAAGAGAAAACAAAAGAAGTCATTGTTGACGGTTATTTTTTAACTGGAGATATTGGGGAATTAGATAGCGACGGATTCTTAAAAATCACAGATCGTAAAAAAGAAATGTTTAAAACCTCTGGTGGTAAATATGTCGCTCCTCAACTTTTAGAAAATCGATTTAAACAATCACCATTCATTGAACAAATTATGGTAATCGGTGAAAGTGAAAAAATGCCAGCCGCATTAATACAGCCAAATTTTGAACATATTAAAGAATGGGCCAAAAGAAAGAATATTGCTGTAGGTGATAATACCGATATCGCAAAGAACGAAAAAGTTATTGCCAGAATTGATGAAGAAGTTGCTCTAGCAAATGAAAGCTTTGCCAAATGGGAGAAAATTAAACAATTTAGATTGACCCCCGAAGTTTGGAGTATGGAAGCCGGACACCTTACCCCTACCATGAAAATGAAACGAAAAATAATTAAAGAAAAATACATTGACCTATACAATGATATTTATGAGCATTAACTAATGCTTTTAAGTTTCTAAAATTTCAATTTTGTTAAAATTGAAATTCATACTATATACCACATTTCAACTTGCAAATTCTAAAAATGTCTTGTTAAAATGTGGTATTGTTGTTTTAACTATTAGGTGTCTACTACTAAATATAGTTTTCTAGAATACCATTATTAGTTGTCATAGCTTTCAACTGTATATTGTTATTACAATATGGACAAATACAATACTTGTAACTATTTTTAGTTTATCATAGCGTAGTAAATCAAATCGTTTTAGTAAACCTCTTACCACATAACATACTATTACTATAAGATTTGAACATTATTATTTTACCAATTTATTATGCATGCATAATAAATTTTCTTATATTTGGGAACCAACTAACAGAGTATGAAAGAAGCAACGATAGATTATGCGTTGAGAGCTACATGGCAAGCAGTAGCTAGAATGTATAATGAAGAAGCAAAGAATTTTGATTCTACTATGGCTGTTGGTTTTACCTTATTGAGTATCGATCCAAAAACAGGCACACCTTCTACTTCCTTAGGTCCAAAAATGGGAATGGAAGCGACTAGCCTTTCTAGGATTCTAAAAAGTATGGAAAAAAAAGGTCTTATATTAAGAAAACCTAACCCTAACGATGGCAGAGGTGTTCTTATTTATTTAACGGACTTCGGGCTTGAAAAAAGGAACGATTCTAAAAACACTGTTCTTAGGTTTAACGAGGCAGTAAAAAATGAAGTTACCGATGAAAAATTAGAAAGTTTTTTTGAAGTTACAGATGCCATCAATAAACTGATTGCAGACAAGAAATTATTTTAATACAACTTATCAAATTAATACAGTATAAATTACATGAACAAGCACATTAAAAAAATAGCGGTAATTGGCTCAGGAATAATGGGTAGCGGTATAGCCTGTCATTTTGCAAATATTGGCGTAGAGGTTTTATTGTTAGATATTGTTCCTAGAGAACTTAATGACAAAGAGAAAGCGAAAGGTTTAACCTTGCAAGACAAGGTAGTTCGCAATAGAATGGTAAATGACTCTTTAACGGCAGCGTTGAAATCTAAGCCATCACCTATCTATCATCAAAATTTCGCAAACCGTATTACTACGGGTAATATGGAAGATGATATTTCAAAAATATCTAAAGTTGATTGGATTATTGAAGTTGTAGTTGAACGATTAGATATTAAAAAACAAGTTTTTGAAAATATTGAAAAGTACCGTACTCCGGGTACTTTAATTACCTCTAACACTTCTGGTATTCCTATCAAATTTATGTCTGAAGGTAGAAGTGATGACTTTCAAAAGCATTTTTGTGGTACGCACTTTTTTAACCCTGCACGATATTTAAAACTTTTTGAAATCATCCCTGGTCCAAAAACAGATGCTGATGTATTGAGCTTCTTAAATGGATACGGAGAAAAATTCTTAGGTAAGACTTCTGTAGTTGCCAAAGATACTCCTGCTTTTATAGGTAATAGAATTGGAATTTTTAGCATTCAAAGCCTTTTCCATATGGTAAAGGAAATGGATATGACTGTTGAAGAGGTTGATAAGCTTACCGGTCCTGTAATCGGTAGACCAAAATCTGCTACATTTAGAACTGTTGACGTTGTTGGTTTAGATACTTTGGTACATGTAGCTAATGGTATATATGATAACTGTAAAGATGATGAACGTCTTGATTTGTTTAAACTACCTGGTTTCATCAATACCATGATGGAAAACAAATGGCTGGGAAGTAAAACAGGTCAAGGATTTTACAAAAAAGATAGTGACGCTAAAGGTAATACTGAAATATTAACGCTTGATTTAGATTCGATGGAATATCGTTCTAAAAAAAGCGCAAAATTTGCCATGTTAGAATTAACGAAAACGGTTGATAAAGTTGTAGATCGCTTTGCTGTTCTTTGTGGCGGAAAAGATAAAGCTGGTGAGTTCTACCGTAAGAGTTTCGGACAGTTGTTCGCTTACGTTTCTCATAGAATACCTGAAATTACAGATGAACTTTATAAGATAGATGATGCCATGAAAGCTGGTTTTGGCTGGGAACATGGTCCGTTTCAAATTTGGGATGCCGTTGGTTTAGACAAAGGTCTAGAATTTATTAAAGCTGAAGGCCTAGAAGCTGCTGCTTGGGTTCAAGAAATGAAATCTGCCGGTAAGAATTCTTTTTACGCTGTAAAAGAAGGTAGTACCTATTTTTATGATATTCCGAAAAAATCTTTAGAAAAAATTCCTGGTCAAGATTCATTTATCATATTAGATAATATTAGAAAATCTAAAGAAGTATTTAAAAATGCCGGTGTTGTTGTAGAAGATTTAGGTGACGGAATTTTGAATGTTGAATTCCAATCGAAAATGAATACCATTGGTGGTGATGTTTTAGCTGGCTTGAATAAAGCAATAGACATGGCCGAAAAAGATTTTCAAGGTTTGGTCGTTGGTAACCAAGCACCGAATTTCTCTGTAGGAGCTAATATTGGTATGATTTTCATGATGGCAGTCGAGCAAGAATATGACGAGCTGAACATGGCTATTAAAATGTTCCAAGATACGATGATGCGTATGCGTTATTCTTCTATTCCGACAATTTCTGCACCACATGGTATGGCATTAGGTGGTGGTTGTGAAATATCATTACATGCAGATAAAGTTGTTGCTGCGGCTGAAACTTATATGGGACTTGTAGAATTTGGAGTTGGTGTTCTTCCTGGTGGAGGTGGCTCTAAAGAGATGGCCTTACGTGCTCAAGATACCTTTAAAAAAGGTGATGTTGAATTAAACGTTTTGCAAGAATATTTCTTAACTATAGGTATGGCAAAAGTTTCTACTTCAGCTTACGAAGCTTTTGATTTAGGATTGCTTCAAAAAGGAAAAGATGTTGTAGTCGTTAATAAAGACCGTCAAATAGCAACTGCCAAAGCGCATGCTATTTTAATGGCAGAATCTGGATATACACAACCAGCAGCTCGCAACGATATTAAGGTATTAGGTAAACAAGCGTTAGGTATGTTTGTGGTAGGTACAGATGCTATGGAAGCTAGCCACTATATTAGTGAACATGATAAGAAAATTGCAAATAAGCTTGCTTATGTAATGGCGGGTGGTGATTTATCAGAACCTACATTAGTATCTGAGCAATATCTATTAGATATAGAGCGTGAAGCTTTCTTATCATTATGTACTGAGAGAAAAACTCTAGAACGTATTCAGCATATGTTGAAAACGGGTAAGCCATTACGTAACTAAAATTGCGTAACTGTCAGCCTGTAGCAATTAGCTATCGGTCTATTATAAAACAACAATTAAATGCTAATAGCTAAAAGCTAATAGCCAAAAGCATAAAAAATGAAAACTGCATATATAGTAAAAGGATATAGAACTGCTGTTGGAAAAGCTCCGAAGGGTGTTTTCCGTTTTAAGCGAACAGATGAATTGGCTGCCGAAACCATCGAATATATGATGAAGGAATTGCCACAATTCGACAAAAAACGTATTGATGATGTCATCGTAGGTAATGCGATGCCTGAGGGTTCTCAAGGTTTGAACATGGCAAGACTAATTTCATTAATGGGATTGGATATTGTTGATGTACCGGGCGTAACCGTAAATCGATTCTGTGCATCAGGATTGGAAACTATTGGTATTGCCGCAGCTAAAATTCAAGCTGGTATGGCAGATTGTATTATTGCTGGTGGTGCCGAAAGTATGAGCTCTGTTCCTATGACGGGTAATAAGCCAGAACTGAACTACGATTTAGCAAATTCTGGTCATGAAGATTATTACTGGGGAATGGGAAATACTGCTGAAGCTGTAGCAAATGAATATAAAGTATCTCGTGAAGATCAAGATATGTTTGCTTACAATTCTCATATGAAAGCTTTAAAAGCACAAGCAGAAGACCGTTTTCAAAGTCAGATAGCACCAATTGAAGTTGAGGAAACATATTTAGATGCTAACGGAAAAAAAGCACATCGTAAATATACAGTAACCAAAGATGAAGGTCCGAGAAAAGGAACTTCTGTAGAGGTTTTGAATAAACTTCGCCCAGTTTTTGCTGCTGGCGGAAGTGTAACTGCTGGTAACTCATCTCAAATGAGTGATGGTGCAGCATTTGTTTTGATAATGAGTGAAGAAATGGTGAAAGAATTAAATCTTGAACCGATCGCTCGTTTAGTAAACTATGCAGCCGCTGGTGTACCACCTAGAATAATGGGTATTGGTCCTATCGCTGCTATACCAAAGGCATTAAAACAAGCAGATTTAAAACTAAATGATATTGGTTTAATAGAATTGAATGAAGCTTTCGCTTCACAATCTTTGGCAGTAATGCGTGAATTGAATATCAATCAAGACATCGTAAACGTAAATGGTGGTGCAATTGCACTTGGTCATCCATTAGGATGTACAGGAGCAAAATTATCAGTACAGTTATTTGATGAGATGCGTAAAAGAAATATGCAAGGTAAATACGGTATGGTAACCATGTGCGTAGGTACAGGTCAAGGAGCCGCCGGAATATTTGAATTTTTAAATTAACAATTTTCACTAATTAATATTACAGTGTTTACTTAATACTTGATACTAATTACTTTATACTAAATACTATTAACAACATGAGTACAGATACAGTAAAAAAAGACATTCTTAGAGGAGGACAGTTCCTTGTTAAAGAAACCAATTGTGAAGATGTTTTCACATTAGAAGATTTGAATGAAGAGCAACGCATGATGCGTGAGAGTACCAGAGAATTCGTAGACAGAGAACTTTGGGCACATTGGGAGCGTTTTGAGAATAAAGACTACGCTTTTACTGAAGAAACCATGCGTAAAGCTGGTGAATTAGGATTATTAAGTGTAGCTGTACCGGAATCATACGGTGGTATGGGTATGGGGTTCGTTTCTACCATGTTAGTTTGTGATTACATTTCAGGTGCAACTGGTTCTTTCAGTACTGCTTTTGGAGCACATACTGGTATTGGAACTATGCCAATTACGCTTTATGGTTCTGAGGAGCAAAAACAAAAATATGTACCAAGATTAGCTTCTGGAGAATGGTTCGGCGCTTACTGCCTTACTGAGCCAGGTGCTGGTTCTGATGCTAACTCAGGAAAAACTAAAGCTGTTCTTTCTGCAGATGGTAAATCATACAGTATTACAGGTCAGAAAATGTGGATTTCTAACGCAGGTTTCTGTAATATGTTTATCGTATTTGCTCGTATTGAAGATGATAAAAATATTACTGGTTTCATTGTAGAAAATGACCCAAGTAACGGTATTACTTTAGGTGACGAAGAAAAGAAATTAGGTATTCACTCCTCTTCTACTCGTCAGGTATTCTTTAACGAAACTAAAGTTTCTGTGGAGAATATGTTATCTGAAAGAGGTAACGGATTCAAAATTGCAATGAATGCATTGAACGTTGGTCGTATTAAATTAGCGGCTGCTTGTTTAGATGCGCAAAGAAGAGTTATCGGTGAGGCTACTAAATACGCCAACGAGCGTATTCAGTTCAAAACTCCGATTATAAACTTCGGAGCGATTAAATCTAAAATTGCCGAAATGGCAACTAGTGTATATGTTGATGAGTCTGCTAGTTACCGTGCTGCTAAAAACATAGAAGATCGTATTGCTATGCGTGAAGCTGAAGGTAATACACACCAAGAGGCTGAACTTAAAGGTGTTGAAGAATATGCTATCGAATGTTCAATTCTTAAAGTAGCTGTATCTGAAGATTGTCAAAACACTACTGATGAAGGTATTCAGATTTTTGGTGGTATGGGCTTTAGTGCTGATACTCCGATGGAATCTGCTTGGAGAGATTCAAGAATTGCACGTATCTATGAAGGTACTAACGAAATCAACAGAATGTTGGCAGTAGGTATGCTTGTGAAAAAAGCAATGAAAGGTCATGTTGATCTTTTAGGTCCTGCTACTGCTGTTGGTGAAGAGCTTATGGGTATTCCTTCTTTCGATACTCCTGATTTTTCTGAACTATTCGCTGAAGAAAAAGATATCTTAAAAAGACTTAAGAAGGTTTTCTTAATGGTTGCTGGATCTGCGGTACAGAAATACGGTGCAGAATTAGAAAATCACCAACAATTAATGTTGGCTGCTTCTGATATTCTTATTGAAGTATATATGGCAGAATCTGCTTTATTACGTACCGAGAAAAATGCAAAACGATTTGGCGAAGAAGCACAAGCTACTCAAATTGCCATGTCTAGATTATATTTGTTCAATGCTACTGAAACCATCATAAATAAAGGTAAAGAAGCTATCGTTTCTTTTGCTGAAGGTGATGAACAAAGAATGATGTTAATGGGACTTAAACGTTTCACTAAATATACAAATTACCCTAATGTAGTGGCTTTACGCACGCAAATTGCTGATAAAGTTTCTGCAGATAACGGTTATACGTTTGACTAATTCAGATTACCTTTTGTTGTTTGGTAACTTGAATATTAAACCGTCGCAATTGGGGCGGTTTTTTTGTTTGGTAAATATTGATATTGCGACTACTTTTAACTATGCATAAAAAATTACTAGAACAAGTTTATAAAGCTTCCGATTTTAATTCAAATGGTCATATTCTAATCGACCAATTGACTTCTCACTTAGAGGATAAAACGAATGCTTCTTCTCGTAATGCCATTAACTGGAACGAACCTGAAAAGGAATTAGAATTCTGGAAGAATTTTTTAACTGACGGGGATAAAAAAGACCTTTTTTCAGAAATAACAAAACGTACCACCTACGTACACCACCCGCATTATATGGGACATCAAGTGAGTCCGCCTGCTCCCATTACTGCACTTACTGGTCTAATTAGTTCCTTATTAAATAATGGTACTGCGGTATATGAGATGGGTATGTCTTCAAATGCTATTGAACGTATTATTATAGAATTACTTTGTAAGAAAACTGGTTTTGATGACAACTCTGGGGGATTCTTAACTTCTGGCGGAACTTTAGCGAATTTAACGGCATTATTAAGTGCGCGAAAAGCGATTACCAAAAGAGATATTTGGAACGAGGGCAACCAAAATCAACTAGGTATTATGGTAAGCGAAGAAGCGCATTATTGCGTTGATCGTGCCGCAAGAATTATAGGATTGGGCGACCAAGGAATTATAAAAGTTCCAGTAACCAAAGAATTTAAAATGGATACCGACTTACTGGAATCTAAATTCAAAGAAGCTCAAGAAAAGGGAATTGAAATATTCGCTATTATTGGTAGTGCCCCTTCTACTGCTACGGGTATTTTTGATGACTTAGAAGTGATTGGAGAATTTGCTAAAAAACAAAATATTTGGTTTCATGTTGACGGCGCACATGGCGGAGCAGGTATATTTTCAAAAAAATACAAACACACTCTTAAGGGTATTGAATTGGCGGATTCTGTGGTAATCGATGGTCATAAGATGATGATGATGCCAGCGCTAACTACTGCCCTAATCTATAAAAACGTCGTATATGCTAACGCCACTTTTAGCCAAAAAGCAGATTACTTACTTACAGATTCTGAACATGAAGATTGGTACAACTCTGGTAAACGAACGTTTGAATGCACCAAAAACATGATGAGCATTCACTGGTTTACCCTGCTAAAATTATACGGAGAAGAAGTTTTTGACGCCAATGTTACCCACCTTTACGATTTAGGTGTTCTTTTTGCTCAGCTTATTGAGAAAGAGCCAAATTTTCAACTAGCGCTACAACCAATGTCCAATATTGTTTGTTTTAGGTATTGCCCTGCTGATATGGACGAAGAACATATAAACGCTCTTAATGCAAAAATTCGCCAATCTCTTTTAGAAGACGGCGAATTTTATATTGTACAAACGAAACTTAAAGGTACACATTACATGCGTATTACGGTTATGAATCCGTTTACAACTGATCAACATTTTAAGGCCTTAATCAAAAAGATTAAGTCCTTTGCTAATCGGTAATTATTCCCTTAAAGATTCGAGCATTTGATCTTCACTTTCTTTTTTAGAGAAGTTAATTGCACATTCTATTAACGCTAAATGCGAATAAGCTTGTGGGAAGTTGCCTAATAATCTTTTTGTCTTAAAATCAATATCTTCACTAAAGAGACCTAAATGATTACTATAACTCAATAATCGCTCAAAATACTCTAACGCCTTCTCTCGTTCCCCTATTTTAAACAAGCTATTTATGTACCAAAATGTACATACGGTAAATGATGATGAAGGCAAACCAAAGTCATCTTCATTTTTATAACGATAAAGCAATCCGTCATTGTTCAACTCCCTCCCTATGGCATTAACGGTACTTATATATCGTTTATCTTTTGCGTTCACACATCCGTAAGATTCCATTAACAATACTGAAGCATCTAATTCTTTAGATCCGTAAGACTGCGTGTATGCACCAACTTCATCGTTCCAGGCATTATCATATATATCTTTCCAGATTTCTTCCCTAATAGGCTCCCACTTCTCTATTTTATGCTTTTTACCAAGCATTTCCGCCACTTTTATAGCACGATCTAAGGCTGTCCAGCATAATACTTTTGAGAATGTAAAATGTCTATCTTCTGTTCTGAACTCCCAAATACCTTTATCGGCATCCTTCCAATTGTTACTCACTATCCAAACGATTCCTTTGGTAATCGCCCATAAATCTTCACCATTATCGATATCGACACTGAATTTTACCATTTGCTCGTAGATAACATCCATCAGAATACCATAAATATCGTTCTGCTTTTGGTGATATGCCGCATTACCAATACGTACCGGTTTTGAGCCCTTATAACCTGATAAATGTTCGAGCGTTTCTTCGGTCAGTTTTTTCTCTTTATTGATGCCGTACATAATCTGAAGCTTCTCTGCTTTATCCGGAATCAAATCAATAATAAACTGCAAATATCTTCTAGCCACATTCTTATGTCCTAATTCTGATACTACTTTTATTACCATTGATGCATCGCGGATCCAACAAAAACGGTAATCCCAATTACGCACTTCGCCTATTGTCTCTGGTAATGATGTTGTCGCTGCTGCTAATACCGCTCCTGTTTTATCATAACTTAATAGCTTCAATGTCAAGGCACTTCTAGAAATTTCTTCGTTGAATTTCTTATAGGTAGGTGTCAAATTTGACCAATTCAACCAATACACCTTTGTGTTCTGCAATTCTAGATAAACTCTTTCTGTAGTAGGTAATAACAACTTTTCGTTGTAACCCATTAACATGAACTCATCTTGGGTAAGCGCTATCTCTACACTATTAACAACAGATTCCTTATCAAGTGAGGTATATAAGAATACGGTATCGAATTTAACATCATGTGTAAGGCTGGCAATGAAGTCTTTTTTAATAAAAGTTTCTGTCGTGCCCATTGCATACTCCAGCTTTGGATCATAGAGTACCGAAAAACTTGGTTTTCCTGAAATATATTTAAAATAGCGTACCAACTCTGGCGGAGAATGATATGCATTACCCTCTTTACGGTACCTTGGCATAAAATCGTGTATCTCAAAATGGTCATTGCCAGATTTGAAAGATGTGATTAATATATTCGTATACTGTTGATATTTTTGGGTGATTGTGTAACTGTCAGCCACATTTATTTCAAAACTACCGCCAATTTCTTCGTCCAATAGTTTAGCGAAAACTGACGGACTATCGAATTCTGGCAAACAACACCAGTCGATACCTCCTATCTTTGAAATTAATGCTGCACTTCTGCAATTCCCTATTATTCCGTAGTCTAAATTATCCATTCAATAAAAATGTTGATTCATATGAGGTTTCAATTGGTATTGCCCTCCTTTTTCCAGAAATTTAGAGAAATAATTATCAAGAAGTAGCAAAAAAATCTCTTTTATGGCTAAAACTATCATTATCTCAAATAGACTACCTGTACAATTACAAATTAGCAATGGAGGCATTACTGCAGTGCCAAGTGTTGGCGGTTTGGCTACTGGAATGAAATCTGTACACTCTGGCGGAGATAGCCTTTGGATCGGTTGGAGCGGACTTACAGATGAAGAAATACCCGAAGAATTGATTCCTGAAATCGATAGCGCATTAGCGAAACATGGATCTTCTAAAGTAAATCTTACGGAAAAAGAAGTAGATGGTTTTTACTACGGATTCAGTAATAGAACCATATGGCCATTATTCCATTACTTCTTAGAATATTCTGAATTCGAACTAGAAAGTTGGGAAGTCTATAAAGCAGTTAACCAAAAATTCGCAGATGCTATTCTCGCAAAAGCAGATAATGATGATACAATTTGGATTCATGACTATCAATTAATGTTGGTACCGCAAATGGTTCGTGCCCAAAGACCAGATATTTCCATCGGATTCTTTTTACACATACCTTTTCCATCTTACGAGATATTTAGAACGCTCCCTTGGCGTAAAGAAGTATTACAAGGTTTATTAGGTTCAGATTTAATTGGTTTTCATACGTATGACTATGAACGTCACTTTTTAAGCTCAGTACGAAGGTTACTAGGTTTAGAGGTGAGCTTCAATGATATCTACTTAGATGATAGGGTAATTAAAGTAGATTCCTTCCCTATGGGAATCGACTATAAGAAATTCAGCGATGCTGCCAAAGAACATTCGCAACGTAGCGAAGACGAAAAATCTGAACTACAAAAACGATTGGATACTCATAAGAAATCGGCACCTGATGCTAAATTCTTTTTATCTATCGACCGCTTAGATTATACAAAAGGTATTGCGAAACGATTAAAGGCGTTTGAGTACTTCTTAAATAAATATCCGCAGTATAAAGAGAAGGTCCGTTTAATTATTCTTGCTGTACCTTCAAGGTCAAACGTACCGCAGTATCAATTATTAAAACGTGAGATAGATGAATTGGTCGGTAGAATAAACGGAGAGCTTTCAACAGTAAGCTGGACACCTATTTGGTATTTCTATAGATCGATGCCTTTTGAAAACTTAATTGATTTATATACGTCTTCTGATATTGCTTGGTTAACGCCTATTAGAGATGGTATGAATTTGGTAGCCAAAGAATACATTGCTACTAGAACGGATAAAACGGGAGTGCTTATTCTTAGTGAAATGGCCGGTTCTGCCAATGAAATGAATGAATCATTATTAATTAACCCTAATAACTTTGAACAAATAGCAGATGCACTTTTTGAGGCTATCAACATTCCAAAAGAAGAACAAATTTCTAGAAACACGTTATTGCAAAAAAGATTGGAGCGCTATAATGTGGAAAAATGGGCGAACGACTTCATGAATTCATTAGTCGGACAAAAAGAAAAAGACCAAACTTCTAAGTCACGTAAATTATCTGTAGATATTATGGATACGGTTATGGATGATTATAACAAAGCCAAAAGAAGATTAGTATTTTTAGACTATGACGGTACATTAGCAGGTTTTCATGCTGATCCACAAAAAGCATCGCCAGACGAAGAATTATACAAACTACTTGATGCGATTTCTTCTCAACCAAACACTGATATGTATTTAATTAGTGGACGAGATAAAGAAACATTTACCAAGTGGTTTTTGCCTAAAAAATACAACATGATTGTTGAACATGGCGTATGGATCTCTCAAGGTGGTGAAGAATTCAGGATGCTAGAAACGGTGAAAAAAGACTGGATGGAGAAAATTTTACCGGTTTTAGAATCTTTTGTTGACCGTACGCCTGGTAGTTTTATTGAAGAGAAAAATTACTCTTTAGCATGGCATTACAGAAAAACAGATCCAGATTTTGGTCAAAAGCGTTCTGTTGAATTAAATACGGTATTGACAAGTCTTATTGCCAATGACGACCTAAGTGTATTAAATGGCAACAAGGTGATGGAAATTAAAAGTAGTAATGTAAATAAAGGTCGAGCTTCTATGCGCGTGTATACTGAACATGAGTACGATTTTGTATTTGCTATTGGTGATGATTGGACCGATGAATTCATGTTTCAAGAATTACCTGAAGATTCTATTACGGTAAAAGTAGGTCGTCAAAAAACACAGGCAAGATACTTTGTTGACAACACTAAAAATGTGCGTACAATTTTGAAGAGATTTGCCGACAAAGAATAAACATGCTTACCAACTAACCTTATTACTATGAAACAAATTTACAACCTCGTGTTTGTAGGTATTTTTTGCTGCCTTACTACTTTTGCCCAACAAGGCACCGAAGTTTATGTAGCAAATTTAGATTTGAGTACTGATAGTTTGAAGATTAATGAGTTTATCAACATTTCTTATAATGAAGGTTATGATAATCAGCCTTCATTTTTTACTAATGAGAAAATTCTGTTCGCATCGACTAGAAATAACCAAACTGATATCGCTCTTTATGATGTAAAGGATAAAACAACTACTTGGCTCTCTAACACACCACATGGCAGTGAATATTCTCCATTAAAAATTCCGGGTAGAGATGCCGTTTCTGCTGTTCGTTTAGATGAAGATGGGTTACAACGTTTATACGAGTATGATTTAAATACAGGTGACTCTAAAATTTTATTACCAGATTTAAAAGTGGGTTACCATGTTTGGTTTTCTAGTGATATTATTGTTTGCACGGTTTTGATTGAAAATCGTATGGATTTGGTGGTGTATAACTTAAAAGAGAACACCCATTATACTGCACAGAAGAATGTGGGTCGATCGTTGCATAAAATTCCCGATACAGAGCTAATAAGTTTTATAGCAAAAGATGGTGAGAATGCCACAATTACATCACTAAATCCTAATTCTAAAGAAAAAAAGGTTATTACAACCCTTTTAGGAGATTCTGAAGATGTCACTTGGACTACAGATGGAAGCTTAATTACTGCGTATAACAAATATCTGTTCTCCTTTAAGCCATCAATCGATGCTGAGTGGAAATCAATGTTTGAATTTCAACAAACTGATATTCATGGTATTTCTAGACTAGCCGTAAGCTCTAATGGAAAAAGTATTTCTTTTGTTTCTAAAGATGCTCCAGATAAAATTGTACAGAAGCAAGTAGAATCTTTTAATGCGCGAGATTTAGAAGCATTCGCCAATTGTTATTCAAAAGATGTTGTGGTGAAAAATTTTCCCTCAGATACACTGTATATTGGAAGACAACAATTAAAAGAGAACTACAAAGCTTTTTACAGTAGAACACCTTCCATAGAAGTTAAGGTATCTTCAAGAATTATAATTAACACTACTGTTATTGACCAAGAAATTGTTTCTATTGGCGACAAACAAAAACAACAAGTGGCCATTTATGAAACTGACGGACTCATTAAAACCATGACTTTTATCAGGGATAAAAAAACGATTATTAATACAGAAGTTATTGTTCAAAAACAACTTGACGCTTATAACAAAAGAGATCTTGAAGGTTTTTTAAATACCTACTCCAAAACAGCTAAAATATATAGTTACTCGGGAGAATTAAGATCAGAAGGTACAGATGCAATGCGAAAAGGCTACGCTGATTTGTTTAATTCTACCCCTGATTTACATTGCGAAATTCTCAATAGAATTGTCATTGGCAATACCGTTATCGATGAAGAGTCAATAACTGCAGATGGTAAAATTATCTCTGCCGTATTAGTCTATGAAGTTGAAAATGATAAGATAATTAAAGCCACAATTATCAGATAATCTCTTGAAACAAAAGCTACATATTCTCCCCATTATTATTCTCTCGCAATTTGCCTGTACCTCTACTTGGTTTGCTGGGAATGCGATTTTAGAATCCTTGACAAAAAAGTTAGATTTTGGTCCAGATATTATTAGTTACGTAATCTCTTCGGTACAATTCGGATTCATCATCGGGACCCTATTATTTGGGATTCTAATGATTGCTGATCGGTTTTCTCCTTCTAGAGTATTTATGATTTGCGCCTTTCTAGCATCCCTTTCTAATCTAACATTGATCTATCCTGAATTGAATGTGGGTGGTTTACTATTCGCCAGATTTAGCACTGGTTTTTTTCTAGCCGGTATTTATCCCGTAGGAATGAAAATAGCTGCAGATTACTTCGAAAAAGGACTTGGTAAAGCATTGGGGTTTTTAGTCGGAGCATTAGTTCTAGGCACCGCTTTTCCTTTTTTAATTAAAGGAAGCCCTTTGGCAAGTCATCCAGACAAGGTTATAATGTTAACCTCTGGTATTACCGCGTTGGGCGGACTATTACTCTTCTTACTCGTACCCAACGGTCCGTATCGAGTGGCAAGTGCTACGTTAAAATTTGATGCAGGACCAAAGCTTTTTAAAAACTTCGAATTTAAAAAAGCTGCTTTTGGCTATTTCGGTCACATGTGGGAACTCTATGCTTTTTGGGCTTTTACACCTATTGCCATTCAGTATTTTGCGATTCAATCAGGAAGTGATATTTCTGTATCACTTTGGTCAGGAATCGTAATTGCCCTCGGCGGATTATCTTGCGCCTACGGTGGACTACTTTCGCAACGGATAGGTAGTAAAAAAGTAGCGCTTATAGCATTAGTAGCATCGGGACTCCTATGTTTAATTTCTCCATTTCTATTTTTACTTCCAATGTATGTATTCTTGGCAGGTTGGTGTTTATGGGGCATTGCTGTTACCGCAGATTCACCTCAATTCTCAAACTTGGTGGCATCAGCCGTAGCACCCGAATTAAAAGGTACTGCACTTACACTTGTAAATTGTATTGGTTTTGCCATTACTATTATAAGTATTCAACTTCTAGGATCACTTCAATCGATCATCTCTATTGATCTTTTATTTATTCCTTTAGCCATTGGTCCGTTGTTGGGTGTATCCTCTTTATTATCTAAAAATAAAAACGGCAGAAATACTCAAAATTGAGATCCTGATTCACCTTATCCTATGAATTGCATTACCTATTTTTAATCCTATTTAAATAATACTATACGCTCCCATAATTTAGTACATGAAATTATGGTCAACCCTATATTTTACTTAATTTTAGAAACCTATTACCCAAACTAACTTTACTCATAAAAAAATTTTGAAATGAAAAAATTGTTACTGCTTACCTTATTAACATCAACCATAACCTTATCTGCACAAACCGACCAACCTATTTACGACATTATCGATGCCGTTTCTGCCGAGAGAATAGAAAACGATGTTACTAAACTTGCCAATTTCGGCACTAGGCATACCTTAAGCGATACTGTTTCAACGACAAGAGGCATTGGTGCAGCAAGACGGTGGATCAAAAGCGAATTCGAAAAAACAGCTGCTGAATGTAATGGGTGTTTAAATGTTTTCTTTCAAAAAGACTTAGTTAAAAAAGGTGCTAATGACCGTATTATAAAAGATGTAGAAGTAGTTAACGTACTTGCTATTCAAAAAGGGACAAAATACCCTAATCGCTATATTATTATGAGTGGCGATATCGATTCTCGTGTTAGCGATCCAACAAATTTCACCGATAATTCTCCTGGTGCAAATGATAACGCCAGCGGTATGGCAGGTACTATTGAAGCTGCCCGTGTATTATCTAAATATAAATTCGAGAATAGCATTATCTATATGGGACTTTCAGGTGAAGAACAAGGTCTTTTCGGCGGTAGCGGTATTGCGCAATACGCAAAAGATAAAGGCTGGGAAGTTATCGGTATTTTTAATAATGATATGATCGGTAATATAACAGGTGTCGATGGCACTGTTAGTAATGTAGATTTTAGAATTTTCTCTGAACCAGTACCACCGACAGAAACTGAAGAACAGCGCAAGGCAAGACGTTTCTATGGTGGCGAAGTTGACGGAATTTCTAGACAATTAGCACGATACGTTCATAAAAACGTGAAGCAGTACATGCCAGAAATGAACCCAATAATGATTTATCGTTTAGATCGTTTTGGTCGTGGTGGGCACCATAGACCTTTTAACGATGCAGGTTTCCCCGGTATTCGTATTATGGAAGCTCATGAGAACTACACACAACAACATCAAGATATTCGTGTTGAAGATGGTATTGCCTATGGTGATGTTCTAGAACATGTAAACTTTGAGTATGCAGCTAAATTAACTGCTGTAAACGCTATAAACTTAGCATCTATAGCATGGGCACCTTCTGCACCAGAAACGGTTAAAATAGGTGGTATTGTTGAGCCAGCAGCAAAATTTCAATGGAGTAAGGTTGATGGCGCAAAAGGATATAAAATATATTGGAGAGATACTACATCCCCAACTTGGGATCATAGTAGATATGTTGGTGATGTTTCTGAATTCTTATTAGAGGGAATTGTTATCGATAATTTTTTCTTCGGAGTATCAGCTGTTGGCGAAAACGGATTTGAGAGTCCGGTTGTGTTCCCAAATGGAATTTTTAGATAGACCTTATATATATTAGACATGAACAAACTACTTGTTGCCTTTACTCTGGGGATATTCACTTTTTCTCAAGCACAGACCTTTACCGAACAAGATACGCTTAGAGGTAGCATTACCCCTGAACGTGAATGGTGGGATTTGAATTACTATCACCTAGATATTGATGTAAATGCCGATGATAAATTTATTTCTGGCTGTAATACCATTCGCTATAAGGTTTTAAAGCCTCATCAGGTGCTACAAGTGGATCTTCAACCACCATTGCGCATTGAGAAAGTGACGCAAGATGGTGTCGAACTTGAAGTGACGAATAATATAAATGCTCATTTTATACAATTGACCAAACCTCAGAAAGTAGGCGAGTTAAATGAGGTTGTGGTTACTTATTCAGGTCACCCAAAAGAAGCAGTTAATGCCCCATGGGATGGCGGATTCTCATGGAAAAAAGATGCTAACGGTAAAGATTTCGTTGCTACTTCTTGCCAAGGTTTAGGGGCTAGCGTTTGGTGGCCGAACAAAGATCACATGTACGACGAGGTTGATAGTATGTTGATTAGTGTAAAAGCACCAAAGGGATTAATGAACGTCTCTAATGGGCGTCTTAGAAGTATTGACAAGGAAACTAATACCTATAATTGGTTTGTTTCTAATCCTATCAACAACTATGGTGTTAATGTAAATATTGGTGATTATATACATTTCGATGAAATATATCAAGGAGAAAAAGGTGTACTTGACATGGATTATTATGTTCTAAAAGATAATCTAGAGAAAGCTGAAGTACATTTTAAGGATGCCCCTAAAATGATGCAAGCCTTTGAATACTGGTTCGGACCCTACCCTTTTTATGAGGACTCATTTAAATTGGTAGAAGTTCCTTACTTGGGTATGGAACACCAAAGCTCTGTTACTTATGGCAATCAATATAAAAAAGGATATTTAGGCAGAGATTTATCAGGTACCGGTTGGGGACTTAAGTTCGATTTTATTATTATTCATGAAGCCGGGCACGAATGGTTTGCAAATAATATTACCTATAAGGATGCTGCAGATATGTGGGTCCACGAAGGGTTTACCTGTTATTCCGAAAGTTTATTCTTAGACTACCATTACGGTACTGAAGCTGCAAATGCCTATGTTCAGGGTATTAGAAACAACATCAGAAATGATAAACCTATAATTGGTATTTATAATGTAAACCATGAAGGTAGCGGCGATATGTATTATAAAGGTTCTAATACTCTTCACACATTGCGACAGGTGGTAAATGATGATAGAAAATGGAGAACTATTCTACGTGGTCTTAATTCTGAATTCTATCATAAAACAGTTACTACCGACGAAATTGAGAAGGTAATCGGCATAGAAATGAAGCGCGATTTAAAACCCTTTTTTGATCAATACTTAAGAACGACCAAGATTCCTGTTTTTGAGTATAAGGTGAAAGGCAAAAAGCTATCATATCGTTTTACAAATACTGTAGAGAACTTCACCCTGCCTATAAAAGTATATATAGATGACATTCCTGTTTGGCTAGAACCAAGTAACGAATGGCAATCGGAAAAAATGAAAGGCAGCTTTGAAAACTTACGTGTAGATCCAAATTTTTATATTGAGATTAACCCTTAAAATTCACTTTACAATATATTAATTTTTAGCGTTCATCATAAATTAAATAGGATTAATTTCCTTTTTAAATTATGGTATTTTTACTGCATCTATTTGATAGGTCTCCATGAAAAAAACGCTTGCCAGATATAGAAATAGTGCCTTCAGAAGTTTTATTCGAAGGCATTCTAAATATGCGCCAATACTGTTCTTTATTGGAGGATTCATTTTTGACACCTTAACTTTAGGTCGTATTGACCGTACGTATGACCTCACGGTTTTATGTCTACACATGACCTCTTTATCTATTGCGCTTTACCTCTATAATTTAGCTGATGATGGTAAATGGAAAAATACTTTCTTAGACAGGTATGAAGAATATTTGCCTTTAGCTATTCAGTTCTTTTTCGGCGGATTATCAAGTGCCTATGTCATCTACTTCTCTAGAAGTGTTTCTTTATCTAAAACTGCATCATTCTTTATAATACTTGTGTTATTGCTTATTGCCAATGAGTTTCTTAAAAAAAGAATCTCTAATAAATATCTACAATTCGGAGTCTATTACTTTATTAGTTTCACTTTTTTCACATTTATGATTCCTGTTTTCTTGAAGGAACTAAATACCACCATATTCCTAATCTCTGGAGCAGCTAGTTTAGTTAGTACCCTAGTGCTTCTCACATTTATCTATAGCAAAAGTCCGAGTACTCGCAAAGAAATTAAGCTAGGCAAAATGATTGCCATTATATTGGCTATCTACGGTATTATTAATTTATTCTACTTCTTAAGATTAATACCACCGGTACCCCTGGCTTTAGACAAAGGTATTGTAGCTCATGATATCGTTTTAAAAAATGGCAAATATGAGGTAACCTATGAATCTGAAGAATCGCATATATTTTGGCGTAAGCACAAATTAGACTATAGCTACGTTCCTAATCAACGGGTCTATATATTTTCTTCAATATTCGCCCCTACAGATTTAAAGAAATCCATTTTTCATCGATGGAGAAGATACAATGATGACACCAAAGAATGGATAACCGTAGAAGATATTGGTTATGATATTACGGGTGGTAGAGATGGCGGCTTTAGAGGTTACACCTATAAGGCCAACGTTACGCCAGGTGAATGGGAAGTACAGGTTCTTACAGAAGAAGAGCAGGTTCTTGGGGTTATCGGGTTTCATATTAATCTTAGACAAGACGGCGAAGCCCTTAAACTAAAAATATCTAAATTCTAATTTAATATCATTATCTACCTATAACAGTTTAAAATTCAGTAAATTAAAGCATACTTATCTTTTATGAAATGCCTGTAATTATTTAATTTTCATGAATTGTTTACCGTATTAAAACATAGATTACCTTCGCGCAACTTTAAATAAATATGTGTCAATATACCTAAAAGTCAAAGCGGTAGACCGTCTTTTCTACCAATTAGATAAGGAGTTAGGCTCCTTTCAACAATCTACAGGACTTGCATGTGTAGCTAATTGCGGACTATGTTGTCTAAAACCAGACATTAATGCTACTGCGCTAGAGTTTTTACCCCTAGCCTACCACCTTTTAAAAAATGGGGAAGCCGAAGAATGGTTAGAACAATTGCGAAATGATAGCGACAATAAACTGTGCCCTGTTTTGAATAGAATTATTGCCCCAGGTTCGAAAGGTTTTTGCGCTGATTATGCACACCGCGGACTCATTTGCAGACTATTTGGATTTTCAGCCATGTTACACAAAAATAACACACCTACGTTGGTTACTTGTAAACCTATAAAGGAACAAAAACCAGAGGCCGTTGCTAAAGCTAATGCTCATATTGCTTCAAAAAGCAACTATCCTTTAATTAGTAACTATTATACTCAGTTACGCTCAATAGACGACTCTTTGGGGATGGAATTGTTCCCTATAAGAATCGCCATTGAGAAAGCTATTCTTGCCGTATTAGGGTATTACGCATACCGTAAACCACCAAAATATACTAAAATCGCTTAATACATCTATCTTCAAAAAAAAGATAAAAACGTACTTTTATACATACATTAATAACGACAATTTTATTGCTTTGAATCGTGGCAATATATCATTATAAATAACCTATTTTGGAAGTATACGGAGTAAGTGGTTTAGGCGCTGATAAAAGGGTCTTTGAGCATTTAACCTTAGATGTTGAGATAATACCCATTGATTGGATAATACCTAATAGAAATGAATCTATTAAAAGTTATTCTGAAAGGCTTAGCTCAGTTATAGACACCTCGAAAGAATTTGCCCTGATCGGTGTAAGCTTTGGTGGGTTAATAGCCACTGAAATCAACCAAATACTTCATCCGAATAAAGTAATTCTTATTTCTTCTGCACAAACAAAACGAGAATTAAGACCCATCTATAAATGGATTGGTAAATCTAGAATTTTGAAGCTTATACCTGCTTCTCTATTCAATCTGCCCAGGTTTCTTGCGAAGTATATCATCGGAGCTAAAAACGCTAAACTGTTTTATGAGATATTAGATGATACCGATTTAAACTTTGTTAAATGGGCTTTACACAAATTTACTTCGTGGCAAAATTTAAATAAATCACCGAATGTGATTAAAATTAATGGTACAAAAGATAAATTAATTCCGCCCCGAGGTACTACTGCCATGAAGCTTATTGAAGGCGGAGAACACTTTATGATTGTAGATAGAGCAGATGAAATCAGCGAAATCATTAATTTTGAATTGAAAAATCCTTAGAAAAAATAAAATGACCAACTCTAAAAAAATTATAGCAGCCATACATACTGAATTGTCAAAGGACACACCAAACTGGGATACTCTATTGAAAATAATTTTAGAATATTTCGACTGTTCTACAGGTACTTTACATTTTTTAGATAAAGATGCTTTATTACAGCTTCAATCGCAAGTAGGTATTCCAGAATTTTTGATTCCGAAGTTATCTACTATACCTATAGGGAAAGGCATGGCAGGTATTGCTGCAGAACGCAGAAAACCTGTTGAAATGTGTAATCTACAGACAGATGATTCGGGAGTAGCCAGACCATCGGCAAAAGATACTAAAGTAGAAGGTTCATTAGCGGCACCATTACTACACAATGAAAAGCTTTATGGCACAATTGGTATCGCTAAACCGGTACCATACGATTTTACCGAAGCTGAGATAAATTTACTAATGGAAATTGGTGAAGTGATAAGCAAAAAATTGAGCTAAGTAATCCACCTTTAAAAATAAAAAAAGCCCGCTATATAGCGGGCTTTTCAATTTCAATGTATCTGAGTTCTATTTAAAAATAGCTCCTGTTAATGCTACTTGAGATAGCTCTTTACCCTCTTCTCCTTTAAAAGTAACATAATACGGTCCGTCACCTGAGACTGTACCTGTAATCGGAATAGTAATTATAGTACCTTGCGAACCTTCTGGTTGGGCTGGTAATTTACCTGTACCAATTACTGGGCCGTCTGCCGTGTTTTCATGTATTTCGAAATCAAAGTACATGGTTGGTGGTGCTTGCCATCCTGCGGTTAGCGAAACAGATTGCACTCCTTTTAAAGACATGTTCTCTAACATAAACCATCCTGTAGATTTTCCTACTAGTAGAATATCCATTCCTCCAAATTGCATAGCTTGCATTCCGTCCAATTTCATTTTGTCATTGAACTTTACAGTGCTACTTGGTATTACGACAGATTTAGAACCTGTTAACGGTATGGTACCTTCGGCACCTGCATCGGTATAACTAGCAGTCAATACCAACATATTACCCGGTGCAGAAGATGCTGCTGTAATTGTTCCCTTAGCCGGTAACGATTTTACTTTTTTATCGTCTCCATTTAACGAAAGAATATACAATGCGATCTGTCTAGATTCATCTGAAGTAACATTTGGATGTGCTGGCATAGTTACCTCGCCCCAAACTCCTGTACCACCAGTAACAATTTTACCTTGTATGTATGCCAATGCATCACGACGCTCTTTGTACTTCGCCGCAACATCTTTGTAATTCGGACCTATAGAAGCTTCTGCCTCTTTATGACATGTTTTACAGTCCATTGCCTGCGTTAACGCTTTTCCTGTTACTGCTGCAGAAACTTGTTGATGCCCCATATTCATGGCGACCTTATCCATCCCTTCTAAATAATCAACACTTACAAAAATATTGCTTGGGTCGATTTCAGTACCATCAGCATCTGTTACCGAAACATTATAGGCGATTTTCTGGCCTGGCAAGTAAAAAGCCGGTGCACTGTCACCTAATGATATGGCAACTTCTGGTCTTGAGTTACCAGCAACAATACTTGTACTTTCGCTGATTGCCTCTTCTCCTTTATCATCTGCAACGGTCACTTTTAATTTATAAACACCGGCATCTGCATAGGTATAACTTACATTTCCTTCAGTAGTTTCTTTGGTGTCGCCATTACCAAAATCCCATATATACTTCATGGCATCGTCTTCTCTGTCACTAGCTTCTACTGTCGCGTTTACGGTCAACGGAATTTTACCTGCCGTTTCACTAACAGTTACTTCATTTATTAATGGTGGTCTATTTCCGCCATTGAATTCGATATATCCTAAAGCAGAATTTGCATTTTGTGAGAACCAACCACTACCGTATTCTAGCAGGTAGATTTTACCGTTAGGACCTACTTCCATATCAATTAAGTTATTGACCTTGACCTCGGGAGCAAACGGTTCCATTTTACTGAAATCTCCGTTTTTATCTAAATGCACGGCGAACATCCAACCACGCATCCAATCATAAATGATCACCTTACCGTCATAATAGCTCGGTAGTTTCTCATCTCCTTGAAACATATCTGAATAATACGTAGGTCCTGCCATTGCATTTCTACCTCCTGTTGCCGTTTGCGGAAAATCTTGAGAATCGTCATATGGATAATATACATACGCCGGCATTGCAGGTGGTAATTCTGTTAACCCTGTATTATTACGAGAGTTGTTTATAGGTTTTTCTGGATCAAAAGCTTCTCCATTTTCACCGGTTTCGTAATTATAGGCATTATAGGGGAAATTGTTACCAATAAACAATGGCCAGCCAAAGTTACCTGCCTTTTTAGCCTGGTTCATTTCATCATAGCCTCTTGGTCCTCTAGTGCCTAAACTATCTGCTCTTGCATCAGGACCAACATCACCCCAATACACATATCCTCTTTTCATATCTACAGATATTCTATACGGATTTCTATGACCCATAGTATAAATCTCTGGTCTCGTTTTATCTGTACCAACTGGGAATAAGTTTCCTTCAGGTATGTCATATGTACCATCTTCCTTTACTTTTATTCTAAGTATCTTACCACGTAAATCGTTGGTGTTCCCTGAAGAACGACGCGCATCGTATTGTTCATGACCGGGTATATCATTTAATGGAGCAAATCCGTTATTTACATATTTAACATCTTTCTCGTTAAACGGCGTTGAGTTATCACCGGTTGAAAGATATAGTAAGTTATCTGGACCAAAAGCTATGGAACCACCGGTATGACAGCAAATTTCTCTTTGACTGTCCACATCCATAATTACTTGTTCGGACGCTACATCAAATTTACCGTCTGCAAACTTAAATCGTGATAAACGGTTTACCCACTTATCGCCCGTTGGTGCATAGTATAGGTATATCCAATGGTTATTGGCGTAATCTGGATCTTTTTGCAAACCCATTAATCCTTCCTCCGCATTAACACCGGGTGTGTTCAATGTTTTGCTATAGACATCAAGTTTAAGCACTTCGCTAAGTGCTTTTGTCTCATCATTGTATAACATTACTTCTCCCCTACGTTGGGCTACCAAAACATCTCCGTTAGGTAGAACAGCCATTTCTGTAGGTTCAAAAAACTGACCTTCGCTCAATGTAACTTTAGCAAAACGATCAGCTTCTGGTGGAATTTGAGAGGTTACTTTAGAATAATCTAAATTTAAGTTTTCACCGATGGCATATTGAATTCCGCCTAACAAATGCTTTAAAAATAAATCTTCGGTAAAACTGGCATCTGCATGTCCACCTCCTGTGTAAAATGCACGTCCGCCGTCAAAATCATGATACCACGCAATAGGATGAAAATCTCCGTTTGCACCGCCTTCATAAGTTGACTCATCTAAAGTCATAAGAACGTTTATGTCGGGATTGATGTTTTTGTAATTATACAATTCATCAGTTCTATTCCACACCGTATCGGTAAAAAACTGTGTAGCAACGAAATTCTTGTCCTTTATAATAAAATCTGCCGTTGGCATTCCCCGTGGGTGACTCAAAAATTGAGCTCCTGCCAATTCATTGTACCAACCCCAGTCATATTCGGTATCTGCCGCAGCATGAACGCCTACGTAACCTCCGCCTGCTTGAATGTAGCGCTCAAAAGCGGCTTCTTGAAATTGATCAAGTACATTACCAGTAGTGCTCATAAATATAATCGCAGAATACTGTTTTAGATTTTCATCAGTAAATAGTTCGGCATTCTTGGTCGTATCGACCGCGAATCCGTTTTCTGCTCCTAACTTTTGAATAGCAGCAATTCCGGCAGGAATCGATGCATGTTTAAAACCCATAGTTTTTGAGAATACCAAAACCTTAGGTTCACCCTCTCGTTTATTGCCACCACATGAGACAATAATAAGCGCAAAGCCCAAAAGCAGCGCAATGAAAATTTTTTTCATACGTAATTTGTTGTTGTTGTTTAGTTGATTTAATAATTTATAAAAATAGGGCGAGTTACTTTATTTACCAATACATTATATTAATCATTGTACATTTATGATAGATTATTAACCATTTAGTACTACTATGCTAAATATACCCGAGTTTTATTTTAAAAATGACATTGAATTTAAAGATTGGTTACATAAAAACCATTCTGAACATAAAGGTATACATTTGATTTTCTACGCTGTTGCCCACGAAAATGAAAGTATGCGATGGGAAGAAGCTGTACAAGTTGCACTTTGTTACGGGTGGATAGATAGCACGGTAAAAAGTTTAGGCGACGGAAAAAGAAGACAATATTTTTGCCCACGGAAACCTAAAAGTGTTTGGAGCAAAGTCAACAAAAACCACATAAAAGAGCTTACAGCTAATGGAAGAATGCATGCTGCGGGATTGTCTTCAATTAAAATTGCAAAGGAAAATGGCTCTTGGACTTCTTTAGACGATGTAGAAAATGGAGTAATACCTGAAGAATTACAAATTGCATTTGACAAAAACCCCGATGCATTTAGCAATTTTAAAAACTTTACCCAAAGCCAACGTAAAAGCTACTTATACTTTTTAAATCAAGCGAAGCGTCAAGAAACTAAAGCTAAAAGAATCAAAGAGATTATAGACCATTGCACTGAAAATATAAAATATAGAAATGGTGGCGGTTGGCAAACTAAGAAGTAGTTAAATACATTGTATTTCCCCATACAATCATACTTTTCTAATTGTTAATTAAACCTTATTTTTGCATTTCCTTTTGTGGTGTACCAAGCCAACGTGTTTCCGTTATTGGTTTTCCCGAAGATGTATTTCATGTCTAAATTACCTAAAGAACATCAGTTCTTAGATCTATCTGATTACGGTAGGCCCCTAGCTTTTTTAATTGCCAACCGTTTAAAAACAACCATATTTACACCAATTCACGTTACAATGGCCTTTACGTTCTGCGGACTTTTGGCAATTATTTCTATTTTGAACGGATTTTACTGGTCAGCACTAATTTTCTTACTATTTAAATCTGTTTTAGATGCAGCAGATGGTGAACTGGCACGAATGAAGAATACCCCGTCGCATATTGGTCGGTACTTTGATTCAATTTCAGATTTTATACTAAATCTGCTTTTCATGCTTTCTATTTGGTATGTTACCAATGTTAGTATTTACTTAGTATTGCTAGCATTCGTCGGACTCGAATTACAAGGAACCCTCTACAATTACTATTATGTAATTTTAAGAAATAAGCATGATGGCGATACCACAAGTAGGGTATTTGAAAATAAAACACCAACTGCACTTCGCGGCGAAAATCAACAAACGGTAGACTTACTATATCGCATTTACTCATTTTGTTATGGTCCTTATGATCGCCTAATTTATGGTCTTGATAAGAATGCTATAAAAGGAAAGTATCAACCTAATTGGTTAATGACAGCGGTATCTACATTTGGGCTTGGTTTTCAATTATTACTCATTGGGCTGTTTTTAGTATTGGGTTTAAAAGCATATATCATTCCCTTTTTCATAGGTTATAGTCTACTAATTTTTGTTTTTATCTTGACCAGACAATTATTAAACAAGTAATTATTTTTACCTTTCTGAATCAACCAAAAACAACATGAATATTTCAATTAAATTAAGACAGACTTGCCTAGCCTTATGCTGCTTAACATTTCTTTTATCTTGTAAATCTGAACCGAAAATCACTTGTGATGTCATTATAAAAAATGGTCATCTTATTCATCTAGAAGATGGTTCTGTTTCTATTTCCAACATTTTAATTACCGATAATAGAATTGTTAAAATAACTTCTGATACTGATTTAACTACCATAGAAGCTAAATCTATCATTGATGCAAAAGGGAAATTTATTGTACCTGGTTTTTGGGATAACCATACGCATTTTAGAGGTGGTGATTCTTTAATTGATGCTAACAAGAACTTCTTGAAACTTTTTATGGCTAACGGAATTACAACAGTACGTGATGCTGGTGGCGATTTAACCTCGTCTGTTTTAAAGTGGCGAAAAGCTATTGCAAACAATGAACTCGTAGGACCTACCATTTTTACATCGGGACCTAAGATTGACGGACCAGGTGGTACTTGGGCTGGTTCTTTAGAAGTAGATACTGATGAAAATATTTCTAAGGCTTTAGATTCTTTGCAAGCTATACCGTCAGACTTTGTGAAAATTTATGATAGCCGTATTTCGGGTGAAAATTACATAAAGGTGATACAGGAAGCCGAGAAGCGTGGTTTAATAACTTCGGGGCACATGCCATTTACTGTTGAACTTGACGCTACTATCGATGCTGGCATTGATGCGGTAGAACATTTGTATTATATCATGAAAGGCTCTTCTTCTCAAGAGAAAGAAATTACCCAACAATTAATCAATAAAGAAATCGGATTTTGGGATGCCATGCCCCTACTCCAATCTTCATTTTCTGACTCGACCGCTTTGAAAACATTCGAGCACTTAAAATCAAAAAATGTATTTGTAGTACCCACCCTGCATATTGGTGGAGTGCTCAGCTATTTAGATGAAGTTGACCATACCAATGATGCCTACTTAGAATACATGAGTGACGGAATTCAACAAACCTATAAAGGTCGAATTGACCGTGTAAAAAATTCGACCGAACAACAAGTGGCAGACCGTAAAGCACTTGATGATTTTTTCGGCGGACTTGCGTTTAAATTGAATGAAAACGGTGTCTCTCTTTTGGCAGGATCTGATAGCGGGGCATATAACAGTTATACCTACCCAGGTATTTCTTTACACAAGGAAATGGAAGCCATGGTCGCTACCGGAATTTCTCCTTTAGATGCACTTAAATCATCCGCTTATAACGGTGCAAAATTTTTAAAACAAGATGCTGATTACGGAACCATTTCTGAAGGTAAAATTGCTGATATTATTTTACTAAATAGCAATCCGTTAGAAGATATTAGAAACACCCAAGACATCTTTATGGTGCTTTCAAATGGAGATCAACATACCAAAGCTGATTTAGACAACTTATTAAATTCTGCCATTGCCAACTAAACAAACTACTTTTATGAAAGCATTATTATCTTTCTTTTTACTCACCATAAGCCTATGTTCTGCTCAAACACTCTTAAAACCAGACCAAGTCTTTGACGGCACCGAATTACATACCAATTGGGTGGTTTTAGTGGAAGGAAATCAAATTACTTATACAGGAAATGCCAACGGAATAACACTACCGAACAACACGACAGAAATAGATTTGGCAGGCAGCACTTTAATGCCAGGTATTATCGAAGGTCACTCACATGTTTTATTGCACCCATACAATGAAACGGATTGGAATGATCAAGTACTAAAAGAATCGCCTGTTGAACGTGCAGTTAGAGGTGCCGTTCATGTAAAAAATTCTTTAATGGCTGGCGTAACCACCATGCGAGATTTGGGTGCTGAAGGTGCCGGTTATACTGATGTATATTTGAAGAAAACTATTGATGACGGAATCATAGTCGGTCCACGATTATTAGTTGCCGGTCCTGCAATTGTTGCTACAGGAGCATACGGCCCAAAAGGATTTTATGACGGTGTAACTGTACCATTAGGTGCTGAAGCAGCAAGCGGAGTTGATCAATGCATTGAAACGGTTCGTAGACAAATGGGTAACGGTGCCGATTTAATAAAAATATATGCGGATTATCGTTGGACACCCGGAGCCGATTCTAAAGCGACATTTTTACAAGAAGAAATTAATGCTATGGTTGCGACCGCTACTACAGCAGGAAAATACGTTGTTGCCCATGCCGGTACTCCCGAAGGAATGAAAAGAGCAATTCTCGGTGGCGTTGAAACTATTGAGCATGGTGATGGTGGTACACCTGAAATTTTTAAGATGATGAAAGATAAAGGTATCGGTCTATGCCCTACCCTTGCCGCTGGTGATGCAATCACACAATACAAAGGTTGGAACAAGGCGACCGACCCTGAACCTGATCGTATACAGCAAAAACGTAAGTCGTTTAAAATGGCTCTTGATTCTGGTGTACAAATTGTTTTTGGTGGTGATGTGGGTGTTTTTACCCACGGAGAAAATTATCGTGAAATGGAATTAATGGTCGATTACGGCATGAAGCCATTAGCCGTCTTAAAATCTGCAACATCTGGTAATGCCAGTATGTTTCACTTAAATCAATTAGGGAGCTTAAAAGAAGGGTTTCTGGCTGATATTATTGCCGTGAAAGGGAATCCAATTCAAGATATCTCTACTGTTAAAAATGTGTCTTTTGTAATGAAAGATGGGGTAGTTTATAAAGATTAGTTGTCGGTTGTTGGTTGTTGGTTGTTGGAAAATTTTAAAACTAATTGATGTCTAACTTTATATGCAATGCTAGCAGTTGGGTTTCGCACACTCATCTGGTTGTTGCAAAATACGTTTTAAAGGAAATTTATTTATTGAAATAAATATTTCTATCTAAACTGGCAAAATCTATCTGAGTCAAATAATCAATTAAATAACTTGCTGCTGAACTGCAAGAGTGTATCTCTTCAACGTATTTCATTGTAATTGTAAAACTGTATCTATCAGCATAGGTAGAAGCAAAAGAAACCTGTTTATCTACATCATTATAACTAATAAAAGGGTATTCAACATGCGCCAATTTTAAATCGGGTACCATATATCCTGCTCCTTCACTAGGTAAATAATCAATGTTTGTCTTTTTAGCATTTTCATACATAACTTTATGAAAATTAATCATTCTAACTCTTTGCGATTCATATTTTATATTGGCCATATCTGCTGGAATAGGCTGCCCAATTCTTTCAAACATCTTTTTAGTTTCTTCTTTTACTTTAAGCGATTCTTCATAACCTAAAACATCCATTACATCTAAATCAGTAAAGGTAACCACCATTTCAACTCTATTTTTATAAGTTGGTATGTTCATCTTCAATTCATACTTTTCACCGCTATTGATATGGGAGGGATAAAAAACTGTTAATGATTTATCTTTTACTCTTTCTTCATAATTAGTTTCAGCAGAGAACCCATATTTATAAAATGGAATTTTTGGGAGTGCATCAAATAATTGTTCTACTGTCGCAGAATTATTTTGCAGACAATGATTTAGTTCCTTTTGATCTTTTACTAACTTAAAACACATTCCGTCTAAATTTCCGTGCTGTGCGGTTACATAAAAACTAGAAATAACACAGAAATAAAACACCAAATTTTTCATACTCAATGATAAATGTTTTAAACAATAGATTTAAAAGAAAGGAACTTTTATTTTTTTTAAAGTAGATAAATGTAGAATAAAACCTTCAATTTTTTGCAAACTATTTAGACGTAACTGAAACATATTTTTTAATGGTCAATGCACTAGAAATAATCCATATTATAAACGACGTTTCTATAACTCGCTGTAAAATTCCGCGGTAATCTGATTCTGGGTTGGAGAATAAGATGAATATAAAAATTCCGCTGATGATAGCCGTAGCCATTGCTATTTGTGATAATCTATAATAGCCTTCCATTTTCTTTAATCCCACTCCGACGCCAACAATACTTATCGGTAGAAAAATATAGGTCAGCGACCCCATGGCATTATGTATTAATTGCGATAGACTAGAGTCTATAACGTCTGTTGGGCAACCTGCATCACACGGAAAAAATCCTACTAGTACCGTTCCTAATCCGTAGAATAATGCCAATCCGAAAAATCCGGATACTATTAATTTGGAACTTGGAAAATAGTTTGGAGCACTGAAACAAAAAATGGTTATAAGAATTCCACTAGGTACATATCCGAAGTACTGTAAATACCAACCATATGCAGTATCAGACGCAAAAGATTCACTAATATATTGACTTACTACACTGTAATCATCTATTAATAACGGACCAACAATTGCCGCAATGGCGAACAAGCTAACTCCTAAAATTCCTATATATGCTACTAATTTATTGGTCATTCTTCTAGTGGTTGATGGTATGACGACTAATTAATACGATTGTTACATCATTAAGAATTTAAATAGCGTGAAAAAGGATTTGAAAAAACAATTACTTATCAGTGTTTCTCTGCTCTTCCCACTCTTTTCTTAAATCTGTAGAAAGAATACTGGTACCGTCATGTTTCCACCCAGGTGGTTTAGTTAGGTATTTAAACTTATTTACCAATGAGGTTTTTGATGTGAAGAAATCGCCTAACATCTGGTACCATTCTGCAAATGCAATTTTAATAGGGTTATACGTATCAATGTTCGCTACCAAACCATAAACGGGCTTTTCATCTTCTGGCTCGAAGGTGCCAAATATCCTATCCCAAATAATAAATACTCCGGCATGATTTCTATCTAAGTACTGCGGATTGGTTGCATGGTGAACCCTATGGTGACTCGGCGTATTAAAAACGGCTTCAAACCACCTGGGCATTTTCTTGATCATTTCGGTATGGATCCAATATTGATAGATAAGACTTACCGACATCTGTACCAATATCATTACCGGGTGAAAACCAATAAGAACTAACGGAGTCCAAAAAATGAAGGTGTAAAACCCTCCAGACCACGACTGTCGTAATGCGGTGCTTAAATTGTAATTTTTTGAGGAATGATGCACTACATGACTCGCCCAAAAAAAACGACTAACATGACTAGTTCTATGAAACCAGTAATAGCATAAATCTTCCGCGAAAAGTAAAATTAACCAAGACCACCATGCAAAGGGAATTTCAAACAGATGATAAAAATTATACAACAGGTAAAAGAAGCCCAATGCAATGCCCTTGGTTACCAAACCAATTGCCACATTGCCCAAACCCATAATAATAGAAGTACCGGCGTCTTTAAACTCGTAGTCATGGAGTTTCACCTTTACTGATAGAATAACTTCTAGAATTACAGTTACCGTAAAAAACGGAATGGCGTAGTGTATTAAATTGGGGATTTCAGGAATTTGCATGGTCTGTAATTAGTCTCTTTAAAGATAAAGATTAATTACAAAAGGTTGACTTACATATTTTTTCGTTTTTCAATCTCAAGTGCTCTCTTATAAAACTTTCTAAACTCTTCTTTTGAATATTTAGAGCGCATAGCAGAAAGAACATCAGACAAACCTAAGCTACACCAATCCCACAACATGGTATCAAAATTATAGGCGTACATCTGGTCTTTTACTTCTGCCCTAATCGTATCTACTTCTAGAGATGTGAATCCGTTTTCCATGAGTCTGGCGAGACAACGTTCTTCGTTTTCTTTGGTTAATTCGGTATCTAGGTAAGGCTCTAGAATCCAATCCCAATTCCAACTTTGAGGTATAAGTCTAATATTGTTACTTTCGGCAAACTGCTTCAGTTTTTCTTTCTGTTCTGCAGTAACAAATAGGATATCGTTTTTAACATGAATTTTGCACACTGTAAAATCAACCGACATGCATTCAATATCCATTGCAGAAATAACCGCTGTTGGGTATGCAATCGATGGCTCAAAAGGATACTCGCTTATTTCTATCTCCTTTTCTCCTATTTCAGATTTACCGATACCGCATAAAAGGTTTTTAGATCTAAAAATATTCTTAGAAGTACTAAAGCCCGTCAAAGGCATTTCACCTTTAAAATTGAATATGTTTTTAAGATACTTCCACATGTTTTAGTAGAGATAAAACGACTAATTTATTGTTGTTGCTGTTGCTGCTCTTGTTGTAGATTTTTAATTGGCTCTAATAAATCCCACAGGTTCCCATATAAATCTTCAAAAACAGCAACCATACCATAAGGCATTTTCTCTGGTGAACGCACAAACTTAATTTTACGTTCCATCATTTTGTAATAATCCCTCCAAAAATCATCCGTGTATAAAAATAGAAAAACACGACCACCAGTCTGGTTGCCTACACTTGCCAATTGTTTTTCGTCATCTGCTTCTGCCAATACTAACGAACATTCTTTAGACCCTGGCGGAGCTACAATTACCCAACGCTTACCATCGCCCAAGTCGGTATCTTCGATAAGATTAAAATCTAATTTCTTGGTGTAAAATGCAATGGCTTTATCGTAATCACCGACTACTAATGCTACACGTGCTATGGTCTGTTTCAAAGTATTCTACTTTTATGGATATTAAAAATACCGCTTATAAATTAGTTATCGCTGAAATATGGTTTTAATGGATTGTGGCGGGAATAAAATCTGCTATTAAGACTTCTTATTAACCATCTCGTGAATTATTGTTACAAAAATATTTTACTCAGTTTTTATTTTTCATAATAATTCTATGGAAGAGCTTACCTTTAATAATTACTTACTATGAGAAGGATATCGTCACATAAATATGGAATGCTAATTTTGAATTCCATTTCTGAATAGAAAAGTTTGTGGATATCAAATACAGAATAATTTATTAAGAGCGCCGGCATAGTTTAAAGAAAACAATATGACATCAGATTTTTATAAAAACTTGATCGATAATAATAAAAAATGGGTAGCTGCTAAATTAGATAGCGATGCCGATTATTTCAAGAAATTGGAAAAAGGTCAGTCACCGCCGTTATTATGGATCGGCTGTTCTGATAGTCGCGTACCTGCCAACGAAATAATCGGAGCAATACCAGGTGAGGTTTTTGTACATAGAAACATTGCCAACATGGTAGTACACTCAGACATGAACATGCTTAGTGTATTAGACTACGCGGTAAATGTGCTAAAAATAAAACATATTATCGTGTGTGGTCATTATGGTTGCGGTGGCGTAAAAGCTGCTATGGGAAGCAAGTCTTACGGCTTGGCAGATAACTGGATCCGCCACATTAGAGATGTATACAGGCAACATCAAAAAGAGCTGGGAGACATAACCGATGAAGAGAAAGTCTTTGACCGTTTTGTCGAATTTAATGCTATGGAGCAGGTGTATAACCTAGCTAAAACTTCGATTGTACAAAACGCTTGGGAAAGAGGTCAAGACCTTTATTTACATGGCTGGGTATATGGTGTAGGTACAGGAATTGTAAAAGATTTAGAGGTTAATTTTAGTTGTAATTCTCAATTAGAGGAATTCTATAAACTAGGAATTATATGACCATAGCTTAATCACAAAAAGAACTATTAATCTTTAAGAATATTGGTTTCAAATCCGTCAATACTTTTAGTGTTTTTGTTTTTCCAATATGCTTCAATTTTATCTTCTCCTTGCTTTTTAGACCAATCATTTAAGGTTGTTCGCTCTTCTTTAAAATCCATAAACGGAACCGCAAAACCGCAAGAAGTCTGCACTAAATCTACATTCATTTCAATTATTTGCCTTGCCCCTATATTTTCAGGAAACAGTTGAGAAAAGTGATTAAAAACACTGTCACGTTTATGATATATTTTGGCTTCGCCATATAATCTTAAAATCATGGGCTTACCTTCAAAAGCACAGAACATGATGGTCATTCTATTATTCTTCAACAAATGAGCTGCAGTTTCATTACCACTACCCGTAAGGTTTAACCAAACAATTTTACTCTGATTAATCACCCTAAAAGAATCTGTGCCTTTGGGCGAGACATTTACATTGCCTTCAGCAGCTGCTGTGCCCACAAAAAATATCTTTTGGTTTTCTATGAATTCTTGTAATGCGGGAGTGATAGCATCTAATTTCTTTCCCATGAATTCTTGTTTGGTTGATTTTTGTCCTAATTTACTACCCTTAAAATGGTTATCATAAACTGGCTGTCATTTTTCCTAAATTAATCTTCTCTGCTTTAATAAAGTTGATATCACGTACATACTCCATCTTGCCCCATAAATAGGTGTTTCCTTTAAGCCCTTTGGTCATTCGCATTCTGCGGTCGAGTCGTTTTGTTTCTTGGTCGGTCGCTAATCTTCTCTCGCCTAGTTCACCATATAATTTTATTGCCGGGTAGTCTGAAAATTTTTCTTTGAACAATGCTCTAAGCCAAAAGAACCTAATACTATTCACCCCAAGAAGACATACATTCTTATTCATTTTTGCATGAACTGGTAATTTCTTTGGGAATTTTTCGAAATAAAATCCGGATTGATTATCATTCAGAAATAGCGAACCAATTGGCGTGACAGTCGGGTTGTTCTCCGCATCTACAGATGCTATTGAAATATGAAAATTAGAACTAAAACTCTTATTGAAATGGGTCCTTATCTTTTTCCAGTCTTTAGTGATGTTCATTTTTGAATTATTTTACAACTTAGAATAACCAGTTTAATATTAATCCCTACTCCTTTATTATTTTTTGAATATCTTTTTGAATATCTTTTTCTGTGCTTATTAGCTCTAACATATAAATTCTTAAAAACTCTTTTTTAGCTTCACCGGTTTCTTTGTAATTTAAATAAATGAAATCTAAGAGTTTAACTGATTTAATTCTCAAAAGTTCTTTTTGCTCTTCAATATCAGATAAGCTTGATACTTTTTCATAATCCATGAGCTCAATTTTTGAATTAGATATAGCTTTCCAAGAATTAATTTTGATTAATGGTATAAAAATACCTTGTGCTTTCTCTATTACTTTACTTAAGGATAATTCATCGTCTTTTAAATAGAAATCAAGAGAATCTATTAGTATTCTTTACTTAGCTAATTTGTCATTTATATCATCATTGGTTTCTTTCAACTCCTTATCCATCGATACAAATATTTGTTCCATATATTCTGCATCTTTTCAATCCTCATTCCAATTGTTGATATACAGTGCTATTAAAATACCAACTATAATTGTGAGTATCTCTTTGAAAAATTCGATGATATTTTTATTCATTTTATAAGTTTGGTTAGTATTCAAATGTTATCAATTTATAAAGCCTTATTAACATCTTTCAACTTCATAGTCAACTCCGTCTTCCATAGTATGTGCGGGAGTTTCTTTATTCTCATTAGGTTGAAACGTTTTATCTATAAATCTACCGTAGATAAGATAGCCCAATACCAATAAGACCATGGAGGTAATAAATTTAATCATGAGG
Organism: Maribacter sp. IgM3_T14_3; assembly: GCF_049603095.1. Classification (NCBI taxonomy): domain Bacteria; kingdom Pseudomonadati; phylum Bacteroidota; class Flavobacteriia; order Flavobacteriales; family Flavobacteriaceae; genus Maribacter; species Maribacter sp. IgM3_T14_3. The sequence goes on from NZ_CP187138.1 coordinate 142,806, forward strand.
GTGCTTTAGTTGATAATTTTCAATGTGTTAAATATTCGATTCAGAGATATTTATATTCCTAAATAAAATCAATTTTATACTATAAATAATTATTGTACTAAAGTAATAATTACGCTAAGGTTTGTGGTGTATTACCGCTTATTTTAATTGTACATGAATATGGTCATCGTGTCTTACTGCTTTGCACCCATGATACCTTATTCTCTTATCTTTTAAATTCATTCTGCTTTTCAAATGTGGCTCAATGAATAGCTTTCCTAAATTTTGATTATTTAAGATATTAGTAATCAGTTTTCTTGTTCCTTTTTCAGAGAAGACGAAATCATCATTGATACTCCCAAAGGTCAAATATTTAGGAAAGTCGTATTGAAAATAACCGTTGTCTATGCATTTACTAATTTGGTCAAATTCATTTGAATTAGGACCTACAAAGACCCCATAACCACTGACAGATTTTTGTCCTTTCTTAATGATTCCTTTAGATTCATAAATAAGACTAATGTCTATTTTCTTACCGTCATTATGGCTTAAGTGTGGCAGCAAAGGAAATTTATTTATGAAAGGAAAACTTGCATCTAAATAGTGAATTTCAATTTTTGTTCCTTCTAAATTTTTAGCTGTATGCAGCAATAATTTATTCAGCTCAGGTTTTACATAATTTCTATTTAATAAAACCGTCATGTAGTTTGTTGCACTTATATTTATAGCGTGCTTCACTTTCTCTCGCCCAAAGATTGGCGCTACAAAAGGAACTATTAAAAACGTTGAGAATAGATATAAGCCAATGAATATTAAAGTGGTTTTAAATCTCAGTTTTTTCTTCCAATTTCTAGAAATCAATACACTTAATACATAAACAATTCCGCCAATTTGAGTTATTACGGTTAAGAGCCCAAATAGAAGTATAATTAAGATTGACTTTAATATGGTTTTCAATTTTGAATTGTAATTATTGGATTGTTAATGCTTTAAAGATTAGATTATTTAATATGTAATAATATTAATCCCCTACTTATTTTACTAACTTAAAAAAACAATTGCTTCTTTATTATTTCAATTGATATCAATTACATACATGTTCCAAAAATTAATTTTGTTTCTTGAAGTATGAAAGGGTTACGTCTCCAAAAATTAGTATTGCTTTGAGAATTTTCTAACGCCCAAATAGAAGAAAGGGGCTGTTTTATTTTAGAAATATTAAAAGGCTTATAATGAATTGATAATATGTCTTGTTTTGTTATTATTTGATTCTTAAAGACACCGTCAATCTTTGATTTTAAAATTATTTCTTCGGTCACTTGACCATGCCGAATATAATGCGATTTATCTGCCTTTTGTTTATAAGAAAAAAGTATTTTCTGATTTTGCTCTACTATTTTACCAGGATATTTGTTTAATTCTAAAGGCTCTTTTTTAATACAATGTTCATACCTTAATACTGCATAATTACTTTTGTCAATATAAACTAATCCTGAAGATTCTTTGATTGTGGCATGACTGCTATGAGATGCTAGGCTACTCGGAGATTTATCTACAAACCTAATCTTATAAACTTCTTTATTATTATAATCGATAACTCCTTCCTTAGTCAGTGAATAAGACTTAGTTCTATATAATACATTTGATTTACTCAATATTAAATCCCAATCAAACATCTCCGTCATTTCAACAAAATTGTTCTCGTTATCTTTTAAATTCTGTCTCTTACCAATAGTTTTAAATTGTTCAATTTCACCGTATAAATTTTTATTTGTCCTAAACGAATTCTTCATTCCCTTAGAATTGAAGGTCTCTACAATTGCTTTAAAACCATACACTGAATCGGAATCATTAGATTTGATATAATTATAGAAAAACTTTTGATTATATGGATTTTGAGTATAATTGAATGAAACATTTTTTCTAGCTTTTTGAACGATTTCTTCTGCTGTAAGATTAATATTGCTCGCCGTCACAGTAACTACATCAAGATTTATTTGATTAAAACTTTGAGTTTGCAACCAAATTTCATGAATTTTTTTTGGAGCTTTTGCTAAATCTTCAATGCTAATGGTATCATTGATGAAGCCCATTGCAGTTATAACAATATTGTCTTCAAGAAAATCTTTTGATAAAGAAAACTCAAATTCTCCATTTTGATTAGAGAGAATATTTATATTATTTTTTAAGAATTTAATTTCTGCATTTGGAATCGCCAAGCCGTTATCTATATTTAAAACAATTCCTTTTGCTTCAGTTAATTCCTGCTGATTCGAAACTATATAAGCATTTTCTGTATTTTTTAAATTGTGACATGAAAAATTTAAACTTAAAGTCTTGACATTAGCCAACGATTTGTTATTCCAAATTGGTTCGAGAATAGGATTTGAACTATATTTTTCTTCAATTGTGTGCCCAAATGTGGAGTTTATAAAAATTAGAATAAGCAATGAACTAATTAGCTGAAGATTCTTCATAAGAATATATTTAAGCTGTTATTAAAAGAATATCAAATTTATAATAATCCTTAAATTAAAAATTTATTTATTTTATAATAACAACCAATAATTTAGCTAAGCATTTTTTAGAGACAAGAAACTTATTTTTCCGTCTGCGCACCAAGTCAAAGTTTATTGTTTAGTTTTATTTTTCTTGTCCAAAGCTAAATCCATAAAATTTGGAGGACCTAGTAAATATGTGCAAGCCATTATGCCCTATTTGTTAAAGCCATTATTGGGTATAGTTATTTTTTCCAATTTTCCATTCCATAAGATAAATTTCCTTCGGGTTCCACTTCGTCTACTTCTTCTCCAAAACCCAAAAAATCATTGAATAATGCCATATTTATTGAGCATTTTTCGTTATCCAAATGTAATATTTGCAGTCCATCTATAATCGTTTGACCAATTTTAAAAGGAACTAATCTATAATCCCTGAATTCCTCGGTAATATAGTTTTCGACTCTCTCAAAATAGTTTTTATACTCACCAACTGGAGAAACAACTATTCTTCTCAAGTTTTCTGTTTGGTATGATAATTCTTCTCCATCACGTCTTATTACAGATTTCCGCACTGATTTTTCAATACCATAGACTTGGTAGAACTTACCTAAATGGCTTACGGAAAAGTGCAACTCTTTACTATTCCATCTATCTTTATTTCCTTCTGATTCCAAAGATAGAAAGGCGCTATAACTGGGTACAATACCGTAAGTAGTTGATATGGTGTTTATTCCTAATTCTTTGCTTATTCTCTCGATAAATGATTCCCAGTTCTTATTATAGTTGGTGTTTTCAGGACCTATTTTATCTAGGAGTAAATTTTCTAGTTCCTGAATGCCCTTGTAATTTCGGTAGATGTCAAACTCTTGGTTCTTTTTAATCCCAATGGGATAATACTTTTTTATTGAATCATATAGCGGCCAAAAATCGAATTCATCGTAATTGAAGAAAAAGTGCTTATTCATATAAAAAGGTAATGGTTTGATTGATAATGTTCGTTAAGGCACATAGTTTACACAAGTTAAAGATTAGGGTTTACACTAAATTAATTTCTAATCTTGTTGCTTGTTCTTTATTTCTTAAATTGTTTTCATCAAAGAAACCTAAAAATACGTTTCTATAAAATACCCTCCAAATACCGTTTCCCATTTCTTGAATACCTACATATTTGCCCATTAACGAAGCTGTCACATATACCCAGTAATATGATTTCCATCTAATAGATCCATTCTGTGTTACTTTAAGCACTTTGTATTTGGCATCATAGTGAAAGTCAGGTATTCTTTCAAGGAACGGTCTTGTAGAAAAGTCGTGCATATCGGCAGGTGTCTTCATGTTCAAGGCTTCATGAGGTCTTATGTTGTTATATTCCTTTACAAAGTGGTTTAAACGTCTTTGTTGTGCTTTTAGGTCATACGCGGAAGGTTTGGCACAAGCGGCTTTTAGATCTCGGTGCATGCGTTCATGTCTACCGTTTTGTTCTGGATGTGCAGGATCGGAAAAGACAGGTGATATACCCAGTTCGATAAACCAATAGGAGAGCTGGGTAAAACGTTGGATGGTACGCACGGAACCAAAGGGACTGCCATTGTCCGTATGTATTTGCTTAGGTATCCCGAATGTTCTGAATACCCTTGTGAACTCGGCCTTTGCAGACTTTAGGTTTTCATGGTAATGACCTTTGGCAGTGAACAGGAACCGGCTTTTAGAGTCTGCAATGGTGAGTGGATGACAGTATATTTTATTGCCCATTAAAAACTTTCCCTTATAATCTGCGCTCCACACTTCATTACAGTGTTCAGGGTCGAAAATCGGGTATACCGGTTTTACTCTTCGCATCCGCTTTTGTGGACACACCAAACCATGGTTCTTTAAGATTTTATGAACCGTGACCACAGAGGGGACTTGTTGGGCTGAAGATACCCCCAAAATTAGGACAGTAAATTAAGTTCAAAAAAAGAAACTTAAATTTACTGTAATGACACGAAGAAAATTCACATCAAAATTCAAGACTAAGGTAGTTTTAGAAGCTCTGAAAGAGCGAGATACTATTCAGGTTTTAGCTCAGAAGTTTGACATTAGCCCTCAACAGATTAATCTATGGAAACGAGAATTTGTTTCACAAGCGGAATCATTATTTGATAAGGTTAAAGCATCAAAGAAGAGCGAATTGGAACAAAAGGAAGACCACCTTTTAAAAGTTATTGGTCAACTTAAAGTGGAGAATGATTTTTTAAGCAAGGCCTTGCGATAAAACCTTTAAAAGAGCGTAGACAAATGATAAGCAAGGGTCATTCAAAACTTAGTATATCCAAACAATGCAATCTTTTATCGGTACACCGTTCAGGACTCTATTATAAACCTAAATCAGAGAGTAGTTTAAATTTAGAGCTTATGCGATTAATGGATGAGCATTACACACATTATTGTTTCAAAGGTGCCAAACGTATGCATACTTGGCTTACAATGGATAAAGGATTTAACGTTAACCATAAGCGAATAGAACGCTTGTATTACGATGTTATGGGGTTACGTGCAGTTATGCCAGGCAGGCAGACCTCAAAGAGAAACAAGGCTCATAAAACCTATCCATACCTACTCCGTAATTTGAAAGTAGAAAATCCTAATCAAGTATGGGCAACCGATATCACCTATATCCCCATGCAAAAAGGATTCATGTACTTGACGGCAATTATTGATTTGCATAGTAGGTATGTTTTAAATTGGTCTGTATCCAATACGATGGATGCACAATGGTGCGCTGATACATTACAGCAAGCAATTACACTTCATGGTAAGCCAGAAATCGTTAATACCGATCAAGGAAGTCAATATACTTCTGAAGTATTTGCAAGCACAGTGCTATCTAACGATATTAAATTGAGCATGGATGGAAAGGGAAGAGCTATTGACAATGTGTTCATAGAACGCCTGTGGAGAAGTGTTAAATACGAAAGTATTTATTTAAACCCACCCTGCTCTGGAGTCGATTTATTCAAACAATGTAAATGGTACTTTAACTACTATAATAATGAAAGAAGACATCAAGGAATAAAAAATCAAATACCTTTTAAAAGGTATTTGATTAAACAACTGAAAGCCGCGTAATTAATATAAATAGAACTTAAATTAGGCTATTTACTGTCCTAATAAGTGGGGTGTCATCATAATAACAACTAACACCTGAACTATGAAAAGTAAGGGAGTAAATAAGCGTATACTTTTCGCCACGCACATAGTAAAATCTTTTTGTTTGGTTTTATGTTTTACTTGTTAAAAGCAAAATCACAAAGATTTTGCGGTCATTATGAAAATATACAAACCCAGCGATAAAGCCCGAAGTCCGTATTGTTTATATTGTAAACAGTTTTACCAAAATCTCCACCAAGGTTTTGATTACATGTTTTTTAAAAAAGCTTCATCAGCATTTTTGTCAGTCATTATAAATTCGGTTTTTTCATTTCCTCCAATTTTAATCAATGACTCAAACCTGATAGGTGTTTCTAGAGAAGATTTAGTAATCATTTCCCAAGAATTATTTTTCCAAATAGCAATACCGTAAATTCTACTCTTTTTGTAATTAAAAGATCCAGACGCGATTAAATCAGTCCCCAGAATTTTTAGGGTGATAATAGGCTCTGTAAATTCACTTGTAATATCCTCTAATCCAATAACCGGAACTTGCCAATCTTCATCGTAATCCCCTTCAAGACCTGCTTCCCAAGTCCACAACCAAACTTTGTTTTTAAGAACATCCTCTTTAGTGATGGAATCTAAATCTTTTGGCTTTCCAAATTGATATTTCATTCCAGATATTTTTGAATTATTTACAACAACTCTCCAAGCGTACCAAGGTATATTTGACCCTTTTATATAATTGATTAAAACTACTAAATATATAAATCTCTACTCCACCTCCTTCATCAACACCTCAATAGATTTCTCCCATTGCTCATCAACGAATTTTACAATAACTTCCCGCTGATTTTTGACTATAATTTCTGGACTGATTTGGTTGTTTTCCATCCACTCGCCTGCTTTATTTTTGGCACTTTTCGATTTTACAATTTTGCTAAATCTATTAAAACAACTATTGCTTTCGACTGTAATTATCTGAATAAAATTGCTAGAAATTACATATAATTTTAACTTCTTATTGTTTTAACTCTTCTTCAATTTTGTTTCTAAGTAATTCAATTTTACTATTGACACCATCATAGTAATTTATCATAGACTCCCGATTAATTTGAATTTGCCACAGGTAGGTTGAAAATAACTGTTTTTCTTCATCGGTCAGCTTTAATGGTAAGTTTAAATTTTCAATATCTCCATTTACGGAAAATTGAAAATTCCTTGATAATATTTTATTTATCTCTTCAGAATATTTGTCTTCAAACTGCATTTCAGGAGAATCCTCTTCTAATCGTTTTAATACATAGTAATCATATTCATAAAGTGATATTATCTGAAATCTTAAAGAATCATTTTTTATCAATTCCAACCCCTTAGATTTTAATGTTTCATAGCCTGCTTTATTCTGAACTGGAAAAAAAGTTCTTGTTAAAGTAACGTAGTAGACTGACAAGGTATCTAAGTTTTTTTCCTGTTCATTAATTATTCTACGCCAATAATTACATGCTTTTATACCTGTTTCATGCCCGCTTACATTATTTTCAATATCCGCTATATCCTTTAATAAACCGCTCGACATTTCTCTCAATATTTTTGTTTCGGCTTTTTGGTCTCGACGATTATCATTCCAATTGTTAAGGGCAAATGCAGAAACAACTGCAATGAATATTGATATAAATTCAAATGTATATTTCTTCCAATTTTTAATATTAAACTTCATTATTCTAATACGTAAATAAATTTAGTCAAAATTTGTGCTAACAATAGAATATAGTCACCAGCAACTATATCCCTATTTCATATTTATAATTTTTTAAAAAACATTTCTACTCCACCTCCTTCATCAACACCTCAATAGACTTCTCTAATTGCTGATCAATACCTTTTGCAATTACTTCCGGTTGATTTTTAATAATAATTTCTGGGTCGGTTTCGTTATTTTCCATCCACTCGCCTGCTTTGTTTTTAGCACTTACAGGCACAACACCCCAAACACCACCATTAGGTAAACGCTCCCAACCTGCCCAACTACAAGTACCTGGTACAGGCATACCTACGGTTTTTCCGATCTTTAGATCTACATAGCCGCTTGCAAAGCAAGAACCATCGCTGTACATAGATTCGTTGAACATTGCCAAGGTTGGCTTCGTCCATCGAGAAGTTGGTTCGCCACCTACTACCCTAGCTTCTGTTTCATACGATAAAAATGGTATACCGGTAAAGAACATTGCCAAATCGGCTACCAGGTCTCCACCGCCATTAAAACGGGTATCTACGATAACTCCTTTTTTATCATTGAATTTACCCAACATTTCTTCGTAAATGGTTCGGTATGGTCCGTCGCTCATGCCTGGTATGTGCACATAACCCAAGGTACCGTTACTCTTTGCCAATACTTCTTTTTCGTTAATTTTTACCCAACGGTCATATAGCAATCCGTCTTCAACGCGCAAAGAAATAGGTTTAACGGTTAGCTGTTTTCTCTTGCCTTTTTCATCGACAATATCTAGCAAAGTAAAATTGCCCGCAATACGGTTTAAGTAGAAAGCGGCATCGGTAGATTCGGTTATAGTAACTCCGTTAATTTTCTCGATTATAGTACCTGGTTGAATATCGAATCCTGCTTTGTCTAACGGTCCGCCTTTAATAACCTCCGTAATTTTTAAGCCGGCACTTTTGTGCTCGTAGTCTATAAAAATACCTAACGAAGCTGTTTGGTCACCATTTTCGATATTGTCTGAATAGCGCCCACCAGCGTGACTCACATTCAATTCGCCTAACATTTCTGAAACCATTTCAGAGAATTCGAAGCCATTACCGATATGCGGTAAATACTTTTCGTATTCGGTACGCATAGCTTTCCAATCTATACCATGAAAACTAGAGGTATAAAAAATACCGTTGGTACGCAACCAAATATGATCGAAAATATGCTTGCGCTCTGCATCGGCATCTAAAACCATTTCTGCCTTTACTTTTACCGGTTCTGTCTTACTAGTGGCTACATCTACTTTAGATATGCTACCGTCGGATAATAAGAACAGATGCTCCTTCTTGGCATCCCACTGCAAACTACCCGATTTCGCATCTAAAGCTATGAGCATTTTAGTGCTTTTGGTACGTATTTCAGTTTCCCAAAGATTCAATCCTTTTTCAAACCTGGTTAGGTAATACAGTTTTTCTCCGTCTTTAGAAAGTACCGCATCCGACAGTTTAGAAGAGTGTATGGTTAAACGTGCTTTTCTACGCTCTACATCTTCCAAATCGAACTTTAACGTTTTTACTGCTACTTCTTCCTTTTTATCGTCTTTCTTCTTTTTATCTTCAGATTTGGCTTCGTCCTTTTTTTCTTTGGCTGCGGCTTCTATCATTTTCAATAAATCGTATTCCTCTTTTGTATTATTGAACTTATCCCACGACTCTTGGTTCAAGAACATGGTATATACATCTGTTTCAAAAGAACCACTGGTCGCATAACTTTTTAGTCCGTCACGATTCGAGAAATAGATAATCTGGCTAACGTCATTTACCCATTTAGGCGAAAAATCATAATACCCACTTTGGGTCAAGTTTTTACGCTGTTTTCCGTCTTTAGAAACCAAAAGCAACTCCGTATTATTCAACGAAACACTCCAGTCAACCAATAACCACTTACTATCGGGACTCCACTGATAATACTGATCACCGTCTCGCATATGTATCACATTATCTGGCGTCAATAAGGTATTAATCTCTTTCGTCTTCAAGTTCTTCACCTTTATAGTTCTTCTACCTTCTACATAGGCGACATACGTACTATCTGGCGAGAATTCTGGTAAATAAATATCTTCTTTCGAGGTCACTAAAGTATCTTCTTTGAATACTGTTGCCGCAAAGAAATAAGGTTCTTCTTTTCGCACTTTAGACGATTTAAAAATGCTCCATTTACCATTGCGCTCGCTTGAGTACGCGACCGATTTACCATCGGGCATAAACTTTACAAAGCGTTCTTGTTCTGGGGTATTGGTGATACGTTTTGTCAACGAACCATCTACCGATGTTACAAAGACTTCGCCTCTACTTATAAATGCGATTTCTTTACCGTTTGGTGCAATATCCATTTCTTGAACGCCACCGTTAACGGACACATATTCTATAGGGTTACTGTCTTCTTGTGTTCTTACAATGATTTCAACTTTCTTCGCTGTTTCCCCTTCTGATAGGGTATAAATTTCACCATCATAACCAAATGCCAATATGTTATTACCAATACTTAATGAACGTACCGGATGCGTTTTAAAATCAGTCAGCTTCTTAGGTTGAGCACCACTTTCTTCAGCTATTGAAAAGACATTAAAAGTACCCTCTTGCTCACTTAAATAATAAATAACAGTACCATCTTTTGAAAATACGGGATTGCGATCTTCTCCCTTAAAGCTGGTTAATTTTGTATGCTTATCTGTGGATGGCTCATACGACCAAATATCTCTAGTTACGGAAGATGTGTGATGCTTTCTAAACTCGTCTTCGTATCCCTTCTTATCATGATACACCATTTTTGTACCGTCTGTATTTACTTGTACGTCTTCTGCAGGCACTGTCAAAACTTGACCTACACGCCCACCAATTACAGGTACGCTATATAGTTCTGGTTGGTCATCTGTTGGGTATTGGCGATGCTGTGCAATATCTAATCGATTTGCACCAAATAGTACATCTGAATCATCGGCAGAAAAACTAATTGGTTTTTCGTCATTACTATGATAGGTTAATCGCTTTGCCTCACCTCCTTGAGCGTCCATTACATAAACATCAAAATTGCCATATCTGTTTGATGCAAAAGCTATCTTTTTTCCGTTTTTACTCCAAACCGGTGCATAATCATGTGCAGAATGATAGGTTAACTGTTTTGCTACACCACCATCTGCAGAGACAGAAAATAGGTTGCCTTTGTAAGTAAATGCTATAGTAGTACCATCTGGAGAAATAGATGGGTAACGTGCCCATTGCGGATTGGTTTGTGCCGTGCAGACATAAGTTAAGCATACCGCAATTGCAGTTAAAAAAGAGTATTTCATATGTTTACTTTGTTGGTAGTTAGTCCGTTCGAAAGATAGGAAATTGGTTTGTTTACTACAATCAATCTATGATCAATGGTATTGAAATCTATATACATTGCAAAAACTCACCAAATCTGTATAAATTTACTATCGCAGATAATCATTAAGATACCATATTGAAAGAAGAACAAGATTACTGGACGCAGCGTTACCAAGAACAACAGACAGGTTGGGATATCGGCTACCCCTCTACGCCCATTAAAGAATATGTTGATCAATTAACCGATAAGAACACTCAAATTCTAATACCGGGAGCTGGAAATGCCTATGAAGCGGAATACCTATGGAAAGCAGGATTTTCAAATGTTCATATTCTAGATATCTCTGAAATTCCGCTAAAAGAATTCAAAAAAAGGAATCCCGATTTCCCGGATGAAAACATGCATTTAGCAGATTTTTTTGAGTTCACGGGGCAGTACGACCTCATACTAGAACAGACTTTTTTCTGTTCTTTTATACCAACAAACGATAATAGAAATGCATACGCCAAACACATGTCTGAACTACTAAAACCAACTGGAAAATTAGCGGGACTCTGGTTCGACATCCCCTTAACCGGCAACATGGAGAAGCGCCCATTCGGTGGAAACAAAGATTTGTACACCAAATACTTATCACCCTATTTTAAAACGATCACTTTCGATCCCTGTTATAACTCCATCGCACCACGTAAAGGGAATGAGTTGTTTGGGATTTTTGAGGTTCGTTGATGGTTGTCCGTTGTCCGGTCACCTCGGCTTCGCTCAGTGACCTAATTACGTGTTGTCATCCTGAGCGCAGTCGAAGGGATTGGAACGCGTTCACTTCGGCTACGCTCAGTGACCTGATTATCATTTGTCAGTTCGAGTGAATTTCGAGGAACGAGAAATTTGTATCGAGAACCCTTACGTGTATGAATGGTTCTCGATACAAATTTTTAGTTTCTGCTATGCTACAACTAAAAAGCCAATCAAACTGAAATTCTTATAAACGAAGTGTCATCCTGAGCGCAGTCGAAGGGACTGGAACACGAAAAAGTTCTCTAACTCGCATCGGTCTTCGACTGCGCTCAGGCTGACATAGGTACTAATAACAAACTTCATTACTCTTATTCAGCAGATTGCCACGTCGCGAAAAGCTCCTCGCAAAGACGAATACTGCCAACTGAAAACTAATATTGCCTAATGTAAACTGAACACTCACAACAATCCACATTATCACTTCGGCTACGCTCAGTGACCTGAATAAAATCCAACAACGGACAACCAACAACGAACAACGAACAACCATCAACCAAATAAAAAAACTGTTAACATCCTTTTAAGAATACTTCCCTTTCTTTTCCGCTATTTTTAAGCTCATAACTAACAAACCACTCAAATGACTAGAAGATTACTCTCTTTGTTGGTGCTTTTTGCATCTTTTTTCGTTTCAGCCCAAGAATTTAAAATGGACCTGGTACAGGACATGAAACCCCGTAACATCGGTCCTGGTGGTATGAGCGGGCGTGTAACCGCTATTGATGTGGTTACAGAAAATCCTGATATTATGTATGTCGGTACCGCTTCTGGTGGATTATGGAAATCTACTTCCGGAGGCATAAAATGGGATCCTATTTTCGATAAAGAAGTTACTGCTTCTATTGGTGCCGTTGCTATTCAGCAAAGTAACCCGTCTGTAATTTGGGCAGGTACGGGTGAAGGTAATCCTAGAAACAGTTTAAATGGTGGCTACGGTGTGTTCAAATCTCTCGATGGCGGTAAGACGTGGAAATCTATGGGTCTTGAAAAAACGAGACATATTCATAGAATTAAGATTGACCCAATGAACCCGAATACCGTATATGTCGGTGCAATCGGTTCTCCTTGGGGCGAGCACCCAGAACGCGGAGTATTCAAAACTACCGATGGTGGCGAGACTTGGGAGAAGGTTCTTTTTGTAAATAATAAAACGGGAGTTGCTGATTTGATTATGGATCCAACTAACCCGAACAAGCTCATCGCTGCGATGTGGGAACACAAACGCGACCCTTGGTTCTTTAATTCTGGCGGATCTGGTAGTGGATTATACATTACCCACGATGGTGGTAAGAATTGGAAGAAATTAAGTGAGGAAGATGGTTTGCCTGCTGGTGATTTAGGTAGAATTGGTGTGGCTATTGCTCCAGGTAAACCAGATGTTATTTATGCTTTAGTGGAAGCTAAAAAGAATGCGCTGTACAAATCTGAGGATGGCGGATTCAAGTGGAAAAAAATTAATGATAAGGGCGATATCGGTAATAGACCTTTTTACTATTCTGAAATCTACGTAGATCCACAAAATGAAAATAGAGTTTTCTCTGTATTTACCTATGTAAATGTTTCGCAAGATGGCGGCAAGAATTTCGTTGAGCTTATGCCTGCTTATGGTGTAGATAACGGCGTGCACCCTGATCACCATGCATTTTGGATTCACCCAGATAACGGACAGTTTATGATGGATGGTAATGATGGCGGGTTGAATATTTCTAAGGATGGTGGAAAGACTTGGCGTTTTGTGGGCAACCTACCTGTGGCGCAATTTTACCATATCGCAACAGATAACGACTATCCTTATAATGTATATGGTGGTATGCAAGATAATGGTAGTTGGAGAGGTCCCGCTTATGTTTGGAAAGATCAGGGGATTCGTAATAGCTATTGGCAAGAAATTAGTTTCGGTGACGGTTTTGATGTGGTACCCGATCCTGTAGATTCTCGTTATGGGTATACGATGAGCCAACAAGGATATGTTCAACGTTTTGACCATGAAACTGGTGATAACTATATCGTTCGCCCTACTCCGCCAGATGCTACAACAGAGCTTCGTTTTAACTGGAACTCGGCTATTAGCCAAGATCCTTTCGATAACAGTACTATTTATTTCGGTAGTCAGTTCGTACATAAAAGTACCGATAAGGGATTGACTTGGAAGGTTATTTCTCCTGATTTAACCACTAATGATCCTGAAAAACAAAAGCAAAGCGAAAGTGGCGGATTGTCTATGGATGCAACCGGAGCTGAAAATCATACTACTATATTAGTTATTGAACCATCCGCAGTTGAAAAAGATATGCTTTGGTCTGGTTCTGATGATGGGCGTGTACATTACACTCAAAACGGTGGTGGTAGTTGGACAGAAGTAACCGCTAATATTAAAGGCTTACCAAAAGGAAGCTGGATTCCGCAAATAAAGGCATCTACCCGAAATAAAGGGGAAGCATTATTAATTGCGAATGATTACAGAAGATTTAATTACACTCCGTATGCATATCGTACTAAAGATTATGGTAAATCTTGGACAAGAATCGTTGATGCTACAGATGTAGAAAGTTATGCACTATCGATTATTGAAGATCCTGAGAATCCTAATTTAGTATTCTTAGGTACCGATGACGGATTATATGTTTCTTTCAATGCCGGTGAAAAATGGCAAAAATGGACGGAAGGTTTCCCGACTGTTTCTACGAAAGATTTAGCGATTCACCCAAGAGAACACGATTTGGTAATCGGTACTTTCGGTAGAGCTGCATGGGTATTAGATGACATTCGTCCGCTACGTGCATTGGCTTCTGATGCGACCATCCTAAATAAAGACATTGAATTATTTACGCCTCCGACGGCATATCAAGCAGCCTACCAACAACCTACAGGTAGTAGATTTGGTGGTGATGGGCTTTACCAAGGTGAAAACAAAAAGTCTGGCGCTATGATTACTTACTATTTAAAAGAAGGTAAGAAGACTGCTAAAAAACCAGCAGCTTCAGCCGATGATAAAGAGGAAGATGCTGATGAGAAATCCGAAGAAAAATCCGAAGAAAAATTAGATAAAGTAGAATTAACAGGAGTACAAAAGAAAGATTCGGTTCAGTTCGATTTTTATGATGGAGATAGATTAATTCGTACCTTAAAATACAAAACTCCCGAAAAAGCAGGATTCCACAGAATTTACTGGAATATGGATGAAAAAGGGGCTGATAGACCTTCTAGAAAAGTAGTTACCAAAAAGAAAGAATCTGGCGGATTAGATGTAAAACCTGGCACCTATACTATTAAAATGTTGTTTGGTGATTTGGAAGAAGAAACAAAAATTACCGTAAAATCTGATCCTCGTTTAGAGGTTTCTATGGCAGGTATAAATGAGGTGTATACGAACGGAAAAGTGATAGAATCGTACATGCAAAAGGCTGCAGACGCCGTTCAGCAATTGGCACAAAGTAAAGCGACTGCCGAACTGTTTCAAAAAGATTTAAAAAAGGAAGATGATAAAAAATACAAAGAGCAAATTGATGCTTCTAAAGATATCATCAAACAAATAGATTCTGTTACCGCCATATATTTAGGCAAAGTTGATAAGCGACAAGGTATTACCCGTAGCAAAGAGATGACGGTAATGCAACGTTTACAACTTGCTCGTGGCTACGTGGGATCACGTAAAGCTGGCATGACAGCTACAGAAACTCAATTAATGCAATTTGCAAAAAAGGACCTAGAAGCTGCCTTAGAGAAAACGAATTCATTTTTCTCTACAGACTGGAAAACATATAAAGCTACGATGGAAAGTTTAGCGCTTTCTCCATTTAAAGAAGTAGAAACCTTTAGTTTGAAATAATTCTCATGATATTAGGCATACTCACTTAAAACACTAATTATGAAAAAACTGTTCGCTTGTTTTGCCATAGCTCTTATTTGGAGTTGTACAGAAAAAAAAGAAGACCAAAAGGAGGTTCAAAAAGTAGTAGAAATCACCAAAATACCGGATCAGTATACCATTAAACAAATGATGGACAATGAAGCTATTTCTGGTGGTAGTTTTTATCGTGATAATTCTAAGTTATTGGTTTCAAGTAACAGATCTGGTATCTATAATATGTATACCGTGCCTGCGAAGGGTGGTGAATTAACACCCATTACCCAATCTGATAGCGCTTCTATTTTTGCGATTTCATATTTTCCAAGAGATGAACGAATGCTTTTTAGTATGGATGGTAATGGGGATGAAATTTACCATATCTACATTCGTAATTTAAATGGAAGTCATACAGACCTTACGCCCGATAAAGGTGCTAGGGCTAGTTTTCATAGTTGGGCAGAAGATGACCAAAGTTTCTTTTTCACATCGAACAAGCGAGATGCTAAATACATGGATCTGTATCAAATGGATTTTCTCAATTATTCGCCCAAACTTATTTATAAGAATGAAGATGGGTATAATATAGGCAATCTTAGTAAAAATCAAAAATACCTTACGCTGGCGAAGTCTTTGAATACCAATGATTCAGACTTGTATCTTTTTGATCTTTCAACGAAAAAGAAAATTAAAGTCAATAAAACGCAAAGTGCCAATAGTAGTCAAGATTTTTCTCCTTCTGGTGATGAACTATATTATACCACCGATGAAGGTAATGAGTTTTCGTACCTCATGAAATATAACATTGCATCTGGCGCGACCGAAAAAGTGATTACTCGTGATTGGGATATTTTGGGTAGCTACTTTACCGAAAACGGTACCTATTTGGTTACCTACATTAATGAAGATGCAAAAAACACCATCGAAGTAATGGATGTAGCTACTATGGAAAATATTGATTTACCATCATTCGAATCTATGGAAATTACTAATGTAGATTTCTCAAAAGACGAAAAATGGATGCGTTTTTACGCAGGTGGTTCACATACTCCGAGTAATTTATATGTCTATAACTTAGAAACGAAAGAACAGCTGCAATTAACAGATGTTTTGAATCCTGAAATTAAAGCTGACGATCTTGTTGCTGCTGAAGTAGTTCGTTATAAGTCTTTTGACGGAGTAGAAATTCCTGCTATTTATTACAAGCCCCATCAAGCAAGTGCCGATGCAAAAGTACCTGCCTTGGTATTGGTTCATGGCGGACCAGGCGGACAAAGTCGTCAAAATTTCAGCTCGCTTACGCAATACCTTACCAATCACGGTTATGCGGTATTAGCGGTAAATAACCGTGGTAGTAGTGGTTACGGAAAAACGTTTTATCAAATGGACGATTTAAACCACGGCGACAAAGATTTGAAAGATTGTGTAGAAGGTAAAAACTGGCTTGCGGCTCAACCGGAAATCGATGCCGATAAAATCGGAATTATGGGAGGCTCTTATGGCGGTTATATGACAATGGCGGCACTTACCTATACTCCCGAAGAATTTGCCGTTGGGGTGAATTTATTTGGTGTTACCAATTGGCTGCGAACTTTAAAAAGTATACCACCATGGTGGGAGTCTTTTAAAGATGCGCTTTACTTAGAGTTAGGTGATCCCTATAGTGCAGATTCGGTACGTCTAAAAGAGATTTCCCCATTATTTCATACCGATAAAGTGACCAAACCTTTAATTGTTTTACAGGGTTCTCAAGATCCACGTGTATTGCAAGTAGAATCTGATGAGATTGTAGCGGGAGTTAAAAAGAACGGAGTACCAGTAGAATATGTACTCTTTGAAGATGAAGGTCACGGATTTGTTAAGAAAGAAAATCAGATCGAAGCCTATAGTAGGGTTTTAGATTTTTTAGATTTGTACTTAAAGAAGGATACAGGAACCCCAATTGAAGATGGCGATAAATAAAGCCGCGATCATAAATTTTAGTTTCACATTAAAATAAAGAATGAAGAAAGTTATTACGTTACTAGTTTTTATAGCAACTATTACGCATACCAATGCGCAAACTGAAATAACAGGCGAAGATGACTTTGGTAGTTGGTTCATGTATTTTGGTACCAATAAAATTGCCGATAAATGGAGTATACATACCGAAGCACAATTTAGATATTATGAAATGGCTTCTAACTTTAACCAGTTGTTGCTGCGTACAGGTGTCAACTATCACATAAACCCTGATGCGATTGCAACTTTAGGCTATGGTTTTATAGAAACCGACCCAACATTTAGGGAATTTGATATTCTTGGTGGTGATGTTCTCTTTGATAATAACTCCATTTCTGAACATCGCATATTTGAGCAATTTATTCTTAAAAATAAAGTTTGGGAGTTTAATTTTGAGCATCGTTATCGTTTAGAGCAACGTTTTGTTCAGAACAATGCTACCGGTATCAGTAATACATTACATAGAGCGAGGTATAGAATTCAAATGACCCTGCCCCTAACCGATATCTTTTTCTTGAATTTCTATGATGAAATTTTTATCAACTTACAGAATAATGCCTTTGGTCAAAACCGAGCGTATGCAGCACTTGGCGTTAATGTCACCGAAAGTTTGAGCATGCAAGTTGGGTATCTAAAAAATCATTTTAGCGAGACTGATTATGATCGCTTTCAAGTTGGGGTATTTTATAACACCGATTTAAGAGGCCTTTTTAAAAAGAAGGAGTAAATTTATATGGTAAATAAATTTCTTTATCATGAGAAAATTAGCAATTACATTCGTCGGTGCACTCTTCATCTTTTTTGCATGTTGTAAAGACGCTAAAAAAGGTGAGGAATCTAAAAACGTTGAAGCAACAAGCAAAGCAACTGAAATGTTTAGCTTAGTTCAAGATTCAACGAAAGTGAGCTTTACTGCCTACAAGACAACAGACAAAGTTCCTGTTGGTGGAAAATTCCAGAAAATAAACTTTACCAAAACTAATAGTGGCACAACCGCAATGAAAGCTTTGAACGGTACTGAGTTCAGTATTCCTGTAAGTAGCTTATTTACTAATGACCCTACTGGAACTAGAGATCCTAAACTTTTAGAATTTTTCTTTGGTGTTTTGAAGGATACGGAATTAATCTCTGGTGTTTTTAAGGTTGATGGAGACAAAAGCTCTATAGATGTTACTTTGAACGGAGAAACACAAAACATTCCGCTTGCATACGAAATGAACGGTAATGATAAAATTACTTTCTTAGGAACTATGGATCTTGCAAATTGGAATGCTATGGATGCCATTGCTTCTATCAATAAAGCTTGTGAGGTTTTGCATACCGGTAAAGATGGAGTTAGTAAAACATGGAGCGAAATAGCCGTTAAAGCTGAAGTGTTATTGGCTAAAAAATAAAATATATTTCATTTGTTACTATACATGAAGAACTTTAAAGTTCCTCATTTTTTTATCCCAAAACATTAAAATATTACTCATTTCACGTCAATATTTGAAAGTCCGTAATTTTAATTCTAACTTAACACTTCATAACCTAAAAAGAACAAGATGAAAATATTTAAAATGGAATTAGCACTATTAGCACTACTTGTTGCTTTTAGTTGTAAAGAAGTAAAAAAGGAAGCTTCTGATGCTAAAGAAGAAGTACAAGATTTAATGGATGAAGCTGAAAATGAAATGAACGAAGAGGAAACTGTCGTGAAATTTATGTTAGAGCCCAAAAGCGACAGCAATGTTAAAGGTGAAGTAACCTTTACTGAAGATGACGGTGAAGTTAGTATGATAGCAATATTATCTGGACTTACAGAAGGTGAGCATGCGATTCACATTCACCAAACTGCAGATTGTACTGCAGCTGATGGTTCTTCTGCAGGAGGTCACTGGAACCCGACAAACGAGCCACATGGTAAATGGGGTGCATCTGAGGGATATCATAAAGGAGATATTGGAAACTTTACCGCAGATGCCGATGGTAATGCAAAGGTTGAATTCTCTACAGAAGAATGGTGTATTGGATGTGATGATGAAAACAAAAACATTTTAGGTAAAGGGGTTATCGTACACCAAGGTGTTGACGACTATACATCTCAACCAAGTGGTGCTGCTGGTGCACGTGTAAGTTGTGCTGGTATTATTGAATAGAGTTAATTATAATTTGGATAAAAGCTGTTCTTGGAACAGCTTTTTTTATTTTTATCCGATTTAAAAAATTACATATGCAATTAGACCTGTTGGTTGATCAATTTAGAAAGAAAGACCCTTCTGCTTTCGAAAAGCTATATGGCATGTATAGCGAAAACATTTGTGGTGTTATAAACACTATCGTTAAAAACGACGCACTATCTCAAGAAATCTGTCAAGATGTTTTCATTAAAATATGGAACAACTGTGAGAGTTATAATTCTTCTAAAGGAAGATTTTTTACTTGGATATTGAACATTGCCAGAAATGCAGCTATCGACGAAATACGCAGTAGGTCGTATAAAAATGATAAAAAGAACCTTTCGGCAGATTACTTCGTAGGTATTTTGCAGAACAAAGAAGATGAACAAAGTTCTACAGTTGATACGCAGGGTTTGAGAAAACTTGTCGATAATTTAAAGGAAAAATGTGTTCAGATCATTGAACTGTTATATTTTAGAGGGTATACTCAAAAAGACGCTGCCGAAGAATTGGATATTCCGATAGGTACTGTAAAGACAAGAAATAGAAGTTGCATTTCCCAATTAAGGGAGAATATGGAGGGTAAGTAGTATGGATGTAGAAAAGTACATAGCATCAGGCATTTTGGAGCTTTATATAGCTGGTATACTTTCAGATAAAGAAAATCTGGAAATTGCCAACTATGCTAAAGAGTACCCAGAAATACAGAAAGAAATAGTTGCCATTGAGGCTTCAATATTAGCATTATCCAAAAAAGCATCGCCAGGGTTTACCTACTCGTTCAAATCTTTAATGGATAGAATAAATGGTGAGGTCAAAGTGGTATCACTTAATGAAAAACGTAGCACACCGCTTCTATCTTACGTTGGTTGGGCGGCATCGCTTTTACTTGCTGTTGGTCTTTTTTGGATGTATCAACAGAATGAAGATTTAAAATCTAATATTCAGGTTGTTGAAAAACAAAATGTTGATTTGGAGCAGCAAATTGCTGATACCGACTCTTCTTTAGAACAGACACAAGATTTATTGAATACATTACGTGATAAGAATATTAGTGTAACTTCTTTAGGTGGGCAAACCGTATCACCAACATCATATGCTAAAGCGTATTGGAATAAAGAAAATCAGAAAGTTTTTATAGATGCCAAAGGCTTACCTGAACCACCAGATGGTTTTGTTTACCAAGTATGGTCTTTAAAACTTTCTCCGCTTACCCCTACCAGTATGGGTCTGCTTGAAGATTTCGCTACGGATGAGAATAAAATATTCGCACTGAACAACCCTAATGAATCTGAAGCATTCGGTATTACATTAGAACCTGCAGGTGGTAGTGAGTCGCCAAACTTAGAGCAATTATATACACTTGGTGTTGTAGCGGCTTCTTAAAAAATTAATTTTCAAAGTATAAAGGGCAGTTTTTAAAAACTGCCCATTTTTTTTATTATTTTGCCACCATGGATTTAAAGAAAATTTTCGGAACCGTTTTAACCTTATTAGGTATTGGCGGACTAGTTTATACTGCTATTTTATTTGGAAATAGTACGGGTACTACCAAACAACTTATCGTATTTGGTGTACTTGGTGCTATATTTTTCTTCTCAGGAGTAGGATTGATTAGAAATACCAGTAAAAGCTAAAAACTACAACTGGTTAAATTTACCTGTATTTTTTTACACGTTGAAAACTTAGACTTTTTATCAACCATTTTGGTAAGGTTTTATGCGGATTCCTCTTTTTGAGATTTAGGAACAATCCTAATGATTTTAGAATGGGAACTTTGTGGGTTTCTACCAATTCTATTAATGTACCATCGGGATCTTCCATATAACTGAAATGACCGGCGGCATTGCCCATATCAAAACTATTGGCGCTGTCAACCGTAAAAGCATGACCATTTAGTTTTGCTTTTTCTCTAATAGAGCTCATTCCCGAAACATCAAAACACAGGTGTATATAACCCAAGTCGCCCCACAATCGATTTTCGAATATTTTAACGGGTGTTCTATCTAAAACCTGAATAAGCTCAAGCTGTGTAGGACCGAGAAGATCTCCGAAGCCGCCAACGAACTTTCGTTCTTGCGAAATTACTACCCTACGAAATGTACCTTTTGAGTTTTCTTGTAAAGTCTCAAGGGTATCATATTCTACTACAGAATACCCTAACATGGTACTATAAAATTGCATTGAGGTTTCCATATCACTTACGCCAATTACAGCACCTAAAACTCCGCCATTTTTAGTAGTTTGTTTACAAAAAACATAATGATCTTCAACCATTTGCACCCTGTTACCAAAAGGATCAGTAAAGTAAAAATTAGAGCTATAAGAATGATTTATTCCTGAAAGATGAGACACATTTAAATCTTTCAAATACGAATGCATTTCGATCAGATTTTTACATCTAATCTTCATGGCATAAATACCTAAATCTCCGAATTGAATTTTATTTACAGCTGCAATGGGCCTTCGGTCTTTGAACTGCCAAATTTCCAATCCGCCGCCACCTGTCATATTTAATGATAAGTAGGCTTCTCTTCTTTCTGCTTTGCCATTGGTATATCTGGTCATTAAAGCTGCTACCGCCTCATCTTCGAATAACAGTATATCGAAGCCCAAATGTGTTCTATACCAATTAAATACCTTTTTAACATCGAGAACGCCTATGCCGATTTGCTGAATTCCGTTTATTGTTTCAACCATTATATGGAGTGCGTATCAGCTTATTATGAAGTGATTTTAGTTTGTTACCTGGGTATCCGAATTTAAAAAGTACTACTAAAAGAAAATTCGAAAGGTTTACGCGTAGATAAGAATTTGATTCATACTTACGTGCAGATACTACCAAATCATTTTTAACGATGGTATAGGGTACATTTTCTTTTTTCATTCGACGGAAAAACTCAAAATCTTCCATCAATACTTGCTCCTCATTAAATCTTCCGAGATGATTAAAAGCATCTTTTTTAATAAATAGGCATTGATCACCGCCACCGGTAAACAACCCGTCTTTAGCAGTAAACGAAGCATTTACACGTAAATACCAGACATCTTTATCAAATTTGTATGAAAAGAATCCGGCATCATACCCATTCGCTAAACTGCTTAAAATATCATCTATGAATCCCTTTGGCGGTACCACATCCGCATGTAAAAATACTACAACAGTACCCTGAGAAATAACTGAAGCTTCGTTCATTTGGGCCGCCCTACCCTTATTTTTACAGCGCACAATTTTTACTTTACTACTACATTCTAAATTGTCAATAGTATCTGTATTACTAGGAGAAACGGCTACAATTATTTCGGTAAGTTCTTCATGCTCTAAAAAACAAGCAATCTTAAATAGCCGTTGTAAATTATTAAATTCGTTATGTGCTGGTATTATAATACTGATCATAGAAATAGCCGGGGCGCTGGTTAATAAAAGTAAAACCGCACCCTAAAAATTAAGGTTTACGCATTACTTACGCAAATTGTATTAAATAGTTTTATAACTCTCATAAAATTAAGGAAAAAGTTAACGTAATCAATTAAAGAAACTTTCGACAAAGTTTTCAAGAACCTTTTGACTATACTTACGTAAATAGGGTAATATAAACCAGTATTATGAAATTAAAAATCTCTTTTTTTATAACCATTGTTGCCATACTATTTATGGCAAAAACCGACGTGCAAGCACAAGTCAAAACCAAGTCAGACACAGATTTTAATGAATTATCTGAGACCTTCTTAAAACGTATTATCGATAAGAAAGATACGCAAGATCTGCAAGACATATTAGCGAATACTACGATTTCTGAACTAGCCAATGCTCTTAATACTAATGATAAACGACTAGCTTTTTGGCTAAATATTTACAATGCCTATATTCAGGAAATTCTTGAAAAGAACCCCGAACTATATGATGATCGTGGTAGTTTTTTCAAGTTAGAGCAGATCAAAATCGCGGGTAAAATGGTTTCCTTTGCTAAAATAGAACACGGTATTATAAGAAAATCGCAATGGGAATATGGTTTGGGATATATTCGAAAGTGGTTCCCCGGTAAATTCGAACGTAAA
This sequence comes from Maribacter sp. IgM3_T14_3, assembly GCF_049603095.1. Taxonomy (NCBI): domain Bacteria; kingdom Pseudomonadati; phylum Bacteroidota; class Flavobacteriia; order Flavobacteriales; family Flavobacteriaceae; genus Maribacter; species Maribacter sp. IgM3_T14_3. Next base: position 166,362 of record NZ_CP187138.1, read on the forward strand.
CTGCGTGTAGACAAGCCTATTTTTAATGTACATTTTGCCTTGAATTGTGGTGCGAAAGATTGTCCGCCAGTAGCTATTTACGAATGGGAACGTTTACGAAAGCAATTAAATATTGGCACCAAAAGACTTTTAGAGAAAACAAGTGAATTCAATAGCGAAACCAATGTGGTTAAAGTTACTTCGCTATTCAGTTGGTTTAGAGGTGATTTTGGTGGCAAAAGCGGAATCAAAAAGATTCTAATGAAAAATGATATTATACCTTCTACGAAAGGTGTGGATATTGAATATACCAATTACGACTGGACCTTATATCTAGATAATTTTATACAACTGTAGTTGAAATGCTATGTTTAAGATCGAAAGAATTTTTTTAATACATTCCTTCCCTCTTAATTACCTCTTTATACCAAGATTACCATGAAGAATGGTAAATTCGCATCCGTTATAATTATTCTATTTTTCTATGAAGGCTGACCTTGGTTTCCTTAAAAAGTTATTCATTATATTTTTTATCCTATTAGGCGTATTGGCTGCCTCTAAATTGGATGAACTTCAGTTTTCATTTGATTTTAGTCAGTTTTTTCCAGAAGAGGACCCTGATTTAGCCTTTTATGATAGTTATGTAGAAGAGTTCGGTACCGATGACAACTTTTTGCTGATTGCCGTAAAGAATGATCCCAATGTTTTTCAACAAGATTTTTTAAAAAGATTTTCAGCTTTTTCAGAAGAGAGTAAAGCTTTCGAATATGTGTTAGAAAGTAGTTCACTAACCTCTTTATCATACCCGCTTAAAACTACTTTTGGTTATACCACTTTACCAATTATTCATACCGAAGACCCTTCGCAGTACCAAAAAGATTGGGCAAAAATTCAAGAAGATTCCCTTTTTATTAATGTATTAGTAGATGAAAAAAGAAAGTCTTTAGTTTTGGCTTTACAGACCGAAGACAATTTAGATTATAAACAATCTGAGCTTCTTTTGAATAATATTAGAGCTTCTTTAAAAGAACATAACTTACCCGATTTTCATATTTTAGGCAGGGCTTTTTTCTACGAAGCAATTGTTGAAATGCAAAGGAGCGAAGTACTTACAACCACTATTGCAGCTTCTATTCTTGTGTTTATAATTCTGGTATTGGTTTACCGAAGTTTGCCGGTTGTTTTCATATCGGTTTTCTCTATAGCCATGTCACTTTTACTATTTATGGGGCTATTGGGTTGGTTAGGCAAAGAACTCAACGCCATGGCGGCTTTTTACCCCGTGCTTATGCTCATAGTCGGTACTTCTGATGTTATACACCTAACCGATAGTTATATAAGAAAACTGCAAACAGGTATACCACGGTATAAAGCGATTAATTCATCGCTTAGAGAAGTTGGTATGACGACTCTACTTACCTCGATTACCACAGCTGTTGGTTTTGTTACCTTACTTTCGTCTCGGTTGGTTAGTATTCAAGAATTCGGTATAAATGCTGCTATAGGCGTGCTTGTTGCTTACATAACGGTTATTTTCTTGACAGGTTCTCTATTGATAAGTCTGCCAGAAAAATCATTGATCGGTCGCAGAAGTATTTCTGAGAATTGGGTAAAATACCTCTTAAAAATAAACACGTTCACTAAAAACTATCCTAAGTCCATAATCATGGGAACAGTTATTTTTACAGCACTTTGTGTTTTGGGTATCTACATGGTACAGACCAATCAAGAATTAAAAAATACGCTACCTGCTGAAAGTAAAATAGCACAAGATTTCGATTATTTTCAGGGTAATTTTTCGGGATTTAGGCCTTTAGAAATTGCCGTGATGAGTACTGAGGGTAATAAGGTGACCGATTTTAAAGTTGCACAAGAAATTGAAAAATTACTTTCCTATCTAAAAACATTTAAAAGTATTGGCAATGTGCAATCTGCCAACCTGCCCTATAAGATTTTCAATAAAGCGAACAATTTGAATAGCGCTGCATATTTCACCTTACCTGGCGATGAAGAAACGTTTTTAAAGTATCAAAAAGATGCCCGAAAACTAGGTCGTAAACAACTGTCTAAGTTTATAAATGAAGATGAAAGTATTGCCCGTATTAATGGCAGACTGCAAGATATTGGTACCGATAAGCTTAAAGTGGTTTATAGCGATATAGATAAGTTTGCAAAAACGCAATTAGACACTTCTCTTGTTTCTATTAAAGTGACGGGCAAGAGCATTTTGCTCGATAAAAACTCTGAATATATTAGAAGCAGTTTATTAGAAGGATTGCTTTACGGATTACTTCTGATCGGAGTAATTATGGCTTTTGTGTTTCGGGATATTAAAATATTTCTGATTTCGTTGGTACCAAACGTATTACCTATATTATTTGCCGGTGGCATGCTAGGTTTTTTAGGGATACCACTTGAAGCTTCACTCTCAGTAGTTTTTGCCATCGTGTTCGGTATTGCCGTTGATGACACCATTCACTTTTTAGGGAAATATAAATTAGGGATTAGCCAAGGATTGGATAAAGAGGCTGCTCTCGAAAAGACTTTTGCGCAAACAGGTAGAGCATTGGTCATTACGACCATTATTCTTTTCTTCGGATTTATGGTGATGTTATTTTCTATTCATCAACCTAGCGTAACTATAGGATTGATTATAAGTGTAACATTGGTAACAGCCTTAATATTAGACTTGTTATTACTGCCTGTGTTACTTAGAAAACTGATTTAGATAGAGCTTTTGGTACGGTCTAATGTTTTCTGTAAAGACTTATAAGCAAATATCATTTTGCCAACCATTAAAATCATTAAGCTTATCCATAATGTAAAGAGTAGATATTCCATAATACTGTTTGGTTTACGTGGTTACTTTTAGTTCATTATTTAAGATGCTGGGGCATTTTAAATGTATTTGGTCGATAAATATATACATTTCATCTATACGCCTGTTAAAAAAAACCAAATTTTCGATGAAATGCGTAATAATAACAACGCCACGACTTTACATCGTGGCGTTGAAAAAAACAATCCAACCTAAAACAAACCAGAAATGAAAATAATTGGGCAATCAATCACAGATCATGGACTTGCTTTTCCATACTAGGGCCTAATTCATAAATAGCCCCTATTAATTCTTCTTTTAATTCTTTAACTCTGTCATTTTTACCATTTGCCTTATATACCTCGGCAGCTTGAAAAAGTAAAGCAGGCTCGAAAGTTTTACCATACACATAGGTGTCCATAATATTCATTGCTTTTTCTTTATCACCATTTTTTAGTAGACTATACCCTAACCAACTGTACGATTTTGGCGTTGGTCTATTAGCTACTTCGCGCTGTGCCAATAATAACGCACTATCATATTGTTTGGTCTCCCCTATATACAACCCAAGATTATATGCATTGTACATATCACCATAAGCTCCATTCTTTACACGGGTAAAATACTCGTCTAAATTTTTAGTTCTTACCATGTCATCGCCCATGTAGTCAGCAATTTCAGCCTTTAACAAGAAATAATCTGGAGCGTTGTAGGTTTTGGTCACCGAGTCTAAAATTCGAATTGCTTCGACCCCGTTCTTATCGTTAGAAAAAACGATCCATGCGATTCCTTTTTTAGCATATGCATTATTAGGATCGATTTCTAATGCCTTTATATAGTGGTTGTAAGAATCTTGAATTCTACCGGCATGACCGTAATAATCTCCTAAATTGGTATAACTCCACAGCATTAAATCTTTGTTTTTAGATAATTCGGCTTTTGTTCTTGCCTTTTCCATAAAATTTATGGTCGTATCTAAATCTCCTTTATAATCGTTCCATTTTGCAATGCGAATCATATAGCCGAAATCAGACATATTTTTTAAGCTATCTAAATACTGCTCTGCTAAAGTGTAATTACCTAGCTCCATATGCAAATCGAAATACAAGCTATGTATTTCATTTTTATCTCCGCCAATAGTCGCTGCTGAATCTGCTAATTGCAAAGTTTCTTTAAAGCGATGTTGAGATATATAATTTCTAGCAAGAGATCTATAAAAACCAGGCTTCCCGATATTTGCAATATCAACAGCCTTTTTTAAACTCTTTTCTGCTTTCTTTAAAAATTCAATATTACCAGTTTGGTGAAAGTACCTATTGTACTCACCGCTTACAACACCAAAACTGGTAAGTTGCATGCTATCTGGTCTGATTTTAGAATTCCAAAGGTCAAAATACTTTGATGTGGTTTTAATCTCGTTGGAAACCAAAAATTTGTCGTAATCTTTTTTATGTGCAATTGCGTCCTGATTTTTGGTACCACATGATGATACCAGTATCATTACTATTAAAAGCTGTATTAGTTTCATAAGGTTGTTTTTTTGTGAATCGTTTAAAATAAGGGGAGTTTTTCAACTCCCCTTTCCCTTCTCTTTCATAAACAATTTAGGGTTGTGCCAGTCTTATCTACCACTATAAATAGATAAGGTGAAGGCAACTTTTTATTCAGGTGCTCCCAAGTATGGGAACGTAGTACCAACAGTAGCGGTTTGCCCAACGCCATCTGAAGTTAATCTTGGTAAATCTGCCATACCATCGCCATCAGTATCTTGACCGCTAAAACGATCACCTTCCATACCACCGAACAATAATATCAATGAAACATCAATAACATCATCTTGCGGAGTTCTGCCTGTCAAAGCAACTTCATCACCATCTGGAACCAAAATTCTACCATCGTTATCGAAATCTGTGCCTGGGTTAAAATATGTTGTTGGCAAGTTCGGTGCAACCTCTAAAACATCGGCAGCTAAATAACCTGTTAAGGTAGGTGCATCTAAACCAAGAATATTGTTTTCATAGTTTACCACAGCTGGGTCAGCACCTAAAATATTTGCATACACATCATGATATGCTTCTAATCTTGCTTCAAAACCAGCTTGAAAAGTTGCTGCCATTTCTGAAGGTATGGACGTGTTATGAGCATTTTTGAGAGGACCATCTGCACTTAATACGGTATTTATACCGGGTCTACCCATAAAATCAACTTGAGCGTACGTTCCTGTAAAATCTGGCGCCATTGCCTCTTCACATGGTGTACAAGTACCGCCACAATCAACTCCTGTTTCATCGCCGTTCATAACACCATCATCACATGTTGGGGTTATTACTACTGGTGTATTGTCATCATCATCGCTACAAGAAGCTAATGCTGCTACTGCCAAAAGAGACAAAAACGTATATTTTATATTTTTATATTTCATCATTATATTTTTAAGAGGTTATTATTGTTTTGCGTTTGTAGTTACCCATGTTTTGTACACTTCTAAACCAAGTGCATTTTGACCTGTTGTAGTACCCAAAAGACTGTTTGGAAGTTCAATAACAATAGACATGGTATTAGCACCATCAAAAGTATCTACCGCAGTAGTGTCATCATCGTCTGTTGTATTTGGATCACCCGCTGGTTTAAAACCTAAAGGAGCTTCACCACCGATAACCGCGTTGAATTGAAAAAAGTCAAAGAAAAAAGCATCTTGTCTAGGACCTGCAAATAAAGAAACTCCGTTTGCTGTAGTCTCTACAATAGCCGTTTCAGCAGAAATGTCTACCGACCCTAATGGAGCATCTACCATTATTGACCCATTCAAACCAGTTTCACTAGGTGCAACCGGACCAAAGAAATACATTTTACCATCTCTTGGTATGGCTTGTATTACTAAATCTTCAACTAAATCGCCATCTGTATCGATATTGATTTCTAATAATACATTTTCATCAAATGTACCATATGCTAAATCTGGTAATACATTAGATTGAAGGTCTACCGCAAAAACGGTGTTGTCTGAACCCAATGTTGGTTCAAACGCATAAAAATCGGCAATATCTGCCGAGGTTCCCATTGTGTCAGGCGCATCAATATGATCTGCCGCTACTAAAAGAACTCCTACTAAGGCTAGTGCCCCAAGTCCCATAAACAATTTTGATTTTTTCATTATCTTTTTTTTTAGATTAGAATCACCCTTACTTACGAGACTAAAAATGAAAGGTTCATTTTTTCTTAAAAAAAAATAAAATAAATTTTGAAGCGCAAATTCAGAACTACATAAAAAACTTTTAATAGTATAGAAGTAACTATTTATAAATAAGTGTAAACTAATAATTAGCTAACTTCGCACCTTTAAATAATTAAGATATGAACCCGTCTTCCTCTGGTTGGATCGAGAAATATGGTTCGGTTGTTCAAAAACACCAAGATGCTTTCCCCAATTTTGAAGCTTTATATGGTACGCTTAAAAAAAGCGGGTTCGTATATGGGTTAAATTCTAGTATTCCAGAATTTATTGAATTAGAGCATAGCCTATCTGAAGACGAGAAAGCAAAAATTAATTTACTACACGCACTGTACTTCACCTACCGTATAAAAGGTGGTGATGATTATAACATCTTTATAGAACGGGTTTTTGAGTTCTACGGAATACTGAATATAAGCCGATCTGGATTTTTTGATAAATGGTTTACGGGAAGCAAAACATCTGCGAAGCTTGAAAAATTAATGACTTCGAGAATTTATATCGAAGACAATATTATAAGTAAGACTTTTAACAGCCTTATTACCAATTCACTACTATTTATAGATGTATTACTTTTTAAGCACTTTTTAAATGACCATACCGCTTTAAAAGAAAAGGCTGAAGAAATTGAATATTTAGCTATTAACATTGCCTACCATGCGCTAAGCTCAAAAGAGATAGATAGAAAAGACAATAAGCTTTCTCAATTGCTAGCTTCTTCGTTAACCTATATCAGTTGTTCTGAAAATAGTTTTGATGGTTCTTACCGCGAGAGGCTATTGAACAATAAAGAAAATTGGGAGAATCGATATTTACTAGATATGGCATGCCTAACAGTATGGGAAGACCATTCTTTAGATTATACAGAGTCTGATTTCATATTCGGAATAGGAAAAGATCTTGGTTTTGAAAAAACCATTATATCAACTTCGATTACAGATGTTACGGAGTTCTTTAAATTGAATATGGATGTTATACCTTATTTAAAGGAAAAGAATTTGGCAAAACAGTTTTACGATAGTATGGGTAAGATTGTTAAGAAACTGATTTTACGTAATAGTAAAAGATTACATAAAGAGCTTTCTCAAAGTGCCGAATTGGTTGCATTGTTATCTAAATCTACTATGAGAGATTTAAACAATGAAGAAAAGAAGAAGGTTCAAAATCAACTTTTAGATATTTTTAAAAGCATCCCCTCTTTAGCTATATTTATTTTGCCAGGTGGCGCAATTTTGCTACCTATATTTATTAAGTTGATTCCGAAGTTATTACCATCGGCATTTGATGAAAATAGAATTGACGAGGAAGAAGATTTATATCGTAAATAGATTATTTTCAATATATTATTTTTACTACTCTAACCAAAGCTTAAAGTCTTTTACCTTCTCTCTACTCACTATTATTTCATTATCCGGATTGTTCTTGAGCTTGATCTGTAATCTCGAATTCGTGTACGAAATAATATCTTTTATGTGATCAATATTCACAAAGAACTTTCTGCTGACCCTAAAAAACACCTGTGGTTTTAGTTCCTCTTCTAGCTGCTCTAGTGTTGTATCGAGTAAATAATTACGACCGTCTTTAGTAGCTGCATAGGTACCTTTGTTTTCGCTATAAAAGCATTCTACATCTTCTGCGTTTATAATTTTTAAATGTTGACCTACCTTTGCGGTAAATCGCTTCTTATATTCCCGCTCAAGCGGATTGACCAATAGCTTTTTAATGTCTTCAAAATCTAAAGCAATTTTACTTGGCTCACTTGCAGATTTAAACAGTTTTCTATATTTAGCTACTGCTTGCTCTAAATCTTCATCGTCTATCGGTTTTAGTATATAATCGATACTGTTCAGTTTAAAAGCTTTAAGCGCGTACTCATCAAAAGCAGTTGTGAATATAATTGCACTGTGTACTTCGATTACATCGAAAATTTCGAATGAGAGTCCGTCAGATAATTGAATATCCAAGAATATTAAATCGGGATGCTCATTATTTTGAAACCAATTGATTGACTCCTCTACCGAATGTAGCATGGTCGTAACGGTCAAGTCTAAACTTTCTAACATTCTACCCAACCTACGTGCTGCCGGTTTTTCATCTTCGATTATAATGGTCTTCATGGTCTGGATTTATGGTTTAATAGAATTGTATACTTTAGTCGTTATATGAGTTTATGTGTTTCTGAATTTGACGCTCTTCCCATCTCTTCATGTACCATGAAATATTTCCAAAAACAATAAGGGCATGAATCGCAAGAATGAACCCCCAAACAATTGTGGTACCGTAAATATTCCAATTTATCCAATCTAAAAAATCAGGATTACCGAATGCGTCTTTACTTACCAAAATGAAAACGAACTTATGTCTTAAGAAGTACAAGATGATATTTATTAGTAGAAAAACTAGTACGTGATTATAAAAACGCTTTATACTGGCCACTTTTGTTTTTGCTCTCTCATATTTAGACAACCTATTGTATTCTTCATTGTCGAAATTATCGTTTGTGCGTTCAGTATTCATGTTATCTAAATTTTTCGGCATCCTTTTTATCTTGCTCTACATATTTACTGATCTGGCGCTGTTCCCAATCTTTACTAAAAAAAGGACTATACCCAAATACTTTTGCTGCATGAAATGCCAACCCTATTCCCCAGAAAAACGGAGTAGAAAATGTACCGAAGTTGAATAGTGCCTCTGAAAATGAAGCTCCGCTAGACATTATTCCCATTATTGTAACGGTCATAAGAAATAGATTCACAAGTACATAAACAAGTAAGTGAATATAAAAGCCTTTCAATTCTTTAACCTTCTTTTCGGCTCTTGCTAATTTATCTGCTTGTTCAAATTCGTTTAGTTCCATCTTTGTTTATTTTCTTCTTGTTGTAAAAACTCTTGTAACTTTCTTTCTTCCCAATCGCGATTCATAAACGGATTCAAGTTAAAGATTTTATTTGCTTTAAAAAATAAGCTAATGCTTAATCCGAATACTACCCAAAGAAACCAGGCATATTCCCATTCGTTTAAATAATAATTCAATGCGGCTACGAGTATTATAGTCACGACAGCCGAGGCTACTTTGCCATAAAATGCTTTGATTTCTTCTACTCTTACTTTTGCTTTTTGATATTTTGTGTTTTCCATGATCTTCAATTTATTAGGTTATGATTCTTGCATGAATTCTTTGATCTTTCTCTCTTCCCAATTCTTACCGAATAAGGGATTATATCCGTAGGCATAAAGTCCGTTCATTACCAATCCGAATCCCCAACCCAATGCCGGAAATATTGCCCAAGGGAAACTAGTCGTTGAATAATTGATATATGCCAAAATCGGAATTACGATACAGTATGCCAATAAGTTACCGTAAAAACCCTTTATAGCTTCTACTTTGTCCTTTGCTTTTTGATACTTATAATTAGTGTCATTTGTGAAATCAGTTTCCATAATTTTATGTTTTAGATTATTGCTATTTGATTACTATACTTCAAATTTCGGCAGATAACCCAGGTTTTGAAAAAATGAAATACCCAGTTGTAATTTTTAATGACTGAATTGTAGAATGTGGTATGTATAGGTGTAAAATCTCTTTAAAAACCATATGACTTCTTAGCACTTTCAATTTGTTCTTGCTCTGTCGTATTAGGATACAACAGGTATTTAGGCGCTATAATAGGTTTTGAACTAGTGATAGTAATCTTGGTAATGGTAGCAAACGGAAACTTGCCTTCAGTAAGGTGTAGAAGTACTTTTTCCATTCTTGAGAAGTCTTTAGATGAATTCTCTATAATCTCGGCAATACCTTTCAACTGGAAACCCTTTTGCTTTAAAATATCTATAAAACTGATACACACATTTTTGTTCTCTCTTATATTTTTAACCGTTTGTGGCGATGCTATATTGGCGATAATGATATGGTCTTCAAAAAAACAAAATATCTCCTTGGGTGATACATTGGGTATGTTATCTGCAGATGATGTTGCTAACCAACATAAAACACTATCGTCTATTGCTGCTTTTATTTCTTTCGTTAGCTGTACCATATATTTAAAATACTTCTAGAAATTATCTCTCTCCATAAATTCTTTAATCTTTTTCTCTTCCCAACCTTTACCGAATAAAGGGTTTAAACCATATGCCTTTAAGCCATGACCTAATAAACCAATACCCCAACCGATAGCAGGGAAAATAACCCAAACAAAACTGGTGGTTCTATAATTTATAAAAGCAAGTACAGGTATTACAATACAGTACGAGGTTAGGTTGCCATAAAAGCCTTTAATTAGCTCTACGCGCTCTTTAGCTTTCTCGTAGCGCTTGGCACTTATGTGAGAGTCTTGTGTTTCTCTAAAGGAGATAACATTGGTCAACATTGGTAGTCGTACCTTAAACTCCTTGTCCGTTTTAAAGATTTGCATTTCCTTTTTGGTAAGAATGGCATATCGCTGACGTATATTCTGCAGACCAACTCCACTACTCTTTTTAACCACTTGCTTTTCTTGAAGATTATTAACAACATACAAATAATCACCTTCTTCATAAATTCTGATATGTAATGGTTTTGAAGAGTTTACCACATTATGCTTCACCGCATTCTCTAATAATAATTGAAGCGATAAGGGTACTATTTTAGCTTCTGGATTGGTAGCCTCATCCGGAATTTCAAATACAATACTATCTTCAAATCTCATTTTTAAAAGCCGCACATAGGTTCTTGCAAACTTTAGTTCTTCATCTACAGAAATAAGATTTTTGCTCTTCTGCTCCAACACATATCTATACACTTTAGATAGCGAAGTCGTAAACTTTTGCGCCTGCATGGGGTCTTCTTCAATAAGGCTGGTTAATACATTTAAGCTATTAAAAAGAAAGTGTGGATCAAGTTGGTTCTTTAAGGCATCGAATTTTGCAGATGCCGAGCCTGCTATAATTTTCTGTTCTTTTACCCTGGTGTCTTGTAAAGCTTTATAAAAGTAGAATGCATGTAAAAACAACGAAACAACCAGTGTAATGGCTAAAGCATATATGTAATATTCTAATTTTTCGTTTGCTATAAAATGCATAAAACTATCACCGAATAGTGCAACCTCGATAAACCACCTTACTACACCAAAAGCCATAACAGTCAACACAACAGAGCCAATAGCCCCATACCATAACCGTTTATGCGTCTGTTTTTCCCAGCTATAGATATTTGATATAAAGTCGTTGTAGTAGGCATTTACACATGTAAGTACAAAAGAATATATAAAGCTTATTCCCGCAAATTGTAAGACTCTATAGAAGGTTATATTCTCGAAATCAGAAAACAGTATATTAAAAATCACCATAACTAATGTTATGATGATACTTGCTCTTAAAACCTTTAAAAAACTACCCATGCGCTTAAAGCCTTACTATTCTGCTTTCAATTCTTTAAAATTAGGGATTTCCTTTTAGAACTATAATTCTTTCTGTAAATACCCTATTAAACAGCAAACTTGAGAGCTTTTGTAGTTTTAAGCAAATGTTATGCTCTCAATTGTCATATGTAGGTACTGAATTGTATTTTAGTCAGACTCAAACTTGTGATTACCAACACTACTTCACTATCAAATTTGATGGAATTGCCTTTTAGAATTATTTTAAATCCTTTAGATTAGAGTTTTTATTATGAGGATATGTGTAATTGTACACATATTCGTATGTTATCTGCAACCTAAAAAAAATGAAACACATAATTATACCAATATTCCTAATTCTGTTAATTAGTTGCAAATCCAAAAAAGATACTGGAACTATCAATGAATCTAAGCAAGAAGAAATGAAAATCTCTGAAAAACTGGAAAGTTTTGGTTTTTTCGATTTAATGAAAAATGAGCAAAAAATTGAAACCTACAAAACGATTGTAGAAACTGAATTTGCAGAAAATGGCTGGTTAAAATTACCAAACAATTATCTGATTACTCATAAACTCGATATCAAAGAAGATGAAGATACTTTAACTGCAGATTATCGAAGCGCCGAAGTTGAAGGAACTTCAATGTATAAGGGCAATTTATTATCTAATCTAAAAGATTTTAAAGTCTTATTCGATAAACGAAATATAGAATTTAAACTAGGAGAAGAAGATATGGTTTGGGGAGACAAAACAAGTGGAAACCATTCTTTTAAACATACTGTTGACATTAACGGAAAATCAATAACTTTTTTTGACGGAAACCTTGATGATAGAAATGCTAACAACCCACAGATTTATGTGGAAAATACTATCCGAATATTAAATCAAGAACTGGAATTGATGGACAGCAAGGAACGGTTCTTTATGTTAACTGGTCTAGAATGTGTCTACTACGTTCTAGCCGATGATAAAATGTTAACGAACTTTAAATCAATCGAAAACAAAATTGGGAATAAAATAATAGAATTCTAAAAAAAGGCAGCAGATAACAAAGCCTAAACCTAATGCGGACTTAAGGGCAAAACCGAAAGGTCTGTGTATATTTATGAAGTCGCTAAATCTTATGGATTTAGCTTTGGACAAAAAAAGAAAAAGCAAAACAATAAGCTTTAGCTTCGTGCTAAGACGGAAATGAAAGGTTTTCTTTCTACCGCACTACGCTTAGCCTAGACGTTAGCAAATATTTAGGTACGTTAAAGGGACATCCTTTACAAAGTTAAAGTCACATAGTTTACACTTTTAAGGTTATAATTTGAGATTAAAATCAAATTATTATGCCTTGGAAAGAAACAACGACTATGGAACAAAAGATTGAATTTATCTGTGAATGGCGTACAGGAAAATACACCATAACCGAATTATGCAAAAGCTTTAAAATCTCCAGGCCAACGGCTTATAAGTTGATAAGCAGGTTCGAGGAAAAAGGTTTTGAGGCATTAAAAGAGCAGTCCAGAGCTCCTGGGAAACACCCTAATGCAACGGGTCAGAATATCATTGAGGGTATTCTAAAACTTAAGAAAAGACACAATCATTGGGGCGCTAAAAAATTAAGGGAACTGTTGTTTAAAGATTTTACGGCCCAACAAGTCCCCTCTGTGGTCACGGTTCATAAAATCTTAAAGAACCATGGTTTGGTGTGTCCACAAAAGCGGATGCGAAGAGTAAAACCGGTATACCCGATTTTCGACCCTGAACACTGTAATGAAGTGTGGAGCGCAGATTATAAGGGAAAGTTTTTAATGGGCAATAAAATATACTGTCATCCACTCACCATTGCAGACTCTAAAAGCCGGTTCCTGTTCACTGCCAAAGGTCATTACCATGAAAACCTAAAGTCTGCAAAGGCCGAGTTCACAAGGGTATTCAGAACATTCGGGATACCTAAGCAAATACATACGGACAATGGCAGTCCCTTTGGTTCCGTGCGTACCATCCAACGTTTTACCCAGCTCTCCTATTGGTTTATCGAACTGGGTATATCACCTGTCTTTTCCGATCCTGCACATCCAGAACAAAACGGTAGACATGAACGCATGCACCGAGATCTAAAAGCCGCTTGTGCCAAACCTTCCGCGTATGACCTAAAAGCACAACAAAGACGTTTAAACCACTTTGTAAAGGAATATAACAACATAAGACCTCATGAAGCCTTGAACATGAAGACACCTGCCGATATGCACGACTTTTCTACAAGACCGTTCCTTGAAAGAATACCTGACTTTCACTATGATGCCAAATACAAAGTGCTTAAAGTAACACAGAATGGATCTATTAGATGGAAATCATATTACTGGGTATATGTGACAGCTTCGTTAATGGGCAAATATGTAGGTATTCAAGAAATGGGAAACGGTATTTGGAGGGTATTTTATAGAAACGTATTTTTAGGTTTCTTTGATGAAAACAATTTAAGAAATAAAGAACAAGCAACAAGATTAGAAATTAATTTAGTGTAAACCCTAATCTTTAACTTGTGTAAACTATGTGCCTTAACGAACATTTAAAGCAACTAAATGTGACAAGCTTATTTAAACAATAAAAATGAAGAAAATCTTAATCTTAATTTTTGCAATTTGTCTTTTCTTAAATTGTTCAAAAGATGATTCCAATAATGACGTAAACATTCGCTTATCTAATGTTAGCGATTCGGACTTCGAAAATATTATAGTCAATACCACAACGGGAGATACAAATTATGGTGATATAAAGTCTAATCAAGTTTCTGAATACAAAAATTTCAACAAAGCATATCGATATGCATATGTAGAATTGAATATTGGAGAGGAAACTTATACTATACAACCAATTGATTATGTTGGCGAAACACCCCTGACTAATGGTAATTACACTTATCAGCTAGATTTGGTTAGTTATGAAGAAGGCTTTCTCGACTTAACTATTACGCTAATTGAGGAATAAAAACAATGGCTAACAAAACCTCCTATGAAAAGCCTTAATCCAGTTTCTTAAAGTTACTCAATAATTGACTTTCCGGCGGGCAATAAACAATAGCTTTGTTCATCGCTAAAACTTAAAAGACAAGCAACCGTATATTATTTACTTTTCTGTTGTAGCTCTTTTAACCTTTTCGCAGATATCTTTATAATCGAAATATCTAATGGTAAAGGAGTCAACGGTGTATCGGTTGAATCTTTAGGTACACCTACTAATTCGTCTACAACATCCATCCCTTTTAAAACATTGCCAAAAACAGTATAATCACCATCTAAACGATGTAGACCCTCTTTATTTTGTACAATATAAAACTGACAACGAGCCGATAATTTTTCTGCATTTCCATCGCGCCCTGCCCCTACTGATCCATACGTATGCGTTAGTTTTGAGTCAAATTCTGGCGCTAATAAATATTCAGGATCATTAAATCCTTCTGGTGTATCTGGGCAACCACCTTGTACAACAAAATTTGGAATAACCCTATTAAAAGTCAACGAATCCCAATATCCAGCATTTGCCAACTCTATAAAACTTGCTTTATGATTCGGAGTCTCGTCATGCAGCCATATCAAAATTTCCCCCTTTTGAGTGTTAATTTTACCTATTTCGTAGGACTTACACGCTGTAAATAGCACGAAAACTATCAAATACTTTAAACACTTCATTTAGTTATAGTTTTGTTGTCAGTTAAAGTAGTAAAAATTGATGTAAAAAAATTTGTACTTAAGTTACCGTCAGCTAAAAAAAGGTTAATTTCATATAAAACGATGAAGATGTTCTTAAATAAACAACAGTATTGCAGAGGTTTACCTTCATTTTTTGTACTCCTGTTTTCAGTCTTTATCATTTCTTGTAACGGTCGACAAACAGAAAATAAACCGCAAACCAAAGAAACTGACTCAAGAACAACTCTGAAAGATATTCCTCTACAGAAGACGCAACCTCCTAAAAATGAACATAAAAGTCCTTTTTTACAGCCTGAAATTAATATACCCATAAGCGAATTTGTTCGTAGAATATTTCAAGATAAAAGTGGAAATCTATGGTTTGGTACCAACGGAGATGGTGTCGCACGGTATAATGGAAAATCTCTTGACTATTTTTCCATTAATCAAGGTTTTGGTGGCGTCGCCGTTAGGGGAATTATAGAAGATAATGACGGTATTATTTGGTTCGGTACCGAACGCGGATTAACGAAATACGATGGAAATTCTTTTATAAATTTCACAGAAAAAGACGGACTGAATAATGATAATATTTGGAGTCTATTTATGGATAGCAAAGGCATAATTTGGATAGGTAGTTTAGAAGGAATTAATTTATTCGACGGGAAAAATTTCTCAACATTTACCATACCAGAATCCAAACCAGATTACAACAGAGGTGTTACCAGTGAAAAAATCGTTCATAGTATTATGCAAGACAGCAAAGGTACCATGTGGTTTGGCACTAACGCCGGTGCTTATTTTTATGATGGTAAATCATTATCCAATCTTTCGGAAAAAGATGGATTATGTGATAATGCGGTCAATGATATTTTAGAGGATAAAAATGGTAATATTTGGTTTGCCACTCACTATGAAGGAGTTTGTTTTTGGGATGGAAAATCTTTCACTAAAGTTGCTACAAAAAGAAGAGAAAATAGTACCGAAGTGTGGAGCCTATTTGAAGATACCGCTGGTCAAATTTGGTTTCCGATTGAAAGTTTTGGCGTCTACCGATATAATGGTACAACTGCCACAAATTTCAACGAAAACGACGGACTTAAAAGTGGTGCCATACAATGTATATTTGAAGATAAGGAAGGGAGAATTTGGCTGGGCGGCTATATGGGATTGTTCCGTTTTGACGGAACTTCTTTTTATGGTGTTAGCCAGAACGGTATTTTAAAAGAATAGATTATTAATCATAATAACATACAAACCAGATATTTACATATTTTATATTAAAGTTGATCTTTATCATACTTTTAATAATCAGCATTCTTTTGACAAAAAATAATTTCAAAATTATATTATAAAAACAGTATTCAGTAATGGCTAAAATAATAGATACTCCAGAACAAAATAACCTTAAAATAGCTATGGCTCAAATCTCACCGGTTTGGCTAAATAAAGAGAAGACTATTGATAAAATCAAAGATTATATCATTAAAGCTGGTGAAGATAGTTGTGAGCTTGTAGTTTTTGGTGAAGCTCTATTACCTGGTTATCCTTTTTGGGTTTCTATGACCGATGGTGCTCAGTTTGATTCTAAAGTCCAGAAAGAAATTCATGCCCATTACATCAAA
This sequence comes from Maribacter sp. IgM3_T14_3, assembly GCF_049603095.1. Lineage (NCBI taxonomy): Bacteria > Pseudomonadati > Bacteroidota > Flavobacteriia > Flavobacteriales > Flavobacteriaceae > Maribacter > Maribacter sp. IgM3_T14_3. Next base: position 183,070 of record NZ_CP187138.1, read on the forward strand.
AATTCTATTCAAATTGAAGCGGGTGAATTAGATGACATTTGTGCTCTTGCAAAGCAACATAAAATTGCTATCTACTTAGGATTAATGGAACGTGCAAAAAATAGAGGCGGACACAGTATTTACTGTTCGCTTGTTTATATAAATAATGATGGTGAAATCAAGTCTGTTCATAGAAAATTACAACCAACCTACGAAGAACGATTAACATGGGCACCTGGTGATGGTAATGGGTTACGGGTTCACGAGTTAAAAAACTTTACTGTTGGCGGACTAAATTGTTGGGAAAACTGGATGCCTCTTCCACGCACAGCCTTATATGGTTTGGGAGAAGATTTGCATATTGCCGTATGGCCGGGTTCCGATTACAACACTGCCGATATTACACGATTTATTGCAAGGGAATCTAGATCTTTTGTAGTTTCTGTTTCTAGTTTAATGAGCAAAACCGATTTCCCTAAAGACACACCACACTTAGATACTATTCTTGAAAACTGCCCAGATACTCTGGCAAACGGAGGTTCTTGTATTGCTGGTCCGGATGGAGAATGGATTTTGCCCCCCGTTATTGATAAAGAAGGTTTAATTACTGCTATTGATTTTAACAGGGTGCTTGAAGAACGTCAAAACTTTGATGCTGTAGGACACTATTCTAGACCAGACGTAACGAAATTAACCGTTAATAGAGAAAGGCAATCAATTGTTGACATAAATGATTAAAATAGAGAGAACTTAACTGTTCTCTCCATTCAATTCTTTCATAATCTCAGCAAATAGTTGATAAGACTTTATACGGTCTTTACCGTCGTAAATATTGGTCACTGCAATCAATTCATCTACCTGAGTATCTGATATAAACTTTTGTACTTGTTTTTTAACGGTCTCTTTGCTTCCAATAAACGAGTATTTCAACATTTGCTGTACAGCAGGGTTCTTACTTAACTCACGTAAATCATCTGTCATGTCAACTGGTGGTTGCATAAAGGTTCTATTACCCGTCAACAGTGCAATTATCATTTTATATAACGATGTAGAAATGCGTTCTGCTTCTTCGTCCGTATCTGCAATAATGATGTTTATTCCTGCAGCCGTATAAGGTTTTTCCAACTCTTGTGAAGGTTGAAATTCATTATGATAAATTTTCAACGCATTCATTAGGTGGGTTGTAGCAAAGTGGCTCGCAAATGCATAAGGCAAACCTTTTTTAGCTGCTAAATGTGCACTATCTGTACTAGAGCCCAAAATGTATAAAGGCACCTCTACCCCTTCCGCCAAAGTAGCACGTACTTTTGCATGGGCATTTTCAGAAGAAAAGTAGCGTTGTATTTTTTCAACTTCTAAAGGAAATGACTGAGCTGCTTGATAAAAATCTGAACGTATGGCTTGAGCAGTCAACTGATCTGTACCAGGCGCACGACCTAAGCCTAAATCTATTCGGTTAGGATATAATATGCCTAATGTACCAAACTGCTCCGCTATAATTAACGGGGAATGGTTAGGCAACATAATTCCGCCAGATCCAACTCGTATTGTTTTTGTCTCCTCTGCAATTTTACCTATTAAAATAGATGTTGCACTACTGCCTATCGCTACTGAATTATGATGCTCTGCCAGCCAAAAACGAGTATAGCCAGCTTCTTCCGCAGCTTGTGCCAAAGCTACCGAATGATCAAAAGTATCTTTCAATGTAGTCCCCTGCGATACTATGGCTAAATCTAATATGGAATATTTTATTTTTTTCATACTATTAAATTCATTTATATATTTAAAAGTATCTATATATCTATTTAAAAAAATTACAAATTTTGCAACCTCAACATATAATTATCCCACACTTCATGATTTAGTGAATAGTTATAATTACGACCAATTTTATGTTGATTTATCAATCCTGATTCTACTAGTTTCTTAATATGATGACTAATAGAAGGCTGTGCTAAATCTAATAAATCACATGCTTTAGTACATTCTACCTTACCTTGATTCTTCTGCATGTACTGCAATATTTTTAGACGATTTACATCACTTAATGCTTTAGATATTTTTTCTATTTGTTTTAGCTCCATGATGGATTTAATATATTGATACATGCAAATGTATTTATAAAATTGATTTAAATTACAAATTGTGATGACCTTAATAATGATTAACTTGACCTTAAGAATAATACTACAATCTATAGATGAAGAAAATTACTCAAACACCACACATTATTTTCTGGATATTAATTCCAATTATAATAGTAATAGGGCTAATGGGACCTAATAAAACTTTTGATATAAACATCCAAGACACCTATTATGCTATTGGATTGATTCACGTTACCGTAATTATTTCAATCATTTTTGCAGTTTTAGGATTTGGCTATTGGGTCGTCATCAAGCTAAATGGAATGCTAGTAAATAAGTTGACACTTATTCATTCCATTATTACCATCATTGGGTTCTTTATAATTATCTTAATTCCGTTTTTTCTACCTAATATAGTATCAGAAGCTTCCTCATATGATTTTGTAACTCTACTTAGATTTCAAACTATCGCTTTTTGGATTTTTTCTTTAGTGGCTTTTATTCAGCTACTTTATCTTTTCAATATTATTGTAGCTCTGATAACAAAATCCAAATAAATATTAAAACTAAAACATGGATGCTTTCAACATGTTAACGTTGTGCCAAACCTTAACATTTACATTGAATTTTTGATAAAAAAATTAACTTTACAACCACAAAATTTAATTTAATAACCACCTATGAATCTTACCATTGAGAACATACTTCTTGTAGGTTCTATTCTGCTGTTTATCAGTATTATAGTGGGTAAAACATCGTATAAATTTGGCGTACCAACTTTAATACTCTTTTTAGCAATAGGCATGCTGGCTGGCTCTGATGGTATTGGGGGCATCAAATTCGATGATCCTAAGCTTGCTCAATTTATAGGCATTGTTTCTCTAAACTTTATACTCTTTTCTGGTGGATTAGATACCAACTGGAAATCAGTAAAACCGATTTTAAAAGAGGGAATCATGCTTTCTACACTCGGCGTACTGCTTACAGCAGTTACATTAGGTGCTTTTGTATATTATATTACCGATTTCACGATTTATGAAAGTATGCTGTTAGGATCTATAGTTTCATCTACAGATGCAGCAGCGGTATTTTCGATATTACGTTCTAAAAATTTGGCACTTAAGAGCAATCTCAGACCTACTTTAGAGCTAGAAAGCGGTAGTAACGACCCCATGGCTTATGTACTAACATTGGCATTTTTAACCTTGGTTATTAATCAAGATTTAAGTGTGCTATCTATTATCCCTCTGTTTTTACAACAAATGATTTTAGGTGGTATCGGCGGATTCGCTTTCGGTAAATTAAGCGAAATCATCATCAACAAAATCAAACTAGGTTTTGAAGGTTTGTATCCGGTACTAGTAATCGCCCTTATGTTCATTACATTTTCAGCAACAGATGCTGTTGGCGGTAATGGTTTCTTAGCCATTTATATATGTGCCGTGTATTTAGGTAATCAAGATTTAATTCATAAATCGACCATTTTAAAAATGTTCGATGGTATGGCTTGGCTAATGCAAATTGTATTATTCCTTACGTTGGGATTACTGGTTTTTCCGTCTCAAATTGTGCCATATTTAGGTATCGGATTACTTATTTCAGTATTCCTCATTCTAATAGCAAGACCCGTTAGTGTATTATTAAGTCTCATGTTCTTTAAAATGAAAATGGGCAGAAGATTCTATATATCTTGGGTGGGTTTGCGTGGTGCCGTACCTATTGTTTTTGCCACCTACCCCTTATTGGCAGGTATTGACAAGGCGAATATCATTTTTAGTATCGTATTTTTTATCTCTGTATCTTCTGTATTAATTCAAGGCACCACATTGTCAATTTTTGCAAAATGGTTAAATGTAGCATTACCAGAAGAGGTAAAGCCTATTGCTGAGAACGACAGGTATATTCTGAATTTACCAAAATCAGAAATGGAAGAAGTGTCTATACCTTTTGATAGTTTTGCTGTTGGTAAACGAATTATAGATTTACATATTCCGAGGTCTGCTTTTATTGTAATGATAAAGAGAAATAATAAATTTGTACGTCCTGGAGGATCTACAATTATTGAAGCTGATGATGTTCTAGTTTTACTACTAGATAATGAAGAAAGTTTGAAAGAAGTCAATGTAATTCTCGACCAAGCGGTTATAGCATAATATGAAAAGTACAAATAACATATTCAGAGTTCTGTTACTGGTAACAATTTATTGTTTCGGTATATATAGTTCTGCCAATACGTTACCGTTTTCTAGCGAGATTGAAATAAGCGAAAACGGAGCTCAGAAAACGTATTTTTCTGAATTCACTAAGGTTTTATCTCCGCATGCACAGCAATCTGAAATTTCTGTTTCTGATGCTTCCGAAATATCAGTACCTAATTATAAACTACCTTTTACAAGTTTTAATTCTCAAATAATTAGCAGTGAGTTAGGCTTCGTAGCTAGATTTAAACAGTACCAACTGTATGCTAATACTTTATTGATCAGACATAGAAAGTCTGACCTCATCTTCCCTTTTCATAGTTTCTGGTAATCCATTTTTTTAAAGGTTGTCGTTTTGACGATCATATGTAACTATTTGATATGATGTAACTTAAAACATCATACAGAAATCAATATATCATATTTAAAAAATTATAAAATGGAATTAGGAATAGCCGCTATTGGTTTAGCATCTGTTGTAATTTGTGCAATGCCTTTTGTTATTACCAACAAAAGTAGAAAAACGAAAGAAAAACAAATGATGACATCTCTAAACGATGTTGCCAGTAAAAATAATTGTAAAATAACAGAACATGAAATTTTTGGTCACTACGCCATAGGTGTTGATGCACAGAAAAAGTTCGTATTCTTTATTTCAAAAAGCGGAGAAGTTTTAAATCAGCAATACGCCGATTTATCAAAAATTAAAACCTCTGAAATTGGTAATATCGGCAAATCGTATGTTAGAAAAGAGAAAATTACCGAACGCTTAATTTTGACTCTTTTTTCGAAACATGTAAATGAACCGGACACCGTTTTTGAATTCTATAATGCAGATGTTAACTACCAATTAATTGGTGAATTTCAGTCTATAGAAAAATGGAACAAGGAGATTAAGAATTTGCTTAAAAATTAATAGTAAACTTTTTCAAAAATTTAATTCAATTACGAAGCGAATAGTATATCTGATCTAATAAGAGAAGATTTGCTGTTCGCTTTTGTTTTTTAAAACGTGAAAATTTTATTAGCTTGTAAAAGCACTTCATTATGTATTAGAAAATGAAATTATTTGATATAAAGGTTGACCATAGTAAAAATTTGCTTCCGCATGGCGGAACAGTTAATTACTACGGAAAAATACTTTCCCAAGAACAGGCTGAAGGTTATTTAGACAAACTACTTAATAATATTGTTTGGAAGAATGATGAAGCTATTATCTTTGGCAAAAAGATAATTACCAAACGTAAAGTAGCTTGGTATGGCGAAAAACCATTTGAATACACTTACTCTAATACTACAAAACTGGCGTTACCGTGGACGACTGAGTTACTGGAATTAAAAGATAGAATAGAACAAGAAACTGGAGAAACGTTTAACTCGTGCCTGCTAAACTTATACCATAATGGTAGTGAGGGTATGGCTTGGCATAGTGACGGTGAAAAAGACTTAAAAAAGAACGGAGCCATTGCCTCTCTTAGTTTTGGCGATGAACGCAAATTCGCTTTTAAACATAAAGAAACCAAAGAGAAAGTAGAACTGGTTTTAGAACATGGTAGCTTATTGATTATGAAAGATGAAACCCAAACGAATTGGCTACATCGACTGCCTCCAACAACTAAAAGTAAGAATCCTAGAGTAAATTTGACTTTTAGAACTATTATAGAAAAGTAGTTTTGAATAAATAAATACTTAGTTCTTTATCTGCTCATAGTTTTTAATGAGCATTCCTAAACGGTATAAAGCATTATCTATTTCTTCATTCCAAACCAGTCCGTAACTAAGACGAAGACAATTAGTATACTGATCTTGAAGTGTAAAAATCTTTCCAGGAAAAAATCTAATTTAGGACTATCTCATAAAGTGTGTAAATAAAAAAATAGCGGGGGCATGCCCCCGCTATTTTTTTAACTTTAAATTTTCACACCATTATGAAGAAAGAGGAATTATTCAACGATGAGTTCTTAAAACAGTTCAAGACCGGTGACGAGCTGAACGGTTTTCTGAAAGAACTCCAAAAACGTGGTATCGAGAAGATGCTGGAAGGCGAGCTTGACGGCCACCTCGATTATGACAAACATGGAAAGGCCAGGAACGGGAACACACGTAACGGCCATTCGACCAAAAAAGTCCGTACCTCCTTCGGGGAATCAAGGATCGCGGTGCCAAGGGACAGGGATGCCAGTTTCAACCCCATGATCGTGCCCAAGCGCGGTAATATGGTCGACGGTATCGAGAACGTGATCGTATCGCTCTATGCCAAGGGAATGAGCAACAGCGATATCGAAGAGCAGATACGGGAGGTCTACAACTTCGATATCTCCACATCCACCATATCGAGGATAACCGACAAGATCTCCGGGGACATCGTCGCTTGGCAGAACAGGCCATTGGAACCGATATACCTTATCGTCTGGATGGACGGGATCGTGTTCAAGGTACGCGAGAACTCGAAGGTCATCAACAAAACGGTCTATATCGCGGTAGGATTGCGCAGGGACGGTAAGAAAGAGGTCCTTGGGCTTTGGTTGGGCAAGAACGAGTCCGCCGCTTTTTGGATGAGCGTACTGACCGATATACGCGCCCGTGGCACCGAGGACATCCTGATAACCGCAACCGATAATCTGAACGGGTTCACCCAGACCATCAAGAACGTGTTCCCCGAATCCAAGACCCAGATATGTGTGGTGCATCAAATAAGGAATGCCTGTAGGTACGTTGTCTGGAAGGACAAAAAAGCCTTTACAACAGATATGAAACTTATCTACAACGCACCTACACAAGCTGCGGCGAAGGCCGCCCTAAAGGACTTTGCGGACAAATGGGAAGGGAAGTACTCCTATGCCGTCAAAAGCTGGAGGGACAACTGGGACGAGCTTACCGTGTTCTTCGAGTTCCCCATCGAGATCAGGAAAATAATCTATACCACCAACCTTATCGAGAACCTGAACGGCAAGATCAGGAAGTACACCAAGAACAAGCTGTCCTTCCCGACGGACGATGCCGTGATGAAATCCGTATATTTGGCGGTAAGGGAGGCCACCAAAAAGTGGTCGATGCCTGTAAGGAACTGGGGCATAATCCTAAATCAGTTCCTGACGATCTATGAAAAAAGGGTCAGACTTTAGATAAAAGTCCAACCCCTGTTATTTTTAACTTACACAGTTAATGGGATAGTGTCTCTAATTTCTTCACATTCCGCTAACTTATAGAGCACCTCTGTATCTATAGTTGAAGCTAATTCTACCCATAATAAAAACCCTCCCTTTGGTTTGCTTACCCGTGTATCTTTAGGGAAATATGCTACAATAGCTTTTAAAAATTTTAATTTGTTTGCATGTAGTGTTTGCCGTAGCTTTCTTAGATGGTGGTCATACCTTCCTTTTTCTAAAAACAATGCCAATGCTTCTTCGGTAATTGTTGCCGTGGTTGAAGACAAATAAAGTTTTAGTTTCACGATTTCATCGAAGTATTTACCTGGTGCTAGCCATCCTACCCTATAACCAGAAGCAAGAGTTTTAGAAAAAGAGCCGCATAGAATTACAAGACCTGTATCATCATAGGTTTTACAAGTAGTAGGTCTACTTTCGCCATAATAAATATCACCATATATATCATCTTCTATAAGCGGAATGTTATGTTTTTGAATAATTTTCACTAATGCCTTTTTACCATCATCAGACATTGTATTCCCCATGGGGTTATTAAAATTTGATATTATTGCAATTGCTTTAATATCATTCTTATCAATCGCTTTTTCTAAGGCATTCAAGTCTATACCTGTAAGGGGATCTGTTGGTAACTCCAAAACCCTTAGCCTTAATGTCTTTGCAAGTTGTAACAATCCGAAATAAACAGGACTTTCCACCGCAATCGTATCTCCTGGCTTTGTTACGGTCATCAAAGAAAATGATAATGCGCTGGTACAACCAGATGTTATGATTAAATCATTTTCGGTTAGCTTACCTCCCCATAAAATAGACCTTCGCGCTATTTGTCTTCGTAAATTCTCACGTCCTAAAATATCGCCTTGTGCACTGCCACCTAATGGTAACGATATAATTGCCTCATGCATTACTTTGTTTAACTTCGCAATAGGCAACAACTCTTTTGATGGTACACCCAATGAAAAATCAACGCCCTTTTCAATAGAAAGGTTTTGAAAAAAATCAACGATAATCTCTGTTGAACTACTTTTGACAGATGATTGATCCGGATTACTCTTCACAGGATTCTTTGGAATATCCGCTGAGCAAAAAATGACAAAATATCCAGATTTAAGTTTAGGCTCAATTAAATTTTTTGCCTCTAATTGATAATACGCCTGTAGCACAGTACTTATACTAACGCCGTATTCTTGCTGCAATACACGTAATGAAGGTAACTTATCACCTAACTTAAGAACTCCGTCATAAATTTGTTGCTCTATACTGTTAGCGATTTCGATGTATTTATAACTTTTTGTAGGTATTGATTTCAATATGATTTTTTATCTGTACTGGTTAAATTTACAAAATCTGAATCTGTTACGGTATTCATAATTTGGTCAACTTTGAATGCGATAAGTAGTAGCAATTCTGAAAACATATAAAAATGAGCAGTACAAGTTTAGTCCAGAACCAGATGTATAAAGAAGTGGATGAGAAAATCATTTTTGAAAAAGCGTCACAATTCGCAAAAGAATACCTAGAAAGTGTTTTTGAACGAAATGTATATCCAACAGAAAAGGCATTAGCTGACTTAGATAAATTTGATGAATCTATGCCGCAGAATTCGAGCAAAGCCAATGATGTTTTAGATTTTTTAAACCAATACGGTTCTCCGGCAACAGTTACAACAACAGGTGCTAGATATTTCGGCTTTGTTTCTGGTGGTGCTATACCTGTAAGTTTAGCCGCAAAAGTAATATCTACATTTTGGGATCAAGCACCGGCCATGCATGTGCTCTCCCCTATTGGATCAGCACTAGAAACCGTCGTTGAAAAATGGTTAAAAGAGATTTTTAATCTTCCTGAAAGTACTGTTGCAGGTTTTGTAAGTGGCACTTCTACTGCTAATTTCTGCGGATTAGCAGCTGCGCGCTTTAGATTACTATCCAACCTTAATTGGGATATTAACGATAAAGGTTTGTTCAATGCTCCTCAACTACGAATTGTTACTGGTAAACATGCACATTCTACTATTCTAAAAGCAATAGGACTTTTAGGATTTGGTAAAGAAAATATTGAATGGGTAGATGTTGATGATCAAGGTAGATTAGAGCTGAATAATTTACCTCAATTAGATGAAAGAACTATTTTAATTCTACAAGCCGGGAACGTTAATAGTGGCGCTTTTGATAATTTCTCGGAGCTTTGTAAAATTGCAAAAAAAGCAAAATCATGGGTACACATTGATGGTGCTTTTGGTCTGTGGGCTGGTGCCGTAGATAAATTAAAACATTTAACAAAGGGAATTGAAGGAGCCAACTCTTGGGCTGTTGACGGACATAAAACCCTTAACACTCCTTATGATTGTGGCATTGTACTTTGTGAAGATGAAGCTGCAATTAGATCTGCCCTACATATGACCGGAAGCTACATTATAACAGGCGAAAAGCGAGATGGTATGTTCTATACACCAGAGATGTCACGCAGAGCCAGAGTTATTGAGCTATGGGCAACAATGAAATATTTAGGCAAAAATGGTATTGATGAAATGATTTATGAAATGCACCTAAGAGCCAATCAGTTTGCCAATGAAATTAAGATTGTAGACGGATTCTCTGTTCTTAATGACGTTGTTTTTAATCAAGTATTAATTCAATGTGAAACCGATGCACTTACCGATAATGTGCTGAAAAGGGTTCAAGAGTTAAGAGAATGTTGGGCAGGAGGATCCATATGGAAAGGTAAAAAAGTGATTAGAATAAGTATCTGTTCTTGGGCGACAACAGCTTATGATATTACTCGTTCCGTAAACTCTTTCAAACAAGCTTTAAATGAAATATCTAAATAAATCCATGATTCAAATTACCTTAAAAGGAATGTCAGGATAATTAAATCAGTAATATAATTTCATTTAATTTTGCAGCATGGTCAGAAATGTACAGTTGCGGTTAACATTAAAGGAAGAAGGCACACCTAACGGATTAGAAATTCGTACGGCAAAGTATCTGGGACTCGAAGATGGTACCTTTAAAATCAAGGTGCTTCGAAAGTCTATAGACGCTCGTAAGCCTAAAATTTTCTTTAATTACAAACTGGCAATTTATATTAATCAACCTGCCCCTAGCGATACTCTTAATTTTAAATATAAAGATGTATCGAATGCAAAACCAATACATATTATAGGTTTCGGTCCTGCCGGTATGTGGGCTGCATTACGTTGTTTAGAAATGGGTTACAAACCTATAGTTCTTGAACGAGGTTATAATGTAAAGGATCGTAGACGAGATTTGAAAGCCATCAACCAAGACCATCAGGTAAACCCTGAAAGCAATTACTGTTTTGGTGAAGGTGGTGCCGGCACATATTCTGACGGAAAATTGTATACACGAAGTCTTAAACGTGGCGATGTGCGTCGCATATTCGAAAGTTTAGTCTTTCATGGTGCAACAGAACAAATTTTGGTAGATGCGCATCCACATATTGGGACGAATAAGCTTCCTAAAATTGTTCAGAATATTCGTGAAGTAATTCAGCAGCATGGTGGTGAAATACACTTCAATACCAAAGTGACCGATTTCGTTATTAAAGACAATACGCTAAAAGCAATTGTTTTAAATGAGAAAGATGAAATGGCTGTTGAACGAGTGATCCTGGCAACGGGACATTCAGCTCGCGATATATTCGATTTACTTCATAAAAAGAACATTGCACTTGAAGCAAAATCTTTTGCCATGGGTGTGCGTGTAGAACATCCGCAGCATATTATCGATAGTATTCAATATCATTGTTCTGGTGAGCGCAGTGAATTGCTACCTGCGGCTTCTTATAGTTTGGTAGAACAGGTAAAAGAACGTGGCGTGTATTCTTTTTGTATGTGCCCTGGCGGATTCATAGTTCCTGCTGCAACTGCACCTGGTGAGGTTGTTGTGAATGGAATGTCTCCGTCGAAACGAAATAACCTGTATGCAAATTCCGGAATCGTGGTTGAAATAAATGTGGATAAAGACATTGCCAAATACGAGAAATTCGGAGCATTAAAAGGATTAGAATATCAGAAAGATTTAGAGCGATTAGCATTTACCTCTGGTGGACGCTCACAAACCGCGCCCGCACAACGATTAACTGATTTCGTTGAAGGAAACCTTTCTGTAGACCTCAACCCGACTTCATATCAACCGGGATTAAACTCTGCTCCCCTGCACTCCCTATTACCTAAACTTATTGGTGGTAGACTACGTCAAGGTTTTAAAGCATTCGGTGATAAAATGCATGGGTATTACACAGCCGAGGCAAATATTGTGGGTGTAGAATCTAGAACTTCATCACCGGTGAGCATACCTAGAAATGAAAAACTGGAACACCCAGTGATCAAAGGTCTTTTTCCATGTGGTGAAGGTGGTGGTTATGCCGGTGGTATCGTTTCTGCCGCAATGGACGGTGAACGCTGTGCCGAAGCTGCAATGGCGGGACTTTAATTGGTTGTTGGTTGTTGCAAAATAAAAATTTTGCTTAGTTAAATTGTTATTGCCAGTAGTCTTTCCTCTATATTCTATTTTCTCTTTTCCACTTTGTACTTTGTAACTAATACTTAGTACTTAGTAATGCAAACTGTAACTGGCAACTGAAAACTGAAATTTAAGCCATTTTAGCCTTATTCGCTTTAGTTACAAAATTTAAATCTCTTTTAATTCTAGAATTTTTGAATTTATATAATCTAGCTACTTCCGTTTTTGCTTCTAAGTTGATCTCATAAGTGGTTTCAGTAACGATGGTCATTTCAATAGTTTCAACCTTGACTTCTTCAGTAGTGTTTTGTGCTTGAGCAGTGAAGCTTAAAAAGATGATGAAGATTGTTGCGATTATTGTTTTCATGACTTGCGTTTGTTACAATAATAGAACGCCGCAGACCTTGTTTCACTAGGTGGTGAATCGCTGAAAAACCCCTTATACTCGTTACTTGACATAAGTTCGGGTAAAGTGTAAAATCGTATCGATAAACTACACATACCCTAAAATCACCTTACCGATAATTGATGTCGTTAACCGACACATAGCTTAAACTGGAGGATAGAATTTAGGAGATAGTAGATAAAAATTGTCGACCAGAGAATAATCAAGAATACATATTGAAGACATCTAATTAGATTTCTTCGGACTAAACAATTGAGAAATGAAAACTAAAACTGAATACTAAAATTTATGCCATTTTAGGAGCGTTTGGCATTTACTTCAGTTTGAAGAACACAGACCGTACCCGTTAAAATATTGGTAGATTTGTAGGCTTCCCTATAAATAAAAAAGTAGAAAATTCGAATTTACTAACTTTAAATTCAAACTGTCATTATGAAAACAAGCAAGTTTAGCGAGAGTCAAATCATCAAGGCTCTTAAGGAAAATGAACAAGGAAAATCTGTTGGGGATATTTCCAGAGAATTGGGTATTGATAAGAGCACATTTTATTACTGGCGTAAAAAGTACGGTGGTATGGAAAAACAGGAACTCAAACGCCTGAAAGATTTAGAAGCAGAAAATCTGAGACTTAAGCAAATGTATACTGACGTAAGTCTCGATAATAAGATGTTTAAAGATATACTGTCAAAAAAGTTCTAAGACCTTCCGACAAAATAGTCCGAGCAAAATATCTCATCAAGGAATATCTAGTGCCTATCGTACGTGCGTGTAAAGTAGCTAGTCTGACCAGTATGAAATGGTTTAACGGAATGAATTTAAAGTTGTAGAACTCCCAAAAAAAAATGATAAAAACTCTGTGTATATTTAATAAAACAGTTTTCGGTTAGTTTTGACACAGTATAATAGTGTCTTTTGCCTTATTAAAATAGATTAAGGTTGCTATCTTATATTGTTGAATTGTGTGTGTGGACTATAGGGCATAAAAGTTCTAACCCTACATTTAATTCTTTACGCGGTACGTAATTCTTCTATTGGTAATTACATTACACTTACTAACAGTTAAGCTAGTGGTGGCAGAAATATTCAAACCTGGGTCACCCGGCATACCACCGTATTCAACTACATAACCTTGGGAAGCATAAGCACCCCCACCCCCATTGTTTGGTAAATCGTTCCAAGCACCTATTGGCGCTCCACCTCTAATTACAGATGCTGCTGCAATGTGCGCATAGTCTTCTCCATTACTACCAACGTTATTAGGTTCACCACCATTCCAATTGGCGAAAGTTAGTTCTGTACCATTAGAGAGACCTTGCCAGAATTGAGTCCCTGCCTCAGGCCCAGTCACCCAGCGCCATTCACCTTCAACTGCTAAATCTGTTGCCCCTATCCATCCAAAACCACTGGCTTGTGCTCCAGAAAAATCGGCTTCTTCCTGTGTTGTAAGCGTTACCAAATATCCTTGTAATCCAAAATAAGTTCGAGCAGATGCAGCGGCCTCTGCTGCTGTCCAAGAAATACCTGGTGCAGAAACAAATTCGTAATAATGCTGGGTAGAAGGTAAAAAATTAGCCTCACCTACTGTAATTGAAAATTGCCTAATTCCAGATGGAGTTAGGGAACTGCTAGAGAATTCAGTTGCTAAGACCGCAGCTTCAAATTCGGTATATGTTGCAGGACCTTGTAAGGTTAACTCACCTTGCACAATATCCCAACTTGTAGTAATGTTAGGATGAAATCCAGTTAGTGTCAAAATATCCTCGCCATTGATATAACCGTTAGATATTTGTATATAAACGGCAGAAGTACTTGTATCATCTGGATCAGTAATACTTATGGATTGTGCTATGGGCAGTGATGCAGCCGGACAATACAGCTGATTTCCTGTTGCCGACAGTACCGGAGGTAAATCTGTGCCTTGCCCTTTTACAAGACTCGTCATCAAACAACATAAAATACTACAAATGAAAAATTCATACCTCAATAACATTCAACAATAATTTACCATAGTAAAGCTAACCCAATAGACTTCTATGGTCAAAAAAATGTTGTGTAGCGATCCATTTATAACACAAATGGACATTTTAGCATCATTATCCCTTATAAGTCATTACACAAGATGAAAGGTTTTTTCTCAAATCCTTTTAATAATAGCCGTAACTTCGCGCTTTATTAAAAATTATGACATTTAAAGAACTCGGCCTAGCCGAACCAATCCTAAAGGCCTTAGAAGCCGAAGGTTATACTCACCCTACTCCAATTCAAGAACAATCAATTCCTATATTACTTAAAGGCAAAGATCTTTTAGGTGTTGCACAAACAGGTACTGGTAAGACAGCTGCTTTTGGTATTCCAATACTTCATCAATTATATGAAGGTATTAGTTTAAGCCAAAACAAACGAAAGATAAAAGCACTGATTGTTACGCCTACTCGTGAACTTGCCATACAGATTGCCGAAAGCTTTACGGCTTACGGTAAATATACTGGCTTACGTAATACTGTTATTTTTGGCGGTGTAAAACAAGGTAAACAAGTAAATGCACTTAGAGCCGGCGTTGATATTTTAATTGCTACTCCCGGTCGTTTATTAGATTTAATGAACCAAGGTTTTATTTCTTTTAGAGATTTAGAACATGTTGTTTTAGATGAAGCCGACCAAATGCTTGATATGGGTTTCATTCACGATATTAAAAAAATCATAGCAAAATTACCTCCTAAAAGACAATCGCTATTCTTTTCGGCAACTATGCCAAAAGATATTGTTGTTTTATCTCGAAAAATGCTAGGTGATTTTGAGCGTGTTACCATTAAACCTGAACAAGCTACTGCAGAGAAGGTAGAACAAGGTGTTTATTTTGTGAGTAAAGCGAATAAACCAAAATTACTTATTCATTTACTGGAGCAACAGCCAAAAGAATCTGTACTTGTTTTTTCTAGAACAAAGCATGGCGCCAATAAGATTGTAAAGAAATTAGACCAGGCAGGTATTAGATCTGCTGCAATACATGGTAATAAATCGCAAACTGCAAGGCAAAAAGCTTTAGGTGATTTTAAAGATGGTAAACTAAAAGTTCTAGTTGCTACTGATATTGCTGCAAGAGGTATTGATGTTGATGATTTATCCTTAGTGGTAAATTATGACCTACCTAATGTATCTGAAACTTATGTTCACAGAATTGGTAGAACTGGTCGTGCAAATGCTAGTGGTACTGCAATATCATTCTGTGATAAAGAAGAAAGACCTTACTTACGTGATATAGAAAAGCTAATAAATCAAACCGTACCACGTATGCCAGAACATCAGTTTACAGATGAGGATGGTGAAGAAGAGAAAGATGACAGGCCTGCAAGAACTCCTAGAGGTCCTGGAAAATCAGGAAATAAAAATAGACCTGGTGGTAACAACTTTCGAGGAAAGAACAATAGAAATACAAGTAAACCTAAAAAAAGAAATGACTCTAGTAGAAGCGAATAGCTTCTGTTAGAATTTTATTTATACCAACACATCACCTTATGAAAAAGCAAATGGTTATTTATGGCAGCGGTCGCCATACCGTACCATTCTTAAATTATATCGCAAAAGCTACAGGTAAAGAAAAACCGAATATGTGTTTTATACCAACCGCTAGCGGTGAAGATGAACAGTATATTGCTTCTTTCTATGATGTGTGTTCTCAAATAGATGTTACTCCGCATATATTATCTGTCTGGATCAATTCATATGACCAAAAAGAATCCTTCGAGGAAATTATCTCTCGTATGGATGCGATTATAGTTGGCGGCGGAAACACCTTAAATATGCTTGCCATTTGGAAAGCACAGGGCATTGATATTGCTCTTAAAAACGCTTATGATAACGGAGTGGTCATGGGCGGTGGTAGTGCAGGTTCTTTATGTTGGTTTAATGGCGGTACTACAGATTCTAGACCTAAAGAATTAAGCATCGTTGGCGGTATGGCTTTTATTGACAAAAGTCACTGTCCGCATTACAATTCAGAAACTTCACGTAGACCTCTTTATTTTGAAAATATTAAAACAGGTAAACTTTCTAATGGTTACGCTTGTGATGACCGTTCTGCTATTCATTTTATTGAAGGTGAGGTACATACTTCTGTTTCACTGAACGAAGAAAACCATTCGTACTACGTATATTTAAAAGATGGTGAAATTGTTGAAGAATTGATACCGAGTACTATCATATCTTAGGCTCTCTTAGTTCGTACTAATTCTGTTATTTTTTGTTGGATTATTTTTGTAATTATTAAATTATAGTAATAGTAACATGCACCCCTAGCCCCTTACTAAAGGGGAATAGATTCTGCTGACATTTTAAAATATTTAAAGAATTGACATCGTAACCCTAGATTTAAAGGCACTTCTAGTTCAAAATCAAAAACGTAATCCTCCCCTCTATGGAGGGGACCAAGGCGTGGGTAATACGGATGATTAATTAATCTGAAAAATACACCCAAACTCTACAACCCCTTATAAACCTTCAACACATTCTCAATCTTAGCCTCTGTCTCGGCATCAATATTCTGATATTCCGGATTTTCTTTTAACCATTTAACAGTTCTTTTAATGCCTTCTGAGAACGGAATGGTTGCTTTAAAACCAGGTACAAAGGTTTTGATCTTGGTATTATCGAATAAAACACTTTCTGCCTTATCTGCCAATAGAGTTCCTGTAAAAGAAGGTTCTACTTTACAGATAAAGTCAGAAGCAATATGTACTACCTTCGCTTCTTTCCCTAAGGCATCTGCAAGGATTTTATAAATCATATTCCAACTTAAAACCTCATCTGAAGTAATGTGAAAAGCGTGACCGATTGCTGGCTGTAATCCCAATAAACCAACAAATCCTTTTGCAAAATCATCAGAATGGGTAACTGTCCACAGCGATGTTCCATCACCATGTATTATAATTTCTTTACCATCTAAAATTCGCTGTGCCGTATTATATTTATTAAATCCGCCAATGGCGATAGGTATTACCGTATCATACGTTAAGGATGGTCTTACTATGGTAATTGGAAATCCTTCCTCGCGATATGCTTTTTGTAATCGGTCTTCACACTGAATTTTACCTTGAGAATAATCCCACAAATTATTATGTAACGGAGTAGATTCCGTAATCACCGGATAACTCAACGGAGTCTGATAACACGACGCTGAACTTATAAAAATATATTGTTTTGTTTTCCCTCTAAACAATTCAATATCACGCTCAATGTCTTCTGGTGTAAAAGCGATCCAATTAACGACAACATCCCACTCATGCTTTTTAAGTTCTGTAAGTTCTTCTGGTTTATTGATGTCTCCAATAATGGAATGTGCTCCTTCAATCTCAACTTTGGCTTTTCCCCTATTCAGCACATATAAATCCATTCCCTTAGCAACTGCAAGCTTACTACTTGGCGTACTTATATTGCCTGTTCCTCCTATAAATAATACTTTCATTTTTATATTTTATTTACTGAATATCAACTGATTAAAACTATTCACTTTACATATCTGCATAAAATTATAATACGTTTTTAAACAGTTTATAAAAATCAAACATGTCAATAAAATCCTATTCAAAAAAACAGAATTAATTTGATGCATGCAGTCTTAATCTTCTATAGTGTGAAAATACAAAAAGCAATAAAAAATCTAAGGTAAATACTCGTTCATTTCTCTATTTAAGTTGTTCCTTTTTATGCATAATTGTTATCTTCATAACATCATTTCAAACCAAATTCAACACTATGAAGATTATTATTAAAACACTATTTCTCTTACTGTTTACAGTATCTGTAGCTGCACAAGTTTCTTCTAATCTTGAGCTTACCGATATCTTTAACATGGAGTATGTATCTGACCCTCAGATATCACCTGATGGAACCAAAATTATCTATGTTCGAAATTTTAAGGACATTATGACCGACAGAAATTTATCGAACTTATGGATGGTTAATTATGATGGTTCGCAAAACAGACCTTTAACTACCGGTAACCAAAATGACTATTACCCACGTTGGTCGCACGACGGTAAAAAAATCATCTATAAATCGAATCAAACCGATGAGAAGATGAAGTTGTATGTTATGTGGATGGACACCAAAGAAATTGCTCCATTAACCAATACTCCAAAAGCACCCGGTGCCGTTAGTTGGTCTAATGATGACCGCTACTTAGCATTTACTATGTTTGTACCAGAAGCTGAAGAATCTATTGTAAAGCTACCTGCAAAACCTGAAGGTGCGAAATGGAATACCCCACCAACATATATCGATAAATTGAACTATAGAGGTGACGGACAGGGATATATAAAAGGCGGTCATGACCAAATATTCACGTTATCTATTGATGGCGGAACACCAAAACAATTAACGGCAACAAAATTTGACCACGGTGCTCCTGTTTGGTCAAAAAATGACAGGACTTTATATTTCTCGGCAAACTTTAACCCTGATGAGGCTTTTGAGCCTGCAAATAGTGAGGTCTATGCTTTAAATATTGCCACTGCTGAAGTTTCTCCATTAACTACAAGATATGGTCCTGATGGTTCTCCTAAAGTTTCCCCTGATGGTAAAATGATTGCCTACACTGGTAATGATGATAAATTACAAGGTTACGAGATTACAAATCTATATGTAATGAACACTGATGGCAGCAACTCAAAATTACTTTCTGGAGCTTTTGATAGAGATATTGCCAACGCACAATGGGCTAACGATGGCAAAGGGCTATACTTTCAATATGATACCGAAGGTGCTACTAAAATAGGACATATTACGTTAGATGGTAAAGTAACCACTCTTGTTGAAGGGCTTGGCGGATTGTCTTTAGGCAGACCTTATAATGCAGCTGATTTTACGGTTTCTAAAAATTCAAGATTCGCCTATACTTTAGGAAATACCGAACACCCTTCTGATTTAGGAGCTGCCGATAAAAAAGGCTCTAAGCGATTAACTTTTGTAAATGATGATCTTTATTCTTTTAGAGATTTAGGCAAAACCGAAGAGATTTGGTGGGAGTCTTCGTTCGATCAACAAAAAATTCAAGGTTGGGTGGTGACTCCGCCAAATTTTGACCCTAATAAAAAATATCCTTTTATTCTTGAAATCCATGGTGGACCATTTACTAGCTACGGTTCTGTGTATAGTGCAGAAATACAGGCTTATGCTGCTGCTGGTTATGTGGTTCTATATAGCAACCCTAGAGGAAGTACGAGTTACGGAGCGGAATTCGGTAATTTAATTCACCATGATTATCCTAACCATGACTATGATGATTTAATGAGCGGTGTAGATGCTGTTATCGCAAAAGGATATGTTGATACCGACAATCTTTTCGTAACCGGTGGTAGCGGCGGCGGAGTACTGACTGCTTGGATAGTTGGCAAAACAGACCGATTTAAAGCAGCCGTAGTTGCCAAGCCAGTAATTAACTGGACAAGCTTTGTGCTCTATGCTGATGGTGCTGCTTTTTTCTCTAAATATTGGTTCGGTAAAAAACCCTGGGAAGATCCAGAAAATTATTTTAGACGTTCACCGTTAATGTACGTTGCCAATGTAACTACGCCAACCATGTTGCTTACTGGTGAAGAAGATTATAGAACACCAATCGCAGAATCTGAACAATTCTATACCGCATTAAAATTAGAAGGAGTAGAAACGGCTATGGTCCGTATACCTGGCGCCGGGCATGGTATTGCCAATAGACCTAGTAATTTAATTGCTAAAATTGCAAGTGTATTAGCTTGGTTTGAAAAGTATAAAGATGCCGAGTAAACTATAGTCAATAGTGTTACTCGACTAGTATATTAAAAAAATCCCGATTGTATAATACAATCGGGATTTTTCATTCAATACAACTCCTACTTATTTCTTTAAAAAGGAAATCAATATTTCATTCAACTCCTCTGGGTGCGTAATATTGAGTCCGTGAGGAGCTCCTTTAATTACTTCATAGGTGCTGTATTTAATTCCCTCATGAGCTTGTTTTGCGGAAGTTTCTATTGGTACGGTTGCATCAGCATCACCATGCACTATTAATGTTGGTACGGTTACATTTTTTAGCTCAGGTCTAAAATCAGTATGCATCCAAGCTAACGCTGCTTGTATGGTCGCTCTAGGCGATGCAAATGAAGCAATAGTAAAATCGTAGTCTAATTGCGCCTGACTAATTCTTTTACCTTCGTTTTCTTCAAAATTATAGAAGCCTTTACTGAACTCTTTCAAGAAACCTACCCTATCTTTCTGCAAAGCATCAATAATACCATTTAAAGCTTCCTCCGGTACGCCCGCTGGGTTATCTGGTTTTTGTTTTACTAGTGGAATAATAGAACTAATCAATGCTGCTTTTGCTATTCTACTAGAACCGTAATCAGTTAAATAACGAACCACTTCTCCGCCTCCCATTGAAAATCCGACAATAACGGCATCCTTTAAATCTAATTCTTCAATGATTGCATTTAAATCACTCGCCAAGGCTGAATAATCATAAGCATCCCATGGTGAAGATGATGTTCCAAATCCTCTACGGTCATACGAAATACAGCGATAGCCTTCCTCTACTATCTTCCATACTTGTTGCTCCCAAGACTTACGACTTAATGGCCATCCGTGAATTAAAATCACCGGTTGTCCGCTTCCGTAATCTTCGTAAAATATATCTACTTGTTCTTTTGCTTTTGTATTTGTTATAAAGGGCATATTCTCGTTTTTAAATTCTTACACAAGTTAATCAGTATCTCAATAATTATGTAACACGAAACATTAAATAATTGTTTCTAAAAGCATTTGTTCAAAACGGTTATATTTACAAAGAAAACCAGACCACATGTTTATACCTGAGCACTATAAAAATAATGACATTGAAGAGATTCACGACTTTTTAAAAAACAATAGTTTCGGTATACTAATCAATACTATTGAAGGGAAACCCTGGGGTACCCACATTCCGCTAGAACTAGCAAAGAATTCAGACGATAAAGACATCTTGGTCGGTCATATTGCCAAAGCGAATTTACAGAGTAAAAATTTGGTCGATGGAGATGAAGTGTTGTGTATTTTTAATGGTCCGCATAGCTATATTTCATCATCATGGTATCAGCAAGAAGAGGTGCCTACGTGGAACTACATTGCTGTTCATGTATATGGTACTGTAAAAATTCAAAATTCAGAAGAGTTGCTTACCTCTTTACATGCACTTGTAAATAAATACGAGCAAAAATCTGAACAGCCTATCTCATTAGATAATATGTCTAAAAAAACCATGAGTCAAGTTAATGGTATTATAGGGTTTGAAATTTTAGTTGACGATATACAGGCTGTAAACAAACTTTCGCAAGGCAGAAATCATGATCACCCTAAAATAATTTCTGAACTTGAAAAACAAGGCGCTCCTGAAAAAGCGGTTGCAGATGAGATGAAAAAACGAATGACTTAATTGTTTCTCATATCAGTTAAAATAAATTTGGTTAGAGTGGTTGCATTACCTTCTTTACCCCTAATTTTAATCGCATTAGCATACCAAATAAACACTTGATATTATGAGCGAATTAAAATCCATTTTTGAATTCAATAAAAAATCCAACATCAAACAATGGCATATTGTCAACGATGATGTTATGGGCGGTCTGTCGATGGGGCTTATGCAAATTAACCTTGCTGGCAATGGGGTTTTCAGCGGCCATGTTTCTTTAGCTAATAATGGCGGATTTTGCCTTGTTAGACATGATGTAGAACGCATACCCGTAGATAAGTATTCGTCTTTTGTATTACGCATTAAAGGTGATGGAAAAAAATATGCTTTCCGCTGTAAATCTGGTGAGCATCAAAGACATACCTATAGCTATGATTTTAAGGCTGGTAAAGAATGGCAAACTATAGAAATTCCCTTTAAAGAAATGGAAGCTGTTTTTAGAGGCGAAGAATTAAAACTACCGAACTATCATGGCGATTACCTGGCTCAAATCGCGATTATTATTAAGAATGGTATTGAAGAAGACTTTACGCTTGAAATTGAAAGCATTCATATAAAATGAAAAAGAGCCATACGAATATGGCTCTTGTGTTAATGATGTTTACATCTTAGCTATTTTTCAAGGACTTCATGTCAATTACAAATCTATATTTTACATCAGATTTTTGTAATCTATCATAAGCTTCGTTTATATTCTGAATATCGATCATTTCAATATCAGAAACCACATTGTTCTCACCACAGAAATCTAACATTTCTTGTGTTTCTTTTAATCCGCCAATAAGAGAACCTGCAATACTTTTTCTACCCATAATTAAACTACCACCATGTAATGGGTCTAAAGGCTCTACCGCCCCAACAATAACCATCGTAGCATCTCTTTTCAATAATGCCGCATACGGATTCATATCATGCCCAACGGGAATTGTATTCAATAAAAAATCGAATGAGTTTGCGTGCTCTTTCATCTGCGCTTCATCTTTAGAGATTAAAACAGCATCTGCTCCCAGCTTTTTAGCATCTTCACTTTTAGACGGAGATGTAGTAATCATAACCGTATGTGCGCCCATGGCATGTGCAAACTTAATACCCATATGACCTAAACCACCTAAACCGATCACACCTACTTTATCACCTTTTTTAACACCCCAATGTGCTAATGGAGAATAGGTAGTTATACCTGCACAAAGTAATGGTGCTGCCGCTTTAGGATCTAAATTTTCTGGTACCTTTAATACAAACTCTTTATTTACGGTTACACTTTCAGAGTAACCACCGAAAGTATGACCACCTAAATGTTTGTCTTTACTGTTATAAGTCCACGTAGCTCCGTTTTCACAAAATTGCTCTAAGTTATCTTCGCATGCGCTACATGATTTACATGAGTCTACCAAACAACCTACACCCACCAAATCACCTACTTTAAACTTCGTTACCCCAGCACCAACTTCTAAAACCTTACCGATAATTTCATGGCCTGGAACTACTGGGTATACAGAATTTTTCCAATCATTTTGTACTTGGTGTAAATCGCTGTGACATACGCCGCAATACATAATATCAATCTTTACATCATCTTTTAATGTTTCTCTTCTTTCTATTTCTAACGGCTTCAAATTCGCATCTTTATTATCTGCCGCGTATGCTTTAATCTTAGTCATAATTATATCTTTTTCGAAATCAAAGGTACACTTAAGCTACCTAAATTATTAACTCAAAAGAGCATTTATCCATCTTAAAAAAAACATCTAAAAGTTAAGTTTGTTACATCAAAATTAAATGGAAAGACACTCCCCAATTGATTTTATTTTTAATGTTCTTGAGATAGAAAACTGATAATTGTCATATCCGAATTCATTTATTTTTTTTAAGTTTAAAAAACCAACCACCACTATTATGGACCAACAACTACCACATTTAAAAAAGTTAATTATCCCTTTTAGGATAGATGCATTGATGCCTAATATTCTAATACTTGTACCTAGAGTAATTACCGGATACTTACTTGCCTTTGTTTTTGCCATCAATAAATTCGGAACTCCATGGACTCCGACATCCTCAGGACTCGGATTTTTAGAGGTAGCTGATTGGTTTGTTGAATTGGTCAAACAATTTGGTATACCATTTACCTATATGCCTGAATTCTTTGCTTGGTCTGCTGGGTTTACAGAGGCTCTAGGTGGAATTTTACTGCTTTTAGGATTAAATACGAGAATAACGGCCTTCTTTGTTACCATAACTATGTTTACTACCATAGTATGCAGACCCTGGGATAATTCTTGGAGTATAATGCCCACGTTTACATTTTTCTGTTTAGGATTGTTCTTTATGGGATTTGGGTCGGGTAAATTCGGCCTTGATTATTTTATTTCCAAAAGAAGGTAGTATCGATTTATCTTTATTAAAAAGTAAACTTTCTTTTATTATTACTCAACCTTTACAATTCAGTAACGCATTTCTACAATTGAGTTAGTTCCTTTTTCTAAAAGCATATTCATAAGGCATCTTTGAAGTATCAATTAATCTTTAAAACCTTATAAAATGAAAAAGTTACTATTTACAATTTCCGTATTCGCAATGACCATTACTATGAATGCTCAAGAGAAAGAAGGTATTACATTAACTGTTGTTATTGAAAATGTACTGAATGATGAAGGGCACGTATTAAGTGCATTACATAACGAAGCCACATTTATGAAAGCTGAAGGACTGGAAACAAGTCATGATAAAGCTAAAGCTGGCGAGTTAATATTAACTTTTGAAAACATAAAACCTGGTGATTACGCATTTTCGGTCCTACATGATGCGAATGATAATAATTCGATGGATTTTGAAGCTAACGGAATGCCAAAAGAAGATTATGCGATGAGCGGGAGCTCTTTGCCGATGGGTCCACCAACATTTAGCGATGCAAAGTTCACAGTAGAGAAAGAAGATTTGCAATTGACCCTTCGATTTTAATGGTTAATTAACTTCTGAACAAGCATTGTCAATAGGTTATAACAATGGTTTTTAGTAATTTTATAGCCTTATACTATATACATGACCATTACCCAATTACAATATGTGCTTGCTGTTGCTGAATACAAAAATTTTACACTCGCTGCCGAGAAGAGTTTTGTAACGCAACCAACGTTGAGCATGCAAGTTCAAAAGCTTGAAGATGAATTAGATATACTTCTTTTTGATCGAAGCAAAAAACCAATTACCATTACCGAAGTCGGTAAAAAAATTGTAGCTCAAGCAAAGAATATTGTAAACGAGGCGGCACGTATTAAAGATATCGTAGAGCAAGAAAAAGGATATATAGGTGGGGATTATGTTTTGGGTATCATCCCTACCATAATGCCCACTTTATTACCGATGTTTTTGAAAAATTTTATTCAGAAATATCCGGAAGTAAATCTGATTATTAAAGAACAGAATACAGAGAGTTTAATCAAGAATATTGAAGACGGTCACATCGATGCCGCTATTGCCGCAACACCATTAGATGTAGAATTTATAACGGAAAGACCTTTGTATTACGAACCGTTTGTTGGTTACATACCTAAAGAGCACCGTTTAGGAAATAGTACCCAGATTACGCCCGATGATTTAGATATTGAAGATATTTTACTGTTACAAGACGGACACTGTTTTAGAGAAGGTGTTCTAAATCTTTGTAAAACACCGAAAATTGGTGGCGAACATTTTAGCTTACAAAGCGGTAGTTTTGAAACACTCATCAATCTTTCTAACGAAGGCTTAGGTATGACGCTTCTACCCTATTTAAATACGCTGGAACTTGACGATGTAAAGAAGAAAAACTTGAAGTACTTTAAAGAACCTTCGCCTGCACGCGAAGTAAGTCTTATTTACCACAAAAAAGAACTAAAAGTACAGATTACAGAGGCTTTAAGAGATGTCATTACAGGTATTGTTCGAGGAGCAATCGCTTTTCAAGATGTAAAAATTATAAGTCCGCTGAATAAATAATCGCTATTCTTTATCAAATCGGTACGAACACCCTTCTATACATATAAAAGGGTACGATGGTGATAAGGTTAATCTTGATTTACTTTCATTGAAATCTGCCCAATACCCTAAAGTATCTTTTTCTCCCTCGGTAGTAAAATATAGATATAGCTCCTCTTTTTTAATTTCATAAGATCCTGTATCGAGTAGACTTCTATTGAAATCGGTTCTTTCATAACTACCGAATTCATCGAAGAAATAGCGATAGCCTTCGTATAAGTTTTCCACTCTGTGGCACCACCGGGGCTCACATATGATTCGGTTAACAACCACTCGCCTACCAAACTAGTATCGTCAACAGGTGTGTCATCAAATGGTGTATCATCATTTTGACATTGCATTAAGAACAACAAAAATATCGCAACAGTACATTTAATAGCCATGGTGTGTTTTAATATAAGATGCACAAAAAGCTATTGGTTGCTTCCAAAAAAAAAGAGCCACTTAACGTGGCTCTCTATTATGCTTTTAAATACACTAAACTTTGATGTAATTCTGGTTTATCAGTTATAAAACTTTCTAACCAGATTTTTAACTCTTCCACCTCATCAGGTAGCAACGTCGTTAAGGCTTTCTTCAACTCTTTACAAAATAGTAAGGTATCAAAACTAACCTTTTTAAGCACTGTTTTACTATACTCTAGCATTGACTTAGACATGTTGTTAAATTAATAGGTTTGTTGTTGTATAAAGGTAAACAGAAATGCAGTTGTAATATTGTATAAAAAAAGTTAAAGTAATTACCTACATGTTAAATTTTTATCGCATTCGTAAGTATGCAATTTTGTAATTTCGAATTCATGAAGAATTTTCTTTTTTTAGCAATTACTTTTTTGCTACTATCTGCCTGTAGTTCAAAGAAATCTTTGATCTCTAAATCATTTGACGAACAGTTATCATCGACGTTTTATAAAAATCAGTTCACTGGTGTTTTGGTTATCGACGCTGCTACGAAAGACACCGTATATAATTATAACAGTCATAAGTATTTTATACCTGCTAGTAACACCAAGATTTTTACACTTTTCGCAGCGCTTAAAACGCTACCTGCTCAGATACCAACTTTAAAATATATCGAAACAAATGATACCCTATATTTTGAAGGTACGGGTGACCCTTCGTTTTTGCATCCTTATATAAAAGACTCGACGGCTTTAATTTTTCTTAAAAATCATAGTAATCTAGTATTTGTATCAAACAACTTTCAAGATGAAAAGTACGGATTGGGTTGGGCTTGGGACGATTACCAATGGTACTATTCTGCAGAGAAAAGTGCGCTACCTGTTAATGGTAATGTAGTGATGACGTATAAGAATCCGGAGCTCATTATATCTCCTTCCTATTTCAAGGATAGCGTTTTAGAATTGACCCATACGAACAATAGAAACGAAAGTTCGAATAGGTTCTATTATCCTCCAACAAAAAAGGATACGTTAGAAACGCCGTTTATCACAAGTGACCAGACTACAAGGTCTATTTTAGAAAATTTACTTTCCAAAAAAATTGGTACTGTTTCGACAATGCCTTTGGGCGAAAAACGAACACTATACGGTAGTATTGCCGATTCGCTTTACGTGCGTATGATGCACGAAAGCGATAATTTTATTGCCGAACAACTTTTGCTCGTAGCATCGGGAGTCCTTACTGATACCTTGAACGGGAAACTAACTAGAGATTATATCTTAGAAAACGAATTGAAAAATTTAAAACAAGAACCTAGATGGGTCGATGGATCAGGACTCTCGCGATACAATTTGTTTACTCCGCAGAACATGGTCTCGGTTTTAGACCGACTATATACGTTGGTACCTAAAGAACGTTTATTTTCTATTTTCCCTGCCGGGGGTTTATCGGGTACTTTAAAAAATAGGTTTGCAGTAGATGAGAATCCTTATATCTATGCAAAATCTGGTAGCTTGAGTAATAACTACTGCCTTAGCGGATATTTGATAGCAAAATCAGGTAAAGTATTTATTTTCAGTTTTATGAACAACCACTTTAAACAATCTACATCAGAAGAACGAAATAGACTTGAACTAATGCTTCAAACACTTAGAGATACGTATTAACTATTGAACTTTCGCTGACACATGATTAGCGTATTTCTCTTTCAACATTTTAATTTTAGGGGATATATGTGTTCTACAAAAAGGCTTCTCGATATCTTTAAAATAGTAATTATAGAAACGTTCTTCGGAGGATTTAAATGCCCCAAATGGAATAATAGCTGTTATTAACGGTGCCTCAAAATCTTGCTGTAAATCATTCAAAATTCCTTTTAACACATGAAATTCATCCTGTTTAAAGAAATAAATTCCTGAACGGTACTTATTTCGCATAGAATGATTCTCGGTACTTCTATGTGTGTCTAAATGAATAGCTACCAAATCTCTCAACTCTATAACTGCAGCATTATAGTGCACAATTACAGCCTCAGAAAAATCTGATTTATTTTCTTTTGGGGCAATAAAACCTTGTTCCACTTTCTCGACACCGTTAAGTGACATAAACACAGCTTCAGTACACCAATGACAACCACCTCCGAATCCGACTTTAAAAATATTATCCATATTAGAAGAGTCGGTTATCAAACTTTAAACTAACGAATTCAACTTTGCATGTTGCAGTAACATAATGGTTTTGGCATCTTTGATTTCACCGCTAGTTACCATCTTCATGGCTTCATTAAAATCTAGCTCCAATACCTCAATATTTTCGGTTTCATCATCTGCACCACCGCCATCACTGACTTTCATACTTTCATCATACTCGCCCACAAACAGATATAGTATCTCGGTTACCGAACCCGGCGACATGTAGGTCTGAAACACCTTTTGTACATTTTTAATTTTATACCCTGTTTCTTCTTCAGTTTCTTTACGCACACAATCGGCAGGGTTATCGCCATCTAAAAGTCCCGCACAGACCTCAATCATCATTCCGTCTTCATTACCGTTCACATATGTTGGCATTCGAAATTGTCTGGTAAGTACAACAGTCTTTTTTTTAGAGTTATACAATAAAATGGCAGCACCATTACCTCTATCGTAAGCTTCACGATTTTGAGTTTCCCAAGTGCCATCAGGTTTTTGATACTTATAAGTGTATTTATTGAGTGTATACCAATTATCTGATAGTAGCTTCTTTTCTACATCTTTTATGCTTCCGTTTTTCAATTAAAATATTTTAACCATTGATGTATAAATATACCTAGAATTGTAAAAATACCTCGCTAATAGAATGGAAATATTAAACCGTAATCGCTTTGTTCAAATAACGTCTAAAAGGGAGCATTTCTTTGTAAGCTTCAATTAAATCATCATCAAAATTGTCCTTGTAAGTTTCCTTAGTATCAAACTCATGAAAAACTGCAAAGGTTTTGTTTTTGAGCAATTCTATATGCTTATGATCTTTTGCAAAGCCTTTTGGGGCGTTTGTAAGTTTCGCATCTTCGAAAAGTCCGCCAAAGCGAGTTTTGAAGGATTTTTTGTTCAATATTTTGACAAAATCTTCCCCGTCGTAATCAATAGCATCACGTATGCTTCGTAATACTTTTGGTTCTGGTCGCCATAATCCGCCTGCGAAAACGCAACGTTCTATTCCTAGTTCAAAATAGAAATCTGCCGTCTTTGGCTTCTTGTCAAATCCTGCACCAAAATGATCTTTGTACACCGGTTTATTCGGGTGAAACATTAGATTATTATTAATACGGTTAATTCCTTTTTTACCGGGAGTATCATAGTATTCGTCATCAATAGCAGACAATCTAGTATTCATACTATTAAGCCAATCGATATATTCATCGCGTACTTGTTTATACCATTTACGATTGGCATCCATCCATTCCTTTGAATTGTTTTTCTGTAATTCTTTGAGAAATTCTATTTGATTTTTAAAACTCATTGGTTGGTTGTTGGTTGTTGGTTGTTGGTTGTTGGAAAATTAAAATACAAACTCAAGCTCAAAAATCAAATTCAAATTCAAATTCAAATTCAAGTTTAAGAGTCAAGTTCAAAAATCAAACTCAAATGTTTTTTAAACTTTGTACTTCGTACTTAATACTTTGTACCTAAATCCTAAAATCGATTATCTCCTCCAACAATGTCACCAAGTGTACCAAGAATACTTCCTTCTCCTTTATCTTTTCCACCTCTTGGTATCGATGCTAAAACTCTACCAGCTAATCTACTAAATGGTAGTGATTGAATATATACGGTACCCGGTCCGCGAAGGGTTGCGAAGAATAATCCTTCTCCACCGAAGACAGTATTTCTAATTCCGCCAACGAATTCAATATCGTAATCTACATCTTTGGTAAAACCAACGATACAACCGGTATCTACTTTTAGCACTTCACCTGGACCTAATGTTTTTTTAGCTAATGTTCCGCCGGCGTGAATAAAGGTCATTCCGTCGCCTTCTAATTTTTGCATGATAAAACCTTCGCCACCAAAGAGTCCGCGACCTAATTTTTTAGAAAACTCAATACCTACAGATACTCCTTGTGCTGCGCATAAAAAGGCATCTTTTTGGCATATAAAGCGACCGCCCATTTCAGATAAATCAATTGGAAGAATTTTACCAGGATACGGAGAAGCAAAACTCACTTTCTTTTTACCCTGACCTATATTTAAAAATGCCGTCATGAACAGACTCTCACCTGTCAACATTCTTTTTCCTGCTGAAAAAATCTTTCCTAAAACGCTATTGTCTTGATTGCTACCATCACCAAAAATGGTGCTCATTTTAATATCGGTATCCATCATCATAAAGCTACCAGCTTCGGCAACAACTGCCTCTTGCGGGTCTAGCTCTATTTCAACATATTGCATTTCTTCTCCAAAAATCTCGTAATCTATTTCGTGTGCGTTCATGTGTATATTGTTTTTGATTGATGTCTATAAGTTGATAGAAAGAAGGTTTTGTTACAACAATAGTTTAATTAGTAAGCGTTTTTACCTCTTTTAAAATCATATAAATACCTGCTGCCGAAATTAAATACAACAATAGTATAATTACAAACATTCTATGTGAAGAATCAAACATTTCAATGGTCGTAATCATTGCTAAAAAGTTATAACTACCATGTAGTAAAATATTAAGCCACAAGACTTTAGTTATATGATAGAGATACGCTAACAAAAGACCAGATGCAAAATATGCCAATAAGCCTTCAAGATTCCAGTGTATTAAAGCAAATAGAAAAGAAGAAACGACCAAAGCGAAAGCTAGCCCATATTGCTCCTTTAATTTTATGAAGATAATTTTTCGGTATAATATTTCTTCTGTAATTGGAGCTACAATTACTGCTCCAAATAAATAAACAATACTATGCAAACCATATTGAAATGGGTTTGTAAAAGCGAAGAAGCGAAGTTTAGATTGTAATAGCTCTATTATAAAAGGAATATCTAATGCCGATTGGAAAATAATACAAAACACTGCAAGAAGTAGTACATAGAATATTAGTATTGGGTTTACCTTTTTAAATGAAAAGTTTAAATGAATTCCGAATTGTTTTAATAAATAAGCTATACCAATCAGCGTAACTATTGGTATTGTTATTAAAGAAATAATGTCTACTTTCTCGTTGCTTAACCCGAGTTGCATTGTTGGCCAAAGTATTAAACCATGAAGTAGATGAATTAATACTAAAGCAAATAGAATTAAAAGAAATGACTTATGTTTTTGTATTAGTTGCATAATAGTAAAGTTTTATAAAACTAAATTCCCAATTTTATCGTTACTAATTAGTTGATTAAAGGAAGGTTTTGTTACAACTATGTCTAATTATTTTGAAAGCGATTTCAAAAATTGTTCTGCCTTTTGCGAACCAATAAGGTATTTCTCGCCATTTTTAAGTGTGAAAGTCACTCCTTCTTTCCCCTTTACATTATAAACAGTCCCGTACTTCTTATTTTTTCTGATTCCATAGCCTACAAAATCATAATCTGTAATTCGATGGTCCACAACATCACTCAAACGAATCACTTTTTTAAAAAATAACAGATGATTAATTCTTATTTCATTGTTTGATATGACAATCTTAAGTTTAGAGAATGCCAAAAATAAAATGGTAAGTATGTAAATCACTACGAATATAAATTGAACCATAGAAATTCTACCCGATATCCATGATATGCTTGCATTACCTGAATCATCGGGAGTATAACCGCCAAATACATATAGAATACTACCTACAATATTAAAAGCTGCTATAATTATTGGCGCAAGTATAATCAACCACAACCACCATTGGGTAAATTTCTGAGTTTCCTTAAACCGTATTTTTTCTTTCATACTATTTAAAACTTACCTCTTCAACCTCAACGTCCACTCAAACTTAAAGGTACTTACCACTACTCCATCAGTATTTACTCCGACAGATTTCATCCAAACGGTTTGTCCTTCTCCGGTGGCAATAGTTTTATCTAGAGCTTCTTTAATTAGGTGCCCATCTTCACATGTAAATGTAATTCTACCTGTGGCTTTCTTTGAAAAATTAGCGGTGTTGTTCGCTACCAACATCGAAATTTTCTTTCCAGATGCTTCAATTTGATCTATCATTAAAGCCCCTGTTGTCAATTCTGCGGCCATACCTTGTACTGCCCAAAACATCGAATTAAACGGATTCTGATTAAACCATCGGTGCTTTACCGTTACTACTGAACGGTTTTTATCTAATTCTCTTAAACGTACCCCGCACCACCATGCTGACGGTAGTTTAAAAAATGAGAACATGTTGATTTTACTAGCTGTTACCGCCATATTATCTTATAATTTTTATAAAAATAGCCATTATTAACAGCATACTCAAATGTTAATATATTGTTAAATATTAGTACTATGCGTTACATAGTACCTTTTTTTAGCCATATATTTGCATAGGAAGTTAATAGGTTATCAACGTAATTGGCTTTTACATAGTTTTAAAATCAATCATCATCAACGAACCAATCATGACAGAATCAGTAACAAAACACGAAAGAAATCTCTCTGCATTAATACATGCAAGTACGTTCTCTAAATTCTTTTTTCCGTTCGGGAACTTCATCATTCCTCTAGTATTATGGACGGCAAGTAAAAAGGAATATGAATTTGTAGATCATAACGGTAAACAAGCGCTGAATTTTCAAATTAGCATACTCCTTTACTCTATTCTTGTAGGTATGGTCAGTATTCCTTTTTTCTTAGGCGGCTTTCGACCCAATATTTTTGACTTTGATCATTTCAGCTTTTCAAATATTCACAGTTTCAATAACATCAATTTTAATTTTGATTCTGACGACTTTTTTGGTCCGTGGATGATTCCAATTGCATTATTGGGTCTAGCACAATCAGCCTTATTTATTATCAATATCGTGTATACCATTTTAGCTACTATAAAAACAAATGAAGGTGAAGTTTTTGAATATCCCTTCACTATAAAATTTATAAAATAGAATCATCAGTTACTTTAAATCAGGGTATTCATCACACCCTTAGGAGTTTATTAATCAATCAAAAATCAATCAGGATGTTTATTCACCCGCCCTGAGCTTGTCGAAGGGTCAAACAAAAAACGAACAGTTAATCTATGCAGACAACAGAGACGATGGAGCAATCCCCTCCGAAAACGGGACTGCATAAAAAGCAAAAAGAGATTATGAATGTAGAAAATACAAAAGCGCAAATGCGTAAAGGGGTTTTGGAGTATTGTATCCTGTCCATTTTAAATGGGCATGATAAATATGCTTCTGAAATCTTAGAAACGCTTAAAGATGCTAAAATGCTTGTAGTGGAAGGTACTATCTATCCGCTACTGACCAGATTAAAGAATGCAGGTCTTCTAAACTACCGTTGGGAAGAATCTACTTCTGGACCGCCACGTAAATACTATACCCTAACCGAGACCGGTAAACTTTTTCTTAAAGAATTAGATACCACTTGGGACGAATTAAGAAAAGCCACCAACCTGGTAACCAACTCAAAAAACAGCTAATCATGAACAAAACAGTAAATATAAATTTAGCAAACATGCTCTTCCATATAGATGAGGAGGCATATAATATAATGCGCAGGTATTTAGAATCTGTAAAACGTTCTTTTGCCAACACGCCTGGCAGCGATGAGATCATTGCTGATATAGAAGCTCGTATAGCCGAACTTTTTCATGATAAATTAGAAAATGAAAGACAGGTAATTACGCAAAAAGAGGTCGATCAAGTTATTGCCATTATGGGGCAGCCCGAAGATTATATGGTCGATGAAGATATCTTTGAAGATGAGCCTAGAACCAAAACTTCTTCTTCGACTAAAGAAAGAGTAAAGAAATTATATAGAGATACCGAGAAGAAATATGTTGCCGGTGTTTCTTCTGGTTTAGCGCATTACTTCGGTATTGATCCGTTATGGATTCGCTTACTCTGGATTTTCTTGACCATTTTCACTTGGGGCGGATTTATCTTTATATACGGTTTGCTTTGGATCCTAATTCCTGAAGCGAAAACTACTGCTCAAAAATTAGACATGAGCGGCGAGACAGTAAACATCAGCAATATTGAGCGTAAAGTTAAAGAGGGTTTTGATGACGTAGCGGATCGTGTAAAAAGTGTTGACTATGAAAAAGTAGGCAATACCGTCAAAAAAGGAGGCAAAACAATTTTTGACACTTTTGGAGATATTGTAATGTTCCTTTTTAAAATCTTTGGCAAGTTTATTGGTATTCTTTTAGTTATTATTGGTGCCGCTACATTAATAGGTCTTTTTGTAGGTATGTTTACAGTTGGTATTTTAGATATCATTCATGTACCTGGTATTGATTTCTATAATGTAGTTAACTCTACCAACTTACCTATTTGGGTTGTATCGTTATTAGCATTTTTTGCCATTGGTATTCCGTTTTTCTTCTTAATGTACTTAGGATTAAAAATATTGGTAAACAACCTGAAGTCTATTGGTATTGTTGCTAAATTTTCTTTATTAGGTTTATGGCTGATCTCCATTATATGTTTGGTCGTCTTTGGTATTAGAGAAGCTGCAGCACATGCGTACACAGGTAGCACTTCTGTAGAAAGTGAAATAACTTCTATCATGCCTACGGATACTTTAAATATAAGGTTAGTATCGACAGATGAGTACGATTATGAAAAGGATATGCACATGGGCGATACCTTTATTTCTTATGATGAAGCCGGTAATAAAGTTTTGGTTTCTGATGATGTTAGATTCCGTATTCGGAAGTCGCAAGACACTATAGTTCGTGTTCAAATCAGAAAAGAAGCTGACGGTCCGTCGAATAGAGAAGCAAAAGATATTGCTAGCCAAATAATCTATGAATATGAGGTAAATGGTACTACTATCTCTTTTAATGACTTTTTGACCACACAGGGACCTAAGTTTAAAGATCAAGAAGTACGTGTTAATATATTCTTGCCAGTAGGTACCGTTTTAACTTATGACCAGACAAATTCTAGAGATTGGATTACGACTGTTAATACAGACAGAGATGTTGAAGGTCTAGAAGGCTACATTTGGAAAATGACCGAAAGCGGAGAGCTTGAATGTCAAGATTGTCCTGAATTTATTGAAATGGAAGATGAAGATGATGATACGGGTTCTAATCGCATCAATATCAACGAAAATGGCATCGATATCAATATCAATGATAATGGCGATAAAGGAAAAATCATTATCAACGAAAACGGAATTGACATTGACGTAAATGATAACGGAGAATCGTTTAAAATAAAGTTAGATGAGAATGGTGTAAAAGTGAATACCAACGATAGTATCAACTAATTACAGTTCAGACATCTTAAACAACAGTTCAGTCTTTATAAATAGAAAAGGAGTTAAAAAACAATCATTTTTACATCATCATAAAACAATAATCAATCAAAAAACGAACAATCATGACAACATTAGTAAGAATAACAGTAGCACTCGTATTAGCCCTATTACTTTCATCGTGTGGCTTTGATATCAACTTCGGAGATTTTGGATCTGGCGAAAAAGGTA
Organism: Maribacter sp. IgM3_T14_3; assembly: GCF_049603095.1. NCBI lineage: Bacteria > Pseudomonadati > Bacteroidota > Flavobacteriia > Flavobacteriales > Flavobacteriaceae > Maribacter > Maribacter sp. IgM3_T14_3. The sequence continues at coordinate 218,881 of NZ_CP187138.1, forward strand.
ACGGCGTAGTCGTTGAAGAAACCAGAGAGATTACCGGTGAATTTACAGAAGTATCAGCTTCTGAAGGTTTAGATGTATTTGTTACCCAAGGTGCAGACTTTGATATTGCCGTTGAAGCAGATGAAAATATCATTGACCTAATTGGAACAGATATTAAAAATGGAAAATTAAAAATTCACTGTATCGAAAACATTGGTCGCTCTACTAAAAAGATATATGTAACAATGCCTAATGTAACTTCATTGTCTGCATCAAGCGGTGCTCACTTAACTACCGAAAATAAAATTCAGTCAGATAAATTAGAGGTCGATGCTAGTAGCGGTGCCATTATCAATGCAAATGTATTTGTAACCAATATGGATATAGATGCTAGTAGCGGTGCAAATATCTCTTTAGAAGGTACAGCAAAAGAAGTGTATGTAGACGCAAGTAGCGGTGCAAATATTAGAGCTAAAGACTTATCAACTTTAGTAGCTACGGCAGATGCCAGTAGTGGTGCAAATATAAGTATCGATGTTACCGAGAATTTAACCGCAGAAGCTTCTAGTGGTGGTAATATCTCATATAAAGGTGACCCATCTGTACAAAAGAACAAATCAGTTTCTGGTAGCGTGCACAAATACTAAAAATTACATCAATCAATTCAACTTTAAAACCCACTGAAATATCAGTGGGTTTTCATTTTTTTGTCTATACCTAATCTGTATATTAGTAGTATGCAAGTACACTTAAAGAAATATACATTACCGTTAAAGCACACCTTCAGTATCTCAAGAGAATCTCATGATTTCCAAGATACAATGATTGCTTCTTTAACTTTAGACGGAAAAACAGGATATGGGGAGGCGACCTCTAATCCGTACTACAAAATTACTACTCAGAGCATGTTGGACGAAATCAACGCCATATCGTCTGAAATTGAAAATTTTGAATTCACAAAACCTGAAGTTTTTCATGCATTTTTAGTGAGTAAGGGTTTATCAAATTTTGCCATTTGTGCTTTAGACTTGGCTGCATATGATCTTTATGGAAAATTACTAGGTAAACCATTATATGAAATTTGGGGTACCAGCATTGAGAAATACCCAACCACAAATTACACTATTGGTATTGCTTCTATTGACATTATGTTAGCTAAAATGCAAGAGATGCCATGGCCTATCTATAAAATTAAATTAGGTACTAGCGATGATGTTGCTATTGTTCGTGAATTACGAAAACATACCGATGCCATTTTTAGAATAGATGCCAACTGCGCTTGGACGGCACAAGAGACCATACACAATGCTCCACTTTTAAAAGAATTGGGAGTAGAATTTTTAGAACAGCCATTAAAGGCAGATGATTGGTCGGGTATGGAAGAGGTCATGCACCATAGCGTGTTACCGGTAATCGCAGATGAAAGTTGTATTGTAGAGAGTGATGTTGAAAAATGTGCGCTTCATTTCAGTGGTATAAATATTAAATTGACCAAGTGCGGCGGACTCACCCCTGCCCTACGCATGATAAAAAAAGCTAAAGAATTAGGCATAAGTGTTATGGTTGGCTGTATGACCGAATCTACAGTGGGTATTTCTGCTATTGCGCAATTGAGTCCGCAATTAGATTATGTAGATATGGATGGCGCTTTGTTATTAAAAAGTGATATTGCAACGGGAGTTCATATTGAACCTGACGGGAAAGTTATCTTCCCCAAACTAGCCGGTAGCGGTGTTCAATTGTTGGCATAAATGTAAAAAGACTTTCAAAATGATATTTGACATTTTTAAGAAGAAAAGAAGAAATCACCAGTCCGTAGCTGTAAGATTGACACACATTATGAATCAGCGACCGAATAATCTTCATATGATAATTTATATCAAAGACCAGATACTTTTTCAAGTAATGCCTGCAAAAAACTTTAAGGACAAAGGATTGAATGCTCAAAATCCAAACGACTTTGTTGCTATTCACTTCTTCAACAAGAACAAGACCCTGACATTTGATAAGTTGGAGAAGTTTAAAAGCCCCGACCTTGAAAAAGAATACTTCCACTATGAAGAACCAAAAGGAAACTTCAACTACTTAAAGATAATAGGACAAAACCCAATTGAAATAGAAAAAGAGCTTTATGCAAACTTCAAAGATATTTATGATTTGGACGATTTGAGGGAAATAACAATTGACTACGCAGACTATTAAAAAATGAAAACACTAAAGCCAACAAAGGTGTATAGCCAATAGGGCATTAAGAAATAAATTGAAAATCCTGTTCTTTGAGCAGGCAACGCCAAAACAAATTTTTGACGTTTACCAATAAAGAAAATTAAAAGTAAAAACGTTTGTTTTGGCTTGGTGGAAAACCGAAAGTGAAGTACTTAGAATCTGCCCTATTGTCCATACACACAATGTTAGACTGATGTATACAATTGATGGATTTCCCGATAGAATTATTGCCATTGAAGGTAAAGAATACCTATACTTTGGCGGCACCTCGTATTTAGGATTACAAACTGATGCCGAGTTTCAATCGTTGTTCATCAATAATATTAAAAAATACGGCACTGCATATAGTGCTTCCCGCAAATCAAATATTAGAATATCAATCTTTGATGAAGTAGACGCCTATCTAGCTAAAATAATTGGTAGTGAAGCTTGCGTGACCATGTCTTCTGGTTATCTCGCCGGTCAGTTGGTGTGCAACTATTTTAGTCAACCCGATTATCAATTATTCTATGCGCCACATACGCATTCTGCCTTATTTAAAAATCAGCAAGAACTATTTGCAAGCTGGACCGAGCTAGAAAATGCTATCAAACAGAACTCTAACAAGACAGTTATACTCTTTTTAGATAGTATCGATTTTCACGGAGATAATTTTCCCGATTACAACTTTCTTAAAAATCTACCGCTGAAAGATATAATTCTAGTCGTAGATGATTCTCACGGAATAGGCATTACCGGAGAAAATGGTGGAGGTAGTTTCAAATTGCTACAATCATTAGCAACAAAAGAACTTTTGGTTTCTTGCTCTTTAGGTAAAGGGTTTGGTATTCAAGCTGGAGCGATATTTGGCAGCAATAATATGATTAATGCGTTAAAAAATACACAGTTTTTTGGCGGAGCTAGTCCCGCAACACCTGCTTCTTTAGCAACTTTAAAAGATGCTAGTTCACTTATCGCAACTAAAAGAAAACAATTGGCAGAAAATATGGATCTATTCTTGAAAAACATATCAAATAGGTCTCTTTTTGTCTATGCGGAAGGGCATCCGACCTTTATTTTTCAAAATGAAATCCTTGCCAATTATCTGCAAGAAAATGGTATCATAGTTACTAATTTCAGGTATCCGACAGAAAATGATTCCCTCATGAGTCGTATAGTTTTAAGCGCTTCTCATACTAATGAGGACATTTCAAGGCTTTGCAATATTCTTAACTCCTTCCCAATAAAATCATAGTTACATTGTAAATATCTAACTTTCATTATGTTATTCGTAATTATTGATATTATTTATTATTAAATTCTGATATTTAATTCGTATCTTTTTACTACAAATTCAACTCTTATATTAACTAACACCTTACCACTATGAAAAAATTTATAGGATTGGTATTGTTGATGCTCATATTGGTATCAGCTGCCTCAACAAATTCCATCAACGAAAATTACATGCATACCATTCAAGGTACTTGGGAACTGGAAAGTTTTTATAATTATGACGGCCAGCAAGTAATTGATACCGTACCAACTGCCGATGGGTATCGACAGGTTAAAATGTACTACAATGGTAAAATTATGTGGAGCAGATATGTACCGGTTGACAAAATTGGTAGATTCGGTTACGGCACTTATTCCATTACCGACGACAGACTAATGGAAACGTTAGAATATGGTGATAATGAAATGATCCAAGCTATGGATACCATGCGTATTTTTACTTTTGAACTACAACTTGGCGATGACAAATTCAGTCAGATAAGCTTAGACGAAGAAGGCAATAGAACCTTCTCTGAAAACTATGTTAGAATAGATTAACTCAATTTTTGCAACAAAAAAAAGAGCCCATTCTAACGAATGGGCTCTTTTATATTTTATACTATAGTACTAGTACTTATCTGCAATTGCTTCTTCAACAGAACCAATTGTTGCCAAGTAGCGTTCTGCATCTAATGCGGCCATACAGCCTGATCCTGCAGCAGTAACTGCTTGTCTATACTCTTTATCTTGAGCATCGCCACTAGCGAAGACCCCTGGTAAGTTAGTTTTGGTAGATTTTCCTTTTGTAATTAGGTAACCCGTCTCGTCCATATCTAATTGACCTTTGAATATATCGGTATTTGGTTTGTGCCCAATCGCAATAAATATTCCGGTGATTGCAATTTCTTCTTTCTCACCTGTTTGGTTATTTACCATACGTAAACCTTCAACAACTTGGTCACCTAGAACTTCATCTACTTCGGTATTGTAACGTACTTCAATATTTTTAAGGCTGTTAACTCTGTGTTGCATTGCTTTCGAAGCTCTCATTTCGTCTTTACGAACCAACATGGTCACTTTATTACAAATGTTAGCCAAATACGAAGCTTCTTCTGCTGCCGTATCACCAGCACCAACGATTGCTACATCTTGTCCTTTATAGAAAAAGCCATCACAAACCGCACAAGCAGATACTCCGCCGCCACGTAAGCGTTGCTCACTAGGTATATTCAAATATTTAGCGGTAGCACCTGTAGAAATAATAATAGTTTCAGCTTCTATTTGCTTTTCACCATCGGCAACAACTTTATGAATACCTCCTTTTTCTTTTGAAAACTCTACTGAAGTAATCATACCAATTCTAACTTCGGTACCAAAACGTTCTGCTTGCTGTTGCAATTGCACCATCATCGTAGGGCCATCGATACCTTCTGGGTATCCTGGAAAGTTATCTACTTCAGTTGTGGTGGTCAATTGACCGCCCGGCTCCATACCTGTATACATCAGAGGTTTTAAATCTGCTCGGGCAGCATAAATAGCTGCAGTATAACCGGCAGGGCCAGATCCTATAATTAATGTTTTTACACGTTCTATTTTATCAGACATCATATCAAGTGGTTCAATTCTTATTCTCTTTTACAAAAGTAGGTTTTTGAGCTAAAAACTTACAATATAGTTATCAAAAGTTTTTATATGATAATTAGCAATGAAGATAACTATTTAGTACTTTTCGGATGTTTTTACAACTTTTAGTTTGCATTAAAATTGATGAAAATGAACCTTCCCCCATTCTTTACGTATGTATACTAGAACTTATATCGATAATGAATGAAAACTTTTAAATGCGCTATAATAGAAGATTCTAACACACAAAGAAAACTTCTTGAGCAAATTATTGAGAAAAATAAAAACCTGAAGCTATTACATTCTTCTAGTGCTAGCTCTGAAAGTTTAGCAGAGGTCAATGCTTTGAAATTAGATTTCTTATTTCTTGACATTGAAATGCCTGTTATGAACGGATTCGAATTTTTAGCCGGATTAACAATTCATCCTCAAGTTATTATCACTAGTAAAGAGCAGAAATATGCTCTTGAGGCCTTTGAATTCAATGTTACCGATTTTCTATTGAAACCCTTTAGTACTGCTCGGTTCGATTCTGCCATAAGTAAAGCTATTGACAACATAAAATCTGTAAAAATTAAGCAACCGGAGAGCAAATTAGTGGTAAAACACAACCTGAAGCAGGTGGAGCTTAATGTGCACGGAATTTTATTTGTCGAAGCTTTGGGCGATTATGTAAAAGTGGTGACCGAAGAACGTAACTATATTATTCTCTCTACCATGAATGCTTTTAATAAAAGACTTGGATCAGAGAATTTTATTCGAATTCATAAATCGTACATCATTAATTTAAAAATGGTGGAGCGCTACAATCATGAATTCATTGAAATAAAGAACAAGAAAATTCCTATCAGCCGAGCCAAAATAGTTGAACTCGACCGTCTTCTAAATTGTATCGAATAAATATTTCTTAGTTCTTTTCAAGCATATGTACCGTTGCTACGGTTCTAAATCCGGTATGTTCTAAAGAAGAATCCATACTAGAGCCCATTCTTGCAGATACTCTGTAACTAGCGCAATATGATGCACTACATAAAAAAGAACCGCCTTTAATAACGCGTTCTTTTGCTAGTGGGTTATTTGGTGTAAACGGAGCTACTGCTCCCGCAGGATTTATTAAAACCGTATTTCTATCCGATATCTCTTTATAGTAATTGGTATTATACCAATCGCTCGTCCACTCCCAAACATTGCCTGCCATGTCATAAAGACCATATGCATTTGGAGGATATGATTTTACCGGAGCACGAAGTTCGAAACCGTCTGCTATTATATTCTCTACAGGAAATTCACCTTCCCAAGTATTTGCTTTTTCCTTTAAAACAGATTCATCATCACCCCAATTATAAATAGTACCATAAGAACCTGCTCTAGATGCCAGCTCCCACTCTGCCTCTGTTGGCAAACGTCTATTTGCCCATTCGCAATATGCCAAAGCATCTTCATAAGATACTTGAACTACCGGGTAATTATCTTTGCCTTTAATAGTACTTTTTGGTCCGTTTGGATGTTTCCAATCCGCACCAATCGTCCAGTTCCACCACTGTGAAAAGTCGTATAGATTCGGGACTGTTGATTTTGCTTTTTTAAATGTCAATGATCCTGGTTGTAATATAGAATCGTGTGGTTTTTCGGTACCTGGTGGAACCTGTTTCTTAAGTTCTTCCCACTCTATTCCTTTTTCGGCAACCGTTATATAGCCCGTAGCTTTTACAAATGCCGCAAACTGAGCGTTGGTAACTTCTGTAGCATCCATAAAAAAACCATCGACAGTAACATCGATTGCCGGTTTTTCATGATCCATTGCCATTTTATCAGAATTTACGGCTCCTTGTTTAAAAGTTGTACCAGAAACCCAAACCATACCATCAGGAACAGCTACTCCTTCAGGTTTTTTGCTCAAAATCGTATGTTCCACTACCTGTGCGGTTTCTTCTACCTTTACTGCAACTTTTTCTTGGGCTTTGTTTTCTTTGGGTTCCGGCTTACAATTTACCATTCCTAAAAAAAATAAACCTAACCCTAAAACTTGTACACCTTTATTCATGGCTTAAATATACTTTCTACGTTTTAATTCATCTCTAAATAATCCGATTTTAACGAATAGGACTAATTACGTACTGAAATGAAAGGTTCTCTGGTTGAATCTGATATTTCTCCATCGGTAGTAATCCCCAGCTATTATCTCCACCAACACCCATTTGACTATGGTCAATATTGATATTGATTAAATCTCTTGTTGGTATATCATAAGTGTGCTGCTGTCTTTTCTGCATACCTTCATCAAAATCTGAATTCAACTGATGATGCGCACTGAAAGAGAATAATTCTGGAGCAGTGATTTTTATTCCTTTTCCTTGCTTATTTTCAAATGATAAGGTTCTGATATCTGTTCTGTTCCCATTCTCTTGCGGACGAATATATTTAAAATACAAATCGGAGACATTGGCATCATACACGCCTACCAAAGCAGACGTATTACGATCTAAATAATTTTCGTGTTCTCCTCTACCATACCATTCTACCTGATTGTAGCTGTTATCAATGATTAGATTATTACCGAATCTTGGCATAATCGGCAAATAGCTGCTAATTCCTTTTAACTCGGTGCTTACTAATATTTCGCCCTTAGTATTTATAATATAGGTTACATTTACTTGACCATTTACAGATGGTAATTCGTAATCTGCGCTCAACTTTAAGTCTTTTCTAATTTTAAACGGATTAGCAGTTAGCTTAACAGCATCTATAATCTTTTTACCCTCATTTGAGTTCACTTCTAAACTCATGATATTTTGGGTATCGGTAGCTTCTTTCCATTTCTTTAAAAGTTTAGGCATATTATAACCATAATCATTATCATTTGGTGCTCTCCAGAAATTTACTGTCGGCCCTTTTTGTAATAGATTCCCTTGACCATAATCGATAGATGATAAGGTACCGTCTTTACTGTTGAAACCGATTTCAAATCCATCACCTTTTATAATAATAGCCTCATCAATTTTAGTAACCACTAATCCGTCAATATTCTCCTCGAATATAGAAGGGTTGAAATTTGTTAACTGAAACTGCTCATATGCCAACAAATAATCTGCTGGTATTAAAGCACTTTCATTCTTTGTAGTCATATAAACATTCAAATGGTATTCAGAACCTGTATTTGCTAATTCTGGTAAGTCTATTTGAACTTCTTTAGTTTCATACGGAGCAATATCTACATCTGCCAAATGCCCTTGCCCTACTTCTACTCCATTTTCTAACAATCTCCAAGAAAAAGCATATTCAGATAAGTTGGTGAAATCATACATGTTCTTTAAACTAATTTTTCCTGATTTCGGATTCTCAGCTTTAAACTTCACATATTGATATACTTTCTTCACTTCATATAAAGCCGGATGCGCAGAACGATCAGGATCAACTAATCCGTTCAAGCAGAAGTTATTATCATTCTGTAATTCTGCTCCGCCTAAATCACCACCAAAGGCATAAAACTCAACACCATCTTCATTGGTCGCTTTTAGACCTTGGTCTACCCAATCCCAAATAAAACCACCTTGCAAAACATCATACTTTTCAATAGCATCCCAATACTCTTGTAAATTTCCAACGCTATTCCCCATCGCATGTGCATATTCGCATTGAATCAAAGGTCTCTTCGGATTATTCTCTGCATAAGCGATAGTTTGGTCAACCCTAGAATACATTGGTGCCTGAATATCTGTATTCGAGAAATTGGTAGCTCCTTCATACTGTACTGGTCTGGTAGTATCATGTGCCTTTAACCAGTCATAGGTATCAAAAAGGTTTTGACCATTACCGGCTTCATTTCCTAATGACCAAGTTACAATCGAAGTATAATTTTTATCGCGTTCGAACATGCGAATCGTTCTGTCTAAATGCATTTCTCTCCACTCTGGGCGATATGCTGGGTGAATGGCAATTGCTTCTTCATCACCATCTAAACCTTGGTTAGTGGCTCCCATTCCATGAATTTCAATGTTAGCTTCATCAACTACATAAAACCCGTATTTATCTGCCATTCTATAGAAAAACTCATTTTTAGGATAGTGACTACAACGAATGGAATTGATATTGTTTTGCTTCATCACCTCCATATCTTTCAAAGTAATTTCTTCACTAATAACGTGACCGGTTATTTCGTCATGATCATGTAGGTTTACCCCTTTTATTAATACAGGCATTCCGTTAACCAAAAACTGATTGTTCTTAATTTCGATTTTTCTGAATCCGATTTTAGAACTAATCGCTTCAGTAGTATTTCCTTTTTTATCCTTGAACGTAAAAAGTAATGTGTATAGATTCGGCTTTTCAGCATTCCATGTTTTTACATTGGGGATTTCTTGAGCGAACTTTACCGTAGTTGTACCTTCAACTACATCTATTTTCTGGTCTACTTTAAATACTTCTTTAGCACCATCTAATAAGGTAATTTCTACTTGAGCACCTTTTTGCTTCTTGCCCGTATTTTCTAATTTTAAATTTAAACTGAATTTACCGTTGGTATACGTATCATCTAAATCTGCCACCACCGTGTAATCTTTTATGGTCGCTTTATTGGTCGCATACAAATACACATCTCTGTCTATACCACTTAAACGCCAAAAATCTTGATCTTCTAAATAGCTGGCATCTGACCAACGTAATACCTGTACCGACAAATCATTTTTGCCTGCTTTCAGGTATTTAGAGATGTTGAATTCTGCAGGTGTTTTACTGCCTTCGCTATACCCGACCATTTGTCCGTTTACATAAACATACATGGCACCGCTTACACCGCCAAAATGCAAATACACTTCTTTACCATCCCAGTTTTCAGGAGTTTCAAAACTACGCTTATAGCTGCCTACGGAGTTGATATCATGAGGAATAAATGGCGGATTCTTAGGGAAAGGATACACTACATTTGTGTAAATCGGTGTACCATGACCTTTAAGTTCCCAATTAGATGGTACCGTAATTTTATCCCACCCTGAGGTATCGAAACCTGCATTGAAAAAAGTAGTTGGGCGTTCTGGTACGCTTGCCGCATAGTTAAAATCCCACTCCCCATTTAAAGACTGATAGAATGATGAATTTTCCCAACTTTCATTTGCTAAAGCCGACGTTGCATTTTCATATCGATATAAAGATGCTGTTGGATCTTCGCGATTAATTTGAAATATTTCAGGATTCTCCCACTCCGGATTTTCCCATTTTGGTGCTTGCGAGTAACCTAATACCGTAAATAAAAAGAATCCAAAAAGGCAAGTTTTAATACTGTTTTTCATGTTCTAATAGTTCTATATTGGTAATTCTAGACCAACACGAAATTCATTAAAATAGTAATGATTTCGCATTTTATCCTATTGCAATTATCGAAATTCTCATTTTAGCACCTGAATATTTCTGATACTACGAATTGTTCCATCCTTGCAAAATACAATTAAACTTGCGAATTTAAAAAGGAAAACAAGCTGCAAGCCATATAAAGTCTTGTGCAAAGGCATGCCATAATCCTAATTACTTAATAATCCGTTTTCTAGCAGTGGAATTTGAAAACGTTCGGTCTCTGGTTTGGTGTGTTCTTTTTTGAATATTGCCGCTGCTTTTTCTAATATCTCAGGATGATCTAAAGCTATATTATTCTTTTCTGTAGGGTCGCTCTTCAAATTATATAGCTCTAAGGTTGGTTGCTCATCATCTTTTAAATGCTGACGAATTACTTTAAAATCACCCATTCTAATAGCTACTTGTCCGCCATATTCTGGGAACTCCCAATACATAAACTCATGCGCTACTTGATTGTCTTCACCTAACAACGTAGGCAAAAAGCTAATTCCATCTGTAGCTGGTTTTTCAAAATCTAGCAAATCTGCAAAAGTCGCCAACATATCGTAATGTGCAGAGGCATGGTCGCTTGTAGTACTCGGCTTTATTTTGCCTGGCCAAGTAAAAAATGTAGGCACTCTAATTCCGCCTTCGTATACAAATCCTTTTCCCCTACCATACTTTCCATCAAATGGTTTTGCGCTTTCAAAAAATGTAGGATCTGCACCACCTGCATAACTTGGTCCGTTATCTGACGTAAATACAATCAGTGTATTTTCATAAATTCCTTCGTCCTTTAACTGCTTCACCAACTTACCCACGTTCTCATCAAAATAAGAAACCATGGCGGCATACGCTGCATGGGGAGTCTGATGCGAAAAATAACCGTTACCCTCACCGGACAAATACGGTTCTTCTGGTCCGAATTTCTCCACATAATAATCTACCCAACGCTGCGGAGCTTGTAATGCCACATGCGGAATGGGAGTTGCCCAATACAAGAAAAACGAATTGTCTTTATTCTCTGTCACAAAACCAGTAAGCTCTTTGAACATTAAATCGGGCGCATAATCTGTTAACGTATAGTCTTTATAACTATCAGGATTCTTTGGATCTAACCCTTTTGGAAAGGGTGAACTTGGTGCAACGGTATCATTCGCCAAATGAACGCGGTTTCTGTTCTTATACAAATGCAACGGATAATAGGTATGCGCCTGTCGCTGGCAATTGAATCCGTAGAAAAAATCGAAGCCCATTTCGTTTGGTATGGAGTGTGTATGTGGTGCACCTAATCCCCATTTACCAACTAAACCAGTCTTATATCCTTCTTCTTTTAAGTAATTAGCAATGGTCTTGGTTCCTTTCGGAACTGGTCTTTGCCCCTCTAAGGTGGAATCTTTTGCCATTGCAATATAATCCCACACATCGCCACGGTCGTTCCACTCATCATTACCCCGTATAAAAGAATTGCCTGCGTGCTTACCGGTCAAAAACATATATCTGGCAGGTGCGCAAACGGGAGCACTAGAGTAATGCTGTGTAAAAATGATGCCTTGTTTTGATAAGGCATCTATATTCGGCGTTTCCATTTTCTCTTGCCCAAAAGCACCTATTTCGGCATAGCCTAAATCATCGGCTAGTATGTAAATGATATTTGGTTTTTGCGCTATTGGCTCCTCAATTTTCTTTTCATCTTGACAGGAAAAGAGCTGAATAGCTACAAAGAATAATAGAAAGGAATTTTTCATTTTAGTCGGATAGGTTTGTTGTCTTAAAGATACCTATTTTCCTAAAATATCGGTAATCAAACCTTTAAACATCAAAAGTCCCGTATCTATGAGCTCATCGGGAAAATCGTAATCAGAATGATGCAATGCAGGCTGATCTTCCCCAGCTCCTAATCCGAAAATGGCACTTTTATATTTTGACGAAAACCACCCAAAATCTTCTCCGAATTTTAATGACTTCGGATGCTTAACTAACTCAACCTGATTAAGATTTGCTACTTTTTCAATCAAAGCAACACACTCGCTATTATTATCGGAAGCCGGAAAAAACTCGAACCAATCTATTCCTGCTTTTAATTTATGAGTGTTTGAAATTTCACTTACAGCTTGTTTTATTTTACCTTCTAAAACATTCATTACTTCACCGCTCCAAGTTCGAATGGTATAATGTAATGCTGCATTTTCGGGAGAAATTCCGTAATTCTTCTCCCCTAAATCGATACAAATAGGAGTTAGCAGCGCAAAGTCTTTATTGTTAGCATTTGAGTTCGCAAACGTATCAAATACTTGAATTAATTCTGCAACCGCCATTGCCGGGTTCACTCCGTTTTCTGGCTCAGAAGCATGAGCTTTATTTCCTTTTAAATGAATTTTAAAGCTTTGCACCGTAGCTGTAAAGAAACCTAATTTTACAATGACAGAATGCATCTCTTCTCCAGGTAAATTATGAAGGGCAAAAACATAATCAGGATCAAGGTTTAGAAATCGTTCATCTTCTAAAACCTTAGCAGCACCTTTTCCTGTTTCTTCTGCCGGTTGAAAAAGTAATACTACTTTTCCATTTTTAAACTTAGCTTTTGACAACCACTCAGCTAAACCCGCTACTATTGTCATGTGACCATCATGACCACATTTATGCGATACTCCGTAATTATCAGATGTATGCGCAAATGTATTTTCTTCAATTATCGGCAAGGCATCCAGCTCACAACGAATAGTAATGGTTGGTCCGTTTTCTTCAAATTCATATACAACTGCAAGCCCTGCCCCACCTATATTATTTATAATTTCCGTAGGGTTATATTGCTTTACAAATTCAACAATACGTTTTGCTGTACTATGCTCTTTACCTGAAAGCTCAGGGTTTTGGTGTAGTTGTTTTCTAAGCTGAACCAAGGTTTTATTCATATCATAAATATAGCTTGATTATCGCTAGACTAGAAATTACAAATTGCTTTTTAAAACTAAATCTTACGGTTATTTTTCATTTCGTAGACTGCATATAAAATGAGACCAACAGAGCATAATCCCATACCTAACGGTGATAAAAAACCATAGTTCATATTAGCATTGGTCAGCTCTATAATTACTGTTGTTATTAGAATTAAAAGCCCAAGAAGACTTACCGTTAAAGAAATGTGTTTAATGTTCATTTTATCTTTTTTTTAGAGCTAACCTATTTAAAATTAGTTGTTCTTATTGTTATCAAAAAAATTATCTTAATATTTCAGAAGTTCGGCAGATTAATACTATCAGACTATCATATCTTTTGGTATTCTCTTATTCATAATGGCAAACCACAATGGCGGACATAAAGAGAGTACCATAGATGTAGGATATCCATAAGCCATTTGCGGACTCTCATCGTGGCAATCTAATATTTGATATTTTTTTGAAGATTTATAATGGTGATCGCTGTGTCTGGTTAACTCATACAAAACAATTCGCCCAACTACGTGGTTAGAGTTCCATGAGTGCATTTCGCGAACACGCTCATATCTACCAGATTTGGTTTTATGTCGCAATAAACCATAATGTTCAATATAGTTTACGGTTTCAAGCATAATGAAACCAACGATACCCGCTAAAAGTCCAAACAATAGCACTTTAGGACTGAAGAAAAATAATATAGAACCTAAATACAACATCTGGAAAAATGTATACCAAAGCATATCGTTTTTAAAAGAAAAAAAGCCTTGATTATTACTCTTCAATAGTCTTTTCTGAATTTTCCATGCATTAAAGTATTGCCGAATACTTGAGGTGAACCAAAATGAATACACGCTTTGATTGTACTTGGCAGTAGCCGGATCTTCAGGTGTTGCGGCATGCAAATGATGCCCGAAATTATGTTCGATATAAAAATGCATGTAAAAGCTAGGTAGTAGTAAAGCCTTGCCTGTAAAACACTCGTTGGTACTCTGTCGATGACCGAGTTCGTGGGCAACATTTATTCCGTTAGTACCCAAAACAATACCTACAGAAAAAATTAAACCTAAAAACTCATACGTAGCCAAGTTTTGGGTATTCACAGTGTAAAAACCCCATAATAACAACCCAATAATAACCGGTAAGTTGAGATAGAGAAGCCAATCAAAAACTTTTCGTTTTAGTTTATCTTCTACTTCGTTTTCATCTAAATTGGAAGTTTCAACAGGAAGTAAGATTTCTAATATCGGAATAATTACAAATGCATAAAAAGGCGTTAGAAAGGTGAAAATTCCTTTAAAATATAAACCCATAAAAGCAACTAAGGGCAAAGAAAATGCAGCTAGGTATTTCAAGTCTTTCATAGATGTTACAGTGATTTAATTTATCAAGAGAGCAAGAGTTATATCGTGTTTATTTTAATCTGTAATAAGCTTAATGACAGCTGACTAAAGCTAAGCAATTTACTTTAATTACAGTTTTGATTCTATCTGAATATTGGAAACAACCTATAGAATAAAAAAAGACTACCAATTACATATCGAGTGTTCTAATTTACCGTAAAAGCCTATTATTAAATTTTAGTCCATAATTAAAATTTCAATCAGCGATTATAAGGATACTCATTTACCCAGTTAAAGCCTCTAGATGTAAGTCTAAAGTCTTTTTTATCTAATCGTTTTGTTTCACAAAATATAGTATCCTTTCTAAATACACCACTTATATTTAATGTGGAATCTGTTTTTTTATAATCTAAAACATACATAGCTGTAGAGTCTCTATACTCTGTTAAAATTATTTTATTTTGAACAGTATCTATTTTTGAATTTAATCCATATCTACCTTTAGCCATAGTTGAAAATTGAATAGAATTTGAATATTCAAAAAATACATGACGCCATCTTTTGTCATCATTCAATATTGGTGGTATGGTGTCTTGATTCCGGATAAACAGATTTACTTCATACAACCCATACAACTCTGGCTTTTCTACTTTAGGGCGATTAGTACCTAAGCCATAGCTTAAAGAATCAAATAATAAAAAAAGTACGATTGCCCATTTTAAAATGTTGGCTCCCAATATCCATTTCTTAGATTTATAAGGACTTTTAAACTTTTTTTCATTAGTAGGTTTATTAAGGATAATTAAATTAAATAACCGTTTTAGATCAGGCGAGACTACTATAATTGACATTAGCAGAAGCTGTGATGAATAGAGCTTAACAGGAACATCAAAAAAGAAATTTATTGCTACAATATTTGCCGTTACTGGTATTAAAATAAGTCCTCCCAATAATGTAGTTCTTCTATGAAAAAGCAAAATACCGCCAATTAATTCTGCTAATCCAATAAATAGATTATAGCCTTTTGAATGTCCTAAAAATGTCCATGCCATGCCCATTGGTGATGAATCTCCATATGGTTGTAGTAATCTCCAAAATGCTATTTCCCCAAATTGTAAAGGAATAACTTTAATAATACCATAAAGTATCATTGTTGAGCCCAAAAAATATCTTACGAGTACTAAGAACCAATAATTTAGTTTTTCATAACTCCTGTCTTTTTTAACTAATAATGACCATATAATAGAACCTACTACAGCTATTATAAAAATAAAGACCAGTAAAACATAATCATAAGTTTTATCTCCACTCCCACTTTCATGAAATTTTATAGGTTCTTCTAGTTTTAACACATGCTCCCCTAGCCAAAGAACTATAGTATGATAAACATTGGGAATGAGTTCTTCAAGTAAATCAAATTTTGGTAAAACATCTAGAGGGAAAGGAAATATCAGAAGGATGAAGAATATGACTAAAAATTTAAATAAAAATTTATTATTTGTAATCATATACTGAAACTTTTAAAATTCTTCAATCAACTTATAACTACTAATATAGTACAAAAAAACCATCACTGAAAAGTGATGGTTTTGATCTAAAATTTATTAAAACTAAGATTCAGTTTTCTTTTTCTTTTCTTTTTTCATGTAACCAATAGCCCAAATAAATAGACCCAAGGGTAATATGATATCGATAGATTCGTAAACTGAACTTAGTGCTTCAATAACATAATATTTCTTTGAAATGAAAAATATCGCCCCAATTATTATAAGCGTGAAACCGATGATTTCTAATGTATTTTTCTTTTCCATTTTTTTATTTTTTTAATTGCAAGATTCAAAATATTTGGCGGACTGTGTAAACATGACCTAGCCTTTAAATATGGTACTTTATGAGTTGTTTGTTATAGCCATTGTCAGCAAAAATTATTCTGTATTCAGTTGAAATTTTTGAGCTCTTCCATTAGAGTTTCGCACAACAATTTCATACTCTCCTTGTCTTAAAACTAAGTTTATGAATTCAGTTTTATTCTCAACTTCTAAAATATCCATGGGAATAGCAGTTTTTATATCCTCTCCTTTTTTATAAGCCAAAACCATTATTGGATAATCCATTTCTATATTTTTCAAATTCAACTTAATCATTTTATTACCGTTCTTAATAAGCCAATTTGGTCTTCCATTTTCAAACACTGTATTTGGATGTAAAATAGCAATGTCAGACCAGCTTTCTCCTCGTACATATTCCATGGGATTTCCTTCTTTGTCTATTAGAGCAATCGCTTCCGTCAGTTTTAAAGCTTTCAATAATGGATGATTAAATTCAGGCTTGCTTTTTTCGGTGTAAAGAACTTGATATATTGTCAAAGGGTCGATTCCTGTAAATTCGGTTAGTCTACCTGCCATAGCTTTACCCCAAGATTCGTAATTTCCTTCTAAAGCATGTGCGTAACCACAATGAATTATAAATTTTTCATTCGGGCGTTCTTCAATCACTTTTTGAATATTTCTAGCCTGTTCAATTTCCCTTTCTGTCCCATTCACATCTGAAGTCTGTTCATAAGAAAATACATTGAATCCAATTTCGAGGGCAGACCTTACTAAATCTCCAAATTGCGGGTCGGTCATATAAAATCCTGATTTCTGAAGAGGATATTTACGCTTGTTTAATAATGAATCTTTATTGGAACCATTGTCTAAATCTTCAAAACCAATGTTTGAGTATCCATTTTTGTAAAGTTTTTTTAAAAGTGATTTTGTAAAAACTCTGTGACTAGAGTTATGATGAGCTTCATTGATTATTAAAAGTTTATATTCTTTAGATTGTTTAACTATAAGGTTTACGGCATTAACTTTCTTGTATTTTTCATTTATAGAATCAATTTCTGAAATTGTATAGGCTGTATCTCTTGTTCCCGTTGCTAAATCCCATGTCGATAAAGCGTTTTGATAATCGCCTTTTGAGGCATATTCAGATGCACCCATTTGATACTTAAATCCTGTGAACCTTGGGTCGGTTAATGTATCCGATAGAATTTTATCCTCAATCTCGGAATTAAACATGTATTCAGTTTCGAAATCAATTTCCTCAATTACTCGTTTCTCCTTCTTGCACCCAACCACTAATAATATTAAAATACTCGCTAAAAGGTTTTTCATAATTTTTGTTAACGGTTTATGTAAGCGCCGTACGGAGGCAAGGAAATTTTTCGTTTCCGTCTACACACGAAGCTAAAGCTTATTGTTTCCGGTAGTTATTTTGGCATAAACTTGCTATGGTCAGATTCCTTAAATTCTTTGGTAACCACTTTTTCTTTTTTCAACTCGGAAATTATATCACTTGAGTTAGATGTTTTTTTAACTTCAATCGGCACCTTATTTTTTGATGTTAAACCTGCTATCTTTTTGGGATGTTTTTTTTGAAATGTAAATAATGGAATTGTAATAAATGCCAACAAAATAGTTGCACTAATTATCCCAAATACTAATGAATTCTGAAATAGTATAACAATTGCCAGTACCGAGAATATAACCCCCCAATACTGCATTGGAATCCAAAAAAGGCTATGATTGTTTTTTATTTTTAATCTTTCACCTGACTGCTCATCAATTACTATCCTTTCATTTTTTGAGTTCCATTTTTTTCCAAATAACCAACTAAATATACCAGCTACAAATAATGAAACTATAAACCCGTAATCTCTCATTCCATCAGGAAAAATTGAAATGCAAACAAAAAGAGTAGCAATTAAAACTAAAACAGAGAGAAACCCTCTCCCAGACCATATAATCATACTATAAATATTAATTTTTGCCTACTTCCATTTTTAAGTCCAGTTCAGCATATTCAGACCTTCTATTTATCGCATTAGTAATAAACTATCTAATACTTTTTCAGGAAGCCAAATTGACATATATGGCTTCAATTTATCTTTATAAATAATAAAACGCCAAGAGCTATCATTTATTCCAATTAGTTCCTGTTCTTTATAAGTAATAATTTCATTATTTTTTTTTGAAAAAGTATAGGCATTGCCATAGAGTGTTTGAAAATGGTGTTTTATTCTTTGTATGGAATCGTTATTTACATCGGCCCTAAACTTAATATGGGTATTTGCTCCGTATCTTAAAATGGAGTAATTGACGGAGTCATTTTTTATTATTTTTGAACTCGATAACAGTTTTGAATTTTTAACTGAATATGTGTAATTGGGATTGTTGTCAAGTTTAGTGAATTCTTTTTCTAGGTCTTTTTTTGGGATATATTTCAAGAAAGATTTATGATAAAAGTCAAATGCTTTATCGTAATTTTTTAATTCTATCAATCTTCTATATTCATTGAAAGTAGATTCGATTTCATAGTTTTCAGTTTGTGCATTTGAACAACTAGCAATAAAAAAGATTAAAAATAAATATGTGCTTTTCATTATGAAATTGGTTGTTTTAAAATTATTGCCAACAGTTTGATAAATTAACCTGTTTCCTAAAATATTAAAAAAAACTTGTTTTTTAACACAGTACCAATGATTAGTACGGGAGCAAACTAGCGTTTGCTTTCCGCCACGCACATAGCAAAATCTTAATGTTTTGTTTTTTCTTTTCCTTGTTTAAAGCAAAATCCTAAAGATTTTGCGGACTTTTTAAAATACACCCACCCTGCGATTAAGCCCGAAGCCTGAATTGTTTATAGGTTTTGTGCCTGTTGCACAAGTTATAAAAAAACTGGGTTATGATCATTGCAGATTGAGAGATGGATCGTAACTTTAGGTATGCAGGGAAAAAAGGAATATCAGGAGAAGCTTTTCAATAATTTTCAATTAAGTAATCGGGTACCGGAGACGAATTTCTATCGTCGTTTAAAAGGCATTTTGGATTTGCGTTTCCTTTACATGCTTACCCGTCCGTATTATGGGGAAAGCGGGCAGAAGAGCATCGACCCTTTGGTATTCTTTAAGTTGTGTTTGGTAGGCTACTTGGAGAATATCATCAGTGACCGTAAGCTTATCGAGCACTGTTCGATGCGCTTGGATATACTATATTTCATTGGCTATGATATCGACGAGGAGCTACCGTGGCATTCCACGATAAGCCGTACGCGGCAATTGTACCCGGAGTCCGTTTTTGAGGAAGTCTTTACGAAGGTCCTTGCCATGTGCGTTGACAAGGGGATGGTCAGCGGCCATTCCCAGGCCATAGATTCTGCCCCTATAAAGGCAAACGCGAGTATGGACACTTTGGAACTCAAGGTGCCTGAAGATGAACTTGACGAACACCTAAGAAAGGTACGTGCCCTTAGTTCCATGGACAGGGAAGAACCACACAGAAAGTCCAAGAACGACAAATCAGACAAGGAAGGTCGTAGCATCACGGCAAGCAACAAGGAGCTCTCCTCGATAAAGGGACGTAACAAGAAGTGGGCGAAGGACCAGGACCAACGGCCCGGTGCGGGGAACAAGGGGGCCAAGTATACCAGTAACAAGACCCATTACAGCCCAACCGACCCCGATGCCAGAATTAGCGTAAAGCCCGGCAAGGCACGCAAGCTGAACTACCTTAGCCAATTGAGCGTGGATACCGCGCACCATGTGATAACGGACATCAGGGCCTACCATGCGGACGGTAAAGACAACCAGCAATTACGGGATATTGTACAACGTTTACAAAGAAGATTATGGCAACAGGGCCTGGTATTCGAAAACTGCGTTGCGGACACCGGCTACAGTTCGGGCGAGAACTATGCCTTTTTGGAGCAAAGGGGACTTAAAAGTTTCATACCGCCCCATGGCACCTACAAGGGCGGACCCGATGGGTTCACTTATATAGAACAGGCCGACCATTACCTATGCCCACAGGACAAGGTAATACCGTTCAAAAAAGTGTTCCTAGATCATCGTACCAAGACGAAAAAGAAGGCCTACCGCGCATCGAGTAAAATCTGCAAAGGCTGCCCGCTACGCGATACATGCTTGGGCAAAGTAAATGAGAAACAGTTCTCGGTGACCTACTATCGGGAGGAATATCAACGTAATATTACCAGGGTGGAAAGCCCACAGGGAAGGTACATGAAGGGCAAACGGCAGAGTACCGTAGAACCGGTTTTCGGGACCCTCACCCAGTTCATGGGCATGCGCAAGATAAATACCATCGGGATAAAGCAGGCGAACAAGGTAATGCACCTATCGGCCATCGCCTACAACCTTAAGAAGTACCTGAAATTCGAACAAAAACTGGTGCAAAGTGGGATGGGAACACTTGCTTTTGCAACATGGGTCAAAAGTATCCTTGATTTATCGTTAGGTGCTTCTCCAAGGTATCAAAAATTAGCTTTCCATTTCTAACGCGACAAGAAAAAAGCCCCGTAGAGCGCCTTATATGAATCTGTTTTTCTCAGGATTAATGACTTGTGCAACGGTTACTATTGTTGTAATTAGTAGCGACACGTTTGAGTAAGCACTAGAGATAGCATTCTCCATATTTTTCACGTCCGAGTTAAGTCCATCTGCACAACAGTTGCGTCTGACTGAAGTCCGTCTGCGTAAATTTACTAGAACTTTATGGAACTAAATCGGTAGTATTATCAATTAAATTCTTCAAACCCATATTTCTTTATAGAGTCCAAATCTTGCGGGCTAACATTTAAGATTATTCTTTTACCGCTCAAACAAGTGCAAGCATTGCATAATTCTACCGTTCCGTTGTTATCAATTCTCAGATTTGATATTACAATATTCTCTTCTTCAAAGAAATTATTTATATTGTCTTTCAACTCATTGTCGTCGGCGCCATAACCCCAAGGGTCTGAGCAAAATGTTTGATTATATAAAACAAAGTCATCTACGGAAGAATTATCATCGTTTGAACAACTTAACAGGTTTACTCCAATTAAGACGATTAGAATGTATTGTTTCATAATATAGATTTTTTTTATTAGATGATTTTCTATCAAAATGGATGCGTTCAAATCAATGTTAAATCCAAATAAAAGGTAGCTTTTGTTTTTTGAGCTATGTTCGTTAAGGCACATAGTTTACACAAGTTAAAGATTAGGGTTTACACTAAATTAATTTCTAATCTTGTTGCTTGTTCTTTATTTCTTAAATTGTTTTCATCAAAGAAACCTAAAAATACGTTTCTATAAAATACCCTCCAAATACCGTTTCCCATTTCTTGAATACCTACATATTTGCCCATTAACGAAGCTGTCACATATACCCAGTAATATGATTTCCATCTAATAGATCCATTCTGTGTTACTTTAAGCACTTTGTATTTGGCATCATAGTGAAAGTCAGGTATTCTTTCAAGGAACGGTCTTGTAGAAAAGTCGTGCATATCGGCAGGTGTCTTCATGTTCAAGGCTTCATGAGGTCTTATGTTGTTATATTCCTTTACAAAGTGGTTTAAACGTCTTTGTTGTGCTTTTAGGTCATACGCGGAAGGTTTGGCACAAGCGGCTTTTAGATCTCGGTGCATGCGTTCATGTCTACCGTTTTGTTCTGGATGTGCAGGATCGGAAAAGACAGGTGATATACCCAGTTCGATAAACCAATAGGAGAGCTGGGTAAAACGTTGGATGGTACGCACGGAACCAAAGGGACTGCCATTGTCCGTATGTATTTGCTTAGGTATCCCGAATGTTCTGAATACCCTTGTGAACTCGGCCTTTGCAGACTTTAGGTTTTCATGGTAATGACCTTTGGCAGTGAACAGGAACCGGCTTTTAGAGTCTGCAATGGTGAGTGGATGACAGTATATTTTATTGCCCATTAAAAACTTTCCCTTATAATCTGCGCTCCACACTTCATTACAGTGTTCAGGGTCGAAAATCGGGTATACCGGTTTTACTCTTCGCATCCGCTTTTGTGGACACACCAAACCATGGTTCTTTAAGATTTTATGAACCGTGACCACAGAGGGGACTTGTTGGGCCGTAAAATCTTTAAACAACAGTTCCCTTAATTTTTTAGCGCCCCAATGATTGTGTCTTTTCTTAAGTTTTAGAATACCCTCAATGATATTCTGACCCGTTGCATTAGGGTGTTTCCCAGGAGCTCTGGACTGCTCTTTTAATGCCTCAAAACCTTTTTCCTCGAACCTGCTTATCAACTTATAAGCCGTTGGCCTGGAGATTTTAAAGCTTTTGCATAATTCGGTTATGGTGTATTTTCCTGTACGCCATTCACAGATAAATTCAATCTTTTGTTCCATAGTCGTTGTTTCTTTCCAAGGCATAATAATTTGATTTTAATCTCAAATTATAACCTTAAAAGTGTAAACTATGTGACTTTAACTTTGTAAAGGATGTCCCTTTAACGTACCCTATTAATTACAACGTTCAGTATAAGAAACGTAGGGCAGGTGATTAGCACTTTCGTTTCGGTTTATTACTTAGCTAAATATAAATATTTTGCTTTTATCTTTTCTACTATAAATGCCAAATTTTATATTTAGCGGACTTTGTAAATAAGCATAAACCTTAAGTTTAGCACAAACTGCCCTATGTTTTTTATACACTGTTGTGTGTAGGTTTTATTTGATTCCACCGAATGCTCCAAAGCACATATTCTTATGTAAAATCTCTGTTTTTTTAAAACCTATCTTTTTCATTAATTCTAACTGATAAGTCATAGACCTAGGAGAATCTTCTTTTTCTACATATTCAAACACTTTTTTTCTGTATTCTTTTCCATCCACACTTTCTAAATAATCTCCATAACGTTCCCAAGTGTATTCATTTACAGCACTTGTTTCTTGAGTTATTAAATCTGAAATCATTAAACATCCACCTGGTTTTAATAAACGAAATAATTTACGAAATGTAGTTTCCCAGTCGTTGTCATTCCGTAAATGATGTAATACAGCTCCAGCTAATATGATGTCAAAACTATTATCTTTTAAATCTACTTCTCGAATATCTCCTTGTATGATTTCTACTGTACTGTTTGTTTTAGCAGATACTCTTTCCTTTGCTTTGTCCAACATAGGTTTACTCAAATCAACTAGAGTACAGTTAAGGTCTGCGATTTTAGTTAGCATTTTTAGACTATAATTTCCTGCTCCACAGCCTATATCTAATAAATATTGTGCTTTAGGGTTTATTCTCTTTGAAGCTTCGGTTAAAAGTTCAAGAGATATTTTGGCATCTATTGTAGCTATTTGACCTGTATCTAGATTTGAAAATCGTTCGACGTCATTATCAAATCGTTCTTTAATTTCTTTAACTGTTGATTTGTTCATTTTTGTAATGTTTTATTTGTTATTTCAAATGTATAGTTCTTTTAATTGTTTTAAAAAGACTTAATTTGTCAACTAATAATACCTTTAAAGTATAATTATGGAGTTAAGACACTTAAGATATTTTTTAGCGGTAGCGGAAGAGTTGAACTTTACAAAAGCTTCTGAAAAGCTTTATATTTCTCAACCTCCTTTGAGTAGACAAATCAAAGAACTTGAAAAAGAACTAGGAGCTAAGTTATTTGAGAGAAATAATAAAAAAGTTACCTTGACAGAAGCAGGTAAATATTTTAAAGATGAAATAGTTGGTCAATTACAAGATTTAGAATCAATAGTTTTAAAGACTAGAAAAATATCAGAAAATGTTAATGGTGAATATAGGATTGGTTATATTAGTTCTACATTCTCAGATAAGATTACTAGACTTGTTCAGTTTTTAACAGACAAATATCCATTCTTAAAAATTAAATTATATGAAGTTTCTACAGTTAAGCAAATTTTAGCTTTAGAACAAAATAAATTGGACTTGGGAATTATTAGAGCTCCTTTAATCTCTACAAAGATTATTTCAAAACTATGGTTTAAAGATTCTTATTCATTAGTTTTTAATAATAATCTGAATAAGAGTGTTGAGAGTTTGGTTGATATGAAAGACAATGTTTTCGTTTTTTTTAATAAAGATTACGCTCCTGGATATTATAATTCTCTTGTTGAAATTTGTTCACAATATGGGTTCATACCTAATATTGTTCACGAATCAAATAATATTAATTCCATAATTCAATTGGTAAGAAATGGATTAGGAATTTCTATTGTGCCAAGTAGTTTGAAAAATAGTCATACATATTCGGAATTATCATTTTTAGATTTAGATAATAAGTTTTCTACGGATGTTTTACTTGCAACCCCAAAGAGTGAAGAATCAGAAATAACAGATTCAGCTGTATCATTCTTGTTGAGATGATTTTGAACTTACACAAAACGTTCAGTATAAGAAATCGTAGGGCAGGTGATAAGCACTTACGTTTCGGTTTATTACTTAGCTAAATATAAATATTTTGCTTTTATCTTTTCTACTATAAATGCCAAATTTTATATTTAGCGGACTTTGTTAATATTCACAGACCTTTGGATTTAGCACAAACGCCCTATGTTTTTTATACATTGTTGGCAACTGGCTTTCTTTTGCTTAGTTGAATAGACTTTCTACTATCATAGAAGAAAAATAATTTACTCCTGTTTTTATACAACTTTCGTCAACTTGAAAATTAGGTGCGTGTGGCATTGAGATAACTCTTTTTTCAAGGTTAGAACCTCCTAATAAAAAATATACTCCAGGAACTTTCTCTTGAAAATAAGCGAAATCATCACCGCGTCCGAATGGGACTTCACCATATAAGGTAACTACGTTTTCTTCTCCATAAATAGCAGAAATACTTTTTATGGCGTTTGCAGTAAGTAGTTCATCATTTTGAACATTCGCCCGCTCGTATGAAAATTCAATATTGAGTAATTCTTTGGCATAAGGAGATGCAGCAATAACTTTTTTAAGTGACGGTATAATTGATTTTGCTTTTTCTTGATTACTAGGGTATATGTAAGTACTTATGGCTATTTTTTCGTTTTGTTTCTCTACTTTAAAATTTTCATGGATAGTAATATAGTCTTTGAATATGGTGTTCTTTTGGTCTAAACCAACCTCTGGGTCTGACATATTTTGCATATCCCAAAACTTACTGTTGGGTTCTATATTCTGTAGATTTGAAATGATTTTTTTTGTAAAATCGATGACTTCTTCGTCCTTGTAGGAAGAAGTATAGGAAACTTTTACAACTTTTTGGTCTGCAAATAACCAATTGGCTTTGGTAGATACCAGTCCTTTTTGAGAGGGAATGATATGCGAACCGTAAATTTCATCAGGATTGATAATCTCGAATAAACCATCATCAATCATAGCTTTTGCACCTGTATAGGATTCTTCGGAGGGTTGGAAGATAAAATATACGGTACCGGTTAACTTTTCTTTTTGACTAGCCATAACATTGGCAATGCCGAGAGCAATAGCTGTATTGACATCGTGACCGCAAATATGTCTTACACCTTCATTTTTTGAAACAAAATCTACAACATCAGGTATCTCTGAGGGCATTGCATCGATATCTGCTCTCCAAGCAATTCGTTTTCCTTTTTTACCAGTATCTAAAATACCAATGACACCGTAGCCACCAACTCCTATTTTTACTTCTAGCCCTAGGGATAAAAGATATTCAGCAATCTTCTCAGAAGTTCTTTTCTCTTTTCCTGATATTTCAGGATTCATATGAAAATCGCGGCGGATAGTTACAAGGCTATCGAAAATTTTATTAGTCTGCTCTTGGATATTTGAGTGTATTGAAGTTTCAACTCTTATGTTTTGACCAAAAGAAACTAATCCAAAAAAGAGCAACGGTATGGTTAAGGTCAGTTTGATAATTTTGATATTTGAAATCATTTTTACAATTCTTTAATAATTATACTGCAAAAATGGAATATAACATTATTCTTTACCTGTCACATTTGTGACAAAAATTATTTTTTAGCAATTTTATTTCTTATTCGGCTCAATGATTGGCGTTCTATGCCAAGATGAGATGCCAAATGAGATAAGCTTATTCTATTGATAATGTCTTTATTTTGTGCAATAAAGTCAAGATATCTTTGCTCAGCATTTTTGAATAAAAAGCTTTCAACTCTATCAGTTTGGATAGTCAAAACATATTCAGCTATTAATCTACCGTACATTTCACTTGTTTTGAATTTACCATATCCTTCTTGGATTTTATCGTAAGGTAGTTTCATTATAATAGACGGTTCAAGGCATTCTATAAAATACTTTGATGGTTTTTGCCTTATAAATGCAGGATAATCAGTTGCGTATTGGTTTTTATCGATAAATCCAGTTGTTATTTTATTCCCTTTTTCATTAATGTAATATCTTCTTAAGAGTCCCTTACACACAAATCCAACCTCTTTTTGAACTTCTCCACTTTTGAATAAAAACTCCTTTTTGGTATACTTTTTTATGGTCAAATATGACCTTAAAAAATTTAGTTCCTCCGAGTTCAAATCAGGAAATAATTTTAGATAAGAATCGAAATACTCCTTAAACTCTTGTTCCATTTTTTTTTTAGCTGTTGCCAACGCCTGAGCTCGTATGTTTGGTTCTAAGTTTGAAGATAATATATTCTGAATGATAAATTAGTTTAAAGGAAGGGTGATTTCGTGGTTGGGCTAGATACTAAATAGAGATATCGTCGCTTAGGTTTACGCTCTTCCTGAACTGATTTATTAAAGCATTATTTTAGATAATCAATAATAAGCTTAACTAGAAGGGATAATGGCTTTTGGGCTAAGCGTAGTGCGGTATTAGAGAAGCGACTCCCATTGCGCCATACCTCGTAGCTAAAGCTTATTGTTTTGATTTATTTTTTCTGTTCTAAAGCTAAATCCATAAGATTTAGCGACCTAATAAATATACACAGACCTTTCGTTTTAGCCCTAAAGTCCGCATTACGTTTAGGTTTTGTTGTGTTTTCGTGCTTTTACCCGTCACTTATTATAAGCTTTATTTTTGCAGCTACCGACTCACATTCTTTTTTTAACGTACTAATATTAAAGGCTTGATGTAAAACCAGAGCTATTACATTACTTATTTGTTCTTCTGAATAGTTTTGTTTCAAGTTAAATATAATATCAGTTGCTTCTGTTTCGTAATCATTTAAGTCTTCAATGAGAGAAGATTTTTCTTTTAGTGGATTCCATTTGGTTAGTATATTTTTAACCTTTTCAATATGTTCTATATTCATTTTTAATTTGCTACAAATTGAGACCTAGTTTTTCCATCATTTTTGAGTCCCTGAGAATTACAGTATTTTTTTAATTCTTTCAAATCCACAATTATTTCGTTAACCAAGAAGCCTTGTGAAATTAAACCTTGCTTAGTTTTTAAATATGATTTATTCCATTCTTTCCAAGTATCAAACATACTTTCTCGGTCATCTATCATTTTCAAGAACTTGAACCAATCCTTTTTTTTATAATATGCCAGATTTATTTCCATATTTCAACATTCGAATAAGTTTTTTTAGCATGAAACACAACGGCCCAGTGTATGAAACGTAGCGTGTAAAAAGATACTACATTTTGGGTTTAGCACAGAGCCAATTTTTTATATTTTGATTTAACTTCTCGGTTTAAAAGCCAAATTAAAAACTTGGCGGTCTCAGCAAATAAAACACAAACCTTTCGGTTTAGCACCTAATTAGCTATGTTTTATACACCGTGTTGTGCCGTCGTACTTTATTTTAATCATTGTTTTTTGTAATACTTTTATCAGGTTTTGCTTTTCCGTAAATATCTAAGTTCTCTGATTTTGAGTATTTTTTCCATTCCCTTAATAACTTGTTAAATTCATCGTTTCCACACACTTCAAACCTTTTAAGTGCATAATACATGGCTGTGATTGAAACATCAGTAAATTTTGAGCGATGTCGTTTTTGACAATTTGGACACCACATCATTGGCGGTTGAATATTCAAGTCTGTTCGAATTTGAGTTAACTTATTGTTCAAATCATTAACAATATCAAAATGTTGCTCAATTGTCATTTTTGAATTCCATCTTTCTTTAAGAATGTCCTTTAATTCTGGAAACCAAGTAGTATGTGCTTGTCCTGCTGGCATAATTACTCAAATTCCGTTTCATTGTTTATTTGTTCCATTTCTTCATAAGTCACTCCGTAAGGGAATCCACCGCTTGTATATCCAATAATCATGGCAAAGTTTTCATCACTATCAAATCCGCACAGGTCGTTTAATTTAACCTCGCGCTTTTTTTTAAATGAAAGTCTTTGTTGTCTTAAAGCTTCCATTGAATTAATCAACTGTTTTTCGTATTCTTCTGAAATGTCAACTCCAATCATCCTTAGTTCTTTAACCGCACACAATTTGTCAACAGAATACTTTTTTGAATACCCTTTAACAAGATTGTTACCTGTATATGTTTTTATCCAGTTTTTGGCAGAATTAAGTCGTCTTTCTTTTTTGGGAGTATTTTTCATTTAACTTATTCAAATGGTTCTTTGGGTAAAGCTAATAAATTCTTAATATACCGCTCATTGTTATACGGTTTCCCATTTTTCATGACATCAAATAGCTCCACTGCTAAACATTGTCCAATCAATTGTCTGGTTTGGAAATCATCAAATCCGTTTTTTATCAATCTGTCGTATGTAATTTTAGTCTCAGGTGGGTCGTTATCCCTAAGTTGTTTTTTTATAGTCTCAAAAATCTGCTCTCTTAAAATTTCATTCGTTTCCATAGTTGCAGTGTCTCTGTTTGCGGCACAACGTCTGAGCTATGCGTAGTGCGGGGGCAGACATACGATTACTCTCCGCCAGGCACGTAGCAAAATCTTTTTGTTTTGATTTTCTTTTTTGACCAAAGCAAAATCCAAAAGATTTTGCGGACCTCATAAAAATACGCAAACGCTGCGAACAAACACCATTGCCCGCATTACGTATAGGTTCTGTTGCCATTAGTAGCGAAACACGGGAGTAAGCACAGGCTCTTTGCGCAGATTACACAACGATCGCGCAACGATTCGAGAACGATTGCGTCCCGATTGCGCAGATCGGTAAGTTCTGAAACACGTTCGAGTAAAAAGTCCGTCCGCGCAGCAGTTGCGACCGAGTAAGAGATCAATCCGCGCGAACTTGCTAAAAGGTCAATTCATAATTTTCCGTGAGAAGTTGGAATCCGTCAGCCAAGTTTTTCCGTCAAACTCGATAGGAAGAAAGGATTCCGTTCCGCTTAGAACTTTGATTTTTTGAGCTATTAATGGCAACAATTGTATATAGTAACAAGTTACTATATACATCTTATATCCCTACTAATATAAAACAAAAAAACCATCACTTTTCAGTGATGGTTTTCAATACTCTACTTATCTTTTAAGCGTAAAATGACCCGAAAAAATGGTGCCTTGGCCTAGATTTGCTTTGAACCAATAATCATTAGTAATCATTTCCTTACCATTGAAAAATCCATCCCAACCTAAACTATTTGGAGACAACTGCGCTAATAATTTACCATATCTATCATAAATGAATATTTTAGAGTCTGGATATTGACTAACCTCATAAATATGCCAGTAATCGTTTACGCTATCATTATTTGGGGTAAAAAACTTTGGATAATCTATTATCATTACCTCTTTCAAATCCTCACCACATCCATTTTTATCTCTTACTATTGCTGTATAATTCCCCCCAATAAGGTTGGTAAAATAATTGCTTTCATTAAAATTTATACCATCTAAAGAATATTCAAAATCACCATCACCTGTTGCAATAATTTCTATGTAATTACTATTCGACAACTCTTGGTAATTAACTTTAGTAATTATGGGTGGTGATGATCTAATAAATTCAAAATCAAAACTGTTTTCGCAATAAATCCCATTTTTAGTTATACCTATATTAAGGGTGTACGACCCTGCATTTATTAACTCTGCCTCATGGGTATCTGAAATTATATCATCATCTTCATTGAGCCAATTATAAAACTCAAAATCATTCTCTACTTCAATAATTAATGAAGGTTCTAAATGACATAAAAAATAGCTCGGCTCTAGCTGTATTATGGGAAGTTCCATAACTACTAATTCGAAACTAGTTTCAGTATAACAAAGTGCATTCAATGTATTCTCCGCTCGTACGATAATTGTCTCATTCCAAGCGAAACTATTTCTGTACGAGTTAGGTAACGGATTGGGTAATTGAACTCCATTTACATCAAAATATGATAAATTAATTCCTATTTGACCATTGGTAATTTCCGATTCAATATGAGAAAGATTAAAGCTAGAGAAACCGTCGCCTAGATCACATGCATAGACCGGAGAAGGTATGTTTAGCCGTGGCTGTGTCGAAGTTCTCAAAATTAAAGGCGTCTCATTATAGCAAAATGTTTCCGGATCTGTTACCCTTACCGTAATAGTTTCTTCATTAGCCATTGTATTGGTGTATGGGTTAGGCAATGGACTTGGCAGTGAATCACCATTGGCATCAAAATATGATACGGTCATGCCTTCTAGATCGCCAACCACTTGCGATGCTATTGTAGAGGTGTCAAAATATTCTGAAATACCATCATTATTGTCATCACAGCCGATTATCATGTTTAAATCTTGAGCAAGAGGTAATGAATTTACCAAAAGTTTAAAAGCAGTCTCATTGAAACAGTTGTTGGTGCTTTCATATGCTCGAACGGTTATTTCCTCTACATTTATCACTAAATTTTCAACGGTATTCAAGGGTGCTTGAATTTGATTTCCACTTGCTCTATAAAACAAAACGGAAGTTGCATTACTACCATTTAAAATAGTGTTTTGTACTTGCTCCAAATCAAATGTAGCAAACCCATTAGCATCATTACTACACATAAAAAGATCAGCGACTGAAGATACATCGGGAATTGGATTCACTACAATATCAAAAGTGGTTTCAGAGTAACAACAAGGATTGTTATTATGTGATACCCTAACACTAATAGTTTCACGATCTTTAATAGTGTTGGTAAACTGATTAGGTAACGTGTCATATTCATTACCACTACCATCTATAAACCTGACCGTCATATTGTTTTGACTTCCAAGAACTTGCTGCTTAATCTGTGTTAAGTTGAATGATGAAGAAAAGCCAGTTGCAAAGCTATCTTCACAAGCATACACATTGTCAATGCCATAAGCTGTTGGCGGGTCTATTGCTGTTATAGTTTCTGTCAACACCTCAACACTGCCATCATTAGCAGTTACTGTAGCTGTTACAGTATACCTACCATCTGACGAGAAATCATGAAAAGGAGAAACATCTGTATTTGTGTTATTGACACCAGAAACAGGATCACCAAAATTCCAAACTATTGATGACACATTATTAGCAGGAGCCATACTAAATTCCTTTAAAAATTCTGAACAAACATTAGAAATGCTCATTTCAAAGTTATTAGTTACGTGATTCGTATTACCCGACACATTAATAAAATAGTTAACATCAGGAGTGGTTACAGCAATATATTCTTGAAAAGGAGTACAACCACCAGCTTCTGAACGTAGCCAAGAAATGTCAGTACTTTGAACCCCGCCAGCTATAAATACATGCCCTGAATAACCTGAACTTGGAAGATTAAATACTTCAACCAGAATTCTGTCAACATTTGCGGGAACAACTATTGGGGTACCAAATACGATATCGAATATTTTTGGGTCATTACCATTTCCTGACCCAAAATAAGGTATAGAAATTTCTTGGCTACTGCCTATTAAATCCGTTTCAGAATACGAATCAGGAAAATTATCATCAATACTATAGACATTAAATTTTATTCTCACGTCCCAAACTCCTACACTAGAAAAAGCAACTTGCCCTTTGTCAATAACAAATTCCTCATTGTTTGAGATGCCAAAATCCTCCAAATTAAAAGTTCTTCCGTATTTGAGACCTCCCCCAGTACACCCATACTGTCTGGTTTTAAATACATCATCACAAGAATTATGCGTTAATAGTGTTTCAGGACCTAAATTGTCTGTATTGAATACAGAACCCGTTACATTTATAAAAAAATTGGCATTTAGCGATGGTGTACTAAGGTCTTCAGTGTTTGTATGTGAGTACACTTCATTACATCCCCAATACCATGAAATATCATTATCAATTTCTGTTCCTGCTATATAGGCAATGGAGTTATCATAATTTGCGATATCATAAAACTTTTTAACCTCAACTAAAATTCTACCTGTTCCATCCGGAATTAATATCGGTTCATCAAAATTAACAATTACAATTTCTGGAGTTTCTCCAATAACTGGTAATTGAACTATTTGGCTACTGCCTATAAGATTAGTAATAGAAAAAGAGGTTGGAAAATTTGAATCGATATGATAGATGTTAAATTGAACACTTGCCCCACCACCAGAGTTGTAAATCGCAACTTGACCAGAGTCTATTGAAAATTTTTCTGTTTCAGCAATTCCAAAATCGGAAAGGTTAAATGTTCTAGCCACGATTGCGCAAATACGCACGATAGCATGTCTGTCGCAATAGGCACTCTACCTATATTATGATTTAATGTTGTTTGAGAGAACAAAACATTTACTATTAAAAAAAATATAATTGAGAGTGTATGTTTAAGCATTAATTTGGTATAATCTTATTTTGCACATTCTATGATAGCTCTAATTTGAATTTTAGATTAAAATTATTAGACCATATACAATAAACAACGATACGTTGTTACATATGATTGTATAAGATAACAAGTTACTATATCCATCTTATTTGCCAAATAATATAAAACAAAAAAACCATCACTTTTCAGTGATGGTTTTTTATATCAATAGCCTAAATCTTACGACTTAGTTTCCTTTATTGTAATCAGCTAAGAATTTCTCTAAACCGCTATCAGTTAAAGGGTGCTTTAAAAGTCCAACAATTGAACTTAAACCACCAGTCATTACATCAGCACCAATTTTAGCACAGTCAATAATATGCATTACGTGACGTACAGATGCTGCTAATATTTGAGTTTCATAACCGTAGTTATCATAAATCAAACGAATATCAGCAATCAATCCTAAACCGTCTGTAGAGATATCATCTAAACGACCAATGAAAGGAGATACATATGTTGCACCTGCCTTAGCAGCCAATAATGCTTGACCAGAAGAGAATACCAATGTACAGTTAGTTCTGTATCCTTTATCAGAGAAATACTTAATTGCTTTTACACCTTCTTTGATCATAGGTACTTTAATAACGATTTGCGGGCTAATTTTAACCAACTTCTCGCCTTCTGCGATCATACCTTCATAATCTGTAGAAATAACCTCAGCACTAACATCACCGTCAACTACATCACATATTTTCTTGTAATGTGCCAAAATGTTGTCTGCACCTGTAATTCCTTCTTTTGCCATTAAAGACGGGTTTGTTGTAACACCATCTAAAATACCCATATCTTGAGCTTCTTTGATCTCGTCTAAATTCGCTGTATCTATAAAAAATTTCATCTTTTTCTAATTTTAAATTTATAATGTATGTCTTTAGGAGTAAAACCTAAAGATTATTTATTTTAAAAAATCTATTACTTGTTGGTATACTTGATCACCGGTGAATCCGAATTTTTCATCAAGTACGTTTGCTGGTGCAGAATAACCGAAATGCTCTAAACCGAACACTTTACCGTTTGCTCCTGCTAAGCCTTCTAAGTTTACAGGAAGACCTGCTGTAAGTCCGAAAACTGGTTTGTTCGGCGGAATCACTTTTTCTTGGTAAGCCTCTGATTGTTGTCTAAATATACCTTCTGATGGTATTGAAGCTATATTCACTTTTAAACCGTCTTTCTCTTCCAATAATTTTGTTGCCGCTACCAATGTTGCTACCTCTGAACCATTAGCGATCAAGATTACGTCTGGATCTGCTACTTCTTGTATTAGGTATCCTCCTTTTTCAGCTCCTAATGCTTCCTGATAACGGTTACCACTTTTCGCAGGAAGATCTTTTATCCCTTGACGAGATAAAATAAGTCCGGTTGGCGTTTTTTGATTTTCCATTGCCATTTTCCAAGCTACATTTGTTTCTTGAGAATCTGCAGGACGCAATGCTAAGAAACTTTGCTCGTGGCTGTGGTTCTTTAATTTCTCTAACAAACGTATTTGGGCTTCTTGCTCAATTGGTTGATGTGTTGGTCCGTCCTCACCTACTCTAAAGGCATCATGCGTCCAAACAAACTTCACCGGTAATTCTTGAATACAGCTTAAACGAATAGCTGGTTTCATGTAATCTGAGAATACGAAGAATGTTGCCACTACCGCCATTACCCCACCGTGAAGCGCGATACCGTTTGCCATAGTTGCCATTGTTAATTCTGCTACTCCTGCTTGTAAGAATGCGCCAGAAAAATCACCTTTCTTTAAAATGTGTGTTTTCTTTAAGAATCCGTCCGTTTTATCACTATTCGATAAATCTGCAGATGATACAATCATATTCTCTACATTCTGCGCTAAATACGCTAAAACGTTAGAAGAAGCTGCACGGGTTGCTTGACCTTCTTTTTGCTCGATAGAACTGAAGTCTAAGTTTGGTAATTTACCTTCTAAGAAACCATCTAATTTTGCAGATAGCTCAGCATTCTCTGAACGCCACGCATCGATTTCTCTTTTCTTAGCCTGAGCTTGATCTTTCTTTCTATTGATTATACCTTCGTAGTACTCCTCTACTTTTGAATAGATATCAAAAGGGTTCGCTACGTCTGCACCTAAGTTTACCAAGGTCTTTTCATAATCTGCACCTGTATCGCCAATTGGCTTACCGTGTAGTTCTGTGTACCCTTCATACGGAGTACCGTCTGCAGTTACACAACCTTTACCCATTATCGTTTGACCTATAATCAACGTTGGCTTATCTGTTTCTGCATTAGCATCTGTAAGTGCTTTTCTTATTTGATCATGATCATGGCCGTCGATTGTAACGACTTTCCATCCCCATGACTCATATTTCATTGCCGTATTCTCTGAAGTAACCTCATCTGTTTTAGATGAAAGTTGAACATCATTAGAATCGTAGAACATAATAAAATTGCTTAAGCCTAGGTGACCTGCAATTCTACCTGCACCTTGAGAAATTTCTTCTTGTACACCACCATCAGAAATAAAGCCATAAATTTTATGGTTCATCCAATCTCCAAAACGTGCTTTCAAAAAGTTGGCCGCTACTGCAGCACCAACACCCATGGTGTGACCTTGACCTAATGGCCCAGATGTATTTTCAATTCCTCTTGCAACATCAACTTCTGGGTGACCCGGTGTTACCGATCCCCATTGTCTAAAATTAGCTACATCATCTTTTTCATAATTACCCAATAAATAATACTGAGCGTACATTAAAGTAGATAAGTGCCCAGCATCCATGAAAAAACGGTCACGAAACGGCCACTTCATATCAGAAGGATCGTAGTTGAAAAATTCAGAATATAAAATGTGCATGTAGTCTGCGCCTCCCATTGGCCCACCTGGGTGTCCAGAGTTTGCCTTTTCTACCATCGCTACAGCTAATGCCCTTATATTATCGGCTGCTAATTGATCTAGTTCGTTGTTCATTATATTATTAGATTATTTTTCAGGTTCGTGTTTATTTTATGATCTACTAAAATCTCCCCCAAAGATACTTTATATAAGGCGCTAATTAAAATATTTCACCCAACATAATTCTATAGAATTCAAGTCATAAGCGCTCATACACCACTAATTTCACAGATATATTGTAGCGAAAGGGTTTTCGAAAACATTCTTTGAATCATTTTTTAACCCAATTCATCTTTAATTACTATTAGTAAGACACTTACAGTGTACATTTGCACGCTTTATGCATTTTTTTAGAACGATGCTAATGCATACTTATTCAAACTCTTATTA
Source organism: Maribacter sp. IgM3_T14_3 (assembly GCF_049603095.1). Lineage (NCBI taxonomy): Bacteria > Pseudomonadati > Bacteroidota > Flavobacteriia > Flavobacteriales > Flavobacteriaceae > Maribacter > Maribacter sp. IgM3_T14_3. The sequence continues at coordinate 255,310 of NZ_CP187138.1, forward strand.
AACTGACAACCTTTGTTATGTAACGTTTTAGTGCTATTCTGTTTACTTCGGATGCTCCCCTAAACACTACAATTTCGCTTATGACCTCAAAAATAGCTTTGCATATCTTCAGTTACATCTTCATATTATTTGGTTTCATTTTTACCAGTAGCCCTTCATTTGCTCAAGGCTCAAACTCCAAACCGGATGCCGTACAAATGAAAACCTATAATTATGCCGATACCCTACAGCTAGATTTTTATAGTATACCGTCTAAAGACATGGAATTAAAACCAACAGTTGTTTTAGTGCATGGTGGTGGCTTTACTGCGGGACAACGGAATGGTGGTGATGAAAAGCGACTAAGTAAATACCTAGCGGCTAAAGGATTTAATGTGGCTTCTATAAATTACAGACTTTCTAGAAAAGGAAAATCTTTTGGGTGCGATTGCCCTGCTTCTATAAAAATTGATACCTACGTCGAGGCGGTTGCAGATCTTTCGAAGGCTATTAATTATTTAACGAAAGATTCATTGCCCTTTAAAGCTGATCCCAATAAAATATTCTTGATCGGTAGTAGTGCCGGTGCCGAGACTGTTTTAAACTTTCAATTTATGCGATACGATTATCGTTTTAAAAGACTGCCCTACCCTAATGCTAATATTGCCGGTATAGTAAGTTTTTCTGGTGCCGTACTAGATGAAAATTATATTGATGCCAGCAATAAGACTCCTGCCCTGTTTTTTCACGGAGTTAAAGATTCCGTTGTTCCTTATGATACGAATCCGCATCGATTTTGTACCCCTACGGATGTTGGTTATATACGTATTAACGGACCTAAAGCTATTGCCGAGCGCCTTTCTGAAATCGACGGGTATTATAAAGTGTACTTTAATGCCGAAGGCGTACACGAATGGGCGTCTCTCGGTTAAGAGTTTCCTGAATTGATTTATGAATTTTTAGACGATATTTTACGTGGTGATGCTACCATGAAAGAATTTGAATCGATTACCTCGCCCATAGATAGTAAAGAATAGCATTACGCCACATTTACCCCGAACAAATGCCCGATCAATGCGGTGATAACCATAGCTACGGTTCCCCAAAAACTGATTCTTAATACGGCTGTCAATATATTCGAACCTCCTGCTTTTGCTGCGATGGCGCCTAAAACTGCCAAGAATGCTACCGCAAAACCATATTGTACATATTCCATTTGCTCTAACGGACCAAAATAAGCAACCAAAACAGGAAGCAATCCGCCGAAAACAAAAGATGCGCCAGATGACAATGCCGCTAATAACGGATTCGCCTGTGTTATATCATTAATGCCCAGTTCATCTCTTGCATGTGCACCCAGAGCATCATGTGCGGTTAATTGTGTAGCTACTTGCATTGCCAAATGTGAATCTAAACCGCGCTCTTCATAAATTAAAGCGAGTTCTTTAAGTTCTTCTTCGGGCATTTCTTCTAGCTCTTTCATTTCGCGAGCCAAATCGGCTTTTTCTAAATCTTCTTGTGAACTTACAGATACATACTCCCCTGCAGCCATTGATAAAGCCCCTGCCACCAAACCTGCTACACCAGCTAAAATAATAGGCTCTCTCGTTGTACTTGCTGCTGCGACACCGATGACCAAACTAGCAGTGGACAAAATACCATCATTGGCACCAAGCACTGCTGCTCGCAACCAATTGCTTCGTGTACCATAATGCTTTTCGTCTTGCATAGTTTACCCTTTTTTGTGACTTCAGATGACCAATTATATGTCATCTTTAGTTTTATATTAATCCTTTAAAACCTTCGAAATACCCTTCATTTTCCCAGCAAAAACCGTTAGTACTTATTAAGTTCTCGATACAATTTTTCTCCATTTTATTCCAAAAAAATCAATCGAAGCGACATTCGTTTTTATCAAAAAAAAATTTCCACAAGTGTCTTCTTAACTGCCTTTTAGACCTTATCGTTTTTTTACAATAGCCTCTTCCCCTTTACCAATAATCACCAAATTAGTTGTAGTCAAGAACAATCCGGTTTCTACGATGCCTGGTATTGTTTTTAATTGCTGTTCTAGATCGGTTAGTTTTATATCGGTATCCCAAATATCAATATCAACGATATCGTTATTCTCATCGGTTTTGTAATCTTCTGCACCCCTCTTTCGCTGTACTGGTGACAATTTCATTTCCTTCAATTCTTTAATAATCAATTGGGTGGCAAAGGGTATCGTTTCTATTGGCAACTTGAACTTACCTAATTTAGGAACACTTTTAGACGAATCAGCAATAATGATATTCATATCAGAATTATGGGCGACGATTTTTTCACGTAGTAACGCTCCGCCTCCACCTTTGATCAATTGAAAGTCTTCATCGACCTCATCTGCACCATCAATGGTAACATCTAATCTTTTTGCCTCTGCAAGGGTAATTACATGTATACCCAATTTCTTTGCTAATTTTTCAGTTTCGTCAGATGTTGCTACAGCCTTAATTTCTAGTCCGTTCTGTACCATTTCGCCAATAGCTTCGATCATATAAAATGCAGTAGACCCAGTGCCGAGACCAACGGTCATACCTGATTTTATATATTTTACCGCTTCTAATGCTGCTACTTTCTTCTCGTTTACCGCGCTCACTTTTTGGTTGTATTATGGTTATTTGGCTCTAAAGATATTTAGAAATAATCGATAGCGTTCAACTTAGCTTTAAGTATTGACCAAAATTTTGTGATTAAACCTTAGCAATCAATTTTTAAATGGGAGATCTTAATGACTAATACTGATGTTATTTTCAATTAATTGTAACGATAACATGGGCACATGGCAGCAGAAAATTGATTTACCTACAATATAATCATTACACAAATTTCTTAAATAGCTATTTGCATTGTTAGACATAACAAGTAGCTGGCAATTAGTATGATCAACATACCTTTTTAAAGTGGTTGTTAAGGAACTTTCGGTATCTAATTTGTAGAAATTATAATCAATAGACCCTAGTTTTTCAGTGATAATCTCATGATTTATCTGTTGCAATTCTGTGATTTGTGGTGTAGCATTTTGCATACTTGCAAATTGCACCGTACTATTAAAATACCTCGCTAATTCTACCACGGGGTTTAATTCATCACTCTTAAATAAATGGTTGAATTCTGATACAACAGAAATCGAATGTAAGTTTTCAAAAACTGCCCTTGCCGGTATGACCATTACCGGACAATTATCGACATGGTTTAATATTCTTACCGTATTTCTTCCCAAGAAAATAGATTCATCATCTGCACCACCGCTGGCACTCATAAGTATAAAATCTATGTGCTGTTTTTCGACCACTTCTTTCACTTCGTCAATAAGCATTGAGAAGCTAGATATCGTTTTATACTTATGAAGCGGATTATTATACTCTTTTTTGATGCGCTGAAGGGTCTTTTTCAATCCTTTTTCTGAAGCTGTTTGTGCAGAATAATCTTTGGTGGCATCTGCAACTCTACCCGCCATTAAGCGGTTACTATGTAATTCTGGAGTATAGGCGTTTAAAAAGTGGAATACACATTCAGATTCTGCGAATAATTGCATGGCATACTGTATAGCATTCCATGCAGCTAGCGAAAAATCGGTCGGTATTAATATATTTTTCATAAATGAGACACATCATTTGATGATAAATGTAGCCTCCCTACAGAACTGAAACTATGACATTTATCAGAATACTAAAAAATTTAAAATCCGTCCGCTAGTTCTTGCAACATCTCCTCTTCTACGATTCCGATTTTTTTGCCTTCTGTTTTTATGAGTCCTTTTTTCTTAAATTCAGATATCATACGAATTAAAGACTCCGTTGCAGCCCCAACAATATTCGCATAATCATCTCTACTTAGTGTCAATAGTAGAAATCCGGTTTCATCTTCACCATAATTTTTCTTCAAATAAACGAATGCCTCAGCCAAACGTTGTTTCACTGTTTTTTGTGACATATTTACAATAACATCATCTGCTTCTTTTAAATCATGCGCCATATGTCGTAATACCTCTAAAGAAAAATAGGGATTGGTATTCAATGTATTCGATATGACCTCTTTGGGTATAAAACACACCTCCATATCATTAATAGCCGTAGCACTTAAATTGGTAAAATCTTCGGCGATTACAGAGCGTTGCCCCATAATTTCACCCCTATTGGTCAATTTCACAATTTGCTCTTTACCATTGCTACTTAACTTAGATAATTTAGAAACGCCTTCTCGTACACAAAATACACCATCAAGCTTCTGCCCTTCTATAAAAAGTGCTTCTCCTTTTTTAATCTTTTTAGAAATTTTTGAGTCCGCCACCTTTTTTAATTCTTCCTTGCTTAACGCACGGAGCGAATTAAACTGTCGTATTATGCAATTTTCACATCTAGTTTCCATAGCCTCATAAATTATACTTAGACAAAATTAAACAAGCTAAAAATGGTAGTAACTGACAATTATCATGTTTTAAAAACTGTTTCATTTTCACCTTTGTCTTTCGAATTCATTTATAATTATGCAGGCAACTAATTGTTTTCATTGCGGTGATCCTTGTGATAGACAACTTATAACATTTGATGAAAAATCATTTTGTTGTGCCGGTTGCAAAACTGTTTATGAAATATTTTCAACAAACGATTTGTCTCATTATTATGATTTACAAGCGGCGGCAGGTACTACACCAAAAGCTATTGAAGGGAAATATGATTTTTTAGATAATGAAGAAATCATAGCGAAACTAACAGAATTTAATGATGGTAATATCCAAATCATCAACCTATATATACCCACAATTCACTGTAGTTCGTGTATTTGGATTCTAGAGAATTTGAACAAGCTAAATAAGATGGTTACGAATTCTCAAGTTGATTTCCCGAAGAAAACAATTCGTATAACCTACAAACAAGAGGGTTTCAGCTTAAAAGAGCTCGTCTTACTTTTGGCTAAAATAGGTTATGAACCTTATATTTCTTTAGAGGATTTTGAAGGCAAGAAGAAAGTTTCTGATAAAACGCTTATTTATAAATTAGGTGTTGCCGGTTTTGCTTTTGGTAATGTCATGTTTCTTTCTTTTCCCGATTATTTCGATTTAGGTTCTAGCGCAGCTTCTGGCGGTGAATATTGGCTAAACCAATATCAAGGCTTATTTCGATGGATGATGTTCATCTTCTCTTTACCTGTAGTTTTTTATGCTGGATGGGATTACTTTGTATCTGCATTTAAAGGGCTACGAGCGAAACTTTTAAATATTGATGTGCCAATCGCTCTTGGTATTCTTGTATTATTTCTAAGAAGTACCTATGATATTGCCTTTGATCTAGGTAGCGGATTTTTCGATTCCCTTACCGGACTCGTATTTTTTCTATTACTTGGTAAATTCTTTCAGCAAAGAACGTATAGCTTTTTATCGTTTGAGCGGGATTACAAATCATACTTCCCCATTGCCATTACTAGACTGAACTTAAAAGGTAAAGAAGAAACCGTGCCTGTTCAAGAAATTGAAAAGGGAGATCGAATATTGATTCGTAACGAAGAAATGATTCCTGTAGATGGTACTCTCGTATACGGCAATGCACAAATAGACTACAGTTTTGTTTCGGGGGAATCTGAGCCTGTTTCTAAAAATATTGGAGAACAGGTTTTTGCCGGTGGAAAACAACTCAACGGTGTCATTGAAATGATTGCCTTAAAATCTGTCTCTCAAAGTTATTTGACACAGTTATGGGGAAATTCCATTTTTAAAACGGATAAAGTAACCTCCTTTCAAAACCTTACGGATAGTATTGGCAAACGTTTTACCATTGCCGTACTTTCTATCGCATTTATTTCCACTGCTTTTTGGTTGTTCTACGACCCGTCTAAAGCCATGAATGTGTTTACGGCGGTATTGATTATAGCTTGCCCATGTGCCATAGCATTAGCTTCACCATTTACTCTAGGGAATATGCTACGTATTTTTGGAAAGAAGAAATTCTACATTAAAGACACGCAAACCATTGAGCGCTTAGCAAAAATAGATACTGCAATTTTTGATAAAACCGGTACCATTACAACAACACAAAAGAGCACGGCGTACTACGAAGGCATGCCATTAACACCCGATGAAGAATCGATACTTAAGAATACGATTAGAGCTTCTAACCACCCTTTAAGCAGATCTTTATATGATTTACTTAAAGAACAGAATATCATCACCTTAGATGAATACGAAGAGCATGTTGGCAAAGGACTAAAAAGCTCTAAAGATGATATAAATATGAAGATTGGTTCTGCCAATTTTGTGGGTAACAACACCACAGAGAATGTGCTTGACACATCTATATACATCAGCTCAAATAATGCTTATAAGGGCAGATATGTTTTTCAGAATCAATATCGTGACGGACTCTCTTCTGTTTTTAAAGAGATGTCTGAAACGTTAAGTTTGGCGATACTTTCTGGTGACAATGAAGGAGAAAAAGAAAGATTGGAAGCATTGTTACCAAAATTGACTCCGCTGTACTTTAACCAGAAACCCGAAACAAAACTAGAGTTCATAAAATCGCTACAAGATCAAGGTAAGAAAGTGTTGATGGTAGGCGACGGCTTAAATGATGCCGGTGCACTTGCCCAAAGTAACGTGGGTATTGCCATTTCAGAAAATATCAATGTCTTCTCACCTGCTTGTGATGCCATATTAGATGCTACTAAATTTCAGCAATTGTACAGCTATATTCTCGCATCTAAAAAGGCGATGCGTATTATTAAAATGAGTTTTATGCTATCGCTGCTCTATAATTGTGTGGGACTGTATTTTGCCATTACAGAGCAGTTAGAGCCTGTTATAGCAGCAATTCTAATGCCATTAAGCTCTATTACCATTGTCGTGTTTACCACGGTAATGACCAACCTAATTGGCAGAAAACTTCCATAATTAGACTACAACATTGCTCTTAAATTTTAAATAAGAATTAATCATTTTTTGATTTTCATTCCCAATGTTATAAAAATTTTTATCCCATATTTTAACAAAATCTAAATAAGACACTTCGCCTCAAAAAATCGCTTAACTTATTTATATACAATATATTACAAATACACTTCTCATGCTCTATATCTCAAAATATTTAGGTTTTTTAAGAAAAATTTTAAAGTATGACATTTGTCATTTTCTAAGGTTTACAACCCACTTATTTTTACCGAATAATTAAGGTAAGTATGAGTGTTATATATATTTTATTGGCGATAAGCCTGGTGGTGGCAATTATCTTTTTTGTCGCCTTTATAGTATCTGTAAAACAAGGACAATACGACGATTCTTACACTCCTTCGGTTCGAATGCTTTTTGAAGATGAATTGGTGAAACCTGTCAAGGAAACAGGAAATGCAGTAAAGAGTAAAGAGTAAAGAGTAAAGAGTAAAGAGTAAAGAGTAAAGAGTAAATAAATGATTGAACGTGTAGGACATTTGCAAATTAATAAGAGTCTATTCTCTAAATTCTTTTCTCTCTGTTCTCCATTTATAAAAATAAAATCCAACTAAATAAACAAGTATAATTATGGAAGTACAGCAGTTTTATTACGATAACAAAATCGTGAAAAATTTCCTTTATGCAACCATGTTCTGGGGTATTGTGGGTATGTCTGTAGGCTTATTGTTAGCCTTCATGTTCATGTTCCCTAACATAACCGATGGAATATCATGGTTAAGTTTTGGTCGCTTACGCCCGTTGCACACCAACGCGGTAATTTTTGCATTTGTAGGAAATGCTATTTATGCTGGGGTATACTACTCTACCCAACGTCTATTAAAGGCGCGTATGTACAGCGATTTTCTAAGTAAGTTCAACTTTTGGGGTTGGCAGGCAATTATCGTTGCTGCAGCTATTACTTTACCCCTTGGTTATACGAGCTCTAAAGAGTATGCCGAACTTGAATGGCCTATAGATTTAGCAATTGCTGTTGTTTGGGTAGCATTCGGTGTAAACCTGATCGGTACCATGATAAAAAGAAGACAACGTCACCTTTATGTGGCTATCTGGTTTTATCTGGCAACTTTTGTTACAGTTGCGGTACTTCACATTTTCAATAGTTTAGAATTACCTGTTAGTGCTTTTAAAAGTTACTCGGTATATGCCGGTGTTCAAGATGCATTGGTACAATGGTGGTACGGTCATAACGCAGTTGCATTTTTCTTGACTACTCCGTTCTTAGGGCTTATGTATTATTTTGTACCTAAAGCAGCGAATAGACCAGTATACTCGTATAGACTATCTATCGTTCACTTCTGGTCATTGATTTTTATATATATCTGGGCTGGTCCGCACCACTTATTATATTCTGCTTTGCCTGATTGGGCTCAGAATCTTGGGGTTGCCTTCTCTATTATGTTATTGGCTCCATCTTGGGGTGGTATGATCAACGGACTTCTAACACTTCGTGGTGCTTGGGATAAAGTTCGTACCGATCCTGTTTTGAAATTTATGGTGGTTGCAATTACCGGTTATGGTATGGCAACTTTCGAAGGTCCTTTACTTTCTCTAAAAAACGTAAATGCAATTGCCCACTTTAGTGATTGGATTATTGCTCACGTTCACGTAGGTGCTTTAGCTTGGAACGGATTTTTGACCTTTGGTATGATCTACTACTTGGTACCTAAAATGACCAAGAACAAATTATTCTCAATTGGTTTAGCAAATTTCCACTTCTGGATTGGCACCTTAGGTATCATTCTTTACACTTTACCAATGTATGTTGCTGGTTTCACCCAAGCGTTAATGTGGAAAGATTTTAACCCTGACGGAACTTTAGTTTACGGTAACTTCTTAGAAACAGTAAATGAGATTATGCCAATGTATTGGATGCGTGCCATTGGTGGTAGCCTTTATATTGTGGGTGCTTGTGTTATGATCTACAATGTAGTTCGTACCATTAAAGCTGGTAGTGCTATAGAAGATGAATTGGCTGAAGCAGCTGCACTTACTGTAGTGTCTAAACGCAGAACAGCTGGTGAAACTTTTCATACTTGGTTAGAGCGTAAGCCTATTCAATTAACCATTTTAGCTACTGTTGCTATCCTTATTGGTGGTATTATACAAATTATACCTACCATATTGGTAAAATCTAACATACCTACTATTACCAGTGTAAAACCATATACGCCTTTAGAATTAGAAGGTCGTGATTTATACATTCGTGAAGGTTGTGTGGGTTGTCACTCTCAAATGGTCCGTCCGTTTAGAAGTGAGGTAGAACGTTATGGTGAATATGCCAAAGCAGGTGAGTTCGTTTACGATCACCCATTCCTTTGGGGTAGTAAACGTACAGGTCCAGATTTATTAAGAGTTGGTGGTAAATACTCTGATAACTGGCACTTAAATCATATGTACGATCCTCAAAGTACCTCTTCTGGTTCTATAATGCCTTCGTATTCTTGGTTAGTGCGTGATAAACATGACAGAGGTAACATACAAACTAAAATGGAAGCCATGGTAACCTTAGGTGTACCATATAACGAAGAAGACATTGCAAATGCCGTTGCTCTTATGGATGCGCAAGCAGAAAAAATTGAGAAAAACTTATACAGTGATCCCGATTTTGCAAAATCTTATGAAGCAGATAAAAAATATGCTGCTGAAAATGGCGAAGAATTCATAGAAATGAGAGATCGCGAAATTGTATCTATGATCGCTTACCTACAACGTTTAGGTACAGACATTAAGGTCAAAGAAACTGGTGAAATATTATCTGATAAATAAAATAAAAAATCATGTTCAAATTTGTAAAAGGTTACATGGAAACTATTGATGGCGTAGCAACCTACCCCATGATATCATTACTAATCTTCTTTGTGTTTTTCACATTGCTATTTTGGTGGGTAATTACAGCCTCAAAATCATACATCAAAGAAGTTAGCGAATTGCCTTTAGAAGAAGATAACCAACTAAACAACCAATTATGAAAAACAATACAGCCTGGTGGTTAAGAATAACAGTGGCCTTTTTCGCGGTCATTGTACTTATGGAAGTTTATATTGATAGCGGTGATCAACCTGCTTTTCTAGCCTATCCTACATTGATGTTTGGCTTTATGGCACTTATCCTATTACTATTAATAGCGATTGCCTTTATCGTACAAGCTATTGAAAATGTGCTTTACAATACGCTTGACGAAGAAGCAAAGGTGCGGTATGTTACTGCTAAAGAAGAAAAATGGGAATGGACATGGGGTAAAAATATGTACGACAAATTGTTGGGCAGTAAACCTATGGAAGCCGAGGGTGAAATCATCCTTGATCATAACTATGATGGTATTCGTGAGCTAGATAACAATTTACCACCATGGTGGGTATACTTGTTCTATGCTTCTATTGTTTTTGCAGTGGTATATCTAGTTCGTTTTCATGTCTTTAACGATTATAACCAAACATTAGAATACGAACAAGAGGTTGCTGCAGCTCAATTAGAAATTGAGGAATATAAAAAAACAGCTAAAGGTCTTGTTGATGCTAATACGGTTGAAGTGTTAACAGATGCATCTGACATTAGTGCAGGCAAAGGTATTTTTGAAAGTAACTGTGTTGCTTGCCACATGGCTGATGGTGGCGGTGGTATCGGACCTAACCTTACGGATCAAAACTGGATTCTTGGTGGCGGTATCAAAAACGTTTTTCATACCATTTCTGAAGGTGGTCGTGACGGTAAAGGTATGATTGCTTGGAAACAGAACTTAAAACCATTAGAAATGGCACAAGTAGCTAGTTATGTATTAAGTTTTCAAGGTACCACACCAGCTAACCCGAAAGCTGCTGAAGGTGATATTTGGGTTGACCCGAATGCGCCGGCACAAGAAACTCCTGCTGAAGCAGCATTACCCGTTGTAGAAATAGATTCTGCAACTGTTACCATGAACTGAGTAAAGTGAGAGCGTAAATCCGCTCAAGCTTATAAAGAGAGATACAATGTCACAAGATCAAGATAATTTTAGAGACTCCATCGGTACTATCAAAGAAGATGGTAAACGAGCTTGGGTATTCCCTAAAAAGCCAAGTGGTAAGCTTTATGAGTATCGAAAATATGTAAGCTACGTTCTTCTCGTTTTCTTGATTGCGTCTCCTTTTATCAAAATAAACGGCAACCAATTCTTGATGTTCAATGTGTTGGAAAGACGTTTCAATATCTTCGGATTTCCTTTTTATCCTCAAGATTTTCACCTTTTTGTAATCTCTATGATTATTGGGGTGGTTTTTATCGCCCTATTTACAGTAGCCTTCGGACGTATTTTCTGTGGATGGATGTGTCCGCAAACCATATTCTTAGAAATGGTTTTCCGTAGGATAGAATATTGGATCGATGGAGATCGCGGTGCTCAAATAAAATTGGATAGACAAGAATGGAATGCAGAAAAGATTCGTAAACGTGTTTTAAAGTGGATCATCTTTTTCATCATTTCATTTATTATAGCCAATGTTTTTCTTGCGTATCTTATTGGTAGTGACCGATTGATACAATACGTTACCGATGGTCCTGCACAGCACGTTAGCACCATGGTTTCGCTATTAATTTTTACCGGTGTTTTCTATTTTATATTCGCCTGGTTTAGAGAGCAAGTATGTATCATCGCATGCCCTTACGGTCGTATGCAAGGGGTACTTCTTGATAATAAATCGATTGTTGTTGCCTATGATTACAAAAGAGGTGAGGCTGAAAACGGCAGAAAAAAATGGCGTAAAAATGAAAATCGTGAAGAACTAGGTAATGGCGATTGCATTGACTGTAATCAATGTGTAAATGTTTGCCCTACCGGTATCGATATTAGAAACGGAACCCAGTTAGAATGTATTAACTGTACCGCTTGTATCGATGAATGCGATACCATCATGGAAAAAGTGGATTTACCTAAAGGCTTGATTCGTTATGCCAGTGAAGATGAAATTACCAAAAAAGAAAAATTTAAATTTACGCCACGTTTAAAAGGGTATACCGCTGTTCTAGTTATTTTAACCGGAGTGCTAGTAGGTATGATGTTCTTAAGAAATGACCTTGAAGCAAATATATTAAGATTACCTGGGCAATTGTACGAACACAAAGAAGGGAACATTATTAGTAATGTTTTCACCTATAAACTATTGAACAAAACCACTAAACCGGTTGAAGATGTTTACTTTAAATTGATATCACCAAAAGGCGAAATTAAACTGGTACGTCACGAGAATTTTGATGTAGCTGCAGAGGCAATAGCAGAAGGCACTTTATTCATAGAAATAAACGCTTCAGCTTTAAGTGGTGATAAGAACGACCTTAAAATTGGGGTTTACAGTAACGATAAATTAATTGAGACCACTACGGCTCGCTTTTTAGCACCACGTAGTTACAAATAGTACTTAAAGAAAAAATCATGAAAATTAATTGGGGTACCGGTATTGTGATTGCCATAGTTGCATTCATGGGCTTTATCTTGTTTTTTGTAATTACTATGACCACCAGTCATAATGCTAATCATGATTTGGTTACCGAAGATTATTATAAAGCGGAACTTGGCTATCAAAAAGAAATAGATGCAGAGAAAAATGCTCAAATCGCATCTACACAAATAGAAATACAAAAAACTTCCGAAGGGTTAATGATTCTTTTCCCTGAAGGATATGATGATACCAATGTTAAAGGTATGGTGTCCCTATACAGACCATCCAACAAGAATTTGGATTTTAATTTGCCCATTAGTTTATCCAATTCACATTTGCTCATACCTGACAATCAATTGTTGGATGGTCGTTGGGACATTAAAATTACTTGGGAACACGAAGGAAAAGATTTTCTACATAAAGAGAGTATTACTTTTTAAATATGCTACTATCTGCTCTCATATTAGGTCTAATGGGTAGTTTGCACTGCGTTGGTATGTGCGGACCCATTGCTTTTATGCTTCCGGTAGATAGAACGAACAACTACAAAAAATTCGGACAGATTTTCATTTATCACTTTGGTCGCTTAATGGCTTATGGACTCATAGGTCTCATATTCGGACTACTAGGTAAAGGACTTTCCATTTTTGGAATACAACAAAAGCTATCTATTGGTATTGGCATTATTATGATTGTAATTGTTTTAATTCCCTATAAAACATTCAATAAATACAACCTATCTAAGCCTATCTATAAAATCATTTCAAAAGTAAAGAATCAATTAGGTAAGGAATTAAAGAAAAAATCGCCCGATACCTTTTTAACCATCGGATTCTTAAATGGTTTTTTACCTTGCGGACTCGTTTATATGGCACTTTTTGGATCTATAGCAATGGGCGATGCTTTACAAGGAAGTCTATATATGATGCTTTTCGGTATGGGTACTTTACCCCTTATGACCGCTGCCATTTATTTTAGTAATTTATTAAAAGGTGGTATACGCCAAAAAGTACAAAAGGCAATTCCGGTATTTGTGGTTATTATCGGTGCACTTTTTATACTTAGAGGGCTTGGTTTAGGTATACCGTACGTATCGCCCGCACCAGTTTCCCAATTAGTTACAAGTGAAATAGAGTGTCATAACTAATGGCTAAAGCCAAATACAAACTCATATGAAACCATTACCGAACGAAATAGTACTTCGCCCCAGGTTTCAAATGAATGTGGAACAATCTAAAGAAGCTGTGCTATCTAATTTTGAAATAGCTTCCCAAACACCTTTTTTGGTAAATAGAATAGACGAGCATGTATTCATCAAATTCAACCAAAAAGAGCATCACTTCTGGTCTCCGCAATTACATTTAGAAATAGACGAAATAGATGCGTTCAATTGCCGTCTACATGGTGTTTTCGGTCCCAACCCTACCCTTTGGACCTTCTTTATGTTCATACACTTTGTCATTGCAACACTTTTTATAATCATAGGTATTTGGGCATATTCAAGTGCTTCTTTACATAAAGACTACCACATTCAAGTAGGTATCATGATAATGCTAGTAGCCATTTGGTTTGTACTATATTTTGCAGGTAGAAGTGGTAAGAAAAAAGGGAAGCCCCAAATGCACCAATTACATGATTTTATGACGAATGTTCTTGAAGGGGTATTTTAATTATGTTCTCAAGAATATCTCAAACAAATAAACCCAATGCAAATGCCCTGGGTTTATTCTTGTTTATAGAAGATGTTAGTATCTATATTTTGAATGTAATAACTGGTATTTTAGAATGGTTTACAACATCTTCGCCAATACTGCCATTAAACATATGCGAAATGCCTTTACGACCGTGTGTAGGCATTGCTATAGCATCTGCTAAGATGGTTTTACCATAATTGATAATTCCCTGCTCTACACTATAGTCATTATAAATTTCAACTTGTTGTGCAGAATTGGCCTTGGTCAAAAATTTGTTTATTTTTTGATAGGCATCTCTGTTACTCATAAATTCATCGTTTGGCGTGTTGATAAAAACAACCTCCATGTTAGCACCTAGCATTTCTGCAAACTCTTTAGCTTTTTGAAAAGCCGGTAAATTATCATCGTTAAAATCGCATGCGAATACAAAACGATCTAAACTTAAATTAGTTACCTCTCCCTTTATTACCAATACAGGTATGGTCGCGTTACGAACTACTTTTTCTGCATTAGAACCAATTAATATTTCTTCAAATCCGCTAGAGCCGTTAGAACCCATTACTATTAAATCTGCATCATGTTCTTTTGCAATAGTATTCAGCTCACTATATACTTTATAGTGCTTAATTACAGGGGTTACGGTAACGCCTTCTAAATATGGCTTTTCTAAAAACTCTTTTAAATTCTTTTCTGCCAATTTGACCATGAAAACTGTTTGCTCGATGTACATACCATCTGGCGAAGTAATTATTGCCTGATTTAGTTCTAGCATATGAACGACAAAAAGTTCAGCTTTATGTTTTTTAGCCAAATCTGCAGCAGCCTTCAACGCTTGTTCTGACTGATTTGAAAAATCTGTAAGTACGATTATTTTTTTCATGGTAATTTTATTTAGCAATTATTAAGATTAGGAACTTCTATTATTAAAATTAAACGGTCATTGAAAAAATCTTGGTGTCTGGTGACTTTTGCTGCAATGGCAAATCAAAAGCCATACATACATTTCTAACATACGGTCTACCCCTTTCCGTAATTTGCAGACTACCTTCGGCAATGGTCACTAAACCATCTTCTTCCATTTCTTTTAACCTATTTAAAATACTTTCTATTTGTGGTAGATGTAACTTAAATTCACTCCATGTTGTTTTAAACTGGCACATTAAATTTAAGATATGTCTTCTTATAATTTGATCTTCTTCTGTTAAAATATGACCTCTGTATAGCGGAATTATATCATTTTCTACAAGACTTTGATACTCTTCTACATTTTTTACATTCTGTGCAAAACCGTACCAACTATCGCTTATACTCGATGCACCTAAACCAATCATTAAGTTGGTGTTAGAGCTGGTATAGCCCATGAAATTTCTATGTAATTTTCCATTCTCCATTGCCTGAAACAACCCGTCACTCTCTAGTGCAAAGTGATCCATTCCTATTTCATGATAACCATATTCTAATAATAATTCTTTACCTACTTCGTACTGCGTTCTCTTTTCATCACCTGCAGGTAAATCTGCATCATTATAACCACGTTGACCATTACCTGCCAACCACGGCACATGTGCATAGCTGTAAAAAGCAATACGGTCTGGTTTTAATTCTTTGGTCTTTTCTATCGTATTAATTACATGCTCTAATTTTTGATGCGGGAGACCGAATATGATATCGTGACTTACAGATGTATACCCTATTTCACGAGCCCACTCGGTTACATTTTTTACATTTTCAAAAGGCTGAATTCTATTGATTGCCTTTTGTACTGTTTCATTATAATCTTGCACACCATAGCTCACTCTTCTAAAGCCAACATTATACAATGCTTGCAAATGTTCTTTAGTGGTATTGTTCGGGTGACCTTCAAAACTAAACTCGGCATCATTAGACCTATCGGAAATTCGTAAAATACCATCAATTAAATACTTCAAGTTTTCTGGAGTAAAAAATGTTGGTGTACCACCGCCTAAGTGTAGCTCTTTTATAATCGGTTTTTCATCAAACAACTCTCTATATAATCGCCATTCTTTTAAAACCGCTTTTATATAGGGCATCTCTAGATCGTGTCGTTTTGTAATACGCTTATGACATCCGCAGAACGTACACATATTCTCGCAAAATGGTAAATGTATATATAGACTTATACCAGATACCGAATTACTAGCATGAAAACTCTTTTTTACCGAAGCCTCCCACTTTTTTCCTGAGAAGGTATTGATATCCCAAAAAGGAACTGTTGGGTAGCTAGTATATCTAGGTCCTGGTACATTATACTTTTGAACAAGCGAACACATAAACTTCTTATTTAGTTACAAACTTACATGTCTAAGTCAGCATATAATATGATTTTTATCAGTTCACAGCACATCTAAAAAAAATAACTTGCCCTGAAATTATATTACGAATAGTTGTTTTATGTAACTAATGTTACCTAACAAATTAATGAGATGCAATAATTTTGACTTAAAATTTATACCCATGTTACCAATAGGCTCTAAATTGTACAGTATTATATTTTTAAAATGCCCTAGATGTCATAAAGGTGAATTCTTTGAAGCGAATCCTTATAAATTAAGTAACTTCAACAAGGTAAAAGAACGTTGCCCAAAATGCGATTTAAAATATAGTATAGAGCCTAGTTTTTACACGGGATCAATGTACGTTTCTTACGCAGTAGGTATAGCTGTAGCGGTTGCTGCATATGTGTTAACATTGCTATTCGGACTTCAACTTTCAATAGGTGCTTTGTTTGTTGTTATCGTTGCCTCATTAGTGGTAACAATGCCATGGATAGCCGCAGTATCTAAATCGATTTGGGCGAATATGTTTTTTAAATTTGATAAAGAAATAGCAAGGAAAATTAATTAGCCAAGAATGATTCAAGACTTAAAGGAAGAATACGGAGATATCTTTGAAGAAGAGCTCATCAATGAAATTGTACAGGTAGGTACGTTTAAAGAAGTACAAGAAGGTTATAAA
Source organism: Maribacter sp. IgM3_T14_3 (assembly GCF_049603095.1). Classification (NCBI taxonomy): domain Bacteria; kingdom Pseudomonadati; phylum Bacteroidota; class Flavobacteriia; order Flavobacteriales; family Flavobacteriaceae; genus Maribacter; species Maribacter sp. IgM3_T14_3. The sequence goes on from NZ_CP187138.1 coordinate 272,352, forward strand.
TTCATGGAGATCGGTGACTACATTAGAGGTATGCCTTTATTAATATCTGGAGTCATTAAAATTTTAAGAGAAGATGAAGATGGCGATGAACTATTGCTGTACTATCTAGAAAAAGGTGACACCTGTTCTATGACCATGGCATGTTGTATGGGCGACAAAAAAAGTGAAATCAGAGCTATAGCCGAAACAGATGCCAAATTGATTATGGTACCTATTCAGAAAATGGAAGAATGGACCGGCAAATATAAATCTTGGAGAAACTTCGTATTTAATAGTTATCATGTTAGATTAAATGAACTTTTAAGCACTTTAGATAATATCGCTTTCCAAAAGATGGATGAACGCCTAATTGGCTATCTAAAAGAAAAAGCTAGGGTAACAAAAGACAATATAATTCATAGTACCCATCAAGATATCGCCTACGATCTTCATAGTTCTAGAGTCGTAATTTCTAGACTTTTAAAGAAGCTTGAAGAAATGGGTAAAATTAAACTTCACCGTAATTATTTAGAAATTTTGGATTTATAATACCTCTGTAACAAATGTTACTGCGCAGGTTTCCGCACCGTTTTACTTTTGTGATATTAAATACATCACATGGAAATTTTGCACATTTTTGGATACGTAAGCGCTTTGGTAATAGGTGTTTCATTAGGACTCATTGGAGGTGGTGGTTCCATACTAGCCGTTCCTGTACTAGCCTACCTCTTTTCAATTAACGAAAAAGCCGCAACCGCTTACTCCCTTTTTATTGTTGGTGCAAGTGCATTGGTCGGTGGTTGGCAACAGCATCTAAAAGGCTACGTAGATTGGCGAACTGCTATCGTTTTTGGTACACCAGCAATTATTGGCGTTACACTAGTTAGGCACTATGTAGTGCCTGCCATGCCCGATGTTTTATTTGAAGTTGATCACTTTCAATTTACACGTAGAATGGCCATGTTCGGGCTGTTCGCTATTTTGATGATTCCTGCAGCATATTCTATGCTTAAAAAAGAAAAAAATGTTCTAACAGGTGGTGAAGTTTCTTATAACTATCCATTAATAGTATTAGAAGGGTTACTTGTTGGTAGTATAACAGGATTGATTGGTGCCGGTGGCGGATTCTTAATCATTCCCGCATTGGTCATTTTGGCGAATGTTGAAATGAAAGTTGCCGTTGGTACCTCGTTAATTATAATTGCCATTAAATCTTTAATGGGTTTCTTTTTAGGTGATGCGATGACCATGACCATCGATTGGAAGTTTCTTGCCATTTTTACATCGCTATCTTTTGTGGGCATTTTTATAGGTAGTTATCTCAGCAACTTCATAGATGGTAAAAAACTGAAGCAAGGTTTCGGCTATTTTATACTTGTTATGGCCGCCTTTATTTTCTACATGGAATTCTTTTAAAAAATTTCGCTTATGTGACAAAAGTCACTGTACACGTCTTATACAAAGGGTAATTTTATAGTATTAATCAAATAAATAACAACATGAAAGTAGAACAAATTTATACCGGATGTTTGGCACACGCTGCCTATTATATAGAAAGTAATGGTGAAGCTGCAGTTTTTGATCCGTTACGTGAAGTACAGCCATACCTTGACCGTGCTAAAAAAGACAATGCAAAAATTAAATATGTTTTTGAAACCCATTTTCATGCAGATTTTGTGAGTGGTCATTTAGAATTACAAAAAAAAGCGGGTGCAGAAATTGTATTTGGTCCTGGTGCAAAACCTGCTTATAAAGCAACTACTGCAAAAGACAATCAAATATTTGAAGTGGGTGATTATAAAGTAAAAGTAATTCACACGCCTGGGCATACGATGGAAAGTACTACCTACCTCTTAATTGATGAGAATGGAAAAGAGCATGGTATAATTACTGGCGACACCTTGTTTATTGGCGATGTTGGTAGACCAGATTTAGCACAACACGTCGTTGCAGATTTATCCGAAGAAAAACTAGCTGGTTATTTATATGATTCTCTTCGTAATAGAATTATGCCGCTGAGCGATGATTTAATTGTGTACCCTAACCACGGTGCCGGTTCTGCTTGTGGTAAAATGATGAGTAAAGAAACTACCGATACTTTAGGACATCAAAAGAAAGTAAACTATGCTTTGAGACCAGACATGACCAAAGAGGAATTTATAAAAGAACTCTTAACCGGACTCACAGCTCCTCCTGGGTATTTTCCTAAAAATGTTTTAATGAACATTCAAGGGTACGAGAGTTTAGACAAGATAATGGACCGTGCCACTACCCCATACACTCCCAAGGCTTTTGAGGCTGTTGCCAATGAAACCGGGGCATTAGTATTAGACACTAGAAATGCTGAAGATTTTGCAAAAGGGTTTATTCCTAACAGTATTAATATTGGACTAGAAGGTAGTTTTGCCCAATGGGTAGGTGAAATGATACCAGATATAAAACAAGAGATTTTATTGGTCACATACAAAGACAAACAAGAAGAAGCCATTACCCGTTTAGCAAGAGTTGGTTATGACAATTCCGTTGGCTTCTTAGATGGTGGTTTTGATACTTGGAAGCAATCAGGAAAAGATTTTGAGGTAAGCAACAGAATTAATGCCGATGAATTGGAAGCTGAAAATGAAACAGATAAACCTTTAATTATTGATGTTAGAAAAAAGAGTGAATTTGATTCTGAACATGTGGTAGGCGCCATAAATGTTCCTTTAAATGAAATCAACCAGCATCTATCTCAATTCCCTAAAGACAAGCCTTTTGTTTTACATTGTGCCGGTGGTTATAGAAGTATGATCGCAGCCTCCATTTTAAAACAAAGAGGATGGAAAGATTTTACTGATGTTAGAGGTGGATTTGAAGCTATTTCAAAAACAACATTACCTAAAACAGCATACGTTTGCCCATCAACACTTTTATAAAACTTTATACTAAAACAGCGCTGATTTTTCAGGGCTGTTTTACTTTTAATGCCTATGTAACCTAAGTTACTGTGTAGTCCTTTTTACAAATGTAATTTTGTCTCAATAATAAATATAAACTTATGAAAGTAGAACAAATATATACTGGTTGTCTTGCGCAAGGTGCTTACTACATTGAAAGCAATGGAGAAGTTGCCATTATTGATCCTCTACGAGAAGTACAGCCTTACATAAAGAAAGCTGCGGCAGATCATGCTAAAATTAAATATATTTTTGAAACACATTTTCATGCCGATTTTGTTAGTGGTCATGTAACCTTGGCTAAAGAAACTGGTGCAGATATTATATACGGACCAAAAGCGAATCCGTCTTTCGAAGCTATTATCGCAAAAGATAATCAAGAGTTTAAATTAGGTGATATTACGATTACTGCATTGCATACCCCTGGTCATACAATGGAAAGTACCACGTACTTATTAAGAGATGCCAATGGTAAAGACTATGCTATTTTTAGCGGAGACACTTTATTTTTAGGTGATGTCGGTAGACCAGATCTTGCTCAGAAAATGGGCGAATTAACTGAGCGTGACCTTGCCGGATTCTTGTTTGACAGTCTACGTGAAAAAATTATGCCTTTAGCAGATGACGTCATTGTTTACCCTGCTCATGGTGCCGGTTCTGCATGTGGAAAGAATATGATGAAAGAAACAGTCGATACATTGGGCAACCAAAAGAAAATGAATTATGCCTTACGTTCAGATATGACAAAAGAAGAATTTATTGAAGAAGTGATCGATGGTTTATTACCGCCACCTCAATATTTTCCTTTAAATGTAAAATTGAACAAAGAGGGCTATGAAGATATAAAAGAAGTCTTGGAACGTGGTACAAGAGCACTTTCCCCAAAGGCTTTTGAAGCTGCAGCAAATGAAACTGGTGCCATAGTTTTAGATGTACGTCATCAAGATGATTTTGCCAAAGGTCATATACCACGTTCCATTTTTATTGGATTGGATGGTAGTTTTGCCCCATGGGTAGGTGCCTTAATCGCCGATGTTAAACAGCCTATTTTATTGGTGACCCCTGTTGGTTTAGAAGAAGAAGCTGTAACTCGGTTATCTAGAGTTGGTTTTGATGGTACTTTAGGATATTTAGAAGGCGGATTCGATGCTTGGAAAAAAGCGGCGATGGAGTATGACACCGTAAGCCAGATTGACGCAGATGAACTTAAGAAAGCTATTGAAACCGAACACGTGCCGGTATTCGATGTTCGTAAAGAATCTGAATACCTTTCTGAACATATTATTGATGCCAAAAACACACCGCTAGATTTTCTAAACGACCATTTAGCCGAGTTTCCAAATAAAAAAACATTTTATGTGCATTGCGCAGGTGGTTATAGAAGTATGATCGCTTCATCTATTTTAAAAAGTAGAGGTATTCATAATCTAGTAGATGTAAAAGGCGGATTTAAAGATATTAAGGAAGCTAGTATACCCGTTACTGAATTTGTATGCCCTACTACATTATAAATAAAATTTGACATAGACTTTTAAGTCTATTTATGACAAAATATAATTTAGTTTTTTAGGTCTGCGCATTAGCAGGTTGGTTGATGTTAAGAGGAGTACTTTTTTTTAAGAAAATTACTCCTCTTTTTTTTGTTTTTTTTCATCGCTATGTAACCATAGTTACTGTAGCTACTTGACTGTAACTGTACCTTTATTTAAAATTAAAAGAACATGGAAACAATACAAAATAATGAAGTAGTCAGCATGCCAAGAATTGGAGATATTGCACCAGACTTTGAAGCTGTAACAACAAAAGGAAAAATAAAATTATCTGAATTTGCAAAAGATAAGTGGATTGTAATGTTCTCTCATCCTGCAGATTTTACTCCCGTTTGTACTACTGAAATGAGTGGGTTTGCGGTGCGTAAACCAGAGTTTGACGCTCTTAATACAGAATTATTAGGATTAAGTATAGATAGTGTGCATGCTCATTTAGGTTGGGTACAGAACGTACGTGAAAACACAGGTGTCTATTTTGATTTTCCTATTATAGCCGATTTAGATATGAAGGTATCTAAGAAATACGGAATGCTTCAACCTAATGAAAGCGAAACTGCAGCAGTTCGTGCCGTTTTCTTCATCGATCCAAAGAAAAAAATACGTTTGGTAATGTATTACCCTTTAAATGTTGGGCGAAACATGAACGAAATTCTTAGAGCTTTAGAAGCTTTGCAAACATCAGATAAGTATAACGTTTCAATGCCATTAGATTGGAAAAAAGGCGATAAGGTTATCGTTTCTCCTCCAAAAACATTAGACGAATTAAATGCCCGTTTAGCAGACGATACTTTAGAAAAAGTAGACTGGTACCTGGCAAAGAAAAGTCTAAATTAATTTTTTATTGGTTGGTTTTTAAGGGAACGGTCATATACAAAAGACCGTTTCCTTTTTATTTTAAATATTAATTATAAATAAAATACTATGTCATTTTTAAGCACACTCTTTGGTAAAAAAGAAGAAACCACAGGTAATATTACCGTGTTGAACAAAACCGAATATGCCACGCAAATTGTAGCTAATAACATAAAACCTTTTGATGTTAGAACGCCGTCTGAATATAACAGTGGGCATATTAAAAAAGCAATAAACGTTGATTTATTTAATGCAGGAAATTTTAATACTTATTTTGAAAAGATTAATAAAGACAAACCTGTTTATGTCTATTGCAGATCAGGGGCAAGAAGTCAAAAAGCCGCTCGAAAGCTATTAAAGATGGGCTTTTCACAAGTATATGATTTAAAAGGAGGATACAGTTCTTGGAATTAATCATAAAATATTCATTTAATCTTTAACATCAAAAAATGAAGAATGCACTTCTAATTTTATCTATCATTTTAATTTCTAGTTGTAAAGATTCCCCTAACAGCAAAATTAAGGTGCTCGCAGAAAGCGAGAGTGAATATAGTACTCAAGAAACACCTAATGAAGGCAAAAAACTTTTAGAAGCTAAATGCTACATCTGTCATAATCCTAAATCAGATGAAAACAATGTACTGGCACCACCTATGGCTGCTATAAAGGCTAGATATCTTAGAGACCATTCTACTAAAGAATCTTTTGCAAATGCTATTTGGAACTTTGTAGAAAAACCCACCAATGAAAAGGTTAAAATGAAAGGAGCTGTTAATCGTTTTGGACTAATGCCATATCAGTCGTTTAACGAAAATGAAATACGTGAAATTTCAGATTATATTTTCGATTACCAAATAGAAGAACCTTCTTGGTTCAAAGAACATTGGGAACAAAATCACGGAGATAAAAACTATCGTCAAAAAGGTAAGAGAATGAATGGGGTTCTTAACACGAATGAACTATCTCCAATGGAAAAAGGTAAATTGTATGCACAAAGTACCCAAAAAATTATAGGTAAGAATCTTATGCTCAACATTCAGAAAAATGGTCCTTTAGGTGCTGTAAAGTTTTGTAATGAAAAGGCATATCCGCTAACAGATAGTATGGCAATTGTTCATCATGCTAAAATTAAAAGGGTAACTGACAAACCTAGAAATCAAGACAATAAAGCAAGTAAAAAAGAGCTGGAATATATTGCGTATTTTAAATCAAAGATTAATAACAACGAGTCTTACGAACCTATACTAACTAACGAGAATGGACATACTTATTTCTATTCCCCTATTGTTACTAATACCATGTGCCTAAATTGCCATGGTGTACCAGGAACAAATATCGCCCCAAAGGTTACACAACTTTTGACCGATAAATACCCATATGACGAAGCTATAGGTTATAAAGAGAATGAAGTAAGGGGCATTTGGAGTATAAGTTTTAAAGACGAACAAAATAAATAAAATATGACTTCAGTAATTCCTATTCAAAATTTAAAATGTGGTGGCTGTGCCAAAACAATTATTTCTAAATTAGAAGAGATACCTACCATAACGAATGTATCGGTATCAGTAGAATCATCATCGGTTTCATTTGATGCTTTAAAGCAAGAAGATATAGCTACTGCAAAAACTAAATTAAAGGCTATTGGCTATCCAAGTCTAGACCAAGATAATTCGGTACTATCAAAAGCGAAGTCCTTTGTAAGTTGCGCCACAGGTAAACTATCTGACTAATTGTAAAAATATAAAGAAGAAGTAATTACGTATTACTTCTTCTTTGTTTTAAACCCATGAGTCATCTGTCCTAAAAAGTCTTGCGGTAAATTCTCATCTCCTGGGTAACCTAATTTAACATCTCCGCTATCTTCTGGTATGTAATTGGTCTTGAAAATATAATCCCAAAGGCTTAAGCTAATTCCGAAATTCACTCCATATCTTCCCTCTGGTAAGTCATATGCATGATGGTACAAATGCATGACTGGGTTATTTAAAACATACTTCAAAGGTCCCCATGTAATTTTAATATTAGAATGGTTAAAATGTCCAATTGCTATAGCGGCAAAATGGACGATATAAGCTTGTTCTGGTTCAAAACCTCCTAGAATCATAACTCCGAAAGTCTTTAAAGGTTTGTACAGAATATTCTCCATCCAATGGTAACGTAAATGAGCTGCAAAACCCATTTCTTTTACGCTATGGTGTACTTGATGAAATTTCCAAAGAAAGGCATATTTGTGTAATAACGTATGGGTAAACCATTGCACAAAATCTAAAACGATAAAGAATAATAAAAGCTGACCCCACATCGGCCAACCAGATATATCTATAATCGCCAAACTATTTGCTTTTATACCGATGTCAGTAAAAAACACTTGCAATAATTTATAAATACCACTAATGGCAATAGCAAATAGAAAGAAGTTGAAGAACATATAAAAACCGTCTAACCAAAAATCTTTTCTAAATACACCTTGTTGTTTTCTCCAAGGAAAAACAATTTCTAAGAACCAAACTATAAGCGATATAGAAATTAAGCCCCAAAAGTAATTAAGATACCAGGGTACTTGAAAAAGGATTGATTTCCATGTCCAACTAAAAGTTCCCGTCACCGCATTTAAAAACGCATCTATATATGCTTCCATTCTACATTTGCTTTTTGCAAAAATAAACTATTAAAAATGACCCTACTGTAACCAAAGTTACTTTACAATAGAATGATACAGAGCAATTTTGCATATGACCAATATCATTTGTCGCGCTATTATTTAGCACTAATTTGCAGTAGAAAAGCTAATTAAAACTTGTTCGCTTTTGACTAAGTCTGAAATATCGTAACAACATTACATTTAGACTTAATTCATTAATTTAAAAATAAGTATCATGAAAAAAAATATGGGAACCACAGACAAATTCATAAGATTCATTATTGCGGCAGCGCTTTTAATCGCATTTTTGACAGATACCGTAACCGGTGTTTTAGGTTATGTGGCGCTAGCAGTTGCAGCGATTTTCATATTAACTTCATTTATTAGTTTTTGCCCTTTGTATACGCTATTCGGTGGCAGCACTTGTAAGGTTAAATAGTAAGATTACATTATTAAACCAAAACATTTTGTTTAAATAAATCGACGACTAATTTACGTGTTAATAATACTGTGTAACATTTGTTACATTATATATATTTTACATCTGTTATATTTATCATATTCATAAAATAACAGCAAAATGAGTTCACATCATCAGGTATTAATTATTGGAGGTGGTACTGCAGGTATCATGGTAGCAGCCCAGCTTATCACTCAAAAAGGAGCTAAAGACGTCGCAATTATTGAACCGGCAGATACCCATTATTACCAACCGGCATGGACTCTAGTTGGTGCAGGTACTTATGACTTTGACAAAACTGCCCGACCGATGTCATCGGTTATACCTAAAAATGCTATTTGGATAAAAGATAAGGCAACAGGTTTCGACCCAGAAAACAATATCGTCCACACTGCATCTAAAGGAGATATTACGTACGATTATTTAGTAGTTGCACCAGGTCTTGCTTATGATTTCAGTTTAGTACCTGGCTTAGGTGAAGCGATAGATAAAGGAGTGGTTTGTAGTAATTACACAGACCCTAAACATACTTGGGATGTTATTAAAAACTTCAAAGGTGGTACCGCACTTTTTACGCAACCTACAACCCCAATTAAATGTGGTGGAGCACCACAAAAAATAATGTATCTGGCTGAAAGTCATTTTAGAAAAAGTGGAATCCGTAAAAAAACCGATATCATTTTTGCAACTGGTGGTACGGTTATTTTTGGTGTAAAGAAAATTGCCAAAACATTAATGGAGGTAGTTGACCGAAAGGATATTAACCTTAGATTTCATCATAAACTTGTGGCTGTCGATGGTGATAAACAAATTGCTTGGTATGAAATGGGTCAAGAAATTACCGCTGGTGGTTGTGTGATTATTTCTAGTAATAAGGTAGATGACTTAAAATTAGACGAAAAATTTCAATATAATTATAAAGATGTAAAAGTTAGCGTTGATGGCAACCGTTATGGAATTCATTATGATATGATGCATACTGCTCCGCCTTCTGTGGCACCTAAATTTGTAAAAGATTCGACTTTAGTTAATGCAACGGGTTGGTTAGATGTTAACCATCAAACTATGCAACATAATACCTACGCCAATATTTTTGGGTTAGGCGATGTCGCTGCCTTACCAACTGCTAAAACCGGAGCCGCAATTCGTAAGCAGGTGCCTATTGTAGTTGACAACTTAAACTTGTTAATGAACAGTCATAAAATGGGAACTAAATCTTATAACGGGTATTCTTCTTGCCCATTAGTTACAGATTATGGAAAAATGGTGTTGGCAGAATTTGATTACGACAATAATTTTACGCCTGACCCTAAATTGAAAAGAATGCTTATAACCGATTCTTCTAAAGAACATTGGAGATTATGGATGCTTAAAAAATACGGATTACCCTACTTGTACTGGAACAAGATGATGAAAGGTCAAGATGTTTAATTTTAAAAAATCTCTGTTTACACAGAGATTTTTTTATGCTCGGTTACCAGTTATAATTCAGAATGACATCTAAATGGAACATATCTACCTTATTAAAATAGAAATTAGGATTGTCTGGTATATTGCCATTTCCAATTTTAGAGGTCAATAACAGCTCTGGTCGTAAGCGCTTTAACTTTTTAATATTGAAGAAAATATCTAAATTAATATGCGTGTAATCTGGCATAGCATACTTATTTAAAATAGCATCTGTTGGATCTGGTTTCCAATGCTTACCAATACTTAAGATCGACATAAGATTTAGATCTTTTAAAAGGATAAAATCTTTTTTATAATTCAAAACTAAAGCATGATTGTCGGCTGAACCTTCGCTGCGTTCTCGCTTTTGAAAACTGAACAAATCTTCTCTACCCCACTCTCTTGGCGAGATAAATTGACCATGCGGTAATATTCTATTATAACTCAAAGAAACTAGACCTGCTTTACTTTTGTACGCGATTTTCATCCCCAAAACATCTGATGAATTTTGATTATAATAGCGAAGTGAGTCTAAACTACTACCACCATCGCCCACCTTATTTTGATGCAACCACTCCCCTTCTAAAATAATAGATTTAGATATGTTAAAGGAAGGTTTTATGTACAGAGAATTTGAAATATTATCTACATATTGATTCCAAATATTCATATTTAACTGCTCTGTAACTTCATAATCGAAATTCGCCATTAAAATATAATCAGACGTCGTATTGTCTGCATATTGAGATGCACTGCCTAGGTTGTTTCTACCTACTGGGTATGTGCCTATACTTTCTCCTATTCCGTAAAACTCCCCTGTTGATCTAGGTGCTATTGCATTTAAATATCCCAATTGTAGTTTTGCTTTTTGGGCTTTAAAATTATACCAAAACCCCTGAACTAAGGTGGGTATCATTCTACCATCTTCTGGGTTTATCAACGGTGTATTTATTTTCATCCGCCCGAGCGTAAAAGAATGCTGAGCTAAGTGATATTTCGCATACAGTTCTCCTAATAAAAAAACGACATCATTTTCTAAATCTAACCTATCGAACAATCCTTCTTCATATCTACTAATTCTTCCGGTTGTTGCATCTGGTATTGTTAAATCTTGTAATCCTAAATTGGTAGCATTATATAATGCAGCACCTATTTCTAAGTTTTCTAGTAGATTATACTGGTACTTTAATTTACCTCCTGTCGCTAAAGCATTAAAGTCTTCTAATTCCCCTTTATTTGACGTCATCATGTAATACGTTCGCCATTGCCCAGACAGGGTTCCTTTTCTCTTTACTTCTATAGAATCTTGTGCCATAGAAAATATGGGCAAACAAAAAAAGAACAGATATACTAATCGCATGGGGTTACTTTGTTTTGGTAATTCCGTATTCCTTTTTGTAAAAGTCCATTATTGGTAGAAAAGGTCCGTATTTATGCTGTTCTGCAGAAAAATCGTCTACCCACGGACCGTAGGGCGTTGAAACCGGTTTTAGTTTCTTATCTGGGTAATCGTTTTCGGTATTTAATTTATGTGGCCTAGAAAAACTATTAATATATCCTGCTACATGATATGCTTCTTCATCGGTCAGTTTCGGGTTGTCCCAAGTTGCTTGTAAATAAGGCATGTTGCTTTTAATAAATTCCGCCGAAGTAATTACCCTATTCATACCTGCACCATCGTTAAAACTATCTGGACCCCATAGTGGCGGATACGTGTAGCTTTTACCATCGACCGCATCAAGAACTCCTTCGCCATTTTCGCCATGGCAGATGATACATTCTTTTTGATATACCTGACCTCCTTTTTCTAAATTGACCGCAACAGCAGGTATCTTAATTTTTGGATATCCTTTAAACTCAGCCTTTCTATTGTCTGGTAAATCTTCGCTCAACCAATTCATATAGGATACAATCGCCTTCATTTGGTCAGAATCTACTGGTAGCTTTTTGCCATTCATGCTACGCTCCATACACCCATTTATGCGATCTTCAATAGTACCTATTTTGTTACCACGACCACCAAACTGAGGAAAACGTTCTATAATACCCACCCAAGAACCAGAGCCCGCCTGTGCTCCCTTTTTTAAATGACAATTAGCACAAGCTAAATTATTACCGCTATATCTATCTTCGGCACGTTCAGCATTCGGACCCATATATTTTGAAGATTCAGCAATAAGATAGTACCCTTCCTTAACCGTGGAAGACATAGTAGCCAACTCTGCCATTGCATCTTTAGGTTGCCAAATTTCGTTAGCTACAGTTTCTTCTGTGTCTATAATTACATCTTTTTCAACGCTTGGCTCATACGTTAATAGCCATATAAAGCCAAGACCTACCAAAACGAAGATGATTGCAAATAGCTTTAAAAATAGTTTCGCAAATGCTTGTAAATCTTTCATAGAACTGCAATCTTACGCTAATTTAAGTAACGAATCTATAATTTAAACATGATTACTACAGTAACCATAGTTACACTAACGTTAAATACTTTAACTTACTTTTATTACTTTCAAAAATAGCGGACATTAGTAGTAATCAAAATTTTATTTTAACCACATTATATTCTTTTAAAAATTGACGAACACATGAAAAAAGCACTTCTAATTGCAATAGTACTTATGGGAACACAAATGATCACTGCCCAAGAATGGACTACACCCATCATTGATGGTTACGGAAAAATTAAAGAATTTAAAGATGTGGCTACTCAGCCAGACCCAACCAAAGAATATAACCTTGTATTTGATCTTAAAGATGATCGTGAATTGGAAGGTATTAATGTAGGGTATTTCAAAATCGCCAGAATGATAAATATGCTAGGCGCAGGTGGTGTTTCTGCAGATAAAGTGAACATCGTTGCAGCTATACATGGTGGAGCAACATTCACTGCTTTAAATGATGTGAAATACCAAGAAAAATATAAAAAGGAAAATCCTGATGCAGCCGTTATAAAATTATTAAAGGATTACGGAGTTAAATTTTACGTATGTGCACAAGCAACAGCATCTAGAGGCATTGTTGCCGAAGATTTGAACCCGAATACAGAATTAGGACTATCTGCAATGATGGTACTTGCCAATTATCAAATGGATGGGTATACTTTTATGCCATAAATAATTACCTATGAAAGATTTTTGGGACGAGCGTTATGATGAAGAAAGTTATGCTTATGGGAGCTCACCAAATGAATTTTTTAAACAACAACTAGATAAATTAAACGTAGGTTCTATTTTACTGCCTGCCGAAGGTGAAGGTAGAAATGCCGTCTATGCGCTATCTAAAGGTTGGGAAGTATTGGCTTTCGACTTTAGCGAATCTGCGATGGTTAAAGCTAAAAAACTAGCTGCTACTTATAATTTGAACTTGGATTATCAAGTAATTGACGCCCTTAAATTTAATGCTACTAAAAAGTTTGATGTAATCGCCTTCTGTTATGCGCATTTTCCTGTAGCTATTAGAAAGAAAGCAAACCAACATCTTTTAAAATCATTAAAACCAAACGGACATATCATTTTTGAGGCATTCTCTAAAAATCAACTAGGAAAATCTTCTGGTGGACCTAAAAATATAGACATGCTCTATAGTATTGATGAAGTTGAAGATGAGTTTAATAGAATAAATTTTGAAATTTTAGAAGAGAAAGAAATAGTATTGAACGAAGGACTTTACCATATTGGTGAGGCTTCGGTTATTCAATTTACCGGTACTAAATTATAAAAAGGGACCACATTTGGTCCCTTTTTTATATTCATCTATTAAAATTCATATTGAACAAAAACCGATAGGTTTCTTCCTGGATCATTGATGGGTTCAGTTCCGAATTCAGCCTGATTATTAAATGCGAAATTAAGGTGATTACTATATGTTTTATCAAAAACATTCAATGCGGCAACACCTAAGGTTAGGTTCTTCATTGGTATTACACCTAAACGTAAATCCATTATTTCGTAACCTGGTGTAACCTGCTCACCAAAAGAATACGCAATATTATCTTGCTCGGCAGTGAGCCTATATTCTGCATTCACCCAAAATTTTTCTATTTCATAGCCCAATTTAAATCTTGTAACTAAAGGTGGTACCAAGGGTAATGACTCATTTAAGTCATTATTCTTAGCATATACATAAGCAAGTTCAGTTGTAAAGTTAAAATTAGTACAGAAGTCTACACCAGCCATAATTTCAAAACCTGTCTTGTACGCATCATCTAAATTTCTAAAAACTTTTGCATTAGAGGGTTCATTCATCGGCATGAATTTTCTGGTTTGTGTTTCATCTATGATAGCGACTATATAATTTTCGTAAAGCGAGTAATAGAAAGATGTACTATAGCTAAACATATCTGAAGTATTTTCTGAAATAGGCATCTTCCCTTTAAAACCTACCTCAAACTGATTATTTACTTCTGCATCTAAATTAGGATTGCCAACATATTCATACGCGTCTTGACCTACGCTAAAGTGATTAATAAAACGTTCAATCATATTTGCTGATCTAACACCACGACCATAAGCCACTTCCATAATAAATTGTGGAGAATACACATATTTAATTGAAGCTGTACCACTAAAATTATGTTCCGTTCTTTTATCTAGATTAGGATATAAGGCAGCAAAATCAGCTTCAGGATCTTTTGCTTCAGAAGTAACATTGTCATAACGTACACCTGCAGTTAACATTGTTTTTTCTGTTAAGGGGTATTTACTTTCTGCAAATAATCCAATATCATTTATGTATGAATCTTGCCACACCTTATCTTCAAATGTTAAGGGTGTATCTAAAAGACCCATAGCATTTCTTTTCACTAATCGTGTTCTATTGCCATCTCGTGCAATATGCAAAACATCAATACCTGTAAATAGTGCAAGATTGTCTGTTGGTTTTAATTTTAATTCTACTTTACCACCTGCCGTAGTAGCGTCAATTGCAGAAATGGCAGATGTCATCATAAAGCTTGGCCTATTGTAATTAGTCATTATATGATCTACATAGCTATAATAAATTTTAGAATCTATGCTTTCAACAAGACCCGGCATACTCCCTAATTTATAATCTAAAGAAAGAATACTACTATTATCCTCTTCGGTATCCATAGGTAGACCAGCGTGTAAGACATCGCGCCCGAAAGACTGTCGCCAATGTGCTTGTAGTCTTTGATTTTCAGTAAAATTAACACTCGCTTTTATGCCATAATCCAAGCTTCTAAAAGAAGACGGAATTTCTATACCGTCACCATCTTCATAATTACCAAAATCACGAAAACCAATATTACCAGCTACGTCATATTTCTCAGTTGCCTGTTGCAACCGCGCCATTGATACCATAGAACCACCATTACTTTCATAACCTCCACTTACACTACCGTGAATACCATAATCGTCTATCGAGGGCTTTTTGGTTACCATATTAACGATACCACCAAAAGTTGCACCATATCTAACGGAGTAAGGTCCTTTTATAATTTCAATTTTTTCAATTTCCTCTGGTATCACATGGGTAGTAATGGGATCCATACGATTGGGGCAAGCATTCATGGCTTTTGTACCACCATCAAACTGCACATTTAACTGCTCATATTGCGTTGCTCTAAAACTAGGATCAATCGCATAATTACCTCTTTTAATCAACGAAAAACCATTAACATCATTAAATAGATCGGCTACATTTCTAGGCTGAACTATTCTCTTGACATAATCATTAGTCTCTATGGTAAGTACAGGGTCAATTTTCATATTACCTGTCACTAAAACTCCATTTATGGCAATGGGCGCTTCTTGTAAAGTGATTACTATTGGGGTATTAATGTCAAGTACTTGCTGTTGTATGGTTTTATACCCAACATAAGATATGGTCAATATCACATTTTCCTCAACATTTTTCAAGACAAAATCACCATCAGAATTGGTATATGTTGCTGATCCATTATTAGCTAAAATATGAGCTCCATGGAGTGGTTGTTGTTCAATTTCAGAGATTATTTTTCCTGATAAACTTTGTGCGTATAGTAAGGGTGTCGATAATAATACCGATAATACCCAAAGATATTTTAGGTTCATTTTAAAAATTTTAATTAATAGAAATACTATCCAACGCACTATTAATAAGGAGCTAGATACATTAAATTGAAGTAAAATTTTTAAATTTTGGGAGGATGTTTGATACGCTCTAAGAAATGAAAATCATATAGTACACGATACCGTACATTATGCAACATTTTTCTAGATTGTTGTACAAACTCGTATGTAGTCAACGATCCAATAAACAATACTGTTTCGTTTTTAAGCAAATCTAAATTAATTGGAGTTTTTTCATCATCAGCCTTCTGAGATAACATTTGTGATAAAGCACATTTACCATCACATTTTAACTCTGGTCGTTCTTTATTCTCACAAAATCGTTCTACGAAATCAGTTGTAAACAAAGCATAATAGCTCATTACACTAGCAGTCTTAAAACTACTTGCCAATGAAATGAATGTAAACAGTATCGATATCGTAAAGCTTGAAAACTTCATGCTGCAAAATTAAGTGCCCAAATCGGTTTAAAATGTGACTAAAGTCACATTCGTAGATATTAATAATATATATTCTTAGTAGTATATATTTGACTATTACCTGATTATTATGTTTACTCCTTTTTGTTAAAGAAAGTTAAAAAGTAAATTATGTAACCTAAGTTACCCTCCACTTTTAACATATAAATTATCTTTATCGAAAATTAATATAATAATAAATTTTAACTATTATATAACTGTTTAAAAACTAAGAATCATGGCAAATACAAATTTATCAAATATCGGATTAGACAAAAAAGACTCTAATGATATCGCAAATCAGTTAAATGATTTACTATCTAATTATCAAATGTTCTATATGAACCTAAGAGGTTTTCATTGGAATATAAAAGGAAGAAAGTTTTTTGAACTTCACTTAAAATTTGAAGAACTTTATAATGATGCTTTAATAAAGGTTGATGAAATCGCTGAGCGTGTATTAACACTAAGCAACACCCCTATTCACACCTTTGCCAAGTATATTGAACATTCTGAAATTAAACCTATTGAGAATGTAGTAGATGGCGATAAGGCTATTGATAACATTTTAACCAGTTTATCTATATTACTTAAAAAGGAAAGAGCAACGTTAAAAATTGCTGCAGATGCTGAAGATGAAGGCACGGTTTCATTAATGAGCGATTATATTACGCAACAAGAAAAATTAGTTTGGATGCTTTCTGCATATAAAGACTAACTCAAACGCTTATATACCTAAATCCCTAGAATTGGTCACACCATTTCTAGGGATTTTTCTTTTCCCATATTTCATGAGTAGTTATTCTGACGAAAAGAGTTAAGTATTTAATAACACTTTATGGGAATAATTCTTTAAGCTTTTTGATTATGATTTTTATTTCTCATTTATGCTGATTTTTCTTGAAATATGTAACCTAGGTTACCTAACTACCCTATCAATTTCCCTAATTTTGTATAAAAATTACCTGTTATGGATGTTGAAATTCTTGCCCGTATCCAATTTGCTTTTACTATTGCCTTTCACTACATATACCCACCATTAAGTATCGGAATTGGCTTAATTATGGTAATAATGGAAGGTTTATACCTAAAAACAGGAAATAAACAATATGAAATCTTAACCCGTTTTTGGTTAAAAATATTTGCTATTACTTTTGGTATTGGTGTTGCCACCGGTATTATTATGGAATTTGAATTTGGTACCAATTGGGCCGTTTATTCTAGGTACGTTGGCGATATTTTTGGTAGCGCATTAGCAGCCGAAGGTTTGTTTGCTTTTGGTTTAGAGAGTACCTTTTTAGGTATTTTACTTTTCGGGTGGAACCGTGTATCGCCTAAGGTACACTTCTTATCAACCATTATGGTTTTTCTAGGTTCTATGTTTTCTGCTGTTTGGATCGTTGTAGCCAATAGCTGGCAGCAAACACCTGCGGGGTATCATATTGTAGGGGAAGGTTTTAATGCCAGAGCAGAAGTAACAGATTTTTGGGCTATGGTATTTAATCCATCTAGTGTTGATAGGGTTATTCATGTGTGGCAAGGAGCACTTTTAGCAGGCGCTTTCTTAGTATTAAGTGTACATGCCTATTATCTACTGAAAGGTAGATATGTTGAAATCTCAAAAAAAGCTTTTAAAATTGCTCTTGCGGTAGCAACCATCTTTTCTTTAACTCAACTACTATCTGGGCACAGTTCTGCCGATGGTGTAGCTGTTAACCAACCTGCAAAATTAGCTGCTATGGAAGGGCATTATGAAAAATCTGCCCCTGCCGACCTGTACCTGTTTGGTTGGGTAGATAATGAAACGCAAGAAGTTACAGGAATAAAGCTACCTGGCGGATTATCGTTTCTCGTTCATCAAGATTTTGAGGCTCCTATTACTGGTTTAAATGCCTTCCCAGAAAATGAACGTCCAGGTCAAGTAAACGCTGTCTTTCAGTTTTATCATATAATGATTTCTATTGGAATGTTCTTAATTGCATTAACCCTATATGCCAGTTTTTTATGGTGGCGAGGTACTTTATTCGATAAAAAATGGCTTTTACATATTTTTGCATTTGCCGTATTATTACCGCAGATAGCAAATCAGGTAGGTTGGTTTGCTGCAGAAATGGGAAGACAACCGTGGATTGTTTACGGACATTTAAGAACAGATGAAGGGTTTTCGCAAGAAGTATCTGCCAACCAAATTCTATTTTCATTGATACTCTTTTTAGTCGTTTACGCCGTACTGTTCCTATTATTTATTTATTCGGTAAATAAAAAAATAAAACACGGTCCGTATGATGAAGCTAAAAATCCTGATGAATTTTTAAAATACGTTTAATCACAAATTATGGAAACTTTTTTAGGTATAGATTACCCTACCCTTTGGTATTTAGTCGTCGGATTATTATTTTCTGGTTATGCAGTTTTAGAAGGATTCGACTATGGTGCAGGTTCATGGCATCTTTTTTTTAAAAAAGATTTGAGCAGGCGTATTGCCATCAATGCCATAGGTCCGTTATGGGATGCTAACCAAGTGTGGCTTATTATAGGTGGTGGTGCTTTATTTGCAGGTTTCCCAGTTATGTACGCAACCATGCTTTCGACGATGTACATTCCGTTCATGTTATTTTTACTTTTGTTGGTCTTGCGTTCTTCTGCAATTAAGTTTAGAAGTGCAGAAAAAATGTTATGGTGGCGAAAAACATGGGATATTGTTTATTTCGTGTCTAATGTTTTAATTGCTTTTCTATTAGGTGTTGTACTAGGAAATATATTACAAGGTTTTGAATTAGGTGAAAACTTCAGTTATAAAGGAGGCATATTCTTTTCTTTCCTAAGTCCGTATGCAATCATGGCAGGTTTTACCACACTGTCATTATTTATGACGCAAGGCGCGATATTTTTACTGCTAAAGACCGAAGGTCGTTTACATGCAAGACTAACCTTTTTACTTAAAAAAGGGATGATCTTTTTTATCTCAAGTTTTGCAATAACCTCGTTGTATACTTTGGTATTCATACACGGAGTAACGGACAAATTTAAAGAACAACCATTATTCTTTATTTTACCCATATTGGCTTTCTTGGCAGTGGCCAATGTACCTAGATTAGTTTCAAAGAAAAAATATTTTCAAGCACTGATATTCTCTTCATTGACAATGGCGTTTTTATTAATGTTGGTTGCTTTTCAATTATATCCTGTTCTACTACCGTCTACAATAGATCCAACGTATAGTGTAACCATTTATAACGCAGCATCTTCTCAAAAATCTTTGGGTATTATGTTGACCATGGTTGTCGTAGGTGCACCATTATTAGCTGGTTATCTTATTTTTCTTTATAAAACATTTAATGGAAAAGTACAATTAGACGATACGAGCTATTAATCGAAGACACTAAAAAAATAAAACTTCTTATGGAATTTGACAGTTTTGAAATCAAAATAAACTTACTAACTACCTTTTAAAACCTAGGCTTTGTATTTAGTTTAGACCTATTCTTTCTCTTCTTTTTTCTTATTCAGCTTATAAATAAGCCAAATAAACCCTACAACAAAGTGAAGCAAGATGATACCTGCAATAACATAAATCAGTGTATTTGAACTACCTCTCATTTGTAATCTATCTTAAAAAATAAGTTCAAAACTAATCATCATACAGAAATAGAAATATGATATTAATCAATTTTAGACTGTAAATTGATCATCACTATTTTACTCAAAAGCTCCAAGTAAAATAAAGAGCTATATGTAACAAAGGTTGCTGTGTAACGCTATGTTTAAAGTGAACTTCGTGTAAACTTTAAACCTTGTCATAATGTCAAAAATAGTCATATTAGGTGCAGGAATTTCGGGGCATGTTGCTGCTGCGCACCTTCGAAGAAAACTATCGAAAGAACATGAAGTTCTGGTTGTTTCGCCAAATAGTAATTACCAATGGATACCATCTAATATATGGGTAGGTATCGGTCGAATGAAGTCTGAACAAATTCTATTTCCTCTGGCTCCATTATACAAGAAAAAGAACATAAACTACAAACAAGCTCTTGTTACAACATTTCATCCAGAAGGTGATGCAGAAACAGCTAGTCCGTTCGTAAACATCAAGTACGTTAATAGCGAACAAAAAGGAAATACCGAAAAGGTAACTTATGACTATCTCATTAATGCCACCGGACCAAAACTAGCCTTTGACATGACCGAGGGTTTAAACCCTGGCACTAATAAAGCCTACTCTGTTTGTACCTATAGTCATGCAGAACATGCTTGGCATGCTTTAGATGATTTGATTCAACAAATGAAACAAGGTAAGAAAGCTAAAATTTTAATTGGTACCGGGCACGCAAAATCTACTTGCCAAGGTGCCGCTTTTGAATATATCTTAAATGTAGAGCAAGAGCTTAGAAGGCATAATGTACGTGACCAGGCTGAAGTTATTTGGATTGCCAATGAGTATCAGTTAGGTGATTTTGGTATGGATGGAATGTTACTTACCTATGGTAACAACATCATGAAATCTAGTGAAATGGTTGAAATGGTCTTTGAAGACCGTGGTATAAAATGGATTCTTGGCGCCGGAGTTAATAAAATTGAAGATGGTAAAGCGCATTATGAAACATTAGATGGGGAGTATAAATCTGAAACATATGATTTTGCCATGTTAATACCTGCATTTACCGGACATGGTTTTAAAGCCTTTGATAAGAACAATGAAGACATTACCGAAAAGCTTTTTAAAGGTTTTATGTTAGTAGATGCAGATTATACTGCTAAACCTTATGAAGAGTGGAGTGTTCAAGATTGGCCTGAAACCTATCAGAATCCGACATACAAAAACATATTCGCACCTGGTATTGCATTTGCTCCACCACATGCAATTTCAAAACCTCGAGTAAGTAAAAATGGCACCACGATATCTCCTGCCCCACCGCGTACGGGTATGCCTTCTGGTATTACTGCTAAGTTGGTTGCAGATAATATCATAGATACTATTAACGGTAAAAAAGATTTAAACCATAAGGGTTCTTTAGGTAACATGGGTGCTGCGTGTATTGCTTCGGCAGGATATGGAATGACTAAAGGTAGTGGTGTGAGTATTACCACCTACCCCATTGTGCCTGATTACAACAAATACCCCGATACCCAAGGTCGTGAATTAGGTAAAACCTTTGGAGAAATAGGTTTGGCTGGGCACTGGTTAAAATTAGTGTTGCATTATGCTTTTATTTATAAAGCTAAAATGAAGCCTTTTTGGTGGCTAATTCCGGAATAATTTCAAGTACTACATCCCTAAAACTTGAATTAAGAATACTTAAAATCTAAAAAAATGACACAAAGAATATCGAAATCTAAGCGCTTTTATATGATGAACCCAATAGTTCAATTTTTTAAGTTCATTTGGTTGAGTATAAAAATAATGTTAGTGGTGGCCGGCGGTCATGGTGGCACTAGAAAAGTCAATAATTAATGCATAAGAAAACACTTACAATAACTACTATAGGCATAATCATCGGCGCTATAGCCGGTTACTTATACTATGCCGAAATTGGCTGTATAAGTGGTACTTGCGCTATAACTTCAAAACCGCTCAATAGTACACTATATGGCAGTTTAATGGGTGGATTATTCGCTAATACATTTGTGAAATCTCCTAAAAAATAAATTTTAATTTAAAAAGTCAACAAAGGTATTTCTGTAATGGGAATACCTTTTTTTATTTAGAAACTTTTTTTACCAACAAATCTTCTTAGGTAACATTAGTTACTGTGCAGTCTTTTTTACTACTCTAATTTTGTATCAAATAAATGAATACCATGAAATATAAACTAGGATGGATTTTGTTGTTCGTCTTTTATTCTGGCTTGGCACAAGAGGTAAAATCTATTACAAAAGATGAAGTGCTGACTAAGGTAAAAGAAAGTAATAACACACTGAAAATAGCAAAACAAGATGTCTTAGCTGCCAAGGGTGATTTCAATCAGACCAATGCTATTCTATTGCCAAACATTAGTGTATCGCATACTGGTATTGCTACCACTAACCCATTAATGGCTTTTGGATCTAAACTTAATCAAGAAATATTGACCGCTGCAGATTTTAATCCTGATCTATTAAATGACCCACGTCAAATCGAAGATTTTGCAACTCGTGTAGAAGTACAACAACCATTGATAAACTTCGATGGCATCTACCAGCGTAAAGCGGCAAAGGCAAAAATGACCGCTACCGAACTACAATCTGGCAGAACAGAAGATTACTTAGTTCTTGAGGTTGAAAAAGCATATATGCAATTACAACTTGCTTATAAAACCGTTACCGTTATAGAGAAAGCTCAAGAAACTGCTCTAGAAAATAAGCGTATTGCCAACAATAGTTACAAGCAAGGTTACCTACAAAAATCTGATGTTCTTTCTGTAGAAGTAAGAGTTACCGAAATCGATAATCAATTGCAATATGCAAAAAGTAACATTCTAAATGCAAGTAACTATTTATCGGTATTAATGAATACTGATGAAAATGAAATTTTAAAACCTTCAGATTCACTTTCAATTACTAGTGATGCTAATACAACGACGGTAAACTTATCTGAAAACAGAAAAGATATTTTAGCCATGAATTCTGCTACCGAAGCCTACAGACAAATGCATAGGGCAGACCAAATGGCTTTCTTACCTCGTTTAAATGCTTTTGGTACTTATGAGTTACATGACGATGAAATTTTTCAAGGTCAAGCGCAAGGGTATTTATTCGGAGCAGAATTAAAATGGAATCTTTTTGAGGGTAGTAAGCGTTTTGGCAAATCTCAAAAGAGCAAGGCTGAATATGACAAATCTAAATTACAATTAGAGCAGTATAAATCTGAAAGTCAATTAGAGCTTAACAAAGCGAAAAGAGGTTTTGAAGATGCTCAAAATAAATTAAAGCTCACAAAACTGGCACTAGAACAATCTGAAGAATCATTGCGTATACGAACTAATAGATTTAAGCAAGGTTTAGAAAAAACTACTGATCTATTGCTATCTGAAACCCAATATTCTCAAAAGCAATTAGAGTATTATGCTACAATTTTTCAACATAATTACGCTTTGGCGTATGTACAGTTTTTAACAAAAGAATAGAGTACCACAATCACTTAATACCATTCATAAAGATGAAAAATAAAAAATATATAATCACAGCTATTTTAGGTGCAACAATATTGTTCTCTAGTTGTGGTAACGATGATAAAAAAGCGGTAGTCGATAATTCACCTGCTGTAGCCGTTCAAACAAAAACTGTTTCTGAAGATAGTAGTAGTCCGTTTTTAACGGTAAGCGGTAAAATTGAAGCTGCCAAAAGTGCAAACATCAGCACTAGAATGATGGGGTACGTAGATAAAATATATGTTGGTGTTGGCGATAAGGTACGTGACGGTCAATTACTAATGAGTGTTAACAATGCAGATGTTTCTGCGCAATTGGCTCAGGTAAATGCCGGTATTACTGAAGCTGAAGCTGCCTATACCAATGCTGAAAAGGACTTTAATCGTTTTACCACATTGTTTCAAGAGAATAGTGCATCACAGAAAGAGCTAGATGATATTACTGCCAATTACAATATGGCAAAAGCGAGAGTGGAATCTGCCAAGCAAATGAAAAACGGTGTCAATGCCCAAATGGGTTATGCGAATATTCGCGCTCCGTTTACCGGTATAGTCACCAATAAATTTATAAATGCAGGTGATATGGCTAACCCTGGTATGCCTTTGATGGAAGTGGAATCTCCAGGTTCGTACCAAGTGCTTGCCATGGTACCTGAATCTGAAATTCTTGCTGTTAAAAATGACACTGAAGTTAGTGTACAAATCAAAGCATTGAATAAAAGCATAAAAGGAAAAGTGACCGAAGTAAGTACATCTTCAAAGAACACAGGCGGACAGTATATGGTAAAGGTAATTTTAGATAAAACAGATGTACAAATACTTTCTGGTATGTACGCTACCGTACAATTTCCTATTGCACGAAAAACAACAAGTTCTGCTGTAATGATTCCGGTAGAAGCTATAGTTAAGAAAGGTCAACTATCTGGTATCTACACCGTAAGTCAAAGCAATACTGCATTACTACGATGGTTACGACTGGGTAGAGCTTTTGGTGATCAAGTAGAAGTATTA
This sequence comes from Maribacter sp. IgM3_T14_3, assembly GCF_049603095.1. NCBI lineage: Bacteria > Pseudomonadati > Bacteroidota > Flavobacteriia > Flavobacteriales > Flavobacteriaceae > Maribacter > Maribacter sp. IgM3_T14_3. The sequence continues at coordinate 296,888 of NZ_CP187138.1, forward strand.
TCTGGCTTATCGGCAGACGAGCAATATATAGTTTCTGCTGAAGGAAAATTATTCAACGGCGCCAAAATCTCAATTCAATAAACGAGTCTGGGTTAGGGATTGAAGCGGTTACCCCACAGGCATTTTTTATGCCGAGGAGTAAAAGCGTAAAGCCCGACCACCTGTCTTTTACAGGTGGGAACACACAAATAAAATAAAGAAATAATGAAGGAAGGTTTAGCTGGTAAAATTGCCAAAATATTTATAGGCAGCAAGTTAACGGTGCTTTTAATGATTGTTTTCATGGTCATTGGGGTGTACAGTTCGTTTTTAATCCCTAGGGAAGAAGAACCACAAATTGATGTGCCTATGGCGGACATTTTTGTAGGCTACCCTGGCGCGAGTCCCGAAGAAGTAGAGTCGCGGGTCATTAAACCTTTAGAGAAATTAATTTCAAATATTAAAGGTGTAGAATATGTCTATTCAACATCGATGAAAGAACAAGGTATGGTCATCGTTCAGTTTTATGTGGGCGAAGATATAGAGCGTTCTTTCGTGAAATTATATAACGAAATCAATAAGCATATGGATATTATGCCGCAGGGCGTAACTTTTCCGCTGGTAAAAACCCGTGCTATTGATGATGTACCTATGCTCGGCCTTACGCTTTGGAGCGAAAACTATGATGGGTATCAGTTAAGCCAAATGGCACAGGAACTGGAAAGTGAGATCAAGAAGGTAAATGATGTTGCCATTACGCATAAAATCGGAAATCAAGACCGCCAATTACGCGTGGTTTTAGATAAAGATAAACTCGCCGCTAGCGGATTAGATTTTTTATCTGTTTCTGAAATGATCAAAGCAAACAATGCCCAATTGAGTTCTGGTAGTTTTGATAAAAATGATACCGAGTTCTTAGTAAATACCGGCAATTTTTTGGCTTCGGTTACCGATGTTGAAAACCTTGTTGTTGGTGTTCAACAAAACCAGCCTATATATTTAAAGCAGATTGCTAGTATTATCGACGGACCAGAAATCCCTCAAAGTTATGTTTCTTTAGGTTTTGGTCAGGCAAGTGATAAAGTATCAGATTACAAATCTGAATACCCTGCCGTAACTATTTCTGTGGCAAAAAGAAAAGGTGCCGATGCAATGAAAATTGCGGACATTGTTATTGATAAAGTTGAACATTTACGTACCACTTTAATACCAGATGACGTACATGTAGAAATCACTAGAAACTATGGTGAAACGGCATCTCATAAAGTGTCTGAACTTTTATTACACTTAATAGGCTCCATATTTGCGGTAACATTAATTGTGATGCTGGCAATGGGCTGGCGTGGTGGTTTGGTCGTATTCTTGTCTGTACCAATTACGTTTGCTTTGACGTTGTTGAGCTATTATATGCTTGACTATACATTAAACAGAATTACATTATTTGCTTTAGTTTTTGTAACAGGTATTGTAGTTGATGACTCGATTATTATAGCCGAGAATATGCACCGGCATTTTAAGATGAAACGCCTCCCCTTTAAACAGGCGGCACTCTATGCTATTAACGAAGTTGGTAACCCTACAATTTTAGCAACATTTACTGTAATTGCCTCTGTACTACCGATGGCATTTGTATCTGGACTTATGGGCCCATATATGGCACCTATGCCAATTGGGGCTTCTATTGCCATGATATTATCACTTTTTGTGGCTTTGACCATAACGCCTTATTTAGGATATATTTTCTTGAGAGAAAAAGAGAAAAAAGGTGCAGTTGAAAAGGTAGAGAAACCATTAGAGGAAACCTTTATTTATAAAATTTATAATAAATATGAACGCCCACTAATTGAAAATAAAAGAAAACGTTGGTTATTTTTAGGACTGACTTTTTTAATACTAATAGCATCAATGGTTTTGTTCTTTACCAAATCTGTAGCTGTAAAGATGTTGCCTTTCGACAACAAAAACGAGTTTCAAGTAGTTATTGATATGCCCGAAGGCACCACCCTTGAACGTACAGGTGTAGTTGCTCAAGAAATTTCTCAATATTTATCTACTAGACCAGAGGTTATAAATTATCAGAACTATGTAGGTACCTCTGCCCCTATTACTTTTAACGGTTTGGTACGTCATTACGATTTACGTGGTGGCAGCAATATGGCAGATATTCAGGTAAACCTTATTGACAAAGAAGAACGTACTGCACAGAGCCATGATATAGCAAGTTTACTACGACCAGATATTCAAAAAATAGCCGCTAAATACAATGCCAATGTTAAGTTGGTTGAAGTTCCGCCTGGGCCTCCTGTGCTTTCTACAATTGTAGCTGAAGTTTATGGACCTGATTATGAGGAACAGATTAAAATTGCAAATAGCGTACAAGACATGTTAAAAAACACTAATGATGTTGTTGATATCGATTGGCTAGTAGAAGCTGACCAAACTGAATATAAGTTTGAAATTAACAAAGAGAAAGCAATGCTTTATGGCGTGGCGCCACAGCAAATTGCCTATACCATGAATATGGCTTTATCAAATAGAGCCATCACAAATTTATATGATGAAAATGCTATCGACCAAGTTGGTTTGGTGCTCGCTTTAGATGAAAAAGAAAAGTCGACTATTACAGATATTTCTCAATTGAAGATTACCTCTAAACAGGGTAATATGGTGCCTATCGCCGATTTAGTAGATATTAAAGAAACTATAAGTGCTAAGAGTATTTACCGCAAAAATCAAAAACGTGTGGTATATGTAATGGCAGATATGGCTGGGGAATTGGAGAGTCCTGCATATGCGATATTAGGAATGGAAGAAAAGCTTAAGGAAATTGCTTTACCTAAAGGATATCAAATTACCGAAATGTACTTAGGTCAACCTGAGTTTGAAGATGATTATACCGTTAAATGGGATGGGGAATGGCAAATTACGCTTGAAGTATTCCGTGATTTAGGTATTGCCTTTATGGGTGCCATCATCTTAATTTATATTTTAATTGTAGGATGGTTTCAAAACTTTAAAGCACCAATAGTAATGATGGTTGCTATACCATTATCTCTAATTGGAATCATTCTAGGTCACTGGATTATGGGAGCATTTTTTACGGCTACTTCTTTTATTGGTATGATTGCCCTCGCAGGAATTATGGTGCGAAATTCGGTACTACTCATAGATTTCATTAATCTACGTTTAGCCGAGGGTATACCGATAAAACAGGCGGCTATTGAAGCTGGTGCTGTACGAACAACACCTATTCTACTAACTGCAGGCACGGTAGTTATTGGAGCATTCGTAATCTTATTCGATCCAATTTTTCAAGGCCTAGCGATTTCGTTGATGGGTGGTACTATTGTTTCTACCGTTCTTACCTTATTGGTGGTACCATTGGTGTATTATATGATAGAAAAGAAAAACTATCCAGAAACAACGGATAGTACAGAAATTAATGAATAAAAAAATGAGTAATCAACAGCGCTTTAATGGTGCTGTTGATTCTTCTAAAAATAGAACAACATGTTAAATACATATTTTAGAGTTATAGTAGGTACAATGGTTTTGTTAAGTGTTGTATTAGCTGTTTATGTTAATATCAATTGGTTATGGTTTACGGTATTTATAGGTGTAAATATTATACAGTCGGCTTTTACGAAATGGTGCTTATTAGAAACTATTCTTAAAACCTTCGGAATTAAAAATTAGTAGTATGCTAAATTCATGTGCTCTAAAAGGTAATTAGTGCTTTGTTAAATTTGTAAAACCCCTTTTATTGTAATAAAACAAAAAAACAAATTATCAATTGCATATAACCTACTGCATTTCATAATTTTACACTGTCTAAACCTCTTATCGCAATTAGGTTTATTATTCAAAAACTATAATTCATTTAGTTAATGTCATTCTTATGTAACTTTGGTTACATAAGAATGATTTTCTTTGCGCTTTCTTTAGCGGTTTTGAACTTGAACTAAATAGATAATGAATTTAATATATGACCCATGGCCATGGTATGTGGCCGGACCTTTAATTGCCCTCACCATGTTTATTTTGCTATTTATGGGCAAAAAATTCGGAATGTCCTCAAACTTAAGAACTATGTGTTCTATGGGCGGTGCAGGCAAATACTCAGATTTTTTTAAGTTCGATTGGAGAGCGCAACGCTGGAATTTGGTTGTTGTAGTTGGTGCTGTAATTGGCGGCTTTATCGCTTCCCAATTTATGTCCGATAATACGGTAAAAATTAATCCTGAAGTTGCACAACAACTTTCTACCGATTACGGAATTGAAAGTGCCGGTGACGCATATTTACCAACTGAACTTTTTGCTTCTGAACATCTTACAGACCCATTTGTATTGGCAATTTTAATTATTGGCGGATTCATGGTGGGCTTTGGTACTCGTTATGCCGGTGGTTGTACCAGTGGGCATGCCATATCTGGACTCAGTAATTTGCAGTTACCTTCTTTAATTGCCGTTATCGGTTTCTTTATTGGAGGTCTAGTTATGATTCACCTTTTATTCCCCCTAATATTCAGTTAATATGAAATATATAAGTTATTTAACCATAGGAATCTTTTTCGGTATCATCATGTACAAATCTGAAGCAGCATCTTGGTTCAGAATTTATGAAATGTTTCAATTTGGATCTTTTCATATGTATGGTATCATAGGCTCTGCACTTGTTATTGGTGTCATTGGTGTTCAAATCATCAAAAAATATAAGATTAAGGCGATTGGTGGTAATGAGATGAATTTACATCCAAAGACCAAAAGTGTTGCCCGTTATTTAATTGGCGGTATTATTTTCGGATTAGGTTGGGCGTTGGCAGGTGCTTGCCCCGGACCAATGTATGTGCTTGTTGGTGCAGGCTACTCCTCTATTCTTGTTGTTATTGGTGGAGCACTTTTAGGCACTTTCGTTTACGGATTAGTAAAAAATAAATTACCCCACTAAATTAATAAAGTGGTTTAGCCTTCTGCGGCTAGTTTTGGTGAAAGCCATAACCACCCTACCCCTAACAAAAAGAGGATATAAAACAATAATTGAGAAACAGGACGGTCCACAAAAACCGTCCTGCTTTTTTGAGTTTCGTTTGCGAATTGCTTTTTATTAGCTGCTATGTTCGTGGTACTAGTTAAAGCTTTCCAATCATTCTTTTCAAAAACATAGTATGAAATGTCTGTACTATCATTTTCAACTTGTAGCGTATTCCACCCTGTTTTCTTCGGATAAACAGTGCCTGAATAGTGACTTGGCAGTAATGCATTTTGAACCAGCGAAACCGAAATACTATCTTCATTTATAATACCGAACTCCTCTAAGTTTGTTCGAACCTCACAATTAAATGGCTCGTCTATTCTAGGAGTTTTAGTATTAGATTCCCATGAAACTGCCTGCCCTTTCTTCTTTGCAATCTTATCTAAAATAGCGGTCCAAACACCATGGTATACTTCACTCTTACCATTCAACAAAAGCTGATAACTATTTAATAGTGATGTTGTTGCAATTTTTCCGTTACCCATTTGTCGATACGCAGCAAGGTTTGATACTCCGCCAAAGTGAATTGGCTCTACTAATAATTGTTCATCAAACTGATACGGGTACTTTTCTGTTTCTGCAGCATAAATAGGTAATTTCACAGTGTTAACCCTATCACGTTCAAATTTGAAATAGGCATCGCTGCTTCGGGTATTAAAAAGGAAATCACTTGGCTGAATAAATAGTCCTAAACCATGCTCTGCTATACTCTTTTCAAATCTAGACTTGACTGATTTCCCTAAACTGATATACGTTTCGGAATCTGTAATGACGATGTCAAAATTTTGCAATACCACATCAGTAAATTGATAAACCGGTTGTGCCGGCGTATTAAAATATTCAAACTTATATTTCCCTTTTGTCAATTGACTTCTACCAATGACTTCATGTCCAGATTCCGCCAAGAAATTCTTTAGATATTTTGTCTCAAACGTAGGAAATGTATTTAAGATCAGAACACGTAATGGTTCTTTATTTAGCACTTTTATAGGAATCGGATTCGTTTCTAAAACAACGCTTGCACTATCTTTAATCGCTAATTGATAAACATATGCTCCTGCTACTTTTGGGCGAGTAGTTAGGTTAAAATCTACATTCTTATTTTCAGTAAATTGAATAGAATCTAACCCGTTACTTCTTGAATCTTGTAGTACTAAAAATGACTTTTCTATAGGATTTGAATAACTACCTGAAACCTTTAATTCACCTCCCAATACAAGTTGTTCTCTATAGTTCAATCGCGTAACTCCTATTGGCTCAGCATTTGGAATATAGGTTGTGGGAATACTATCGAACAAATAAAAATCATACGGATCAATACCATCACCAAGTACAATAACATTGGTAAGGGAATCGAGCTCTTTACGAATCGATTTTACAGGATTATAATCTAAAACCTTTATACCCTTATAATGATTTAAAAGACTGTCTTTTACTACGGTATTAAAATTATCGGTCAGCACTAATGCCTGACTATCATTAATTTCAACTTCTTTTGTAGGCTCTAGAATTAATATACCCAATGCCAAGATTGTTATCAAAGCAACAATAGAATTTATAACAAAACGACCCCTTTGTTTCGATTGCCATTCTTTCCAAACATAAATATTAAAAACTACTAATCCGCCAAGTAAAATGGGGATCATGAACTCTTTTTGCAAAAATGAGAAACCATCAATCATACACCTCTAGCTGTTTTAGAAACAATGAATTAATTTCGTCTATATACTCTTTTTTAGCTCCAGGTGTTTGTGGTGTTTTCGGTAAGGCAGCTAATAATCCCTTTTGAACGAATTTATAATTACCCATTGTTCGCTTCGTATTATTCTCAATTCGTTTTAAGCCTTGTAAGACTTGTAAATATTTACTTGGGTTAGCTATTGCTAATTGCGCCAATTCATTGCCTGCAGCAGTAAAAAGGGCATTATCAGCCTCATTAAAAGTGCTTTCTTGCTGTATTAACTGTTCTAAGCGAGCAACCGCGCGCTCAAGTGCTTCAAAAGGATTCTCCACTTCTTTGGTCTCGTTTTTTCGGTAGTTCTTAATATCCTTTATTTTACCGGTAAGTCTACTATCTTCTTTAATTGGCGGTGGGTCAAAACCAATTCTATGTACATAAATACGGGCACTATTTTTTATTTCTTGAATTAGGGTTAAAGCATCATATTGAAATGGAAGTGATTTTTCTGGTTCATTTAACCGTAAATGCAATTCGGCATCCCACATGATATTCAAAGCTTTTCGCAATTTTGTCTTCAATGATTCTTCAAATAATGTAGATTCCTCAGGGTCATCATGATTATGAAGGTAGTCATGCAAAGGGTCTTCAGCTTCTTCTACTTTTTCAGCGGCAACTAAATTATGCTCGTTATCGCCATCATGGTCGTGCGAGTATTCTTTTAATATATTTTCTTGATCTTCAGTATGATCATGGTCCTCACCTTCTTCATGACTTTCGATCTCACTTGGTGCTTCTTCCATTTCAGATTCATCGCCCATAAACTGGCCATACTTTAAACGCAGTGCTTTTTGATCAAACCCCAGTTCATTGCTTCTCGATTTAAATTCTTTGCTTGTAATGCTAGGCTTGTCTTTTATCAACTTCTCGGTATCGATAATCAACTGTCGCTGACTTCTAAAATAATCGGGCATTTGGTCAACACCCAAAGTTCCTTCTACGCCAAATTGCTCACTAACGGTATCTTTTATAACTGCGAAATACGTTTCGCTACGCGCAACATTTCTCTTGGGTTGCTTTTCATCAAAGGCTTCAATATAAAAATAGAGCTCGTCACCTAATTCCATTTTTAAGGCATTTAAATCTAGTGTTTTCGTAGTCCTCACCGATTTCACACCTTTCGATATAGTTTCCTTAAAATTCAATTTCTCTTCCCTAAACTTCACCGATTCTCCCGATCCCTTACTTACGGTTGCTATGATATAAGCTTCGTCAATTCCGTAATCATCAGTAATTGAACTTTCTAGCTCGACAATCTTTATGTCTGCAAAATCAAAATAGGTGTATTGTTCCAACCCTAAAATCTCTATCTCTGGCGGATTATCAGCTACTGCCTCCAACGAGAATAAATCTGACGTAAATTCAATGCCTTCCTCATTCTTAAATTTAAAACTGTAGAAGCCCGATTCTGATAATTGTTGTCTTATACGATACCCGTTTTCACCTTTTTGCAGTGGAATTAGTTCTCCCATGCGGTCTAAGTAAACTTCAGTAGCGAGATTATCAAACTCTAGCGTCCACAGAACAGTTGCCCCAGTAATCGTCTTTATATTTGGGTCGCTTACAGCAATTGTTCCCTTTCGCGTGTAGGGTGGATATGTAACACTTATATCTTGACTGGAAATTTTTGGAATGACGGACTTCCCACTAATACTATCTGTTGCGACAAACTGAATTTGTGTTTCATTGGCAGAGTTTCCTAATACATTTTCTACTCCTTTAAACAAATCTAATTGTTGAACCACAATACCAAGTAATACCAACCCTAGCGTAACCAGTACCGCTTGTTTCAATTTGTTTGGAGGTTGTATAGCGCCCAATCTTTTGGTAAGTTCTTCAGATACTTTATAGCGTTGTAACTTGGCAAGATTAGATAATGAATCTTCTGGTTGTAGCAATAACCCTGTACTAAACGATGCTTCATCTACATGTGCATCTATATAAGTACCTGTGGTAGCCAAATTATGTTTCCAAGGCTTATTTATCAAAAGAAAAACGACCACTGCAATTACAAAGCTTAAAATGCCAACCCATAGATTTTTAGATACTAAAAAGAAAAGAACGGCAATGCCAACAGCATACAAAACGGCTTCTGCGTATGACAAGATTTGCCAGCGCCTGTGAAATTTCATCAAGTGTAGTTTGCCTGATTCCATTACTGTGTTCGTTTATAAGCTACAAAGCGTTCAACAATTAATAATACTAAAAGAAAAACCCATAAATACGGATTCAGATTCCAGCTGGCTTGGTGGGTTTTCGATGCTTTATTTTCTATGAAATTTGTTTTCAAGTCTGCTTCTGTCAGTGATCGAATATCTGCTTTAGCTTGTAGTTCACTTACTTCTTTATTGACATCTAAAATTTTTAATAGGTTCTCTGTTAATCGCCCAGTAACCGCATTTTCTGTGGTAATTCTTTCTGTTATATAAAAAGTATTTTCATCTTCTCCTGTTAATATTAGTGCATTAGAAATGGAATCGTTCTTAAATACTAGAGTCTTTCGAGCTGAAACCGGAGCAGGCTTAGTACTCAACCAAATCGTTAAATCTGTTTCCTTATTCTCATTTACTTCATTATCCAAAGAGCTTTCGACATTTATTTCCCTTTCCAAATAAGTCGATAAAGCCGTCAATGCTGCTTCTATATAAGTTTTATCTGAACGTAGACTATCTGCATACACCAAAGAAACTTCTAGAGAAGGTTGTTGAACCAAAAGAACCTTTGAAATTACATTTGAATTTGAATTTGAATTTGAGTTTGAGTTTGAGTTTGAGTTTGAGTTTGAACTTGAAACCTGTAAACTATCGCCATTAGATGTCAGTTGGTATACATCTCCTAATTCAATATTCTTCGTTGCTATTTTTGAAGCTACTGGACCGTTATTGGCTGTAAATAATGTTATATTTTCCTCTGTCTGATATGTTACTAAAGGCTTCTCAACAGTTTGTGCCGAATCCAAAACGATCCAGTTGATATCATGATTCGTTTCGGGTCTGGCTCCTTTTAATCCTTTTGCATATCCGTTGGTAAAAACAATAATACTATCTGTTTGCAAAGCATTCATTTCTGATGCTAACGACCAATAATCTACACTTCTAGAATCTACTGAATTAGTATATTCAATATCGTTTATGGGCAACCCTGATTGTAAAAGTCTTATTTCTTGATCAGCTTGCAAATCAGTAAAACGAGCCATGAAATTTTCATTCTTTGCTAATTCAGGTTCAATAACATAGGTCAGTTTGCTGTTGTTCACCTTTGACTGCCATTGCGGTTTTACCATAACCAAAGTAATCAGCGAAATAATTGCCATACGCAGTAGCAACAACCACCATTCATTCAATTGTATACTGCTAGATTGTCTCGATTTTGATTCTGATAGCAGTTGAACACTACCAATTTTTATAGTTTTCGCTTCCTTTTTACTCCATAAATGGATAGCTATAGGAACTAAAAGTCCCAATAAAGCCCATAAATACGAAGGTTGTGCGAATGACATATTAACCGAGTCTTTTACGTTGTTTTAAAAATAATTGTAATGCTTCACCCAAGTGTGCATCCATACGAAAGACATAGTGATCAATGCCGTTTGAAAGTAATTCGTCCTTTACTTTATTCAATCTACTTTCTAGAGCACCCAAATATGCTGTTTTAGCTTTTTCGGTATCTACTTTTACTCGCGCCCCTGTTTCCCAATCTTCAAAAGTGATGTTTGGACCATAATTAAAATCCATTTCAGCTGATCCCATCACCTGTAGTACCACAACTTCATTTCTTGCTGATTTCAATCCTTTGATAAACTTTGAAATCTCCTCACCTGTTTCATACATATCGGTTAGAAAGAAAATCAATTCTTTACCGCCTCTATTCGGAATTCGCTTATTAGAAATATGGGTTTCTGGCCATTTACCAGAATTAGAAAGATTAATTAATTCTAGCAGCAATCTGTTGTAATGCTTTTTATCTGCTTTAGGGTAAATACTGACCACATCACTATCGTTGAGCGCAAATAGACCAACAGAATCTCCTTGCTTATGAGCCATATATGCTAGTGTAGCCACCAAGAGACGTACAAAATCAACCTTCGACAAGTCCTTTTCTTTATGCAGCATTGAAGCACTGGCATCGACAATAAACTTAATAGTCACCTGACTTTCTATCTCTGACTGTTTAATGTAATACCTGCCCGAACGTGCCAACATTTTCCAATCTAACAATCGTAAATCATCACCCGGTTGATATCCTCTGTACTGACTAAACTCCATACCCGGGCCCACACTAGCACTTCTATTTAAACCAGAAGTAAAACCCTCGACCACAATTCGTGATATCAAGGAAAGTCCCTCAACCGTATTGATGACCTCTGGTTTTAATAAATCGTGATAGTCCTGTTTTGCCATGTACTCGGTAATGGAGCGTTGTTTATTTGCCTTTTATTTCAATAGCATTTAACAAATGAGTAGCTACTTTATCTGAAGTTATGCCTTCTGCCTCTGCTCTAAAGTTGACCAAAACTCTATGGCGAAGCACTGGTAACGCTACACTTTTAATATCGTCTAACGTAACCGATAACCGACCTGATAACAATGCATTAGCCTTTGCCGTTAAGATCATTGCTTGACCTGCACGCGGACCTGCACCCCAGTCTACCCAGTCTTTAACATAAGAATCTGTTGTGGTTTCCGGTCTCGTAGCACGAATCATATCACTCACAAAACTGATGAGTGCATCGCTTATAGAAACTTCGCGAACTAACTGCTGCAATCGTACAATATCATCACCAGAAATAACCTTATTCAGTTTCTTTTTTATACCTCCGGTAGTTGCCTTTAATATGGTTTCCTCATCTTTTTGAGTAGGATATCCAATTTTTATATATAGCAAAAAACGATCTTGCTGTGCTTCTGGCAAAACAAAGGTTCCCGATTGTTCTATAGGGTTTTGAGTTGCTAGAATAAAAAATGGCTTATCTAATGGATACGTTTTATCGCCGTAGGTAACCTCAAATTCTTGCATGGCCTCCAGCAATGCCGCCTGTGTTTTTGGTGGTGTACGGTTTATTTCATCCGCTAGAATAATATTAGAAAAAATAGGTCCTTTATTAAACTTAAAGAACTTTTTACCTGTAGTATGGTCTTCCTCTAAAATTTCGGTACCGATAATATCTGAAGGCATTAGATCGGGCGTAAATTGAATACGCTTAAACTTTAAATCAATTGCATTCGCCAAAGTTCTGATCATTAGCGTTTTCGCCAAACCCGGTACACCTTCTAACAAAGCATGACCACCGGCTAAAAACGTAATCAGCAATTGCGATACGGTTTCTTCTTGCCCAATAATAACCTTTCCTATCTCTTGCTTTAAAGCCTTTAACTTACCGGAAAGCATTTCTACCTCATCTGCAATACGTTGTAATTCTTTATCCATTCAAAAATGTATTTATGAGGTAAGGGCGTACAACACTATATTGACCCCAAACCGTGTATTGTCTATTTTGTACCAACGTTTATTTCTAAAATCGTAATCCCACTCGCAGCCGTAATCTTTGTTACTGTAGAGCACGCCGATTCTACCATTAATTACGATGGCTTTCAAATACTCGTGCACCAAATCATCGCCCCAACCATTCAATTCTTGTGATGTGGTTGGCGGACCATTTTCGAAATCAAAGAAAATAGAATACAATTCGTGGTCGTTGGGTATTTTTTTTAATTCTGACGGACCAAATATTTCTTCCATTTGCCGCTCAAAAGATTTGGCAAACAATCCGTCAATATCGTGATTGCAATCATCTGCGAAAATGAATCCGCCGTTACGCACATATTTTTCAAAATTCTCTTTTTCCTTTTTGGTAAACTCCACCAATTTATGTCCCGAGATATAGCAAAACGGACTCTTAAAAATATCATCGCTTGCCAGCGAAATAATCTTTTCTTGAGTATCTACTTTCAACGTGGTATACTCCACCAATGAATTCAACAGATTTGAGGGCATACGTTGGTCAACGTCCCAATCGCCAGACTCGTACTGTAATCTCGTAAAGAAAAATTCGTTGCTCAAGGGCAAGTAGTTTGTGTTTTTATTCCCTAGGAAAAAAGAAAACTGGTTGTCGTGATTCAACACAAACAACCAGTTTAAATACTATTAAAATTACTTATACTGCATCTGAAAGACTCGTAAACGTAAAGTCACGAACTTTCATATACGGAATTAAATTACCGTCGATACGCACTTGCTTACCAAGGGTCTCTAAGTTGTTCAGCATGATTATCGGACTCTCATTAAACCTGAAGTTTTTTACAGGGTATTTAATTTCTCCGTTTTCGATATAGAACGTCCCATCTCTTGTAAGTCCAGTATACAATAAGGTTTGTGGATCTACACTACGTATGTACCAAAGTCTAGTTACTAGAATTCCTTTTTTAGTACTCTTGATCAATTCTTCTAAGCTTGCATCTCCACCAGCCATAATTACATTCGATGGAAAAGGAACCGGATCAACACCTTTTTCCTTTGCCCAAAAACGATCATATGCCAAGTTTTTAACCGCTCCGTTTTCTATCCAAGAGGTTTTCTTTAAAGGTTGCCCTTCTCCGTTCCAAGTAGATGTCGGCACTTCTGGATTCAGTGGATCTGACCAAATATTTACACGTTCATCAACTATTTTTTCTCCCAGCTTATTGGCTCCATCAGCAGCAGACATAAAACTTCTACCCTCATCTGCAGAACGTGCATCTAAAGAACGGAACATATTGTTCAACAAATCTGATGATGCAGCCGGTTCTAAAATAACGGTGTATTTACCTGGCTCAATTGCTTTTGCTTCTCTAGACAAAACCGCTTTATCAATAGCCGTTTTTGCTGCCTCATTAGCATCAAATTTTGCTACATCATTAAAATCTCTAGAAACCCAACCTGAACCTGTACCATCATTGGTACGCATGGTTACCGTAAATTCTAAATTAGTAGACTCGTTATAGGCAAAAAGACCTTTTGAATTGATCATTGCACTAAAACCGGAAGAGTCGTTTAAAAACCCTGCTGCAGTAACATCTTTCGCGTCTGCAGGTACAATACTACTATTTGCAACCTCTGCTCTATACTCGGGAGTAATTTTTGCCGTTGAATCGCTATAACTGATAGCTTCGTCATACATCTGCGGACCTAAAGGCTCCATAAACTCCGGATTCTCTGGTGAAAGATTCGCCAGCTCCTCTGCCCTTCTTACTACCTTTTCTAATGATGCGTCATCGAACTCATCAATAGTTGCCGTTCCAGATTTTTTACCAAAACTAGACTGTACCGCTAAACTTTGGTTTGAACTAAAACCTGATGTAGAAACTGTATTTCTTGCGTACCTGATATTGCCGCTATTATAGCCGCTTAAGTTTATTTCACAGGCATCGGCTTTGGAAAAGCTCAATGCTTTCTCCAATATTTTTCTTGCTTCTTCTTTTGTATAAATTGCCATTGTTGTTCTTTTTTAGAGTGAACCTATACTTAAATAGATCTACCTGTGTTTATTACGTTTACATCATTGAACCTAGCGGTAGAACTACCGTGAGATACCGCACTAGATTGAGAAGGTTGCCCTTTACCATCAAAGAAAGTACCGAACAAACGGTAGTCGCTTTCATCACAAATCTTAACACATGAATTCCAAAACTCTTGGGTGTTACTTTGGTATGCTACATCTTCTAACATACCAACGATTTCTCCGTTCTTAATTTCGTAAAAAACAGTACCACCAAACTGGAAATTATAACGTTGCTGATCAATTGAGTACGATCCACGACCTGCTATGTAAATTCCTTTTTCTACATCTTTAATCATTTCAGAAATAGAATACTTGTCTTTACCCGGTTCTAAAGAAACGTTCGGCATCCGTTGAAACTGAACATCGTCCCAACTTTGTGCATAACAACACCCGTGAGATTCATTCTGATCGATCATATGAACTTGGTCACGTATGGCTTGGAAATTGGTTAAGACACCATTACGTACCAAATCCCATTTCTTCGTTTTTACTCCCTCATCATCATACCCAACGGCACCTAAAGAACCTACTTGCGTTTTGTCTGCAACTAAGTTTACAACATCGCTACCATATTGGAAGTTCCCTGATTTTAATTTATCTAAAGATGCAAAACTTGTACCTGCGTAATTGGCTTCATAACCTAATACACGATCTAACTCTAATGGGTGACCTACAGATTCATGAATTGTCAACCCTAAGTGATTAGGCTCTAAAACCAAATCATATTTACCGGCGTCAACCGATTTTGCTGTTAATTTTTCTTTTGCCTGTTTAGCTGCAATAGTAGCATCTTCTACCATATCATAGCTATTTCTATATAAACGCAATCCTGCTGGCCCTTCAAGCTTTTCAGATTCCAATCCGTCCATATACTCGTAACCCATACCTACAGGAGCACTCATGTTCTCTCTTGTTTTAAAAGTACCTTCAGCCTTATCAATTGCTGTTACTCTAAACGTAGGCCATAAACGGTGAATGTCTTGGTCGATATAAGAACCATCAGTAGAAGCGAAATACTTCTGCTCATTAATCATAAACAAAGCAGAGTTTACATAATCTGCACCATTATCTAATGCCGCAGCATTGGCACTTAATAATAATTCTACTTTTTCGGAAACAGGAACTTCTTTAAAATCTTTCTTGATCGGAGTTTTCCATGAAACCTCTCCGTATGCATTTACAGGAGCCAGTTTTACCGGCTCTTTTTGAATTTTAGAATTTGCTTTTGCTATGGCAACTGCTTGCTCTGTTGCTTTTTTAATTCCGTCTGCAGTAACACTGTTTGTTGATGCAAAACCCCATGTACCATTTGCTATTACACGAATACCAATACCAAAAGATTCGGTATTTACTACATTCTGTACTTTGTCTTCCCTAGTGAATACATATTGATTCAGATACCTACCAATTCTGGTATCTGCGTATGTTGCTCCTAAAGATTTGGCTGTGTTCAATGCCACATCTGCCATTCTCTTTTTTACCAAGGTATCCATACCAGGTTCTAGTAAAGCCTCCGTGGGGATGTCATTTCCTAGCAATAATGACGGCATCATTAGTGCTCCGGCACCCAACCCGGCGTACTGTACAAAATCTCTTCTTTTCATGTGTTAGTTTTAAATTGGTTCTTTATAATCGAATATGCAACCCCAAAGAATAACATATATAGTGAGTTCATTATGTATAGTTTTGGTTCTCGTTTTGTAAAATGAAAACCAAAAATTTACTAGAAGATGAGAAGCTTATACTACACCATAAATTCTAGCCCTCTAAAAATAGACAGGGTTTTGTAACAATTATGTTAACCTTAACATAAAATATAACGGAAAGTGATGTTTTTGGGAATAATGGAAAAATAGGGGTGTGATATTTTTTGTTTTCTCAACTAACTAGAAAGAAAATTAATTATTGATATTCTATAAAGTGATTAGAATACTCTCTTCTAAATTTCAACTACCTATGCATCTTATCCAGAATCTCAATAATCTCGGTTTTCTTACGGACGGATACCGGAACATTCTCTCCATTCTTCAACATTAAATAACCACCATCTGTTTTTATGTAGGCGCTGATGCATTGAAGATTCACTAAATGACTTTGGTGTACGCGTACAAAATCGTGACTACTTAAAAGGTCTGCAAAGTATTTTAAGGTCTTTGTTACGAATATCTTGCGTTTGTCTTGAAGGTGGAAAATAGTATTATTACTATCGGACTCGCACCGTATAATATCATCTAAACTAACAATGATAATCTGATCTAGTGTGTGTAACGATATCTTATTTGGCTTTTTCTCGGGAGCAGAAATCGTCTCTTTTAAAATCTGTAGTCGTTCTTTATTAGGCTGCAATTGCTCTTTTGCCCTAGATATGGCTAAACTTAAATCTTCGTTCGAATAGGGTTTTAACACATAGTCGATTGCTGCAAATTTAAATGCACGTATAGCAAACTCATCACTTGCGGTTACAAATATGATTTTCGATTTTAAATCGGGGAAAATTTCCAAAATATCGAACCCTGTACCATCACCCAGCATAATATCTAAAAACAGAATGTCGGGCTGATTTTTACGCAACACTTTTGCGGCTTCTACTACACTCTGTGCTGTGGCGATAATTTCAATATCTGCATGTTGCGTCTCTATATCCTTCTTTAAAAGGGTTAAAGCGTCAATCATGTCTTCTACTATAATCGCTGTATGCATAGGTCTCTAATAATCTGTTAGTAAAGGTATTTTAAAGGTAATCTTGGTGCCATCAATACTACCGTCTTCATTTTTAATTTCACTTATTTGCAGGGTATTCGTTCCTGCTATTGATTCTAGCCTTTCTTTAGTAACGGTCAATGCCATAGATTGATGGTCCGTTTTCGGCTTTTCGCTTTGCGATTTAAAAATACCTAATCCGTTATCAATAATACTACACTGTAAATGTGTTTCTGTGGTCGTGAATCCTATTTCTAATTTTCCAGCTTTGTTTCCTTTTAATATTCCGTGTCTAATCGCATTTTCTACAAAAGGTTGAATCAACATTGGCGGAATCAATATCTCTTCTGCATCAGGATTGGTGTCTATATTAAAAGAACATTCAAAAGGCTGCTGAGCCATTAACTGCTCTACTTCTACATAATGTCGTAATGCCTTTATTTCTTGGTCTAAACTTATATGTTCCTTTCTAGAATTCTGTAAAGTTTCACGCAGCAAAATGGCAAAGCTATTGATAGTGGCATCCATCTTTTCTGGCTTGTTGCCTGCCATTGCTTTTACTCCATTCAACACATTGAATATAAAATGCGGATTCATCTGTAATTGCAGCGCTTTTTGCTCTAAAGTAAGCAGGTAATTCTGAGTTTTTAATTGCTCTTGGGCTGCTTTGTTTTTTGTTTTAATCTTACGGATATAAAACAACCCACTACCCAATAACACCAATATCGCCAATGCTAAAACCGACCATTGAAACCAATCTTTTTTGTATAACGGACTATCGATAAAAAAGCTGAATTTGATAGGGTCGCTTTCTTGCCATCTGTAATTTCTAGATTGCGCCGAAAAGGTATGTGCACCATATGCGAGTCCGGCGAAATTTTGCTTGTTCTCCTTTACCCACGGACTCCACTCTGTATCATCCAATTTTGTTCTGTATTCTATTTCATTTGGGTGATCCACATCTACCGTTCTAAATGAAAAACCTAGTTGTGTCTGCTCTGGAGTTAGTTGCAGTACCTTGTTACTATTCGTCCAATCTTTAAGAACTATGGAATCTATATTTTTATATCGCTCCTCCACCCCCGTAAAATATACCGTTGGTGGTAACGAGGCTTTCTTGCTTTCACTTGGTATATGTTTTGTCAACCCATAAATGGCACCGAACCACAGATTACCTTGTTCATCTTTATCAACCGCATTTAAACAAGTTTCTATCCCTAAAAATCCGTCATTTCTACCAAAGTGATATACGTCTGCAATTTCATTGTCTTTGTTCAATTCTATTTTATCGACTCCCCTTTCAGAACCTGCCCACAGATACCCTTGATCATCGAAAATGAGTTGATAGATATTATTTGAAGATAAGTTCTTGCTTCCTTTTAATTGCTGAAAATTTACGGGATTGGTACTATTCGCATACCAAATACCTTTACCCGAAGTACCTAAATAGATAGTATCATCATGAAACAAAATAGTGCCTATTGCAGTTTGCTGCTCCAAACCAGTTTTAATACTCGTCACCTTATTATTTTCTATATAGCCCAAATGTCCATTTTGTGTTGAGTACCAGAGTTTACCATCAGGACCTTTAACCATGCCTTTTATCAGCATGTCGGTAATTCCATTTCGCTTCGAAAAGATTTTTCTAACTACCAGACTATCATTGTCAGAATAGTAATTGAATTTAACAATACCGTGGGCATACGTCGTTGCCCATATAAAATCTTCATCTGTAATTACCGTACGTATCCAATCTGACGGAAAGCCTTTGCTTTCATCGATAATGTGATTAGTAGTTCTTTGCACGGCTACCGTGTCAATATTTATTAAGAAGGTTTCGCTTGATGAGAACACTAAACTATCGACCAATTTGGTTTCTCGAAATAGTAATCCCCTATTATCTGAACCTGCCCAGATATTGCCTTTTGCATCGCTATCGATGGTCTTAATTTTTACATCAAAAAACGAACCCTCATTTGGTAAAGGATGAATACCCAAAGAATCTATTTTCGTTAACCCTGCTTCTGAAGAGGAAAACCATAATCCGTCTGGTGCATTATGTACCGCATAAATACGATTTCCTTTTAAACCGGTTCTTTGGTCGTAGTGCTTGAAATTGTTTTGAAAGTACTTATAAAGTCCGCCACCAGAAGTCGCAATCCAAAGATTGCCATTGTCATCATTGATGACTTTTCTGATATGGGGAGTCGCTAATCCGCCGGAGTTATCTAGTAGTTTTAACTCCGAAAATTTATTGGTCTCTACAATTGTAATTCCTTCATCATCAGTAGCTATCCAAAGCTCATCTGTATTTTGAATGGACATGGAATTTATACGCGATGGCTCTGGCATTAGAAACTGATTATCAGTATTCTCACTGTCCATTATAAAAACGCCATCGTCAAAAGTCGCTGCCAGTATTTTACTATTATGTTGAATGACAGACTTAAAGTTATTTACCTCAACCTTTCTCTTTTCAGAAGCTGATCCGCTCAATGCTTTCAATTTCCACAAGCCGTTATTAGTAGCTATCCAATAGTAATTTCCATCAAAAAGAATGGAATTAATTTCGCTGGAATCTATCTCGGGATTTATAGCAATCTTGCTTAATTCTTTATTTTTAGAATAGCTATAGAGACCTTTTTTAGTACCCACATACAGCACATTTTCAGCAGTGTAGAATTGAAGAATTTGTGGGGAATTAAAATTTACAAAGTTGTTCTTTACTTTTATGGAAAGTCCTTTTCTTGTGCCCACAAAAAGGGAGTCGTTTACGGTATGTAAGGCGTCAATGTAATTAGAAAGTAATCCGTCACTTTCGTTCCATACTTCGAAGGTTTCTCCGTCAAAATTTGCTAATCCGCCACCCTGGGTTCCTAACCACAGGTAGCCCATTTCATCTTGTAGCACATCATATACTTGAGACTGTGGTAAACCATCTGCAATGGTATATGCTCGTAACTGGCTATTTTGCGCAGCTAAGTGCATTGTTCCAAAAAAACAAAATACCAATAAGACGTATGTACTAAGCAGATTCAAATATGAGTTCTATTTTAAGTAATTATCTAACGTTGCTATGTCTATAATATTTGATATAATATAGGGTCTTGTATGTTTGTGTTTTGGTACTCAGTGGTATCATTAGGCTGCAAAATAGGTGCCAATACGCAGAGTACGGTTGTTTTTCCTTTTATTATTAGTTTATTTCCTTGTACCCTACTTCTCCAACGGAATTTTTCTATCGGAATGTTCAATTTAAACAGTACCTCAGCCATTTCTGGAGATTCTGAAATCCAATCCATAATTGCTTCTTTGTCTTCTAAAGTAGGAATATTGGTAACAGCATCAAAAGTAAACTCCCAATCTACCGGAATATTAAATTTGAAACTATAGGCTTTGCCAAACGAAGATTCTTGTCTTGTCTTTAAGGGAGTAAACCAATCGATAGCTACATCAGGATATGCTTGCTTAAACTCCTTAGAAAGATGCGCAGGACCCAAAGATTCTGCTGTTGGGTAATACCCGTAATAGGGTTTTGCCAAATAATGATCTGCATATTTACCGCCGAATACATTAAAATATGATGACGCCACTACTTTCTCTGCTTTGAACGTATTTTTCAATTCTTGAAGTAAGGGTTGATTTTCTCCTAATCCGCAAGAATGAAAAATTATTTTAGAACCCTTAGCAGTGTTATCACACATTGTTTCTATACTATAATCTTGTATTGCATTTTGTAATGTGGAAACGGTAATTCGCTCTCCTGTTTTTGTAGTCTTTAAAGACATACCCAACCAGGCATTACTATGACTTACAATGTGTATTTCTTTAAAACGTACTTGATTTTCTCCTGCATTATTTAAATAACTTACAATCTCATCAATAGCATATAAACTATCTACAATTGGCATTCCTTGTTTTTTAAAATACTGCTTGGCATTGCCATAGTAGGTGCTATCACCTTCATCAAAACCAGCAATAAATACAATAGCTTCTTGTACCATTTCTTTTTTGGTAGGTGAAGCAAGTGCCGCTCCCGACTGTTGCGAAAACGGCTTCTTACTACCTAGCATTAGCACATAAACCAATACTAAAATTAAACACTTATTCATAACTATTTTTTAAAAGTCTATACTTACTACAGCCTCATCTTTAATCTCACGAACTTCTTCTTTCTTAGTTAATTTGGATCCATTCCATACATACGAAGTGGTAATGAATTCTACGTTGTTTTGTGCCAATGCATCATCAAGTGTTTTGATGTTTTTTGTAATGGTCGTTTTCAACAAAATAGTACTCTTAACACCTTGCATATCCGAAGGAAAAACAAAAGACTCAGTCTTTAGATAATTGGTATCTGCATAGTCTATTAAACTTGCAACTTTTTTGAACCTTCCATTGTTCCAGAACAAGTAGCTCTTACCAACTTGGTACCCAGAATCTGTATCTACTAAATCTATAGTAATCACATCTTCTACATTAAACAGACCTAAACTACCATGGTTTTCAATATGAACCGGAATCGCAGCAAGACTATCTAATACGATTTTATCTAATTGTTGTCCGTTTTTAAAGGCACGTAACTGAAATTTTGTTTCGGTAATACCAGATTCGTTTTTAGCACTACTTTCATACCCATAAACAAACTTCACTTGGTTGTCCGCAATGCTTCCAAAAGATTTTTGAGCGATCATTCCACCCCAAACCCATCCGGTTTCATTGCCTGTGGTTACTCGGTACCAGTGACTATTGATGCCATCTATTTCTTTAGAGTACATACTTTTTTCCCACAATACCATTTTAGTGCCGATATCTAGAAGTGTTACTTTTTTACTTCTAACAGATGGCTTTTCACGAAGAAATACTTTGTGAGCCAATAAATACTCATAGTTTAACTCTTCTGCAGGAATATCTTTATCCATCACTTCAAATTCTACTTGTTCTACACTTTGGGCGAACATGTTTACAAATCCAAATAAGCATAGGAATAAGGCACTTTTCTTTAAATTTTTCATAATTCTAAATTTTAAGGGTTATTAATAATTAATTGCTGTTATAGCGTCTTCAGTATCAAAATCATCGTCGTTCCAGGCAATGCTTCCAAGTACTTTAATGTCTTTAATAGTAGCTGTTTCTGTGTATTGTAATGCTGCTCTTAGTATGGTTCCTTCTTTACCAAATGACTGGTTAGGAAAAATGTAGTGTATGTCTGAAATAGGTTCGTAGGCATACTCATTTTTTATACTTGGTAGCGCGATAAAATCATTGTCATTACTTATCAAATAATAGAACTCTTCCGTGCTTGAACAACAAGCGTTATATTCTAGTGTTACTTTTAAAATTTCATTGATATCTTCTAAATCCGGATTGCTTAAAACTGATATGCGTATTTCATCTAACAAGCCGAAATCTGAAATGGACATCGTAGCCACAAGACGCTCTGGATTGTTTGATTCGATTACATCTACCAACCATGTGTCTTCGTCTTCTTGACCACTACTTCTTTGGTTTGTAATATCGTAGGTATCCGTTAATTGAAACTCCTGTGCATTGGTGATACAAATGCTGAATAAAAAGGCGAATAGGATTAAATTTTTCATACTGTTATTTTTAGTTGTTTTCTTTCTACACTACTAAATTACAGCAGAGACAGGGCTTTTACGAGGGTGTTCTAGTATTCGTAGCACCTCATCTAGAATTCGTTGAACAGTGCGTATGTATTCAGTTTATATCTAGTTTTTACCAGGATTTTTATAAAGAAAAACAGACCTGATAAAAAGTATAGATTAGATATTATAAAAAGGCACGAAGTAATCTACCAACTAGTTAGAGATTGCTTCGTGCCTCGCAAAGACGTTTTTATTAAAACTGCTTACTGAAAACTGGTACTGCCTACTTTTTTAGAGTTATTGTCATTTCTTTATTAACTGATCTTAAACTGATTTTCTCCATTTCTGATTGTATAGTTTCATCTATCAACCAGCTACCATTTTCTAATTTCTCTACACGTATCACCTTGCCCTGTGCATTGAATTTTATGCGCAAGCTTTCATACTTTTCTAAGTATTCGGTTACCAGTTTGCTATACATTACTTTGAACTCCATCGTCAATTGTCTTTTTATATTCTTCTCTATTTCGTTTTCAAAATCTATGGTAAAGGTGCGTTTGAATTTGCTACTTTCTTTTACCTCAGCTTCTGCACCAACGGCTGAATTATTTACATTATTAGGCATTGGCAACGGTTGCTTCACTTTGGTCAATGTGCCATCTTCATTTACTATGGCTTCATCTACCGCTACAAAAGAAGTGTAGTTGGTAAGTAGGTTGTATTTCAATCCCAATTCAATTACTTCTGCTTTTACGTCTTCATTAAATAAGTTGCTGTAATCATCTAACTCCCCTATTTTCTTTCTTGCCCATAAGTAACGTAATGCTTTATTCGATTTACTTAAATGCCCATCAGATACATTATACACTTCTCTAAATCGTTTTTTACCTTGATAGCCTGTTACTATAATTTTTCCTTCTGCCTTGCCTCTATATTTACCATGAACAATAACTGGTCTTGCCGCAAATACATCTGGTATACTCTTTTGGGCTAGGTCATACATATCAAAGCCTTTCGACTCTATTTTTACTCGTGTTAATAATGGTGTAGCAATATATTTCGCAAAGTCTTTGGCTACTTCTACCGCTTCTTCAGATGTGGTTGCAATAAAGGATTCATTATTAGAAACCTTGGCCATACCTTCTATTAAATATCTATTTACACTAGATCCGATACCGAATGTGAATACATTGGCTTTATCCAAATTTGAGCTGATTAGCTCAAAAGCTTCTTTTTCAACACTTACATAGCCGTCAGTAATAATGACCATAGAACGGGCACTACCCATATCTTTTCTTGGTAATTTATATGCCTCGTGTAGTGCACTTAATAATTGGGTACCACCACCGCCTTGACCTTCGGATAAAAACCGAATGGCTGCTTCTATATTCTGTTCATTAATCTCTACCGGAGTCGGACTAAAAATAGTAGAGCTCGATGCGAATAATTGAACATTGAACGTATCTGTCATTCGTAATCCGCATAAAAGATTACGCATTAGTTCTCGTGACACCTCTAACGGATACCCATTCATAGAACCTGATACATCTACAATGAACAAGTACTCACGTGACGGAATATCATCTAATTCCACATTTTTACTTGGCTCCATTTGATAGGTGAAGAAGTTCTCATCTTCCCCTTCATACATCAACAATCCCGTTTGTATCAGGTTACCTCTTAGGTTGTAATTCAATATAAAATCTCTGTTCGACGGATTCTTATTCCCTTCAGATAAAAAGACTTCAGCTGTTTTTACATCAGGATGCTTTACGGTTACTTTATGACTAGTGCTATTAATATTCTGAATGATCATACCGGCATTCAAGGTTACCGTCATATCAAAATCAAAACTATCTGCAATGCCCTTTGCCGTATATGGCATATTGAAACTCTCTTCATTTTCAGTGCTCTTACCAGTGAACCTTGGACCCACAACACCTGGTGCTACAAATTGATATTCCCCATTTACAGGCACCAATATTTCTGTGTAATAGATATCTATGGCAATTTCATCGCCAGGCATAATATTACCCACATTCATTTTAAACACATTGGGTCTGTCTTGGTCTAATTTCGCTGCTCGCTTGCCTTCGCTCAAAGCGGTTTCATATACTTTTTGGGCTTCTTGCTTTTCAAATATTTTGGCATTTACAATACGGTTACCAATAGTCATCTGCATTTTATGAACCGCTGCTTGAGTAGAAAGCGGAAATATGTATTTAGCTTCTATTGCCTCTGCTCCGTTATTTTGATATACCTGTGTTACCCGAACATGAGCAATAGTACCAGATATTTCAACTTCTGTTTTTGAAGATTTTAAAGGAATAACCGCATCTTCTGTAGATACCAATAAATATGGACTGTCATTATCTTGAGAAAAGCCAGTGAAGATGGTGCAACACAGTAAAAAGGTGTAAAGTAGTTTCATGATCGTAGTTTTAGATTATTATTATTTGAAGTCAAATCTAACTGCGAACTACTCGTAAAATGGGTGCCTTTTAGTATTCGTTGGGTATGAACTAGAATTCGTAGTTCACTATAGCTTTTCAACTACTGACGAATATCATGTACCACTAATTCAATGATTTATACTTTTATCGCATCAACAAACAACAATAAGGTCATGAGAAGAAATTTAGATGAAAAGGAATGTGCAGCATTACTAAAGCAAAACTACATTGGTAGACTAGCCTATATTTCTGGTGGATACCCGCATATTGTACCTATCACCTATTTCTATGATGCAGATACCAACACCCTAACAAGCTATTCTTCTGAAGGTCATAAGATTCAAGAAATGAGAAAAAACCCATCTGTGTGTTTATCTATAGATAATATTACCTCTATTTCTAATTGGAGATCTGTGTTGGTTCAAGGTACTTTTGAAGAACTTTCGCGTATTGACGCCAAGCATATGCTACATGAATTCTCTGAGGGCGTTAAAGAAGTAATATCAGAGAATTACGGTAAAAACCCTAAATGTATAAGTGAGTTTTCTGCAAAAATAGATACTGAAGAATCATCTATTGTCTTTCGTATAAAAATCAATGAATTAGCTGGGAAATTAAGGAGTACCGACTAGAATACCTTCATAGTAATTTGCCTCGAGGCATTCAAATCATAATTATCGAATAAAAAATATAAAAAATGCTCTCAACAATAGTTGAGAGCATTTTTATAGGACTATCTCATAAAGTGTGTAAATAAAAAAATAGCGGGGGCATGCCCCCGCTATTTTTTTAACTTTAAATTTTCACACCATTATGAAGAAAGAGGAATTATTCAACGATGAGTTCTTAAAACAGTTCAAGACCGGTGACGAGCTGAACGGTTTTCTGAAAGAACTCCAAAAACGTGGTATCGAGAAGATGCTGGAAGGCGAGCTTGACGGCCACCTCGATTATGACAAACATGGAAAGGCCAGGAACGGGAACACACGTAACGGCCATTCGACCAAAAAAGTCCGTACCTCCTTCGGGGAATCAAGGATCGCGGTGCCAAGGGACAGGGATGCCAGTTTCAACCCCATGATCGTGCCCAAGCGCGGTAATATGGTCGACGGTATCGAGAACGTGATCGTATCGCTCTATGCCAAGGGAATGAGCAACAGCGATATCGAAGAGCAGATACGGGAGGTCTACAACTTCGATATCTCCACATCCACCATATCGAGGATAACCGACAAGATCTCCGGGGACATCGTCGCTTGGCAGAACAGGCCATTGGAACCGATATACCTTATCGTCTGGATGGACGGGATCGTGTTCAAGGTACGCGAGAACTCGAAGGTCATCAACAAAACGGTCTATATCGCGGTAGGATTGCGCAGGGACGGTAAGAAAGAGGTCCTTGGGCTTTGGTTGGGCAAGAACGAGTCCGCCGCTTTTTGGATGAGCGTACTGACCGATATACGCGCCCGTGGCACCGAGGACATCCTGATAACCGCAACCGATAATCTGAACGGGTTCACCCAGACCATCAAGAACGTGTTCCCCGAATCCAAGACCCAGATATGTGTGGTGCATCAAATAAGGAATGCCTGTAGGTACGTTGTCTGGAAGGACAAAAAAGCCTTTACAACAGATATGAAACTTATCTACAACGCACCTACACAAGCTGCGGCGAAGGCCGCCCTAAAGGACTTTGCGGACAAATGGGAAGGGAAGTACTCCTATGCCGTCAAAAGCTGGAGGGACAACTGGGACGAGCTTACCGTGTTCTTCGAGTTCCCCATCGAGATCAGGAAAATAATCTATACCACCAACCTTATCGAGAACCTGAACGGCAAGATCAGGAAGTACACCAAGAACAAGCTGTCCTTCCCGACGGACGATGCCGTGATGAAATCCGTATATTTGGCGGTAAGGGAGGCCACCAAAAAGTGGTCGATGCCTGTAAGGAACTGGGGCATAATCCTAAATCAGTTCCTGACGATCTATGAAAAAAGGGTCAGACTTTAGATAAAAGTCCAACCCCTGTTATTTTTAACTTACACAGTTAATGGGATAGTGTCATTTTTATTTTTAATTGCTATCTATAAGAAATCGTTTCTCGAAACTGTTTTTAAGCAGTTGTCTTGCAGACGCTAATAACTCTTCTACCTGTTCTTGTGTTGTTTTGCGTATGTCCGCTATTTCTTCGGTAGTTAAACCCTCGTTAGTAAAGAGTTCAAATACCGTTCTCATTGGCGGGTTCATTTTATCCAATATCAATTGTACATGGTTATATATACGCTCTTTATCTAATGTAGCATCTAACTTATCCGCCAATTTCTTTTCTTCCTCAGTTATAAATACATGATTAAGAGAATAGTTGCTTTTATCCAAGGATTTATCATCCATCTCATCTAAAAGTAAAAAATCACCATCAGCGTCTTGTGTATAGTTTTCTTCCATAGCATCCCATTCTGGTTTAGAATAAGTATCTATATTATCAAAAAAAACATGATCAAACTCCTCCTCTACCAAACTATCTTCTAATAACTCATCTACTTTTTTGAAT
Organism: Maribacter sp. IgM3_T14_3; assembly: GCF_049603095.1. Taxonomy (NCBI): domain Bacteria; kingdom Pseudomonadati; phylum Bacteroidota; class Flavobacteriia; order Flavobacteriales; family Flavobacteriaceae; genus Maribacter; species Maribacter sp. IgM3_T14_3. The sequence goes on from NZ_CP187138.1 coordinate 324,487, forward strand.
AGAAAAACATGCAATTCATTTTCACTTTTTATATCATCGATATTATCATACACTTCTATAAAAAGTTGATCTGTAAAATCGCTCGGGTTAAACATACCTTTATTTAACTTTCCATTTGCTATGGCACTATTCAACCTTTTAGACACATATCTGTAAATTTGAGGGAGTACCTTTAATAGTTCTGTATTGAAAGATTCTCTATTCTCTTTTCGTTTATAAGAGACCAGTTTAGAATACGTTTCTTTCATTATTATTCTTATATCATTCATGGTAGCTTGCATAATAGTTTACTTTTAAGATTATTACATTATAAAATTGCAAACTTATAGGCGTAAATCATATGATAAATGTCAGTGAGTTGCCTAAAGATTTCAGATAATTTAGTACTTGATATGCCTTTTACAAATTAATACCGAAAAACAATAATATGATCAACCCTACCGACTTTGGAATTACCGGACTCACAGACCAACAGGTTGATGCTTCTAAAAAAAAACACGGCGTAAATTCTTTTAATTACAAGAAAGAAAATAGCTTTTTAAATGCCCTAAAAAGCATTGCTAAAGAGCCCATGGTTATATTGTTACTCATAGCTTCATCTATATATTTTATAACCGGTAATTATGGTGATGGCATTTTTTTGGCTTCTGCCATTGTTCTTGTTGGCTCCATATCGCTATATCAAGATTCTAGAAGTAGAAAGGCTTTAGAAAATCTCGAAAACCTTACCCACCCAAAAAGCAAGGTCATACGTAATGGTGCCGTTGTAGAAATTGATAGCCAAGATATTGTGGTTGGTGATTTTCTTATGGTTGAAGAAGGTACTACCATTTCTGCGGATGGCGTTATAGTTCACTCAAATGATTTTTCTGTAAATGAATCCATATTAACCGGTGAATCACTTTCTGTTTATAAGGACACCACAAGTACAGATAATTTAATTTTTACAGGAAGTACCGTTGCTAGCGGATTGGCAATTGCCCAAATTACAGCAATTGGCAACTTAACTAAACTGGGGAAAATAGGCAAAAGCCTTGAAGACATCACCGAAGAAAAAACACCTTTGGAACTGAAGATTTTCAACTTCGTAAAATTAATGTCCATCTTGGGCGGCGTTGTATTTCTACTCGTTTGGGGAATAAATTACCTGCGTTCTGGTATTGTACTAGACAGTTTACTAAAGGCATTGACCTTAGCCATGAGTATTTTACCTGAAGAAATTCCTGTAGCATTTACCACTTTCATGGCATTAGGTGCGTGGCGATTAATGAAAATGGGAATCGTCGTAAAACAGATGAAGACCGTTGAAACCTTAGGTAGTGCAACTGTTATTTGTACTGATAAAACTGGCACTATCACCCAAAATAAAATGGCGTTAGCCAAACTATTCACATTAAAAACCGGTAACATAGTAAACACTAAAGATATTTTAGGCGATAATGAAAAAGAGCTTATAACTACTTCTATGTGGGCAAGTGAACCAATACCATTTGACCCAATGGAAATTGCTATACATAATGCATATGGTACCTTAACAGATAACGATGAGCGCCCCAATTATAAAATGGTTCATGAATACCCCTTAGGTGGTAAACCGCCAATGATGACCCATGTTTTTCAGAATAAAGAGGGCAACCAGATTATTGCCGCTAAAGGTGCGCCTGAAGCTATTATAGCAGTAGCTAATCTTACTACTTCTGAAATTGAAATTATACAAAGCACACTTACCGAATTAGGTAAAGATGGGTATAGAATGCTTGCCGTGGGTATGGCGATATTTGAAGGAGAAAATTACCCGAAAGAACAACAAGATTTTAAATTTGATTTTAAGGGAATTATCGCTTTCTATGATCCACCAAAAGAAAACATCTCACAAGTACTGAAGGACTTTGATAGTGCGGGCATACAAGTGAAACTGGTTACAGGTGATAATGCGAATACCGCTATGGCAATCGCCAAACAAATCAATTTTAAAGGATACGAGAAATGTATTTCTGGAGATGAGTTAATGCAACTTACAGATACCGAATTACAAGAAAAAGTAAAGCACATCAACGTATTCTCTAGAATGTTCCCCGATGCGAAATTGAGAATCGTAAATGCATTAAAGAAAAACAATGAGGTAGTAGCAATGACTGGCGACGGTGTAAATGACGGCCCTGCTTTAAAAGCATCGCATATTGGTATTGCCATGGGTAAAAAAGGTACTGAAATTGCCAAACAAGCCGCATCTCTTATTTTGGTCGATGATGACCTATCTAGAATGGTTGATGCCGTTGCCATGGGCAGAAAAATATACACCAACTTGAAAAAAGCAATTCAGTATATCATTTCTATACACATACCAATCATCCTTACCGTATTTATACCCTTGGCGTTACGATGGATTTATCCGAATATATTCTCACCATCTCATGTCATTATTTTGGAATTAATAATGGGACCTACATGTTCTATAATTTTTGAAAATGAACCTCTAGAGAAGAATCTCATGTTCAAAAAACCAAGACCTTTTTCTACTACTTTTTTCAACTTTAAAGAACTAACTACAAGTGTTATTCAAGGTTTAGCCATAACGATTGGAGCATTAGTTATTTACCAATATACAGTAGCTCTTGGGTTCTCTGAAAATACTACTCGCACCATGGTATTTATGGTTTTAATATTTGCGAATATATTTTTGACCTTGGTGAACCGTTCTTTTTATTATTCCATTTTCACCACCCTGAAATACAAAAATAATTTGGTTCCGATAATGATAGGTCTTACTGTCATACTTGCACTAGCAATGTTATATGTACCTGCATTAACCCGCTTTTTTGAATTTGAAGATTTATCGATATCTCAATTGGGCATGACTATTCTTATAGGTGCAGTTTCTGTACTTTGGTATGAATTTGTAAAATGGATAAAGCGTTCTAAAAAGAACATATCATCATAGTTTTTGACCATATGCCAAATCGCCGGCATCACCGATACCTGGTATAATATAACCTCGAGCATTTAATTCTGGGTCTATTGCCGAGATCCATAAATGTGTGTTCTGAGGGAAAATGTTCTCAATAAAATCAATGCCTTCTTGCGATCCAATCACCGAAACGATATGAATTTGTTTGGGTGTTCCGTGCTTTTTTAACCCCTCAAGAACATTTTCTAAAGTCCTGCCTGTAGCTAACATAGGATCTGTTAGTACAAGTACCTTACCTTCTAACGATGGTGCCGCAAAATAGTCCACAATCACTTCAAAATTATCTTCGTCGCCTTCATGCTTTCTAAATGCAGATATGAATCCGTTTTCAGCGTTATCAAAATAATTTAAAAGACCCTGGTGTAATGGTAAACCTGCTCTTAAAATAGAACATATAACTACTTGATCTTGACTCAAATTCATAGATTTATGACCAAGAGGAGTTGTAACATTTTTAATGGTGTATTCCAATTCTTTACTTACCTCGTAACCTAACACCTCTCCTATTCGTTCTATATTTCTTCGAAAACGCATTGCATCTTTTTGAATGTGCGAATCTCTAATTTCTGAAATAAAAGTATTTAGTATTGAATTTTCGTCCCCTAAATTATGAATGATCATGAGTGTTATATTTAATTCTAAGGTACTATTTTAAAATAAAAAACTTGAACATATCAATGTTTCCATTAATACATTCAAGTTTTACAAATTTCAATTTCATTCTATTAGTGCTTATGCACTTAACATGCCACCATCAATTGGATGTGTACATCCGGTAATATATTTACTATCATCAGAAGCTAAAAATAAAGCATATTCTCCGATCTCTTTTGAAGTAGCATAACGCCCGAAAGGAACTGTCGCCGTAAATCCGTCTTTTACAGCATCTGGATTATCGGGAGCCATACCGCTTTCTAATCTACGCATCATATCATTATCAACCGGACCAGGGTGTATCGTATTTACACGTATTTTTCTACTAGCATTTTCATTAGCCGCAACTCTCATTATACCTACAACTGCATGTTTTGTAGCACAATAGGCACCTAAACCTGTAAACCCTTTTAAACCGGCAACTGAAGATGTTATAATGACACTGCCACCCTCTTCCATTTTAGGAATTATATATTGGCAACCCAACCAAACCCCTTTTAGGTTTACAGCAATTACTTTATCGAACACCTCTTCTGGATATTCTGCTATCGAAGTTGGTATGCCTTCAATACCTGCATTAGCAAAGAAAATATCTATTTTTCCAAAAGTGGTTAAGGCATGGTTCAAAAATTTTATAGTGTCCTCTTTTTTAGAAACATCTGCTTGAAAAAAAGAAACATTTTTGTTATTGAATTTAGCTCGAGATTCATCAATAGCAGCTGCATTGATATCTACTAAAACAACTTTAGCTCCTTGTTCTAAAAATAGGTTGGCAGTTGCCAAACCAATTCCACCTGTGCCACCTGTAATTACTGCAACTTTATCTTTTAATCTACCCATGGTTAATTAATTTTTCGTTACTAATTTATCTATTGTCCAACCTTGCTCAGCAGTGTATGTAGCTACTAATTCTTTGTTTAAAATCTTCGCACCTATCTCTGGCATTTGATAGCGTTTAACGGTCATTTGAACATGATCTCTTTTTTCGAAATAATCTGTAATCTCACCAGTTGAACTAACGCGTACATCAAAAAACTTATACTCGAAAATCTTTAATTTAAATTCATTCTCGCCTTTGAAGCTCTTATCAAATAAAACAGCTGTCGTAAAGCCGTCTTTAAAAGGAAACAAATTTAAAAACTGTGGTTCAATGACAATCTTACCTGAGGTATCCATAAATCCGAATACTGGCACCCCATCTTCTACTGTACTATTTATGATGCATAAACCCTCGCTGAATTTGGGGTATTTAACTCCTGAAACATCTGTTTTGGTTTCATCGACATTTGCGCTCGCATATATGTCATCTCTATATTCAATAACCATTTTTCCCTCTTCATTGATAAACCCCCATTGCTTGCCTTTACGCACTGCTGCCAAGCCCTCGCTAAAAGGAGCTATTTCATCAATATTATTTAAAACTTGTGCTGAAGTGGGTATCGTTACCATCAGTGCTAATACCCATAAGATTAGTATTTTTTTCATAATTTCTAAATTTTAGAATGTTCTACTAATGTATTTAGTTGAACACTGAATTACTATGACGAATATCAGGCTTCTTAAATCTTAACTTATTTACTTGCTAACCGCATTATTCAATCTTTCGAAATTTCTTCATCTCATTTTAACATATTCCTTTCAATAACTAAATAGCTACTAGATTTTAATGGACAAATCTCTCTTACCAGTATCTAAATAGGCATTTTCGGTTTGACTATTTACCCCTCATGATATTTATCATAGGTTTTTTTAGCCCCCTCCAATACTTTTAAAGTATCAATAAACGAAAGCCATGAAAAATATTCTCATTCCTACAGACTTCTCGAGCAATGCAGATCACGCGATCGCATATGCCCTTAATATTTTTAAATGTGAGCGCACGAATTTCTATTTTATACATGCATATGCAGATGAAGTATATGGACCTTACCATAATGTGGACAAGGATATATTCGACAAACAAAAAAATAGTATTGCCGATGAATCTGAGAATAAATTACAAAAGCTTGTTGCAGATACGCAAACAAAAACGCACAACCCATTACATAAATATGAAGCAATATCATCTTTTGAGTCTTTGGTCGATGCCGTTAATAATTTTGCAGACACTAAAAATATCGATCTCATAATTATGGGTACCAAAGGTAAAACCGCCAGTTCTAAAATCACCTTTGGTAGTAATACCATGCAAGTTTTTAAGTATGTAAATTGTCCGGTTTTGGCGGTACCTGATCAATACAATTATAGCCAGCCCAAGAAAATACTATTCCCTAGTAACTACATGCTGCCCTATAAACGCAGAGAATTAATACTACTAGATATTATGGCAGGTGAATTCAAAGCAGAAGTTCTTAGTTTATACATCTCAGATTTTGAAGATTTAAGCCTTAGACAACTAGATAACAAAAAATTCTTAGAAGAATCTTTACCAAATGCCAGATTATCATTTGTTAGAACTGGTGTTCATAATAGAACAAATGCGATTACTGAATATATTAAAGAGAACAATATCGATTTGCTTGTAATGGTCAACTCTAGACATTCATTTTTAGAAGATATGTTGTACCAGTCTACTATTGATGAAATTGGTCTTTCACCAACCATACCGTTTATGGTCATGCAAAACTTACCCCGCTAACTAAAATTATACTGCTATGAAAAAGATACTCATTACTACAGATTTCTCGGATAATGCTTGGAACGCCATTTTTACGGCCTTAAAAATATACACAGATGTAGAGTGTCACTTTTACCTCTTGCACGCCTTTGAACCTTCGCCAGTAAACATGATGGGTTCTAAAACCCAACAGAGACTTGGTGTTATCTATGATTCGCTTTCTAAATACTCGGTAAAAGAGTTAGAAGAAATGCTTTCATACCTTAAAATAAACCACAAAAACGCAAAGCACCAATTTACGACGTTATCAAAACCAGGAAATTTAGAAGATGCAGTGGAGTCTGTACTGAGCGAAAATGATATCGACATGTTAATTATGGGTACACAAGGTGCCACTGGTGCCAAAGATGTTTTCTTAGGTAGTAACACGGTAAAAGTATTGAATCTTATAAAAAGCATTCCCATTCTTGTGGTACCCACCGGTTTTAACTTTCAAAGTCTTAAATCGATACTTTTCGCAACTGATTTTAGCGCACCCTACACGAAAAATTTATTTGACCCCATTATCGAGCTTAGTAAGCTTTGGAGTGCCAATATTGAAATAGTACACGTGGCTATAGAATTCAATTTAAATGATTATCAAGAGGCACATAAAGAAGTTTTAAAGGAACGGTTATCTGGGTTCGATATTAAATTTAAGAACATACCTTTTGAAATCAATATTTCTAAAAGTATTGACCTGTATGCTGAAGAAAAAAATTCAAGCTTCTTAACTATACTGCGCCATCAACATACTTTTTGGGAGAACGTAATTGGCGAACCTGTCGTAAAAAAAATCGCTTTTCATTCAAAAATTCCGGTATTATTCTTACCCCAGTAACAGGTCATCTTTTCTAATATTTAAACTACTACAATGAAAAATATACTAATACCTACAGATTTCTCAGATAACGCTTGGAATGCATTGGTTTACGGAATTTCTTTTTACCAGAAAACACACTGTAATTTTCATATTGTTCACGTTAATGCCATTAATACAACTGCTAGTGGAGAAGCTGCGATGTACGTATCTCCAGAAATTTTAGAGACCTCAATATTGGCAGAGAGTAGAGAACAACTTAAAGCTCTTAGTAAAAAAATAGAACAACTACCACTAAACGTTAAGCATGAATTTCATTTTAAAGCTATCTATGGCTTTTTAACTGATCAGCTTAAAGATTTTGTCAAAGAAAAGAGTATTGGGCTCATAATAATGGGTACAAAAGGGGCATCTGGTCTTCAATCTGTGGCTATGGGTAGTAATACAGGTAATGTTATTACAAAAGTACCATGTACATTATTAGCTGTACCAGAGGATGCTACTTATGATAAAGTAGAAGAAGTAGGTTTTCCGTCCGATTTAAATTTATCATACGACGTTCGAATACTTGATACCATCAAAGATATCATCCTGCTAAAAAAATCTGCTTTACGATTGTTATATGTTTCTAGTAAAGGTGAAGAACTCAGTGCTAATCAACTAAAAATTAAAAATTTATTTCTTGATTATTATAAGGAAATGGAATGCACCTTTCACGAAGTTACAGGGAAACATATAGATGAATCTGTTCAATGTTTTACAGAAAGTAGAAATTTAGATATGCTCATAATGGTCGCAAAAAATCTAAACTTTTTAGAGCGTATTCTATTTAGACCGACTGTTGAAAAAATAAGCTATCACACGAAAGTGCCATTCTTAGTCATACACGAATAATACTGAATAGCTTAAGCATTACATATGCTCTTTTATGGCTATTCTAATATCTTCGATTGGCATTACACCTGTATGCCGCCAAAGAGGTGTACCGTTCTTAAAAAGTATTAAGGTCGGTACACCTTTAATTTTATATCTTCTTACTTTTCCCTTTTCAATTTCTACATCTATTTCAATGCTTTGTATTGCTTCACCGAACTCCCCAACCACTTGGTCTACAACTGGTCTTAATAATTTACAAGGTACACACCAAGGTGCATAAAAATAAACCAATGTAGGGGTAGTCGAACCTATACTTTTTCTAAATTTCATTGTCATCGATTTTGTATTTGCTTCTTAATACTAGCTATTAAAAAAAGAACTACTAATGACCAATATCATACTATTTGTAATCTACAGTACCTAATTTTAATTCATCAAATGACAGTACTATGACACGTATTCTATTTCCCACAGATTTCTCTCAAAACTCCCTAACAGCAATACGTTACGGACTCACTTTATATAAAGATATAAAATGTACTTTTTATCTTCTGAATAGTTATATGCCACCTGTTTACCATACCGAATATTTAATGGGCAGCCCTGCGCAAATAGGTCTTGGAGATCTTGTACAGCAGAATTCTCAAGACAACCTTGAAAACCTCAAAGAGAAATTACTAAAAGAATTTGATAATCCTTTACATACTTTCATTACACATTCTGCTCTAAATGTACTTTCTAGCGAAGTTACTAGAACTGTTGAGGCTGAAGGCATTGATATAGTAGTAATGGGCACGCAAGGCGCAACTGGTGCAAAAGAAATTTTATTGGGTACTAATACGGTTCATGTAATTAAAAATGCCAAATGCCCAGTCTTGGTCATACCATCTGGTTTTGAATTTGAAGTACCCGAACAAATACTTTTTCCTAATGATTTTGAAGTAGCACTAGATAAAAAAAGCTTGGCTCAATTGCTAAAGATTACCAATTCTCATGTATCTCAGGTAAACGTTATGCATGTATATACTGGTGACGACCTTACTCCCGTTCAAGAAAAAAATAAAAAACAACTAGCTAAAGTATTATCTGAAAGCGGATTTTTTCATGATGTAAGTAGTAATGAGATTATAGCGGCAATTAATGAATTTCAGATGAAGCAAAAAATAAACTTATTAGTCATGGTACAAAACAAGCATACCTTTTTAGAACGCTTGTTTATTGAGCCCGTAATTAAGAAAATCGGCTTTCACGTTACAGTACCATTTTTAGTAATACCACAATAAAAAACTATGAAGATTAAAAACATACTTGTAGCCACAGATTTTTCTAATGAAGCCTACAATGCACTTTTTTACGCCACCAAAATATTTGCATCTACCAAATGTACTTTTCATATAGTTCATGCTTATGATGATCTTGTACTGAGTGCAAAAAATGCGCTATTAAAAGGGCAGAAAGAGATGAATAATTTACAAAACCTATCTCAAGAAAATTTAACAAAAACAGAACATAAAATAATACTTGATACTGGTAATACGATACATCAATTCAATACCATTTCAAGTAAAGGCAGTCTTGCTAGTGTTATCTCAAAAACAATAGAAAGTCATGATATTGATTTGGTGGTCATGGGCAACAAAGGTAAAACGGGTGCCAAAGAGTTATTTATGGGCAGCAACACCATACAAATTGCAAATACTATTACAACCTGCCCGATTCTGGCTATACCGAGAGAAATTGCCTTTAAACCTATTGAAGAAATCGCTTTTGTTACCGATTATAAAAAAGGCTGTACTAAAAGCTCTATTTCTACGCTATTAGATATCGCATCAATTTCAGAAGCTTCTGTTGCTGTTCTTCACATTAATGAAGAGGAAGTAATGACCTCTAAACAAGTCTCTAACCAAAAACTATTAGATACCTGCTTACTGAATACACCGCATAGTTATGATGAGATTTGGAACTATGCCGACAAGGCAAATGTTATACAAGATTTTATAGCCGAACGAGAAATTAGCATGTTGGCAATGTCATACTATAGAAGAAAATTCTTTGAGCGTTTTTTACATGAACCCGTAATTATGGATTTAAGTATCTACGCAACTGTTCCGTTTCTAATTCTACCGGTACAAGACTGATATTTATCATAGTAATTCAATTGCCAAGATTATATTTTTATAGAACAATCTAAATCATTTTACAATGAATAAGCGTATTCTAATACCTACCGATTTTTCTAAAAATGCCTTAAACGCAATTAGATATACTATTGATTTATACGCCAAATTAAACTGTGACTTTTATTTTTTAAATGTATTCAGTTTTGAAAAGTACACTACCAATAGCTTAAATATACCAGAAGAAGGTAGCGCTGCATACGAACAAGCTAAAGAAGATTCTGAAAAGAATTTTGTAAAGCTTCTAGAAACCTTAGCCTTGCACCCAGAAAACTTGAAGCATAATTATTATACCGAATCTACATCTAATTTTCTATCAGAAGCTATAAAGAAAATTATAAGTGAAAAAGATATTGATTTGGTGGCTATGGGAACAAAAGGGGCAACCGGATCTAAAGGTGTGTTATTTGGCAGTAATACTGTAATGGCAATGGAAAAAATCAGGGAATGTCCTGTGCTTGCAATACCTGAGCACGTATCATTTATGTCTCCTCAAGAAATTGTTTTTCCTACAGATTATAAAGATGTATACAAAAGATCAGAATTTAGATACCTTATAGAATTGGCTAATATGCATCATGCTGAAATTGCCATTTTACATTTAGAAAAGAATAAAGAACTTACCGAAACTCAATTAAGCAATAAGCAATTATTAGCATCAATATTAAGTGAGACTGCACACCAATTTCATACACTTACCGAAAAGAACTTGGGTAAAGGTATACAGAGCTTTGTTGAAAGTAGAGAGAGTGATATGGTGTCTTTCATAAACCGTAAACATTTCTTTTTTGGTAATGTTTTCTCTAGACCATTAATTAAAGAAATTGGTTATGATAGCGATGTACCTATTCTAGCATTACATTAATATGTTAATAGAATTGACAGGTACAAACAGATAAAATTCATAAAACATTTTAGACATCTTTGGTTGGTTGATGTCTAAAGTTAAACCGTCAAAGAATTCGCTTCATTGGCGGTTTTTTTAAATAATTTAAATGGATACATTTTCGAGCTTATTAGAGAATACGACGCTAATTAAAATAGTTAAGTTAATTGCGTGGATACTCTTTATAGTTTTCATTATCAGCTTTATAAGAAAAACTCTTAAAAAGAGAATTGAAGATATTTCTATTAGATACAAAGCTCAAAAGGGTGTTGAACTTATAGGTTACGTACTTATAATATTCTTAGTTCTTATGGCTTTTACTGTCGACAGTATAAAAGATTACACCATTATAATCGGCTTATTTACCGCTGGTATAACCTTTACCCTACAAGAATTGATTCTGAGTATCGCAGGCTCTTTCTATATTTTTTTCGTTCGCGTATACAAACCCGGTGACCGTATTGAAATCAATAATATAAAAGGCGATGTTATTGATATCGACAGTATTTACACCACTATTATGGAAATTAGCGAATGGGTTAGCAGTGATAACTATTCTGGTAGAATTGTAAAAATTAGTAATGCTTTTGTTTTTAAAGGTCCGATAAAGAATTACTCGATGGATTTTCCCTTCGTTTGGGATGAGCTCAATATACTTATCACCTATACATCTGACGCCGAATTGGCTAAAACCATCATGATGAACAGTGCCAATGAGCTGCTTTTAGATTATACCGAAAAATCTAAGGCAAAATGGGAAGAAATGGTGGCGCATTATTACATTGAAGATGCTACCATTGAACCAACTATAGCGATGAACCTAACAGATAATTGGGTTCAGTTGAACCTACGTTATATCACAGATTATAAAAGAAGAAGAAATACAAAACATACCCTATTTCAACATATAGTACAAGCAATTTCGAAAACAAATGGTAAAGTAAAATTAGCTTCTACCACCCTACAATTATTAGAAATACCACCTATTGAAGTTAATTTAAAAAAGTAATATGGATACGATAGAATCTATTGACATTATAAAATCTTCTGGGCAGAAAATGAAGTTCTCGTTAGACAAACTTCGTAACTCTCTTAAGCATAGTGGTGCAAACCATGAACTGGTAGAAGAAATTGTAAGTAAAGTAAATGATGAACTTTTTGAAGGTATTACCACCAATGAAATCTATAATAGGGCATATTCGTTACTTAAAAAGAACAAATCTGTATTCGCATCTAAATACAAACTCAAAAAGGCAATCTATGAATTGGGACCGACCGGTTTTCCATTCGAACGTTTTATAGCTGCTATATTGCAATACTCAGGCTATGAAGTAAAAGTAGATATCGTAGTAAATGGTGCCTGCGTTACTCATGAAATCGATGTTATTGCCGAAAAAAATGATACAGCTACTCTTATAGAATGTAAATTTCACAATGAAGAGGGGCGAAATTGTAACGTTAAAATTCCGCTTTATATACATTCTAGATATAATGATGTAAAAGCACATTGGGTTACGAACAAAAATAACAAACCGTTGAATAAAGGTTGGGTAGTTACTAATACTAGATTCACCGAAGATGCCCTAACTTATGGCAAGTGCGCAGACCTCTATCTTTTAAGTTGGGATTTACCACAAAACGACGGTCTAAAAGACAGAATTGATCGGCTTGGGCTCTACCCTATTACGGTTTCTAGCTTACTATCTAAACGAGAAAAACAATTTCTATTAAGCAGAAATGTAGTTCTGTGCAGGCAACTCGTAAAAGACAAATTTTTCCTAGATCACCTTGGTATTTCTACCGATCGTAAATCAAAAATTTTAGACGAAATCTCACAACTCTGTAAATCTTAATAGTATGAAAAAAATTAGCATTAAATTTTTAGGCGCTTCTGGTACGGTTACGGGTTCTAAGTTTTATTTAGAAACTCCCGAACTGAACATCATGATAGATTGTGGCATGTTTCAAGGTCTTAAAGAATTACGTGAAAAAAATTGGGAGCCCTTATCTATAGATGCTAGTAAAATAGATGTCGTTTTATTAACACATGGTCACTTAGACCACACTGGCTACTTACCTAGATTGGTAAAAGAAGGTTTTAACGGAGACATCACAGGCACCTACCCTACTTTATTTGTTGCTCGTGTTATTTTACTTGACAGTGCTAAAATTCAAGAAGAGCAAGCAAAAAAGGCAAATGAAGAAGGCTTTTCTAAACACCCCAAAGCACTACCTTTTTATACTATTATAGAAGCTGAAAAAACCATTAAATTATTTTCAGGAAGAAAAAGAGATGAGTGGGTTCAGCTTTCAGAAAACATCCGATTTAAATACAGATATAACGGTCATATCATTGGTTCTACTTTTATTGAATTAGAGATATTCGGAAAAATGTTCGTTTTCTCAGGTGATGTAGGTAGGTTGAACGATGAACTTTTAATGCCCCCAGAAAGACCAGAATGGGCAGACTACCTTTTTTTAGAAAGTACCTATGGCAACAAACTACATCCTAAAGAAAATATCACTGAAATTTTAAGTGATTTGGTTCAAAAAACCATTAATGACCGTGGTACGTTAATTATACCTTCTTTTGCCGTTGAAAGATTACAATTGCTCATGTTCTTGTTTTGGGATTTATATAAAAAGAATAAAATACCCAACATACCCATTTTTATAGACAGCCCCATGGGCAGTAATGTTTTAGATGTATTTGAACAATATACAGATTGGCATAAGCTTAGCCAAAGCGATTTTAAAGCTATGTGCAATCACTTCACCATAACATCTTCATACGCCGATACTTGGAAAACTATAGATGATCCTAGACCTAAAATTGTGATTGCAGGTAGTGGTATGGTTACGGGCGGGCGTGTACTCACATATTTAAAACAATTAATAGATGAGACAAAAACTAGAGTTTTATTAGTTGGGTTCCAAGCAGAAGGTACACGAGGTAGACAATTGTTAGAGGGTACACATGAACTTAAGCTCTTTGGTAAATACTACCCTGTAAAAGCTAGTATTCATTTTATTGAAAGCCTTTCTGCACATGCAGACCAAGCAGAACTTCTTCATTTTATCGATGGTATTAAAAATACCCCAGAAAATGTTTTCTTAATTCATGGTGAACCAGGCGCATTAGACGCTTTTAAAGTAAAAATAAGAGATACCAAAGGGTGGAATTGCCATATACCGAAGTTAGAAGAAACGATAGATTTACTTGTATAATTGTTATTATTAATATGTTTTGCTATTTATATAGACTGACAATGGTCATATCTCTAACTTTTTCAAAATAGTATCTTCGAAAGATATTAGTATTAAATACACCTGCCTTATGAAAAAGTTAATTGTAGTATTATCATTGATGTTAATGGGTTGTTCTTCTATTAGTTTAGTAGAAAACTGGAAAAACCCCGATATCGTAATATTCAATGCCAACAAAGTTCTAATCGTAGGCATGGCACAAAATGATGATACACGCGAAGACTTTGAAAGTAAACTTCAAAATGAATTTACAAATAGAGATGTTGAAGCATGGCGTAGTGTAGATATTTTTGACCTTTCGCTTACCGATTCTCGTAAGACAGATAAAGAACTAGACGATGTCGAACAAAGCCTTTTAGACAAAGATTTTGATGCCATTTTACTTACTAAAATAATAGGGTCTGAAAATCGTGAAAGCTTTGTAAAATCTATCTCTAGATGGGATGATCACCAGTCTCGATTTAATGATGATTATTTAGAGCACCAAGGCATTTATTACGACGATAATTACTACGAAAAATATACAATTTACCATGCAGAGACAACACTATATTGTATTTGTGAAGGTAAAGAAAGAGCTATGATCTGGAGGGGAATCATCGAAATTACAGAGCCTGACGACGTCAAAAAAGCGATTAAAGATTACGTAAAAATGATCATTGTAGCGATGGAAGATCAAGATCTGGTATTTACCTCTCAGGTAGAATAAAACTGGATTCTAGAATAACGGACTCAGTACTTTGCCGACACCTTCTTTCAGCTTTTTGCTCCAAGATCTTTTGATATATTCATCATAAGTTAATTCGTTGCTAATAAGACAATCGTTTAGAAAATCTTCTTTCAATTGTTTGGCAATTTGCTTGTGATACATAATAGCATTTACCTCATAATTTTGCTCAAAGCTTCGGTCATCTAAATTTGCTGTACCGATAGAAGATATGGCGTCGTCGCTTACCATTATTTTACTATGTAGAAAGCCGTCTGGGAAAAGATATATCTTAATTCCTGCTTTTAAGAACAGCTCAAAATAAGAATGTACCGACCAACTTACTTCTTGGTTATCTGCCTTTTCTGAAACTAGCAACCTCACATCTACTCCACTCAATGCTGCAGTTTGCAATGCCCTTACCAATGCCTGCCCTGGTATAATATATGGGTTAGTAATATAAATATAGTTCTTGGCCATATTAATCATAGAAAAATAAGTCTGCTCTAACACCGGAAAATCATCATCCGGACCACCGGCAACTATTTGTACCAATTCATTTGCATTAGGATCTGTTGCAATACTCAGAGGTAGTTTTATGGGTTCTAATAATTGCGTACTGACCAAGTACCAATCTGTCATAAAAACCTGATCCAGTTGTGTAGCAGCATTACCTATTAGTCTTAAATGCATATCATGCCATTTACCCAAACCAACTTGCCCTTTTAGATATTTGTCTGATACATTAATGCCGCCGGTGAAAGCAACTTTGCCATCTACAACGATGATTTTTCGGTGGTTTCTAAAATTTAAGGAATAAAAATACCTCCCAAACTTGAATGGTAGAAAAGAATATACTTCTACACCAATTTCTATAAGTTTCTTTAGATATTTCTTGCTTAAAGAAAAACTACCGATACCATCATAAATTAACCTAACAACGACTCCATGAGCAATTTTTTCCTCAAATAGTTTTAGTAATCTAGTAGCTAAGTCCCCGTCTTCAAAAATGTAATATTGAATATGAATACGGTTCGTTGCACCTTCCAAGGCATGAAAAATAGTTTCAAAAGTTGTTTTACCATCTTTCAATATTTTTAGATCATTGCCTGAAGTTGGTGGAAAATGAGAATTCTTATAACTAAGCCTCATTAATTTACCATACTTGCCGTCAAACACGTTTATCTGCTCGATATTTGGCTTGGGTAGTTTACTAAACAAGTCTTTTTGATCCTGAATAAGCTTATACTTTCTTCTGTTTCTACCTAATAATAAATAAAGGAAAATACCACCCACAGGCAGTGCAAAAATGGTTAAAAGCCAAGCCAAACTTTTGGTTGGTTTTGCCCCATATAATAAGATTGACAACACTATAGACAATGCAATCAATACATAAATACCAATAAAAATTGAAGTCCACATAAAGTTCGTATTCTAGAAATCACATAACGTTCTAGTGCTATTAAATGAAAAGATGTTACATGTGAATTGTTACAAGTTACTCGATTTACCCACAATACGGCCATCTTCCATTTGAATGATGTAATCTGTTCGTTTGGCAAAATCCTCATCATGCGTAACAACAAGCAACGACAACCCTTCTTCTTCTTTTAATTGCTTGAAAATATTAAAAACATTATCAGAATTGTAGCTATCTAAATTCCCCGTCGGTTCATCACCCATAAGTATAGACGGATTATTAATTAGTGCCCTAGCAATCGCTACACGTTGTTTTTCTCCACCAGAAATTCGAGATGCTTTTTGTAATGCTAAAGACTCTATACCCAACATTTTCAATTTTTGCATAGCATCATGTTCAATTTCTTGATGACTTTTACGAGCTAATTTTTTAGCTGGCAACATGACATTTTCAACCACACTAAATTCAGATAATAAATAATGAAACTGAAATACGAACCCTATATTTTCATTTCTTATAAGTGATAATTCGGTTGCAGACAAACCGGTTACTAATTTGTTGTTCAATAATAATTCGCCGGTATACTCGGTATCCATCGTTGATAATATATATAACAACGTAGATTTTCCAGAACCAGATTTCCCCATAATAGAAGCAAATTCCCCATTAAATATTTTAAAGGAAATATCTTTTAAAACATGAAAATCTTTAGGCTTATAAAAATGCTTATTGATATCTTTTGCCTCTAATACAATGTCCATTTATTATTTCTTAAGTACCTCTTATAATTTTTACCGGATCAATATGTTTTGCTTTGATAGAGGGCAACCACCCTGCTATAAAAGTTGATATTAACGCAAAGACAATACCTATTACATAATACATAGCGCTAAAATGAACCGGATACGTTGTCATTGTAGGCAGGGCCTCTGTCTTAAAAGGAACCCCGTCAATGAGTACTGAAAGTATAAACCCTAAAATCAAACCTAAAACGCCACCCACAATACCAATAATCATTGCCTGGCTCATGAAAATGTACTGCACATCTTTACCTGAAAAACCGGTAGCTTTTAAAATGGCGATATCTTTCATTTTTTCATAAATAAGCATGTTTAGAATATTATATATTCCGAAGCCTGCTACTATTAAAAGTGTTATTGAAACCGCATATGTTATTAAATTACGAATATTGGTACCGGTCTCAAATTGGGCATTTGCTTCATTAATATCGGTCGCTGTGACATCAAATTGTTTTTCGAAACCCTTGGCCAATATTGGGGCATTTTCAATATTGTTTAATTTTATATTTATGTCTGTGATATAGTTTTGTGCTTCGCCTAAAATTCGCTGTACTGTTTTTAAGTTACAATAGCTTTGAGAGTTATCGATATCTGCCACTCCGCTTTGGTATATACCCACTATTTTTAATGGAAAAACAGCTCCTCGCGCAGTACTGATTTGCACTCTATCGCCAATTTTCAACGACATTTTTTTGGCTAGACCTGAACCTAATAAAATACCATTATCCATAGTATTCAAAGCTTCTGGTGAGCCTTCAACGATATAATCGCGCATATTGGAAAGCCGTGTTTCCTCCATAATATCTACACCGATTAAATTACCAGACAATTCTATAGAACCTGATAAATAAAATATCTGTGCGCGTACTTGCGCCGTTGCTCCTTTTACCTCATCCATCTGTTTTAAATGATTTAAAATAGGAAGCGCATTATGAATCTTTTTTTGTCCGTTTTTCGGCTTTATAGAACTGATCATTTGAACAGCGTTATTAAACTGCTCATACAGCGAAACTGGCTGATCAATGGTGGGCTCTATTTCATTATACAAATGAATATGTGGTGTTTGGTTCAATACCAAGTCATCTAACATATCGTTTAGACCGGTCATAAAACTTACCATGGTAATGTAAGCACCTATACCAAAAGTAACCCCCAACGCTGCCGTTGCGGTAGATTTCATCTTGGTGAGAAGATGTATTTTGGCGATATTTAGTATAACTGGCCAATTCATTATTGAACTGGTTTTAAAATCATATCATTTTCGGTAATACCAGAAATAATTTCAACCCTTTCTAAATTTTCCGCCCCGACTACTACCGTTACCGTTCCCTCTTCTGTTATTACTTTATTACCATCAACTAAATATTCCCTGGGTATGGTAAGTGCATCTTCTTTTTCTGAAATTACAATATTACCCTCGCCGGCAAGACCAGGATACAAAACATTAGGCGGATTTTTAAATAGTGCCTCAACCTTGAATGTTTGTGATGTTTCATCTTTTTGTGGATATATTTTGCTCACCGTAGCCGTAAACACTTCCATTGGGTATGCATCTAAGGTGATCAATGTTTTCTGATCTAATTTAATTTTAATGATATCTACCTCATCTATCAACATTTCTATTTTAAAGTCGGTAGCGCTTCCAATTGCCCCTAACGGTTCTAGTGTATTAATAAGCTCACCAGGTTCTTTAAACAAGGCATAAACCTTACCGGTGATCTTGCTATTAATAGTATAATCTTCTGCTATAATTTTTGAGGATGAATAGCTGTTCTTAGCCTGCTGCAAAGCTGTCTCTAGATCATTCTTTGTTCTGTCATAACTAGACTTTTGCTGACGTAGTTGATTTCTTGAAAGCTCATAGGCTAACTTTTGAGTATCGAACTCTGCTTTTGATCCTATGTTCTGCTCCCAAAGTCGTTTCTGCCTCGCAAAATTGATCGAATCATTATTGAATTTTAGTTGTGCAGCATAAATATCGTCATCAATACTTTTTAAAATAGCGGCATTACCTTGAAAATTTTCTTTGGACTGCTGCAAGGTCAAATACGCGTTTTCTGAATTTAATTTAGGCGTGCGGTTATTTACCTGTAAAATAGCGTCTCCTTTCTTCACCAAATCTCCTTCTTCTACTAGGTTATCCTCTAAAATACCGGCAACAACGGCATAAACTTGATATATGCTATCTGGTTGAATAGTTGCCGATGCATAAACCGAAGATATCAATTGAGATTTTTGCGGAAGTACCTTCTCTTGTTTCTCTCCACAAGAGAGAAATAGTAGTAACAGTACACTTATGTTCAGATATCGCATGAATTATAAATTATTATAATTCAAAATAACGGGAAATCTTTTAGGTATTATATGAGTAAAATCATGCTTGGAAGAATCTTATTAAAAACATCATAAAGTTTTAAAGGTGAATCAAATGAAGATATAAGTAGTATTCCCTTTTAATTCATATGAAGTTGCCGATTTCAGAGCATAAAAAAACCGAGATTTTCATCTCGGTTTATCTAATTATTTTAAAACTTTTCTAAGTTTTTTCAGCTTACTTTTCAGTCTTTTAACTGAGGTGCTTAGCTTGCTTTTTATTTTTTTGATTTTACTTTTCTTTGCGTCTTTTTTTTTAGCTTTCTTCAACTTGTTCTTTAAATCATCTACTTTTTTAGCTGATTTCGTAACTTGTTTAATCGCTGTTTTCATCTTTTTACTTAATTTAAAATTGCTTGATTTAGTCTTCCTCTCTATTTCATTCTTCATTACAGAAGCAGCCTTTTTCTTATTTTTTTTCTTTTTGGTATTTTCTGGGATTTCCGCAGAATTAAATTCTGCCTCTAGATTTTCTATGGCATCTACTATGGTAATACCGCCCTGTTTTACCGTTGTATTTTCTTCTAATATTGGCTTTTCATCCGCTAACACATTATTATTTTCTAAAGCCATAAGAATTTTTATTATTTATGTTCTAAAATTAACATTAAACTGATAGTAAGCAAATTCTAATAGATTATTTGTGTTAGAATTGCGCTATTATACAACATGCCTCGCACATATTAAATTTAAAAATTAAGATGAGCTTATACTTTTATCAGACACTAATTAAAATTATACTAATAGATATAACGCACCAATTATTCCAGCATTAACCATTCATGATTTTGGTCATAAATTTTCAACCTTTTAGGGGATAACTTTATACTTTAATTAAAACGTGGGGACATGAGCAATTTTAGAAATAGACCAAAAGACAATTATATTCATGAGGCTGACTGGAAATCGCTATTCGTACTATCCGAACATTGGAAATCAGATATGGCTTTCTATAATGAAGACTTAAAGTTTTTACATCATTTAATAGATAAATACTTTATGTGGATCGCCAAGAAAGATAATATCGATATGGTTCGAGAAATTGAAGTTAGCCTTATTGATACAGATAAGAAATGTGATGGACTTGTTAAAAAAATTGATACACACCTACATCATTTAGCTGAGTTAATAGATAATCCTTTTGCATACGATTCTCACATCTTTAGAACTGAACATGAGCAGCTTGAAGACGACCTTACACTATTCGTAAAACAATTC
The DNA here is from genome assembly GCF_049603095.1 of Maribacter sp. IgM3_T14_3. Lineage (NCBI taxonomy): Bacteria > Pseudomonadati > Bacteroidota > Flavobacteriia > Flavobacteriales > Flavobacteriaceae > Maribacter > Maribacter sp. IgM3_T14_3. Next base: position 345,308 of record NZ_CP187138.1, read on the forward strand.
AGGGCAAATCGAAAAGAAGTTTTCGCTATCACCGAACTTGTCATTAATGGTGAAGAAATGGTAAAACGATTAGGTCTGGTAACTTAAAAATATATTTTCTAAATTAATAAAAGATGAAGCAATTACACAAAGTATTAAATGAAATTACAGCGCTAACTACGAATATAGAAACTAACTATCCAGAACTGTATCGTTCTTTAGATGAAAACCCAATGACCTTGCCTGTTAGTCAACATCCACACATGGATAAGGTTGTTATGCAAGAATATTTAGAAAGCTTGAAACAAATGCTATATCATTATTTAAAAGAGCATAAGAGTACGAAAGACTAATTATTTTATTCTTAAATGTTATCTATACCAAAATTTCCAATTCTTCTAAATGCTTAATTTGAATTTAAAAAGCATCATATATCAACTATCATGGCCATTTTAAGAATTCCTACTCAAAAAGAAATAAAGCGGTATGCTACCCTATTTAACGTACTGGTTAAATATGGCTTTGAAGATGTGTTATCCCATAGTCCTATCCTTAAAATAATTCCAAAATCATATTTAGAAAAACATCCGGAGACGAAAACTAATCTTTCCTTTTCTAAATATGAACGTATAAGAATGGTACTAGAGGAACTAGGGCCCACCTATATAAAACTCGGACAGATTTTTAGTACTCGTGAAGACATGCTACCACTTGAACTAATAGTAGAGCTAGAAAAGTTACAAGATCATGTACCTAAACTTAAAGACTTCGATGTTGTAACTACTATTGAAGAAGAATTAGGTATTGAAAAATTCAAGTATTTCGCTACAATTGAATTAGAGCCTTTAGCAGCAGCATTATTGGCACAGGTACATCTAGCGCAACTCGTAAATGGTAATGAGGTAATTTTAAAAATTCAAAGACCAAATATCACCGAGATTATTGAAGCCGACCTTATGGTAATGAAGCAGGTCGCAGATAGTCTTGAAAAATACAGCACACAGGCAAAATCTTTACAACCTATTCGTATTATAGAATCTTTTGAACGCAGTATTAAAGAAGAGCTTCAGTTTGCAAAAGAAATAGATAACACAAAACGTTTTGCCCAAAATTTTGCGGGTAACGAGTTTATTCATGTTCCAGAAGTTTATAAAGAACTTTCTACAGATAAAATTATTTGTATGGAGTTTATAGATGGCATTAAAGTATCTAATGTTGAAGCATTGATTGCAGCTAATATAAACCCAAAAGCGGTTGCTAAAATTGGTGTAGACCTGTATATTGAACAGATATTAAATTTTGGTTTTTTTCACGCAGACCCGCATCCTGGTAATATATTTATACTTCCGGAAAGCGGACAAATATGCTTTTTAGATTTCGGAATGATGGGTACTATTCTATCTAACGAAAAATAATCTATAAATGACCTTTTACTCTATTTCTTAAGTAAAGACGTTAAAAAAATAATCACTTTACTTGAGAAAATTGCTATTAGAACTAACATACCCAATTATAAAAAACTAGAACAAGACCTTTATCAATTATTAGAAGGTATTAGCAATACTGCCATTCAAAATATTAAACTCGGCGATACCTTATCGCAGTTTAAAATTGTGCTATATGAGAATAAAATTATAATTCCCCACTATCTATATATGCTCATAAGAGGTATTGTTCTTATTGAAGGTGTCGGTCTTAAACTTGATCCCGAATTTAATATCACCAAAAATCTAGAACCTTATACCGCAAAGATTTTAAGAAAAAGATTTAGTTTAAAATACCTGTTTAAAAAGAACCTGAACCGTTTAAAAGATATAAATGCCTTAGCAGATACACTGCCCGACGATATAAACACCATCATAAAAAAAATAAAAGATGGCAAGTTAGAAATTGTACACGAACATAAAGGTCTTAAAGAATTTCAGACTGCTACAAGTAAGGCTGTAAACCGTTTGGTATTCTCAGTGATCATCGCTGCACTTTCAATAGGTTCATCATTATTGGTAATGGCAAAAATGCCACCGTTAATCAATGGAATACCTCTTTTGGGTGCTATTGGGTTTGTGCTATCTGCTATATTAGGTTTTTATATTATTATTTCTATTTTCAGAAATGATCAATTTTAAACGGTAAATACATGGATGAAGTTGATAAAATAATAAAAGTATTAGACCCGTATATTTTAGGGGTGCTTATTAGTTTGGGCATAGGTCTTATTCTCGGACTCGAGCGAGAATATAATAACCTAAAAGAAGATAAGGGCTTTGCAGGTATACGAGCATTCCCTATTGTGGCTATTTTAGGTTTTACATTAGGTAGCCTTACCGAAATCTACACAACTTGGTTGCCTATTATTGGTTTAGGTGCCTTCATTTTCTTTTTAGGATTCAATCATTTAAATAAAGAGACTGCAGCATACGAAAGAAGTTTTACCACCAACATAGCTTTGATTGCAACCCTTATATTAGGGTTAATGGTATCTGCAGAATATTATAGAAATGCGGTTGCTACTGCTGTAATTATTGTGACATTACTTTCTCTTAAAACACGTTTTCATACCGTTATTAGAAATATTACATCAGACGAACTTTTTGCCTTAATAAAATTTTCTATTATCGCTTTATTGATTTTACCCTTTTTACCCAATTATAATTACGGCTCTAATGAATTGATTAATCCGTTTGAAATTGGGTCTATTATAGTGATTGTATCTTTCTTAAACTTCATTGGTTATTTTCTGGTCAAATTTGTAGGTTCTAAAAAGGGAATTCTATTAACCGCTATTCTCGGCGGACTCATTTCAAGTACCGCGGTAACTTGGAGCTATGCATCGCGAAGCATTGAATCTCCTGAACTGTCTAAAAAATATGCCGCCGGTATCATCATTGCCTCGGCAATTATGTTTCCGCGACTCGCATTATTGACCTTCATATTCAATAGTGCACTCTTCATGTACGTAGCCATACCTTTTGCTGTATTCTCTGTAATTTGCTTTGTAATATCTCTTGTTCTAATCAAAGAGGATACCAATAAACCGGACACGAATATTAACCTTGGCAACCCAATGAACCTTCTTAATGCAATAGGGTTCGGTTTTATTTATGTTGTCATTCTTTTTGCAGTTTTTTACAGTAATCAATTCTTTGGAGAAAGCGGACTGTATTATTCAGCCCTAATTGCTGGTTTGGCAGATACCGATGCTATAACTATTAGCCTTGCGAAATTTGCATCTGACTCAGAAAAAATAAAGCTAGCATCTTCTGTTATTGTCACCGCCGTCATGAGTAATATGCTTGTTAAGTTGGGCATTACGGTATTTAAAGGTTCAAAAGTCGCCGGTAAATTAGTGGGCTATACTTTTACAGGTATTATAGTGATTGGCGTTTTATATGCTGTGATTGCTAATTGAGGTAATTTAATTACGGAAGTACCTTTTCTGGTTTCACTACAAGAAAGAAATAGTAGATAGAGTACATTAATGTTCTGCCAAATTTTATTTACGAAGTTTTTAAAAAAACTAATATTGGCTTAAGTGATCGTATGAATATTTAATCGTCATAAATATTAGAATTAATAATACCATGCTGAATAATAATCATAATTCACTAAACCAATTAATTAGAAGAAGAAATATAGTGATTCTGAATTTATCTATACAGAAAGTTTTGACCTTGAGATGTGCTGGTACGCTACCCATGCTTTCTAACGTTTTACTAAATAAGAAATGAATAATGAAACGCTAGATAAAAACTTAATCGGAAATTCCACTAGGTTAAATCTTTTAATTTATCGAAGGACTATCTCATAAAGTGTGTAAATAAAAAAATAGCGGGGGCATGCCCCCGCTATTTTTTTAACTTTAAATTTTCACACCATTATGAAGAAAGAGGAATTATTCAACGATGAGTTCTTAAAACAGTTCAAGACCGGTGACGAGCTGAACGGTTTTCTGAAAGAACTCCAAAAACGTGGTATCGAGAAGATGCTGGAAGGCGAGCTTGACGGCCACCTCGATTATGACAAACATGGAAAGGCCAGGAACGGGAACACACGTAACGGCCATTCGACCAAAAAAGTCCGTACCTCCTTCGGGGAATCAAGGATCGCGGTGCCAAGGGACAGGGATGCCAGTTTCAACCCCATGATCGTGCCCAAGCGCGGTAATATGGTCGACGGTATCGAGAACGTGATCGTATCGCTCTATGCCAAGGGAATGAGCAACAGCGATATCGAAGAGCAGATACGGGAGGTCTACAACTTCGATATCTCCACATCCACCATATCGAGGATAACCGACAAGATCTCCGGGGACATCGTCGCTTGGCAGAACAGGCCATTGGAACCGATATACCTTATCGTCTGGATGGACGGGATCGTGTTCAAGGTACGCGAGAACTCGAAGGTCATCAACAAAACGGTCTATATCGCGGTAGGATTGCGCAGGGACGGTAAGAAAGAGGTCCTTGGGCTTTGGTTGGGCAAGAACGAGTCCGCCGCTTTTTGGATGAGCGTACTGACCGATATACGCGCCCGTGGCACCGAGGACATCCTGATAACCGCAACCGATAATCTGAACGGGTTCACCCAGACCATCAAGAACGTGTTCCCCGAATCCAAGACCCAGATATGTGTGGTGCATCAAATAAGGAATGCCTGTAGGTACGTTGTCTGGAAGGACAAAAAAGCCTTTACAACAGATATGAAACTTATCTACAACGCACCTACACAAGCTGCGGCGAAGGCCGCCCTAAAGGACTTTGCGGACAAATGGGAAGGGAAGTACTCCTATGCCGTCAAAAGCTGGAGGGACAACTGGGACGAGCTTACCGTGTTCTTCGAGTTCCCCATCGAGATCAGGAAAATAATCTATACCACCAACCTTATCGAGAACCTGAACGGCAAGATCAGGAAGTACACCAAGAACAAGCTGTCCTTCCCGACGGACGATGCCGTGATGAAATCCGTATATTTGGCGGTAAGGGAGGCCACCAAAAAGTGGTCGATGCCTGTAAGGAACTGGGGCATAATCCTAAATCAGTTCCTGACGATCTATGAAAAAAGGGTCAGACTTTAGATAAAAGTCCAACCCCTGTTATTTTTAACTTACACAGTTAATGGGATAGTGTCTTTATCGATGGCTTTTGGAATAGTACAGTAAAAGCAAGTGCCTTTACCCACAATGCTTTCAGCCCTAAGACTCCCTTCATTTTTTTCAACCATTTCTTTACATAACATTAGCCCTAAGCCGGTACCTTTCTCGTTATTAGTGCCGTAAGTGGTAAATGTTTCTTCCTTAAAGAATATTTTCTCAAGTGATTCTTTAGTTAAACCCACCCCAGTATCTTGAAACCAAATTTCCCAAAATTCATTCTTATCATTAGCTCCAATCGTAATCGTACCATTTTCAGGGGTGAATTTTAAGGCATTACTAAGAATATTTCTAATGACAATTCCTATTTGATTTTTATCTGACCATGTCAAAACATGATTATCAATTTTACTTTCGACTATTATTGATTTTTGACTAAAACTTTTTGAAAGTAACCCAATGTTTTCATCAACTATAGATTTGATATTTGTAACTTCTTGTTTGGTTACCATACCATCCATTTGAGATTGACCCCAGGAAAGTAAATTATCAAGCGTAAATGAAATATTGTTTATGTTTTTCGACATCGATGGTGCAAAATTCATAAAATCAGAAGAACTCATATCACCAGAATTCACCAAATCAAACATAGATTTAAATGAGTTTATAGGTCCTTTTAAGTCATGGGCAATAATCGAGAATAATCTACTTTTTGTATTGTTAGAATTTCTTAAGAAGGTTTCTTTTTTCTTTAATTGAATAGATTGTTGGGTAAGTTTATTATTTAATCGATTTTGAACAGTATTATTTCTTCTAAGAATAAAGATGATTACCAATGCAGATAAAAGAACAAAAAGAGCAGCATAGAAATAATATTTTTGTTGGGTAACTTTCTTTTCGTTTTCTATAATATATCTTTCTTTTTCTTGGTCAAATTCAAGATTGGATTTTAATATACGTAGCTCCCTTTCGTTCTTTTTGATGTTTAGTGTGTCAGATAATGTTTTCAAGTCTTCTAAATAGGTCAATGCCTTTATTGGCGCATTAACCGTCTTATTAATATCATATAGAATTTGAAGAGTTATATCACGATCCTCTAGAAGATTCATGGTTTTTGATATTTCTAACGCCTTTAAGGCATAACCTTCAGAAGTTTTAAAATCTTCTAATTTGTAATAAGCTTTAGCAATACCATTATATAGTGGTATTTTATATCTGGTTTGATCTATGGACTCATGAATTTTTTCACTTTTCTTAAACCACTGTAATGCTAAACTGGGTTGGTTTTGTTGGTTATAAATTATAGCTTTTAATTCATAAGCATACATTTGCCAACTTTCTAAATTAATTTTATCAAAAATGGAAATACTTTCATCAACGTAACTACCAGCGGTTTCCAAATCATTGATATCAATATAGCTTGCTGCCAAATTCGCCAAGGTCAAACCTTTAATATAATCGTCATTTACTAATTTATTGTTTTCCTGTGCTAGTTTCAAAAAATAGATACATTGCTGCATTTCTTTTTGACTGCTGTATAAATTGGAAATATTTACATAAAAAGTAGAAAGATTGTTATAAGATTTGGTTTGTTTTGCTAGCTCAATACCTTCTAAATACTCCCGTAAAGCCTTTGCATATTCTTCATTGTATTCATATTCAATAGCTAGAAGGTTTTTAGCCCTCAATATATGTGTTATTTCATTTATGGATTTAGCTTTATCAAGAGCCTTTGAGAAACTTTCAATGGCCTTTTCGCGTTGCCCAGTTTCTGAATAATATGACCCCATACTTAGATAGCCTATCGCCTCTCCCTTTATATAATTTATAGATTTGCTTAGATCAATAGTCTCCTTTGCCAACTTGGACAGACTGTCTAAATCATAGATTGCACTTTTTCTCGCTAGTTCATATAAAAAATCTATGTAGAGGGTATCCTGTTTATAATTTGGAGTTGCTCTAAAAGCTTTCAGTTTAGTGCTTGTACTATCATTTGAAACAATTTGGGCATTTGAATTTATAGACGGAAGCCACAAACATAGCATCAGTATAATCTTTAAACCTAAATAATTTATTTCAATTGAACTTTTACCTAGTAGCATGAATGGTGTTTTCTTTTTTTACTTTATACTTTATACAAAGTTATCATTCATCATTGCCTATACTAATTATAGTTGTCCATTAAACCTTTTTTATAGGTTAAATACTACATTTATGTAGTTTAACTAATATTGATTTTAAATTATAAGATCATTAAATTTAATTCTATTTTTTAAAACAGCATTCAAGAATAGTCGCATAACCCATAACAACACACATGGTAGCTAATGCATACCGTACACCAGACCGAATCAATTCATTAATAACCTCTTGCAAAATTCTTGTATCTGACATAACTAATGAGTGCCCCAAATTTGGGGCTGTGCCAGCCTGTTTAATCATCCTAATATGTTTTATACTTCCCTTTATTTCGCATTTGCCTAAAATCGAATCTCATTTTCTTCATATTTACTGGTAGTGCAGTACTAATTGTTTTAGTGGCATCGGTACGGCAGTTTATAGTTAAAGTAGAATGCCCTAAAACTGATTAAGGAATACCTATATGTTATATATCATTATTGATTTTCACAGCACTTTCATCCTTAAATAAAATAACTTAATTACCTTATAAACAATTAATTAAGCAACAAAATTCCCCTACTCACTTTTTGTAATTATCGCTTATATAAATAAAGCAAAACTCCATATTAAAATGTATTTTCCTTCACCCTCAGTTTATACTTTATTAAGACAAATTCATATCCTAATTAGGTTGAATACTTCTTCTTGGCTATTGGTATCCTGTTTTTCACTTTCCCTAAAACATAACCTAAATACTACGTTACACAAACTATTTTAAAATAGAATCAATTATATTTGAATACACCTCATGTAGTTGAAATTGTCTTTTTATTTAAAATATTAAAAAACTAGTATCGCCTTTTCATTTTTTGTTCCCAATCGTTTACAAAAACAAGAAAAAAAAGGATTTAGATAATCCTAATGAACCCTCGTTGCAAATTACAAAATAAAGGCTATCGCCTTTTCATTTTTTATTCCCAATCGTTTACGAAAACAAGAAAAAAAAGGATTTAGATAATCCTAATGAACCCTCGTTGCAAATTACAAAATAAAGGCTATCGCCTTTTCATTTTTTGTTCCCAACCACTTTCATAAACTATGTTTATGACGTTTTTGGAAACAAAAAATGAACTGTTATCACAGTTCATTTTCTTATTCAGTCGGGATGACAGGATTTGAACCTGCGACCACTCGACCCCCAGCCGAGTGCGCTACCGGACTGCGCTACATCCCGAAATTTAAATGGAAATTAATCTCCAAAATATTACGTAGTTTTTCAACACCTTAAAATGAACTGTAGTGCAGTTTATCCTGAGCGAAGTCGAAGGGCTACATCCCGACAATTCCGATTGCAAAAATAGAGAAGTTTTGAAGATTAGAATCGATCTTTTATCAAAACTTGAAATACTATCTCAACGAAATCATCCAGTCTATCATTCGCTCACCCCAATCTTTCAAATGCTCATCATGCAAGCCTAACCCGAAGCCGTGACCGCCTTTTGGGTAAATATGCATCGTTGCAGAAACTCCTTTATTCTTTACTGCTTTATAGAATAACAAGCTATTTTCTACAGGTACTACGGTGTCATCTGTAGCGTGGAGTAAAAAAGTTGGTGGCGTTTGCTCTGTAACTTGTTTTTCATTCGAAAAGTAATCGACCATTTCAATCATTGGATTCTCCCCTATCAAATTCTTCTTTGAACCTTGATGTGTCATTTCGCCAAATGATATTACAGGATACATCAATGCCATAAAATCTGGACGTGCACTTTCTTTATCAATATCATCAACATCTTTATACACTTTTTCGTTAAAATGCGTTCCCAATGTAGATGCTAAATGACCGCCAGCTGAAAATCCAATAATTCCTATTTTATTCGGCTCTATATTAAACTTTTCAGCATTACCGCGAACAAGCCTTACCGCTCTTTGAGCATCTAAAAGTGGTACGTACTTTTTTTCGGTTTGCGAAATATCTGATGGTAAACGATATTTTACCACTATACCTGCAATACCCTTACTGTTCAAAAATTTTGCAATATCTGTACCTTCCCAATCATAGGCTAATATTCCATACCCTCCGCCAGGAAAAATTAAAACCGCCTCTCCTGTAGCATCTCGTTTTGATGGTAAATACACCTCAATTGTGGGGACTTGAACTTTACTAATTCGCAAAATTTCATTTTGCTCATGCATTTCTTTTTCCACACTTTTTAAGTGATTAGGTATTTTATCTTTAGGCCATAACTGCATAATAGTATCTTGAGCAAAGAAGCTGTTTACCATTAGCAACAATAACAGCAATAGTGTGTTTTTCATATCATAAAATTTATACTATTCACAATTCCATTTAAAATTAGCGATAGGGTCATGTGACGCTCCTTGTAAGTTATAGTGCCACCATTCTGTTCTGGTAGACCAAAACCCATATTTTTCCATGGTGCTTTTTAATAGTTTCCTATTATCAAGAATTTCTTTTGGTAAGTCAAAATTATCGTGATAGGCCCTTTTTCCAAAAAAATCAAAATCAGTTCCCATATCTAGCTCCTCCACTTCTAAAGTAACCAAAGTTATATCTACCGCACCACCTTTATTATGTATAGAACCTTTTACGGGGTTGGCAACATATTGTGGATTAGGCACTATTTTCCACATTTTGTATTGTACAGAATTAGGTCTGTAGCAATCATAAAACTTTATTTTTACTCCGCTCTTTTTAAACTCTTCATTAGCTTTTAATAAAGCCTTTACAGTTTTTACTCTTGTATAGCATTCTGCACAATCGTATACTTTTTCCTTTAGAAAATTATTATTGGTAGCGTATCTTAAATCATATTCAAAACCATCGCTATAATCTGCTAAGCGTACAAATGTTGTATCTTTTAAAGAAGTCAACGGTGTAACTTGCTTCTCAATTTTTATGGCTATTGGTTCTATTTTGGAAATAGAATCTTCGCTAATTTCTACATCAGTAGTCGCTGTTTCTGCTTTTACAGTTTTGGCATTGTCCTTACAAGATTGTAAGAATAAGAAACTGATAATGATAATAAGTAAGCACTTATAGCTTAAATAGTTGTTTTTTAAAATAATCAACGAACTCATTTTCTATACTCTTTTGGTATTCAATATATTATACTAAATAGTGTTCATTCTGATAGAAATTTGTCTACCTTACTTAAACCTTTAATTACAGCAATTTAACTAAAAACCATGAACAACAACCTATTCCTAATTTTAACCCTTGCTATTTTTTGTGTCTCCTGTAAAAATGAAAAGAAATCATTTACTACAACAACCGAAGCAGTAGAATCGCCTTGGTTATTAGGTTTTGAAAAAACAGATAAGAACCCTATAATGCAAGCAGATTCTTCTTATACTTTCTTAGATCCTATTTCTAAAAAAGAGGTTCAATGGCAAAAAGCCGATGTTTTTAATCCGGGTGCAATAGTAAAAAACGACACTGTATTTCTGCTATTTAGGGCAGAAGATAATCCTAAAGCTATTTTAGGGCATAGAACTTCTCGAATAGGTTTAGCCTATAGTGTTGATGGTATAAATTTCACTAAACACCCTACTCCTATACTTTTCCCTGACAATGACGAATTTTCTCAATATGATCAACCTGGTGGTATTGAAGACCCACGCATTATAGAAACACCTGACGGTACGTATATTATGCTATATACAAGTTGGAACAAAGATATTGCCCGTTTATCTAGCGCTACATCTACCGACCTTAAAGAATGGACAAAACAAGGTCCTGTGTTTGAAGATGCTTACGACGGTAAGTTTTTGGACGAATGGAGCAAATCTGGATCAATTGTTACCGAGTTGATTAATGGCAGACTAATTGCAAAAAAAATAAATGGTAAGTATTTAATGTATTGGGGCGAATTGTTTGTGAACCTTGCTACTTCTATAAATGGTGTGGATTGGGAACCTACATTAAATGAAAAAGATGAATTACTACATAGTTTTACGCCATCTTTAAATGAATTCGATAGTCACTTAACCGAACCTGGACCACCTGCTTTATATACAGAACATGGTATTTTATTATTATATAACGGAAAAAACTTAAGTGGTGAGGGAGCAACAAGTAAGTTCCCAGAAGGTACATATTGTGGTGGTCAAGCTTTATTTGATAAAAATGATCCTACAAAATTGATAAAGCGATTAGATACTCCTTTCATCTGTCCTAGTCTACCGCACGAAATCAGTGGTCAATATAAAGCTGGAACAACTTTTATTGAAGGCTTGGTATATTTCAATGACAAATGGTTTCTGTATTATGGAACAGCAGATTCTATGGTTGGCTTAGCAGTTAAGGAATAAATAAATTTTATTACTTATTTAAATAAAAAAAGCCCCTACTTCAAAAATGAAATAGGGGCTAATGGTTGGTATTGGTAATTGGTTCTATTCTTCAAGTTGACTTAGATAAACTAAGCTTTTAGGTACTTGAGTGACTACATTCTTAGACTCATCTTCTATGAACATATATTCAATGCCTAATTTCTTAGCTTCAGCAACTACTCCGGCAATATCTATTTGCCCTGTTCCTAAAACAACATTGGTATCATCTTCTTCATGACCGGTATTATTTCCTTCAATACCTTTTTCCATATCCTTTAGATGTAATAATGTAATTTTCTTTGGATATTTCTTCATTAGCGCTAGCGGATCCGCACCTCCATGTTGTGCCCAAAAAACATCTAATTCAAATGTAAAATGAGTTGCATTGTTAGCCATGTAATCGAATAAAGTACCATTTTCATAAGGTCTAAATTCATACCCATGTGGGTGATACGCCAATACGAGTCCGTTTTCTTTCAGCTTCTTTCCTGCCTTATTGAAAACTTCTGTGGCGTGTTTTGTTTCTTCTAGATCCCATTTGTTATCATCGTGAGGTACCCATGCGCACATTACATATGTAGCACCGAAATCTTTGGCATTTTTTATAACCTTATCTACATCATTTTCTAAATCGTCAAAGCCTGCACCTACACTGACCATCTCTAGATCATTTTCTGCTAATAAAGCTTTAAAATCTTCCAATGGCATATCATAAGTTTCGCCACCTTCGATTTTGGTTATTCCCCATTCATTAATCAATCCTAGGGTGTTAGAAACATCCATTTTAAATTGATTTCTAAGACTATATAACTGTAAACCTACCTCTTGGGCTTGCGCTAAAAAACTACTACCCAAAAGGATAGTGGCAATCATTACTTTTTTTATCATCGAGATATTAATTATGTAAGTAAATTTCCTTCGTCATCCCACTCTGCCATAACGTTACGTTGACTTTGGTCTACGCATTTTGCAATCCATTCTGGGTCATAGGCAACACCATGCTGGTCAAGTACATCTTGCGGTACACCATCCCAAACATTAGGTGAATTTCCTTTATATCCTAAATCTGCAATACCAACTTTAGAAGTATAATACCCCGTAACGGTCAAGCCACGCATGGTATAGAAAAATTGAATTTCTAATGGTTGCTCGCTTAGTGGTTTCTCGATATCATGCCAGCAGATTTCATCGCAAATCTGTTTTTTCTGCTCTAAAGTAGCCGACTTAAATTCAGTACCAAACTCCGTATTACTTTTATGATCTAACCACATTAAACCACCTAAAAGTGTAGGAGCCATTTCTGGAATATCTTTACCCATAAATTCTACAAGCGCTGGCACTTCTGCCTCTATAGGACCACCATGTGGCTCTTTTGGTGGAAGTATCACTACACTTAAAGCTGCAATAGTTTCCATTTCATGCTCGTTAAACAATTGCTCTGCATTTAATTTTTCTATACGATCCAATTCTTCTGGCGTTCTACCAAAAAACTTATCGCTACTGGTTGAAATCACCTCATCTACAGATTCACCATTTTCAGTCTTACATGAATTGAAGACTAGCCCAGAAGTTGCCGCAGCACCACCGAGTATTAAAGTTTGTAAACTCTTTCTTCTATCCATAATCTAAATATTTTGTGCCTTTAATTGTTCAATGATATAATCTGATGCTCTCCATGAAAGGGCCATAATCGTCCAAGTACAGTTTTTATCTGCTTGAGATACAAAAACACCTGCATCTACTATAAATACATTGTCGGCATCATGTAACTGCTGAAACTTATTGGTCACCGATGTTTTAGGATCATCTCCCATTCTTGTAGTACCTACTTCGTGAATAATCTCACCTGGTTTGTTCAATCCGTAATCTTTATCCTTACCTGGCTTTTCACCTAAGTAATGACCACCCATATTATGAATAATCTCCTCAAAAGAATCTTGCATATGCTTCGCCTGATTCACTTCGTATTCTGAATGCTTATAGTTGAACTTCAAAACTGGTATACCGAATTGATCTACCGTTGTAGGGTCAATTTCACAGTAATTATCTTTGTAAGCGATTGCTTCTCCACGACCACCAAAACCTATTACGGCACCGTAGTACTTCTTTACATCATCACGTAAGCTTTCTCCATATCCTCCAGATTTTAATCCGAAGTACTGGTTCAATGCATTTGGATCCCAACCAAAACCGTAGTTAGGCTGACTCATACCACCCCATACCTCTATATGATATCCTCTTGGAAAATTCAGTTTAGAGTTATCGCCCCACCATGGTGAGTATACGTGCATACCACCTACACCATCTTCGTTGTAAGAGGTCTTTCTATTTAATAAGCCCGGTATTACACCTGCAGCTCCAGATCCTGTAGAATCATGTAAATACCTACCTACTAGATTACTACTATTACCTAGTCCGTTAGGGTGTTGCTTACTTTTAGAGTTTAAAAGTATACGTGCAGAACTACATGCAGATGCTGCTAATACTACTACTTTACCTCTAAGCTTATATTCTTTTCTATCTTCTTTGTTGATGTACGATACGCCTGTTGCCTTACCTTCAGCATTGGTGGTAACTTCACGCACCATGGCATTTACAAATAGTTTTACTTTACCACCACTTTTTTGTGCCGGAAAGATCAAACAACTACCTGATGAGAAATCGGCATATATTTGACATGATCTGCCACATTGCCCGCAATAGAAACAAACCCCACGATCTTCATTTATTCTTTTGGTCAACATCGAAAGTCTACCTGGTATCACCGGTATGTTTGACTTCTTTGCGCCATTGATATAAAACAATTCGTGCAATCTTGGTTTCGGGGGAGGAAGAAAGAATCCGTCAGGATCGTTTTCTCTACCTTCATTGGTGCCAAAAACACCAATTAACTTGTCTAATTTATCGTAATATGGTTTAACATCTTCATAACCTATTGGCCAGTCATCTCCATGGCCATCACGGGTTTTTCCTTTAAAATCTTTTGGTCCGAAACGTAAAGAAATACGCCCCCAATGATTAGTTCGTCCTCCGAGCATTCTTGCACGCCACCACTTAAACTCAGTTCCTTCTGCATGTGTATATGGTTCTCCTTCTACTTCCCAATCTCCCCATGACATATCCCATTCACCAAAAGCTCTATCTGTACCTGCCCCTCTTCTTGGAGAATCATATGGTTGTTTTAATTGCGTCATGGTCTTTGGATCAGCTGGGTCAAAAAACGGACCCGCTTCTACAACAGCTACGTTTAAACCTGCATCTGCCAATTGTTTGGTAGCCATACCACCACCAGCTCCTGAACCTACAATGATTACATCAAAGATTTCTGAGGATTCCTTTATCTGCATAATTTGAAATTAGTTATTGATTACAATTTAACTATTTATTAAAATAAGAACCTGTGTTTTTAGCTGAATAACCATCGTTACTGGACGGACGGACACTTTATAAGCACAATAGTCCGTTTTTAGCAATATTGTTATTCGCTTACAAAAGTTGAAGCCGGCAAACCCGCGGCATTGAACAAAGTACCTACATCTGTACTTTTAAAAGCATATCGTACCCCTGTCGGATTTTTTGCTTCCTTTGAGCTTACTACTATTTCATTATTCTTCAATTTTGCTTTCGCAGGAAACCATTCTCCCACAGCATTCGAAACTTCAAAAAGTGTTATTTTCTTTCCTTTATTATTTAATCCGTCAGCATTGCTGAACTTCACTTTTAATTGATTGCCGTCTACTTCAAAAGAATCGTATAACGGACCATAAACTTCTTGATCTTGTAATAACCCGTAGTGATTTTTAAGTGCAATATTCGCTAATCTCAAACCTACATCTTGTTTGTTTAATGGGTGAATATCTTCGATTGTACAAATATCACTCGTCATTGCCATGGCTGTATTTTCTAGTGACATTACCCTTCGTTGCTGATCTCGAACTATGCCGCCAGCAAATTCGTGATCATATTTAAATGGCGCTATTTGAACATAATAAAATGGAAAATCATCTTTCCATTCTGCTCGCCAAGAAGTAATCATATTCGTAAAAAGCTTTTGGTAGCTTTTGGCATTCGCAGTATTGGATTCTCCTTGATACCAAATCGTGCCGCCTATTTTAAACTTCGTCAACGGGGCTACCATACCGTTATACAAAGATGACTTCTCTACCGTTACCCATTTGTTAGGCTCTATTTTTTTGTGAGCTTCGACCAATTCAGGGTGTGCTTCAAAAACAGACTCTGGTGTCCACACTTCAGCACTTGAAGCTCCCCATGCGTTATCTATTAATCCGATCGGAATATTCAATTCTTTTTGAACTTTTCTTGCAAAAAAATACGCAACTGCACTAAAATCTTGCATGGTTTCAGGTGAACAAGCAACCCAAGTACCTGCCACATCTTCTTGTGGATATTCTGCAGTTCTCTTCGCTACCGTAAACAATCGGATATTTGGGTAATTGGCATTATCGACTTCAAAATCTCTGTTCGCAATCTTGCTGTTTGCGCTCCACTCCATATTACTTTGTCCAGAACAAAGCCACACCTCACCTATCAAAATATCTTTCAAGGTAATTTCGTTTTGTTTTCCTTTAAAGATTATTTGAAACGGTCCGCCTGCAGCAGGTGTTTTTACATTGATTTCCCATTTTGCATCATTGCCTGTTTTGACGGCAAGGCTTTCATCGTTCCAACTTGTATAAATCGTAAATTCTTCGTTGGGATCTGCCCAACCATACAACAACACATCGCTCTCTCGTTGCAATACCATTTCATTTGAAAATATCTTAGGTAGTGTAATCTCAGCTTTGGCAAAAGTTGTTACCAATAGGCACAGTATCATCAGGTTAAAACGTAAATTCATTATAATTGATAAAATTTTGATTTAAATATAACTAAATATGCCTCACATTAACAAATTCACAAACATTGAATATTATTTTTAAAGGATTTACTATCTTGACTCTTATAATTACCATATTCATTAGCTCCTAAAAACCAACATGTCTAACCAACCAACATTACTAAAGCGTCGAAATTTTATTAAAGCAGCATCGGCATCGCTACTATTTACTTCTTTACCCACCTTCGGAATCGAGTTTTTCGCAAACGAAAAGCCTAAAAAAGTAGCTCTTATTGGCACTGGTTGGTATGGTACGAGCGATTTATTACGTCTTATACAAGTAGCAAATGTAGAAGTGGTTTCACTTTGTGATGTTGATACAAATCAACTAAACACTGCGGCACAACTAGTTTCTGAACGTCAAAAAAATAAAAAGAAACCTAAACTCTACACTGACTATAGAACCATGCTAGAAAGCAATAGTCTAGATATTGTACTTATTGGTACGCCAGATCATTGGCATGCATTAACGTGTATTGAAGCACTAAAATCTGGAGCTCACGTTTATGTTCAAAAACCGATTAGCGTAGATGTTATGGAAGGTGAAGCAATGGTCGCTGCTGCTAGAAAATATAACAAAGTGGTTCAAGTGGGTACACAGCGAAAAAGTACTCCGCATCTTGTAGCCGCTAAAAAACAAATTATTGATACCGGAATGCTAGGCACTATTGGTCATGTAGATATGAGTTGCTATTACCACATGCGCGCAAATGGTAATCCGCCAGAGCAAGAAGTGCCTGATTTCTTTGATTATGAAATGTGGACAGGTCCCGCACCTATGAGACCTTACGATGGTCTGCCCCACAAAAGATGGTGGCGTACATTTCGAGAATATGGAAACGGAATTACAGGTGATATGTGTGTACACATGCTAGATACCGTTCGTTGGATGCTTGACTTAGGATGGCCCAAACGTATTAGTTCTGAAGGTGGAATTTTTGTTCAGAAAGATGGAAAATCGAACATATCTGACACACAATCTGCCGTATTTGAGTATGCCGACCATAATTGTAATTGGCAGCATAGAACATGGGGAAACCCAGATGACACAGATTATCCGTGGGCTTTTAAAATCTATGGTGAAAAAGGTGTTCTAAAAGGTGATGTGATGAAAGCGGAATTTATTCCCGTAGATGGAAGTGAATCTATTCGTTTTGATGTCGTTTATGAGAAAGAGAAATATCCTGAAGACCTCACCGAAAAAGCCATTGAACTGCATGCTGCACCTGCTACTCGCAAGCATATGATAGATTTTTTGAATGCCATACAAAAGAACACTACACCAGTGGCTGATATTGAAAACGGCCATATTTCTACTGCTAGCTGTATTTTAGCTAATTTATCTATGGATCTGAAAAGACCTTTAGTCTATGACCCAAAAAGTAGAACTGTTGTAAATGACCTTGAAGCCACTGCGCTATTACAGCGAAATTATCGTGGAGATTGGGAACACCCGCACCCAGATATGATCTAGTTTATTGTAGTTTTTTTGTGGAATCTCTTACCAGCAAACTAGTTTTTACAACCTTAGTCTCATAAGGCAAACCAGGGTTTTTAATTCTATTAATCAACAATTTAGCTGTTTGCTCCCCTATATATTTACCATGCTGACTTACCATTGTTAGTGACGGAGTTACGTATTTTGACAACTGCCCATTGGTAAAGCCAATTATTGAAATATCATTAGGCACATTATACCCTCTTGCTTTCACTACTTCTAATACTTGAACAGCAATTAATTCATCAATCCCGATAATACCTTCTATTGTTTTATAGTTGAGTAAAAAGGACATCAATAAATCTAAATCATCTTTTATCGTAAGATTCATAATTAATTTGGGATCGAAGGGAATTTCAAATTCCTCGAGTGCTTTTTTGTAGCCTAGTATTCTTAATTTGCCTACACTAGAACTCGATATAGGGTTGACTACAGCAATATTTTTACAACCAATGTGTATTAAGTGTTTGGTAATTTTATATCCTGCTTCAAAATCATCTACAACTACCTTATCACATTGCACGTTGTCTGATACCCTATCAAAAAGTACTACGGGAATATCGTTATTAATTACATCTATTAATGCTTCATGCGTGTCTTCATTCTGACTTTCTTCTGCTAAAGACATAATTACGCCATCTACTGTACCTGCGTCGAAAAATTCAAGTGTTTTAGTCTCTTTGGCACTAGATTCATTACTAATACAACTAATGATGTTATAACCACTTTCATTGGCTACCTTTTCGATACCATAAAGTACCTGAACAAAAAAGTAATTTAAAATATTAGGTACGATTACACCAATTGTCTTAGTGTTCTTATTCAATAAATTAAGTGCTAGCCTGTTAGGCTTATAATGTTTCTCTTTAGCATATGCCTGAATCTTTATCTTTAGGTCATTACTGATTTCGTGACTATCATTTATCGCTTTAGAAACGGTAGAGATAGAAACACCAAAATGTCCGGCAATATCCTTTAGAGTTACTTTTTTCATGCATCAATTTAATTGACAATCGACTTTGTTACTTCGAATATAGAAAACTAAAACGGTATCAGAGCTTTTAACAGTTGAACAGTTTTTTTAATTTATACGTTAACTTCTAAAACATATTCATTTTTAAGCACTAAAAAAATAGCAATTGCGTTTTATAATATCTGATTTATATATCAAATTCAAATGAAAACTATAAAATCAACCTTTTACCTCATTTTCTTTACCATCCTTTTAATTGTTTCTTGTAGCAAAGAAACCTCTACCACACCGACTGTAGAAGAACCTCAACAAGAAATACCTGCATTAGAATTTAATACTTTAACTACTCCTATTGACAAGACATTAGAAGTTAAACTATTACCTGTGCCTATACTTGAATGGAATGTTAAAAATGCCTTAGAAGGCGAGATTATAAAATACTCTATTCGTTTAGGTACTTCTGAAAATAATTTAGAAACGATTGCAACCGACTATACAGAAACTGATTTTCAAATTGACTTTTTACTGGATCCAGAAACCACTTATTTTTGGCAAATAGTATTAACAAATAGAGATAAAGGTGAAACGTTGAGCCCAATATATCGATTTACTTCTGATACAATCAAAATTGAAGACCCTGTAATAGAACAAATAGTGCGTGATGCCCTTTTAAAGCCTGAAGGTAAATTTACTAGGGAAGAACTTGAGTCAATTACAAGCCTTCCACTAGATGAGACTATTCCATTTTATGACGCAATGGAACCTTATGGACTCCCTGAAACGTTGACCGGTCTAGAGTACTGCACAAATCTACACTATATAAATTTTTATGGAAAAGGTTTTAAAGTGCCACTATCAAACATTAAAGCACTCAGTAATTTAAAAGATATTACCTATTTGAATCTAGCGAATAATCAAATAACGGAAGTTCAATCAATTGGAGGTTTAACTGAGTTGACTTATTTACATCTTGGCTGGAATACAGGCATTAATGACATTAGCTACCTAACAAATTTAAAGAAGTTAAAAACATTAAATCTCACGTATACTTACGGATTAAGAGACTTGACACCTTTGGCTTCATTGCCTCAATTAGATTCTTAATTAATGACTACCGCCCGTTACGTAGAAGATGCAACGGTTATTGGTGACCTAACTAACCTTAAAAAATTGAGTTTTACTTCAAACGACAATATATCAGATTTTTCTTTTTTGGCAAATTTGACAGAGATGAGAGATTTATCAATGTATTCTAATGATAGTATAGCCGATATTTCTTTTTTAACTGGTATGAATAAATTGACCAAGTTAAATATCAGTAAAAATAAAATTACAGATATAACTGTATTAGAGAATTTACTTGATCTAGAATATTTGGAACTTAATAATTTAAAAATAAAGGATTTTTCTGTTTTGACTAAATTGACCAAATTACAAGAAGTTTGGCTGCATAGCTATGATATTGATGAGGAATTTATCAGTGTTCAAGAACTAAAAGAAGCTTTACCAAATACTGTTTTTAAAGTAAATAATAAAACATATAACTAAGCTATCATTATCTAATTTCTAATGATAGCTTAGTTGACCTAAGTCAAAAAATATAGGTTTTTGATTAGCTATATTATTTATATGTATTGATTGATGATATTCTCAAACAATTCTTGCTTACCACTCTGCAATTCCAACTCACCATTTTCTTTAGCGATATTGTAAAGATCTTTCATATCTAACTTGCCGTTTTCAAAATCTTTTCCTTTACCTGAGTCAAAAGAACTATATCTGTTTTCACGTAACTTATTATAAGACGATGATTCAATAATTTTATCTGCAGTGATCAAAGCCCTTGCAAAGGTATCTGCACCACCAATATGTGCATGGAATACGTCTTCTAAGTCCGTACTATTTCTTCTTATTTTGGCATCAAAATTTACTCCACCACCTTGTAATCCACCAGCAGCTAAGAATACCAGCATTGCCTCAGTAGTTTCTTGAATGTTATTTGGGAATTGATCGGTATCCCATCCATTTTGGTAATCACCTCTATTGGCATCTAAACTACCTAACATACCAGCTTTTGCAGCTACAGCAATTTCATGCTGAAAAGTATGCTGCGCCAATGTTGCATGGTTCACCTCGATGTTCATTTTAAAATCGTTCTCTAAACCATATTCTTTTAAGAAACCTATTGCAGTAGCACTATCAAAATCGTACTGGTGCTTCATTGGTTCCATTGGTTTTGGCTCTATGAAAAAGTTTCCTTTAAATCCTTGACTACGAGCATAATCTCTTGCCATAGTCAAAAACTGACCCATGTGGTCAATCTCACGACCTAAATCTGTATTTAATAAAGACATATAACCTTCTCTACCGCCCCAGAATACATAATTCTCGCCACCTAAAGCAATTGTTGCATCTAAAGCCAATTTAATTTGACCACCTGCTCTTGCCAATACATTAAAATCAGGATTGGTAGATGCCCCGTTCATGTATCTTGGGTTTGAGAAACAGTTAGCCGTACCCCAAAGTAATTTCTTACCAGATTCTTTTTGCTTCTCTTTTAAGTAGTCAGTTATCGTTGCCAATCTCTTTTCAGATTCTGCAAATGTTGACCCTTCTTGAATTAAATCGAAATCATGAAAACAGTAGTAATCAAATCCTATTTTATCAAAAAATTCAAAAGCAGCATCTGCCTTGTCTTTTGCTGCTTGTATGGCATCTGAAGATTTATCCCATTCAAAACTCTGTGTACCGGGACCAAATGGATCTGAACCTTGACCACAGAAGGTGTGCCAATATGCCGTAGAAAACTTAAAGTGATCACGCATGGTTTTACCAGCCACTACTTGATCCGGATTGTAATATTTAAAGGCTAACGGATTGTCAGATTCCTTTCCTTCAAATTTAATTTTGTCTATTCCTTTAAAATATTCCTTGTTTGCCATTATGTTGATTTTATAAGTTGTTCAATATTAATTCCAATTCATTTTTCCAAACTGCATAAGCATCTTGGTATGGTTTTTTATCTTTCTTCGGACTAAATGTCATTACGTAATCATTATCTAAAATTGCTTTACCGAATGCTTCAAAATCGCCTTTGTGAAGATTCGCTGCTCTTGCCGCGCCAATTGCCCCAGTAGTATCATAAATTTCAATGTCATACCCTATTAAGGTTGCGACGGTATTCGAAAATATTTCTGAACGAAAGAGATTGTCGTTGCCTGCACGCATGACATTCACTTTTATACCGTCAGATTCCATGATTTCCATTCCGTAGACAAACGAAAAAGCAATGCCTTCTAATGCAGAACGACACAAATGACCTTTACCATGATTGTTTAAATTTAAGTTGAGAATTCTTGTTCCGACATCTTTGCTTTTCAACATTCTTTCGGCACCGTTACCAAACGGAATCATTGCGACTCCATCTGATCCAATCGGCACCTCATCTGCTAACGTATTCATCTCTTCATACGATGCAACATCTAGGTTATTTAACAACCAACGGTATTGAATACCCGCTCCATTTATACAAAGAAGTTTCCCAATTCTGGCTGGTTTACCGGGGGAATAATTTACATGTGCAAAGTTGTTTACGCGAGAGCTTTCTTTTACCGAAAGATTATCTGTAACGGCATATACCACACCAGAAGTACCACCGGTAGCAGCAACTTCACCGGGATTAAAAACATTCAAAGTCAAAGCATTATTTGGCTGATCGCCTGCTCTGTATAAAATTGGAGTATCTATGGAAAGTCCGCTTTCAGTTGCTCCTTTATGATTTACTTTAGATTGTACTGAAAAAGTATCTACGATATCCGGAATCATTTCTTTATCTAATCCGTAATGATCTAATACCAAATCAGCAATTGCATCTTTCTTGAAATCCCAAAAAATACCTTCTGATAGACCAGATACGGTCGTATTTACTACTCCAGATAACTTGTAAGCGATATAATCTCCCGGAAGCATCATTTTATATATCTGCGCGTAAGTTTCTGGCTCATTTTCTTTGACCCATTTTAATTTAGAAGCCGTAAAGTTTGAAGGTGAATTTAAAAGATGGGTATCACAGATTTCAGCACCAATTTCTTCATAGGCTTGTTGACCAATGCCCACTGCCCTACTATCGCACCAAATTATAGATTTTCTTAGAGAATTACCTTCTTTATCAATAAGCACTAGACCGTGCATTTGATATGATATTCCGATACCTGAAATATCAGATTTACTAATATTTTCTTGTACACATAATTTCTCGATACCGCTACAAACGTAGCGCCACCAATCTTCTGGACTTTGTTCTGCCCAGCCATTTTTTACAGCTTCCATAGACATTTCTGTCTCTGGCTCTGTAACCACTCCAACACTTTTTCCTGTTGAAGCATTTACCAAAGCAATCTTAATAGATGAACTTCCGATATCTAATCCTAAATGGTACATAAATAGTATAAATTGGTTTGCTGTAATAAGTTAAACCAAAAATAGTTACTATACCGACCATTCGATATTTGCGTCACGAAATATTATCGTAAATAGATTTTCACAAAATCGGAAAGTGTAAAAAATATTTTCATAAAGTATTGATAAACAGATTAATAAAAACCTAATTGAAAATGATTTATTTTCGAAAGGGTTTTCGTACTACCCTTAATATCAATACATAAGAATTCGCTTTTTAATACTGTTCTAGCTGATTTTGTAATTGTTCCAACTTTGAAAGTGCCTCTGATTTTGAGTTTACATCTAACTTTAAATAGATATTCTGAATATGAAAATTTACTGCACTAGGCGTTACAAACAACTTTTTAGCAATCATTTTATAGGTTGCCCCTTGACATAAAAAGTCGACAATTTGGTTCTCTCTTTCTGAGAAAAACGCAAAAGTCTTTCTATGAAAATTGCTAATGATTTTCTTTACGATATCATTGCTCATAGCGGCACCTTCTGTTTCTATACTACGCAATGCATGTTCCAATTTATCTAAGGTCAATGGTTTTGTCAAATAACCGTTTGCTCCTTTCTTGAATGCATTTTTAATAATGTCAAAATCATTGATTTGACTGAACATGATGATTTTTACTTCCCAGTCTTTTTTCTTGAAAAGTTTAATGGCATCTACCCCATTCATATCATCCAATTCAATTTCTGAAAGTACAATATGAGGCTTGGTAAACTTGTAATCTTTGATGGCGTCTTTGGCAGATGTATAGCTGCCGACGACTTCGTAACCTTCCATTTCTAAGAAGTGATTTTTATAAACTGAATGTAATGAGGTATCTTTTTCTAATACTATTATTCTAGTGCTTGAATTTTTCATAATCTCCATTGTTTTTGAAGGTATCATTCTAAAAAAGAACAATAACTACAGTTAGTTTTGAGTAATTTCAATCAACTTTTACAAGGATTGAATAACTAAACAATAGATATGTATTATGAACTCATAGTGTATGCTATACGTTCACTTTTACATATATAATGACAAAGGATGCCCGGAAGAACAATCAAAATATTTAGATTGTCATCGTAATTGTTTAGTAAAAATTAAATCAAAAAACGGATTACCGCTTGTGAGTCAATTCTGAAAACTGAGGCGTTTGCCAAACTTTGGATTAATGAGATTTCGGAGTTCTAAAATGATAGAAATCTTGTGAAGAAAAAAATGTGTTTTAAAACCGGAATTTAGTAGGATAAATTCTTTCATGTTTGTGGGGGGATTTGGGGTTATACAATTGGGTTTGAATCTTATTGATGATTGAAATATATATATTAATACAATATACCCGTTGAAAACATAAGAATTTTCGTTCAAATGCACCATTTAACAACATAAAAAGGTTACTCATCGATAGTAAACCTTAAGTTAAACCCAGAAGAACCTTCTAAAAATAATAAAATAAAGGAGGGGACCCAGTTATCCCCCCGGACAACAACCCCTCCTTTTATTGACAATTCAAATCAACCATATAACCGTAACGGTTTATAGATTTTAAAATATTACTCTCTACTTATATCATCATCTTCAAAAGTATTAGATGCAGTAGCCGTTGTTTCGCTTACTTGCATGATCCATTTCTCTTGATTGTATTTTCCATTTAAATCTGTACTTGCTGCCATTTGTGCATCGTTCTTATAATCGTAATCTGCTAAGTACACATAATACAGACCGTTTTCTTTGTTGTAAAATTGTTTAGGATCTAATCCTTTCTCACGTAAATCTTTCATAAATGCATTCATATACTTTGTTTGGCTGTATACATTTGCAATTACATAGTAACCAGATTTCATATCGATAACATTAGCATCTACCATCATTTTCACCGGTAACTCTTTAAAATTATCTCTTGTAGACGGAAATTCTTTAAAATTGGCTCTTCTTGAAGAAGTTGTGGTTGCCACTGTTGCTGTTGTAGTTGCGGCAGCAAAAGCATCTGCAGGTTCTGTTACAAAGTCAATAGCATCACTATTTATATCACTTGACGCATAAGAGGTATTTTCTTCTACACTAAAGTCTTGTAAAGAGCTCTTGATCGTCGTATCAATATCATTACGTAACATTCTAACAATCAATTCAAATCGTTCTTCAAATGCTGCGATACGTTCAATTTCTATTGAGTCTTGACGTAAAATCAACTCATCTAAAATAATTTTGTTCTCATAGGCTAAACTACTTTCTGAAACTGCTGAAGCTGAACTAGAATTTGCATCTTGTCTCTTACGACCCGATTTTCTAGCGCTATCTCTTTCTTCGATTAAATGAGCTATCTGCTCTTCGTAATTACGCACTATGTTATCTATTTGATTGTCTGATGAATTATCTGCAACTGATATCGCCAAATCATCATCTTTAAATTTATATGCTAAAGTGATTTCATGATTCCATCCTAAATTGGCATCTTCACTAGATAAATCTTTCTCCATTAAATACCCTAAAGACATTTTATCACTTAAGTTAAAACCAACACCTGCCGCTACTCCATACTCTTCATCTACCGTTGTTTGTAACCAACCATAATTTGGCATGTCTAATAATAACGACCCAAAGTAATACAGGCTACCATCGTAGTTCTGACCCACTTGCGCCATTGGCATTAAACGAGCATCTGTAAAAAGTCCTCTTGAATGTTCAAATGAGTGTGTATATTGTACCGAAGCCTTTACACTCTTTGTAGACAATTCGGTTAAAAATTCGTTCGTTGTTTGATTGTATTTAAAAAGGTCTTCTGCATAGAATCCGAAATCGAACTTACCTAATGACAAGTTCATACCTGGTTGTATGGCAATTTTACTTTCTTTTCTTGCATCTGCCAATTGGGGGTCTTCTTCACCAACGACAATTCTATTTTTATCTAAACCTTGATTAAAATAAGTTACGTTCGTACCAAAGGTTAAAACAGATTTCTCTCCTAATCGTACTGCCGATGCGTAGTTGGCATTGAAACCGAATTCTTGCACAACACCAGACCATTGGCTGTAAACACCAATACCTACTGCAGTATGGTCATTTAATTTGTTGCTAAACCCTAGAAAATAGTTTTGGCTATTATCATCGAAGGTTGCATATTGATTTCTATGTAAAATGTTTAAATATGATTTATTCTCACGTACCAAAGAGAACGTTGGGTTTATAAAAAACCTGTTGAAGAATAATTGGTTGTGGTATGTACTACTTGATCCTAAGTTTGCATTGGTTTCTTGACCTTTTACTGTTTGGACAAGAGCCAATAAGAATAAAGCAATAAGAAAACTATTGATTTTATACGGACTTTCCATAACGATTGATTTTTACGATTAAAATTGAATTTGTCAAATGAATTGGGGGAAATGAATAATGGGTGGTTATTCATCTTCGAATACAGAACTTGAATATTGCGTTCGTCTATCTGAGTTAAAGGCTTCTAAGAAGCGATCATCTCTATCTTTATCATTTATAGGCTTATCACTTAAATTGAAAGCTACATTTTGAGTATGCTTGCCTTGTGCCATTCTATTAGACACTACATAACCAGAACCATCGCTTTGCAAAAGATTTACTGAGTACTCGTCATAAGAACTATTGATAGTGTTACCCATGTTTACAGCTAGACCAACACTACGCTGACCAACTTCTACCATATATACATCTAAGCCACCATAACCTTCTCTACCGTCTGATGCGAATACCAAACTACCATTTGAAACAGGATTAGGGAGAACGTCATTCTTCGCTGTATTTACTTTTGAACCCAAGTTTTTCGCCTGACCCAACATTCCGTTTTTTTGAATTGTTGCTACGTATATATCAAACTCGCCAAAAGTACCTGGCATATTAGATGCGAAGAACAAACGACTACCGTCTGGTGAAATCGCCGGATGCTTAGCAGAGTAATCACCAGGGCATACAGCCACTTCGGTAATTTTTTTCCATTCACCGCCAACTTTATCGGCTTTGTAAATTTTGTGTATTTCTCTCTTTTTTGAGAACATACCGGTTGTAGGTTTTTGGTATGTTATTTTGCTGTAGTAAGCAGTATTACCACCATTTGTTAGGGCTACTGGCGGAGCGTATTCACCAGTAGTTTTAACCGGAGCTGCATTGTTTGAAGCAAACTCTTTAGTTGTCTCTTGATTATCCCAAGGCAAAAAATTTCTTCTATTATTAGAGGTAAGGCGAGATGGCACAACTGCGCGAGTCATTTTATAATCATCTTTTACCAACTCTGTCCAGTTTTCATCTGCTAATTCATTCTGAACTTCTTTACCTAATTGAGAAACGGCATGGTCAAATCTTTTCTGATAGCTTCTTTTTAAAGTCCCATCAGCAGAAATTTCCATTAGTCTACCATACCAGTATAATGCATTTGCATATTTTTTGGTCAGGAAATTGGCGTTACCTAAATCTTCAAAGATTTCTGCATCGGTAAAACCAAGTGTTTTTAACTTGTTATAATTTTCTGCGCGGTTAGATACTTCGGTAACCTTTCTTTGTTGAAAACTGGCACCGCTGTCATTGTAGGCCAAATCTTGGCCGTAACCCATGGTTGCCATACAAGCAAACAAAAGGCTCATTTTAATTGAATTGTTCATGTTACTAGATTTTGGGGATTAATACTCCAAAGGTCTTGCAACTCATCCAATTGATTATTAATAAAAATTCATAGGTTTTTTAAAATTTGATAAACTAAACCATCGAAAAATATACGTAAATCTCTTATTATCAATTAAATACGAAAATATATGTCTTATTTCGAAACCTGTTTATTTTTTCTCTTATCAGATATATAGGTGTAACCTAAATATGCCAATTGTAGGCCTACAGCTGCCATTTTTAATTTTCTACTTCTTACTAACAATTTCGCTACTCCGAATAGTGGTGATAATCCCATAATTTTATTTTTATTGTCCGGGTCTAAAGTACTTGTTAGCCACTACTACCCTTAACTCTATCCGTTGAAAATATGCACTTAAAACTTCGATAAAGGCTAGTGTTTACGGTAATTTACAAATTATTGAATAGAGCAAAACAACTATTTTTTATAGCTAAGCTTACTCGTGTAATGCCTGTATCTTGGTAATAGAAAATTTATTTAATCAAAGGAGTTACAGCCTTATAAAATTTAAAATATGAATACTGATATAGCAAAAATTGAAGACCATTTAAAAGATTTGGTAAGTAAAAATGAAGATGCCATTAAAGGATTTGAAAAAGCATCAGAAAATTCTAAAGAAGTAGGAATTAAAAATTATTTCGAGACAAAAGTTATTGACCGCATGCAATTTTTAAAAGAAATTAGAGCATCGGTACCAGAACTAGATTTAGGAAATGTGCAAATTGAAGGTAGTGCAGCTGGTACATTACATAGAACTTGGATGGATGTAAAAGCATTTTTCGCAGAAGATAATGACGAAGCAATGTTAGAAGAAGCTGTAAGAGGTGATAAAGCGGCCATTAGTGATTATGATAATGCACTAGCAGAAGTTATGATGCCACACCGCTTAAAAGAAATCATAAGAGCACAAAAAGAACGTTTACAAAATGATTTGGAGACTACTGAAATTCTAGAAAATTACAGATAATCTAATCTCTCACTAAACAAAAATCCCTTGCAATTGCAAGGGATTTTTTTGTGCTCTTTAATACGTTTTTAGTTTGTCTTTCCGTTTTTTAAGCTGACGTTCTAATTCACTAACTGACTCAACAACAGATTCTTCGAAATTTTGATTACTAGCTTCTGCAAAAATTCGCGGTCCTGGTAGACTCAAACGTATGTTACAAATCATGCCTGTTTCGACGGATGATGTATTTTCTTGTTTCAAAAATACGTCTGCTCTAATAATATCATCAAACTTCTTATGAAGCTTATTCAACTTCTCTTCTGCAAAATTCTCTAATCTTTGACTAGCGGTTACGCCGTCATATTCATAAATAATATCCATAATTTTCTTTTTATATAACAATCGAGACAAACCTCTATTTTTGGTTCATCTCGATAATTCTTACTTAGTTTTTATAATTACCTTAAAGGCTTATTTGTAAATGGTTTACTTATCTACGTTTACCATCCACCCGATTCCGAAGCGATCTGTGCATCTACCAAAATGTCCCCATTCTCGTTCTCTAAACTCGTGATGTACTTGTCCCCCACTCGATAAATCTTTGAATAGTTGTTTTCCTTCATCCAAATCATTTGTATCAACACTCATGTTAATCTGGTTACCATTGTTCAATGGCGTATCGGGTGAGGCATCGTATGCCATAAAGTGTACGCCCTTACCTTTTAACTCTGCGTGTTGTAATTTTTGACGGAATGAGGACGGAACATCAATTTTCTTATCCTCGTACGTTTGTTTGTTTTTTATTTCTGCGTTGAACAGATTTGCGTAAAAGTTTAAAGCTTCTTGACAGTTACCGTTGAAGGCTAAATATGCTTGTATTTTCATGATATATTGTTTTTATACAATTTACCCAATAGTCTAAATCTCCATTACCTTAAAAAATACAGTTATTGATGCATTTCGAAAT
This sequence comes from Maribacter sp. IgM3_T14_3, assembly GCF_049603095.1. Classification (NCBI taxonomy): domain Bacteria; kingdom Pseudomonadati; phylum Bacteroidota; class Flavobacteriia; order Flavobacteriales; family Flavobacteriaceae; genus Maribacter; species Maribacter sp. IgM3_T14_3. The sequence goes on from NZ_CP187138.1 coordinate 375,220, forward strand.
GCTATTTCGATTTATTCTACCACTATCTTTTTATCATCAATAAATTGAAAAAATGACAGCTTTTCGTTAGAACCCGTAAAGATTAAATTCGTCGATAGTTCAAAAAGATGTGCTTCGGTTTCAAAAAAGTGCATCATATAACCTGCTGTATTTACAAAAGCTACATACTCCCCTATTTCTGGTAACCTTGGTAGGGTGATTTTTCGTTTTAACAACACATCTCTTTCTAAACAATAAGCTCCAGTAAAAAATACATCAACAGATTCATCTTCCTTTACTTCTTTAGCATAAAGCATATATGGATCTAATAGAAAATCTGCGCTAGAACTCATCATCTGACTCATATTCATTTCTAAGCCAACCAACCATTGATTTTTGGCATCTTTTTTTCGGTGGATGACTTTCGCAACCGTCATACCTACTTGGTCCAATAAAGATCGACCTGGTTCAATGCGGATTTCAATCTCATTTTGAAGCAATAACGAAGCAACTGACAATCCGGATGCATCATCCATATATTCTAGCACTTCTCTAATAAAACTACCTTTATTTATTTTATTGAAATACGGATAGGTATTCAGTTTCCCTCTCAATTCACCATCTTCTAATCTAAAACCTAATCCATTATCATTGAAAGTAATGTCATTATGCTGACTTAAAACCCCTTCTTTTAAATTCTTATTGAAACTCGTCCATTCTTTTTCATCCTCTAAATAGTTCATTAAGATTCCACCACCTATATCAATGAATGAAACCGGATATTCTTTTTCTTTTAAAGTCGAAATTATATTGATACTAGCTATTAAACTTACACTTCGCTGATGGGTAGAATAACTATCTAAATGAAAATGAAGTCCCGTTACTTCCAATAAATCGAACGTTTTATCCTCGCCTACATAAGAACCAATAAAATCAACTACTTCATCTACATCAAAACCAAATCGACTGTATAGTTTTTCATCATTGACCGTAAACCCACTTATGCGAAAACCTACGCTTGCTTTTTTGCCTATTCTTGTAGCTACAGCTTGGGTTAACCTACACTCATCTTCATTATCTAAAATTATAGGTACTCCCGTTTGTATTGCCAATTCAATTTGTGCCTCGGTTTTTATAGCCGCTGTCAATACTAAGTTTTCACTATTTCCGCCTAATGATAAAGATTGTTCCAATTCTTTAAAACTTGCTGTATCTACACCTATACCCGACGCAAATGCCTGCTTTACCAAACCTTTAGATTTATTCGCTTTTCTAGCGTAAAAGATTCTATATTTTAATCCGTACGATTCAAAAACCTGCTTGTAGCTTTCGCAATTTTGATTGAAAGATGGCAAATGATGTATGTTTATTGGCGAACCATAACGTTCAACTAAACCTCTTACCACTGATTGATCATTGAAAAGTTCATGCATCCAATTCGAGGTAATCGGTGTTAATTCATTCTTAGGTTTTCCTTTATAGTACATTTTCTGTTCTAGTATAAGTTTCTGTTCTTCCATCTCTTTTTAAAATTGCAGTGCACGTTTCTTTTGCCCAGTCTGTGGCAAAATCATTTCTAGTTCTTGATAAGGTGTCATTATCGCAGGTAATACCTTCTGTTGGTGTACCATAAAAAGTAATATCGTTATTCACGATTCCTGTTTCTGAAACCGGATTTCCCTTGTCATTTATTTCTAAACAACCTGGTATATAGTTCATATTCTCGAACTCACGTATGATTCCGTTTTTCTTTAAGTTTTGATATAGTTCGTTTTTAAAACCACCTTCCTTTGCTCTTGCTATAGTGGCATTTATCAAATAGTTGACTTCAGTTGCTTGCCCGTTTTCAACCTGTAAAGTAAAATTATCGTTCTCGTTATTTTGCGGAATACTTGCTGATTTTGCATACGAAAAATCTAAAATTCCCGCTTTGCACAACGCCAACATTTTTTGCATATTCTTAACTGGTGGTCCGTAAGACAATCTATTGAAGAGTCCGAAATAATAGGCATCGAATTCCTTGTGCGATTCTGCATCTAAGCCTCCAAAACTATAGAGTTCATTGTAAATAGGACTAATTTTTCGCCATGTAGCGACTGCTGCCATAAACGGACTTTTATCTTCACCCAATTTTGCTTCATCAATTAAAAACTCGACGTAAACTTGTAGTACTACTGTGGATAAAATAGGCTCGTCTTTAAACGGATTAACAATAGTTTCCCAATTAAAAACCGGACTCTCAGGGTAATCTTCGTGAAAATATTGAACCTGATTTTGCATCACCGTAAAGTCATCATCATAGTAAAATTGATGTCCTTGGTTTTTGAACAAAATACTATAAAATGCATAGTAAAACTCCTTTTGTATCAATGGTAAAAGGGAGCTATTAAAACTTATAGGTGTATTCGCTTTCAAGTTTTGAACGGCTTCTTCTGTAAAGAATTGAAGGGTTGTTTCTGAAGTTGGTGAACTATTTCTAGGTACCATAGGCAAACCCGTTCTTGAAAAGGGATATATTTTATAAGGCTCTTTTTCTGACGGGATATATTTTAAAATTCCTTTATCATTCTTTTTAAATGTACCTCCTCTACCCTCTGTTAAAGCTAAAATTGCATCTATTGCGGTTAGACCGAATCCTTTTATAGCAACAAGTGATTGAGGTGTAACCGGACTTAATTTTTCATTCGTCGGATAAATAAAATCAATCTTAGTATCTGAAATTTCGCTTTCAGGTTTATGAGCTTTAAAGGAATGGTGACCGGTGGTAAATAAAGCATTGTTACAAGCAACAACATCTTGCTCCCCGCTTTCTCTATCCGTATAAAATACTTGATAATTTTCGTTTTGTTTTATCATATCGGTAACCTTACCAATATGGGTAAACACCTTTACATTCGTTGGTAATTGTTCTAATACCAATTGATAACAATCTGCCAAATAGCTACCTACTAAAGCTCTAGGCGCATATTTCCCCGGAGCCGCATTGGTGTGACCCTTTGCCGTCAACCATGTTACAAAGTCGGGTGTAGAACTAGCATTTGAAAAAGGCTGTTTTAATACCCAACTATTGATATTACGATTGGCATAGTTCATAATTAAATACTCTGGCTGATCTGTTCTGTATACATCGCCAGATGCCAAAAAAGCTGTGTTGTTAAAAATATGAACTTCTATCATTTTTGAAATTTTAGCTTCCATCAAGTAAGCTATCAATCTTTCAAAACCGTAAAACCCTTTAGGTCCGAAACCTATAATACCTATCTTATATTTTTTGTTATCATTCATAGATTAAGCTACCTGCCATCCTCCTAACGGAGTAAAAGCGTTTCTACTTTCCGGTAATTCTTGCAACAACCATTCTTTATTGTAAATAGTGTCTAAATAACGTTCACCGCGATCACATAAGAATAGAGCACAATTACTACCTTCCTCTATATGCTTACTATATTTTTTTACTGCACTAATCATACCGCCAGAAGAACCACCACATAAAATAGATTCGTTTTCTAATAATGACCAACATCCTCTAGCACAGTCGACATCATCAACATATATATGGTCGTGAATTCTATTGGTATCTAAAAATTGTGACGGTACACCAGCCCCATGACCAGGAATTAATCTTTTCAATGGCGGACCACCGAAAAGAACGCTACCTACAGCATCTACAGCGATAATTTTAGTGTCAAGATTGTTTTCATAAATATAATCGGCACAACCCATTAATGTTCCGCAGGTACTGGTTGCCACAAATAGATAATCCAATTTTCCTTCTAAAGAATCCATCATTTCCGACATGGTATGATGATGCGTTAATGGGTTATCTTGATTGCCATATTGGTTCGACCAAAAACTATTTGGTATACTCTTCAATAAATGTTGAACACGCTCTAACCTCGCTGCAAGAAATCCACCATCATCTTTCGGCTTAATAACTTTTTCAATACGAGCTCCATATGTATTTAAAATTTTTTCGGTGTGCGAATTTAATTTAGGATCTACCACAACTATCAACTTAAGGCCATAGTATAAACATGCCTGAGCCAATCCTACAGCCATATTACCAGAGCTAGATTCTATGACCGTATCTCCTTTTTTAATTCTACCATCTGCGAGTGCTTGTTGTAAAATAAAAAGAGAAGTTCGATCCTTAATACTTCCGGCAGGGTTTGCGGCTTCTAACTTTCCGAATAAATTGAAATTTGATTGCCTATTAATATTGTTCAGTTTTACCAAAGGTGTGTTACCAACGGTATCAACTATAGATTCTGAAATTGTATGTGCTATATTTTGAGTAATCATATTCAATCGATTAATATCCAAAAAGAAAGCATGGATTGTTCACTACGATAAAAATACTTGGATAGATAATGTTTAAATATCACTATTCAATAATTAAATAACTCTTTCGGTTTTAAGTCAAAAAAGAAAATCGAAAACGACATTTTTTACTTGCATACAAAAAACTTTTCAGGCGGACGATTGTTCTTATTTAAAACAAATTTTATATCGCAACACCTTTTAGTAATCAAATAAAACTTTAAGATTATTTGTTCTTAAATCACATTCATTTATCCAAAAAAATACCTAATTTCATGGGACTCAAACAAATAGGAAAAACGAATGGCAAATTTCAGTTTAAAAGTTAATGGAAAAACTCAAGAAGTAGATGTAGATCCCACTACACCAATGCTTTGGGTATTACGAGATCATTTAAATTTGGTAGGCACAAAATTTGGTTGTGGTATTGCACAATGTGGAGCATGTACCGTTCACTTGGGCGATAATGCAGTACGTTCTTGCCAACTACCAGTTTCTGCGGTTGGTGAACAATCAATAACAACTATTGAGGGACTTTCTGAAAACGGAGATCATCCGGTTCAAAAGGCTTGGTTAGAAGAAGATGTATACCAATGTGGATATTGCCAGGCAGGTCAAATTATGAATGCTAGTGCATTTTTAAAACGAAATCCTAATCCTACTGATACTGAAATTGAAGATGCTATGAACGGTAATATCTGTCGTTGTGGTACTTATACGCGAATTAAGAAAGCAATTAAAAATGCTTCGAGTATATCTAACGCGTAATTATAAGCCCACAATTTTGGGATTTTAACCTTCAAAAAAAATACAAATGACACTTATTAAAACAACATATAACAGACGTTCTTTCTTAAAAAGCGGTTCGCTTGCCGGTGGCGGTATGATTTTAGGATTCAGTTGGTTAGCATCATGTAAACCAACCCCTGAGCAAGTTAGTAACATACCAAAAGAATGGTTCGATATTAATAGTTTTCTTAAAATTGGCGATAACGGTATGGTAACTATTATGTCACCTAACCCAGAAATAGGACAGAATGTAAAGACCTCTATGCCCATGATCGTGGCAGATGAACTTGGTGTAGATTGGAAAAATGTAATCGTTGAACAAGCTCCTCTAAATACCGATATTTTTCAAAGACAACTGGCAGGTGGTAGTCAATCTATTCGAGTTGGTTGGTCTGGATTAAGAATGGCAGGTGCTACTGCTAGACACATGTTAGTTGCCGCAGCTGCAGATGCTTGGCAGGTTGATGCATCTGAAATTACGGTTGATGCCGGTGTTATAAGTCACGCCGCATCAAATAACTCAGCCGGATTTGGCGATATGGCTTCAAAAGCAGCAACGATGCCTGTACCTGAAGAGGTGAAACTTAAAGAAACAAATGATTTTGATATTATTGGAACGGATAGAAGAAATGTAGACGGTCCAAATATTATAACCGGAAAGCCTTTATTCGGTATTGATATTCAAGAAGAAGGTATGATGATCGCCATGATCGTGCACCCACCTGCGTTTGGTATGACGTATAAATCGATGAATGCCGATGCCGTTAAATCCATGCCAGGTATTAAAGATGTTTTCCCTATTGATGTTTATAAAGATGATACGGAAAAACAATGGTCTGATGCTGGTGGTATAGATAAACTTGTTGCCATTGTTGGCGAATCTACTTGGCAATGTATGCAGGCTAAAAAGGCATTGAATGTAGAATGGGAAGAATCTTCGTCTTTAGAAAGTACCAAAGGACATGATGAAGCATTGGCTAAATTATTGAATACTTCTTCTAAACAACCAGCACGTAACGATGGTAATGTAGCTAGTGCATTCAAAAAAGCAGATAAAATTATAGAACGTACTTATAGTGCTCCTTTTTTAGCGCATAATACGATGGAACCGATGAACTTCTACGCAGATGTTACTGCAGAAAGAGCTTTATTCAACGGACCAATACAAACTCCTGAGTTTTTAGAAAAGACACTGGCATCTCGATTAGGCATGCCTGTTGAAAAAATTGATATTAAAATGAGCCGTATGGGTGGTGGGTTTGGCCGTCGACTGTATGGAACTTTCGGTGTGGAAGCCGCAGTGATTTCTCAACACATGCAAGCACCTATAAAATTGGTGTATACTCGTGAAGATGATATGACCCAAGGTACGTACCGCCCAACATATAAAGTGAAATATAAAGCTGGTCTTGATAAAGATGGTACTCTAATTGCATGGCACGTTAAAGGTGCTGGATCTAATGATGATTTACTTTTTGAAAATAGATTTCCGGCAGGTGCCGTTGATAACTATATGGCTGAAAAGTTCAGTTTAGAAACTAATGTTACTACAGGAGCATGGCGTGCACCACGTTCTAACTTTGTTGCCGGTGCAGAACAAGCTTTTTTAGATGAAGTTGCCGAAGCTGCTGGTAAAGACCCAATTGAATTTAGATTGGAGTTATTTGACAGAGTTATTAAAAACCCAGTTGGTGAACCAGAAAGCAATGACTACGACCCTGTTCGTTATGCAGGTGTTCTTAAATTAGTGAGAGAAAAAGCGGGTTGGGACGGGAGTCAGAAAAACGGAACCGCAAGAGGTGTTTCGGCATATTACTGCCATAACTCTTATGTGGCGCAAGTTTTAGACCTATCTACCGATACAAAATCACCAAAGGTCACTAAAGTATGGTGTGCCGTAGATTGCGGAATCGTAATTAACCCTATGGCAGCTAAAAACCAAATTGAAGGAGGAATCATTGATGGCATCGGTCATGCTACCTACAGTGAAATGACTTTTGAAGATGGTAAACCTCAACATAAGAATTTTGATACCTATCGCTTAATACGACATAAAGAAGCACCGAAAGAAATTGAAAGCTTTTTTGTGGACAATGGTATAGACCCAACTGGGTTAGGAGAGCCTTCATTGCCGCCTATAATCGGAGCTTTGGCAAATGCACTTTACAAAGCAACCGGTCAAAGACATTACAATCAACCATTTATTACTGAAAAATCGGTAATTGGATAATGCCCTTATGCTATTGTAAATCGAAAACGCCGAAATCTAATATTTTGGCGTTTTTAATTTGTATTAGTTAATTATATCTTGAACCTGAGCACTGCTCTAAAATAACTTCTAGAATCATTATCTATAGTAAACAATGTGTTGTTACTACCGTCTTTAAGCTTGTTATTTAAGCTGAAATTATAGGCTGCACGTACATCTAATTGTAAATGGTCTGTAAAGTGATACTCGTATTGTAAACCACCATTAATCAAAGACATATTTATAATTTCAGCAGTATCGGTACCATTAACCAATGCTCCATTTTGTATGTTAGATGTAAAACCGTCTAATTGACCAAATAATTTAAAACGGTGATTTTCTGATAAGTGATATTGTAAATTGGTTCTTGGAATACCAATATTATAAGACCAATCTGGACTGAATTTTTTATAATAACTTATAAAAGGTAACGGGAAAACATATCCTCTATTTTGAGAATAAGATAATCCAACAATTAAACGAGATGGCTTATCTATATCAGTTTCAAAATTTTTTATAAATACAACATCTCCTGAAAAAACTAAATCATTGGCATTTAAACTTTTAGCAGTAAGGTTAGTACTGATTCCTGGTTGAAAACGAACACCTAAGCGCCAACCATTTTTTAGCGGTTTCGTATACCCAATGGTAAAATCCAATAATTTGAAATCGTTCAATAAATTTCTATCGAACGGTAGCTCATCTCTTTTAAAACGTAGATGTATATTACTATAATCTATTCCTAAGAGTAGGTATTCACCTTCTTTCTTAAGCTTAACCGGGTAATTTATAAGAAATCTTGACCGTGTATATTCAACATCTGAGCCTTTGTTAGGTATAAATGTAAAATCTAACCTAGCCAAATCGCTCAATTGTGCTTGAGTAGCACTAGTAGCAAAAAATAAAATTGCAAAGAAATATTTAAATCGCATGAAGTGGGTATTACTAGCCTAATAATTAAACATAATGTAAGTACCGTCTTTTTATTGTGGTGATTTAGTGCTATTAAGCATAAAACTATCTTAAATAAGAATGGCTGTTTATAACTCTAAAACTTTGGTTACTCGCGTGAGTTCTTTATCAAACAAATCTTTGGTCACTTCTTTTTTATAAAAAGGCACCATTCTATTCAACTGTTCTTTTCCTTTTTCAGATGATGTTAATTCTGGAAATGCTTTTTCTAGTACGTCTAACATAATCTTTACCGATGTAGATGCACCAGGCGACGCACCTAATAAACAGGTAATTCTACCATCTTTACTACTTACTAGCTGTGTACCAAATTCTAACGAACCACCTTCAAATTCATCCTTTTTAATTGTTTGCACCCGTTGACCAGCAACCAATATCTCCCAATCTTCGCTTTTGGCATCTCTCACAAACGCCCTTAACGAATCCATTCTATCTTCAAAACTCATGGTTACTTGTTCTACCAAATATTTCGTTAGCGGTAAATTGTGCCAAAACACACCCCACATAGAAGGTATATTATCAAAATTGATGGATTTTAATAAATCTAAATTCGAGCCTTCTTTTAAAAACTTTGGACTAAACCCTGCAAACGGACCGAATAATAATTCTCTTTTTCCGTTGATAAATCTTGTATCTAAATGTGGTACCGACATTGGTGGGTCACCAATACCTGCTTTGCTATAAACCTTAGCATTATGCTGATTAATTATATCTGGATTCTTACATACTAGCCACTCCCCACTAACCGGGAAACCACCATAACCATCCTTTTCATCAATCTCTACTTTTTGTAATAATAACAAGCTACCACCACCGGCGCCAATGAATACATGTTCGGCATCTACAGTATTCTTAACACCTGTGTTTAGATTTTCCATTTTCACCAACCACTCTACATCATGATCAGGATCAATATCTTCTACTTCGGTATTGAACAACACCTTAGTATCATACTCCTTTTCTAGAATATCGAACAATTGCTCGGTTAGCGAACCATAATTCATTTCTGTTCCCCTATCAATTCTAGAAGCAGCCATAACCTCATCTGCAGTTCTGCCATGCATCATTAACGGAAACCACTCCTTCATTTTATCTGCCGCTCTGGTAAACTCTATGGTATCAAACATAAAATGCTCTTTAAAAGCTTTATACCGATTTTCAAGGTAATCTGCATTCTCTGGTCCTTTTACCCAACTGTGATGTGGCACCGGAGTAATAAATGATTTTGGATTTTTAATAAGTCCTTCAGCCACTAAGAAAGACCAATATTGTTTAGAGGTTTCAAATTGCGTACAAATGTCTATCGCCTTTTTTATGTTCACATGACCATCTTCATCTTCTGGCGTATAATTCAATTCACATAATGCAGAATGACCTGTACCTGCATTGTTCCAAGCTGCAGAACTTTCTTGTGCTACTTTATCTAATCGTTCAACGATCAGCACATTAAGATCTGGCTTTAATTGTTTTACCAATAAACCTAATGTAGCACTCATGATACCCGCACCCACACAAATAAGGTCATATTCTTTTCTCAACTCCATCAAAATCAAATTTTATTACTGCTTAATATGCTTGAAAAGTTAACTATTTCTTTTGGTTATTTCTGAACAACTCAAAAATTAAACCTATTATCTAAATGCAAAAAGCAGGTCTATAGACCTGCTTTTCATTTCTTTTTAATCGTTAGTTTTAATCCATCACAAACTTAAACCCTGCGGTTACGATACTAGAACTAAAGGTAGTATCTCTATCATATTTATAGAACTTTAAATCAATACTTTTAAGTCCGAGTTTCCAGATATGCATCTTTGTAAAAATATCTGTATAAGAAACTCCCATCCCAAATTGGTTTGCCGAGTATTTCGACAAATCATAATCTGACGTATAAAAGGTATCTGTAGAAAGTGCTTCTTCATAACCATAGAAATAGTCTGCTGCCGATTGCTGATAATATCTATACGATGGATAAACTGTAAACTTATCGGTAAGCTTAATAGGCACCTCTACACTTGCCGTATGTGAGTTGATACCCCAATCATCGTAATAATAACGATAGAAGGTTCTTACTACAAACGTTTCATTAATATACCAGTTTAAACGACCGCCGGCAGCCACCTTAAATCGACTATCTGGTAACTGTTCTATGGCATCTGCCAGTTGAAAATTATCTATAAAAGAGTCTGCGACATCGCTAAAATAAACACGTTGAAACGGAGTAGATAGCAATCCTTGCTGTTGTACAAAATCTAACGCCAAAGATCCTTGTAAATTTTTACTTAGGATTTGAGAAAATCCGAATGCGACGGAATAAGAATTTCTTGATTCATCAGAAAACTCATTGAATATTGGGGCATAGTTCGTATTGCCTGTTATTGTATTATTAGTAAAAAGACCATTAGCTAAACCATTTGCTCCACTTGCGAAAGGTCTGAGTTCTGATGGATATATGGCATTCCATTTATCTAAATAAACATTGGCATTTATACTGACCTCAGTATTTTTCTCATTGAATAGCTTCGTTAATCCACCACCGAAACCTAAAGAGAAATAATCATATTCTGAAGAGACCGATAGTTTACCTGACACGATTGTGTTTCTATCATCTGAACTATGGCTATACGAACCTGTAAGATTTGACCATACATCAGAACTTGAAGCACCAGAACTTGCTACAAACGGATCAGCTGGTTGACCACTATCGAAAGGGTCTACATTACTTGAAGAAGCCGATGTATATGCCGAAACGCCTGCATCTATGGTTAGAACATCATCATCATTCAATGGTATTGACACCACAAATGTGCCTGTAAAATCTGTTAGGTCTTCTGTTCCTAAACCGCCACTTACCGCAGCATTGTCACCATCTTGCGAATAATAACTTGTCAAGAAATCTACTTCGGTAGTTTCTAATACACGCTTTTTGTAGGTCTTTACAGAATCTTGAGTTTGTTGCGCGTAACTTATAGAAAAGATAAGAAAGGCTATGATTGAAAATATTGTTTTACTATTTTTCATCGGTATAAGATTGTCTCTTAAATTAATTACAGCCACAGCCACCACCAGTTTTTCCTCCATTTGCACCTACAGCTGCTTCCCTATACGAATGCATTGTTGTCAGGTTGCGATCTGCTTTTTTATCTTGCAAAACCATATCTGGATCATTAATATTAATTTTCTCGTACTCTTTCAACACCGTACAGCTGCTAAAAGAAGCTGCTATGAGGGCAAAAATTAAAACCTTCTTCATCATGATTTCTCTATTTCTATATTCTTTGATGTTATAATATTTCCTCTATCGTCTATTATTATACATTCTATTTTTGGTAATTGATTGATACGATTTAAGCCCACTTCTATACCCATAACAAATACCGATGTTGCCAACGCATCAGCTAATTCTGCTTTAGGAGCAAATACGGTAACACTAATAATACCCGTTGCCGGATATCCACTTCGAGGGTCAATTATATGGGTATATCTTACATCATTAAAATTCACATACTTCTCGTAATTACCTGAAGTTACCACTGCCCCATTTGTAATTGGTAATAACGCAAAGACTTTGTTTTTATCCATAGGGTTGGTAATGGCAACCTTCCACTCTTTACCATCGGGCTGTTTTCCCCAGGTATTCATGTCACCAGATGCATTTATGATTCCTGCAACCACGCCTTTAGATTTCAACAAATCTTTTGACTTATCTGCAGCATACCCTTTACCTATGGCTCCGAAACCGATTTTCATTCCGGCTAACTTCAGAAAGACAGTTTGGTTCTCTTTATCTAAAATTATATTCTGATAGCCTACTTTAGCCACAGACGCTTTAATGGAATCTTCTGAAGGCATAACTGTCATGCTACCATCAAACTTCCAAATTTTATCCATCGAGGCATAACTAATATCAAAAGCCCCATCAGTTAGCTTAGAAATACCTATTCCTCTTTTTATCAAATTGAATAATTCTGCATCTACTTTTACCGGCTTCAAACCTGCATTTCTATTAATTTCTGATGTCTGCGAGTTTGGATCCCAAGAAGAAATCAGCTTTTCTATTCTTGTTATTTCACTGATTGCCATGTCAATATACTCATCGCCTTCGACAGGATCTTTAGCTACAACGGTAATATCAAAACGGCTACCCATTAATTTAAGGGTTCGCTTATAGGGCTCTTGGGCATACAGTATACCTATAGAAAAAAATAATATTATGAGAGTTAGTTTCTTCAATCTATTTTCTAAATGAATTTAATTCTTTGATATAGTCTTTGGGTTCCAATTTCTTGTAACTGGTTTCACCATAAACCTCACCATTGGCATTCATAACCACCACAAAAGGAAAAATTCCCTGTTTATTATACCTTTCAGCCAGTGCCTTATTCTTGTTCAATTGCTCTTCTGGTAATGCATTATTCTTTCTACGAGGAAAATCTGCTTGTAACATAACATAATGCTCTTTTGCATAGGCTTTAAATTCATCTGTTGACCAAACTTCTCTGTCTAATTTTATGCAAGGTGCACACCAATCTGAACCTTGAAACACAAGTATAATTGGTAAATTATTCGTTTTAGCAAGCTTTTTTGCTGTTATAAAATCTGTATTCCACTCTTGAGCTGTTATTGAACTCACACTTGCTACTGCAAATAACAGTAATACTATATATTTTTTCATATTTATTGCATTTAACGAACTCATACTAAGTCAACTATTATACCAATAACTTTCTTTTAAGGCATATATTTTTTAACCTACTCCCCTATCAGGCTAAACGCACCTTTTGATAAAAATTGTGCATCTTGCTTTAAAGTTGATGAAATACTGACCGAAGTCCTATTTTTATAACTCCCTAAGGTCTTAATAGGTACTTGTTTAAAATAATACGTATCGCCTTTCTTCTCTTCTAAAAGCAGTACAAACGATTCGTTTTCAACCACTGCAATAGCATCAGACGGCAGCGACATTTGCTTCGATGTTTCTGTAATAATATTCGCCTCTACGAACATACCAGTTAGAAAGTTAGCGTCATCTTCATTTTCTATATGTGCATGAACCTTTATCGTTCTATTTTCACCTATTGAGGTACCTACCAAATGGACTTCTGCCTTGTACACCTCTTTTGAAGCTTCTGGTATTCTAAATACGACTTCCTGATCTTTTTTTACTTTCATAATATCTTTTTCAAAAACCGAAAGTTCTAAGTGAATGTGATCATTATTAATAATCTCCATAATTGAAGTTGCCGGAGAAACATAGGTACCCTTCGAAACGTTTACGCTTGTAATACTACCTTCAATAGGTGCATAAATTGAGGCTACCGAACTTATATTTCCTTTTTCTACTTGTTCTGGTGATATATTCAACATACCTAGTTGCTTTCGTAGTCCGTTATACTTTGCTATTCCTGTTTTATAATCGCTCTCTGCTTTTAAAAAGCTTTTTGTTGATGTTATATTTTCCGCTACCATTGTTTGCTGACGTTCGTACTCTGACTTCAAATAACTCAACTGCCCGTTGACCTCCATGTATTGTTGTTGTAAGGAAACAAACTCCGGATTCTCAATAGTAACCAACAACTGCCCTTTACGTACTTTATCTCCTATTAATAAAGGTGTGGTTTTAATATAACCACCCATTGTTGCGCTTACCACTGCCCTATTTTCTGGTGGCACATCTATCATACCAGAGGTCGTGACCATTACCGGAAAATCACTCTCAGTCATACTAGCAATCTCCATTTTATTCTGGTCGAATTGTACTTGCGTAATTTGAATTCGATCATCTGTTTGTGTTTCAGATGCGCCATTCTCATTTGATTTGATTGCCTTGTCTCCACAACTTGAAATTATGCCGAGAATGAAAAGGGTTACTATTTTGTATATATATTTTTGCATGATGCCCTATTTATAATGTTAAGAAATTAATGTCTGTAGCTGTTTGGTTATACTCTTTCAACTTGTCTAGATAGCCCAATTTTATATCATAGGCACTTTCTAAACTCTGTATATATTGATAGAAATCAATTTCACCATTTCTAAAACTGATATTTGCCGTTTTTAATATTTCATCGGATAGCTCAGCGCCTTCATTCTCATAATAATTCAATGAATTTTGAATCTGTACGATTTGTTGCCTTAAGATTTCTTGCTTCGATTTTATCTGGATTTTATATGCGACGGACTCAGCTACCGCTCTTTCCTTAGCAATTTTAGATGCCTTGATTCTAGAGGCGTTACCACTAAATAATAGCGGAATCTTTAACCCTAGTTGATAACCCAAAAGATTATCGTTCAATTCTGAATTTGTTCCTTGAAAATAAGCTAAACTAATATCTGGTAATAGTTGCTGTTTTTCTAGTTTACGCTCTGCAGCCATTAATTGCATGTTATTCTCATAATATACTGACTCAGGCGTAGCATCTACATTTACATCTTGAATGTCAATTTTCAGGTTCATTTCTTCGGAAATAACCAAACTATCTTTTGCCTGAATTAATTGCAACAAATTGGCATACGACGCGGCAACATGTTGAATAGCTTGTTGATAGTCTAAATTGATTTTTCGTTGCTTAGAAGCTGCGGTTATTTTCTCTAAATAATTAGTTTCCCCCAGTTCAAACCTTCTCGCTGCTACCTTTGAAAAATTGGCATACAAACTATCTAGCCTTTTATAGACTCTAACTTTTTCTCTTGCAATTTGATAGTCGTAATAGCCTTTGGTAACATCTCTAGTTATTGC
Organism: Maribacter sp. IgM3_T14_3; assembly: GCF_049603095.1. Lineage (NCBI taxonomy): Bacteria > Pseudomonadati > Bacteroidota > Flavobacteriia > Flavobacteriales > Flavobacteriaceae > Maribacter > Maribacter sp. IgM3_T14_3. Next base: position 390,264 of record NZ_CP187138.1, read on the forward strand.
CTTACGCTGAATATCATATTCACTTTGCACCAAACTAGTCTTTACCTTATTAACCTTCTTTTCAGAAAAATAAGCAGTGGGAAAACGAAAATCTTGCTGAACTCCAAATACCTTTAGTGGTAAATCATTAATGGCAAGATTATTCTCATCATATTCATAATACACATGGGTTTTATTGAACATAAATGCGCTATTGATCAATGCTTCAGATTCATCAACTTTTAACCGACCAGCTTTTAACCCCATGTTATTTTCAATAGCAAGAGGAATTAATTCATCAAGATTCTGACTTTTTGATTCTTGTGCCGTTACACCGATAGATACAAGCAATGCAATAAACACAATACCATTTTGCAAAGTGGTTTTAGGAATTGGCTTTCTTGAATTTTCATGTTTATCAAAAATGGAATACAACACCGGTAATACTACCAAGGTCAATATGGTTGCCGTAAACAGCCCACCGATAACTACGGTTGCTAAAGGTCGTTGTACTTCTGCCCCTGCATTTGTAGATATTGCCATGGGTAAGAAACCAAGTGCTGCAGCAGATGCTGTTAATAATACCGCTCGTAAACGGTCTTTTGTACCTTGTTTTATTAAATCGTCTAAACTCTCAAAAGAATACTTTTTCAGCTCTTTGAAATGCTCAATCAAAACAATGCCATTTAATACTGCGATACCGAACAATGCTATGAAACCTACCCCTGCAGAAATACTAAAAGGCAAACCTCGCATCCATAACAACAATACCCCACCAACTGCCGCTAGCGGAATTGCCGAGTAAATCATTAGGGCTTCTTTTACCGACTTAAATGCGAAGTATAGCAATACAAAAATGAGTACAAGTGCTATAGGTACCGCTACTAAAAGTCGGTCTCGGGCACTTTGTAAATTTTCAAATTGACCACCATAGGTAATGGTATACCCTGCTGGTAATTTTACATTTTCATTTATCAGTTTTTGAACATCATCTACTACAGATTGTAAATCGCGATTACGAACATTTACACCTACCACTGTTCTTCTCTTGGTATCATCTCTTGATATTTTTGCAGCACCTTTTTTATACGTGATATCTGCCAGCTCGCTTAACGGAATCTTTCCTCCGTCAGGCAAATCAACATACAGGTTTTTAAGGTCGTTGATATCTTGTCGTTTTGCTTTATCTAATCTCACGACTAAATCGAACCGCTTTTCTCCTTCAAAAACATTACCGGCAGTCTTACCGGCAAATCCCATAGAAACCATATCGTTCAGTTCTTGAATATTTAATCCGAAGCGGGCAATTTTTGATCGGTCATAATCAACACTCATTTCAGGCAAACCTGCAATCTTCTCTACACTAACATCTGCAGCGCCTTCAACATCTTTAATCAATGCTCCGATTTCATTACCTTTTTTAGCTAATACATCTAAATCAGGACCGAAAATTTTTATAGCAATATCTGCACGAACACCTGTAATCAACTCATTAAAACGCATCTCTATAGGCTGCGTGAACTCTACTTCCATACCCGGAATAATGGCTAATGCCTCTTTGAATTTATCGGCTAGCTCATCTTTAGATTTTGCACTTGTCCACTCCCCTTTCGGTGCCAACTTTATGATGACATCACTTTCTTCCATAGACATAGGGTCGGTTGGTACTTCGGCAGCTCCAATTCTAGTGACTACCTGCTGAACCTCTGGAAAATTATCTAGTAAAATCTTCTCTATCTCAGTCGTAATTTCAACAGTTTTACTTAATGAGGTTCCTGTTTTTAATACGGGCTGAATAACAAAATCACCTTCATCTAAAGTTGGTACAAACTCGCCGCCCATAGTCGTATATAAAATTGTTGCTCCAATTAGCAGTATTGCCGCAATGCCCAGAACAACCTTCTTGCTTTGTAATGCCCAGTTTATAATAGGCTCATATTTCTTATTCAACCATTTCATTAAACGAACAGATATATTTTTGTCCGACTCTTTTAATGGTTTTAAAAAGATTGATGCTGCAACAGGCACATAAGTAAAACATAAAATCATTGCCCCAATTAATGCGAAACTAAAAGTCAACGCCATAGGCTTGAACATTTTACCTTCTACTCCGCTTAAAGATAGAATGGGAATAAAAACAATTAAAATAATCAACTGCCCGAAAATGGCAGAATTCATCATTTTAGATGCTCCTTCAAAAGTGATTTCATCTTTTAGCTGCTGCTGTTCTGTTTTGTGCAAACTATTAATCTCCTGTTGCTTTCTTGTGATTTCAAAGGCTATAAATTCTACAATAATTACGGCACCATCTATAATAATACCGAAATCTATAGCACCTAAGCTCATTAAATTAGCATCTACCCCAAATATGTACATAAGCGATAATGCAAATAACAAACACAGGGGAATTACAGATGCGACTACTAAACCTGACCTAAAATTACCAAGCAGTAATACGACTACAAAAATGACAATTAAACACCCTAGTATTAAGTTCTCGCTTACCGTAAATGTAGTTTTTGCAATAAGCTCGCTTCTTTCTAAAAACGGATTAATATAAACGCCTTTTGGTAACGAAGTTGAAATTTTGGCAACGCGTTCTTTTACCGCTTCAATCACTTTTTTAGAGTTCGCATCTTTCAACATCATTACCTGTCCCAATACCTTCTCACCTTCGCCATTACCAGTAATAGCACCAAAACGAACTGCGGTTCCAAAATCAACTGTAGCTACATCTTTAATATAAATTGGCAATCCACCTTTAGTGGTGATAACAATATTTCTAATATCCTCAAGTGATGAGATCAATCCTTCGCCGCGAATAAAGAATGCCTGATTTACTTTTTCAATATACCCGCCACCCGATACACTATTGTTAGTTTCCAGAGCTTTAAAAACATCACTTGCTGTGATATTCATAGCATTGAGTTTTTGAGTATTTATAGCAACTTCGTATTGTTTTAGAAATCCGCCCCAGGTGTTCACCTCAACCACACCGGGTATACCAGACAATTGCCTTTTTACGATCCAATCTTGTATGGTCCTTAATTCGGTCGTGGTATAATCGTCCTTATACTCTGGCTCTACCTCTAAAACATATTGGTAAATTTCGCCCAGCCCTGTAGTTATCGGTCCCATTTGTGGTGTACCAAAACCTGCTGGTATTTTCTCTGAAGCAGAAGCAATTTTCTCGGCAATAAGCTGTCTAGGCAAATACGTACCTAAATCATCTTCAAAAACTATAGTAACAACAGACAACCCAAACTTAGATACTGAACGAATTTCTTTGACTCCCGGTAAATTTGCCATTTCAAGTTCTACCGGATATGTTATGAATTGCTCCATATCTTGAGTAGATAAATTACGCGACGTTGTAATTACCTGAACCTGATTATTGGTAACATCTGGCACCGCCCCAATAGGTATTTGTGAAAGTGCAAATAAACCGTACCCAATAATAAAAACGGTAAACAAAAGAATAATAAGCTTATTCTTTAAACTAAAATTAATGATATGTGATAGCATCTTTTCATATAAATCAATGTGAAGCGCTCAAATTCATACATATGAATCTGAACTAAAAAATTAAAAAATCGATTGTATTATGAAATGCGGGGCGGCTGCAAAATGCCTTGTGAGTGTAGTGAAGAAGATGGTGCTTGGTAATAGAAATTTCCGTCTGAATAATCTGAAAATTCTACTTCGTTTAATTCTGACTTGTAGTTATTAATAAAAACGTCGGCAACACAAATATGCGATGCACCGCTATGATTAAAAGGTAATTTTTCGTGATCTTTCTTTTCTTCTTGATGATCACGTTGATGGTCTGCCTTTAACTCACCATAATGCTTAGATAGAAAAACAATTACATTATCGCCATATTGCTCACTATGAAATTGAGCGTGCTCAATTAATTCATCTAACTGAACAATATCATCATAATGCACACCAAAGCTTTGCAGCATGATGAGCGATGATAACAATATGGAAAACAGTTTGTTCACGTTAGTAAAATTAATAAAATTATAAGCACCTATTATTTAAACTCAGTTTAAACTAAATGGTTATTTAAATAATAATTGATTTCAATTATCATTAGATAAATGATAAACATCTCGTAGCACAGAAATAACCATGCCCTCATCATACGTTTCTAAATCATATCTAATTTTAAGTTTTGTACCTAATGGCGCATAATAATATACCCTCCAAGCATCGCCCTCACCAAGACCTATACACCCATTAGAATATGCTTTCCCTAAGGTTCTAGGGTTTGTAGTTGGATGAATCATTTGTCCATTTCTAATATTATTTATCTCAGTTTCAATCCAAGGTATTTGAGGCATCATGGTGGTTTTACCATCATCTCTTCTGGTTACATAAAAGCGTTTTCCATCTACCGGATTATAAAAATCTGGATATTTGGCATGCCTTACTATCGTTCCTTTTCCTGTTTTTGTTCTTAAATCTGTTACACGATCTCCAAACTTTAAATAGCGTTCTCGATATTGACCTACCCTAACCGGAAATGTGTGTATTAAAATAGAATCTTGAAAAATACGCAATTTATATTCGGGAATATTAACATCAATTTCAGTGGTTGAAAATGACTCTAATATTCTGCATGCTGTAATTGAATCTGGAAGTATCAACTCACTACCTTTTGGCAATACAATCATTTGCTTTTGATCGTAAACAAAAGAATCTCGGGCCATCATTCTGTAATAATCTGTATTCGACAAAGTATCAATGATCCACGGGTTATTACGTACCAATAGATGTTCAGATAGTGCATATGGTAACATAGAATCGTACCTGTTCACTACAGAATCCATGAATTGAAAATAACTACCAACTTTAATATTATTCAAAATTTTTATACGCTCAATCTTTTTTATCGCTTCTTTAGCTGGTAATAGTACTGATGTACTGTCTATCTGTAAAGCTCCGATATCAACCTGCTTTTTAGACTGACAAGAAATAAACACTACTGAGGCAAAAATGAATAAAACTATTTTTATACTATTGATTTTAAGCATATTGTATTGCTATTATATAATTCCTTAAAATTTAGAATTGAGATTTAAAGAGTGCTTTTAAGTAGTTCTAACTGACTTTTTCTCGCCAAACCACCACTTGGTTCGCATTGGTTTTTTAATCAGTTTAAATCTTTTGACGGCATGTTCCTTAAGGTGTTCTTTCATTTCATCAACAGAATCGGTCAAGAACATTAAGTCCATATCCTTTTTTGATATACTTTCATTTTCAGCCATCGTTTGTATGTGATGGTATAACTCTTTATGATATTCTTTTCCGAATATGACCACCGGAAAATCTTGTATCATTTTTGTCTGTATTAAGGTGACTGCTTCAAAAAGTTCATCTAAGGTACCAATGCCACCAGGCAATACTACAAATGCGAAGGAGTACTTGAGTAGTAAAAATTTTCGAATAAAGAAATAGGGAATATTTATCCATTTATGTAAATACGGATTCGGTTTTTGCTCATGCGGCAGTATTATATTGCATCCTATTGAATATCCATTATTTAGGTAAGCTCCTTTATTTGCAGCTTCCATAATACCGGGTCCGCCACCGGTCATTACTGCAAAACCCATTTCCGATAAAGCTTTACCTACTTCCTCTGCTTGTTTATAATATGGATTATCTTCTTTAAAACGGGCAGATCCAAATACGGTAACACACGGACCAATAAAATGTAGTTTTCTAAACGCTCTAATAAACTGATATTGTACCTTAAACGTAAACCACAATTCTTTAAACCGACTTCGTGGTCCGTCAAGAAAAGCACGCTCTTCACTTAAAAAGAAAGAATTAGTATTCGTTTTTGTTTCGTTCGGCATTTGGTAATCTGTATTAATAACAGAACCAAAAGTAGTTGTTACCGACAAAGGTGAAAATGACTTATCTCATGTTTATAATATGAGATATGTCATTTTAAAGCATGAATGTCATAAGTATTTTTGACACTTTAAATACGGCACTTAAGCTTATCTATATATTTAATATTGCAGAAACCATGACTTCAAACACAACTATAGAATTATCAACTTTAAACTAAAGTGTCAGATTTTTACATAGTAAGCCCTAATCCGTAAAGAATCCTATAAATTTGTTAAACACTAATCCCTTTTACACGTGAGTAAAGCTATATATATATATTGTTACTACAGAGCCCAACAGTGGAAAGTCTATTGTTTCACTAGGTCTAATGCAACTTCTTTTAGGCAGAACTGCCAAAGTAGGCTATTTCAGACCTATTATCGACGATGTACCCGATGGTAAAACTGATAACCACATTGATACTGTTCTCAGCTACTTTAATGTAGATATGAAACCAGAAGAGGCTTATGCATACACGCGTAGCCAAGTGGTTCAGTTAAAAAATAAGGACAAAGACGATGAAATTGTAGGGCACATTATACACAAGTATAAAACCATTGAAAACAAATTCGATTTTGTTTTAGTCGAAGGAACCGATTTTTCTGGAGAAGGTGCCATTATTGAGTGGGACATCAACGTACTTATTGCTAAAAACTTAGGTATACCGGCAGTAATTCTCGCAAGCGGAAAAAACAAAACTCTAGATGAGTTGGTCGGCAATCTCTATATGGCATACGACTCATTTAAAGAGAAAGGTGTTGAAGTACTTCTTATAGTAGCTAACAAAGTGCAACCAGAGAATGTAACTCTTGTTTCTAACGGATTAAAAGAAAAGCTACCGAATGATGTTTTGGTCGGTACCATACCTGTAAACACTATTTTAGGTAGCCCAACATTAAAAGAAATCGCACAAGAGCTTGACGCAAAAGTTCTTTTTGGTGAAGATTATATAAACAACCAAGTCGGCAGTTTTAGCGTTGGCGCCATGCAATTACGTAATTACCTGACGCATTTAAAAAGCGATAGTCTAGTGATTACACCTGGTGATCGCGCAGATATTATTCTGGGAGCATTACAGGCGAATATTTCAACCAATTACCCTAGTCTTTCTGGTATTGTTTTAACTGGTGGTCTTATTCCCGAAGATTCTATTATTAAATTAATAGAAGGTCTTTCTGATATTATTCCTATTCTATCGGTTGCTCGTGGTACATTCTATGTCACCAATAAAATTGGTACTATTAGACCACGTATTTACGCCGAAAACACAGAGAAAATACAAACATCTATTCAAGAGTTCGAGAAGTATATACCTACCGAGGAATTGGCTGAAAAGTTAATTACGTTTAAAGCGAAAGGTATAACCCCTAGAATGTTTCAGTATAACCTTCTTCAAAAGGCAAAAGCTTCGAAAAAGCATATTGTTTTACCTGAAGGTTTAGATGAACGTATTCTATGGGCTACCAAAAAACTGATCGACGCCGATGCTGTTTCTATTACTCTTTTAGGTAATAAAGAACAGATCATTTCTAAAATTAAAGAATTAGATATTGATATAAATATCAACGATATCAATATTATCGACCCTACTGCTTCTGACCATTTTTTAGATTACGCCACTACCCTATTCGAATTGCGTAAACATAAAAATGTAAACTTGGCTATGGCTAAAGATTTAATGGAAGATGTGTCGTACTACGCTACAATGATGGTCTATAAAGGCCATGCCGATGGTATGGTTTCGGGTGCTGTACATACTACTCAGCATACTATAAGACCAGCATTACAGTTTATCAAAACTAAGCCTGGTGTGTCTATAGTTTCCTCAATATTTTTCATGTGTTTACCGAACAGGGTTACCGTTTTTGGAGATTGTGCCATTAACCCGAACCCAGATTCTGAGCAGTTATCTGAAATTGCCATTTCATCGGCTGCTACAAGCGCAGCTTTTGGTATTGAACCAAAAATAGCCATGTTATCTTATTCATCGGGTGCTTCTGGTGTTGGTGAAGATGTAGACCGCGTGCGAAAAGCGACGGAAATTATTAGAGAAAAAAGACCCGATCTTAAAGTGGAAGGTCCTATTCAATATGACGCTGCGGTAGATGCTAAAGTCGGACTCAGTAAATTGCCAGATTCTGAAGTTGCAGGGCAAGCTAGTGTGTTTATATTTCCTGATTTAAATACTGGAAACAACACTTACAAAGCCGTACAACGTGAAACTGGTGCCTTGGCTATCGGACCAATGTTACAAGGTCTAAATAAACCTGTTAATGACTTAAGCCGTGGCTGTACCGTAGATGATATTTTTAATACCGTAATCATAACTGCTATTCAAGCAGAAGGATTTTAAACCAATTTTCATGAATATTTTAATTATCAATTCCGGTAGCTCATCCATTAAATACCAACTTATAAAAATGCCTTCAAAAAAGGTTATTTGCGTTGGCTCCATAGAGCGTATTGGTAGTACAGATGCCATCTCTAATTATAAAACCGATGCCAATAAGGTTGAAAAAATTTATGAAATAGCTAGTCATAAAGCCGGTCTAGAACGTATTACTTCTCTTTTATTAGATGCTGAAATTGGTGTACTTAAAAGCACCGAAGATATTGATGCTATTGGGCATCGTGTTGTTCATGGTGGTGCCGATTATACAGAGACGACTTTAATAGATGAAGAAGTTAAAAGTAAGATTAAAAAGCTATCGACTTTAGCTCCATTACACAATCCTGCTAATTTGCAAGGTATTGTTATGGCAGAAGAAATCTTTACCACAGCAAAACAAGTGGTCGTTTTTGATACCGCCTTTCATGGTACTGTTCCTGTTAAAGCAAAAAAATATGCTTTGCCTAATGAATTATATGAGAACGACGGAATTCATGCATACGGATTTCATGGCACCAGTCATAAATATGTATCTGAAAAAGCAAATGAGTATTTGCATAAAGAAAACACAAAGCTAATTTCTATTCACTTAGGAAACGGATGCAGTATTACCGCAATTAAAGACGGTAAAAGTATTGATCATAGTATGGGGTTCGCTCCTTCAAACGGACTTATAATGGGTACCCGAAGTGGTGATATTGATCATTCTTTCATTTATTATATGGTAAATACCTTAGGATATAGCTTAGATGATGTTAACGAATTATTGAACAAAAAAAGTGGCATGCTAGGGCTTACCGGTTTTAATGATTTACGCGATATTGAGGAAGAAGCCAGCAATGGTAATGCAAACTGTATTCTAGCTTTAGAGATGAATGCATATCGGATTCGAAAATGTATAGGAGCATATACGGCTACCATGAACGGACTTGATGCCATCATATTTACTGCAGGTATTGGCGAAAATTCTAGCCTAATGCGACAGCTGGTTTGTAAGGATATGGGTTATTTTAATTTTCAATTAGATGATTCAAAAAATGACCTAAGATCAAAAAAAATAAGAGAAATAAATACCACAGATTCTAAGGTTAAAATTTTAGTCATACCTACTAATGAAGAATTAGAAATTGCAAAGCAAGTTTATGAGCTACTGAACTAGTTTTCTATGAAAATATAGTTTCAATATGCTTTTTCTACTTACGCTACCTATTATCATATATGACGTAAATCATATGCCAAGTAATTTTAAGTGATTAATTTTATCTTGAAATATAAATTTCATAAATACTTAAAATTCAATATTATGCAAAACGATAATGGAAATATTTTATTAGCAATATTAACCGGAGATGCTATTGGTGCTGGAATAGGAATTTTATACGCTCCTGATAAAGGCATTGAAACCCGTCATAGAATCAAAAGAAAAGTTGAAGATACCAGTCATGAAATAGCTGAAAGAGTTTCTCATGCAAAAGATGAGCTAACTAAATCTGCCAATGCACAGAAAGATGCTTTTGACAGAAAATTAGATGAGGCTATTTCAACGATGAGTTACAAGGCAGATGATATCATCGATAAGTTAGAACAAAAACTAGAAGAATTAAAAGCACAAAACGCTCAACTACATAAATAGCAGCTATGGCTTTTGAAGAATTAAAAAATGACCTCATGGGACTAAAATCCGAAATGGGGTCATATTTAGAACATAGCGACGAATACTATAGACTTAAAATATTTAAAGTCCTATCAAAAAACACTACTGGTTTATTGAAGCTTTTTTTAATAGGTATCAGTAGTCTGTTCGCATTATTATTTCTTTCATTCGCAGCCTGTTTGTGGCTATCTGAACTAATGAACAGTTACTTCATTGGTTTTATTATCGTAGCCGGGTTTTATATTCTTACAGCAATTATGCTCTATATATTTAGAGAACAACTTAACAAACCTGTACTTAAAAAATTATCTAAATATTATTTTGACTGATTATGAGCAAGCAATACCATTCTTTTGAAGAAATAGATGAACGCTTGAAAGTTCTTAATCTTCAACGTCTAATCGCCCAAGAAAGCATTAAACTGCAGTTTAATAGCGCTAAAACAGATTTAGTACCACAACAGCTAAGACAGGGATTAGGAGCTACTTTTAGTCAAAAAGGGACTATTAAGAGTTTGGTCATCACATTCCTTTCTAGTAAACTTCTTGATTTTATAAAAAGCAAACGTAAATCTAGAAATAGAGACCGTTCTTAAAGTACATTAAAAGTACACCTAGTAATTTCATGGCAGTAGTTATCTCGTCTTAACTATTCAATTTAACTACCTTCGGTTATAAAATCTGCATATTCTCACTTGTCTACCTATCGCGTAACATACCAAATTGCCATAAAAAAATCTGGTGCTTTAAACAAACATTACTTGCTTGCTAAAACACCAGATTTAAATCTTAATACTATTCTAGTTCATTAAAGGCTTAAGCCTCACAACTAGCGCAATCTTTCTTTTGCTTGAATTTTTGTGCCGCATTCATACTATGTTGGTAGTATAATGACTTCAAACCTAATTTCCATGCAGTTACGTGAATCTTATTGATTTCTTTAACTGGCATATCTGGATGAACAATAATATTCACCGACTGACCTTGGTCAATATGGTTTTGTCTGTTCGCTGCTTGATAGATGATATCCATCTGGTCAATTTCAGAATATGTTTTAAAGACATCTTTCTCTAAGTCTGAAAGGAAATCTAAATGCTGTACAGATCCGTCAAAATCACGAATGCTATGCCACACTTCTGTTGTGTTCATTCCCTTATCCTCTAAAAGTTCTACTAAGAAAGGATTTCTAATCGTAGTCTTCACTTTAGCAATATCTTTTACATAAGTATTAGACCATATTGGCTCAATACCTTGAGATACCTGACCTAAAATAAATGCTGAAGATGTTGTTGGTGCTATTGCATTCAACGTTGCATTTCTTCTACCATAGCCTTTCAATACTGCTGGCTCACCGAATTTATCGGCTAACTCTTCTGAAGCACTGTATGACTTTTCTTTTATTGTTTTGAATATTTCACTATTCAAATTATATGCTTCTTGACTGTTAAAAGGCAACATTTTAGATTGTAATAATGAATGCCATCCTAAAACACCTAAACCTAAAGCACGGTTATCTTTTGCGAAGTTGTAAGCACGCTCCATAAACATAAAAGTCTGGCGATCCTCACGACTTTCAGAATCACGGTAAGCTTCTAATTTTTCACAGAATTCAGTAATAACCGCATCTAAAAAGAATACCATTGTTTCTACAGCATCGGTATCTTTCCATTTATCATAATGTAGAACGTTTACAGACGATAATACGCATACAAACGACCACTCATCACTTGATGGCAGCATGATTTCTGTACAAAGGTTACTTGCATGAATTTTGTGTCCTTTTTCTCTGTACACATCTGCAGCACCATTGTTAGCGTTATCTTTAAAGAAGATATAAGGATACCCCATTTCACCTCTTCTCTGTAATACCTTTGCCCAGATAGAACGCTTTTCATTATCGCCATCTACCATTTGTTGCATCCACTCATTGGTTACCGTAACACCATGAGTAAGCTCTTGAATTGGGTTACCTTCGGTACCAATTTCTAAGAATTCTTTAATATCTGCATGCTCAACAGGTAAGTATGGAGAAAAACGACCGCGACGAACAGAACCTTGGCTTACTACATCTACCATAGATTCGAAAAGTTGCATAATATGCACCGCTCCTGAAGCTTTACCATTATTTTTAACTTCTGCTCCTCTATGTCTAATGTTACCAAAATAACCAGATGTACCACCGCCTAATTTAGACATCATACCAACTTCTGACTGCGTATACAAAATGTTACCCATGTCATCAGATATATTAGACCCAAAACAGCTAATTGGCAATCCTCTTTCTTTTCCGAAGTTAGACCAAACTGGTGACGCCAATGAGTAAAAACCTTCACTCATGTAACCGTAGAATTTGTCTGAAAAACCAGGCATACCCAATATTTTTTCAGCTCTATCTGCAATTTCACGAATACGTGTTTCTGCTGAAACACCCGGAGTTAAATAACCAGAACCTAAAAAGTTACGGCTATCTTCATTTAACCACTCAAACCCTTCATTTTTGTCCTTTTTCAGGCTCTCAAGTGTTTCTTTTCTAGCTTGTACCAGTTCATTTGAACCATTCAATTTTACTTCTTGTTGTATGCTAGTCTCTAAATTAATTTTTGAATCGTTCATTTAAAATAAGTCGTCACTGGTTATACTTTGTGTTCTTTTGCTGTAATTGATAGAGCGTTTTACGAAGAAATCGCCATGCTTGGTACCGATAATTTCATCATCGAACCATTCTGTTTGCGATAGTAATTCTTCGTCTACCTCGAATATTTTTTCGATACCTATACTTTCTATAGAATCGTTAAATCTCTTTTTAATGAATTCTTTTACTAATTTCTTAGGTAAGAAATCAATTTCACCGGCTTCAAAAATCCAATCTATAATATCACTTTCCGATAAAAATGCTTCTTTACACATTTCTTGAACGGTACCATGAAATTCTTTATCGAACCATTTAGGATTTTCATCCTTAATAATATTTATAATATCGATACCGAAATCGCCGTGAATTTGCTCTTCTTTAGAGGTAGCCTCTACAACATTAGAGATACCTTTAAACATATTCTTGTGCTTATTGAAAGCCATCATAATCAAGAACTGAGAAAATAAAGACACATGTTCTATAAATAATGAGAACAATAAAACCGACTCGGCATATTCTTGATTATTCTCGCTCTTAGAATTTTTAAGAGCCGTTTCTAAATAATGAACCCTCTTCATTATTACCGGTTTCTTCTTCAAGTTTTTAAACTCTTCGTTTAAACCTAATATTTCTAACAAATGCGAATATGCATCGTGGTGTCTAACTTCACTCTCTGCAAATGTTGCTCCTACCGCTCCAATTTCCGGCTTCGGCATTTTGTGATAAATATCTCCCCAAAAACCTTTTACAGCAACCTCGATTTGAGATATCGCCAACATGGTATTCTTAATTGCGTTTCTTTCAATATCGGTCAACCCAGTTTTAAAATCTTGAATATCGCTTGTAAAGTTAAATTCGGTATGAATCCAATATGAATGTCTTATGGCTGATACATAATCATTTAATGCAGGGTACTCATATGGTTTAAGATTTATACGCTTTTCGAAGATGTTCGATTTTCTTTTTTGCGCTTGTTCATTTCGATACAGGATATAACCCTTCGCTACATCGAAATAACCACTTTCCATTAATTTATTCTCAACGAAATCTTGAACTTCTTCAACTGTAGGAATATAACTTTCATCTGCCTGCTTCCTTTCTAGCAATGCTAAATGAACATTATTCGATATTATTTCGGCTTCACCGGGCCCACCATGTTCAACAGCTGTCATAGCCTTTAAAATGGCATTAGTTATCTTGTGTAAATGAAAAGGTTTTGTAGAAAAATCCCTTTTTATGACTTCTGTGATTCTCATGTTAAATTAAGGTTAATGATGTAGTTAATAAGAGAGATGTAAAGGTCGAAAATTAATCACCTTAATTTCACATTATCCTCTTTAAGCTTTTAACAGGGTTATCAACAATTTCATTTTTGAGACAAAATAACTTGATGATAATATTATTAAAATATCGATATAAAAAACTAATAAACAAACACTTACAACAAATTATCTGAAGACAAAAATTAAATTTTATTAAAGAAATACTTTACCTAAAACTTTTATAAAATATTTTTTATCAAAAATCTCATAGATAAATTTTCGAGATAACATACTATTAACCTTGAGGTATTTTATCGAATTAAATATGTATATCTCTAAGTAGTTTTTTATCAATTATATAGCTAAAATCACATCAACCTAAGCATTATATTTTTTACTTAAAGAACAACTTTAGCTAGTGAGACAAAATCACCTTTTTACGGATTATTTTGCCCTTTGTACCTCCAAAACTTTCAGATTGAACTTCTAAGTTTATTAGGCTATCTTTTGTAAGAATGTTGGAAATATAAAAATTTTGCGAAGGAGTTTTGCCTAACCACACCTTTTCATTTTTTGTATTTATATGGTAAATTGTATGATATACCCCTTCTGGTTTTTCGTTAAAATGAATATATAACTCTGCGGTATTCCCCTTAACAAACGATTCCACAGAAAATGATGAAGTTACTGGTATTTTCTCTTTTTTACTGCGGATGGATAATTCGCCCAGAAATGCGTTACCCTCACCTTTCGTCAATAATCCGATTTTAGATATGATGGTATTTTCATATGCAGGAATAAAAATAGAATTCGCAAACCATGAACTCGATTTCTTTAAAGGAAATGTCAAAGTTTCTCCGTTTGATAGTTGACAATAGATTTGCATATTCAAATTACCAACTGTCTTCGATACCACCTGAAGACTAAAGGACTTATCTAAACTTAGTTTTGTTTTGTATAGCGGAATTTTTGCATCTGCCAATCCTTCAAAAAACAAACTACTGCCACCTTCATAACTTTCATCAAAACTAATAGTAGCATTTACTTTGGTGCTGTCTACTTGAAATTGCCAAGTAGGTAATACATTTTGAATACTGAGGTTATGCCATTCTTTTTTAGAAACAGTCTTGCCCTTTTCATTATAAAAACGACCCAAGCCGTAATTAAAGTTCGTTTTAAAAGGTAATTCTTTGATAACACTGCGTGGTTCAAAATAATCTGCAAAGCCTTGCCAAGTGTTAGTTCCAAAACGTGTTTCAAATGACGGACCACCATTCCAAAACTTTTGTTCGTTGTTGTAAACATCTTCAGGAGATTTCGTTTCTGATATATCGAAAGTGGAATTTGACCAGTACAAGCCTATAGATGTATTGTTTGGTTTACCATCCTTATATAAAACATCCCATTTTACGGGAGTTTTAAAACTTTTAGATTGAACATCTATACCAGCATATAGTTCCCATTCGCTTCTTCCCAATTCTTGAGCTGCTTTTTTACTATCTTCTAAATTTACTTCATGATATCTAAAGTTAATAAAGAATACATCAGACATACTTCTGTCCTCTTTTTGAAAAAACATCTGATTATGGTTATTCAGCTCATCTTGCCATATTACCCTAGAATCATCAATCATGGCATCATACCAGACCAATTTTAAATTTGATTGTGTTCTATAATAAGATATGAATTGTTGCATCAATTGACCCATATCGCCCACCAGGTTATACGTCTCTTGATTTATGAACCAACCGTCAAAATTATACGTATCGGCAACCTCAATGAGTTTATCTGCAACGGGAAAGCTACCATCATCATTCTGCACCAAAAACTGGTACACCCATTCTTCTTTACCTCCATATACGTTAGGCGGAAAAAATACGGTACCTATACTCTTAACTCCGTTTTTGTGTGCGGAGTCTGTCCAGAAAGCAGTTGGTGGCACAATTATTCCCTCATTGGCTGAACCACCCCATTGCACAAAATAATCTATGTATTGCCAAAACGGGAATGCATATTGCTTTACAGTAGAAAACCCTTGTGATGGATGAAAATTGGTAGTATGTGGCGCCATCAATGCTATAATACCAGGAATTTTATCGGCGCCATTATTTAAGTCTGTCGAATCATTTAAAAAGCGACTTGCCAGGCTCACTTCACTTATATTAAATTTAGCGTCATTGTCACTTTGTGGAGACCATTGTAATAGCTCTTCTACAAACCAATATGAAGAAAATGGCTGATTATCACCATACTTTTCTTCTTGTGTATATCCATTTGTCACAAAACCTATGATCACTAAACCTATTAAAATTGCTTTCTCCAAATTCGTTTAATCTTTTAATCCGTAACAGGTGTTTAATGCATCACTAGCTTTTAATCTGACTAACAATCGTTCTGTCTTTTATCTTGGTATCATCTGCTAGCATTAATGCTTTACTTAAAATTACCGATAATGTCGAGTCACCCTCGAATGGCAGAAACACCTCATTTTCACGTTTAGATCGATCTGCTACAATACACAAATACTGATCATTTGGCTTCATTAATATATTACCACTACCTAAATGTATTTTGTAAATTCTTATATCTCCTTTTACTACTAAAAAATTACCCTCAAAAGAACATTGATTTGCAATCTTCAATTTTGGAATTAGATTTTCTAGAAGTTCTTTTCGTTCTTGACCACTTACAGCGAGGTTACCGAATGAAAAATCTGCCCAATACCCATGATATCTTTCTTCTCCGCCATCTCGCCAGTTAGGGTCTGCACCAATACTTGTAACCCCCACAAAAAGGTCTATATCTCTCATTGCCTCAGAAAAAACTATCGCAGGTACTTTATCCATTTCTACTTGACTCTCCTGATCAAAGAAACGAACTTGATCTGTCTGTAAATAGTTGAAAATTCCAGAATCATTGGCGGAGTCTTGAATACCTTCTACCCAAAATTCTACGCGGTATTTCCAAGCTAAAATTTTTAAAACAGGAGTGTTGTGAGAATCCCATTGACCTTGAAGCGTATACGCCCAACCACGTTCCCTACAAAGAGCAATAAATATATGTTGTCTCAAAACATGTGCCGCAAACCTATTTGAATACGTATTTGTAGTTTTTTCTGCATCTGTTACAATATACAACTCCCTATGCGCTTGTTTAAACGGTTGTTTTATTTCATTTTTTTCTAACCATCTTCGCCACGATTGTACTTCATCAACAGAAGCATTAACTGGGTGCCATAATTTGACTTTGGCATTAGTACAGTTTTTTAAAATGACCCCGTTGACATCTATAAAGTCGTTATTTTTATAAATAACACTCGTAGTTTTATCACCTATCGTAAAACTCCAAATTAATTTAGTCCCAAAAAAGCGTAATAGATTATTATCTAAATACAGCTTTTTCCATTGCTCAAAGTCCCATTCACGCTTAGCTAAAAATATCTTTTCAATTCTACTTCTTTGAGCAGTTAGGTTCGACTGTATGTCTTTTACTTTTTTCTTATATTCTTTTAATTCTACCGCAAAATTATCCCTAACAAATTTCGGAATCGATTTTATCTTCTTACCGCTTTCATTTTCCCAAAGCAAACTAAAACTAGAACTACTTTGAATAGTCCCCAAAGCTTGATATTCTCCAAATTTTTGAATAAGCTGAAAATCAGAATTTAAACCTAAGTCTTGAACAGCCAATTCTTCAATTTCATACATTGTTTTACCCTCAGCTTTTGCAACACGTTCAATTGCTTTTGTAATTATCGATTGCACTGATGGGTACTTAATTTTCATTCTAAATTTGGTAAGCCTAGAAATACCATCTTGATACGGAAGTTTAGAAAAAGTATAAATACATCCATTCCCTAATTTTGCACTTAATGCTCCAACATTCCTTAACTTCTTAAAACTCAATAAGCCTAAAACTTCTATTATTTGGTTTAGTTCATCGTCATTAATTGTAGAACAAGACCAAACTGCAGACCTTAATATTTGCATATTCTTATCTGCAATAAAATCAAATTCATATTCTTGGTTTTTGTGAATCTCTCGAAAGATATCTAGGGTTACTTCAATCCATTTAATAAAATGTGACCTTAACTCATCAACCCCTATTTTAGTAATTAACTCGTGAGATGTTTTTAACCAAGAATTGGCAGGTGCACTTTTACCGCCACCTTTAGAAAAGTGTTCTAATAATTCTTTGAACACGGCTTGATCGCCTTCTTTCAAAGAAGTAAGGGTATCATAAATACTATTACCTAGAGCGTCAGTGCGGTTAATTTCGAATTCCGATGTTAGTTTACCAATATTCGCAACTCTATTACCCAAACGTATTTCATCTGCAGACAAATAATTACTTTTAGTTATAGCCTTATGTAAAATACTTAATGTGTCGCTTAACTCTGGTGAAAGTCCAGATTTTTTAACCTCTGCCTCTATTTTTCCTACTAGCGGAACTATAGGCCAATTCCAGCTATTTAAACTTCCATTATCACCAAAAAGAAAACCCTGTATAATATCTGAAATATCATCATCGTCAAAATATACATCAGAAGCTCTAATTAACAAGCTCATCACGTTTTTAGCGGTGTCTTTAAAAAAGTATGCATCGTCTCCCCAATCTGTTTTAGATTGACCGTTTTTGAGGTAAATTAATTCAAAAACAAATTCTTTTCTAAAAGAGACTGGCTTTTTCTTAAGGGCTGAATACTTTTGTATGTCTGTTAATTTTACCGAATAACCATCTCTATACTCTTGGGCATCTATGAAGAAATCTTTACCAAATTGTTGTACTTCAGAACTTATTTCTCGTTTACTCACAATTTGATTATCTGAACCGAATAATTTTTTAATAATATTTTTCATAATTTACCCACCAACTAATTGCGTAAGTTTTACAAAGGCTATTTCAGTGGTTGTAGAAACCAGCACTTCTTGCTCTAAATCTTCTGCCTGTTTATTATCTATAAGTATAAAATAACCATTCTTTTGAAATGCATCTAAAGCAACCAAAACCTGCTTCTCTATATCTATATGCTTACCTCGGTTTTTCAATTTAAAACCATTCAATGTTTTTTCAGCTTCCTTTGGCTGAATTAAACCTTTAAAATATTCAGGGAGATTTTTATTATACGTGTTGACCTCAGATTCTACTCGAGCAGATATCAACTCTTTAACCGTAGTTCGTTCATTTTTGACAGCAATCTCTATCTGGTTTAGAATATCACCAGTGAACGTTGCATCTTTTATAGTTAATACCATTTTGAAGTTTTTCTAAATTTATGGATTTTTAAAATTTCAAAGGAAACTTATCTGTTTAAATTATCAATAAAAATCTTATTAGACAGCGAATCACTTCACATACATAATCAAAAAATAAAACCACAAAATTTTCAATACTTTCATCATTCATAAAACAATATATGACGGTTAAAGATTTAGTTGGGAAATATGATATTATAGGCAGTAACCAAGATGCAGAATCAAACTCTTACGAGGGTACGTTGATTTTATCTTTGGATGTAAATGATAGAATTGTGGCAAAATGGACTATTAACACAAACCAAGAGCAAACAGGCACCGGATTTTTTAAAAACAATATTCTGGTAATCAACTTTAGGTATACTGGTGATGACAAAAATATATACAAAGGTGTTGATGTATACCAGTGTATTAATAAAGATGTTTTAGACGGATTTTGGTCAGAAAAACATGGTAATCCGCTTTATTTAGGGGAAGAACGCTGTTTTAGGGTAAAAGAGAAATCGGAACTGATGAATTAACTTTATTCCTAAAGTGTAAACATAACGTGGCAGGCAATAAACCCAATAACGGCTAAAATAATGCCGACTAGAAAAACATGGAAAGAGGCTCTTAAAAGCTTGAATTTTCTATCAATAGTTTTCCCTAAATGAAATGTATCTCTTGCTATGGTCTTATATAGCTCGTCTCCTTTATACATTAAGCTCGTAAGTTCTTCTGTATATTCTTCTTCATTCATGGTATTAAAATTACCATAGAATAGCAAATTGTTTGTGCTTGTACTACCATGTGTAAGTTCCGGTCTCGTTGCAAAAACGGCATACCCAATTGAAATAAGGTTGGTAAGCAACATAATTGTAGCAGGAAAAATTAAGTGTGGATCTTTATCTAACTGATTAAGAACTGTACCAATGGTAATAGAAAGAATAAGTGCATTGATAGAAATAAGAATATTAGATTTTCTATCAATCATTGTATTTAAGGTATACTGATTTTTAGATACCAAACGAAACAAAGTTTCTGCACCACGCTCTGAGCGTGGCTCAACTTTTGCTAGTTTCTTCTTCAGTTCTTTTAGTTTCTCTTTATCAATACCCAATTCTTTTCTTAATTGCTTATCAATTTCTTTGGCTTCTTCTTTTGGGTTTGTCATTTGGTGGTTATAAAGCTATCAATTGGTTTTTACTGAAATTTGGCATTGCAATATTAAAATGATTGTAAACTGCTTTAGGAATTCCTAAATCTGCCATATATACATCTACTTCGTTTGGCAATTTCTCTAAAATAATTTTAGGTGCTGCCAAAGTCATTACCTGGTCGGCTTTGAATCCTAAAAGCGCTCCATCTTTAGAAATACCAATAGGAATATCTAACGAAATTTTAAATGCCGATGATGCGTTGGCTAATGCAATACTTTTTACAAATGCATCTGACAATGGTAATCTTTGAGAGAATCCTAAATAGGCATCTACCCAAATATCCGTTGTTTCGGGAATACCTTCTTTAGCTCCAAACAACAACGCTCTTTCTAATTGTGCTTTTGGCAGGTCTTTGGTAATAGGAACTACCAAGTCTAAATTCACTTTAAACCCCCAAGCAGCAAGTCTGCGAGCAGCTACTAAACCGCCGCCGCCATTGTTTCCATTACCAACGCCAATAGTGATAACAGAGGTCTCAGTTGCCTTTTTGGCGATTAATCTTGCTAGTTGAAGCCCCGCATTTTCCATCATCAATTCAATGGACAGGTTGTATTTTTCAACCGCCCAATAATCCATTTCTTTAAAGGCTTCTAACGAAAGACTGGTTACTTGCATAGTTACTTTTTATAGGTATTGATAGCTTTCGTGAAAAACTGTACCACTTTTTCTTCATTAATTTTTGTAGCAGGTAAAACTGCTCCTTTAAATCCGTTGTTTTTCCATTCACCTAAAGAAAGAGCATCAAACTTAGAAGTATCTAAACCGCTATGACCTTTGTATCCGCTGATATAAAAATAGTGCTCATTAATCATCGTATCGGGTACAGCTAAACCAAAGCCTATAGACAAATCATCAGAAATAATAACATAAGCACCTGAATCAAAATGATGGGGCCAAATACGAATGTCTGATGACAAACCATTTACCTCAAGTGTTCTTTCAAGACCAGACTGCGTTAAAGTTCTCAGATCAGCGAGCTCCTTTAATTTATATGCATCAAGTATAAAAGTGAAAGAATCATCAATTGAATACGGTAGCTCGTAATGAAAATCATAGATGTATTTCTTACCCAAAAATGTATCCGCAGAATTCGTTAACCACTCCAATACTTGTTGATGGGTTTTACCATCTAAAGCAAAAGAAGCATTGTTCTTAGGGGAAATCCATTCTAATGAAAATGTAGTATAGTTTAAGGCAAGTACATCTCCAGTTGTTGAAAACGGGTGAGTTTCTAGACATTGCTTATCAATAGACCAGCCAAGATTGGTATGACTATCATCTGCTTTCTTCTCTACAAAACTTATTCCTGCAGCAGCTAAATATTGCGCTGCTAAGTGCATCATTTTATCCATCTTTATATTGTTTTTAAGCGTTAACACCGCCGTAATTAATTCCAGTTAAACGATGCATGTCATGATTAAAAGTAGATAGATCATCAAAATTAAATTTTGAAATATCATCATGACCACAAGCTCTCGCAATAACTTTTATAAGGTTGTTTGTGGCATCAAAATAGTTCTGTAATTGTTTCGCCGAAGAATCAATAATCAACCTACTACGCAATGATTCTTTTTGCGTTGCAATACCCACAGGGCAGTTGTTACTTCCGCAAGCACGCATACCTAAACAGCCAATTGCCTGCAAGGCCGAATTAGATACGGCAATAGCATCGGCACCCAACATAAGGGCTTTACCAAAATCTTCTGCAATACGTAAACCCCCTGTAATTACTAAAGTGACATCTGTAGCACCTACTTTATCTAAATATTTTCTTGCTCTTGCCAAAGCAGGAATTGTAGGTACATTGATATTATCTCTTAATATGGTTGGTGCAGAACCTGTTCCCCCACCTCTACCATCTAAAATGATATAATCTACACCTACATCTAATGCAAACTGAATATCTTTTTCTATATGACTGGCTGCAATTTTGAATCCGATCGGTATACCACCTGTACGTTCTCTTACCTGAGCTGCGAAAGATTTGAAGTCATCTACACCATGAAAATCTGGGAAAGTGGCTGGTGAAATTGCCGTCTCACCTTCTTTTAAACCTCTTACCTCTGCAATTTCCTTACTTACTTTAGCACCTGGTAAATGACCTCCAGTACCTGTTTTAGCTCCTTGTCCGCCTTTAAAATGAAAAGCTTGAACTTTGTCTAGCTTATGCCAAGTAAATCCGAACTTTGCCGAAGCTAATTCATAAAAATACTTGCTGTTGTTTTCTTGCTCATGAGGTAACATGCCGCCTTCTCCTGAGCAAATACCCGTACCTGCTAATTGCGCTCCTTTAGATAATGCTATTTTAGCTTCTCTAGATAATGCGCCAAAACTCATATCACTAACAAAAAGTGGAATATCTAAATGTAAAGGCTTTTTGGCTTTAGGTCCAATAACCACCTTTGTAGCCACAGCATCTTCATCTAGCAACGGTCTACTAGCCAATTGGGCAGGCAAAAATTGAATATCGCTCCATTTTGGCAACGTATTTCTATCCACTCCCATTGAAGCAGAAGCTCCGTGATGCCCTAAATTTTTAAGTCCGTTGGTAGCTAATTCTTTTATATACCCTGTATATGGTTCTGTTTCTTCAGGGTGTGTATCTGCGTAAGCGCCCAAATAAGCATCTCTATTAAAAGGTTGCGGACTGTCTACTAAATAAGCATCTATCTCTTCTTCATCTACAAAAAGACTACCGCCCTCTATTTTAGTAGTAAACTTATGTAATACCTCAGCGTTATTGTATTCTGAAACTCCGGTATCTACTCTGTAATCCCAACCGTGAACACCACAAATAAGGTTATGACCATCTACATGACCGTCTGACATTAAAGCTCCTCTATGCAGACATCTACCGTATAATACAGAAATATTCTCATCAAATTTTACGATTACTAAATCCAAACCATTGACTAATGCGTGTTCTGGTTTTTTGTTTTCTAAAGTGTCTACTTGGGCAATTGCAATTGGTTTTTTCATGGGATGTTTGGTTTATGTTTATTTCTATCAAAAGGACTATACTATAGGTTTTTGATATCAAGAAGTTATCACACTAATGCAAAATGATGACATTATTGTTCAATCTTTGTCGTGAAAATTTATGGTTTCTTTCAATCTAGGAAGATTAATGAGAAAATCAAATAGGTTGATTTATTGAAAACCAATCTATATGCTTGTAAAAACCGTAATTTTGCGTCCCAATTATTTAAAAAATAAAAAGAATATATGAAGAATGATCACGAGTTTTTTATGCGTAGGGCTATTGAAATGGCTGCAAAAGGAATGAACTCAAATGCTGGCGGACCATTTGGTGCCGTAGTTGTAAAAGATGGAGAAATTATTGCCGAAGGCCATAACAAGGTAACTTCAACAAACGACCCTACTGCTCATGCTGAAATGGTAGTGATTAGAGATGCCTGTAAAAAATTGAATGATTTTCAACTTACTGACTGTATTATCTACACCTCTTGTGAGCCTTGCCCTATGTGCTTTGGTGCTATTTATTGGGCTAGACCTAAAGCTGTATTTTACGGTTGCGATAAAGCAGATGCAAAGGCGATTGATTTTGATGACCAATTTATTTATGATGAATTAGAAGTTGGTATGCGAGACAGACAAATTCACTTTAAACAAATGCTACAGGAAGAAGCTGTCGAAGTTTTTAATAACTGGGCTTCTAAAAATGATAAAACGAAATATTAGTCCATCCATATCGTATAGATTACCGATTTAAAAAAAAAAGAGAGAAAAACCAATGCTTGTTTTTCTCTCTTTTTTTTGCTTCTAGTTACATGTTAACTGCAAGGTATAAACCATAAACTTTATTTCAACATTTAGAACAAGGTATATAGCACACTATTCTAAATAAATTTCAGCTATTTCTTTTTGAAACTTTTCTCTAATAACTCTACGCTTTAATTTTAGTGTAGGCGTTAATTCTGCAGCGGAACCATTTTCATGAACTGGTAGCCATGGAGTCGAAATAAGCTTAAACTTCTTAATCTGCTCCACGTGACTAAACTCCGGATTATATTTGTCAATTATTTTTTGATACTTTTTTATTACTTTTTCATGTTGAATAATTTCTTCTAAACTGGTCCAAGAAATATCCTTTTTACCGCAATAGTTTCTAAGTGCCTCTTCAGCAGGTACAATTAATGCCGAAACGAATTTTTGCTTATCACCAATTACCATCATTTGCTCTACCAAGAACTCTTCACGTAATCTATTTTCAATAGGCGCCGGAGCGACGTATTTACCACCAGAAGTTTTTAGCAGTTCTTTTTTCCTATCTGTAATCTTTAAATATTCACGGCCTGTAGGGCCTTTTACCAATTTACCGATATCACCCGTTCGAAACCATCGTTTATTGTCTATTTCACAAAAAACCTCTGCATTAACTTCTGGCTTTTTATAGTAACCCAACATTACATTTGGTCCATGAGCTAAAATTTCACCTTCACCTTCTTGGTAATCTCCACTTTCTGTATCGATTAATATTTGAACTCCGTCTATAATTGGTCCTGCTGTACCTAACATTACCCCATCAATTTCCATAGTATTTACGGTCAACGTTGGCGATGTTTCGGTTAGTCCGTAGCCTTCACGAATCGGGATTCCCGCTGCGCAGAAAACACGCATAATCTTAACAGGACAAGGAGCTGCACCGGTAACAATTGCATTTATATTACCGCCCATAGCTTCTCGCCATTTGCTAAAAATTAGCTTGTCGGCAATTTTCCATTTAATTTTTTTTACGAAAGATAACTTTTGATTTGGTTCCCACTCATCAGTTAATGCCAATGCCCAGAAAAACAGTTTTTTCTTGGTTCCCTCAAGCGATAATCCTTTATTGTAAATAGCTTCATATATTTTTTCAAGCAATCTTGGTACTGTCGCAAAAGTGACTGGTTTTACAAATGCCAAATCACCTTCTGGTCCACTTAAATTATCGGTTCCTGCAAAAAATACATTTGTGCTTTTTAGAATGTAGACGAACAGAACGGCTCTTTCAAAAATATGACATATCGGTAAAAAACTTAATACCTGATCTCCTGTTTTCGCCGCCATATGTGGCTCTGTTTCCCTTACCACATGCATGATATTGTTATGTGTCAGCATTACCCCTTTTGGGTTTCCTGTGGTGCCCGAAGTATAAATAATAGTAGCTAAATCTTGCCCTTCTATACCTTTTTTTATTTCCGTAATTCTATCGGTATGTTTTGAATCGAAAATAGTTTTCCAAAATGTGCCTTTTATATGTTCATCAAAAGTAAAAATATGCTTTAGGCTGTTTACCTTATTTTGAGTTTCTGTTAATTTATCAAACAAATCGCCAGTTCCACAAAACGCTGCTTTTACTTCTGCCTCATTTAATATATACTCATACTCACCTACGCTAATCGTTGGGTATAAAGGAACGCTCACCATACCTGCAAGCTGTATAGCAAAATCCATGATTACAAACTCAGGTCTGTTTTTATACACCACAATACCGACCTTATCACCTGGCTGTAAACCTAGACTTAACAAACCCGAAGCGGCTTGCTCAACTGCTTCAACGACCGCCTGCGAACTATACGATTGCCAATTTCCTTTTAAATCTCGACCACTTAACGATTTCTCAAGTGGATGATTTTCTAGTTGATGGTACAGAAGATCGAACAGTCTAGTCATTGTTTGTTATTTTGTTTAAGTTAATCATTTAATAATTACAAAAGGTATCTACTTAGAAACCCATTATAAAAAGTGTTATTCGAACATTAGGCTCAAAAACTCAGCAACACATGCCGGTTTTTCTGAGCCTTCTATTTCTATTGTACAGTTCCATGTCACCTTTAACCCGGTGTCGCCATAATTTTCGATATTTGAAATACTTCCCACTAATCGAAGTCGGCTATCTACTAATACCGGACTAGGAAAACGGACTTTATTCAAGCCATAGTTTACACCCATTTGTGCAGATTTTACATGAATAGAGCCTTCTAACATTTTCGAAATAAGTGATACTGACATAAAACCATGAGCTACCGGTTTTTTGAAGGGTGAGTGTTTTTTTGCTTTTTCAGCGTCTACATGAATCCATTGAAAATCTCCCGTGGCTTTAGCAAAATCATTGATCATTTCTTGGTTAACGGTCATCCAATCGCCATCTGGAAGTTGTTTGCCTTCTAACTTTTTAAACTCTTCAAAATTTTCTATTTCTAACTTTGCCATAATCTTATCTTGAAGTTCCGCCATCTATCGTTAAACAAATACCCGAAACAAAACGAGCCTCGTCTGATGCCAAATACAAATAACCATAGGCAATATCGATAGGTTGCGCTACTGTTTTTAAAGGGATACTAGCTTCTATTGCTGCGAAATGCTCTTTCGGAATCTTATTTACCATATTAGTCATCGTAAAACCTGGTGCAATAGCATTGGCTGTTATACCGTATTTACCAAGTTCCATCGTCCATGTTTTTGCCATCGCAATAACGCCGGCCTTAGTGGCTGCATAATTTGTTTGCCCAAAATTACCTCGTAAGCCTACATTTGAAGCGGCACTAACAATTCTTCCATATTTGTTTGCTCTCATATACACTGCTGCTGCTTGTGTACATAAAAAGACTCCTTTTAAGTTCACCTCAACAACGGAATCAAATTCTGCTTCGCTCATTTTTTCAAGGGTTCTATCTCTGGTGATTCCCGCATTATTTATTAAAATATCTAGCTTACCATGTTTCTCATTTATCGATGCGAACAAGGTTTCTATCGCAGCTTTATCTGTTACGGAAACGGAATGAAATTCTGCTTTTCCTCCATTCGCATTGATTCCGTCAGCAACTTCTTGACCTTCTGGTAATAGATCTACTATAATTACCGTTGCGCCTTCTTTAGCAAATAATTCGGATATAGCTTGACCAATTCCTCTCGATCCACCAGTTACTACTGCTACTTTATTTTCTAATCTCATTTGGTTTTTAGTTTTAGTTGTTGGTTGTTGGTTGTTGGCTGTTGGCTGTTGGCTGTTGGCTGTTGGCTGTTGGCTGTTGGCTGTTGGCTGTTGGCTGTTGGCTGTTATAAAAATCAAATGATTTTTATAACAGCCATGTTGAATTTCAATATTTTCTTAAAATCTGTATCATACTAAACGACAGCATATAATCAAAAATTAACTACATTTCATCTTCATACTTTTTACTTTGTACTTTGTACTTTGTACTTAAAAAAAAACCTACTCAATCTTCACAATCAACTTACCCATCACTTTTCTATTCGTCATTTCTTCCAATGCTTTTGATGTGTCTTCCAAATTGTAAATGGCGTGAATATGTGGTTTCAATTTTCCCTGGGCATGCCATTTCATTAAAGTCATTGTATTTTCCATATTTGCTTTAGAATCTTTCATTGCAAAAGCTCCCCAAAAAACACCAACAATAGAAGCTTCTTTTAATAAAGGAAGGTTCAATGGTATTTTCGGAATATCACCAGCAGCAAATCCAACCACTAAATACCTACCGTTTCTAGCCATACCACGAAATGCCGCTTCTGAATATGCACCACCTACCGGATCATATATGACATCTACACCTTTACCTTCTGTCAGAACTTTAATTGATTCTTTTAAATCTTGTGTGGTGTAGTTTATAGTTGCGTCAGCTCCATATTCCTGGCATAAGGATAGTTTTTCATCTGTTGAAGCTGCTGCAATAACTTTTGCTCCCATTAACTTACCTAACTCAACAGCTGCCAACCCTACGCCACCAGATGCCCCCAATACTAAAAGAGTTTTCCCTTCTGCCAATACACCTCTATCTTTTAATGCATGGTAAGAAGTACCGTACGCCATTAAAAATGACGCTGCTGTCGGAAAATCCATTTGTGGTGGTTTTGGAAAACAAGCATTTGCAGGTACGATAACTTCTTCTGCCAAACCGCCGTGTGCTACAAAACCGAATACTTCTTGACCTACTTTTAAATGGGTTACTCCTTCGCCTACCTCTTTCACAACTCCTGCTACATCACTACCTGGTGTAAAAGGTAATTCTGGTTTAAATTGATACAACCCTTGTATTATTAGGGTATCAGGAAAATTAAGTCCGCATGCTTTTACCGCTACTAAAACCTCCTTCGCCTTTGGTTTTAAATTATCAACTTCTTCTAATACCAAAGAAGATGGCGGACCGTATTTATTACATCGTATTGCTTTCATACCTATTAAAATTCAAAAGTCAAACTCAAATACAAATTCAAATTTCAGCTTTTGTCCTTCTGAATTTGACTTTTGTATTTGCGCTTGTATTTTATTATTTATTCTTCTATGACCTTCAAAACCAATTTCCCCATTTTATCTCCTGAGAAAAGTCGATTGTAGGTCTGTGGGAAGTTTTCAATTCCTTCGTAAATATCTTCACGGCTTTTTATTTTTCCTTGCGCCATCCAAATGCCTAATTGTTCAGCTCCTTCTTTATATCTATCTGCCCAATCAAAAACGACGATACCTGTCATGCTCGCTCTATTGACCAAAAGTGATAAATAATTACTTGGGCCTTTTACCGCTTCTTTATTGTTATACTGAGAAATGGCACCACAAATAACAATTCTTGCATGCAGTCTTAATCTACCTAAAACGGCATCTAAAATTTCACCACCTACATTATCAAAATAAACATCTAATCCCTTTGGGCATTCTTCTTTCAAACGTGCTTTGATATCTTCATTTTTGTAGTCGATACAAGCATCAAAACCAAGTTCGTCAACTACATATTTACATTTATCTGCGCCACCGGCTATACCTACCACATGACACCCTTTTATTTTGGCAATTTGACCAACGATGCTCCCCACAGCTCCTGCAGCACCAGATACCACTACGATATCTCCTGCTTTAATCTTCCCCACTTCTTGAATTCCGAAAAAAGCAGTCATTCCCGGCATGCCTAAAGAACCTATATATGTGGGTAACGGAGCTAATTTTGGATCTACAGGATAAAAACCTGTTCCATCAGTTACGGCATATTGTTGAACTCCACCGGTACCAGCTACATATTGTCCTACTTTAAATTTCGGATTTTTAGAGGCTACTACCTCGCCAACAGATCCTGCTCTCATGACCGAACCGATTTCCATTGGTGCTATATATGATCTTGCATCATTCATCCACCCGCGCATAGCAGGATCTAGTGATACATAATGTTGTTTTACCAAAAATTGACCTTCTTCTATTTCAGGTGTAGGGGTCGTTACTAATGACCATGTTGAAGCGTCAGCTTCCCCTTGCGGTCTTTTTACAAATAATAATTGTTTGTTCATGTGTTCGTTTATCTTTTAAATTCCTACTAGAGGAAATCTGTTTGATTTGTACCTAATAATTTAAATTTCGTACCCCTTACTTTACTTCTTCTTGCTGGAAAAACTTTCGACGTAAGCTTTCATTTTGGCTCGAATTTCTGGTTTCCACCAAAGCTCTGATGCTTCTTTCAATGAAGTTTCAGCATTTAAGTCTAGTTTATCTAAAAGGTGCTTTCTAAGTTTTGCTTTTGTATTGATAAGAATCTCTTGGTCTGCCCTCATATATATTTTCATCTGCTTTTCAGCACGTTCCAATACATTTTCTAAAGGCACTAACTCATCTACTAGTCCGGCTGCCAATGCTTCTTTTCCAGATAGTAATTTTCCTTCTAGAATATATCTACTTGCCAAACCATCGCCCATCCAAAATGCATATGCTTCTGTTAGGTTTTGACTTATTTGAATGTTAACTGCTACCTCATTTAAGCCTATAACATACTTGTCTCCTTCTGCCATATACCGATTATCACTTGCCACTGCCAATACACAACCTCCTGCCGGAGAATGACCGGTAATTGCTGAGATAAATGGTTTTTTAAACTGGACTAATTGAAGATATAAAGCACCAAATACAGTGAAAAAATGAGTGATTTGTTCTTTATCATATTGATACAATTCAATTAAATCTAAACCTGCAGAAAAGTAATGGGGCTGACCTGTTAGAATTACTCCCTTTACCACTACATTTTTTTCTAAGTCACGAAACGTAGTCGATAATTCATTTACCATTTCGGCATTGATCGCATTTACTTTACCACGGTTCATTTGAACTATAGCATAATCACCTTTATATGTTATCTCTAATGTTTTCATAGTTTCTTATAATGAAGTTCCTCCGTCTAATGTTATGGTCTGACCTGTAATAAATTTAGAATTATCAGAAGCCAACCAGCAGATTGCCTCTGCAATTTCATCTGCTTCACCGAAGCGCCCCATTGGTATAAAGCGTTTAAGTTTAGAGCCCATATCAGGACTTACGGACAATAATTGTTCTAATAGTGCTGAGTGTGTAAATCCAGGACAAACGGCATTTACACGTATATTTTTTCTGCCATATTCTAAGGCGGCGGACTTCGTCATACCTACCACTGCAAATTTGCTTGCGCTATACGACAAGTTATTTCCCGATGCTTTCAAACCTGCAAGCGAGGCTACGTTTACTATATTCCCCTTTCCTTGAGCGAGCATTTGCTTTATGGCCGCCTGCATACAATAAAATACGCCAGTTTGGTTCACGGCTATTACATTATGCCAATCATCATGCGTATGATCTGCCGTTTTTGCTTGGTGCTTTCCACCAATACCCGCATTATTTACCATAACATCAAGACTACCGTATTTTGAAACTGTGCCTGTTATTAAGCTTTCAACTTCTTCAAACTTGGTTACATCGGTTTTGACTGCCGATGCCGTGCCACCTGCACTTTTTATTTCTTCAACTACTTTATTCGCGTTCTCTAGATTAATATCAGAAACAATAACGTTTGAACCATGTGTTCCAAAAAGTTTTGCCGTTGCTGCGCCAATACCACTACCCGCACCTGTTATAATTACAATTTTGTCTTTTAAATTCATTTGTTCCTTTTTAAACTTTTAGTATTACCAGATTCTTGACTGCGTTGGATGTGGCAAAAAAGATTCATTTACTATCTAACTAGTACCTGGTTATTTTTTCAATCTATATTCCTCTATTCAGCTACAATGAATTAACCGAGAATCTTCTAATGCTTGATTTCTTAAATGAGAAGGATAACCTTCGGTTTGTATCATTTCTAAAAAATCTGAAATAGTTTTATATTTTATGAGTAAAATTTTATCCCATAATTCTTCGTCTTCCGGTCCTATTAACATGGTATTTTCTTTTCCCATAAATAAGATTTCTGCTTCTGCTTTTATAAAAAAAGGAGTCGCTTTTTTCATATATTCTTTATAAGAATCAGCTCCCGACAAACCTGTTTCTGTCACCAATTCTTTAAATTTCAATAAATTAAGCATCACTACAGAAGTATCTTTGGGCAATTTTACAAATGCCTTAAACTGTTCTTCATTGATTTCTAGAAATGCTCCCTTTTTCATACCCTTAAAATAAATTATCAATTTGATTTTTCTGAATAGCTTGCCACGCTGTATTACAACATAATTCTGATGCCTTATTCAAGTAAGCGAATTTTGGGTCGCTTGTGTGCCCATGCTTGTACCTATAATATATTTGCTGTGCGATTACTGCTATTTTAAAGAGTCCGTACGCATAATAAAACGTAAGGTTATCAATATTTCTACCACTCTTCAGTGCATATTGCTGAACGATTTCTGTTCTAGATGGGTTGCCTTCCATTACCGTTGGCGATTGCAAACCTTGCTTCATAAAATCGGGATCGGCAGCAGTGGTCCAATAGCCTAAAGAAGTACCTAAATCCATTAAAGGATCACCTAGCGTGCACATTTCCCAATCTAGAATAGCCGTAATCTCTTTCCACGTTTCATCTTTAAAAACGACATTGTCATACTTAAAATCGTTATGTATTAAAGTATGATCGTATTCTTTCGGCTGATTATCTTGCATCCATACCATTACCTTTTCAGCGGTAGGCACGTCATCGGTAGCGGCAGCTAAATATTGTTTGCCCCAATTGGTAACTTGCCTTTCAACATACCCTACAGGTCTGCCTAAATTATCTAATCCTGCTGCCTTGTAATCTACATTATGAAATTCTACGAAAGTATCGAGCCAGGTATTTGAAATTGTTTTGAATTCTGACGGAGAAACATGTCTAGCTCTTGCTTCTTTTGCCGTTAAAATTTCACCTGAAACCTTACTCATTATATAAAATGGGGCACCAATTACATCGACATCTTCTGTATAGGCAAATGCCATTGGTGCCTTATCGAATATCTTATTCAAGTTGTGAATTACTTTATATTCCCTTCCCATATCATGACCTCTCTTCGGAGCGGCAAATGGAGGGCGACGTAACACATATTCTTTATCTTCTATATGTAATAGATATGTTAGATTTGAAAAACCATTGGAGAATTGACCAACCTGCAGCTCGCTTTTGGCGTCTGTAATAAGGTTATGCTCAAACAAGAATTTCTTAAGTTTGACTTCGTTTAATTCTTCACCTTCTCTGACTGGTTTTAAATTCATCTTCTTTATTATCAGTTGCTCTTTATTCTTTCTAGTTTACAATCATTCTTAAACCAATACACTTTTTGTATACTTAAGTTTTCGACAAGTTCGAAATGACATTTAAGTCTCTTTTTACCTTATACTTAGTGCTAGTTTATTCTTATTCTGTTGTTACTTCGAGTACTGCTTTATAACATTCTTACCCAATTGGCTCATATGAACCTCATCTGGTCCATCAGCTAATCTGAGCATCCTGGCAGCAGCAAAAAAATGTGCCAATGGTACATCGCTGCTTACGCCCAATCCACCTAAAATTTGCATTGCCCTATCTACTACTCTCAGTGTCATATTTGGCGTTACAATTTTAATCATGGCAATTAAATCTTTGGCTTCTTTGTTGCCTAGTTTATCCATTTTATCGGCTGCAGAAAGCACTAGAAGTCTTGTTTGCTCTATCTCACAAGCTGAATTTGCAATATCTTGACGAACACTGCTGTAGCTATCTAAAGTTCTACCAAAAGGTTTACGTTGCGTTGTTCGTTGCACCATAATTTCTAGCGAGCGTTGCGCCATACCTATCAATCGCATGCAATGATGTATTCTACCAGGACCTAATCTACCCTGAGCAATTGCAAACCCCTGACCTTCGCCAACCAATAAGTTTTCTTTAGGTACGCGCACATTATCTAAAAGAATTTCTGCATGACCCTCTGGAGAATCGTTGTAACCAAAAACTGTTAACGGTCTAATCACTTTTAAACCCGGCGTGTCCATAGGAACCAAAATCATACTTTGCTGCACATGTCTGGGAGCATCAAAATCTGTTTTTCCCATGACAATGGCTATCTTGCAATTAGGATCCATTGCACCAGATGACCACCATTTACGACCATTAATTACGTATTCATTACCATCTGCCACGATAGATGTTTCTATATTGGTAGCATCTGATGAAGCGACGTCAGGTTCCGTCATTAAAAATGCAGAGCGAATATTTCCATTCATCAATGGTTTTAACCATTTTTCTTGCTGCTTAGGAGTACCATATTTTGATAGTACTTCCATATTACCGGTATCTGGTGCGCTACAATTAAATACTTCTGATGACCATAACATACGCCCCATAATCTCTGCCAATGGAGCATATTCCATATTGGTCAAACCCGGACTTAAATCACCATATGTTTTTGGAAGGAAAAGATTCCATAAACCTGCATTTTTTGCTTTTTGTTTTAATCCTTCTAAACCTGGCCACTTTGTCCATGCATTTGCTGGGTCTTTATGATAAGCCTCTACTTCTTTTTCAACAGGAGCTAAATTTTGAGCCACAAATTGCTTTAGCTTTTCTTGAAGTTCTTTGGATTTTTCTGAATATTCAAAATTCATTTTTTCTCGTTTTCGTTGATAGTGTTTAGAATGTACTTTTAGGTTTCAATTTGAAATTGACTTTTAGTTGATAGATTTTAATCCTTTAGTATAGTATAACTGTTAACCAAAATCGAATACCGATTTTTATCCTGAAATTAAATATCCACCGTCTGCTGCGTAAACACCACCGGTCATGTACGAACCTGCATCTGATGCCAAGAGCATTACAATGCCTGCCATTTCATCTGGCTCTGCCATTCTTTTTAGGGGCACGGTTTGATTGTAACCTTCAACTAATTTATCATTAGACCAAAGACTTTGACTAAACTTTGTTTTTATTAGCCCGGGACAGACGACATTAGAACGAATACCGTATCTACCCCACTCTTTAGCCTGATTTTTTGTAAGCATAATCAAGGCAGATTTGGTCATACTATACAATCCTAATCTAAACCCTGGATGAATACCCTCTACAGACGAAATATTAATAATACTACCGCTGCCATTATCTTTCATAAATGGTTGCACTAGGTTTGAAAGTAACCAAGGTGCTTTTACATTTACATTCATTATTTTATCGAAAACCTCTTCTTCAGCACTTTCTATGGGACCATAAAAAGGATTGATTGCTGCATTATTTACCAATATATCTATTCGTCCATATTTTTCAACCGTCTTTGCTACCAGTGCTTGTCTCTGATCTGCATCACCAATATGACAGGCAATACCAATAGCATCAAAACCAGCTTCATTAAATTCAGCTGCAACAGCATCAACAGCTTCTTGATTTCGACTACTGATAACTAATTTGGCTCCATTCTCCGCTAAACCACGCGCAATAGATAAGCCTATACCTTTACTAGAACCTGTAACGATTGCCACTTTTCCTGTAAGATCAAATTTTTGTTTTATGCTATTCATATGTTTGTTTCTCGTTTTTCTGTGCTAGTTTTTATATCAAGAAATGATAAAACCTGCACTATCTTCTAAATGTGAATTTATTTTAAACTTGTTCTTGTAAACGGAATATTGTTATTCTCGTGTTTTCACCCTAAGTTAGAAAACTCCTCCCTTCAATTGAAAGGAGGAAATTCTACCTATTTTAATTTATGCCTAAAAAAGTTTAAAACAGATGTATTCATCTCGTTTCAAAGTAAGAAATAGTACTACTCTTTCTTATTAAATAAAGACTTCTTTATCTGTACCGATAGTTAAAGCTTTCTCATTATCCATAAGTATTTCTGCTAGTCCCGAAGTTTTTGGAAGTTCGTATTTGAAATAGAATTCCATGGCATGAATTTTACTTTCATAGAATTCTGCACTGTGATCGTTATTACCCATTACTAAGGCATTTTGAGCTTCAAGACCTATATTTAGCCATAACCAACTTTGTACTATTGTACTAAAGAATTCCATAAACGGAGTAGCATCTGCTAAGAAACGCTGGTAATCGCCCTTCATGGCAAAGCCCATTAAGCTTTGTAATACCTGTTGAGTCAATTCTAATTTACCTCCTAATTTTTTAGCATAAGGTTTTAAAGAATCGTGAACCATACTTGCTTTAATAGTATTTGTAATTTCTTCGGATAATAGCTGTAAAGCCTTCCCGTTATCCATCGTTACTTTTCTACCTAATAAATCTTGAGATTGAATACCCGTTGTACCTTCATAGATAGCTGAAATACGGATATCTCTTAAATATTGTTGTAAAATATATTCTGAACAAAATCCATATCCACCTAAAACTTGAACTCCGTTATTTACCGAAACAATACCCGCTTCAGACGGATACGTTTTTACTAAAGGTGTCATAATCTCTAATAACAATCTATATTTTTCGCGTTCTTCTGCTGTTGCACTTGCTATAGAAAGGTCATGATATTTTGCAGTCAACAGCACTAAACTTTGAGCACCTTCGGTAATTACTTTTTGTAACAATAACATTCTACGAACATCTGCATGGTTAATAATTAAGGTCTGCTCTTGGTTTGCATCTTTTTTACCCGTGCTTGTTAATTTACGCCCCTGTGGTCTTTCGTTTGCATAGTTTAAAGAAGCTTGGTATGCCGCCGAAGCTATCGCCGCTGCACCTCTACCAACCCCTATTCTCGCACCATTCATCATTAAAAACATATATTTCAATCCTTGGTTAGCTTCGCCTACAAGCCAACCCTCACAATTTTCTTTATCACCAAAAAACAAATGTGTTGTGCAATAACCACGTTGTCCCATTTTTTCAAAATCGGCAACGACGGTTACATCATTTGGTGTTAAACCACCTTCTGCAGTTGGTTTATTTTTAGGCACCACAAATAAGGAAATTCCTTTTGTACCTGCTGGCGCACCTTTTATTCTCGCTAAAACCAAATGCACAATATTCTCTGCACCTTGGTAATCACCACCTGATATAAATATTTTCTGTCCGTGAATTTTATACGTATCGCCATCGGGCGTAGCAGATGTTGTAATATCTGAAAGTGAACTACCTGCTTGTGGTTCAGTTAAACACATGGTACCACCCCATTTTCCAGATAACATATTAGGCAAATAAGTTTCTTTCAGTTGTTGACTACCAAAATGAGCAATTAGTTCTGCCGAACCTACCGTTAAACCAATATAACCTGGTAAATGATTGTTCGCTGCATCCTGTATAAATGCCGAAGCATGTGCCGCCATAGCCGGCATTTGCATACCACCATGCTCATATGAAAATGAACTTGCAATCAGCCCCATTTCTCCACCAGCTTTCATAAATTTCAACACCTGAGGATGCACAACAATCTCACCATCTTT
The DNA here is from genome assembly GCF_049603095.1 of Maribacter sp. IgM3_T14_3. Classification (NCBI taxonomy): domain Bacteria; kingdom Pseudomonadati; phylum Bacteroidota; class Flavobacteriia; order Flavobacteriales; family Flavobacteriaceae; genus Maribacter; species Maribacter sp. IgM3_T14_3. The sequence continues at coordinate 427,164 of NZ_CP187138.1, forward strand.
AAAATGTGCAGGCTGCTCATCCATCTCCCTGAAATAAGGATAAAGCTCTTTATCAGAAAAATCTTTAACCGAATTCAGCATCATTTCTACCGATTCTTGATCATATTCTGCATAGCGCTCTTGGTCAAGAACGTCTTGCAGGTTGTTTACTTTATATAATAAGAATTTCAGCGTTTCTAAGTCTACATATTGATTTGCCATTGCGTTATATTTTATGAAACATAAAGTTAGTAGATATTTTACCCAAACTCATTAAACTAGTTTAATAAAAGAATGAAACTAGCGATTATCACAGTCAAATCTTCTATATTTAGAACTACCTCTCTAAACCTGAGCATTTTATGGATAATATTTCTAACGCAATTCTTGCTATTTCCCTAATCATCATCATGTTCGGCATGGGTTTATCTTTAGAGACCAAAGATTTCGTTCGAATATTCAGTAAACCTAAAGCCATATTAATTGGTCTATGCTGTCAATTAATCATTCTTCCCATAGTTGGCTTCATCCTCATACAAATCTTCAACTTATCGCCAGAAATAGCGATTGGCGTCATCATTATTTCTGCCTGCCCTGGCGGACCAACGTCAAACTTAATTACACATTTAGCAAATGGCGATACGGCACTTTCGGTTTCACTAACCGCAATTAGTAGCTTAATAACCTTGGTATCGATTCCTTTTATTATCAATTTAGGTTTGCAAGAAGTTTTGGGTGAAGGCACAACTATTCAACTGAATATCGCCCAAACCATTTTACAAGTATTCATCATTGTAATTTTACCTGTTGGCTTAGGGATGATACTAAAATATAAAAGCCCAAGCTTTGCCCTGAAAATGGAAAAACCAGTAAAAAAAGCATCGGGTATTTTCTTTGTCATTGTTTTGGTGGCAATTCTTATTAAAGAACGGGCGCTGCTAATAACCAATATTCAAGAAGCCGGTCTTGTAACCTTAACTCTTAATATTATTACCATGTCTATTGGTTATATCTTAGGATATATATTCAACCTACCCCTTAAACAACGTATTTCTGTAGCTATAGAAGGTGGAATACAAAATGGAACATTGGGTATAAGCATTGCAACAATTCTACTTAACAATACCGCTTATGCTATTGCTCCTGCTATTTATGGAACTCTAATGTTTTTTACCGCAGGTATTTTTATTTACTGGAGCAATAAACGGATTAAAAAACAAATTATTTAAACACAATCGCTTTCTCTTTGACCCACACGCTTTCGAATTTTAGAGAGCCCAACAGGTGTTAAACCTAAATATGATGCTATTAAATACTGTGGTAAACGCTGAAATAAATCGGGCCTTTTCTCCAACAGCCTCAAATAACGCTCCTCATTCGTACGACTGTTCATACGTTCTACACGACTGTATGATTTTAAAAAAGCTTCTTGCATTGACAATCTGCCAAATCTTTCTAATTGATGCGAATTATCAAAAGACATTTCGGCATTCGATTTTTTTATTGCAAAGACTGTGGATTTTTCAGTTGCCGTTAAAAAATATCTAGATGGCGAACCTTTTACATAGGCTGGTAGGTCTGTAAAAAAAATATCTTCGGTATAAAACTCCAAAACTTTGGTCTCCCCATCTTGAAGTTTATAATAATAAATACAACCAGCATCTAAGTAATAAAAATAATTGACCATTTGACCTGAAGAAATAAGAGCTTCGCCCTTCTTTAAATCAATTCTTTCATAGAGTGACAACCAATAATCTAATACATCGTCATCAACTTTATTGTAAGAGAGAATTTTATTCTTAAGATTTTGCAGAGAAGTCACTTTTAGGTTGTTTTATAATTAGTATAAACAATTCAGGATAATTATAAATATAGGCAATTTCAAAAAATCGGATACAAAGTATTGCCATATTCTACCAACTGCAGTGTTAATTTTAAGAATATGAAAAAATTACAGCTAAAGATAAATAGAGTTACACCTGTACTTCCTACTTTAACAAATATGATATTCTCTCAAAATCAGGAATTACCAGAAATCCTTTTACAGTTTTCTTGACGCCCAAATTTTAAATTTCGAATTATACACTTTGACGCATTAACCCTTCTTGTGCTACAGAAGCAACCAACACACCGGTTCTATCATATACACTACCTCTTGAAAATCCTCGCGAGTTAGAAGCACTTGGGCTATCCATACTATATAACAGCCATTTTTGAATGTCAAAATCGCGATGAAACCATATGGCATGATCCAAACTGGCGTAAAAAGTCTCGCCCTTATTCAATACTTCTCTATGTGGTAATGTCGCCGTGGTCAGTAAATTATAATCAGATGCGTAAGCCAATAATTGTTGTTGCATCGGCAAAGCGATTTCAGCTTTATCAGAAGTGCGTAACCAAGTATTAAAAAATGGAGAACCATTTTCGATTAGTTGCGTTGTAAATTTTTCTACGGGTTTAAATTCAAATACTTTAGGCTGTACCGCTTTTAATCTTTTATATGCACCAGGGTACAGATCCTTAATCTCTTCTAACTGCTCGAGACTGGTAGTTAGTTTCTCTGGCGGAATTAAATTAGGCATCGGAAATTGATGGTTAACACCATCGGACTTTACCTGAAATGATGCGGCCATATTGAAAATTGCTTTTCCGTTTTGTTTTGCTACCACCCTTCTTGTAGTAAAACTGCCTCCATTTCTAATAGTATCGACCTCGTATCTGATTGGATATTTTAAATCTCCTCCTAGAATAAAATAACCATGTAACGAATGTGCTATACGATCTTCTGGTACGGTCTGATAGGCTGCATGTAAAGATTGTGCTAATACTTGCCCGCCAAAAACCCTACCCCAAGGGGCATTATAGTTTTCTCCTTCAAATATAGTTTCGTCTATTCTTTTAAGAGTTATCAGCTCTATCAGTTCTTTTATCGTTTGCATTTGAGGACACCTATTTTTTCGGATCTAAAAGTACAGCTTTACAGATAAAACAAAAACAACCAAACCGTTTATCACAGAAATATCTACTCATCAAAATTGAAACTCATCGTTTACATGAAAGTTCTAAATCTCATTTCTATGCCCTAACTCATTAAAATTAACCGTAAACCAAACAACTTGTCAAGATTATAGAAATCGTGTCTCTAATGGCATTAAAATAGCAGAGAATTATAATTTATTACGTTGTCAACATATTAGATCTAAAAATAAACCGATGGTGATGTGGAGTAAATCATGGCTGACATTCTAAAGTAATTATTAGCTATTAAACTTTAAAATTAATTTTTAAATCTAGAAAGTAAATAATCAAAAGCTCAAAAAAAAGCAAAAAAAAACCAGTTCATTTCTGAACTGGTTTTTGTCGGGGTGGCAGAGTTAGAACCCCTGCCCTATACCATTAATAACCAATACGTTACAATCATTTTTTCAAAATAGGTATCCGAATAGGTCTACCAGAAAGACGTTTTGACTCTTTCGTATAATAAAGATAGTAAAACGATTCAGAACGATTCGAAACGCTTTATATTTAATTCATCGTTTATTTAGACTTTGATTTGATTATATCGGTATTAACTCCTTCCGCTCTCAATTTAGATTCTAATTCATTGCGGTCAAAATCATGTAAATCTTTACCAACTAACATATGGATTGAATGTCCTTTAGAAACATAAACTTCTATTAGTTCAACCAATAATGCTTTTTTGTATTTTGAATCTTTTATTACGGTCATATATTATCCTTTATTTGAACTTTGATAACGGTTTGATAAATCAACCTGTTTCCTAAATTATTAAAGAAAAAACTTGTTTTTCAACACAGTACCTAAGCGTAGTGCAGAGGCAAGGAAACTCTTCGTTTCCGTCTGCCGACGTAGCTAAATCTTATTGTTTTGCTTTTTCTTTTTTTGTTCCAAAGCTAAATCCATAAGATTTAGCGACTTCATAAATATACACAGACCTTTCGGTTTTGCCCCAAAAGTCCGCATTACGTTTTGTTGGCATTAATTATTATTCTCAATAAAAAAAACACTATTTAATAGACATTTACGTACCCCACATTTTTACCTATGTAATCGTCAATATCATCAGATTGAAAATAAAATAAAATTTCTAAATTTTCATAATCATAAATATGTAGACGCTCATTATTTGTACTAGTAAATTTTTCTGTTGGAAGTCCAAACCTATCTACTACGGTAGTCATAGAAAGTTGTAGATTTTCAATTTTCAGACCTTCGCTAATCTCATATTGGTACTGCTCACCAATGTATTCGGTATTCTCAAAAGTTCTCGACCATGGAATGCCGTAAAGTCTCATATAATGGGCTTGATCAACATTGTTATCCATTAATATCCAAAAACCTTTATTAAAGTAATGCCATACTTCTTCGTTTTTATCTTCGATTGTTAAAATATAATCGGGATCCCCATGTAATTCACGTACACGAACGGGAGAGTCTTTATCTAGAGTTAAGCCTTCTACAACTTTAAAATCTATAACGCCGTGTTCAAAAAATATGTAGTCTACGTTTTTTACCTCGGTAAAATTTTCAGAGGTAAGGGTAATTTGTATTGTCACTTCGGTAGCTACCGTAGCACTTAAAGTATAGGTTGTTGAGTTTATTTTATTTACGGTTACATTGTTAGTATTGCTTGTGACTTCAATATTCAAATATCCTTCTGCATCAATACTTACAATTATTTCTTCTTCAGTAAAAGCAAGTTCTTTAGAGCTATCAATACTAGTAATTATTATAGGGTTTGTTTCAAGATTTTCACTGTCGTCACTAGAACAAGAAAGTATAATTGAAAATATTATTACTGTGATTAAAAGATGGTTAAATTTCATTTTTCTAGTTTTTATTATACTTATGGTGGCTCATAATTAATGCCAACAATTAAATATATAACATATGTTATATATATCTTTTATAAAGTTCAAGTTAATAATTAATAGAAAAGTATGTAACCAAGAACATTAAATAATCCTTTATTTAAACTTTTAATGTCATTTCAGTTTGCCGTCGCGGTGTCCTATTTTAGGACAGTATTTATGAAATATCACCAATATCCCAATACTCAATTAATTGGCTTGTAAATTATTTAAAACTTTGCTCAATAGACGCTATTTCCCTTTTTATATCAGATAAATAAATTTGGTCAAATAATTCATTATAAGGGTCAAACATACTTTGCTCGGATTGATAAAGATTCAAGGCCATCTTTAAATGAATGTCTGCCTTAGCCTGTTCATTGAGACTCTTATAACATAAGGCGGTATAATACTGGTTTTCTGCGAGATTATTTATATCTGATTGTTTTTTAAAAGAGGCCAAGGCATTATGGTAGTCTTCTTTTGCCATATAAAGAACACCCAAATGTAAATAGTTGTACATACCAAAATCATCTTCTATTTCACTTTGTTTTGCAATTATTGCAATTGCCTCGTCAGTCCTACCCAGAGATTTCAAACATAGTCCTTTCACAACATTTAAATGATATGTTCCATTCGAACTATAGCCAATGTCATTTGATACAATACTACTTAAAGAATCAATGTCCTTTATGGCACCCTTATAGTCGGCAAAAAATTTATATCGAAGTGATGCCCTAACTGATAAATATTCTTTTGGATTGTATTTTACAGCTTTGTCTATGTATTTCTTCCACATTAAAAAATTACCACTTTTTACATATGGGGCTGCAAGTTCTCGATAGGGATAAGCATAGTAAGGACAAATTTCAAGTGCTTCTTTCATCAGTTTGTGAAAGCGACTATCGAATTGATAATATTTATCCTGATTATCCACCAGTAATTTACAAGCTTCATATTTAAGTGTGTCCTTTTGCCATAAATATGCATTACAGTTACCTTGTCCATAAGAAATACCGACAATGATAAAAAGAAAAAGAAAAATGAACTGCTTCATATTAGGGTAATATTTTTGTTATTATGCCATCATTAATACTGAAAATCAGGTATTGATAATAATCTACTGAATCCCCTCTTAATTCTTTGACCCCCCAACCTTTCAGACTTTTTGTGATTTTTAAAAGTTGGTCGGTTATAGTTTTGTCAAAATCTTTTTCTTTGTAGTCGTTATCCATTCCGAGTAATCGAAATCTATCTGCTTCACCTTTACAATTTACTACAAATCGAATTCTGACTAATCCTGTTTCTTTCGGAACAATTCCGGAATTATATTGGATACTGAACGCTTCTACCAATAGCGGTTTTCCTCCTTCGAAAATTAAACCCTTGGAATCATTGAAATATTGGTAAACATAAGGACGGCAAAGTTTAAAATCAGGATCGTCTACTATTTTGTCAAAATAAATACTATCAACTGTTTCCGGTTTTTCGTCCTGAGAATCTGATTTCTCCTTTGGTGAATTACAATTTGTGAGTAGTAGACATGTTACTAAATATAAAAGACCTTTCTTCATGGATTATTATTATGATTTACCTAAGTCATTGTTTATTTTAATAAGTTCAGCAGAAATTACAGGAGCCTTACCGATCAGTTTTTTATCGGACAAGGTCTTTACCATAAACTCAGCTACACTTTTTCTACTAATGGTGATCTTGGGTTTTGGTTCATTGTTGTAACTTTCAATAATAGTCTGACTCTTACTTAAATCTACGAGACCACTTGGTCTTACTATAGTCCAGTTTAATGTAGAAGATTTTAAAAGATTTTCCTGTCTTTCATGGTCTTTATATGCAACTCCGATATTACTGTTTTTAATAAACCAGTTAAACCATAATGGAATTTCCTTTTCCGTATCCGCAACACCCCAAGCTGAGCAAACTACAATTCGATCAATTTTGATGTTTGTGGAAAGTGTAATTATATTTTTCATTACATCGGATAGAAATGTTTTTGGCGTTCTTAATTTCGACCAAGGAAAATCCGATTTACGGGAGATATTTAAAGCACTGATTATTGCGTCACAACCTTTTAGAGCTGATTCCAGTTCTGAAATTGATTCGGGTGAGCCCTTATAAATTTTTAAAGCACTATGGTTTTGCTTGATTGCCTCGGGTTTTCTAACCAGACAATTTATCTTATAACCTCGTTCTAAAGCCTCCGCCAAAATCCACTTCCCAGTACGTCCAGTTGCTCCGAGTATTAATATTTTCATATATTTCTTTAAGTGATTGATATTGGCAAATGCATGTTAGCTTGGTGAAAACAATTCCGCAAAGAATATGATATAGCCCCAAGTTAAGTAATAGTATGAAAAGATTTATTTTACTGGCTTTAAATAATCCTTTTTTGGACTTTGTTTTTGGAATTTACGAAATTTCGTCAAGTACTTGAAGGTGGCTTGTCAGTCATTATAAATTATTTTAATTAACCTTCGAAACTATTTTCTTTGAATGAAGACGCAACGTTGTTCAATGATTTACATCTATTCTAAAATTACTTTCGTGCAAACAAGATTTTTTTTTATTTTAATGTTCATTTTATTCTTGGCCTGTGGCAAAAATGATAATGTGGAACCTTTGTTCTTAGATAACTCTTTTATAGCTGCACGAGATAATGAAACGTGGAAAGGAACTACTGCAATCAGTCTGACTGCTAGTGATACACTTATTTTCCTAGCGGTCGGTAAGGGTCTTGACAATGGTGTGATGGTTGCCAAAATGAAGTTTAACGGTATAGGGTCCTATAAATTATATGACAGCAATGGCAGCTATTATAACACTTTGGGCGGTGATGTTTTGATCAGTGAATATGCCATTGAAGAAGCTTCCAACGGTATATTTTCGATTTCGGCTTATGATAACGAAAATAGATATATTGAAGGTAGTTTTGAATTACCCCTAAAGGCGACTAGATTAAATAATCCTGAAATAAAAGATAGCTTACTTATAATTTCCGATGGGCAGTTTAAAGGATTTATTCGGGAAGAGATTTTAGAGTAATGAAATTAGCTATCCTTTATTTAAACTTTTAGGGAAGATACTATAAATCACCTGAAGCAATAAACTCTTTACAGAAGGTGCGATTTGTAAAGAGCTTTGTTCTGTATGTGATCGATAATCATTCATCCTCAATCCATCCTTTTAGCAGTATAGCAGGATTTATTACAGGAAGTGTTATGCCGTTCCAAAATGTATTGATTGTTTTTTCGTATATTATTCCTCTGAGGGTGGAATATGAAATACCAGCTAGGGTAGCTACAAAGAGCTCCTGGAAAACTGGTATATCTTCTTCGTTATGCGTGTACATATCATCTAAATTGTCCACTTCAAAATGAAAATTTACTCTAAAAATACATTCAGGTTCGCCGTCAATTTCAACAGCCTTAAAGACAGCTTTTAGACCTAGTAAGAATAAGTTATCTGATATGTTGAAAGCATGTTTGTGAGCTACTTTGGTGTCAAGCTTAGAAACAGGGTTAAGGTTATCAACCAATTTACCGATGTCTGTATACAACTCCTCGATGTGTTTGAGATGTATTTGAGTAGGGTCGATATTATGCGCTTTCTTGGTCATTATCCAATTTTACTAGGCATTATTTCTTGGTAGTTGTTTTCAGTATACTCATTTATCGCCTGTTTCATAGTCCCAGGAATAATACCTAAGTGCACATATTCTTTGACAGGTTCAACATGAAGCAAACGTTTGTCTAATGCTAACTCCATTTTGATAATTGACTTACCAGTAAAATTATGAGTACCACTCAACCACTTGCTAACTTCAGATGGAGTTTTATTTAGCATTTTAGCTAAGTCTTTATCACTTAGTCCTTTTTCGTCTAGAATGTTCCTGACTTTATTGGCTATTGCAAGATTTCGTTTTACAAGACGTTCAATGACGGGGTCATTGTTCTCATTTAGCCATTCGTTAATGATGTTGTTTTTTTTCATGCTTTGGTTTTCTAACTATATATCAATGAGTAAATCATCTTCAAAGTCGATATTAGAATAGTCGTCTATCCATATGATATCTTTCACTTTGATTGCGGTATCAATAGCTTTAGTCAATCGGTTTGCTTCCTTAAAATGGGGGCCTACATTGGGGCAATCTTGTGGATATTTCGCCGTTTTGATTGCTCCAGAAAAAAGAATTACTACGTGTTCGTTTAACCTGTAGCAATATAATCTCAGGTTGTTGGGTATATTTTTACCATCTTCTGTGTAGGTCGGAGCTCTATGGGTGCCTTTTGGCGGTAGTCCTGTTGCTTCGCCTTGGTTTTGTTCGGGTCTAAATAATCTGTCTTGTGCGCCATACCTTTCTCCTATTTCTTTTAGCCAATTAGTAATATGGATTACTTTCTTTTTACTTTTTGCACCTTCGACTTTTAAAAATGATTCATATAAGGAATCTTGGTCAACTAAAGTGTCAGGGTCATCGCCTAAACAGACTGAATAGTAGCTAACTTTTTCAAGGTCTTGTATATGTTTAAGGCGTGCAAAGCTACTCATCTAAATGTAAATATAAAAATTAAATTCACTTATAAGTGAATTTTAAGATTATTTGTTGTGAAAAGGCCAATTTCATTGGTGAATGAATCAAAATTAAGATATTTCTTACGGTTTTTATAATCTTTCAATTGAGTTGATTAACATGAGGGTAAACATTTTTGTTCATGATGTTTCGAGAAATCTAAGCTAAACTGTGGCTTTCCATGCAGTACGTTAGAATCATAGGGTGTCTTTTCTAGCCAATCAACAAAATCAAGTTTATAGGGTTCGTTTGCATTCGATTTGTGCGCCTGACCTTGCTTTATAATTGGGAATAGATGTGTTGGAATATCAATTGCTTTAGCTCCGAAATAATAGAAATGATCCTTTATTTGAACTTTACACGATAGTCCTTTATTTACCAATCAAAAATAAATTTATAGTTTAACTGATATTTTAGGCTGACAAACCGTGATGTATTTCTCCAACATCGTAATCCTTTATCAATATATCAGCTGGCACGTGTAATCTTTTATTTATAGCCCTAATATGGTTTAGGGTCAATTTTCTAGTTCCACTGAAAAGTTCGGACACCCGAGACCTACTATTTATAATTTTACCTAAATCACCTTCACTGATTCCATTCTGCTCCATCATAAATCTGATAGCCTCCAAAGGATGTGGCTCTTCTATATGATAATTTTCATTCTCATATTTTTCAATTACTAATGCCAATAAGTCGAACTCATCAGATTCAGGTGTTCCTTCTTCTGCATCGAATATTTTATTGAATCGTTCCAAATACTGTCTGTACTGATTTTCTGATTTGATAATTTTGATTTCCATAACTCTAACAGTCTTTTGTTATAGCTTGAACTATAAAGGTTATTATTTAACTAAAGGCTTTCTATGTCCAATTTATCATACTCTTTATGTGTGCCAATAAACCTTATAAAGGCCGCATGTTTTTGATAATTGAATTTAACGATCAATCTAAAATCGTTACGACAAATATTGAATATTATTTTACCATCCTTAACCACATCTGCAGTGTTGAACAATGCTATCACTTCGTTAGAATTTTTAAACTCAGTGTTCTTGATAATACTGTAAAAAGCCCTTAACTGTTTTTCCGCTTTTGGGTTCTTTTTCCAGAATTCAATTAAAGTGCTTTTCGAATATATTCTCATGATTAAGATAAATACCTTGATACAAATATATTTATTATTTCCCGTTATGGGAAATAATAATTGTTAAAATTTCCCGAAATGGGAAATCGGCTTAAATCATCAACTGGCTCATTATTTAATTCAACTCAAGGAATTACTCATAATGCCCTAATTAATCGTTAATTTAGACTTTTTGGAATTCATTTCCTTTTCAATCGTTTGAACTATTTGTCTTAATAACTTATCGTTCAATAGGTCGTTTGGCAAGTTTACAAATCTCGTTTCGTCTCTTATATGCGGATGTACATTTGGCATTCCTTCGGCATAGTTATCAATACATTTTACGAATTCTTCAAATGTGTTATTGTCTGTTGCCAGGCTTTTCAATAAATCATAGTCTGGTTTTATACCCGATTTAATCATTCGCTCATCGTCAACAACTATATTTAATTTTTGTACCGATTTGAAAATCTTAGAAATTAAGAACTTAATTGCATCCCATGTCATACCAGATGCCACCGCACCAATAATAAAGGCAAATATTTCACCATAAGGTATGTGTGAATGATGGCGATATGGACCTTTTCCGTTTGTCCTTTCAATTTCTTTTTCTAATGTCTTTCTTTGTTGATAGGCATAAAACATTATAGCCTCGCAGTTCCTAAATATATTATTGTCAATGGTAAATTCTAAAGAGCAATCGCAACTAGAGCATACTTTATTGTCTATTTGATCAACTTCTAGACAAAATGGACAAATTAAGAGCTTCCATTCTCTGTATGTATAAGGTTGCATCATACTATTAATTGTTTAATTGAACTTTACAAATTACGACCTAGCGTCCTAACTCATGCTATAAGTTTTATTGGAGCTATCATTTGAAATTAATCTTTTAAAGTAGCCGGTAAGCTATTTTTCCAAATCTCTGAGTCTATAATTTTCCGAAGTTCGGCTCCTGCGACGAGGAAAGTTTGATAACTTAAAATTTTAATTGAAAAGTTTTTCTTCTATTAAATTTTTCGCATGCTTGAATAGAGGAACTTTATATAGTAAAATCCACTGACACTGCTAATAACTCACTCCGATAATTTGCATAGAAGAACAAATTGTCTCTATTTTCAAATAGATATTAAATTAAAATTACATTTTACTATTATTATTAACTCCAATTATAAAAACGGTACCTTTTTCAATGTTTGTCTATATAGTTAACTTTTATTACCTCCTTTCATTCAGTTTTTTGATATATTCTAAATATTCTTTAAAGGACATTTCTCTTTTTCCTTTAGGTCTTTCTATAATAATTTCTCCTTTTGGATTCAAATCTATATCTGTAACTTTGTAAATAACTTTTCCGTACTCATGGTCAGTAATCAACTCCAAGATTAATCCTGGTAGACCATTAAACTCTTTTATTCCAAAGGATGTGGCTATTTCTGGGGTATACCAAGCAACCACAGGGCTCATATAATTCATACCATATAGTTGTTCCGATTCTATGGTTGAAATCGCTTTGTAACTAGTATAGCCTCCAATTATTTTTGTTTCTTCAGTTAATGTCCATTTAACTTCATTCAAATTTACCACTACACCTCTTGTCCAAAAGCTTTTAAAAAAATTTTCGTTGGTATTCGTATTCGTATAATAGACGTTTTCATATTGTGCTATATTGTTTGTCCAATTGGGTTTATGTCCTAGATTTACTCTTTTTTCGGGGTCAAACTGAGCTTTGTATAAGGCTTCATTCCCTTTTATCAACAAATAAAAAACATCAGGTACACTATTAGAAATATCTTCTGTATATAATTTTTTTAAATTATCAGAAATCAGACTATCCTTTATAAAACGAGCATAAAACTCATCACTATTTAAAGTTGCTTGATATTTTATTTTTGCATTTAAGGCTTGTGAATATGAAGAGACAACCGTAAACAAAAGTCCATATAGAAAAAGTAGTTTTTTCATTTAACAAAATTTTTATAAAGCCAATTTCTATAGAAACTTGCTTTTTTTAAAAATAAAGGTACTAACATCCCATCATAACATACAATCCTTTATTTGAACTTTACGAATTACGACATGGTGTCCTAACTCTTGCTTTATTTGAACTTTAAGCCAAGATACCGTGTTCAATTCTTCCTAAAGCATACATAACCTTCTGTACGCCTCTTGAACTCTTTAAAAGTGATTCAGGGGTTATCCCGCCCAAGGCTTTTGACTTTGTCTTTAACCACTTTTCAAAGTTAGTTTTATCTTCGAAAACTGATTCGCCGTATTCCTTTAATCGAATTTGTTCTTTCTTTAAGTTTTCCATTCTATAATTTGATGGTTATGATTAACGACGTGGTGTCCTAACTTATCCTTTATTTGAACTTTGATAACGGTTTAGTTATGAACAGTGCGGGAGCAAACTGGCGTTTGCTTTCCGCCATGCACATAGCAAAATCTTTTTATTTTTTTTCTTGTTTAAAGTAAAACCCAAAAGATTTAGCGACTTCATAAATATACACAGACCTTTCGGTTTTGCCCCAAAGTCCGCATTACGTTTAGTAATTGTTATCTGCTGGCTTTTATTTCCGCCCTGATTTTTTCAGCCAATTCAAAATTAACTTTTTCGGATAATTTTCTTTTTCCAAATATGCGCTTTTTTAAATCGTAAAGTCCTGAATAAGAAGCGATTATTCTATCCATTATTGAGTTGCACGGAACAAGATGAATATGGCAATGAAAAATTGATTGTCCAGCAGCTTTGTTTACAGCAGTCCAGATTCTGATTCCGTTACATTTGAAAGCTCTTTCCATTGCTTTGCCAACTAAACTTTGGATTTTGATAAGTCCATTCCCGTCCTGTTCTGTCAATTCCAATATATTCGGAACATGTTGCTTGGGAATAATTAAGCAAATCCCTCCTGAGCTAGTTTTACGATTCCTATCCGATACCACTATAAATTCGTTATTTTCAAAAACAATTTCCTCCGCATTTCTGTCTCCTCCAATTATTTCACAAAAACGACAATCTTTATTCATTCTTCAAAGTTGATTTTTTGCAGCTTGCAGATAACAATTAAATATATAACATATGTTATAAGTTCAAGTTAAGAATTAATAGGAAAGTATGTAACCAAGGACATTAAATAATCCTTTATTTAAACTTTTATTATCTAGACTATAGCTTTTAATAGGAGACATTGATGTTCCACGTTTTATTTCCGCAGTGCTTCAACCTTATCAATTGCGTTTACGTTGTTCTTGTCGATTTTCAGAACATTTTTGTATTGAACTATTGCTTTTTCAATCATATTTAGTTCTTCGTATTTTTCGCCCAAAATAACAAGTGCGTTAACGGATTCAGGATAATTATTCGCATTTAGTTCGTACAATTTTAGAGCCTCTAATTTATCTTTTTCATTTTGTATTGATGCTAACCAGTTTATCATTCCTTCAAGTGGGGTAAATTCTGCACCATAATTTTTCGAGAAGTTTGCGAAATGATTAATGATTTCGTCAGCAGTTCTATACTTCATTCCTTTTAATTCGTAATCTCCGAAAATAAAGGTTAATCCATTATATATGCTTGGAATAGTTACTGTGCCATGAGTATTCTGTTCAAAGTAATCCTGTCTGATTTTAGTAGAATCAATCTTATGATTTTGGATTTTTTCATAAAACGAATTTTGACTGTTCCGCATTTCTTTAATGTAGTTTGAAAAGTCGAAGTTGTCTGAACTGGCAATGTATATTCTTCGATTTTTAATTATATTTCGAGAAACTTGATCAAGTAAGCGAACTACTAATTGTTTATCCCACCAAAAACTAGGGTCGATCAATAAATAACTATCCAATTCAGTTTCCGATTGTAAATAGTCAAAACCGCCAATTAGTCCTGCAAAAGAGCGACCAATTAAAGTATCGAATGAATTTGTTCTATAGCTTTGGTTGATGTATGGAATAAGTTCAAAGTTCAAAAATTTTAAAAATTCCTTGCCACCCCCGCTTTGTTCTAAAGTGGAATCGTTTTGTTGTTCATAATTTATTACCGTATGACTTGGTGTAAAATCTTTTGTTCTGTCTGAATTAGAAATATAGATTTGGATGAATTCAGGAATTTCCCCGGTCTTTGACATATACTCAATTATTCCTGATGTTGAATTAATAAGAAAATCTCCATCCAAAACGTAAATTACCGGATATTCTATTTTTTCATATTCGTCATAGGAAGGAGGTAGAACAATCTTAAAATGTCGTGTTTCATTTAAAGTTTCGGATACTATCGAATCCTTTTCTCCATTTTGGAAAGCTTGAGCAGACAGACCTATTGTTGACGAAATTATTATTAGAACGATTTTAAATAGTTTCATTTCAATTAATGATTTAATTTGATTAATTATGCTACATCAAAGGTTTACCTAGAATTTTAATTTATCGTTTATTTTAACATTCCTAAAGGTAATTTTTTTGTGTGCTCCTTAGAGACGTTCTAACATATCCTTTACGGCTCTTTTCGATTTTGACTCATCTATAGCCAATTTTGCAGTTATACATAAATATAAAATTGCTGTTAAGGTTCTAGTAATGTAAATCAATTTAGCTCCTGATGCTTTATGAGATTTAATACTACTATCGTAATGTGTGAAATAGTTTCTTGTGTTAATGGCCATATTAATAAAATGTTTTTTCTCTTTATTGTCTTCAAAAAGAAAATCAAGGTCGTATTTATCTATCAAATCTTTCATCCTTTGTCTCAGGCTAGGCTCATTTGCATATCTTAAGAGTTGTTCCATCCACTCTCTATCTTTTTTGGAATCAGCGAATGCATTCATTGCGGTAATCTTTAATTTGTCGAAATAATCAGCAGGGAATTTGTTGATATTACTATCAAGTCGGTGAAAAACTTCCAATGCATGGGCAGCGTCAAGAAATCTATTTTCGTTGAATAAGCGCTTTGACTTTAATCTACTGTTAATTAAGTTAATCGGAATTTGAAAAGTTTCATAAAGTTCAAACCATGTTTGCAAAATAAATTGAAAATTATCTCGGAGAATTGAATATGGTAAAAGATGATCTCTAGGTTCGTTCTGGGAACTACCAGAATAAAACATAGTAGTTTGAAAAAATAGTTCTACTGGAATAATTTTAGTCGAATCTCCAATTTTTTCAGTAAAGACATTGTCTTTTAAAATTAGTTTAGTTGGATAACTTTGCTCGTTGGTACAGAATGAAATAAAGGAAACGAAACATTGAACATCCTTCCAAATCACAAGCCAATTCTTGCTTGAATTGTAAGAAAGATTTAAATCAGTAGATTTCTCAATTATATGGGTATTTGAATAATTTTGAGGTTTAATAGAAACATCATGTTCTATATTAAGAAGAATTCCCTCCTTTAACTTGAAATTTTCTATTCCTGTACTTTTACCCTCCAGCTTAAAAGACCAATCATCAACGTTATGCTGAATCGTTAGGTTCGGTGGATTGAACCAAGACTCTAGATTTAATGAAGAAAAAGAAACATCACTGAAAATAAGTTCATCCTTGTTTTCAACTTGAATTCCTTTGAATATTAAGGTAATGTTATAAGTTGTAATCGTTCCAAAATTACGATTGCTGCTGAATGACCTATAATCTAAATCAACCAGTGTAAATTCTCCTATAGGAGTTCTACCGACAACAAGACTTACCTTGTGGTTTGAAAATAGTATTGTATGCTCTGTAAAACTTCCAAATAAGGAAATCGAACTCCTTGTTTCTGGGTCAAATGATAGCGTGCCGTGAATCCAATCACTTTGTGCAACATTCCTCCATTTACCTTCAATCTCAAATTTATTCACTTGTATTTAAATATAATATATCCTTTATTTGAACTTCTCTAAATTACAAAAAACCTTTAGCATATTAACTTTTGTACTGCATTCAAAAATGGACATTGCTATTGTGAGTTGTTTGTATGTTCTTTAAAATAACTATTACTAAAACAATAACTGAAACTGTTTGGATTAGCTCCAATAATTATCATTATTGAAAATGTTTGTAAAAATATTATACATTTCCTGTAAAATTATTTGACAATATTATATTGACTATTTTTATAACTATTTGATTGACAGAATATTGAATTATGGCATAATAATAGAAGTAAAGCCTAAAGTCAACCAAAAATATACGTATGTATAAACTCTTCCTAAAGATTGCAACAAGGTATCTGATCAAGAACAAGCTTTACTCTTTTATCAATATTTTTGGGTTGGCTATTGGTATCGCCTCGTTTGTACTAATCATGCTTTACGTAAATTATGAGCAGAGCTATGATAAATTTGAAGGTTCTGAAAATGTGTATCGGGTTTATATGGATTATCTGGAAGGTGGCGAATATGTCCCTGGTGACGCGAATGCCTATATCGTAAGCGGACCAGCATTGAAAGAGGAATTACCTGAGATTTTAGATTTTACAAGACTCCGCCGTAGACAGGGAATGGTCCTATTGTACGATAATTTGGTTTTTGACCAAAATTCCGGTGCACTGACCGATCCATCATTTTTTGATATTTTCGACCGTAAGTTGGAAAAAGGCGATGTTAGTACTGCTTTGAGCGAACCGTATTCCATTGTATTGAGTGCCTCTTTGTCCAAAAAGATTTTCGGCAGTGAAGACCCCATGGGCAAAACCCTTAAAATTGCTGGCGATGACGAATCCACTTTCAAGGTTACTGGAGTATTGGACACTAATAATCCAAATACTCATTTAAATAATGATTTTCTAATTTCTTTCCAAACTTTCTATACATGGAAGCTATTTGAAAATGATTGGAAGTTTACATGGAACCAAAATGAATATTATACTTATATCAAGGTCGATAAAAATGCAGACCTTGATTTGCTCAATCAAAAGGTAATGGCCTTTAGTACTGAAGGTCTAAAAAATGAACGGCACCATTTAGAACCTATAGAAGATATACACTTAAATTCAAACAAACCATATGAGGCAGAGACCAATGGTAGCGCCAGTTCAATCAGACTTCTAGCAATTATTGCCTTCATTACCCTATTATTGAGTTGGATGAATTATATGAGTCTTTCTAGCAGTAAATCATTGGAACGAGCCAAGGAAATAGGAATCCGAAAAGTGGTAGGGGCAAAAAGACCACAACTTATCCTTCAATTTTTGATAGAGTCCGCCATGTTGAATTTTATGGCCATTATATTAGCTATAATTGCGGTTTATTTATTGCTCCCGGGTTTCAGTAGGTTCGTAGAACAGGACTTAGGATTCGGTTATATACAGTTAAAAGGCATTATACCCTATTTTGGAGTTATCTTATTAGGGGCTTCCTTAACCGCTTTTTACCCCGCGTTCGTATTGAGCAATTATAGTCCGACCAAGGTATTAAAGGGGAAGTTACAGACTTCAAAAAACGGGTTTAATTTTAGAAAGGCACTTATTGTAGGGCAATTTATCGCAACCATTGCCCTGTTGGCTGGAACTTTTGTCGCAAATAAACAAATTCGTTTTCTAAAAGAAAGACCAATAGGGGCCGATCTAGACCAACTGGTAGCGCTTAAAGGCCAAAAATTGACCGATGTACCAGACTCCCTACTTGTAAAAAAGTACGAAACACTTATTGAGGAGATCAGAAAAAGTCCATATGTAGCTGAAGTAGCGGGTGCGGGTACTTACCCAGGCGATGACTTTTCGAATATGAACTCTAATATCGGCATAACCTTTCCCGATGGAAGAGAAGATGTGAAGCGTATTTGGTATAACTACGGGGTACAACCGGAATATTTTGATTTGATAGGAATGGAATTTGTTGCTGGGGAAGGCTTTAAACGAACGTCTCAAGCGTCGAGCCCAAATGTGGTCATAAATGAAAAAATGGCCCGTTTTATGGGTATTGTTGATATGAAGGAAATCATTGGGAAAACCATTAAATTCTGGGATGTGGATTGGACCGTTACCGGAGTAATTTCGGATTACAACCATTTTGGATTAAAATCACCCGTAGAACCTTTGATTATAAGGCAAGGTAGAAATACAGGTAATATTCTAGTGAAATTCAACAAACAGGTTGGCTCTTTTGCCAAAACCTCGATAGCACTGGAAGAATTGACCAACATATGGCACCAAATATTGCCAGAAAGCACTTATAGTTACACCTTTCTAGATCAAAAATTTGAAGCCCAATACAAAGAGGACCGAAAATTCGCAAAGGCATTTCAAGTGTTTACAATACTTGCCATTCTAATCGCATCCCTAGGTCTTTTTGGACTGACCTCCTATACAGTGTTGCAACGAAAAAAAGAGATTGGAATTCGAAAAGTCAATGGAGCCACCATAAGTGAAATTTTGTCCATTTTAAATATAGACTTTGTAAAATGGGTTGGTCTCGCATTTATCTTCGCCGTACCTATCTCTTGGTATGCCATGAATAAATGGTTGGAAGGTTTTGCCTACAAAACTAGCATGAGTTGGTGGGTTTTTGCCTTGGCTGGAGTTTCCGCTCTTGTAATTGCATTACTAACAGTAAGCTGGCAGAGTTATAGGGCGGCAGTGGTAAATCCGGTGGATGCATTACGAGAAGAGTAAACTAATAAATCCTTTATTTGAACTTTGATAACGGTTTGATAAATCAACCTGTTTCCTAAATTATTAAAGAAAAAACTTGTTTTTCAACACAGTACCTAAGCGTAGTGCAGAGGCAAGGAAACTCTTCGTTTCCGTCTGCCGACGTAGCTAAATCTTATTGTTTTGCTTTTTCTTTTTTTGTTCCAAAGCTAAATCCATAAGATTTAGCGACTTCATAAATATACACAGACCTTTCGGTTTTGCCCCAAAAGTCCGCATTACGTTTTGTTGGCATTAATTATTATTCTCAATAAAAAAAACACTATTTAATAGACATTTACGTACCCCACATTTTTACCTATGTAATCGTCAATATCATCAGATTGAAAATAAAATAAAATTTCTAAATTTTCATAATCATAAATATGTAGACGCTCATTATTTGTACTAGTAAATTTTTCTGTTGGAAGTCCAAACCTATCTACTACGGTAGTCATAGAAAGTTGTAGATTTTCAATTTTCAGACCTTCGCTAATCTCATATTGGTACTGCTCACCAATGTATTCGGTATTCTCAAAAGTTCTCGACCATGGAATGCCGTAAAGTCTCATATAATGGGCTTGATCAACATTGTTATCCATTAATATCCAAAAACCTTTATTAAAGTAATGCCATACTTCTTCGTTTTTATCTTCGATTGTTAAAATATAATCGGGATCCCCATGTAATTCACGTACACGAACGGGAGAGTCTTTATCTAGAGTTAAGCCTTCTACAACTTTAAAATCTATAACGCCGTGTTCAAAAAATATGTAGTCTACGTTTTTTACCTCGGTAAAATTTTCAGAGGTAAGGGTAATTTGTATTGTCACTTCGGTAGCTACCGTAGCACTTAAAGTATAGGTTGTTGAGTTTATTTTATTTACGGTTACATTGTTAGTATTGCTTGTGACTTCAATATTCAAATATCCTTCTGCATCAATACTTACAATTATTTCTTCTTCAGTAAAAGCAAGTTCTTTAGAGCTATCAATACTAGTAATTATTATAGGGTTTGTTTCAAGATTTTCACTGTCGTCACTAGAACAAGAAAGTATAATTGAAAATATTATTACTGTGATTAAAAGATGGTTAAATTTCATTTTTCTAGTTTTTATTATACTTATGGTGGCTCATAATTAATGCCAACAATTAAATATATAACATATGTTATATATATCTTTTATAAAGTTCAAGTTAATAATTAATAGAAAAGTATGTAACCAAGAACATTAAATAATCCTTTATTTGAACTTTGATAACGGGAGTTTGCGCAGCAACTCCATTTCGAATAAAAATAAATGATTTGTTTTGATTTATAGGACCCTAAGCGAAGGTTTTATAGCCGGTTCTTTTGTGGTAAACTAAATTTCCAAGAAAAGGAAAGTCGCCCAAAATGGCTGAAATGGCTCCGAATAGGGCAAAAAATATGTCGACAAGCCTTTTGAGCCTGTCCTTCAACACTTTTGGGTCAAGAATGGACACAAGTCTGCTAAGGTTGTAGCATATCATGATCAGGTTTACCTCGGAGAGCACGTTCTGTTTTCCTTTCATCAATGTATGGGTGAAGCCCCATTGTCTTTTGATGGTCCCGAACTGGTGCTCGGTGATCTGTTGCCTGAGCCTATAATATTCCGGATTTTCCTCCACTCTTTTCTGGTTTTCCTCCAAGGCCTCCTGATAAATGGAGCGCTCTATGAAGCGTCCGTTCTTGTTCGTGGTACAAAGGTGCCTTACGGGGCAGACCTTGCAGGCCTGTCGGTTCTTGTAATGCTTGACCTTGTGGCCCGCCTTATTGTAAACGGTTCCATTGGTCACCAATATCTGTCCGTCGGGACAGGTATAGGTATCCATTTCCCTGTCGTATTTAAAATCGACCATGGGATAAAGGCCGTTGTGTTGGGAAGAATGCTCCTTTGGGGATGAGTAAGTTGTTATCCCGTTCTTGGTGCAGATGTCCAGGTGTTTGCCCGTGGTGTACCCTTTATCGGTAAGTGTCCTCATTTTTTCCACGCCCAAAAGTTGCTTTGCATCGAGTGCCATGGGCGAAAGTGCGTGTGTATCGTTTACGGTGCCCGTGTCGTTGTTGACGAAGAGTTTGTATTTTGCATCACACCCTGCCTGCACGTTATAGCCCACATTGATTATGTTGCGGTGCAGTACTACCGATCTGGCATCGGGATCGGTAAGGCTGATCTGTCGTTCCCCACTGGTGCGCAGCTCTTCCCCGATGTTGCGGTATCTTTCCTTCTTCGATTCCTGGTAGGCAATTTTGTCCTGTATTTTTTCGGTATCCGAATCTCCGTCCTCGGCATCAAGTTGTTGTTGGTATTCCAGTATCTTGTTGTCTATGTACTCGATATGGCGGTCGATCTTGTTCTGGTTGAAGTTGTTCTTCAGGGCGTTCTGGGCCCTTATCTTGAAGGAGTCGATGGCAATGGTCTCGCCTTCGATTAGTTCCCAATCCTTGAGCAGCACCACAAAATACCTGAATGCCCCTTTGAAGGCTTTTGGGTTACGCTTTCTGAAATAGGCTATTTTCCTTGCGGACGGCCTTAGTCCCTTCAGGAGCCATATGACCTCGAGGTTTACCTTGCAGGCATGTTCCAATTGGCGGGAGGAGCGCAGTTTGTTCTTGTAGCCGTAGAGATAGAGTTTGAGCATGTCCGAGGAACGATATGGTGGCCTGCCCTCGTTGTTCAGCACGTCCCTGAACCCCAGGTCGCCCATTGGGAGGATATCCACGAACATATCGACGATCCTTGCCCACGAATCGGGACCCAGGCAGGATTCGAAATCCATCATTACGAGTTGGTCCCTGTCAAAACCTGTTATAAAATCCATACCATTAAGATAATCAATATCAATACGTTATGGTATTGGCCGTGCTAAAGGAAATCAACAAAGTTATTAAGAAAGGGTAGGTTTTTGCGCAGTCTGACGGTTAGTATATGGTTTGTTGCGTGTTTAAATAGCTAATTTAATTAATAAAACCTAAAAGATAATTGAGTTCTATTTTTCTTAATTAAACTAAAACTAGCAATAAATTATATACTTCTTAAGTTTGATTCTCAGTAAATTGTTGATATAATTAGAAAGAACAAAAGAGAGAATTAAGGTTACTATATACGGTGAAGCTTCAGACTTCGACAACATTGATAATCCTCTCTCTTTTACTACTTAAATCACGTTCAGTTCTGTGAGACTTTAGATCTCGTTTTCAAGTTGTTGTGAGCAGAAGTAGCCGGTTCTTTCATAAAACATTTCTTATGAATAAATATAAAGAAACTTTTGGAGTTGACATTAGTAAAGATGTCTTTGATGTACATGGTAGTAACAAAGGTCACGACCAGTATAAGAACGATGAAACGGGGTTCAAGAAATACCTTAAGGAATTACCCAAAGGTTCATTGGTCGTTATGGAAGCTACCGGTTATTATCATTACAGACTTGCACAGTTTCTTTACAAAAATGGAGTAATAGTTTCAGTAGTAAACCCATTATCTATAAAGCGGTTCATTCAAATGAAACTTGCCAAGGTAAAAACGGACAAGAGCGATGCCAAGGCTATATGTGAGTATGCCCTTATCAACGAGGTTCCTATTTATAATGCCTTGACGGACACCCAGAGCGAATGTTTACAGTTGTTCCGGTTATTGGATACCTATTTAAAGCAACGAACGGCAACCAAGAACAAGATACATGGGGAAGCAGTTTTAGGTATACCCTCAAAGTTTGTTTATCGTTCCTTGATACGTAACAAGAAACAGCTCAATAAAGAGGTAGCCGCTATCCAATCAAAGATTCTATCATTGGTGAAAGAGGACCAACAGGAGCAATTGACCTTGTTGACATCGATACCTGGTATAGGTCAAAAGACTGCATTGTTCCTAATAGTGGTCACCGATGGTTTCAGTAAGTTCGAAACCGCAGCACAGCTTTGTAGTTATGTCGGTATAACCCCGACGATACGAGAGTCTGGGAGCAGTGTAAGAGGTCGTGCGCGAATAAGTAAGGTCGGCAATAGAAAGCTTCGTAATCTACTGTTTCTATGTTCTTTCAATGCCTGTAAACACAACAAGGCGTGCAAAGAGGTATATGAGCGAATCGTGAACAAGGGTAAGAGCAAGAAATTGGCACTGATAGCCGTCAGACTGCGCAAAAACCTACCCTTTCTTAATAACTTTGTTGATTTCCTTTAGCACGGCCAATACCATAACGTATTGATATTGATTATCTTAATGGTATGGATTTTATAACAGGTTTTGACAGGGACCAACTCGTAATGATGGATTTCGAATCCTGCCTGGGTCCCGATTCGTGGGCAAGGATCGTCGATATGTTCGTGGATATCCTCCCAATGGGCGACCTGGGGTTCAGGGACGTGCTGAACAACGAGGGCAGGCCACCATATCGTTCCTCGGACATGCTCAAACTCTATCTCTACGGCTACAAGAACAAACTGCGCTCCTCCCGCCAATTGGAACATGCCTGCAAGGTAAACCTCGAGGTCATATGGCTCCTGAAGGGACTAAGGCCGTCCGCAAGGAAAATAGCCTATTTCAGAAAGCGTAACCCAAAAGCCTTCAAAGGGGCATTCAGGTATTTTGTGGTGCTGCTCAAGGATTGGGAACTAATCGAAGGCGAGACCATTGCCATCGACTCCTTCAAGATAAGGGCCCAGAACGCCCTGAAGAACAACTTCAACCAGAACAAGATCGACCGCCATATCGAGTACATAGACAACAAGATACTGGAATACCAACAACAACTTGATGCCGAGGACGGAGATTCGGATACCGAAAAAATACAGGACAAAATTGCCTACCAGGAATCGAAGAAGGAAAGATACCGCAACATCGGGGAAGAGCTGCGCACCAGTGGGGAACGACAGATCAGCCTTACCGATCCCGATGCCAGATCGGTAGTACTGCACCGCAACATAATCAATGTGGGCTATAACGTGCAGGCAGGGTGTGATGCAAAATACAAACTCTTCGTCAACAACGACACGGGCACCGTAAACGATACACACGCACTTTCGCCCATGGCACTCGATGCAAAGCAACTTTTGGGCGTGGAAAAAATGAGGACACTTACCGATAAAGGGTACACCACGGGCAAACACCTGGACATCTGCACCAAGAACGGGATAACAACTTACTCATCCCCAAAGGAGCATTCTTCCCAACACAACGGCCTTTATCCCATGGTCGATTTTAAATACGACAGGGAAATGGATACCTATACCTGTCCCGACGGACAGATATTGGTGACCAATGGAACCGTTTACAATAAGGCGGGCCACAAGGTCAAGCATTACAAGAACCGACAGGCCTGCAAGGTCTGCCCCGTAAGGCACCTTTGTACCACGAACAAGAACGGACGCTTCATAGAGCGCTCCATTTATCAGGAGGCCTTGGAGGAAAACCAGAAAAGAGTGGAGGAAAATCCGGAATATTATAGGCTCAGGCAACAGATCACCGAGCACCAGTTCGGGACCATCAAAAGACAATGGGGCTTCACCCATACATTGATGAAAGGAAAACAGAACGTGCTCTCCGAGGTAAACCTGATCATGATATGCTACAACCTTAGCAGACTTGTGTCCATTCTTGACCCAAAAGTGTTGAAGGACAGGCTCAAAAGGCTTGTCGACATATTTTTTGCCCTATTCGGAGCCATTTCAGCCATTTTGGGCGACTTTCCTTTTCTTGGAAATTTAGTTTACCACAAAAGAACCGGCTATAAAACCTTCGCTTAGGGTCCTATAAATCAAAACAAATCATTTATTTTTATTCGAAATGGAGTTGCTGCGCAAACTCCCGTTGGCAAACATTTTGAAGCAACCTTTTAGACAAATGAAAGACTATTAGTATATAACACAATTAAATACATATAATATGAAAACAAGATTTCTTTTAATAATCACTACACTGTCTTTTGGGCTAATTATTAGCTGTAATTCTGATGATGATGACAATAAGCAAATCGAATATGATATTGGCTCTGTTGGACCTGCTGGAGGAAACGTTTTTTATGATTCAGGGAATTATGATAATGGATGGAGATATATCGAAACTGCACCAAGCGATATTGAAGGTTTTGAATGGGGATGTTTTAATAGCCCAATCGAAAATGCAAGAAATATAAGTATTGGCACCGGACTTGAAAATTCATTAGCGATTGTAGAATTCCATAACAATTTTAATGATTATTATAATAATCCTAGTGAATGTTCTGATGTAAGTAATGGAACCGTTGCTGCTAAAACTTGTTTAGAATTAGCAATAAATGGTTTTGATAATTGGCATTTGCCATCAGAGGGTGAAATGCTATTAATGTATGAAGTTCTTCATTTAAATGGTCTTGGTGACTTTGAAGAGAATGATAAACTTTATTGGAGTTCAACTGAACACGATGATAATACAGCTACAGCAACTGACTTCTCGAATGGCGATCAGGGTTGGAATTGTAAACAATGTGATTTTGGATTTATGAAAGTAAGAGCAGTTAGATATTTCTAAAAACACAAATCAACATAGCGCCAAACTTTTAAAGAATAATCGGCAAAAGAATCTTAGAATTTGTAAATTAATAATCTAGATTTAGTTAAAAAAAAACTGCTTACAATAACTAAGAATATGGCGTGCCGACTGTGTGCCGATGCCTATCGGTATAGGCTAGCGCTATATGCCTTGTTGACTGACGCGGGATGGTAAATAAGGGGGAATACGAGGAGTTTGCCTAGCCCTTGGCAAAGAAGAAGGCTGTTATTTAGCCCTGCTGTGTGTTTCTTTCCGCTATAAAACAGCACCACAATACATTTTTTTCGCTGCTTAGGACACAACTATTGAGTTGTTAAGCAGTTTTACCCGCTTTTTTTTGAGTTTAGGCAGTAGTCTGCCAGGGCACTTTTCAGCACCATTCTTACACATTGAATTTCAATAATTTACGCTTTATGGTCTTTTGGTAATTTTTTGGTGGGCCGCGGCTATCAAAGGTCAAAAGGGTGATCAATGTTCCTTTTTTACAGCTAGGGCAAACACGGTGCAGGGATTTCTCTGGTGTTACAAGTGTTTCTAGGTGTAGCAAATCCTTGTCTGCTAATTGCAATTGTAAAAACGGTAATTTTTCCTTTTTCCAACTACTACTCAAAAAGCCATAATGGCGTATTCGCGTAAAACCTTTAGGAAGTATATGGAGTTGAAAACGCCGTATAAATTCCTTGCTCGTGAGTGTCATTGTTGTTTTCTGGCCGCCTTTACGATAGTCTTTTAAGCTAAAAGTGACTTCTCTTTTCGCTTCATTGATGTTGACTATTCGGTGGTTGCTAATCGCTATTTTGTGGGTGTACCTTCCTAAATATTCAATGACATGTTCTGGTCTTCCAAAAGGAGGTTTGGCATACAGGAACAGTTTCCTAATCTATTTTACCATTGGAAAATGGGATATACAAAGTGAAAACGTTAATTTAGATTTGTATAACAAGAGCCGTATGATGGGAGACTATCACGTACGGTTCTGTGCGGTGTCCGCCACAGGAGGAAGAGGCTTGGGGTGAATTCCC
This sequence comes from Maribacter sp. IgM3_T14_3, assembly GCF_049603095.1. Taxonomy (NCBI): domain Bacteria; kingdom Pseudomonadati; phylum Bacteroidota; class Flavobacteriia; order Flavobacteriales; family Flavobacteriaceae; genus Maribacter; species Maribacter sp. IgM3_T14_3. The sequence goes on from NZ_CP187138.1 coordinate 453,897, forward strand.
CTTGCCTACTCGACTACTGAACGTTAGCTTTAATGCCAAAATACCACTAAAAGAATTCAAACTGATTGAAAAATAAACTCGAAATTATACAAGCCATTGCTAATGGAGATGAACAGGCTTTAGCCATATTCTATAATATGTATTCGGAAAAAATTTATAATACTGCGTTGAGCTACACCAAGATTGTTGAAGATGCAGAAGAAATTACCCAAGATGTTTTTATAAAAGTATTTAAAAGTATTTCAAAGTTTAATCAAGAGTCCTCTTTAAATACTTGGATATATCGAATTACAATTAACACATCCCTCAATTTTTTAAATAAAAAGAAAAGGTTTAAGCTTTTCAAAAACTCAATAAACAAATCTCAATTAATTAATTTTCAGCATCCAGGTGTTTTATTAGAAAATAAAGAAAATGCAGCAATACTATACCAAGTAATAGATTGTCTTTCCAATAATCAAAAAACAGCATTTATATTAAGTTACATTGAAGAGTTACCTCGTCAGGAAGTTGCTAATATTATGGAAATTTCATTAAAGGCAGTAGAATCTTTATTACAACGAGCTAAAAAAAATATGAGATTAAAATTGGAAAAAAATCACCCTAACCGAAGGAAATTACGAAAATAAGAGTCTAATTAAAAAAGTTACAATATGGAAAAATGGATGGAAGATGTAATCACAAGTATGCAAGGTAGCCAACGTGCGAAACCTAAACCCGCACTATTAGCAAAAATCAACAACCAGTTTAACAGTCAGATAGCTATTATCAATTTTTGGCACCATTGGAGATATACTTCAATAGCTGCTGCTTTTGTTCTTTTCATAAATTCAACAGCATTAATTTACTATACTATTCATAAGGCAAAAACTCAAAATGTCACATCTTTAGATGCATATAAGAATACATTAATCAGTTCCTATCAAATTTATTAATTGTGAGCAAAAAAGGATTTTACAAACTCGTCATCCTAACTTTAGTAGCATTAAATATTGCTATAGTAGCTTTTTTTCTGACCAAATTAAAACCACAAGACAAAGCTTCAGTTAAAAACATTCGATCTGAAATTTTAGAAATACTGCATTTAAACAAAGAACAAGCAGCAACTTTTAATAAATTGGCTGATGAGCATAAACAACAAATGAGAGTGCTAGATGCGCAACAAGCGAAATTATTGTATCCTTATTTTGAAAGCCTTGCCGATTCCTCTATTCATATTGAAAAAGACAGCATATTACACCAAATACAACTATCAGAAAGACAAAAAATAGAATTAACACACCGACATTTTGAAAAAATAAAAAAACTCTTAAATGAAGATCAAAAACCTTATTTTAAGATATTTACAAAGAAAATAACTCAAAAATTAATTGAAAAATAAATTTTTTTTATTCAACCCGAAGGATTTTGATGAATATTTTGTCTAAAAATAAAATAAATAAAACTCTTATGACAAAATCCCTTTTTCACCTTGCATTAATTTTTGTATTCTTATTAACATCCTGTGGTAATGATGATAACAATAACAATAACAATAACGATACCGATACCGATACCGATACCGATAACGAAACAGGAATAGATGGAGGAATTGCAACACCAATATCTGCTTTCGATGAATTCAATCCCAAAGCAGTTACTGTTTCTTTTGATGGTAATGAAATAATTATTGAATCAAATGGTTTACCTAACCATACCTCACCGTATTGGCCAGAAGACAACCCACTACATATTGATAAAGTAGCAAATAATACTGAAGTACAATCGCCGGGACGAATAGGTGAGCGCAGCTATGAATTAACAGTGTCTTCAGCGCCAGAATTAGCTGCTACAGGAACAACTACAGGGTTGGGAGCTATTGGGATTTCGGTATCTGGTGGTCCTATTTTTAATGATCTGGAAGGAGATAATAGACCCATAGAAGAGGTAATTGTTGAAAATTTTGATTATGCTGGAGCACATAATGGACCTTCTGGATATCACTATCATATTGAATCTTTTGATGTGCCTGAAAATACAACACTTTCTTTTGATGATGAACAGTTGGTGGGTATTCTGTCAGATGGGTTTTTATTATATGGAAGAAGAGAAGTTGATGGTTCTTATCCTGCCGATTTAGATGCTTCAGGAGGACATTTTGGAACTACAACACATAGTAATGGTGTAGAATTTTATCATTATCATATTATAAATGAATACTATTTTGGAAATGTTATACCTCTTTTTGCAGGTCAATTACAAGGAACACCAAACACAATACTTTAATGAATAAGAAATCATCTTATAACAAGAAAAATAGTCTAACTTTTTATAAAAAGTTAGACTATTTGTTATTGACTAAAAACCTATTATTCTTTATTTTATTTGTATCAGTAAGTATCTTCACTATTAGTTGTAATCAACAAACTAAAGAAGAAAAAATATCCTCTGAAAATCAAACTATTAAATCAGTAACAATTCCAGATGTAAGTGTCGATAAATCACTCATTATTTACGACAATAAAACTTCCACTTTTTTAATTAGTGAAGAACCTTTTTCAGGATATATAATTTCTTTTTATGAAAATGGAACACCTAAAGAAAAAATTGGAATATTTAATGGAAAAAAACAAAACAAATCTTCTTATTGGTTTTCCAACGGCAAATTGAAACAAATAGGCACATACAACAAAGGTAAACTTCACGGAGAAAAAAAACTTTGGTCTAATGATTCAATCTATACATTAACAACACATTTAAATTACTATTCTGGTAAAGCACACGGAGAACAAAAACAATGGTATAGAACAGGAGAGTTATATAAAATACTACACCTAACAATGGGAAAAGAAGATGGCATACAACAAGCATTTAGAAAGAATGGTGATTTATATGCCAATTATGAAGCAAAAAATGGAAGAATCTTTGGATTGAAAAAATCAGCTTTATGCTATGGTTTAGAAGACGAAAAAATAAATAAATTATGAAAAACAGCAGTATAGTTTTACTTATTATATTTCTTAATATTTTGCAAGCAAAAAGAACCCAATAAAAGTAGGGTTGAAAAGCTTCCGTATTATAATGAGGCTACTTTTACACCTCGTTGGATATCTGCTGATGTCGAAAATTTAGATACTTTTCACAAAATTACGCCCTTTAGTCTTACCAATCAAAATGGATAAATTATCGCAGAAAAAACATTCGAAGATAAAATCTATGTTGCAGACTTTTTCTTTACTTCGTGTCCAGGTATTTGTCCAAAAATGACTGCCAATATGAATATTTTGCAAAAAGAATTTTTAAAAGATGATGATGTTCTATTACTTTCCCACTCTGTAACACCTAGTAGAGATTCGGTTTCTATATTAAAACGATATGCGTAAAGTAAAGGCGTTGTATCTAATAAGTGGCATTTAGTTACAGGAAGTCAACAAGAAATTTACAAACTTGGCAGAAAGGATTATTTCGTTGAGGAAGATTTAGGAACCGAAAAAAATGTTGACGAATTTTTGGATACCGAAAATTTTGTTCTAATAGATAAGAGCAGACAAATAAGAGGTATTTATTACGGTTTAAATAAAACAGCAATAAGTCCACTAATAGCAGATATAAAAACTTTAAAATTAGAATAGTAGGCCTCTTTAACAATTAATGTTTTAGTATGAAATTAAAAACGGTTTTAATAGTAACTTTAAGTGTAATAGCATTAACTAATTGTGGCACATCAAGTAAAAGTAAAGACCAAAAAGAAAATGAAACGTCTGATAAAATTGAACAAACAAGTACAGACGAGAGACCTGAAAGACCCGACAGGCCTGAACGAGGTGATAGACCTGAACGAGGTGATAGACCAGACAGAGGTGAAGGTAGAAGAGAATATGAAAAAGTAGAAACAGCATTAGGAAAGTTAACCCCTTTGTCGGCATTTGATGAATTTAACCCAAATTCAGTAACAGTATCTTTTAATGGTGACGAAATCACCATTGAGTCTACTGGTCATCCTAACCATACAACACCTTATTGGGAAGAGTCGGATTCTCTATATATTAAACCTGTGGTTGCTATTGCGCAAACTCCTGGTCGCATAGGAAGTCATCGTGACCGTAGTTTGACCCTTACGGTTTCAGCTTCACCTGGAATAGCGGTTAAAAGTACAACTACAGGCTTGGGGCCAATTGGTATATCTGTAACAGGTGTTCCTATTTTTAATGATTCCGAAGGACCTAATAGACCTTTAGAAGAAGAAATTGCTGAAACATTTGATTATGCAGGAGGACACGTTGGTCCATCAGGTTACCACTATCATACAGAAGCTAAGGATGTTCCTGAAAACACGATGCTTTCTCACAATGACAAAAAGATAGTTGGAATTATGGCTGATGGATTTTTAATCTACGGGAGAAAAGATTTTGATGGCTCATACCCTACTGATTTAGACGCTTCAGGAGGACACTTTGGTGCAACACCACACAGTAATGGCGAAAAAATTTATCATTACCATATTATAAATGAATATTATGTTGGAAATTTAATAGTTCTTTTCGCAGTTGATTTTATGGGCTCACCAACAAACATACTTTAGAAAGTGAGTTCAAAAGTACTAAAGCTAATAACTAAGAATTTGGCGTGCCGACTTTGTGCCGATCCCTATCGGTATAGGCCAACGCTATATACCCTGTTGACTGATCCGGGGTTTGTAAATAAGGGGTAATTCGTGAAGTTTGTCTAGATCTGTACAAGGAAGCAGGCTGTTATTTAGCCCTGCTGTGTGTTTCTTTCCGCCATAAAACAGCACCACAATACATTTTTATCGCTGCTTACGACACAACTATTGAGTTGCTAAGCAGTTTTACCCGCTTTTTTTTGAGTTTAGGCAGTAGTATACCAGGGCACTATTCAGCACCATTCTTACACATTGAATTTCAATAATTTACGCTTTATGGTCTTTTGGTAATTTTTTGGTGGACCACGGCTATCAAAGGTCAACAGGGTAATCAATCCCCCTTTTTTACAGCTAGGGCAAACACGGTGCAGGGATTTCTCTGGTCTTACAAGTGTTTCAATATGTAATAAATCCTTATCCGCTACTTGCAGTTGTAAGAGCGTTAGTTTCTCCTTTTTCCAACTACTACTCAAAAACCCATAATGGCGTATTCGGGTAAATCCTTTAGGGAGTATATGGAGTTGAAAACGCCGTATAAATTCCTTGTTCGTGAGGGTCATTGTTGTTTTTTGGCCACCTTTACGATAGTCTTTTAAGCTAAAAGTTACTTCGCTTTTTTCATTATTGATATTCAATATTCGGTGGTTGCTAATCGCTATTTTATGCGTGTACCTACCCAAATATTCAATGACATGTTCCGGTCTTCCAAAAGGAGGTTTGGCATACACCACCCACTTTTTTTTGAATAGACTGTCATATAGAGATTGTGGCAAATCTGGTAATGCCTTGCGTAATTTTGCCACAAAAAGTCCTCGGTATTTTTTGCTTATTGCTTTTACCGAAAACAGAAAATTATCCTTCCCTTTTCCCTTTTTCCAAAACCCAGCTTTTGAGACCCCTCCCTTGGGTACTATGCAATGTAAATGTGGGTGCAATTGTAAATTCTGTCCCCAGGTGTGCAAGACAGCTATCATACCCAATTTTGCGCCCAGATGCTTGGGATTGTTCCCAAAGGCAGTGAGTGTTTCCCAAACGGTATCAAACAAAATCTTATACAATACCTGAGGGTTGCGCAGTGCCACAGGATTAAGACTGTCTGGTAATGTGAAGACTACATGAAAATAGGGCACAGCAAGAAGCTCTTGCGATCTGGCTGCTATCCACTCTTGCTGCTTATGACCTTGGCAGGTAGGACAATGCCTGTTGCGACAAGAATTAAATTGTAAATGCAGCTTGTTACACTCCATACACCAGTCTAAATGTCCGCCAAGGGCTTTAGTACGACATTTACGTATGGCGTGCAGCCCTCGCGCGTTCCAACTATTATGAGTAATATCCTGCAGATGGTCTACTTCTAAATTCAGCACATCTGCCACCTTATATGTAGGATGCACTAGGGTGTAAATAAAGTATCTAGTGGACTAAACTTCATAGAGCTACCCATATTGGACACCTGTAAATACACAATGGTAGTTTCAATATGAGCGTGGCCTAGCAGTTCCTTTAGACTCATGATATTCATCCCATCTTCCAGTAAGTGGGTCGCATAGGAATGGCGAAGGGTATGTGCGGTAAATTTCTTTTGGGTGTTTACTTTAGAGCGGCATTCCTTGATAACCCATTGGATGCCCCTTGTGGTAAGAGGGCCTGCTTTCCCGTCTTTGGTAACCTGACTATTGAAAACATATTTTACGGGGTTTTCTGTCTCAAAATAGGTTTTGAGACCTCGGGCAAGGTGGGGACTCAAAGGAAGATAGCGGTCTACCTTTCCTTTTTGTTTTTTTACAAACACCGTCTTTCTATCAAAATCGATATCTGCTTGTAAGAGATTACATTCCCGAGGCTTCGGGATCGTAACTGCGCAGACCGCAGCCGTAGAGCATCCCCAACATCAAACGATGTTTTAAGTATTTGGGAGCCTTTAATAATTCACGAACCTCTTTTTTGTTAAGCACCAAGGGAAGGTCTTTCTGCCTTTTTATTTGTGGGAGGCTAATGCGTTTTTTCTCCATCCCAAGCACCTTATAGGCAGCACGAAGCCCGTAGATGGTATGTTTAAAAAAGCTCTCCGAAGGGGTCTTATGCAGGTTCTGGCAATGGTAGAGATAGTCGTTTATCTGTTCCTCGTTAAGGCGCTCGGGACTAGATTTGTAATAAATAGCCAGGTGTGCAAGACAGCGCAGGTAGTTGCGCAGTGTACTGCTAGCTTTACCATTAATGGCAAAACTCTTTTCTAGTGTAGTAGCTAGTTCTTTAAATCTGGGGACTTCTGATAAGGCAACCTCTAATACGGTCTTTGATTTTTTTTAAATACATAATGTTAAGATTTTAATGAACTCATTAAGATAGTGTATTTTTATAATCAAACTAAAAGCTCCCGAGGTACGAGGGTTAGTTCAAGTTGTATATAGTAACAAGTTACTATATTTCTATTTTAGAAATACTAATCTAATGGATTTTTAATTTTCTTAAAAGTATTGGTCGCCACATGGGTGTATATTTCGGTCGTCTTGCTGGAGCCATGACCTAAAAGTACTTGAATCTGTCTAAGATCTGTACCTGATTCCAAAAGATGTGTTGCAAAACTGTGCCGTAATACATGTGGGGTAACGGTATCTCTTATACCTGCTTTTGCTGCTGATTTTTTAACGATGTTCAATACACTTTCTGCGGTATATTTTGATGCCTTTCTTCCCTCGAATAAATAATCTTGCGGCTTCCACTCTCTGTAATAAAGACGGAGATCATCCAAAGCGGATTTTGATAATAAGGTATACCTGTCCTTATTGCCCTTGCCGTCCTTTACCCTTACAAGCATTCGCTTACTATCAACATCCGAAATTTTAAGGTTCAAAAGTTCACTCCGTCTTAGACCTGAACTGTACAAAAGCTTTACAATGCACCTATGCTTGATATTATTGGTGTTCTCGATAATTGAAATGATCTCCTCCTTTGATATTACCTTGGGTAGCTTGGACTCCTTTCTTGGACGTTCTATTTCATAAAATCGGTTCGGCATGCCCAATACTACCTCATAATAGAATTTAATGGAATTGATTACTTGGTTTAGATAAGAATTGGATACGTTACGATGAATAAGCTTTTGAAGAAACGCTCTAATATCCCTTTCGTCAATGGCGTTCAGTTCCTTATGCTTATAATGATTTATAAACATTTCAAAGAACGAAACATAGGTGCGCACGGTGCTATTGGCATATTTTTTTAGTTCAAGTTTTAGAAGGTACTCTTCGGGACAACATCTAAATTGGGGTATGGGTTTCCTCTTGCGGTACCATTCCACATCTATTGCCTCATTGGTCGTCTTTAATGGTTTGTTGGTCAAGAATCGATTATAGTTTATCCAAACTTCACCTTTAAATGTGTTAAAGATAATGCCAAGGTTAGCTTTGGTATTCTCAATATAGGCCATATTGTACCGTTTACTCCATCTGGGGCCAGGTAGCCCTTTGATTAAATTTTGTATCAACCTATCCGGATAAAATTTGATGCCTATCATCTGTTGCCCCTTGATCATAAGATGATATAAGGTTATGGATTTTATATGCGGTGTATAAGAAGAAGCCATACTATTGAATTAATGGATAAAAGGGCAATTTATAGGATAGAATTGATTTAATCGTACCTTAAGCGAATAATGTTCGTATATACAACCACTTAAATTTAACAGGGATGAGATTACAGCATGAATGTATATATTGTAAAAAGCAACTTACAGGTAGAACGGATAAAAAATATTGCAACTTACACTGCAAGAGCGCCAACCAGTACCAAAAGGAAAAACAGAACCCGGAACGGTTTTATAACAAAGTGGACAATCAACTAAAACTCAATAGGAAGATTTTAAAGGAATACAACAAGGGAGGAAAGGTAACGATACGGTCTAATGTGTTATTGGAATTAGGATTTAATCCTAAATTTATTACACACTATTGGAAAAATCAAAAAGGAGAGGTATATCTATTTGTTTACGAATACGGATTTTTGAGCAAGAAGGATAACGGAAAAGAAAAGTATGTCTTGGTCATTTGGCAGGACTATATGGCGGTAGGGCTATAGGGCTGATCGTAAAAAAGTTTGCTTTTTTGCTGATTTTCTTTATGCGTTTTCGGAATCAACACTGAATCTACAAATGTCGTTTGCAATATGCATCTTCTAAATCTTGCGCTTGATCCCAGAATACAACTCCACATTCCTTACAATTTCTTCTGCCCTGAATAGCCAAATATTTATATAGGGTAGGTTTTGATTTAATACCTACCAATTTCATGATGTCGACAATAGGCAATTTATTCTCTTGGTAATATGTTGCAGCCAGCATCGCCTTTTGTTTAGCTTCTTTACCAAGCCCCTTTTTACGACCCAGTTGTATACCCCTTCTTCTTGCACTCTTAAGACCGGCAGTGGTCCGCTCTATAATTATATCACGTTCCAGTTGGGCTACGGCACCGAACAGTGTAATTATAAATTTGCCGTGCGCAGAAGTCGTATCAATGAACGGGTCATTAATACTCTTGAATTTAACACCAAGTTTCTCGAACTGATCGACCAATTTTAACAGGTGGGAAATACTCCTGGCAATTCGGTCCAGTTTCCAGACGATTACCGTATCTCCTTCCCTAAGTTTAGAAATCATCAGATCTAAATCATGGCGTTCTGACTTGGCGCCGGAGGAAACATCCCTGTAGATATTTTTCTCGGTGACACCTTCTTTTAAAAGTGCATCTATTTGTAAACTGGGATTTTGGGTTTTGGTGCTGACCCTTACATAACCAAAAAGCATAACGAGTATAATTATAGCTCTAAAAATAAACTATTAAATTATACCGATAAAATGAACCGCAATTTATTTAAAATTCGATTTGATTAAAAAGTTCAATAAAACGGTCGTTTATATGCACTACGGAAAGCGTTAGACAAAAGGTAAAACTCACAAAGCTAATACGGAAGAATTCTGATTTTTTCAGGGAGAGTTTCGCAGTGTTATCTTCTAAAAGTTAAATGAACAATATTTTGCACTATTAGTGACTTCGATAATCTATTCTTATTTGAATACAGGCAGTATTTGACTATTCTTTTTACTAAAAAGTTCTTTTCTTAAACCTAAAAATAACCGCTGCACTATGTTCAGCGATATTAATTCTTTTTTACCTTACTCCAAAACTTTAGAAAGGATTTTAGCTTTTCAAAACGTCTGTCATAGAAATTTTCGGGGATTATCGAATCGGATATAAAATTATGTTTATAGCGAGAAAATACAAAATACCCAGAAAATCATTGAGAAATTCCTCGACAGGTGCACCGATATGAAGATTAGGGCAAAACCTTCAAGAAAGCCAATAAAAGAAACCTTAAGACAGACCATAGAGCCGAAATGGTTTCTAAGAGAGAACAGGAGACACTAGAACAAAATCACAAAAAAACTCATAAGGCTGATTATATGGAACTGGGCAAGTTTTCCTGCCCGGGTTTTCGGTTTCCTAAGGAGTATTTCAAATCTTTTAGGAACATGTAGATATATCGTAAGGTAAGAGTTTAATAAAGCAGGGGCAGTAAACTTTAAGTGGCTGTATTAGAGGCTAGAAACAAAAGGGGAACATCTAAAATTTCAAAAAGATAAAATCAAGCCCATATTAGCAATTTCATCCCAGTTCAATATTAAAAATTCCACCTATTAAAATGAACACGATATTTTATTTTGTAGCCAATTTCTAATTTTGTAACGATAATTAGCTCTACGGTTCCAAAGATATTATTGTTATGGTAGTAATGATATAATATATACTGATTATCTTCAATTAAAACAAGAGACGAAAAAAAATGTCCATAGTTCTTACTAGAATCTGGCTCTAATAGTAATATATCATTTGAAAATTTTTTTTTCAGCTTTTTCTCTTCTGGGATATTATCAATAATATTCTTTATTTTATTAGATGTAAAATATTGATTTAGGCTCTTAAAATCGGAAAGTAGAGATTCCTCTAATACTAATTTTAAAGCTGAATTATCTGTTGTACTAAATATTTCCGGTGTATAATTTGTTTTTTTCTCAACATATTTAATACTATCTTCTTTAGTGAATTTCCCAACCTTTACCCAATTGTGTAACTTCTCAAATTCTAAAGAATCCATATTTTTAGATTCTAAAGCTATTTCTTCAATCAATCGATAATATTCTTTACTTTCTACAACATTTTGACTAACGGAATTGAGAGATATCAGTAGAAAGATAGTTACTGATATACCTCTAGTTACATGGAGATCCAATGGCCAATATTTCGAAACCTGTACTTTCATAGTCTATAAGATATGTATAATTTTCTTTTACTGTTTCATCTAACAGTGTCCAAGCAACCGAAGATTGAAGACCGGCCCATGCTAATGCCTCAGCTGTATTCTCACTAACACCATAACCTTTAGAATTACCATAATTCTGAATAATTTGTGCACTTTCCAAAACTATATCACCCATTATTTGATGTTGTATGATTGCTAGGTCGCTCAATACTTCTTCTTGAGGTACGCCAGCTTGAACATGCGCAACGAACTTGGTCCACTCATTCGCTAAATCGGAGTAATCTATATTAGGGTTATCAATATTTATACCAGCATTTGATAATTGATAGAACATTAATGCATGTATATTTTCATGAATGACTGTGGCGAAAATTGACAGGTCGGTTGCTTCCATTAAGAAATCATTGTCTAATTCAATTTTTATATTCGTTATATTCCCTTCATTATCTACAGTTGGTATTGTTCTTGCCAATACCATACCGTTAGGATTATCTTGAAAGATATCTTCATTTGAATAAAATAGAGTGGGTGCATCATCATCTCCAAAAGCATCCTTAATCTTCTGACCGATAAGATTATCAGAGTTGTTTGCACTTTCTATGACTTCAGCGGGGCATGGAGGAGTTACTGTAATTATTACTCTATCATCAAAATTAACAATACCTCCACCACCATCAACGAACACATCAATGGTCTCATTAATAAAATTCTTCGTATCGTCGGACAAGCCGTTATCAATGAAAAACTGTACCATCAGCTGCGCCGTGCCATGATTATCGGCAAGGAAATTGATTTCTTCCCAAGAAAGGGATTCATTCAGAAAGTAAAAAAGCTTTTGTACCGGTTTTTCATAACCGCTCAGCGCTACGCCACCGGTAGGTTCCGGACAATCGCCCGTGCGCATGCTACTGGCATTTTTGTTCGTACTCGACTCGGCACTTGGACAACTAAAATTTACGATTCCCGAATCCCTGATCTGCGAATTGGAATCTGGACATCCGGATCCTCCATCAGCTGCGGCCGTTGTATTCGATGTGCTGTTTACGGATACCGTATTGCTATAGGTGGTGATGGTATAGTTCCCATACGGAGTCTGGTCAGGGAAAGTGACGACCCCACTAGAAGCGGTCTCCACTTTAGTCTCGGAGCCATTGTTCGTTACGATGGTAGAGCTATAGGTATAAATACCTCCATTAGTGGTGTTGCCGAAAATCGCGTTCGTGGTATAACCATCTAAGTATGTGAATAAGTGGAGCCTGGGGTAAGCGGTGGACCGCTACTGCTACCACTTCCCCCGGTAGACCCGACCACAATCTCCTGTCCTGCCTGTTCTGCCGTATTTTGAATCACTGAAGAAACTTTCGAAGGTGTGGTAGGTATAAGCGGATTTGAAATAACGTAAGTCCCCATCACTTCGCAATAAATCATCAATGGTGCCGGGGTCGATAATGTGCGCAATGACATAAGGTTCCTCCAATTGTCCTTCGGGAGTCCTATGAACCACAAGATTGTATAGGTGATTCGCTGGGGCGTCCTTTACCAAGATGTCGAACGTATAGTTGACCCCTCCGGCAATGGTCATGACTTCTGCTATTGTGTCCGTCTGTATCCTCGTGTTATTGTAATTCATTTTACCGGAACTAATGCCTTTCTGACCCAGACCCGTCAAGGTGCCAAGGTTCTCCATGACATCTGGGGCCATACTGCCGGGAATGTTCCTAATGGTGGAACCGTCGTCTTCTACAGCTGTTTCAATCACTTCAGTTGGGTCGTCGGTTACCGCTTGCTCTAGTATTTTATCATTAGTACAAGACATTAATATTAAAACGGCCCATAGCGTGACCATCTTGGGATAAAATCTTTTCATTTAAACTATATTTACGTATATTCTTACAATATAGTGATTTTTACTTCAAATTTTGAAAGAATAAACTTTAATGAACATATTATATTAAAGTCTCAAGATTTAAGTTCTGTGTCTATCACAAATAATTAAAGTTAATTGAATATTAACGTCATGTCAAATTGAAAATTTCGTAACGGAATTAGATTTAAATTCTATAAAAGTATCACACCTTTATTGATTTTATTACTTAATCTAGCATCGTGATGTCACTAAATATTTGCAAACTTATCCAGTAATAAAGATTTTGAACCCACAATGGAAATGTCAATACCATGTTTAGAATTAAAAAAATCCCTTGTAATTCACTATTAAATAGTCTTTCAAAAGATTGTTTTCACAATTCCTATCCCCAGTCTATTGAAAAGTTGTTTTTAAATCAGGCCTAGAGTCATTTATCTTAATTCTTTTAAGAACCGTAGAATGTTAATTATTAGAACTATTCAAAAAACAAAGACACAAGGGACTAGGAAAGGATTTGTTTTGTGAGAAATATGACAATACCCTAAAACGAACGTTTTGGCACTAAAGTTATCTTCTTAAGATTTCAATAAACCTGTTTCCCACTTAATTAAGCCATTGTATCTAAACCCACCCCTAATTGAACTTTCAAAATTACTTTTAAAGTCTATAAAAAGTATTAATAATTATACTTTACCTGAAATCTTTTAAAAGAGTTTAATTGTCCATTCCTATCGATAAACTATTGGAAAGTTTAGCGAAACGCTAAATTTCAAAGGGGTCGGACGGTCGTTTAAATATACAGTTTCATCTAACAACGGTAATAAATATTACTAAAAATAATAACAATTAGAACGCGTAAATAATCCAGATTGTCGAATCTATTACTTCAATCCAATAATTTCGTTTAGTTTCAAGATTGTTTCATTTGGTAAATGTGTAAGAGTTTCAATATGTCCAGTATTTGTTTCCCAAAATTTTTTTGGTTCTTTAGCGGCATTAAAAATGTTCTTTCCTCTTTCTAATGGTACAGCTCTGTCTTTATTACTTTGTATAATTAGTTTAGGAATATTTTCAATATCCGTAATATCTCTAACAGCAACATAATCTTGATTATAATCCTCAGGGTTTTTTATAAATGGTTTTAAATAAAACTCCTGAAAATTGTCAGTAATAAAACTTTGAGCTGATTCTAATCCTCCATCCAGAACTAAAGCGTCTATTTCAATTTGATTGTCTTTCGTCAATTTAACGGCTAATTGACCGCCTAAAGACATTCCATAAACTATGGTTTTAATACTATCATTTTCTGTTTGTTTCAAAAAATCTAAAAATGCCATTTCGGTATCTTTCATTACTCCTGTATAATTTGGTATACCATTTGATTTCCCATAGCCTCTCCAGTCTGTAGAATACACTCTAAATCCATTATCGACAAGTGGTTTGATTAGTTTTTTACCTTGGCTAGTATTTCCGCTGTTTCCACGTAATAGGAAAATATTTGCTTTGGCATCTGATTTTGGGTTAAAAAAATAGGTATGAATTTTAATTGAATCTTCTACGGTAAGAATATTTTCTGAATAATTTAAACCGTGCATACTTTGCATCCCTTTAGTAGGTCTATAAAAAAGTTTGGTTTCATTGTTATTTACCAATGCCTTTATGTAAGGATCAGACTGATAAATAAAAACACCGTAAACAATTATTACTAAAAATAAAGCAGTAAATCCACATCCGATAATTTTGATTGTTTGTTTCATTGTAATTTAGATTTTAACATTATAAGTTATTTAGGCTTTACGTAGCTGAATCGGCAATAAAGCCAAGTAATCACTTACTAATAATATTGTGAAATAAATATTTTCGTAGAAGTATTCCTAATATTCGGGATGGTCGGGATTGATTTGGGATAACTAGGATTAGCTACTGTTTAATTTCTATTTTACCAATTGCAACTTCAAATTCCAAGGCTTTTTGTCGTGATACGGGAATGAATTCATCATAGTTTTTTAAAAGAACCTTATAGCCTCTAGAGTTCCCATTGATAGTTGTCACTTGTTGAATGTTTATTATATAAGACCTATGGCAAAAATTAAATACTTCAAATTGCTCCAAATCTTGAAAGAGAGCTTTCAGTGTATTTCTTAATAAAGTACGTTTAACAAGTTCATCTGACAAATAATATACTTCCACATAATTATGAGCACCTTTCAAAAATAAAATATCACTAATCGCAAGCTCTACATTTTCCGTTTCATCGTTAGACTTTAGTTTGACCTTAACTTTCAAATTATTTAAAAGTTCACTGTCAAATTTCTTTTTAATCAAAAGCATATTAAGGTACTTAGCTTTTTGTAAATAGTCATTTAGGACAATGTCACGTTTTATGTATATCGATAATGGAATTGTAAAGAACTGCTGACCTATAAACAGTATAATTATATTTTCAATCGTAATTTCTAAATAGAAACCGTCAGGAACATTCCATATCCACAGGAGCAAAATATAACAAAAACCTATTCCGGCAATTATCTCTAGAAGCATCCAAATTATCTCTTTACCTATAGTCCACTTCTTTTCTGAAAATTGACTTTTAAAAAAAAATGGAATTATCACTCTAAGAAGTAACTGACTATTAAAAACCATGAACAGCATTATAAAAGCTAATGAACTAGGTTTTTGTTCAGGTTGTGCAAAAATAGGCCCAGTAAATAAAACAAAAAGAAAACTTAGACTGCATAATGTTAAAGTAACATTTAAAGTCTTTTTGTTCTTTGTAAAAAAAGGAAAATCTTGTCGCAAAAAGTTAATCATATCTATTTCTAAATAATTTGCAAATTATTGCTTCAAATGTAAAACTTAAGAGTTAATGGGATGGTTGGTATAATTTAGGGACAACTGGGAAATAAGATTCTCTATAAACCGAAAGTTTGCCTTATTCTAACTTTAAAGAACGAATTAATGCGTTCCCACGTAATTGAACTAGAATGTTTAATCCCACCCCTAATTGAACTTTTAAAATTACTTTTAAAGTCTATAAAAAGGTGTTAATAATTATACCTTAGCTGAAGTCTTTTAAAGAGTTTAATTGTCCATTCCTATCGATAAACTATTGGAAAGTTTAGCGAAACGCTAAATTTAAAAGGGGTGAGACGGTCGTTTGTTTATACTTTTTTAGTTCCGTAAAACGTGAATTACCGGAACTATTAAAAAGAACGACAAATGGAACTGGATAAGGATTTGTTTGACGCGAATATCGATAGTGCCGAAAAACGGCCGTTTTTTTGAACTGAAAATACATGGGAATCAAACATTACCCCCACAAATTTCTATGAAACGTATTGCGATGACTAAAGAAGTATTTCCGACTTCATAGTTTTTTATTGAGTAAACGGCAAAACTTATGAAAGAATACCATCAATGAATATGTACAGAATAAAAAATATCTTATTTTAGCGACAGTGAAAAGCAAAATCCAAATAAGGGCGGGTATATTGGCAATGTATATTTTGTCTTTGCCTGTAATTTTATTTTTTCACTCGCAAACACACAGGGGCAATAGTATAACTATTGTTAAAAGTGATTTTGCCGATTTAACTACGCAAGACAATTCAAATTGTCAAATCTGTAGCTTTTATTTTGATCAACAGCTCTATGTTGAAAATTCTTTTGTTTACCAATTAGACTTTTCCACCTACTACTTTCATCAAAACATAGTAGAAACACTTTTTATTGTTTCGCAAGAACAGCAGTACTTACGAGGCCCACCCTCAGTTTAACATCTTTCTTTTTTGATAATGAATCCTCGGTTTCCAATGGTTAGCGATGAGTTCTATCGTATGCGACCAGTTTCGGTGTTGCATACCTCTTTATTAATCACATTTTACATAGTTTCAGATGTTAGAAGCAATCAATCTTACAAAAAGATATGGTGGTCATGAAGCATTGAGCGATTTGAACTTTTCCGTTGCTCAAGGTGAAATATTTTGTTTACTGGGCCAAAATGGCGCTGGTAAAACCACCACAATAAATTTATTTCTTGGTTTAATAGCCGCCACGAGCGGTAAGGCCCTAATCAACGGTGTCGAGGTAAAACCAAATAGCAATGCTACCTCAAAAATGATTGCCTACATACCCGAAGTGGTACAATTGTACGGTAATCTTTCAGGCATGGAGAACCTTGATTTCTTTAGTCGGATAGCGGGGTTTCGATATTCCAGGGAAGAATTAACCGGGTATTTGCAAAAGGCGGGACTTCAAGAAACCGCACATTGTAATAAGCTTGCTTCCTATTCCAAGGGGATGCGGCAAAAGGTCGGTATCGCTATTGCACTTTCTAAAAATGCGGACTTCATATTCATGGATGAACCCATCTCTGGTCTTGACCCGAAAGCTACGGTGGAATTTACCGCAATCTGTAAGGAGTTGAGCCAAACGGGGAAATCCATCTTCATGGCGACGCATGACATCTTTAATGCCGTGAACGTCGGTACCAAAATCGGTATTATGAAAGAAGGTCGTTTGGTGTATACATCTGACACGAACGCCATTAATGCCAACGAACTACAAGACCTCTACTTAAAAACAATTTAAAAAAACCAAGGATCGAAACCATTGAAAATAGTATTTCCCGTCAAGGGGGGTATTCTTTTTTAATCGGATGGAGTTCAGGGTTACACTCAAAATAAAACACAAATGAAAATCATAAAAATTCTATTCATAGTATTCCTTTTTAGTTTTACAGGAAACATATATGCCCAAACCATAGTATCGGGTTCAGTTACTAATGAAGAAGGCAACCCGGTTTTCGGAGCGACTGTTTCACTGACCAATACAGAAAATACCTTCGGAGTGCTTACGAATGGCGACGGAGCTTTTGAACTAAATGTGCCGCAGGGCTCTTATAACTTTGAAGTTCGTTATTTGGGTTATGCTTCAAATCAACAATCCGTTGCTGTAAATTCGAATACCGCCGTTGAATTAGGAGCAATCGTATTAATCGAGGCTGCCGAAAATCTACAAAATGTTGAAGTTATAGGTAGAGCTAGAACCGATTACAATAGTGACTATTCATTTTCGGCAACCAAGGTCGCCATCAAAAATAAAGAACTACCGCAGGCGATAACCTCCGTAACAAAAGAATTGATGACTGACCGCCTGGCTTTTCAACTGCCAGATGCAGTAAAAACGGTTAGTAATGTCGCAGTTACAGGCTTATACAATCATTATAATATTCGCGGTATTACGCAAGGAGATGATGGGCAAGTTCTAAACGGAATGCGCACCCGCCAATATTATTTTCTGCAACCTATTACCTCGCATCTTGAGCGTGTTGAAGTAATCAAAGGACCATCATCCGTAACTTTTTCAAGTGCAGACCCGGGAGGTACAGTCAATATGGTGACTAAAAAACCATTAACTGAAAAGCGAAGTGAAGTTTCTTTAACAACCGGAAGTTTTGGAACCCTAAGAGCTACAGCAGATTTCACAGGGCCTTTAAACGAGTCAAAAACCTTGTTATATCGCTTTAATGCCGCTATTCAAGAGGCAGATTCATTTCGGGATGTTGTAAACAACAATGCGATTTTATTTGCACCGTCTTTAAGTTATATCCCCAATGAAAGCACATCACTTAACGTTGAAATGATTTACAGCGATGCGGAAGGTAATTTAGATAGGGGCCAACCCATTTTTGGAGCTATAAATGGTGAATTTGATTTGAATAGTACTCCCATTACAAGAAATGTCGGTGCATCAAGCGACCATTACAAAAACAAAGAGTTTATTTTCATGGCCAACTTTAGTAAAAAGTTTGGGGACAACTTAGGTTTCAATGCGCAGTACATGAAACAAACTTGGGATGAGGATCTAGCCGAACATAGAGTTGGGGGCACCGTGGTCGATATTGAGGGTAATGTGATTCCCACCCTAGCAAGGTTACGATATGATGAAAGACAACAATTTTGGGAAACAAATAATTTCAGCACCTTCTTTACCTATGATATCAAAAGTGACAAGGTTACCAATAAAATATTAGTTGGCTATGATGGTACGCGTTGGGAACGAAAAATCGGAGCTGGATTTCTACGTGCCAGAAGATATTTAACTGTCGATGGAGGTCAGTCTAATTTTGACCCTGATAATGCTGATAATTTTCAACAAATCGTTGTTGACGGTGTCACCATACCGAAACCCGCTGCAGCTTTTTTTGATTTAGAAAATCCTTTTAACGGTGCTAGAAATGTTAATGATTACGGTCTTGCTCAATTATCAATTCCGGCAAATTTATCGACCTCTGATGGTATCTATCTTCAAAACCAATTTAAGGTGGGGAAATTTTCAGCTTTACTGAATTTAAGGTACGAGTGGTTCAATGACATCTTCAATTATAAAGGAGATGAAGAGGAATTTAAAACGAGTGCTTTTGTACCGAGACTAGGTTTAACCTATGAGATTACGAATGATATAAGTGCATATGCAACGTATCTAGAAGGATTTCAACCACACACAAATACAGTTTCATTATCACCAACTGCTGAAGGTTTCTTTTGGTCCACCTCACCAAGTAGGTTTGACCCTCTAGAAAGTAGCTTAACAGAAGTAGGTGCGAAAGGGGAGTTCTTAAATGGAAAATTATTTGCCAACCTTGCCATTTTTAATATTACTCAAAAGAATATTTTACTGGGTGACACCTATGATTTAGATAACCTAACCACACGAGGCGAACAAAGAAGTACCGGTTTTGAAATGGATATATCGGGTTACATATCACCAAACTTTCAACTTACGGCATCTTACGGTTTCTCAGATGCAGTAATTGTAGAAGATGCTATTGTAGAGTTTATTGACCAACCCATTGGAGGAGCTCCAAAACATAATGCCAATTTCTGGGGCCGTTATGATTTCATGGGTAACACCTTGAAAGGCATTGGTGTAGGTTTTGGTGCTCAATATATGGCCGAGAGATTTACCTGGTACAACCCTACTTACGATACGAATAGGGTATTATTACCAAACTACACCGTTTGTGAAGCGGCAGTTTTTTATAAGCCGAATAACACAGGTATTCAATTGACACTTAAAATCAATAATCTATTTAATGAAACCTATTGGTTGGGTGGTCTTAATCCTTCGAGATTAGGTCCTGGAGCTCCAAGGAACTTTTTGCTAAATGCAACCTATAAATTCTAAGAATCATTAAAGCTCAACCTGTCTACTAACTAGGCAGGTGGGTCTTTTATGAAAAGTACAACCACTAATAGCAACATCAGATAGTTCGTAAACTTTAAACAAAATGAAAAAGGCAAACATCTTTCTATTTATGAAGCATTTCCTTAAAAATGCTTTTAAGACTAAAGTCATTTATGCGATGTTGACGGTTTTTATGCTGCTGACTGCCTATGCGGCGGTTAGTGGTATTCATAACTATTCGGAACAAAATGCGATTCGGTTGGAACATCAACAAAAGGCACGTCAAAGCTGGGAAGCCAATCCCGATAAACATCCACATCGTATGGCGCATTTTGGTTCGTTCGCCTTTCGTCTGAAACAGCCTTTGAGTATGTTCGACTATGGTATCGAAAGTTTTACGGGCAATGCCGTTTTTTTAGAAGCTCATAGACAGAACAGCGTCAACTTTTCCGATGCCGGATTTTCAACAGGCACCCTACGTTTCGGAGAGTTGAGTATGGCCATGCTGTTACAATTAGTGTTACCCTTGATTTTGTTTTTCTTAGGATTTTCTGTCGTGGCTGCCGAGCGCGAAAATGGTACTTTGAAAATACTCTTGTCACAATGTGCACAATGGAAAGAAATTTTACTCGGGAAATCCCTAGGATTATTTGTTCTGGCACTTTTATTCTTTGTACCCATTGTCTTGATTACTGCATTTTTTTTGTTTTTTGGGGATAGCAATGCTATTCAATCTGATTCATGGCTACGTTTTTTACTGCTGTTCTTGGGGTATGCACTCTTTTTGCTCATTTTATGTTTCATGACTATTGCGGTATCTACCACGTCAAGGTCATCAAAAAATGCACTACTTACTTTGTTGGGTATTTGGTTATTACTAGTGGTATTGGTGCCAAAAACTTCGCAGGCAATAGCAAGTTCAGTATATCCTACCCCTTCAAAATTCAGTTTTCAAACGGCGGTAGAGCAAGACGTTATCAAAAAAGGGGATAGCCACGACCCCAACGACCCATACTTTAATAAGTTAAGAGATTCTGTTTTGACCGTTCATAAAGTTGATTCGGTTACTCAGCTTCCGTTTAATTATGGTGGTTTTGTAATGAGGGAAGGAGAGAAAACAAGTGCGCATCTGTACAAAAAGCATCATGATAGTTTGATAAATGTGTATGAAAAACAAAACAATATTAGTCGGTTTACCGCAATATTGAATCCGTTTACGGCCATTAAGACGATATCCATGGCTTTTGCAGGAACTGATTTTAAAGGCTATGTAGATTTTCAGAACCAAGCCGAAACATATCGCTACCAATTGGCACAAGAAATGAACGAGTTACAAATGGAATATATTGGTGCTAGGGTAAATAATTCAGAAGGGAAAACCAATGTCGTCGGACATGAACATTGGGAGGAATTCGCAGATTTTGAGCATCAAATGCAGCCTTTGAAAAGTTCTGTCAACGAAGCTTCGATAGGTATTTACTCTTTACTAGGCTGGGTGTTGCTCTCCTTTTTTGGGCTAGGTTATCTTTCTAAAAAAGCAAAAGCGATATAATCATGTACAGACTTCTATTTTTACAGTTTTTAAGATCACGGGCAGTTATGGCCAGTTTGGTTCTCATCTTAATATTGGGAGGAATAAGCATTGGTATAGGCCATCAATTTTTATCCCAAAAGAAAGCTGCCATCGATCAAGTCGAAAGCCATCAAAAAAGCCATATCGAACGTAATGTGGAATTACACAAAGACGATTTAGGGCTGCTGATGTATTATCTCAAATTCGCTTTTGTGAACAGTCCGAATCATCTTGCCGGCCTTTCCATTGGCCAAAGTGACATCAACCCGAATGTACAGCGCATCACCATTAAAAATCTGGAAGGCCAACGATACGATACCGATTTGGTCAACCCGATGAACCTACAGTCGGGTAATCTCGACTTGTCATTCGTTCTAATATATTTGTTCCCGCTTCTGATCATCGTTTTTACTTTCAATCTATTATCCGAAGAAACCGAAACTGGAACGTGGCGTTTGGTATCCGTACAGACACCATCAAAACTGAAATATCTATTAACAAAGTTATCCGTTCGGATGATATTGATATATGTAGTTCTAGGGATACTCCTTAGCGTGGCCAAAATAGCATTATCGATTCCGTTGGATGCTAATTTTATGATGTTCGTCCTTCTATCTTCTTTATACATTATATTTTGGTTCGCCCTTTGCTTTTTTATAATCAACTTTAAAAAGAATTCTGGGTTCAATGCCGTGCTGCTATTATCAGTTTGGTTGGTTCTACTCATATTACTTCCTGCTGGAATCAATGCTTATGTAACCAACAAGTATCCCGTTCCGGAGGCTTTGAGTACTATGATAAGTCAGCGTGATGGCTACCACACCAAATGGGATACCGATAAAAAAGAGACCCTGCAAAAGTTTTATGAACATTATCCCCAATTCGAAAAATTCGGATACCCGACCGAGGGCTTTAACTGGACATGGTATTACGCCATGCAGCAGATGGGTGATGATGAATCTCTAAAAGATACAAGGGCGTTTCGCCAAAAAATAAATGAGCGTGAAAATGCCAGCAAACAATTGTCGGCATTTTTACCCAATATGCATTTGCAATTGGCATTCAATGAGCTTTCGGGAACAAGCCTACGCCAACATTTAAACTTTTTGGATGCTACAGGCGATTTTCATGAAAAATTGCGGTTGTTCTTTTATCCCTCGATATTCAAAGGGTTATCTGGAGATGCCATAGACTGGGCAAAGTTCACTCCAAAATATAACATTAGCGATACGAGTGATAAAAAACACAATCGTTTTATATGGCCTTTGTTAATAGCCTCTTTTATTATATTTCTCGGCTGCATTATCATTGGCCGCAGGTTGCATTAGACCAATAAGAAATACAAAACCAGCAATTTGAATTAATTAATCGGGTCACAACAGTATAAATTTTTATGAAACAAATAAAAACGAACCATCAGACTTTTGATATTATCGCAGTAACAAGTGCCATTCTTTGTGCCTTGCATTGCGTTGCATTACCCATTTTACTTTCCTTTTCTGCTTTTGCGGGACTTTATGTTTTACAGAACCCAATAATCGAATGGTTCTTTATTGCCTTTGGATTGCTTTTAATTTTAGTTTCCCTCTGGCCTAGTTTTCGTAAAATACACAATAGTAAAATACCACTTTGGTTCGCAGGGTTTGGCTTTGTATTTATTGTCGCTAGTCGTATTAATTTTTCTTATTGGTGGGAAGCAGGAAATACAGCTTTGGGAGCCTGTCTTATAGCTTATGCCCACTATAGAAATTGGCGTCTCTTAAAAAATAGTAATCACGAACATTGAGTTATAAAATTGCATATATTTAGGTAGTACCAAACGAAAAGTGAAAACATATAAAAAACATAGCATCTCCCTTATTTTTCTGACAATATTCTTGTTGTTTAGGATAGTCAGTTTACATGCCATATCACACATATCAGATGATAAGGAGATTTCTCATTGTGAGGAATGTGTGCTGATTGTTAATGCTAAAAAAGGTACAATACTTGATTTTCCAACCCAATCAGGATTTAAAATTTCAATACCGATAGTACCAGAAGCCAACACTGGTTTTACAGACTATAAATCACCTTATCAAAAAATACTTCTTTCTGATTATTTTCACAACAAACCGCCCCCGAATATTTCACAGGGATAATTACGGTTTGTTCATACCTATCGTTTTTACAACTTTAAAATAGATTTTTTCGGGTCGATTAATTGCGGTTCCGTTCAAATTCAATTATACCGATACATAATGTTGTAGAGCACTTCTTTTCAAATCACTAGTGTCTCTCTTGTAATTCAATCGGATATTACATTTCCGATAAAATCCCATTCACAACTTAAGATTCTGAAAATGAGGAAAATTCTCTTGTTAAATATTCTATTGTTATATTTTATCAGCAATGCCCAAGAAAAAGAAACCGACAACTTCCCTCCGCCTGAAGTTCCTTTGGAAATACAAGCTATAAGAGCCATCAATCCCGTTAAAATAGATGGTGTTCTTAATGAAGTAGATTGGCAATCAGCACAACCGACAACGGATTTTTTTAGAGTGGAGCCAGTTCAAGGTGGTACCATTAAAAATCCTACTGAGGTACAAATCCTCTATGATGACAAAAACCTGTATTTCGGGATTTTCGCAGCAGATTCCTTGGGCAAAAAAGGAGTTCGCATACAAGATTTAAGCAGAGATTTCAATGGACAGGAAAATGATGTTTTTGGAATTCAAATCGATGCACAGAACACCAAACAGTATGCGGTTTCTTTTCAAACAACCCCTTATGGCAACCAACAAGACGTCCAAAATTTTAATGATACCAATAGAGATGAAGATTGGAACGCATTGTGGCGAGTTCGTACCCAAAGAACTGATCAGGGGTATTTTGCGGAGTTTGCCATTCCCTTTAAATCCATTCGTTATGATAAACCTGTAGCGGGCATTCCTGTTGAATGGGGCATTACCTTTTTTAGATTGGCAAGACGGGATTATGAAAAAACCGTTTTTCCGGCCATACCACAATCTTTTTCTGAAAACCGAATGACCTATGCCGCAAAACTGACGGGTCTTGAAGTTCCTCCACCATCAGCAAACATAAGAATAGAACCCTATGCGTTGTATCAATTTGACGAAAATAAAGCAGGCAACATGTTGACCAGTAAATTGAACCAACCCAAGGTAGGGGGCGATGTCAAATGGGCCATTAACCCGAATGCGGTGTTAGATTTGACTATCAATACTGATTTTGCGCAAGCAGATGTAGACCAAGCAGTCAATAACTTGGAGCGGTTCAATATTTTTTTTCCTGAAAGAAGACAGTTCTTTTTAGAAAACTCCGGCATTTGGGCAGGAAGTAATAGCTCTTTTGTGCGACCCTTCTTTAGCCGTACCATTGGCCTTTCAAATAGTTTTAATGCTACTCCGGCACCATTGGATGCAGGTGCAAGATATACCGACAGAGACGAAAACCGTACCCTTGCCGCCTTAGTGGTGCGCCAACGTGAAATCGATAATAGTCCGGGAAGCACGTTTGGTGTGGCCCGATACACAAAGAACTATGGTGAAGAAAATAACTTTGGAGCGATGCTCACATACCGCAGGGATGATGGTATTTCAGAACTGAATTTGAACAGTACAAATAACACCACCCTAACCTTGGACGGATTGATTAGGCCTAAAAGTGAACTGTCTATTAACTATTTTCTCTCGGCTTCAACGGACAGCGAAACGAAGGACAAGGGATTTGCAGGTCAATTCTTCATCGGTAACACTACGAACAAATATTATCTGGGTTACCTAAATAATTTTGTAAGTAAAGACTATGCACCGGATATGGGGTTCGTTAGTCAGAATGATGTGATGTACCACAGCCCTGGAGGGTATGCGATTATTCGCCCGAAAAAGTTACCTTTTATACGCCGATGGGACCCAGGGGCTTTCGTTAACTATTATCATGACTTTGAGAATTTTGGGAATTTTCAGCAAGCGAGTATCTATATCTTTCCCATTTTCACGTGGTTCAAAGACAATAGTTTTGTAGAGGCCTCTTTTACGCCCACTTGGCAAAATATCAATTTTGATTTTGCACCGCTTGGCCTTGAAATTGATTCCGGTACGTATAATTACACCCGATACCTCTTGCGATACAATACAGATCGTTCGAAAAAGTTTTCAGGTTCGATAAGTTATGATTTCGGTAATTTTTATAATGGTACCAGAATTACAGTAACCGGGGGGCTGCGCTATGCACCTGTGCCTCATATTGCCTTGACGGCGGATTATGAGCACAACAATATTAACGCACTTGGCACTTTTCAAGAATATCTGGATACTGATTTGTATACCGCCAGTCTTCGCTTGGCCTTGAACCCCAGAGTGCAATTGTCTACCTTTTACCAGTACAACAGTTTTGACCAACAGGGGCGCTGGAACGTGCGTTTTAGTTGGGAGTACATGCCACTCTCATTCATTTATCTGGTTTTCAACGATACCCAGACCAACGTATTTGACCCAATACAACAAAGTACCCAGTTCATCAGCAAGATTACTTTTTTGAAGCAATTTTAATACATTAGTCATGTTATTAATTGCTACGAAATAAAACCACTTATTATGTTAAAGCCATATTTTATTGCACTACTATTATTTTCCATTCAAGCTGGAATAGCACAAAACGACTTTCAAGATATCTTTTCAAGCAACACAAAACCTCTGAAAGAAAACATTCGTATTGAATTCCAAGATTCTCGAAACAACCAAACCTTCTTACCAATATCTATACTCAAGGGGCAGCGCGAAGGTCCTGTTTTTACAATTGTTGCCGGAGTTCACGGTTTTGAATATCCTCCTATTGTTGGCGTACAAGAGCTTTTGAGAGAAATCGATGTCGATAGCTTAACTGGCACTTTAATCATAATACCTATTGCAAATACAAGTTCGTTTTTTTCGCGAACGTCTATTGTAAATCCGAATGATCAAGTGAATTTAAACGGTGCATTTCCCGGTAAATCGACTGGTAGCGTTACACAGAAAATAGCAGATTTCATTACTACTAATATAATACCCGTGAGCGATATTTTTTTAGATATACATGGTGGTGGTGTCAATGAAGATCTGATTCCGTTTGCACTTTTCTACGATAACCCGAATTATCCACAACAAACAAAAAAAGCCAGGGAACTTACAGAGATTAGTGGATTTGAATATATCGTTTCATATCCTTTCACCATAAGGGACGATGAACCTGCAAAATATGTCTTTAAACAAGCCTCTCAAAATGGCAAAGTGGCTTTGAGCTTTGAAAGCGGTAGATTGGGCAATGTACAGAAAGATGCCGTAAGTTTAATAAAAAATGGGGTGTATAATATGCTTGACAATATGGAAATGTATGATAAAGGAACTGGACTAAATGCCTACCTAATTCAGCTAAACAATCAAACCTATATCAGCGCTACCGAAACAGGACTTTTTTACAGTCATCTTAAAGCAGGAGATTCCGTTAAAAAAGGTGATAATATAGGCTATATCACTAACGAGTTTGGTGAGAAACTCAATGAATACAAAGCACATTCATCGGGCATTATTCTGTACAAAATTTCCACCCCACCCGTCAATGTAGATGACACTTTAATGTGTATAAGTTCGAGTTTATAAACAGTATTCAATATGCTCAACCTAGCAAAACATGACTTAGAAATACAGATAATTTCTATTAAAAATCTGTGTAAATCATAAACTGACCCTTATGAAATTGTGTTTTTCAAGTCTCATTAGACCAACCTTTTTTAGCACAAATACTATTTAGTAGTTTTTTCTAAATTCCGATTTTTCAATCAGCCCTTCTTAAAACCCTTGTTGATAGATTGAAAATAGGGTTTATAAGAAATCAATGCCCAGTCAAGTAGCCATATATCTGATAGGCGAATAACCCTATCCCCGCTAATACCAAATACCAATTCACCGCTTTGAAAAAAGCTGGAAACTGTTTGCGCTTTCGTGCGTACGTGATTATAAAAACAATCGGTATCAAAGCCAGCACCTGTCCCACTTCTACGCCTACATTAAAGCAAAGGATTTTTGCCAGAAATTGGTCTTCCCCCATATCAAATGACTGTAAACGAGTTGAAAGTCCAAAGCCATGAATCAATCCAAAAAGACCGACCATAAGCAATAAATTAGGCGGGTTTACCTTCAATTTTTCAAATCCACCCAGATTCTCAAATCCCTTATACAAGACACTTAAGGCGATAACTGCATCTACTATATGTTCATTTGCGGTAATCCCCGCATAGGTAGCTCCTATCAGGGTAATACAATGCCCTATCGTAAATACCGTGACAAAAATTAAAATGTCTTTAAAGCCCTTTAGAAAAAATATGACACCGGTAAGAAAGAGCAGGTGGTCATAGCCCGTAAGCATGTGCGTTGCGCCTACCTGAATGTAAGCCCATAAACTACCATCGCGTAGAATTTCCTGATCGGCACTGGTAACATCATGAGCAAATGCCAAAATTGGAACGAAAAGTAACAATGGTGAGAGTACTCGCCTTAAATTTAAATGCATTATTATTTCCCTTTTCTAAAAATTAGGAATAACAGTCCAATAACAAGTAGACTTCCCAAAACAAAAACCCAGGTAGGAATATCTTTATGGTCATCATCATGCGTGTGTGTATCAGAACCATGCTTGTGGCTAACCTCAAAAGTAAGCGTTGCCCATTTAGATCGGTGAGTTAGCTCATCACTATCAGTTACGCTGGTCATATGAATAGTTCGTAGAAAATAGATGCCGTCTTCGGGTAAATTCACCGTGAACATACCTTGCTCATCGGTGCGTAATTGCTGGCCATTGGTATGTGTATGTGTTTCATCTTTTTCGGATTCATGAGAATGGCTATTTTCATCATCGGAATGTGTATGACCATGGGAATGTTTTTCTCCGTCCACTTCATGCTCGTCGCCGTCTCCGTTATGTGTATGGGCATGAGCTCCTTTTAGGAAGTCAGCAAAGACTAGTTGGTTTGGTAAGGTTTTGCCATCCAACAACAACTGTACTTCCAAAGTTTCGCCACTATATTTTTCATAAGGATTTACCTGTGGGATAAACTCAATGGGATAGCCCAATACCGTACTCCAGTCGGCTGTTCTTGTTTCACCTACCTGATAAATGGCCTTGACATGCTTTTCATAGCTTTCCACGGCATCTGTATCCAATAGACTATCCTTCTTACGTTTTTCCAACATATCCAAAACACCGTCATGTTCCAGATAACTGTTAAATTTTTCAGCGGTGAGTTCTATATTTCTTGCCTTGGTGGATACGCCTACTACATAAGTTCCTGCTTCACCGGTATTAAACGGTAATTGTGTAATGGTACTGTCTTGGTTTTTCCATTGATTTGAATCGATGGCCATTCTTTTGCCATTGGCAACAACAGAAGCGTCAAGCATACGGTCCGGAGCGATAGTATTTTCGCTCTTTTCAAAAGTACCGTTGTAAAGGCTTAAGGTCGCTTCTTGATTAGGCTGCAAGAAATAAGCGTCCAGTTTTATATACAGGTCGTGACTGCATAGTAAAATAATAAATAGTAGGTAAAAGGTTTTACGCATAATAGAAGCTTTTGCTTTAAATATACGAGTAAAACATGCCAGTGGTTTGAAAAGTACAAACAAAATCCAAGATTGATGAATAAAAGTATTTTAGATTCTTTGTTGGCCTCTAAAATGAACGTTTTTTGGAACTACTTCTGTATAAACTTGGGTGTATTTAAACCCACCCCTAATTGAACTTTCAAAATTACTTTTAAAGTCTATAAAAAGGTATTAATAATTATACTTTACCTGAAATCTTTTAAAAGAGTTTAATTGTCCATTCCTATCGATAAACTATTGGAAAGTTTAGCGAAACGTTAATTTTCAGAGGGGTCAGACGGTCGTTTAAATATACTCTTGGTGTCCCATAAAAAGTGTATAAACGAGAATACTAAAAAAAGACCACGTTTGGGACACTCTCAAAAAAGTTTTATGTTTTGGAAAAGTGTTTTCTTAAAATGGCCGCTTTATAAACCTAGGGTTTCTCTGCCAAAAAATCAGATTACCATAGTTACATTTCCTTTTGATATAGTTAATGAACCGTTTTGGTAGTCTGTGCTTACATATTAATGACCTACCTGGTTACTTGATAAATTGTATTATAAACGTGAAAGTCATACTTTAGTCATTCGAAAAATTGCCTATTTGGACGGTTTTTGGTATAATAATTTATCGATGAAGAATTCACTTAAAAAACTTTTAAAACACGTTCTTATAATTACTGGCTTTGCAGTCTTGGCAATTCTTTATTTCAATCCCGTTTTACAAGGAAAAGAGATTATTCAGAGCGACATAGTCCAATATATTGGTATGGCTAAGCAAATGAATGACATTAGGGATGCATACGACGAAGAGACATATTGGATAGATACTGCATTTGTTGGTATGCCCACTTACCAACTAGGTGTAAACTACCCATATAATTTCGTTAAGAAGTTTGACAGATTATTAAGATTTTTACCAAGACCGGCAGATTATCTTTTTCTTTATTTGGTTTGTTTTTATTTCTTGATGCTAACAATTACCAATGATTTTCGTTTATCCCTAATTGGCGCGCTAGCATTTGGTTTTTCAACATATTTGATAATCATTATTGGAGGCGGACATAATTCTAAGGCGCATGCAATCGCTTATATGCCGCTAGTTCTGTCTGGAATTTTACTCGTCTTTAAGAAAAGATATTTGATAGGGTTTTTGGTCAGTACAATTGGGCTTGCTTTAGAAATAAATGCCAACCATTTTCAAATGACTTATTATTTGTTGTTGCTGGTTTTGGTTTTGGGCATTTGGTTTCTTATTGATGCATATTCAAAGAATAAAGTGCGCCAATTCTTTATATCGGTATCAGTATTATTTGGTGCACTTTTTTTGTCGATGGGCTTGAATTCAACTAATATTTTAGCAACACAGGAATATGTTCAGGACACCACAAGAGGTAAAAGTGAATTAACGATTAACCCTGACGGATCTCCCAAA
Organism: Maribacter sp. IgM3_T14_3; assembly: GCF_049603095.1. NCBI lineage: Bacteria > Pseudomonadati > Bacteroidota > Flavobacteriia > Flavobacteriales > Flavobacteriaceae > Maribacter > Maribacter sp. IgM3_T14_3. Next base: position 484,535 of record NZ_CP187138.1, read on the forward strand.
GAAAACTCTTCAGGCCTTTCAAAGGCCTATATCACACAATGGAGTTATGGTATCTCTGAAAGCTTTAATCTATTCATCCCGCGGTTTATGGGCGGGAGGAATTCAGAACAACTAGATAAAAACTCAGCAAGCTATAAAACTTTACTAAAACTTGGCGCATCTCCCTCTGAAGCGTTAACAGTAGTTGAAACCCAAATACCAACATATTGGGGTGAGCAACCATTTGTATTAGGTCCTGCCTATATTGGAGCATCAATTTTGCTTTTATTGTTTTTGTCATTTTTTCTAGTAAAGGGTAAAAGCAAATGGTGGCTAACTTCAGCAATCGTTCTTACATTATTTTTGTCATATGGACATAACTTTGAGCTGCTCACAAACTTTTTTATTGACTATGTTCCATTGTACAATAAGTTTCGGGCTGTCTCATCAATACAGGTAATAGTAGAATTATGTGTGCCTATTTTGGCTATTATTGGCCTACAAAAACTATTGGATGATTCAATAGAACATTCCCTTAAGTTGAATGCTCTTAAATATACATTTATCGGTCTAGGAGGGTTAACAATTTTTTTTCTGATTTTCAAGTCAGTACTTTTCGATTTCGTTAATTCTAGAGAATTAGACCAATTGAATGAGTCAAATTCGGATTTGTTGAGTGCTATTATCGACGACAGGAAATACCTTTTTTCTAATGATGCATGGAGAACATTGGTTCTAATTTCAATTTTTAGTGGCGTAATCTGGATGTACCTTAAAAAAATACTATCCGAAAAATTGTCCCTTATATTATTCGCAATTATAATTTTATTTGATTTAGTAGGTGTTGATAGACGCTATGTTAATAACGAAAATTTCACAACCGCAAAGACCATTAAAAATTATTTCCGACCTAGCCAGGCTGATAAGGAAATTTTAAATGACACCTCTAATTTTAGGGTGTATGATATGAGTTCAGGTTTTTTTACGGGTAAGGCTTCTTACCTGCATAATTCGATTGGAGGATATCATGCAGCTCAACCAAAGCGTATTCAAGAATTGTATGAGTTTTATTTATCAAAAGGGAATATTGAAGTTTTGAATATGCTGAATGTCAAATATTTAATAAAATCATCTGAAAATGGACGTCCTGATGCGGTCAAAAATCCTTTGGCCAACGGAAATTCGTGGTTTATAAGAAAACTAAGTTTAGTTGATACGGCTGATGAAGAAATTCTAGCCTTAGAGGGGCTAAACACAAAAGAATCTGCTGTGGTAAGAAAGGATATTTGGTTAAGTTTTCTCGATGATTCTCCTCAAAAAATAAGACAAAAGACCAGTAGTGAATTCTCTTTTAAGATAGGTCAAGAAAATTATGTGAAACTTGTTAGTAATAAGCCCGACCATTTAATCTACAATTCAAAAAATGAAGAAAGTGCTTTTGCCGTTTTCTCCGAGAATTATTATCAACCTGGTTGGCAAGCTTTTTTGAATGGCGAACCAGTCGAACATTTGAGAGTGAATTACACCTTAAGAGGCCTCCCAATTCCTGCAGGGGTTCATACCATTGATTTTAAGTTTATCCCAAAAGTCATAGAAACCGGTAGTAAGATTACAATTGTCAGTTTGGTTATATTCATTTTAGTTCTTATTGGTCTATTTTATCTAATCTTCCGTAAAAAGAACCCGGAAATAATTAATTAACAGTTCTTCACCTAATTTAACTAGTATATTTATACCCACCCATATTTGAACTTTAAATATTGATTTTAAAGTCTATAAAAAGGTATTAATAATTATACCTTACCTGAAGTCTTTTAAAGAGTTTAATTGTCCATTCCTATCGATAAACTATTGGAAAGTTTAGCGAAACGCTAATTTTCAGAAGGGTCAGACGGTCAATTATCTAAACATATAAATGAAATAGCCTCAGCACATTCCCCTTCCATTCCGTTACTCTCCATTCCGTACAATAAGCTTCGTACCCACCTGTCTTGGACACAATCCACTCTTTTGACTTTCCATTCCGCTAACCCTTCCCGATACGCTGGGAAGGAACACTTCATTGCAAGCCAAAACCGTGAATTAAGTCCGCTTCAAACGAAATTGATTTATAGCATTTTGTTCCGCTTCAATAGCCTTTAAAATTTCACGGCTTCAAAGTATTTAATCTACTATCCGGACCACCACTATAATTCTTTTTTTGACGGCGAAAAAACAACATTCATTCTTGTACGACGGCATAAACCAGGGGGCCCCTGCCCCTCTTATTTATACGTCTTACCAAGCCTGAATATTGTAAAAGGTTAAGCAACAAAAAAAGGTAACAGTGACGGCTCTGTGGGAAGTAAATCAAAACCGAAAATCATGAAATCATATCAAATCCTCAAAAATGAAGCGGAACAAAAGTTAAAAAACAAAAAAAAGGAAAACGCTCTAGGTGTAATAAGTAAATCATTTTTAAAAGCTGTTCGAAGGGTTCGGACAGGCATATTAATCAATTCTAAATATTTTCAATTATGAGCAGTATCAAAAATTATGTGCATTTGTTAGGGAACATCGGGGATGATCCCAAAGTAACGGAATTGGATGGAGGTAAAAAGGTAGCCCGTTTTGCGTTGGCCACCAATGAAAACTACACCAACAAACAAGGGGAAAAGCAACAGGTAACGGAATGGCATACCATCGTAGCCTGGGGCAAGACCGCTGAAATCGTGGAAAAGTTTGCACACAAGGGCAAGCAGGTCGCTATTGTAGGGAAACTAAAAACAAGGAGCTATACAGAGCCGAAAGAGGGGAATGAACGCTATGTGACCGAGGTGGTCGCCGATGAAATTTTGCTCCTAGGAGGAAAAAACGAAACAACTGCCGCCAAGTAAATCAATTAAAAGGGTGCTGCGGTTTTGACGGCACCCTTTACATAATCCTAAAAAATACGAACATGGAAACACAAATGAACCCACAGGAACTTAAAGAACAATTGGCCGCATTTTCGGGTACAGAATCGTTTTACAAGATTCCCCTATTAAATACGGTCATCACGGATGGTATTCAATACCTCGCTAGTAAAGCAAATTGTTTTTGGTTGGTAACGGATGCATCGGTAGTCGCTAAAAGTCTGATGAACCGAAGTTCCTTTATTACGGTCGACTTTAAAAAGCTATCAACCGAGAAACAAAAGGTTTTAGGCTATGCCGCTGTTATAGAGTATAGCGACGGAAACGATACCATTCTGGAAACGCAAAAATATCACTTAACGGATTTTCCTTTGGAAACCATCCGGCTATTTTTTACCAATAACACGCTGATGCTACCAAGCGAGTATTAAAAAGAAAGAGGGCGACACCGTGGAAAGTTACGCCCTCTTTTTCATCGTCTAATCTTAATAAGAAAACAATGAGAAACGAAGTTAACGAAATTCAAATAAGCTATTGCGAAAAATTAGGGGTACTCAATTCAGAACCTGCAAACTATTCCGATAGGGTTGCCGAATTATTATACCAAACATGGGATAAAAACACCATCGGACTTCATGAAACCTTTAAGGTGTTATTGTTGAACAATGCCAATAAGGTCAAAGGCACATTTCAGGCATCTACAGGCGGACTCACAGGTACCTTGGTAGATGTTCGAATTCTCTTTGCCGTGGTGCTTAAAACGCTTTCTACATCCATCATCCTTGCACATAATCATCCATCGGGAACTAATAAAGCCAGTGGTGCCGATATCGCATTGACCAAAAAAATAGAAAAAGCTGCTGAACTTTTTGACATCAGGGTGCTTGACCATCTGATCATACTTCCCGATGGTAACTATTTCAGTTTTAGCGATAATGGGTTAATGAAAAATTAGGCAATCATGGATATTCCTATTAAAATCCCATTTCGCCTAAATTTCAACAATCTGGATCGGGAAACTCAAGAAAAAATCATGCAACAATCAAAGCAAGAGATAGAACGAAAATTCGGTGAGGACTTGAAAACCTATGCAGCTGAAAACTACTTAGACTACGATTCGCTCTTGGAAGAAGAAGCAATAAAGAACCTATATAACCATACATTCAAGTTTACCATTTAAAATAGAATTTCTTGGATGGAGACAAGGCAGCCTTTTCGGTTGCCTTTTTTCGTTTTATAATTCGTATTAATTTTTTATAAATCCTCAAAATTCCTCAAAAATTAGCGCCAAGGACTCTTAAAATTTTGGTTTCGAAATCCGTTGTTAAAACGGCAGGCTAAATTGAGATGAAGGCTGGATTTTTCTCCTGCGGAGTAAAAAGGAAGAGCAAGAGGGTAACACGCTGGCGCGGCGTTACAATATATAAACTCATTACAATACACTGTAAATCAAATTTTTAACTCGTTTAAAGTAGTTGTAATTGCCTTCAAAATTTTGATTTTTGCGGCAAATCACCCGAAAAAGCCCATAAACAGGCGAAAATTTGCGGCAAAACTGGATAACAAGTAAAAATCAGATTGAAAACATTTAGCAACATACGTTTCAAAAAGGCCACCGCCCGGAAGTTTCAAGAATTCTCCAGAAGATTCTTTAAAACCCATAGCGAAGCCCTACAGACAATGCTCGATTTTTTCTTTTACAACGAAATTTCGCCAAAGGAACGCTTTGGGCCTACAGCCAGAACGTTGGAAAACCTCATCAAAAAAAGATTCAATGGGATGGCAGCGATTATGAAAGAGATGGACAAGCGTGGTATAACACCTACTAGAGCCATGATGGAATTACTCTTTGAAAATGCCCCGCAACAGAACAAGCAGCAAAAATCACTTTCATCCAATAAAAAGGACATGCCCATTAAAGATGATGCTTTCTTTAAATCCGCTTTTGAAGCTATAGAACTTCAGAAAGAGAACACCGTAATAAAGCAAAATCTTGAACAGCTGCAGCAACAGTTTATAGGAACCCTGGAAAAGGTGGAAATAACGAAATCTAGTTTCGGCAAATCAAAATTGCATTTGAATATGAAACTGGAAGAATACAATCAATTGAAAGCATCACTAAAAACAGACTGAACTATGTACATCAGTATTACTAAACAACATTTAAACAACAACTTTTCACAGAGCGCATCTGATTTTGTGGATTATTTGGAAAAGGAAAATGAGGGTATCTTGCCTGAGCTACAAGAACCCTTTTTTGACCAAAAGAATGACCATATTCCACCAGAACAGGTTGTCAAAGAGATTGACGGGAATACGGCCAAACTTAAAAAGGTAGAGCCCAAGTTTTATTCCTTGACCATTAATCCGAGCCAACAGGAGCTGAAGGCGATCAACAACGACCCTGAACAACTAAAAATTTACGTGAGGGAAGTCATGAAGGACTATGCGGCATCCTTTCACCGCGACCAACCGGTTACCGTAGACGATATTAAATATTTCGCTAAAATTGAACACGAACGAACCTTCAAAGGTTTTGATCGGGAGGTTCGAGAAAATCAACCCTACCGTGCTCAAATCGTAAGACTTGAAAATGAAATTCGCAAAATAGAGCGGGGGGAACTTTCGGGTAGTATTCCATCAAAAACCAAAAAAGTTGAAAGCCTCAAAGCTGAAATACCCCATAAAATTGAAGGAAAGCCCATTGAACAGGGAATGAAAAAGCTAGGCTTCCAAACCCACGTTCATATCATCGTGAGCAGAAAAGATGTCAGCAATCGGTATAGCCTATCCCCTGGTAGTAAATACATGGAATCGGAAAGTAAGTTGAACGGCCTAATGGTCAAACGTGGTTTTAACCGTGACCTATTTTACAAAAGGGCTGAAAAGACCTTTGACACCCTTTTCAACTACAAACGGAATTTTGTGGAAACCTACGAAGCTAGAAAATCCTATATCAAAGATCCCCATCATTATTTCGCACACCTACTCGGACTCCCCACGAATGAGCGCAGCGCAGCATTCAAAATATTAGGGAAAGCTGGGGTGCGGGTTCCGCAAGTGAACATTCCCGCCAATAAAGTTCAAATGGCTCTTAAAACTATCAAACAGTTCAAAAAGGCCATGGACGTAGCTCGATCATCCAGTTCCATAGGAATCTAACGGCATATGCATTTATTTTCGGTCATCGTTATATATTATGTTTCGGCTTCAGGCTTGATACTTCTGATGCATCGCTATTACCGCTATACCTTTGTCAGTCTGGCTGTGATATTCTTGTATTTGGGTATTATGGGTTGTTGGGGAAACAGCTTACAGTACGGTCTGTTTTTTTGTTTAAAATGGATTTTACCATTGTATGCCATCAGCATGGTTTGTTATGCCGCTTTAATTGAAAGGGATAATATCAATATTCCTAAAAAATACCAGGTCAAATTTCAGCTTAGGAATGGTGTGCTGAACATGAAAAATATCCGCAGGGGTGTTTCGATTATTGGTTCTGCGGGAAGTGGTAAAACGGAATCCGTTGTCTTTAATTTTCTCAAACATTTTAACACCTATGGATTCTGTGGAGTCATTCATGATTATAAGCATTTTGAGATTACTGAAATGGCCTATCCCCTCTTCCAAAATCCAAAAATCCCGTTTCACATCGTTTCCTTTGACGATATCTATAAACGTGTAAATCCCATCGCACCACGTTATATGGTGGATGAGGAAAGTGTCAATGAAATATCCCGTGTGCTTTTGGAAAATCTTTTAGAGCAAAAAGAATCGGGTGCTTCGGGATCTTCCAAGTTCTTTAACGATGCCGTAGAAGGCCTTTTGGGTGGGTTGATCTGGAAATTGAAGACCGAGCACCCAAAATACTGTACCCTGCCCCATTTGATTGCGACCTTCCAATACTTGGATATGGAGCAACTGGTATCCTTTCTCAGTTCCGACTTTACCTCAAAAGCGATGGCCGATGCATTCATTTCCGGAATCGATTCCGAACGACAAACAGCCGGAGTAATGAGTACCTTGGCCAATGCTCTTAAAAAAATCAGTACCCAACGTATTTTTATGGCCCTCTCGGCAGATGAAATTCCGTTGGATATTAATAATCCAGATCATCCGTCAGTAATCTCCATTGTAAACAATCCAAAGTTCGATAACGCTTACTCCACAGTAATCGCAACCATTATTCACACCATTACCAAACAAATGAGTGTTCGCAATCGTTTATCATCTTTCTTTCTTGCAGAGGAAGCCTCTACCTTTCGATTGCTGAACATGCAACGAATTCCGGCTACCTTACGGAGCTATGATATCATGACGGTTTATGTACTCCAAGATAAGATTCAAAACGATTTGATGTACGGGGATAAGGCCAGTAAGGCCATCTTGAGCAACCTCTCTTATCAGTTCTTCGGGAAAGTGAACGACCCAGATACGGCAAAGTATTATGAACGCTTTTTTGAAATCATCAAACAACCAACTCGGAGTGTAAGCAAGAGCAGCAATTGGAATTTTGATGCACGGATTACCAAAGGGGAAAAAGATGTCAGCAAAATACGCGCGGATGTTTTCTTCCGATTGAAACGTGGCGAATTTATAGCCTTTGCCGATGGAAAGGATAAACGGGTCAGATTCGAAAGGCCAGAGATAAAAAGGGAACTTCCCAAGCCTGTCTTGACAAAAGACGATGCAGAAATCAAGGCTAATTTTCAACGGATACATCTTGAAGTTAGAAGGCTTTTCAAATAGGATTTTTGGACTTTTAAGTAACAACACAAAATGAAATAGGTTTCATTTTGACCTTGAAATTTCGTATCTTAAAGGGTCAACTAAACCCCTAAAATCGTGTGGTTCAATCAAGCAAAATGTGATATTTACATGGGTACCGGAGCCGGTACCAAATTACTAAAGGAAATTGGAAACGCTCAACGTTCCGTGAAAATTTCCTCTCCGTACTTATCTCCCAAAATGGTAGATGAATTGGTTTGGCTACATCAACAGGGGGTTAAGGTCACATTGATTACTTCTGATAAATATGACAGTAGAAGCTATCGTCAGGAAAAAAGTATTCAACCGTTGGTTGTTCAGAACCAACACTTAGATGAGGAGGCCAATAGAATAAGAAAAAGATGGCTGTTTACACAGAAAGCATTACTGGTTGGGAGTATCGCTTTAACTCTACTCCTGGTCATTCAATTCCTTACTTCGTATAACTCGACCTATATCTTTTCCTTTGGAATCGTTTTCCTGCTTTTTTTGGGCTCTAGATACGCTAGAAGAAAAGCTAAGAAAACAAAAATTTATTCCTATACCTATTCACCACTTTTTCCATTTAAGGTATTTATAGCCCCAGATTCCTACCGGATCAATGATATGTTCATCCATGGCAAAATCTATATCATCGATGGTCATACTGCTTATTTGGGTTCTTTGAACTTTACAGAGAGCGGTACCAAACACAACTACGAAACTAGGATTCGGATAACGGAAATCGAAGTGGTAAGAAAAATTGAAGAAGAATTTAATGCGTTATATGACCATCCTGATTTGGCTTTTTTTGGTATTGAAGATTGGGGTAAATCAATTTATAATGAACCAATAAACGAAGTTCGTCTGGTTTAAGAAAGTCTCTACATTGATTAAAATGTGTCCCATAAAAGTTTAAAGTAAGGGATTACTAAAAGAGACCATAATTGACACGTTTGAATATGAAGTTCTAAACCATTGGCAAAGTGTCCTTTAAAACGGCCGTTTTATGACTCACAAATTTCTAGAATACCACCAAGATTTGATAGTGAATTTTAGAAAACATCCAAAAAATAACAGCCGACACCCAAGTTGTTGAATCTACCAACTTTAGATGCCGACTGCGTTTTTAAAAAATATCGCTAATTACAATCGGCATCGGTCTCGCTCGCTTCGAGTTGAATTTCCGCTGTATTATCGAAGGTGGTCATCCCTCGTACCGTTATTTCAATAGAATTAGTACCAATTTCGGTAATGGTGCCTGTAAAGCCTCCAAAAGCGCTCTGGGTAGCTAATTCCTCTCCTGTTAGGGCAACTTGGTCTGAATTACGCCCCGTTATCTTAATTCGTTGTACAAAAGGAACCCTAATAGCGGGATAGGTTTGCACTGCGTCGTAGACCAGCACTTGTTTTCCTGGATTAACAGGGACCACTCGTTTCGTAAAAATAGTGCTTCCTATTTCTGTTGTCCTTTCTTCCGCATTGGTGGCCGATTTTGACATTTCCACGGATAATGCCAGTCCTACACTAACCTCTCCGGAAGCCTCCACATTTCCTTTGCCAAAAAAGGAGACCCCGGCTTTTGTACCTACTGTTACTTCGGCTGTTAATGTAGCCCCTGCTGTAAAGCCTACCGTCTCCTGCCAAGAAACGGACATCGTCTTCGTTTCCGTTAGGTCGACACCTACGTCTTGTGAGATTACTGCAGATGTACAATTGGTAAGCGTACTGTTGACCTTAAATGAATTTTCAGCAGCTGGCAATATAGGTTGCCCATACCAAGTTTCTATGCTTTGAGCCTCATACTCAACATCTGTAGTAGCAAATCTAAAATTTTGACCTGCGAAACTTGCAATACTGCTTCTTAGTGTAGTTACTTCAATACTGGTACCAAAAATACAGCTCTTAGTAGTGGTTTTAAATCCGAAAGGCTGATCATCATTATAGGGAGCTAGTTGATAATTACCATTTTCTTTTCGTATTTGAAATTTGAATGCGTCGCTTAAAGACGTATAATTCTTTGTTTTATTTATATCTGAGGTATAAACCTCCTTAGAAATAAGCCCAAGACTAGTAATACTCTTAAAAGCCAAATAGGTATTTGTGTCTCGGGAAATTATACTGTATACATTCTCTTTCTCTTCATCTTCATCTTCATGTTTTTGAAAATAAAACTGCTGTGTAGTGTTATTACTGGAAAAATCAGCTTCTGAATTCAGGGAAGGGTAGCCGGCATATTCTATAATTGTAGCGCCGCAATTAAAGCCAATAGTGGGATTAATTTCGCCATATACTATACCTGGGGCATTGTCCAATGCCTTAGACTCTATTTGGCCATCATCAGTTACCAATTGTAAAAAATAGGGCGTGTCCGGGTTTAAATGAACCTCTGTATTTAAATCTTCAACACCATCCCCACGTAATTCTACATCGCTGCCATTTTCTGTAAACAAGGTATTTTCCAAAATTTCTTTGAAAAGTTCATTGTCATTTTCATCGAGTAGGTCGACCTCTAGATCGATACCATTTCTTAAGGCGTTTTCTGCTTCACTAGGCAAATCTTCTAGGCCAAATTTAAAACTAGCATAATTGGTAAATGGGTCTACCTCTAATACCATTGGCTCAAAGTAATCGCTATCAGTTGGCGTAACTCTTAATTTAGTAATGGGTTGACCTTTTCGAATGTAAGGGCGCGCATCTAACAATATACCTATCTCGCCCATGAAGGTTTCCAATTCATCTTCACTAATACCATCTCCTTCAATGAAATCACCATCTTCTGGTAGTTCAGGTAACTCGGGCAGATCTACAGAATCATCGGAGCTACAACCCACATTTAACATAAGGCCAATCCCCATTGCAAATACGTACTTTAAAATTGTTTGTTTTGTTTTCATAATTTCTTTGGTTTTAAAAGATTCAACACCCCAAAACTAGATGCAAAACAAGCCCTCAACTAATTTTGGGCATGGACAAAGTATGGACAGGTGGTATGGATTTTAACATAATAGCACATGGACAACGACTATTTTACAAAAACAGAAAAACCACCTTAAGTCAATGATTTATTGGCTTAGCAAGTAGGATAAATCATTTTATTAATCAAAATGACATGGACTCTCTATGGACAAGTGGCTATTAAACAATGAACTGGTCTATTTCTAGACAGAATATAATTAGGTACCTTGGTCATGAAGCTATAAGAAGGAAATACATCACCTAAATCTTACATACGCTATGAAACCTATTTTCAAACTATTTCTATTCATTGGTTTGTGTCTTTGCATCAATCTACAGGCTCAAGAATATAAAAACCTTGATAGTTTAATTACAGCATATAACAATCATGTTATTGATACTGTCAAGGTAACTATAGGTTCGCTCATTTATCAGAATCTAAGCTTTACCAATCCGGAAGAATCCTATAAATATGCCCAAGAAGCGGTTTCTATGTCCAAACAAATTAACCATGAGAGCGGCCTTGGACAAGCTTACAATAATTTGAGTTTTTATTTTCTCAATAAAGACCAACTAGATTCTGCGCTTTACTATAAAAAAGCATCGCTGGACATAGCCACCAAACTGCAAAATATAAGAGGTATTCTGACCGTAAATATGGGTCTTGCTGTATTGTATAACAAGAAAAATGACTTTAATAAGGGAGAAGAGTACCTAAACAAGAATATTACAATTTTTAAAAATAGAGATACGATTAAGAATGCAAGGGAGATTGACTTCAAATATATCGGATCTACTTATCACGCACTTTCAGATATCAAAGTAAAAAAAGGACAATATAATTTGGCGTTGAAATATGGATTGAAATCTCTAGAGTTATATAAAGCAAGAGCTAAAGATCAACTCTATGAGGCGGATGCTTTTAATTTATTAGGGCAAATAGAAATGAAAATGGAAAACTATGCACAGAGTTTTATTTATCTAGAACAAGCTTTAAAAGTCTACCATGAGTTTAAGGATTTACTTTGGGAAAGTGATGTACTAAAAATTATGGGAGATAATATGGTATTGCAAAACAAGCCAAATGAGGCCATAAAATATCTTTTGCGTTGCATTGAAATTGCTAAAGAAAACGAATTTCAGTTAACAGAAGCATCAGCGCTTAACATTTTAGGCAATGCCTATAGCAAGTTGAATCGTAATGAAGAAGCACTACAAAGCCTAAATAATTCCATTGAGGTATATGGTCAAATGGAAAACCCGACAGAAGTTAATGAAGCATACATCAGTTTGGGTCTTTTCTACAATAAAGCCAATCAGCCGAATCGTGCTATTCCCTATCTTGAAAAAGCAATTGTAATTTCTGATAGTATTGGGGCAATCCCACAGGCATATCAAGCCTATTACGAAAGATCTAACTCATTCAATCAATTAAAAGAACACCAACGAGCTCTGGAAGACTTTGCTTTATATAACAAGCTAAAGGATAGTATGTTCACCGTTAAAAAGTCACAGCAAATAGAAGAAATGCGAATAATATTCGAGACCGAAAAAAATGAGAACGAAATTGCACTACAAAAAGAAGAGATCAAAACCTTAAATCAGGAGGTCGAGATTAGTAATTTAAGAAAAGGGCTGTATGCAGGCGGATTAGCCTCTGCCTTAGCTCTATCCGGTCTTTTGGTCTTTGGTTTCCGTCAGCGAATCAAAAAGAACAAAATAGCCCGCGAGAAGCAAGAAGTAATCTACAAACAAGAAATTGCACATAAAAAGAAGGAGCTCACCTCGCAAACCCTGCATTTAGTACAGAAGAACACCTTTATTCAAGAGTTGATGGATAATTTGGAGAACGTTAAGAATTCTCCTGAAAAATTTAAAACCGAGTTTCGGCGCATTGTCATGTTACTCAAAAAAGAAAACGCTTCAGATAAGGACTGGGAGGTCTTTAAAACCTATTTCGCAGAGGTGCATAATGACTTTGACCAAAAACTAAAAACGCTTTATGCTGATATCTCTGAGAAGGAAATACGCCTAGCTGCTTTTCTTCGCATGAATCTAACTACCAAAGAAATTGCTGCAACCCTGAATGTACTGCCCGATAGTATTCTAAAGTCGAAGTACCGCCTAAAAAAGAAACTAAACCTAGATAAGGATATCGATTTGACTAGTTTCTTAAATACTTTATAAAAAGCGGATTTACATTACCTACAACTTAATTCATAAACATAAATTCCAATCTCTTTCTGTTCTTTAATATTGACCGATAAAACGAACCATTTAAAGGACTTTTTCAACGCGATAAAAAGAGCTTTTGCTAATACCAGCTCTTCTGCATGCAATTTTTATAGGTAAGTCTTTATTGTCATATAAGTATTTTGCAAAATGGTACTTTTCGATAGTTTCTTTTTTAGATCCAGTTGGCCTGCCCAGTAGTTTGTTTCGTTTCCGTGCGTTGGCAAGTCCAACTTTGGTTCTTTCACTGATAAGGTTTCTTTCGAATTCCGCTACAGCCGCAAATATATGTAGCAAGAATTTGCCGTTTGCAGAGGCTGTATTAAATTCCGGTTCGCTTAAGCTTTTAAAGTACACGCCTGACTTATTAAACGTGTCTATAAGCTCGACCATATTCTTTAAAGAACGAAACACACGGTCATTTTTATAGGTTATCACGGTGTCTCCCTTGCGCATGTATTTGACCAATTCGTTCAGACCTTTTCTATCACTCCTGGCACCGCTGGCAATGTCTTTGTATATTTTTTCACAACCGGCTTTTTTCAATAGGTCTATCTGAGCATCTAAATTTTGCTCTTGAGTTGACACTCTAGCATATCCAAATATCATGACATACTTTGGTTAAGTTATAGCTAGCAATGATTTGTTTTAGTGGTGTCAATCATGGATTAATTTTAGAATCCGATTACCTCGGTACTCTTTGAGTTCCAACAGTAGTTTGTCGGTATCCCCAAAAGTAAATTTGGGGATAAGCAAAACGAATTCATGGCGCTCCCCATCGTTAATAATCCTAGGGAGCTTATGCTTATAAATAGACTCCATTTCAATTTTTTGGTAGGATGATTTTTTCCGCTTGTTTCCATTTACCTTGAAAATTTTCAGGTAATCCATCTCAAAGTCTATCCCAAATCTGTTTTTTATCTCCACAAGTGCATAGACCTCGGTTCGGTCGTAAATCAAGTCCTTTAAATGTAGGATTACACCCTTTTTTCTTTTGCGCTTTTGACTGTTTCGATTGTGCTTCAAATGAAATTCGCTGAATTTTTTAAAGTATTGAAAACGATTCGGGGAATCGGTTCGCGGTGTCTTCATCGTCACAGAATCCTTCAATACGGATAACGAACTTTTACTAGTTGGAATAAACAAAGGGCTTTCATAACCAATACGTTCATTTCTAGGAATAAAATAATTCAGCGTATCCAAATTTTTCAGATACTTCAATTTATAGGAATAAACTTCATTGGTGGCCGTTATTACCAAAAGATTGCTTTCGCTACCTTTTACACCCTGCAATAAGCCTACGTGCTGAACGCTTTCTTTATTATAACTAAACGTAAAGTTGGGTGAACCCACGACTGCTTGTCGAATCTCATCCGGAAAGAACAAGGCAACAACCTGCCTTTCATTGGTGCCGATAGTCTTTAACTCCTGTGCACTTATTTGGCCTAATACAAGTACTGAAAAAATGGATAATATCTTTTTCATAAAGTAGGTTTTAAAATAAGCTGATATTGATTGTAAACCGTCACTTTCACGTTACGGTTATTTCTTCGAAAGACCTGTTTAATTCCGCCCACCTGAGGCACACCAGCGATATTGATGTCCTGAACAATATCGTCGATTACTTCCCTCCCAGCCTCTGCAGTGAAACTGTTTTGAACGTAAATACCTTCATTACCATCTAGTAAATCGAAAGCTTTCAAATCAACTGGTTTATTATTGATGTTCGTAATATTGATGAAAACCCGATTGGCCTTGAAACTGACAAATCCATAAACCAAAGAATTCCGAGAAATAGAATCGCCATTGATCAGCGCATCTACAGCCAATCGCAATTCCAATCTGCTATCGGTTTTCACGGTCTGTTCGCCGTGAACTTCGACCATGATAAAATCGTCTGTTTTCAGATTCGATTCTTCTACCTTAAATGACGCAATTGGATTAGGTTCATATGCAAAAAACTCTTGATGGGCCTCTTTAAAATCTATCTCGATTTCTTCAATTTCATCTTTTCGTGTGTTGGTTCCTACCGGAACAGCATTGTATCTGGGCTTATTTCTATAATGCCCAGACTCATAGTTTATCCTTCCTTCTGCATAGATACTGTCGACAATGCGTTGCCGCTCCTTTTCTTGAAAGAGGGGGTCATATAATCCGGTAGAATCCAAAAGGGATTCATCATACATACTTGGAGCATTGGATTCTCTTACCTCCTTTAAATCATTAATAGCATCCAGTTTAGAGGAATATTCCTTTTGTTCTTCCTTCAATGCTGGCACTGCAGGTTGGCTTAGTTCAGTTTGCACTTCTTCTCCATCGCCCATTACAAACACAGCATAACCTACAATGAAGAGGACCACTGAAGCTACTATCCCGATAAAGATTATTTTATTTCTATCTAGTTTCATTTGCATCATTATTGGTTATTCAGCTTTTTAAGTGAGTTTTCAAAGAAGTTGGTAATCAATAGACCATGGGTGTTATGGGGAAAGTTCCTGTCCACTAGTATCAAATTACCCGTCGTAATTAATTGGTATTGGTCAACGATAGACCCTCTATTGATTTCAAAAATAACTTCGGTTCGAAATGAAGTGGTTTTTGAGGATAAAGTCAATTCTGTATTAACGGAAACAACCTTTTGAACCAGAGAGTATTGGAGTAATCTATTGTACACACCATCAGCTTTTTTCTGCCGGTAAACATTATCTACAGTACTATCTCCCAACCACAAAGCTTTCTCTAGATTTTTCTCGTAATTACTCTCATCAATTCCATAGAAATACGAATGAAATAAATCAATATGTGAAAGTGCCTCAACTTCCATATTTTCCTTTTGCAATACCAATTTCAGCGGAATAATAGAACCATCGGTATTTACTGCAAATGTGCTGTTCAACATGTTTTGGTTAAATCTATACACGGTTATGATGGAGAAAACGCAGGTCAGTAAACAGGCCGCTACTACCGCCAAAACTATAAAGCGGTTAATTTTCAACACGCTGTAAATATTCTTGTATGGAGTAATTCTATTTTTCATTGCTTTTGGTTTAGTCTACGAACAATCGTAAAGTAAAAGTGCTCGCTCGTTTATACAGTTTAAATTTTATAAGAATGATAAAGCCTACTCCTGCGAGTTCAATGACAGGTGCAAAAAGTTCGCTGCCGAAGTCGGTTCCAAACAGATTGGGCCAAAAATTTTCCGTGATTTCTTTATACAGTTCATTTACAAAAACATTGACCAGAAAGAAAGCCGGTACTATCATATAGACGGCAGCATATAGCTTGAAAAACCGATACCCAATATCCCGAAACTTTTCAAAAACGGCCATGCTAATGACCAATGGAAAGAAGGCCTGCATAATTCCTAATAAAAAGTAGCGTTCCGCCAAAAACATAGGGTAGATGAACAAATCCAACATCCAGAGAAATAGGCCGAGTCCCAAGGCTATCATTCGAATTCCCAGGAAAGGCGTGGTTAGCCATTCATACAAAATACCCATCGCTTTCGTGGTCGCATCCAATAGCCCTAAATCCTCCTCTACCGCGATGTCTTGTAATTCTAGTGGTAATAGAATAGGTGCAGTTCCTCTATATTGTCCTTCTATGGCCACCAAAATAGAATCGAATGCATCAAGTACCTGCGTTGAAAAGACAACCACTAAGACCACCGCAAAGTTTTTAATCAATTCTGTGGGTGTCAATCCCCAAGTAACTCCCTCCCTGCTTGCTCCGCCTTCATAATACTTCTTCACGATGTTGATTAGAAAAAACAATACGGCAAGGAACTTCATTCCACCAATGGTATAGGACATAAAATCACTATCCTTAATGGTCTGAAAAACCGTATCAACATATTCTAACCCGATGGATAAAAACATCTTAATGTGTTTAATAATTAGTTTCCCTAGTGTTGACTTTGTCTTGCATCTCCCGAAAAGAAATAATCAATTTGTACCGCTTGTTCTTAAGGGTAATATCAGCGACCATTTTTTGGGAATCGTCGCGTTGTGCTTCCAAAATGGCCAAGCGCTCCGCATCATTTAGCTTTAAGAAGTCGTTGGAAAGTATCTGATTCATAAATTCAAGATTCCGTAGTGACCCATCGATTATTGTATTGAAAGCGTTGGAAACCGCATCTATCTCATTAGGGTGGATATAGGGCGAATTCAATATATCCCTCAAATCTCTTCGTACCATGTTCACTAAAGCTTCATTGTTTTGGTTAATCTCCCTAACAGCTTCATATTGTTTAACGGCATTGTTCACCTTTTCAATAGTCTCCTTGGCCTGTTTCAAAAACTCGACAGTTTTAATCATTTCAGAAGTCTGTTTGGCGGACTCCACCAATTGCTTTACCAAGGAGATAAAACTGGTGTTGTCATAAACAGGCATTCCCTGTGCTTTTATGTGTCCGGTACTGGCAAGCAGCAAGAATGCAGATACGATGATAGTTTTGACTGTAATTTTCATGATATAGTAATTTTAAGTGTGTGAATTATGATTTTTGAAATTTCTGTTTTACAAATTCATTAATAGCCGACTCCATATTTTTAGTTTTCTTATAAATGTCCATTATGGCCTCGTTCTCGGAGCCGTCCGTGAGGTAGGCGGCATAAACTTCTGGTGGAACTTCCAAACGGAATATGTTGCTCTCCTTACCTATCTTGATAAAGATTTCAGTATACTTTCTTTGGCCTTTTAAATCGTTCTTGATGGACTTCAACTGATTTAAGTCGTGACTGGAAAGGCTTAGTCTTTTAACCAATTCATCATATCCCTTTTCGTTTCTAAGGCTGTAGATGACTTGGGTATTTTCAAGTATACTGGCGGATGTTGAATTACTAGGTAATTGGTTGATAGATTGCAGTATAATGCCAATGGCCCCATTCTGCTTACGAATGGCCTGATAGTAGAATTCAACACTTTCCAACACATTATCAAACTTCAATTGTTTAGCGAATTCATCGAAAAGAATAATTCCTTTTTCTGCACGGTTACGCCAGATGGTTCGCTGAATGGCGGACTTAATGAGCTTGAGCATTACGGAGAGCACCTCCTTGTTATCCTTCACTTCATCCAGTTCAAAAACAATAAGGCGTTTATCCTCAATTTTATAAGACTGGTCTTCGCTTACTTCGAACAAGAAACTATAAAGGCCTTCTCCCACGTACTCGGACATAATGTGAAGAAAGTTTGTGGTATTGAAATAGTCCGTATCAATACCTAGATCGTCCAACAAGGTTTCCTTTGTTTCTCGCACGAAATTGTAAAAAGCCTCTAAGGAATGTGTCTCTGTTGCGTTGCGCTTATAGTACTGCTGAAGGATTTTCTTTAAAGCCACCTCTTGGGCTTTGGCGACCTTAAGACCCGAAGCAAAGAGCTCCAAAAGGAAAACCGTTAGGTCTTCCAACCGCTCCGGGCTTAGGTCATGTAGGTTGTTTATGTAAAACGGATTAATGCCTAGGTTTTTGCCCTGTTCATAGCGCAGAGTGATATATTGGTCTGGGTATAGTTTCGCAAACTTGGAGTAGCTCCCTCCCAAATCAATAATGACCAACCGGACACCACTTTCAAAGTATTGTCGAAGGATGTTGTTCGCTAAAAATGATTTACCTTCTCCTGTTGGGGCGAATATGGCAAAGTTTCGAGCTTTGATGCGCCTCTTCTTTTCGTCCCAAACATCCTTAAGAACAGGAATATTATGTTGGCGATCGTTGAAAATGATGCCGGTTGCGTCCGATTTATAATTGGTATTGTTGATGAGCAGACAAAGGGCATGTTTGAGATCGGTGACATATAGATCTTCGTCTGAAAAGTTGGAGGAGAAACAACAGTAACTATTCAGTAAATAGTTTTTACGCTCCTCCCCTTTCGGATAATACGGTATGATGTCCAGTTCCTTGAACTCCGTTTTGATTCGAGAAGCAATTTTACCTAAATCAGTTTTCTGCTCGCTCCAAAAAATAACATTCAGATGACCTCTAACAATTCGGGCATTATCATCTTGGTTAATTTGATCCAATATCGCATTGATTTTCTCATACACGACCTTGTTCTGCGTACCGAAGTTGGAACTTTTACTCAGTTCTTCTAAACGTTTTTCAAGCAGCTTTCGCCACTTATGCTTATCGTCTAAATAGATAATCTGATTAACGATATGATTTTCGTTCAGATGTAGCCCTAGTCCATCGATAAAACCCTGATGGAAGATAAAAGCATCGGAAGTAAAAGCATCGTTGGTTTTGCTACTGCTTACTGCATCGCCAAAGCATAATTCATTATTGACCGCCAGGACATCAAAATAATGGTTACCAATCTGGGCATGGTGGTTATTTAGCACGATATCGGTATCGAACCCCTCATTGAATCCATTGAAGTACGTATCGGTTAGTGAAAGAATTTCCCCTTCGAATATCGGAGTGAAATCCAGTTTATAGCTGTTGTTGAGGAAGCCCACCGCATCTCGAACGGATGCCATAAAGCTTTCTACGGCTTCCGTCATTTTTTCGGGAATCCCTTTTGGAACTCCTCTAAACGGATTCACATATTTTGATTTGTTCAACCCTTTATTCTTGGGCCAAACAAAAAAGAGATACGATTGATGCGAGATGTATTCCCTACCCTTGAAATGTTGATGGGTCGCCTTTTCCAAGAAGGTTGTATTCGGCAAACGTTCAGCTGAATATTTCAATTTCTGGAAAACATCCTGTTTATGGATGACCATTCCGGCAGGTAGCGATTTTAAGGCTTGAAACCAACTACCGTGCAAATCTTCAAAATCCATAGAAGAGAGCGAATAGACCTCTGGCAAATCGGCCTTATAGCAAAGTACTAGATTGCCATTATTCGCAAAGACCAGATTCTCCTGGATATCCACAATTGGATAGTGTTGGGTGAGATTAATCCTCATATTGCAGCACGGTTGTTTTTTTGTTAGAAATAGCCGTTGGGAAAACCTTTTGTATATGTAGGATATGCGGCTGATGGGTCAACTTTAAGAGCAACACATACAACATAAAGTTGATTGCTATGGCCCCCATGACCAAAAGAAGGCTAAACGAGAAAATAACCACTAATAGCGAACCGATGACCACTGCCATTTGTAATGCGAACAAAGAAACCGGAAGCCCAAATATCAATGCCCGTTTACGAATGTTGCGATAGATCTGAAAACTCCTCATTATACCACTAGGGTTATCAGGTAGGTAAAGATGCCCACCACGGCGCCTGCAATCAATACAAATACCAATACACGGGTAATCCCCTTTTTAAGATCTGAATTCTCACCGAAGAAGTGTCCAGCATTAAATAGAAAACCCACAAGGAAGATGACCCCGAGAATTATGGGGAAAATAGTTCGTATGGTATCCGAAATGTCGGCTACCGAATCTTCTATACCTCCAATTTGCGCATAGGTTGGGGCCGCTGCAAAAAGCAACAACCAAAATGACTTGCTAAGTTTTTTCATAACTGTTCGTTTTTTAATACCTGATTAGGGCGGTTGATGAATTCTTGTTGACGAATTTGAAATGAAATGAAGCGAATGCAGAGAATCGGCTAAAAATTAACAGGTGGGAAAGTTAAAATTTCAAGTATTTGAAATGAATTGACCAAATCGATGAAAATTGTGCAACACGCACATAAAAATTTCAGCGAATGAAGAAACTCTGTTTTTACTGTTTGTTTTGGATTATAGCCGCTGGTTTTCATCAGGTCTTAGGACAGGAAAAAAACCATAAGCCAATTATTATTATTGATCCGGGACATGGCGGTACAGATTCTGGTGCCGTTGGAATCAATGGTATTAAGGAAAAAGAAGTGGTCTTACAGATAGCCAAAGAGGTTGTAAGGCTCAACCGAGAACTATTCAATGACTCGTTGGAAATTTATCTTACCCGTCAGACTGCGCAAAAACCTACCCTTTCTTAATAACTTTGTTGATTTCCTTTAGCACGGCCAATACCATAACGTATTGATATTGATTATCTTAATGGTATGGATTTTATAACAGGTTTTGACAGGGACCAACTCGTAATGATGGATTTCGAATCCTGCCTGGGTCCCGATTCGTGGGCAAGGATCGTCGATATGTTCGTGGATATCCTCCCAATGGGCGACCTGGGGTTCAGGGACGTGCTGAACAACGAGGGCAGGCCACCATATCGTTCCTCGGACATGCTCAAACTCTATCTCTACGGCTACAAGAACAAACTGCGCTCCTCCCGCCAATTGGAACATGCCTGCAAGGTAAACCTCGAGGTCATATGGCTCCTGAAGGGACTAAGGCCGTCCGCAAGGAAAATAGCCTATTTCAGAAAGCGTAACCCAAAAGCCTTCAAAGGGGCATTCAGGTATTTTGTGGTGCTGCTCAAGGATTGGGAACTAATCGAAGGCGAGACCATTGCCATCGACTCCTTCAAGATAAGGGCCCAGAACGCCCTGAAGAACAACTTCAACCAGAACAAGATCGACCGCCATATCGAGTACATAGACAACAAGATACTGGAATACCAACAACAACTTGATGCCGAGGACGGAGATTCGGATACCGAAAAAATACAGGACAAAATTGCCTACCAGGAATCGAAGAAGGAAAGATACCGCAACATCGGGGAAGAGCTGCGCACCAGTGGGGAACGACAGATCAGCCTTACCGATCCCGATGCCAGATCGGTAGTACTGCACCGCAACATAATCAATGTGGGCTATAACGTGCAGGCAGGGTGTGATGCAAAATACAAACTCTTCGTCAACAACGACACGGGCACCGTAAACGATACACACGCACTTTCGCCCATGGCACTCGATGCAAAGCAACTTTTGGGCGTGGAAAAAATGAGGACACTTACCGATAAAGGGTACACCACGGGCAAACACCTGGACATCTGCACCAAGAACGGGATAACAACTTACTCATCCCCAAAGGAGCATTCTTCCCAACACAACGGCCTTTATCCCATGGTCGATTTTAAATACGACAGGGAAATGGATACCTATACCTGTCCCGACGGACAGATATTGGTGACCAATGGAACCGTTTACAATAAGGCGGGCCACAAGGTCAAGCATTACAAGAACCGACAGGCCTGCAAGGTCTGCCCCGTAAGGCACCTTTGTACCACGAACAAGAACGGACGCTTCATAGAGCGCTCCATTTATCAGGAGGCCTTGGAGGAAAACCAGAAAAGAGTGGAGGAAAATCCGGAATATTATAGGCTCAGGCAACAGATCACCGAGCACCAGTTCGGGACCATCAAAAGACAATGGGGCTTCACCCATACATTGATGAAAGGAAAACAGAACGTGCTCTCCGAGGTAAACCTGATCATGATATGCTACAACCTTAGCAGACTTGTGTCCATTCTTGACCCAAAAGTGTTGAAGGACAGGCTCAAAAGGCTTGTCGACATATTTTTTGCCCTATTCGGAGCCATTTCAGCCATTTTGGGCGACTTTCCTTTTCTTGGAAATTTAGTTTACCACAAAAGAACCGGCTATAAAACCTTCGCTTAGGGTCCTATAAATCAAAACAAATCATTTATTTTTATTCGAAATGGAGTTGCTGCGCAAACTCCCGTTACCTGCAAGCACAAAAAAAAAGAAAGAATGATAACTATTGAATTTGCAAAACAATTTTCAGAGAATTGGACAAAAGATTGGAACTCACATAATCTTGAAAAAATATTATCTCATTACTCTGATGATTTTAGTATTGAAAGTCCTCTTGCATTAAAAAGACTTCCTGAAACTAAAGGAATTGTAATTGGAAAAGATAATGTTAGAAAGTATTGGACTATTGGTCTAGAATCTAATCCAAATTTACACTTTAAGATTATTGATTTATTAATTGGAGTTAATAGTATAACAATATATTATTTAAATACGACAACAGGAAAAAGGTCGACTGAATTAATGACTTTTGACAGCAATAAAAAAGTCATTAAGGCAATTGTTAATTACTCAGAATAAACAACTATAATATGATTCATTTAACTCAAATTATATATGTTTTTGAAGGTCAGGAAGAGATTTTTCATCAATTTGAAGACATAGCAATTCCAACCATTTCAAAATATAACGGTAGACTTACTTTAAGAATTCGACCGACTGACAATTGTATTATTGAAAATAATATTGATAAGCCTTATGAAATTCATCTTGTTGAATTTCATACTCAAGAAGATTTTGATAATTTCAAAAAAGACGAAGAAAGAAAAAAGTTCTTGCATTTAAAAGAAAAGTCAATTAGAACATCCATTTTAATTCAAGGAATAAAACTGTAACCAAAATAAAGCCAGCAGGTAACAATGTATATAAGAAATAGGCGAAATAGTAGTAAAATCAAGGCTTTAGGCTCGTGTCAAACTTTGGGCTTAACCGAAAGTTTCGTGCTTCGAAATCGCCTACTTTTCATATACTAGACCGTTATATGCAACCCTAAAAAAAATCTTGCTGAAAAGAAAAAATTCAAGGACTTTGTAACATTTTGTAGTTCCTCGTATCTAAAAGACGAATCATAATGCAAACTACGAAATGAAAAACTTACTTTTTTTTAGCACATTCCTACTAATCAATATTCAATCTTTTGGACAAATTTCTGACTACCCTTTTGAAGTAGAAAAAAGCGGGAATGGAAATCGAACAATTGTACTAATCCCAGGATTTGCGTCTTCAGGAGAAGTATGGGCTGAAACAAAAGCAGTTTATGAAAAAGAATATACTTGTTATACTCTTACGATGGCAGGATTTGCAGAGGCTAAACCAAGCCCAAATCCGAGCTTTGAAAACTGGAAAGTTGGAATTGCAAAATTCATTAAGGAAAAGAACATTGTAAAGCCAATTTTGATTGGACACAGTATGGGCGGTGGTTTGGCTATGGCAATAGCTGCCGATTATCCGAAACTTATTCAAAAAATCGTTGTTGTAGATGCCCTTCCCTGTTTGGCAGCGTTAACCAATCCAAACTTTAAACATCAGGAAAATATAGATTGTTCAGGAATGGTCAATCAGATTACAGCGTTGCCAAAAGAACAATTTCATCAAATGCAAAAAATGACGATGCCCCAACTTATTGAAAATAAAGAAATGATAGAAACAGTTGTAAATTGGAGCATACAATCAGATAGGCAAACCTTTGCAGAAATGTATTGTGATTTTTCAAACACAGATTTACGAGAAAAAATCAAAAGTATTGAATGTCCTTCTTTAGTTCTACTAGAATCTAACTTTACAAGCATTAAACCTGAGATTAAAGAACAATTTGAAAATCTCAAATCGGCTGATTTGCAATATGCAAACCAAGGACTTCATTTTATAATGTACGATGACAAAGAGTGGTATTTTAACCAATTAGAAAATTTTCTAACCAAAGATTAAACGTGTTCGAAGACATATACAAAAATTATTGGCAAAGAATATTTCGTTTATGTATGGGCTTTGTAAATGACAAAGACTTAGCAAAGGATTTAGCGCAAGAAACATTTATAGTTGTATTCAAAAAACTTCCAGAATTCAGGAACGAGTCGAAAATAGGTACTTGGATTTTTAGAATTGCATCTAATATTTGTTTACGCCAAATCGAACGCCAAAAGCGTTATCCAAAAGACGAACTACCAAAAAACCTTTCAGAAGAAAATACATCGGATATTGAACCACAAATCAAGTTTTTGTACAAGTGCATATCCGAACTAGCCGAAACTGACAGAATAATTATATCACTCGAACTTGAAAACATCAAACAAGAAGATATTGCAAATATAGTGGGGCTTTCCAGCACTAATGTTAGAGTTAAAATACACAGAATCAAAGAAAAAATAAGAATAAAATTCAGGGAATATGAACAATGATACAAACCTTAAAAAATTGTGGTCTAATCAGACCACCGAACCACCTCAAATAGAGGAATTGTTTTCAAATTTCGCGAAAATCAAGAAAAAAAATCTAACAACATTAATTGCTGCTAACTTTTTGATGGTAGCTACAATTGCGTTTATCATTTTTATTTGGTTTTATTTTAAACCTAAGTTGGTTACTACCAAAATCGGAATAGTATTAACGATTTCAGGAATACTTGTTTATCTATTCTTTTACAATCAACTTATTCCATATTTGAGAAAAATCAACGAAACTCAGAGTAATAGCGAATTTTTAAAAGCAGTTATAAAACTGAAAGAGCAACAGAAATTTTTACAAACGAGAATGTTGGAGATATACTTCATTACATTAACCCTTGGTCTATGTTTGTATCTATATGAGTATGTATCGCTAATACCATTTCCGTGGTCTATTTTTGCCTATGTAGTTACCTTGATATGGATTGGCTTTAATTGGTTCTATCTTAGACCAAGAGTAGTCCGAAAGCAGCGTGACAAACTGGACGGTATTATTAAAAAATTTGAAAATATTAAAAGTCAGAACTAAAGACAGTACGGAAAGGGCAGCATATAACAAAACCTATACGTAATGTGGGCTAAGGTGATTATTCGTAGCGTTTGCGTATTTTTATAATGTCGCAAAATCTTTAGGATTTTGCATTAGAAAAAAAAGATAAAACAAAACAAAAAGCTTTTGCTAAGAGCTGTGGCGGAATGGGTATTGCGTGTCCGCTCCCACACTACGCATAGCTCGAGCGTTAGGTGTAATTTTGACCCGTCCTGAAATATGTATACAAAACACTTCAAGTATATGTATAAAAATGATGGATATGTAAAACGCTATAGTGAGAGCTTCAAGCTCAAAGTCTTGGCAGAACTTACCAAAGGAAACCATTCCAAAAGACAAATTGCATTAACTTACGGTATACAATCCAGTACTATAAACGTATGGATCAAAAAGTATGATCGTAAAGATTTAATGAATACCCGTGTAACCGTGCAAACAGACGACGAACTTTCCCGTATCAAAGCCCTTCAAAAAGAGCTGAAACAACTTAAGGACCTTCTTATTAAAAAGGACCTGGACAAACTGGTGACCGATAGCTATCTTGAGGTAGCCGCCGAAAACCTGGGCTATAGAGATGTTGAAGAATTAAAAAAAAACTTAAACATAAAGCCTTGATGAAAGTAGCACCGATAAACCGTAATGAAAGGCTGCATTCAATTGGTACTATCTGTAATGCCTTTGATCTGAAAAGAGATGCCTATTACAAATACCAAAAAAGGTTTCTAATCAAAAAACAGATAGAACAAGATGTAATCGAACTTGTTCGAAAAAGTAGAAGAACACTACCTCGAGAAGGTACAAGAAAACTCATGCGATCATTAAAAAATGAGTTTCATAAATATGACCTTAAAGTAGGCAGAGACCGGCTATTCCGTATCTTAAGAGAGAACAGGTTACTCGTTAGAAGAAAAAAATATTCTTCTAGAACCACAAATTCATATCATAGGTTTTACAAGTATGGTAATATTATAAAAGACCTTAATATCAATAGACCTAATCAAGTCTGGGCTTCCGATATAACCTACATCAGAACCATTAAAGGATTCTGTTACCTGGCCTTGATCACCGACATGCACTCACGTAAAATTGTTGGATATGACCTAAGTGATAGCCTAGAGCTAAAAGGTTGTGTCAGAGCTTTAAATAAGGCTATTTACAATGCTCAAAACATTGATCAACTTATTCATCATTCGGACAGGGGCATTCAATATTGCAGCAATGTATATACCCAAATACTAAAAAGAAAGAAAATCAAGATCAGCATGACAGAAGAGAACCATTGCTATGAAAACGCACTGGCCGAAAGGGTAAACGGTATCCTAAAAGATGAATTCTATCTTGACCAGACCTTTACCAGCGTGGTACATGCTAAAAAAGCAGCCAAAAATGCAATCAAACTATACAACTCTAAAAGATTGCATTTATCTTTAGATTATAAAACACCTAATTACGTGCATCAATATGCCGCTTAAAACTAATATTAATCTGTAGCCGTATTTTAGGACGTGACATTTGAAATAACAACTCGAAATTGAAGATAATATGAGCAAACACATTGATGCAAGTCCTGAAGCAGGAAAAGAATTTTATCAAAACTTCCACGACAAAGGAAAGGTAGTGATGTTGAACTTACTGAAATTTAGAGCAACGGCTGACTATACAAATTTGGGAGAATTAAAACCTACTAAAAACATCAGTGGAGAAGAAGCCTATCAATTGTATATGGACAGTACTCTACCCGAATTGGAGAAAGCTGGAAGCCGAATTATCTATTTTGGAAAGAGCCAAAACTTTCTGATTGGACCCGACTCGGAAAAATGGGATGCGGTTTTGTTGGTAGAACACGAGTCTGTTTTGAAGTTTATGGAATTTGCCCAAAATCCAGACTATCTAAAAAAAGCGGGACACAGAAAAGCAGCATTGGAAGATTCCAGGTTGTTACCAACGAATGAAATAAAAAACTACACCTAACAAGGCATATATCTTATGGCGGGTGACCGGCTGAATGATAGGTTTTCGTTCCGTAACCAGTTTTGATTACCGTGGACAAGAAAGTTCTTCGAAACCGCCACAAGCCATATGCAAACCGTCAGACTGCGCAAAAACCTACCCTTTCTTAATAACTTTGTTGATTTCCTTTAGCACGGCCAATACCATAACGTATTGATATTGATTATCTTAATGGTATGGATTTTATAACAGGTTTTGACAGGGACCAACTCGTAATGATGGATTTCGAATCCTGCCTGGGTCCCGATTCGTGGGCAAGGATCGTCGATATGTTCGTGGATATCCTCCCAATGGGCGACCTGGGGTTCAGGGACGTGCTGAACAACGAGGGCAGGCCACCATATCGTTCCTCGGACATGCTCAAACTCTATCTCTACGGCTACAAGAACAAACTGCGCTCCTCCCGCCAATTGGAACATGCCTGCAAGGTAAACCTCGAGGTCATATGGCTCCTGAAGGGACTAAGGCCGTCCGCAAGGAAAATAGCCTATTTCAGAAAGCGTAACCCAAAAGCCTTCAAAGGGGCATTCAGGTATTTTGTGGTGCTGCTCAAGGATTGGGAACTAATCGAAGGCGAGACCATTGCCATCGACTCCTTCAAGATAAGGGCCCAGAACGCCCTGAAGAACAACTTCAACCAGAACAAGATCGACCGCCATATCGAGTACATAGACAACAAGATACTGGAATACCAACAACAACTTGATGCCGAGGACGGAGATTCGGATACCGAAAAAATACAGGACAAAATTGCCTACCAGGAATCGAAGAAGGAAAGATACCGCAACATCGGGGAAGAGCTGCGCACCAGTGGGGAACGACAGATCAGCCTTACCGATCCCGATGCCAGATCGGTAGTACTGCACCGCAACATAATCAATGTGGGCTATAACGTGCAGGCAGGGTGTGATGCAAAATACAAACTCTTCGTCAACAACGACACGGGCACCGTAAACGATACACACGCACTTTCGCCCATGGCACTCGATGCAAAGCAACTTTTGGGCGTGGAAAAAATGAGGACACTTACCGATAAAGGGTACACCACGGGCAAACACCTGGACATCTGCACCAAGAACGGGATAACAACTTACTCATCCCCAAAGGAGCATTCTTCCCAACACAACGGCCTTTATCCCATGGTCGATTTTAAATACGACAGGGAAATGGATACCTATACCTGTCCCGACGGACAGATATTGGTGACCAATGGAACCGTTTACAATAAGGCGGGCCACAAGGTCAAGCATTACAAGAACCGACAGGCCTGCAAGGTCTGCCCCGTAAGGCACCTTTGTACCACGAACAAGAACGGACGCTTCATAGAGCGCTCCATTTATCAGGAGGCCTTGGAGGAAAACCAGAAAAGAGTGGAGGAAAATCCGGAATATTATAGGCTCAGGCAACAGATCACCGAGCACCAGTTCGGGACCATCAAAAGACAATGGGGCTTCACCCATACATTGATGAAAGGAAAACAGAACGTGCTCTCCGAGGTAAACCTGATCATGATATGCTACAACCTTAGCAGACTTGTGTCCATTCTTGACCCAAAAGTGTTGAAGGACAGGCTCAAAAGGCTTGTCGACATATTTTTTGCCCTATTCGGAGCCATTTCAGCCATTTTGGGCGACTTTCCTTTTCTTGGAAATTTAGTTTACCACAAAAGAACCGGCTATAAAACCTTCGCTTAGGGTCCTATAAATCAAAACAAATCATTTATTTTTATTCGAAATGGAGTTGCTGCGCAAACTCCCGTTCTACGCAATTTGAACAAACCAACAATGGACGAGAAAACAAAGAAACAAATTGAATTACACTCTGCTGGAGCAACAATCCGACACGCAAGTCCATTCGCTGAATTGGAACATTATACAAATGAAAACAAAATTGAACCTGAATTTATAAAAAAATGGTGTGTTCCATTTTATATGTTCGGAATAAATAACGCGGATGAATTCATTCGGAACTTTGAATCAATAAGAGCGGAATTGAATATAGAAGTTGTTAAAAACTTACTTGGAGATTTTAATTGGAGAACTAGAATTGTAGGAGCATATTTTGCTTCAATAATGGAATTTAAATCTGTTGAAGATATTATTGGAATTCACCTTTTAAAAAGTCAAGTCTGTTATGCAGGAAATGGATACTGTTTGACTTTAGCGACATTTAATACTCAAAACGGAATTGAATATCTTAAAAAATATCTTGAATACTATTTGACTCGAAAAGACTTACATTATGAACAACGAGAGGCAATGTGTGCTTTAAAATGGACTGACCAAATAAACGGAACAAACGAAATGGAAAAATACTTGGATTTATATCAAGATTGGATTTCTGGAAAATATTCTCAAGACTTAAATAATTCATTTCAAGGATTTGAGCAACAGATGAACAATTTGAAAAGAATAAAAACTGCGTAGAACACCGTGTATAATTCATTGCTAGTTAGAGCCTACTTACGAAAGTCCTGGCGGACTTTCTATCTGTGATTTATTTGCTAACTTTAGTGCTGAAACACGCAACGAAATCATACACAAGACCGTTGTAATCAATAGCTCAAATAAATATTATGGAAGAATTAAAAATACATTCTGAGGGGCAAAATGACCACTTAATATCGATTAAAGAGAAGTATAATAAACTTAAAAACTCTTTGAAATTGAATGTTAAATTGACTGAGGAAGAAAAACAAATTGAACTAAAAAAAGCCGAAGAACAGTTTAATAAAGAAAAAAAGGATTCTAAGCAAAATCTGTACTAAGTCAATAAATAACAGACTAATCACTAGGATTTAAAAACAGTTATGTGCAGATGGAACTAACTCTTACGTAACTGTTACGCTGGACATCTAACTCTAACGGACTTAACTGTTGCGCAGATGGACTTTACTCGGACGAAAAAAATACAGAAACGGAATCGTTCGTGCTCACTCTTGTGTGTCGCTACTGATTACAACAATACCTAAACGTAATGCGGACTAAGGTGATAAACCGAAATGTCTGTGTATATTTATGATGTCGCTAAATCTTATGGATTTAGCTTTGGAACAAAAAAGAAAAAGCAAAACAATAAGCTTTAGCTTCGTGCGCAGACGGAAACGAAAAGTTTCCTTTCAACCGCACTACGCTTAGGTACTGTGTTGAAAAACAAGTTTTTTCTTTAATAATTTAGGAAACAGGTTGATTTATCAAACTGTTATCCCGCGCAGCAAGAGCTTCATGCTTTTGCTGCTTTTTTATTTCAAATTTAGCATCATAATTTTCTTCGTTCTTCCATAAGGTGTACATTAAGATCAATAGTTTTCTCTGCACCGCTACAAGTGCCACCAACGGCTTTGCCTTGTTCGGCTTCAGTCTATTGTAGAACTGTTTCAAAGTTGGGTTACAGCGTACACAGGTCATCGAGGGCATGTGCAGTACCGCCCTTATATGGCTGTTCCCTTTTTTACTGATCCTGGTCTTTCCCTTGAAGTTTCCCGATTCCCTCAATACCACATCATAACCGGCGTAGCTCGCCAATTGCTTGGCATTGACTATAGATTCGAAGCCCAACGTTTCTGCGATCACCGTAGCCGCCGATATAAACGATATACCAGGTATACTTATCAAATAATCCAGCTTCCTTTTCAATACTTCATTTTTAGAGATCAGAAGTCGCATATCTTCTTCGACAGCCGCTATCTGCGTGTTTAGAAGCTTTAATCTGATCTTGTGCCTTTTCAATGCCCTTGCATTACTATGAACGCTCGATGCGATAGCTCCTTGTCGATTGGTCTCCATCGTTCTATCGTTCAACAATGAACTACGTTCCCTGCTCAGTCCTTTTAGCTCCTGCAACTCCTCACTGGGCGGGTGCCATAGTCGAATGTTCCTTTCCAGACCTAACATACTTAGCATTCTACTGTCGAGTGCATCCGTTTTGGAACGTTGGTCCAAACTCTGCGCATAGCGCTTTACACGACCGGATTGCATTACACAAACGCTATAGCCCTGCTCGTACAGAAAATGCGCAATACCTTGATGGTAAACGCCCGTGGCTTCCATCACCACCAACAATTCCACATCGGGATCGACAGATGCCTTCAGCCATTTCAAGAGTACCTTATAACCCATTATATCATTGGATACATCGGGATGGGACTCGAATTCCTTAACTAAATTTTCATTTAGGGAACCTAGTGATAATGACAAGTTCAATTTTGAAACATCGATGCCAAGACTCTGTTTTAAATACTTTTCCATTTCTTCGGTTTTTAAGCTGTAATTCTCTTTATCATCTTTGCTCGCACTTGATTCGATCTCTATCCAAAGGACCTAGGTACTGTTCAGATTCCAAGAAAATTATAGAAGGGAGGTCTCTCTAAAAAACGATATCACATTAAGTGTATCTAGCCCAAAAGCCATTATCCCTTCTAGTTAAGCTTATTATTGATTATCTAAAATAATGCTTTAATAAATCAGTTCAGGAAGAGCGTAAACCTAAGCGACGATATCTCTATTTAGTATCTAGCCCAACCACGAAATCACCCTTCCTTTAAACTAATTTATCATTCAGAATATATTATCTTCAAACTTAGAACCAAACATACGAGCTAAACCGTTGTGCTTAATTTAAAAAAAATGAAAAAAAGAACATTTACTCTAATAATATTTCTCTTAACCTGCATTCCAATCTATTGTCAATTGAGTAAGCAAGAAGAAAAGAAATTAGACAGCTTGATGCAAATATCCAAAATACCTGGTGTAAGCTTGAGTATAATCAAAAACAATAAACTTGTCTATAACAAGGGATTCGGAATTAGTGGTGGGTCAAAGAAGGTAACAGAAAAGACTATTTTCCAAGCGGCATCATTAAGCAAATTTCCAACGGCATTATTATTTCTAATTAATAATCAAAATCAACAATTTGATATCGATAATGAAATTAATCTATATCTAAAAACTAATAAACTTGAGGGTTTAAAATCAGACCCAAGTACGATTCCTACAATTTCTCAATTACTCAGTCATACTGGAGGTATTAATATGTCTGGATTTCTTGGCTATAAACCTGATAAAAAAAGAATACCGACAATTGAAAATGTAATTGAGGGCAAACATACATTTATTTGGGAGCCAAAAATCAAAATTAAGAACGAAGTGAATAGTGAAAATAAATATTCTGGTGGAGGCTACTGTTATTTACAAAAAGCAATAAAAGATACTAAGGGAGAGCCATTCAGAACTGTTATTCAAAAGGAGCTATTACAACCATTAAATATGCAAAATAGTTTTTATAGTTTAACGCCGAACAATAGAAATGACGTAGCTTATGGTTATAGTAAAAAAGGGAAACCTATTAAATTAGGGTATAAAGTATATCCACAAGAAGCTGCCGCAGCATTATGGACTACTTCTTTTGATTACTCACAATTATTGCTGGAAGTAATGGCAGGTTTGAATGATAACAGACCTTCAATTTTAACCAAAGAGTCTATTAAATTATTGACAACACCAACAAATACGACAAATGGAAAATTAAATTTGTACGGATTAGGAGTAGGACTTCAAGTTGATGAAAACGGTAAAGTGAAAGGAATAGGTCATTCCGGAGCTAATATTGGCTATTCTTCTTTCTTCTACTTAGACATTAACGATGGTTCTGGCTATGTACTTCTTACAAATCGTAATTTTGCAGATTTAAGTGAAATAAAATCTTTGCTACGAAAAAACATATTCGGAAAATAAAACTAAGCACAACAACGTATAAAAACAATAGGGCAATTGGTGCTTAACACAATGTTCACAGCACTTTTCCGAGGTCGCCAAATTTTTAAATTTGGCTTATTGAGAAAAAAATTATAAGTAAAATTTAAAAATTCGGCTTGTGTCTAACCGAATGGTTCGTGCGTTTTTCCGTCCTACTGTTCTTATACAAATCCGTTGTAAAACATTCCCCACATCAGAATCCGATTAATTCCTCGAGCTAACGAATCGCAAAATCCTATCTTTTTTTTATTTTTATATAGGCTCACTACAAGGTCGATTTTTCAACTGGTGTTACCTTTTGGGTAAACTCGGTCAACATTCTGATTGAAGTACTATCATTCTTGCCTTTAGGTTGAGTTTGATGTGATAATTCCAGTGGTACTGCATCTTATGCAAGTCCGATCGAGATATTTTAGAATTTATACAGTACTTCTTTTGAGCCATTTTTATAAACCTAAATAATTTTGGTATGAACAAAAAAATGGAACTGGACATCATCAATCTTCACTGTGCTGGAATTGATGTGGGAAGTAGAAGTCACTTTGTCGCCATTGGACAAGACCTCAGTGATGTAAAAGAATTTGGAGTGTATGCAGAAGACCTTCAGGACATCTGTAATTGGCTTTTAGGGAATGGCATCAACTCTGTTGCTATGGAATCTACTGGAAGTTACTGGCAGAACTTATATGCTGAACTCGCTAAAAATGGATTTGACATTATTCTTGCCAATGGAAAATTTACTAAAAATGCCAAAGGCAAAAAAACTGACGTAAAAGATGCACGATGGATACAAAAACTACACGCTCTTGGACTATTGAGTAGTAGCTTTTTACCAGATGAAACTACGGAAATCCTAAGAACCTATTGCAGACAAAGAACAAACTGGTTACAATTAGCTGCCGAAGCTTCCAACAAAATGCAGAAGTACCTAAAACTACTTAATATGCGTTTAGACGTAGTAGTAAAGGATGTATGTGGGCTTACCGGGCTGAAAATTATTGAAGACATCTGCAAAGGAAATTTAGACCCAAATTCTTTAGCGAAACACAGGCACTATAATTGTCGAAAATCAGAAGAAGAAATTGCCAAGGCTCTAAAAGGCAATAACAGACAGGACTTTCTTTTTGGACTCAAACAAGAATTTGAAAGCTACCAATTTTATCAAAAGAAAATAGCAGATTGTGATAAACAAATTGACAGGTTCCTTAAAAAACAAATCAATCTTGACCCGATTAAAAAAAAACTAAAAACCAAAGCAAAACCTTATAAGCGCATAAATAAAAATGCCCCAAAAATTGAGTTAAACCAATTGGCTTTTCAATATTTTGGAGGCATAGACCTAATGCAAATAGAAGGTCTAAGCCACGCAACAGTACTCACTATAATTAGCGAAATTGGTTCTGAAGGATTTAATAAATTCCCTACTGCAAAACATTTCACCTCTTGGATGCGACTTGCACCGAATAATAAAATATCTGGAGGAAAAGTATTAAGTCATCGCACACCAAAAGGAAGTAATCGAATAAAAACAGCACTCAGGCAAGCTGCAAATGCAATCGGAAATCTAAAAGACACTCATTTATCCAATTTCTTTAGAAAAATCGCTTTCAAAAAAGGAAGACAAGTAGCCGTGAGTGCAACCGCTAGAAAACTGGCTGTTATCATTTGGAATATGGTCACAAAAAAACAAGCCTATCAACCACCTACTGACTATTTATTCCTAGATCAAAAAAGAAAAATGGGACTCGTCAAAAGAATTAAAAAACAAATCAATAAATTTGACATAAAACCAGAAGATCTCGATTTTTCAACATCCTGATTTTCAATAACTAAATTTGACGTTAGTCGAGATTTAAAAAAACATTTTAGCTATAGACTTTATTTCTTCAACTTTTCATAATAATCCTTTTTTACATTTAATTTAACTTAACATTTAAAGTCCTTTAACGTTTTCAAAATCAAATTAATATAGGTTTGTAGAACATCAAAGAAACCTTTTTAATGAAAACAAATTATATAGCAATCATACTTTTGTTCTCAGTATTTACCACCAAAGCGCAAAAACAAAATTCCATTAGCGCAAGTCCGTCTGAAAAGAGAAATGAACTAAAACTTAATGTACTTTTTACGTCATTAGGCCTTTTAGATATAGCATTTGAAAGAAATTTAAATAGAAAATCTTCATTGGGGATTTCGGGTCTATACGTGTTTAGCCAAAGACATGATGAAGACACAAATTTTCAAATTTCACCTTTCTACAGAAGATATTTTGGCAAAAAACATGCCTCAGGTTTTTTTGTTGAAGGATTTACAACCGTTGGCTCAACTGACGGAAAACAGTTAACCGATATAAACGGAAATCTTACTTTGAACGAAGGTCCTGATGTGATTGATTTGTCGCTCGGTTTAACGTTAGGCAGCAAATGGATTACAAAAAATGGAATTACTATTGAACCTTTCTTTGGTTTTGGAAAACTATTATTTAATGCAGATAAAACAGACCATTCCCAGATAAATAGACTTGGAATAAATGTAGGCTACCGATTTTAAAATTATACCAAGGTACTTCACTATAATTCAAAATCTAAAAATTGCAGAAACCTTTAAGATTTTTATTACTCTTGTTTATCCTATTGACAAACTACACCCTATCTAGTCAAAAGAAGACCAAACAAATAAGCGGTAAGATTAAAAGTCTTAACAATGATGTTTCAAACGTATTAATAATCAACTTAAATTCAAAAGAGTCAACAATTACTGATTCTTTGGGGGTGTTTACCATTGAGGCTAAGTTGAGAGATTCAATTCGATTTACTGCAGTTCAATACCTAACTAAAGAAATTGTCATCACGGAAACCATTTTTCAAAGAAATTTAGTCGTGGTGAATCTTGTAGAAAACATTATAAATTTAAATGAAGTTACCGTTACACCATACAATCTATCGAGTAAACTAGAACAAGACATTAACAGTCTGGGTATAGAACCCGTCGTTACTTCTTCGACATTGGGCTTGCCAAATGCAGATGTAAAGGTAATGCCCCAGAGTGAACGACTACTTTTAGTTGCAGACAGAGGCGAATATGCAAGACTCATGACAATAGAAGAAATATTGAAGCTGGATAAAACCCTTTTAGGATTCTTCAAAATAAGCGTTATGGTAAACTCAGATAAAACAATTAATAGAATTTCTGGTAAAACGAAATCACTAGAAGAGATAGTTATCCGCGAGAAAAATATAGAGCTAGAAAAAGAAATAATCGCAAAATTTTCAAAGAAAACAATGTCTGAAAATTTTGATATACCTGAAGTTAATATTGATGGATTTCTAACATTTTGCATGTCTCAAAAGGATTTTTCAGAAATATCAAAGTCTGGAAATATGCTGTCAATTTGGGAATATCTGAAAATAAAAAGTATTGAATTTAAAGAACAATAGCCATTGGGGGCATCTGTGCAGAAAAAACGTTTTACAACAATGCCTAAACGTAATGCGGACTTTAGGGCAAAACCGAAAGGTCTGTGTATATTTATGAAGTCGCTAAATCTTTGGGATTTAGCTTTGGACAAGGAAAAATAAAACTAAACCAAAAGCTTTAGCTTCGTGTGCAGACGGAAACTCAACGTTTCCTTACTACCGCACTACGCTTAGCCGAGACGTCAGACTGCGCAAAAACCTACCCTTTCTTAATAACTTTGTTGATTTCCTTTAGCACGGCCAATACCATAACGTATTGATATTGATTATCTTAATGGTATGGATTTTATAACAGGTTTTGACAGGGACCAACTCGTAATGATGGATTTCGAATCCTGCCTGGGTCCCGATTCGTGGGCAAGGATCGTCGATATGTTCGTGGATATCCTCCCAATGGGCGACCTGGGGTTCAGGGACGTGCTGAACAACGAGGGCAGGCCACCATATCGTTCCTCGGACATGCTCAAACTCTATCTCTACGGCTACAAGAACAAACTGCGCTCCTCCCGCCAATTGGAACATGCCTGCAAGGTAAACCTCGAGGTCATATGGCTCCTGAAGGGACTAAGGCCGTCCGCAAGGAAAATAGCCTATTTCAGAAAGCGTAACCCAAAAGCCTTCAAAGGGGCATTCAGGTATTTTGTGGTGCTGCTCAAGGATTGGGAACTAATCGAAGGCGAGACCATTGCCATCGACTCCTTCAAGATAAGGGCCCAGAACGCCCTGAAGAACAACTTCAACCAGAACAAGATCGACCGCCATATCGAGTACATAGACAACAAG
Source organism: Maribacter sp. IgM3_T14_3 (assembly GCF_049603095.1). Taxonomy (NCBI): domain Bacteria; kingdom Pseudomonadati; phylum Bacteroidota; class Flavobacteriia; order Flavobacteriales; family Flavobacteriaceae; genus Maribacter; species Maribacter sp. IgM3_T14_3. Next base: position 521,807 of record NZ_CP187138.1, read on the forward strand.
ATACTGGAATACCAACAACAACTTGATGCCGAGGACGGAGATTCGGATACCGAAAAAATACAGGACAAAATTGCCTACCAGGAATCGAAGAAGGAAAGATACCGCAACATCGGGGAAGAGCTGCGCACCAGTGGGGAACGACAGATCAGCCTTACCGATCCCGATGCCAGATCGGTAGTACTGCACCGCAACATAATCAATGTGGGCTATAACGTGCAGGCAGGGTGTGATGCAAAATACAAACTCTTCGTCAACAACGACACGGGCACCGTAAACGATACACACGCACTTTCGCCCATGGCACTCGATGCAAAGCAACTTTTGGGCGTGGAAAAAATGAGGACACTTACCGATAAAGGGTACACCACGGGCAAACACCTGGACATCTGCACCAAGAACGGGATAACAACTTACTCATCCCCAAAGGAGCATTCTTCCCAACACAACGGCCTTTATCCCATGGTCGATTTTAAATACGACAGGGAAATGGATACCTATACCTGTCCCGACGGACAGATATTGGTGACCAATGGAACCGTTTACAATAAGGCGGGCCACAAGGTCAAGCATTACAAGAACCGACAGGCCTGCAAGGTCTGCCCCGTAAGGCACCTTTGTACCACGAACAAGAACGGACGCTTCATAGAGCGCTCCATTTATCAGGAGGCCTTGGAGGAAAACCAGAAAAGAGTGGAGGAAAATCCGGAATATTATAGGCTCAGGCAACAGATCACCGAGCACCAGTTCGGGACCATCAAAAGACAATGGGGCTTCACCCATACATTGATGAAAGGAAAACAGAACGTGCTCTCCGAGGTAAACCTGATCATGATATGCTACAACCTTAGCAGACTTGTGTCCATTCTTGACCCAAAAGTGTTGAAGGACAGGCTCAAAAGGCTTGTCGACATATTTTTTGCCCTATTCGGAGCCATTTCAGCCATTTTGGGCGACTTTGCTTTTCTTGGAAATTTAGTTTACCACAAAAGAACCGGCTATAAAACCTTCGCTTAGGGTCCTATAAATCAAAACAAATCATTTATTTTTATTCGAAATGGAGTTGCTGCGCAAACTCCCGTTATCTGCAAGCTGAAAAAATCTCATTCCTTGGAAAAATCCTCTTCGAAATTGGAAATGAAATCATTAACGTACTTTTTGACCTTATCGGCTTTACGAAAGACCAAATAATGCGTTCTTTTCAAACCATTTTTACCTATTCTTTTAAAAATCAAATCATCAGACAACTTAAAGGATTTTAATGCCCATTTAGGCATACACATTATTCCCATATTGGCATCGACCATTTCCAGGGCGACCTCGGTAAGAGGAATAGCGGAAATCTTAAGCGGAGTAATTTTATTCGGCTTTAAAAATTGTTCATATACCGAGACAGTTTCCAACGGAAAAGAATGTATTATCAAATGTGCATCCGAAAAATCATTCGTATCCAAAAAACCAACTTTGTTCAACGGACTTTCCTTATGCATAATCGCAAAAATTTCATCTTCGTAAACCTCGATACTGGACAAAATTTCATTTACTGGTTTTGAGGTAACAATCGCAATATCAATCTCATTGGACAAAATCTTCGAAATCGGTTGATGCGTGGCTTCAAGAATCAAATCAACCTCTATTTCTGGATATAAAAGCCCCATTTTTTGAATAAAAGCAGAAAGACCTTGATAAAAACTGTAACATTCCGTGCTAACTTTAATAGTTCCGACAGAACCGCTTCGCAATTGTTCAATGTTCTGAAAACTCTTTTCGATACTTTCAAGAATAGAATTCCCCAATTTGTAGAGTTCGCCACCTTCATCGGTCAATTGCCATTTATTACGTGTTCTATGAAAGACCTTGAATCCTAAACGCTCTTCCAATTCCCTTAATTGATGACTTAAAGCTGATTGCGTTAAAAATAGTTTCTCGGCAGAATTGGCAATACTGCCTTCTTCAACGATTGTTTTTATCAGTCTAAAATATTTAATTTCCATACGGGACAAAGTTAGCAATTTGTATAGATGCTATAATTGAGAAATTCTCAGCTTTAAATTCAAAACCTTCAAGTTCAAAATTTGAAAATAGGGTTATTACCTAACTAATTTTGCCGAAACAAAAACTTAGGAATTATGCAAAAACAAATTGAATTTTACGAAAACAAACTTGCTTACGAAATGGACCCATCAGATTTATGGGACGCTTTGGAAAAGGACGAAAATACAGTAGCTTTAGATGCCCGAAAAGCTTTCGGTTTTGAAAAAGAACATATTCCGACCGCTATCAACATTCCGCACATGGAAATGAACGCAGAAAGCACAAAACATTTAGACAAGTCAAAAACCTATGTTTGCTACTGCGACGGAATCGGCTGTAATGCTTCAACAAAAGGAGCATTGAATATGACCAAACTTGGATTTAAGGTCAAAGAACTAATGGGCGGAATAGAATGGTGGAAATTTGATGGTTATGCAACCGAAGGCACGAATCCTGTGAAAGGAGCAAAAATGGAATGTGCCTGCTAAAAACTCTAATAATGAAGATAAGATTTGCCAAAAAAAAGGATTTGCCACAAATTATTGAATTATGCAAAGAACACGCTGAATACGAACAAGCGGAATTTGAACAAGAGAATAAAGCGGAATTGTTGTCCGCTTTTATTCTTGGGAAAAACCCCAGTTTAAAATGCTTGATTGTAGAGCAAGAAAATTCGATTATTGGATATGCTACATTTATGAAACAATTTTCGACTTGGGACGCGGATTTTTACATCTACCTTGATTGCTTATTCCTTAAAGCAAATACGAGAGGACAAGGTATAGGTACTCGTCTTATGGAAAAGGTTGAGGAATATGGAAAAGTTGAAAATTGTAAAATCATACAATGGCAAACCCCTGATTTTAATCAGAAAGCTATAGATTTTTATAAAAAAATTGGTGGGGTTTCCAAAACTAAAGAAAGATTCTGTCTGGAAATTTGAGAGCGTAAAAGCCAGCAGATAACAATGGCTATAAGTAATACGGGGCTTTAGGGCTTGCCGAAAGATAGTTGCGTAGATAGAAGACCGCAAAGCCTTATTTTGAGTTTTTATCGTTAAATTTAAAAAAAATAAGGCTTTGCTATGTTCTAGTCGGAAAGGTTCTTGCTTTAACCCCCCCGTACTACTCATAGTGTGCCAAGAAGCAGTCATGGTAATAAACTGTGCTGCATGCTGTAATTAAGATGATGGTAGATCCATCAGAGTCGTTGTATAGGCGATGGCTCTAAACCACTTAAAGGTGCTTTGGTTAACAGCCTTGGTACTGAGCGTTTAGGAGAATCCAACCCACGAGGTTGGCAGGTATGAATAAAGGAGTTGAACGAAAGTGAACCACTGAAGAGGTGTCGAGAAGTAGGTACATCCAGTCAAAAGCTACGAAGTATGATACGGAGTTAAAACTAGTGTTTGAAAGAACATTAATCACAGGGGTAACCTATTTATTTTCTGTGGGGCTGGCGTCATTCAGGTGGCAAGAACTTTATTCGGGCTTAGTTATGGAACTTGGGAAGCTGCATATACGTGCTAAGGGAAATACACAATAGGCACAACCTAGAGGTAGAATACCAAAAGTATATGTAGTGGCGGACTCATTCGTAGTAGTGATGAAGTTTCTGTAATGGAAATGGAGCAAAGGGATGAGCTGGTTTAATACACAACCTGCCAACTTGAAAGAGGATGAGCTATCTTTGTGTATCAAGTCAGAAGAGCCGTATGATGGGAGACTATCACGTACGGTTCTGTGAGAGGCTTGGGGTGAAATTCCCCTTGTCTACTCGACGCCCAGTCGTTAGCGGTCATTGTGACCCGTCCTGAAATATGTATACAAAACACTTCAAGTATATGTATAAAAATGATGGATATGTAAAACGCTATAGTGAGAGCTTCAAGCTCAAAGTCTTGGCAGAACTTACCAAAGGAAACCATTCCAAAAGACAAATTGCATTAACTTACGGTATACAATCCAGTACTATAAACGTATGGATCAAAAAGTATGATCGTAAAGATTTAATGAATACCCGTGTAACCGTGCAAACAGACGACGAACTTTCCCGTATCAAAGCCCTTCAAAAAGAGCTGAAACAACTTAAGGACCTTCTTATTAAAAAGGACCTGGACAAACTGGTGACCGATAGCTATCTTGAGGTAGCCGCCGAAAACCTGGGCTATAGAGATGTTGAAGAATTAAAAAAAAACTTAAACATAAAGCCTTGATGAAAGTAGCACCGATAAACCGTAATGAAAGGCTGCATTCAATTGGTACTATCTGTAATGCCTTTGATCTGAAAAGAGATGCCTATTACAAATACCAAAAAAGGTTTCTAATCAAAAAACAGATAGAACAAGATGTAATCGAACTTGTTCGAAAAAGTAGAAGAACACTACCTCGAGAAGGTACAAGAAAACTCATGCGATCATTAAAAAATGAGTTTCATAAATATGACCTTAAAGTAGGCAGAGACCGGCTATTCCGTATCTTAAGAGAGAACAGGTTACTCGTTAGAAGAAAAAAATATTCTTCTAGAACCACAAATTCATATCATAGGTTTTACAAGTATGGTAATATTATAAAAGACCTTAATATCAATAGACCTAATCAAGTCTGGGCTTCCGATATAACCTACATCAGAACCATTAAAGGATTCTGTTACCTGGCCTTGATCACCGACATGCACTCACGTAAAATTGTTGGATATGACCTAAGTGATAGCCTAGAGCTAAAAGGTTGTGTCAGAGCTTTAAATAAGGCTATTTACAATGCTCAAAACATTGATCAACTTATTCATCATTCGGACAGGGGCATTCAATATTGCAGCAATGTATATACCCAAATACTAAAAAGAAAGAAAATCAAGATCAGCATGACAGAAGAGAACCATTGCTATGAAAACGCACTGGCCGAAAGGGTAAACGGTATCCTAAAAGATGAATTCTATCTTGACCAGACCTTTACCAGCGTGGTACATGCTAAAAAAGCAGCCAAAAATGCAATCAAACTATACAACTCTAAAAGATTGCATTTATCTTTAGATTATAAAACACCTAATTACGTGCATCAATATGCCGCTTAAAACTAATATTAATCTGTAGCCGTATTTTAGGACGTGACATTGTAAAAGCGACACAGAATAAAATAGACAAAACATATGGACAAAAGAGTAAAATTTGACTTTGAAATATACTTTACCAACGGAGGAAGCATAAAAGGCGAGGATTTTCGACTTGATATTTTGGGCGACAATATATCTGACAAAGAACTTGCGGACTATATAGTTGAAGATTTAAGACTATTAATGGTAGGTCAAACTAAAATCTTGAATAAAGAAATATTGACCGAGCCTCACAAAAGAAAACCTATTAATGCAAACATAGAGAATGACTTACTAATTGATTTAAGCCACACAATTGAACACGGACTTGTAACTTACAAAGGTTTACCAGCTCCAATTGTTTGCGACTATTTGAGTAGAGAAAATTCAAAACAATTTTACGCAGAAGGGACTGAATTTCAAATTGGAAAAATTGAAATGGTTACAAACACAGGAACTTATATTGACTGTCCCTTTCATAGATTTGAGAGCGGAAAAGACCTTTCAGAGGTTGGTTTAGAATGTTTTACCGACCTTGACGGAATTGTGATTAGTATTCCATTTTCTGAAACATTAGAAATAACAGAAGAACATTTAAAAAACTGCGAAATTAGAAATAGGGCAGTTTTAATTCACACAGGTTGGGACAGTAATTGGAATACAGAAAAGTATTATGAAAATCACCCTTATTTGACAGAAGGTGCAGCAAAATATCTAAAAAATTGCAGTGTTAAATTAGTTGGAATTGACTCTCATAATATTGACAGCACATTAGGCAAAACAAGACCAGTTCATACGACACTCTTGGGAGCAGATATTTTAATTGTTGAACATCTTTGCAATCTTTATTTATTGCCCAAAGACGGTTTTACTTTTAGTGCTATTCCTCCCAAATTTAAAGGAGTTGGGACATTTCCAGTAAGAGCAATGGCTAAACTGACAAAAAATGTTTGACAAAATGAAAAACAACGAACCGCTAACATCACCTATACGCAAGCAGGGGTTTCGTGCTTCCTAGGACAGATAAGTGGTAAATTTGAAATTCAGCTCTTCGTAGGAAGTTCAGTGGTTAAAAACCCTGCCTGCGTATAGCTGAGAACCGTTGTAAGTAATGCGAAAATCGAGCTAAAATTGAACATTTGAACTAAAAACGCCAACGCTCGGTCAAGCACATTTATTTTTTTGCCAACGCGAAAAGCCAACGCTCAAAAAAAATAAAAGAGCTTGCCCTTTCCCATCGCACACATCAAAATAATATTCACATTTTTTACACTATTTTTTGAGATAATTTGAAAATCTTGATTATTTTAGTGGACTAAATTACGTCTGAAATGAACCGAATTAAGGAAGTGTTGGAACAGAAAGGAATTAAACAAACTTGGTTGGCTGAAAAACTAGGCAAAAGCTACAATATGGAAAAAACGGTCAATGAGAACCACTAAAAACGGATTTATTTGAACCACTTAAAAAATCGTTTCATACTTGGCTATAACAGGGTTTACCATAAAAATTGCTATGCTCACTTTAACCCGGCGGGGGTGGTATACTATGTCCGTCCTTTCCACATATGGCAGTATTCGTAATCAACACCTACTAAATGTGCTTCCCAAAATAATTCAGAGTTATTGCTTTTTTTAGCTTTTTTAATTAAATATGGTAATGGCAAGTCCCATCCCCATTGGTCAATTCCCATTACTTTTATTCCTTGTTTTATAATCCATTCTGTAGCTTCAGCGCTCATTCCAGTTCCTTTATAAAAAAAATCTTTTGTACCCATTAATTGGTCTCTTCCTGTTTTTATGAGTACAATCATTTCTGGAGCTAAGGACAGTTTTTCTTTTTGTAGAAATCCTTTTATATCTTTAGAAGTAATTGAATCAAAGTCTTTTTTATGAGTCATATCAATAACAATACCCTCACCAAAACACCACTCTAGAGGAACTTCATCAATAGTTTTTGCTCGTTTACCCATACAAGTTGGTGCATAATGCCAAGGCGCATCAATATGAGTTGTAGAATGAACTCCCATTTTTCTAATTTCATCATCTGCCCAGCCAGTAAATTTTTTTGGAAATAAGCGGAAAGGTAACCCTAAAAACCTAACCAGCCATTTAGCTTTTTTATGTGACTTATGCTTGATTTTTACCTTCATAAAGAATGGGTCATCAGAATTGTATTGAATAGTTTTAGAAAGATCTATTATTTTGCTCATTTTGTTTGATGCTTTCCTGGTTCCCAATTTTTATAAAGATATTTATTTCCAAATAGAAGAGGTTCATCTTCTAACTCAGTTGCCATGGAATCATTCCAACGGTTTAGAAAGCCAAAAATGGCAATTGTAGAAACAATTTCGATAATTTGTGGTTCTGTAAAAAACTTAGCCAATTTTTTATGATGTTCTGTAGTAACTTGATTAGGAACACTTCCATCAGCCATTGCAAAGTTTAAAGCCACTCGTTCTTGTTCTGAAAATAAGTCAGATGTTTGAAATTCCCATATTTTTTGAATTTTCTCAAGTGCAACACCATTCTTGTGAGCTGTATGTGCGGTATGTGCCTGGCAATACCGGCAACCAGCTGCATTACTTGCAACATTTGCTATAAGATCTTTTAAATAGGCAGGAACCTCTAAATGACTTTCCCTTTTAGCCTTTAATGTCCAACGTAGATTCTTTAAAAATAATTTGACACCTGTCCAAATAGTAGTCTTTGAAGAAGAAAATCCTTTAATATTAGCATATAGTATAGAAAAAGCTCCTAATATATTTGGCTTAGCACTCATTCTATGTAAACTATTAGGCACGAAGCCCATTCCTTTTATGGCTTCATCTAAAATGATTTCGTAGTCTTTCATTTAATCAATCTTATTGGTTAAAGAACCAATCCCTTCTATTTCCAAAGTAATGGTATCTCCCTTGTTAAGCATTACTCCGTTTTCAATACCTGTGCAACCAGGAATTGTGCCTGAGCCAAATAATTCACCAGGATATAATTGTTCTTCCCAAGAAGCATATGCAATTGCTTCTTGCAAAGAATAGGTTTTATCTTTTGTGTTACTTTCAACAATGGTTTTTCCATTGATAATAACTTTTACTTTCAAGTTGTCAACTTGGTGAATAAGCGATTCTTTCCTAACAATTACGGAGGATATAGAACTACCAAAATTTTTGGTTTTCATTGGGCCAAAACCACTATCCATTTCGTCTAGTTGTATGTCTCTTGCTGAAAAATCGTTCAAAATTAAAAAACCTCCAATGGCATCATTGACCTGATCAATGGATGCATTTTTTAAAGGTTTACAGATGACTACCCCCAGTTCTAATTCATAATCCATTTCTTTTGTATAAGATGGAATTTTGATAGAATCTCCTTCAGAAATAAAATTCAAATGATTACCCATATAATAAATAGGATGTTGATAGAACCTCTTTTTAGGTTTTAACTTTGGAAAAGGCCTTCTAAAAATTTTCTCGTAAGTCATAACTACTGGAAGTAAGTAAACCATATACTTTTTTACAAAACCTCTTGCAGCATCTATAGCGTGTTTTTCATAAAGCATAAAGTCTCTGTAAGCGGTTGGCTGGAATGATATTCTTTGTTGGTAAGATTCAAATTCTTCAATTAATTCCATTTGTAGTGAATCAATTTTGTTAGCAGGCAGATTTATTAGATCCAAGAAAGTGATTTTTTCGTCTTTAATCATTTGCCATTGGCCTTTAATTTCAATAGCAAATTTTTCAACTTTTGTTTTTTTGTTATAAAGTCTTGAATACTTCATTTTTCTATTTGTTTAAATTTACTATTTGGAATGGTAATAATCCCTTTCGTATTTTCTTTTCCATGTTGATTTGGCTGTTGCGCAGATGGTATCACTACCTTCTATTTTTATAGTGTGGTTAAATGATATTTCCTGCTTATTATTATAATTGTTGTTAATCAATGATGTAACGGTTTGTTTATAATGAGCTTCTGCAATGAATCTTCCTGTTATGGAATATAAAAAGTAATTATTTACAATTTCTTCAGGAACTGATTCAATAACCCATTGTAAATATCTAATATTATTTACATGATTATTCATATTGGTATCATACCTATTAACTATAAATTTTAATTCATAATCTGATTCATTGATTGGGCTAACTTTTTCAGAGATACTGTAATCGATACTTTTAAATGAACAAAATGACCAGTTTTCCTTTATAGCATCAAAAATTTGTATAGGCCTTCTTTTGGCTATATTAAAGAAAACCCATAAGCCCCTAGATCTTCCAATAATCGTATTTTGTTCATCATAAATAATATTTTCCCGATACCCCCTAATTTTTGAATATTGGGACAACCAAGTTCTAATAGTGATTTTTTCTTTATAACTAGGATATCGATCCATTTGCATATATCCAGAAACTAGTACCCATCCAATATTTAGATTCTTCAATTGAAATAAGCTATGTTTTATAGCGTAGCAGTGGTCGGCCGCTGTTTCTTCTAATAAAGTTAAGATTATAGTTGGCGAAGCATTGCCTAATGAGTTCATTTCAAAATAACGCAGTTCAAACGCCTTATCAAAATAATTTTCAATCAATTACTTACATTGGTTTTAAGTTCTCTTACGCCCAAAAAAAGTCTTGTTGTAATAAAAGAACAGATTATTAATACTTTTTCGCTAAAACGTAATGCCTATCTTACTTCTTTTCTTAGCCAATACTGTGTTCTTCCAAAAATTGAAAATCCAAGAAAACCTCTAACCTTAAGTTTATTTTTATCGATAAGTTCTAAATTACAGTTATATGTTTCCCCGGATTCTGGGTCTAAAATGGTTCCACTCTCAAATTTATTCCCGTTATTTTTTATATTTTGAACAATTACCAATCCAACTATGGGTTGACCTTTTTTATCTCCTACACATTTCTCACAAACCGCATCCTTATCTCCATCAAAGGTTTTGGTGATTTTAGCAAAATAGAGTTTGTCTTTTTCATAAATTTCAATAAGAGCTTTCCTTTTATTAGTCTTATCATCGATGGTTTCCCATTCCCCGACTATGCTTTGCCCATTAACGGAAATACTTAATATTAGTATAAATAGAAAATATAAATGTTTCATTATTTTAAGTTTTTTAGTTGAAAGGAGTTAGAGATTTAGAAGAAACCTGATTTAAAGTAAAAGATTTAATACTCATTTTATGTAAATAACCCTCTTTCAAGAGGTTCGATTTTACTGGTATAGTGCTTGGGAGAAGAATTCCGTCATAATCCTTGTAATCCTGGAAAGAGGCCTCACCAGTAACAAATCGATATTTATCCCTTACGGTATAAACTATTTTGATTATTCTCTTACTTTCAGAATCTATCCATATAATATATTGGTCTAAATCATTTTGAGGTGCGACAGTATTCCAAGAAGCTATTATTCCTTCAGCTTTTATACCATTAATCATTTTGGCTCCTAAATAATCAATAGAAGTAGCCTCTTGAATTCGACTTGGGAATTCGATGAAATATTGGTACGTAGGAATATAAAACTTTATGTTCTTGTTCTCTTTTACTTTAGGATTACCTTTTTCATCTAAATAGTAAGTCTTCCATGATTGAATTCCCCAAACGGTATTTTTCTCTTTCCCACTTAAGATTTTTAATTGACCATTAAAGGTTTTTGGGATATAGTTTAAAGAGAACTCTATTTTTTGTTCAGGAAAAGAGTGGGTTTTTCGTCCTAAGAACCCATAAAATTCATCCTCAAATATAACGTTGTAAGTTTCAATAGTATTCCAATTGTCAATTTGATGTTCTTTACCCATAGCTTCAAGAAGATTTTTAGCTTTTGCAATATCGTTTGGATATTTATAGCCATCAGGACGTAAATCTGTCAAGTAAAAAAATAAAAAAAATCCAAATAGCGTGATAAGACTTAAAATTGATAGTAAATGTTTTATTGATTTTTTCATTGTATTATCTTTTGATTTTTTTTAATCCAAGTTTTGGGATAAATAGACTAAAGTTCTTCACAATAAATTCCTTCCGAGATCAATACAGTTTTTACTTCTGAAATTATGTCCTTGTTAGATTCTATTCTTAGAATATGATCGCAATCTTCAAAATCAAAATCTATTTTATAAATTTCTTTAATTGATGAAAGTATATTGAGAACATAACTCTCCGAATCTTTTTTAATATTTGTTTTAAATACTTGTATCATATTGAAATTGTAAAGTTTTAATTAGATGTTTTATTGGCAAAAGGATTAATCGATATACCTAGTTTAAAATAGGTTGTAGCATCTTGTCTATTTTCATAAATATAGTTACTTGCTGCTGCTCCTTTCTCTAAAAGTATACTATTAAATACCTTATGAACGCCTGCTTCTAACTTACCTACTAAAAAATCATTAAAACGATGTTCATACAACAGACCTGCCTTTAGTTCCAATTGATTATATTCTAAAAGATTGACTAATGATTGGTGATTAGAATTCACGTATAACACATCACTCCCAAATGTTGATCCTAGCGACAACCTTCCTTTTTCTCCCATTAGTTTACGTAAATACAGCATTCGCGGTAAGAGAAAAATTAATTCCCATCTTAGGTCTCTAAATTGATGTTTATAAAGAAATAATGGTAATACAGGATTTTGGGAACTGGAATCTATATTTCCTAGAGCCCCTAATCCAATCAAAGTGCGATTTGTTCCTTTTAAGAATAGAAGAAACCCTAAAGAACCTTTTATTCGACCTAAATGCTGTTCATTTGAGTCCGCTATCGCACTTACAGTTAATTTTATCGGTAATTTTTTAAATAGATAAGTAAAATATTCTGCCGTAAACTCCGCCGATAAGTAATGAAAATTAACAGTATTGTCTTGCTCAAATAGCACTGGAACTCCTTCAAAAGAGGAGTTATTTTGAAGATTTTGAAATTTAAATTGGTTGAATTGATAGGAAAGAAATGTGCTCAATTCCCATCCAACTTTCTTGTAAAGAGGAATATTAGTTGAAAAAATATAATTTCTTTGATTTGTAATTACACCATCGTTTAAATTTTGATTTAAAAATTCGGAGCTAAAATTTCTATTTAAACTTTCACTAATATCAAAATTAAGAAGACTAGTTTTTGGAAACCTTTCTTTAACCTGTTTTATTTGTTTTTCTTGTAAAGAATCTTGAGGCTCTTGGGCAATACTACACTCATAAAATATAAAAAATGAAATAAGTATAACTATATTTTTTTGTACCAAAATACTCTGTTTGGTACAAATTTAGAGTGAATAACATCTTCATATGATTGACTTTCGTCAATAAATGTTTAAATACGTTTTCTTATTCTACTTAAAGATTCTGGAGTAATTCCTAAATAGGAAGCAATCATATATTGCGGCACAGTTTGAAGAATGTTTGGGTCTTTAATGAGTAGCCTTAAGTAGCGCTCTTTTGGGGTATCCATTAAAAAACTATCTAAGCGTAAAGACTTCATCAAAAAAATTTGTTCTGCAATTATTCTACCTAATTTATTAAAATTTACAGATTCGTCATAATGCTTATTCATATATGCTCTTTTCAATTTCCAAATAGTTCCTGATTCCATTGCTTCTATATTATAATTAGAAGGTTTGTTGGTAAGGAAACTTCTATAGTCCGAAAAAAAATCTAGCGGAAACCAAAAGTCAGTTGTTTTTTCATTGCCTTCTTTTATAATATAAAATCGAAAAAGGCCTGTCTTAACAAATCCAACAAAATCACAATGTTCTCCTTCAGATAAAATTAAATCTCCTTTTGAATAGGAAATCTTTTTTAAACCATTTTTTAAAATGCCCCATTCTTCTTCATTTAAGGAAACTATTTTTTTTATATGTTTTTTAAGCTCTTTCAAAATTTTTAGTCAACTTAATAAGCAGGCAAAAACCAAGCAATTACGTACAGCCATTGTGCTTGTAGCTCAAGTTAGCAAATAAAAGTAGTCTCTGCTCATTTCTAATGGAGAAAACGGATAGTAATTTTGATTATGGAAGATAAAAAAGAGATATAAGCAATAGGTAGCCCAACAAGAAGTGAGCAAAAGATTAAGATTACCTACTAGGTAGAGCTAACAAAGAAGCAAAGTATACCAGTAACAAGTGCCATTACAATCCTATTGAAGTCCTAAATAATAAGATTGTTGCACTTATGAGTTGAACTCAGCACTCATCTAGCTTTAAAAGGTTTAATATTAGTAATAAAGTTTTTTGCTTTTAATCCAATACTACCGGTAGGATCGGGATTAACTTAATCACTCACCTCTTAGCGAATAAAATCTAATTAGACTTTTACAACTTTATTTTAATTTAATTATTTGCCGGAATTTAACCGGCATCGATGAATTTTAGCTGAATAAATAAATCAAAGCTCATTCAAGCATATTCCTTGTGTTAGGTGTGTAGTTTAATCCTAACCCACTTATGTTAACAGACTACTATAGGTTTTTTATTTGTACTAAAAGCTCTATTTTTACTGAGAACTAGGAAAAGGATACGAAAGACTATCATAAGTAAGTTCACAAATCGTCAACACGAGAAGTGAATTTCAGCAAGTACTCGACTCTGGTTGGTCTGAACGAAGAGGGTTCGAGCACCAGCCAAATGAAATAAATACTTCATAAATCAAGTCTTGATATAAAATGATACTCATTTTAATGCACTTTATAGTTAAAATGCCATATATGAAAACTGATTTTTGGATTTATTTCAACATTGTTTAATTGCATTCTCAGGTTTTTCATGTCCAAACTAATCTTTTGTTGAAGAATTCTAGCGTATATCTGAATAGCGATCTACTAGTTTTTTAGTTCAAATTTAATTTTGACTGTTTACGTAGAATTTACAAATTATAGATCATAAAAATCTTACTAACAAAGCACTTTTCTTGGAATGGAGTTTTTCTGCCTAATATATAGGATTGGGGCTAACTAAGATGCGAACCAGTATCTTATCTTCTTGTAATAAGTAATTCACAAAATACTTGATATCCCTGAATTTAAAATTTATCCACTGTTCCATTTGAACTATTTCGTCCTTTAAGTACCTTATTTTTATTTTTAAAGCATATTATAGGCACTAAGAGCTTTTATAGGTATGGCATTCAATAGTATTAAAATGCTTCCTTAAGCGATCCATATCGTCACTTACCTTGCGTTCAATAACCTTCGCATAAATTTGAGTAGTAGCTATCTTTGAATGTCCCAGTAATTTTGAAACGGTTTCTATAGGCATCCCGTTACTTAAGGTGACGGTTGTGGCAAAAGTATGCCTGGCAATATGAAACGTGAGATTCTTTTCTATACCGCACACGTCTGCAATTTCCTTTAAATAGGAATTCAATTTCTGGTTCGATATTTTGGGAAACACCCTGCCTTGTGCAATCGATTTTGAATTATCCTTATACTTCTCTATGATATCCAAAGCTTTTGGCAGTAAAGGAATATGAATAGGCTTGGTTGTTTTTTCACGGTTATAATAAATCCATAGTTCCCCATCAATGCCAATGCGAATATTATCAGCGCTAAGATTGATAGCATCAATATAACTCAAACTTGTATAGCAACTGAAGACAAACAAATCCCTTACTAGTTGCAATCTAGGGATGGTAAAATTCTTTTTTTCTATTTCCTGAAGTTCTAATAGACTCAAAAAGCCCCTTTCCGTTTTAATAAACTTTGCATGAAAATTAGCGAACGGGTCGCTCAACATCCATCCTAACTTAAAAGACAAATTAATTAATTAATTTTCTAAAGCGTTCTATGTGCTTCATTACCGTGTTATTACCCATTTTTTTATGATGTTCTTGGGGAATGTAAGCCCGTAAATATTTCTCGAACCTTATGATAAAGTCATAATCCAATTCTTTTAGAAACATATCCGTAGAATTATACGCTTCCAATATAAAGTTAGAGATATAGCGCTGTGTAGTAAAATAGTTCTTTTGAGTCCCCCACTTTAACTTGCCTTTCATATCATCGTTGTGATAGCTAATAATTTCCATAACCGAACGGTTGATTTCATCCAAACCAAGGTAGCGTGCTTTAATCGATTGTGCTGTTATCTGCTTATGTTCGGACTTTAAGTCTTGATAGGCTTGAAATAACTGATTATAGGTTTCATCTAGATAGGTATTAAGTATACGTGATTTTTGCGCGGTGCCCTTTGCCCTATTTCTGTCACTATCCCAGTCGGTTATTAAAACTTTGCGATTTAAACTGATGGCGGCCCTTTTTCCGTTTACGGTAATCCGTGCGTAAAGAGATGCCTTACTGTTCTTTGTTCTGGATAAGTTTACCCAAAACAGAATACTGAATGAAGAAGATGTTTTCATGATTTCGTCTGTTTGTTAACATTAGATGTTGTTATCAGACGAAAGTCAAATCACTTAAAGATACATTTATTTAGCCTAAACACAGGAATTTTAACAATTCGGTCAACACTATTTAAAAAATTAATTTGTTAACCGAATTGTTGACGTGTTCTTTGGATATAATTGTTTTATTATGATACCCCTAAAACCATAAAAACCTGTTAATCATAAGATTAACAGGTTTTTGGTATAGATTGATACTATCATTTGTCGGGGTGGCAGGATTCGAACCTGCGACCTCCGCGTCCCAAACGCGGCGCGATAACCGGGCTACGCTACACCCCGAATTGGTTATCTAAAAATATGTCTCTCAACACATTGTTGCGGAGAGACAGGGATTCGAACCCTGGGTAAGTGTTTCCACCTACGACGATTTAGCAAACCGTTCCTTTCGGCCACTCAGGCACCTCTCCAGTAATTCTTCAATGAACTGTTGCTCTAAATAGCGGATGCAAATGTATAAGTATAACTCGTTTTACGCAACTATTTTTAATGTTTTTTTTCAATAAAAAAATACTACCCTGTTACTCAGGATATTCCACACGCAAATGATAGATATTTATTAGCTTTTGCTTAAAAATTTTCTTGATTGTTTCAATTTCTTTAAAGGTAATATCTGCATTCAAAAATTGATTTGCCTTCATTTGACCAGAAATTATCTTGTCAACAAACTCATCAATAATTAAAAAAGTTGGATTTTTTAAACTTTTTGATGCTGCTTCTACCGAATCTGCCATCATTAAAATTGCAGTTTCTCTAGAAAATGGTAATGGCCCAGGGTACCTAAAATCCTCTTCGTTTACATCATCATCCAATTCTTTTTGCTTTTTGTAAAAGTAAAACACCAAAGTAGTGCCATGATGCGAACGTATAAAATCTATAATACGGTCAGGTAAGTTATTCTTTCTAGCAATCTCAATCCCCTTAATAACATGATCAATTATAATACGTGCGCTGTCTTTTGGGCTCAGCTCGTCATGCGGATTTACATTCGTAACCTGATTTTCGGTAAAATAGGTAGGCTCGTTCATTTTACCAATATCATGATATAAAGCCCCTACCCTAACCAACATGGCATTCGCCCCAATTTCGTTAGCGGCCGCCTCAGCTAAATTGGCTACTTGTAACGAATGATGAAATGTACCCGGTGCCTTGTTAGATAATTCTTTCAAAAGTTTAGAATTGGTATCTGACAACTCCAACAGCGATACATCTGACACAAGACCAAAGAGCTTTTCATAGATATAAATTAATGGCTGCACAAAAAGAGTAATCATTCCGTTTAACAGAAAAAGACCTAATGTATACCACTCAATATCACTTAAATCACCTTCGTGTATGGTATGGAACGCCAAATAACCAATTATATAAATAAGTGTTATTTGACCAACACTCACAAAAAGGTTTGCCCTTTTATACAACTCAGAAACGGTAAGTATAGTTACTATACCGGTAATTATCTGCAAGAATATATATTCAAAACTATTGGGTACTACAAAACCTAAAATTAGAATAGTCAATACATGCACAAATAGACCTAACCGGGCATCAAAAAAAGTTTTTAAAATTAATGGAAGTATGCATAATGGTACTACAAACACTAATTGATCATTGTACTTTATAACAATAGTTGTTATAAAAACCATGAGCAGTATATTAAAGAAGATGAACGTAACTTTTACATTATTTTCATACACCGTTCTTCTATATTTTTTTAGGAATAGGAACAACATTATAAGTACCAGTGCTACTAGTACCGTATACCCGATTAAAATATAATAATAGTTATTCGCTGTCCATAATTCTGATTCGTATTCAGATTTTAAAGACTCTAATATCTTAAGATTTTCAGCTTCAACAACTTCACCTTTTGCAATTATTAATCGACCCTGATCAACCGTACCTCTTGTATATGAGAGTTTAGATAGGGCTTCATTTCTTGCTTTTTGGGTAAGGTTATTATCAAAACTTACATTGGGCGCAATTATGTCAAAAAATAGAGACTGGGTATCTTTTTCGAAAACCGATAAATTATTATCGGCAAGAACTCTACCTATTAGGTCATTAATTTCGCTGACCCTAAAAAAATCTGAAACCCTTACTTTACTAGCCTCATTATTCTTCACCAAAAAAATAAAACTGCGCTGAACTTGCTTCCCATTATTTTGTAAAATTCCTTTGGCGTAGACGGAATCTAATATAACCTGAGAAAAATACTTTAACCTCTTTTTCTGATTTTCCCTAAGTGATGTGTTACCCCACTTATCTTCAAATTTTTTCTCAAATTGTTCTGTAACTTTTTCAACCTCAGCCTGGTCATATCGATAGTACGGTAGTTGATTACTTTCAATTACCTGCTTCTCTTTGGCTATTTCAGTATCTGTTTTTTGTATCGAAAAATCAAATGGCGCATATAAGTTTTCAAATTGCCAAGGTTTACCTTTTTGAAACTCATACTTGAATTTACCTCCCTTGGGTAAAAAAAACACTATAAAAGCAACAGCTACAACATAGAGTATGTATTTGAAAATGAGCGATTGCTGTTTGTAAAGATTATCCAAAAGAAATTGTATTAGGTTCTTCAAAAATAGAAAATTATAATCTGATATCTAGTAATTGAAACGATATCCCTCGGGTTGCTATAGAATTTAGTAATTTCGTGACATCAAATAATTAAAAACATGAAAGAGGTCGTTATTGTTTCTGCTGTTAGAACCCCAATAGGAAGTTTTATGGGCGGATTATCAACCATACCTGCTCCGAAATTAGGGGCGGTTGCTATTGAAGGTGTATTAAAGAAAATAAATCTTGATCCTACATTGGTAGATGAAGTTATCATGGGAAATGTGGTACAAGCCGGAACTGGACAAGCACCTGCTAAACAGGCAGCCATATTTGCCGGTATTCCGAATACCGTACCTTGTACTACCATAAACAAAGTTTGTGCCTCTGGTATGAAAGCTGTTATGCAAGGTGCGCAAGCTATCGCTCTTGGTGATGCAGATATTGTTGTTGCTGGGGGTATGGAAAATATGAGCCTAATACCTCATTACGTTCATATGAGAACAGGTACCAAATTCGGACCTACTTCTTTAATCGACGGCATGCAAAAAGATGGTTTAGTAGATGCATATGATGAAAACGCTATGGGTGTTTGTGCCGATGCTTGTGCTACTAAATACGAATTCAGCAGAGAAGATCAAGATGCTTACGCTATACAATCATACAAGAGATCTTCTGATGCGTGGGAAAACGGGAAATTTGATAATGAAGTTATACCAGTTGCAGTTCCACAGAGACGCGGAGAGCCTAAAATGGTTATAAAAGATGAAGAATTCAGTAATGTATTCATCGATAAAATACCCAACTTAAGACCTGCCTTCTCTAAAGACGGTACGGTAACGGCCGCAAATGCCTCTACAATTAACGATGGTGCCGCTGCTCTAGTTTTAATGAGTAGAGAAAAAGCAGAGGAACTAAATTTAAAGCCATTAGCGGTTATAAAAGGTTATGCAGATGCTGCTCATGAGCCAGAATGGTTTACTACGGCACCAGCAAAAGCTTTACCAAAAGCATTGGCAAAATCTAATTTAAATTTAGAAGAAATAGATTTCTTTGAATTTAACGAAGCATTTTCTGTGGTTGGTCTTGCTAATATGAAAATATTAGGTCTAAACGATAAGAATGTAAATGTAAATGGTGGTGCAGTTTCTATAGGTCACCCATTAGGTTGCTCTGGTGCACGTATTCTTATTACACTACTAAATGTATTGGAACAAAATAATGCAAAACTAGGAGCCGCTGCAATTTGTAATGGCGGTGGTGGTGCATCGGCAATAATTATTGAAAGGGTTTAAGCGCTCAAAAAATTACATGCAATACGGTATTTGTCAATTAAGCATTGTTCCAATTAGAAGTATACCAGATGAAATATCTGAGTTAGTTACCCAACTTTTGTTCGGGGAGCACTACAAAATACTTGAAAGCCGAAAAAACTGGTCTAGAATAAAAACTATTTTCGACAAGTGCGAGGGCTGGATAATGAATAGTCAATTGACATTTATAACCGATAATGAATTTAATGAGATTCAAAAAAGCAAACATTTTAATTATGTTGCCGACTTAATTTCGTTTGTTAAAGATGCTAATGAAATTGAAACACCTATAGTTATCGGTTCATGTATTAACGATATCCCATCATTGTCTGTAAATTTCAAAGGTAATCTCTTAAGTAACCAACAACCTAAAGAGAATTTGACCAATATCTCATTGCTATATTTAAATTCTCCGGAATTAAAAGGAGGAAAATCCCCATTCGGTATTGACAGTGCAGGCTTTACACAATTGGTGTATAGAATTAATGGATATCATCTTTTACGAACCGCAGAACAACAATCGACACAAGGTACAGCGCTAAGTTTTGTTGAAGAAAGTGAGGCTGGCGATTTGGCATTTTTCGACAATGTCAATGGTGTTATTGACCACGTAGGTATTATTATGGACGATAATTATGTTATTCATGTCAACGGTAAAGTTCGAATAGATCGCATAGATCACACCGGTATTTTTAATAATGACCTAAGAACTTATACGCATCAATTAAGAGTCATAAAAAAAGTGATATAAAAAAAGGCCCTAATAAGGGCCTTTTAATTTTATAGCGTGCTATTAATTACTCGCCTAACAACTTCTTCATTTTAGTGAAGTTTTCTGTATCACCCATAGCTCCATAAATATTCTTGAGCTGAGTCATTACATTTTCGTTATCAGGACTGTTCTTCAATGCACTTTCCAATACATCAGCACCCTGCTTAAACAAACCATCTTTTTTCTCTTTTAGCTCATCGTATTTTGCAATATCAGCTCTAGAGTTACCCAACGAATTCATTTCATCAATTAATGCGTTACCTTCATTTACATACGTTGTAGAAAGGTTTAAGTATGCATTTGTGTACTTTGGATCAATTTCAATAGCTTTTTTGTAAGACACACGTGCATCTTCGTAATTTTCTTGCTCCATACTGATTACACCAACATTATAATGAAGATCAGGATTATCTGGCGCCAAAGCGATAGCTTGAGCCATCAATTCTTTAAACTTATCTTTATTACCTTGGTTGAAATATAAATTTGCTTCATTAAGAATCAAATTAACATCTTCTGGATCGTTCTTTCTAGCTTGTTGGTAAGCCTCTAAAGCTTTTTCATCTTGACCTAATTGCGTATAGATCAAAGCTGTATTCTTAACAATCTCAGCTTGTTTAGATGGAGTTTTCTCATCTACAGGATTTGAATACGTACCAGATTTAACCATAAGATCACGTTGAACCTTATCCATCTCTTCCACTTCACCAGATACGGCACTTGTAGCCTTATAAACAACTCCACCACCATCATAACCTACTTCTTGTAGTTTATTATAGTAATCTAATGCCATTTCATAATGACCACCATTTACCGCACTACCTGCAGCATAATACAAGTATGAAGTATCTTTAGGGCTAAGTGTGTAACTCATGTACAATTTTTCTGCAGCCTCTTTAAACTTGTTATTACCGTTATCGCTAACCGCAGAGTTTACTAAATCAGCAGTCAACGATGCCATATATTGGTTTGTTTCAGAAGTATATTTCTGCTTACCAGAAGCTTCTTCTAATTCAATAACCTTTTTGAAAGAAGTTGCTGATTTTTCAAACGCATCATTATTTCCTTTTTTAGCCAAATCACTATAAATTTTACCTCTAGTGAAATAGTATTGTGCCTGCGTTTTCTCATCAGCAGCAGCAATAGTACCAGATGCAGCCTCAAGAGCAGTTTGTGCCCCGGCAGAATCACCTGATTTCAATGCTTTTTCTGCATCTTTTATTTCATTTTTCTGAGCAAAACCTATCATAGTAAATGATAGCGCTGCTACAAGTAATAATCTATTTTTCATTTTTAATATATTAATTATTAGTGTTTAAAATTTATGATGTTTATTCTTCGGTATCAGGATTATCAATCTCTGTGCCATCTTCGGTATCAGAATTATCAATCTCCGTGCCATCTTCTGCATCTACCTCAATATCACGTATTTCAGATTCTTCTAAATCATCTTCATCTTTCATTACCTTGGCAACAGCAGCAATAGAGTCGTTACCTTTAATGTTTATTAATCGTACACCTTGTGTTGCTCTACCCATTACACGTAAATCTTCTACGCTCATACGAATTGCAATACCTGATTTGTTGATAATCATTAAATCATCTGAGTCAGTAACATTTTTAATAGCTACCAAGCCACCTGTTTTATCTGTAACACTGATAGTCTTAACACCTTTACCTCCTCTATTCGTAACTCTGTAATCTTCTATACTCGAACGTTTGCCATATCCTTTTTCAGAAACTACTAAAATTTCGTCTTCAAGATTATGAACCGATACCATACCTATTACCTCATCGTCATCGTTAGCCAAAGTAATACCCCTAACACCAGATGCATTTCTACCCATTGGTCTGGTCTTACTTTCTTCAAATCGAATAGCTTTACCAGACTTAAGACCTAAGAAAATTTCACTAGTACCCGTGGTTAATTTTGCCTCTAGCAATTCATCACCGTCACGCACGGTAATTGCATTTATACCATTTTGACGTGGTCTTGAATATTGCTCTAAAGAGGTCTTCTTAACAATACCTTTTTTGGTAGCCATAATGACAAAGTGACCGTTTACATATTCTTCATCTTTCAAATCTTGAGTACAGATAAAAGCTTTTACACTATCATCTTGCTCAATGTTTATCAGATTCTGTATTGCTCTACCTTTTGAAGTTCTACTTCCTTCGGGAATCTCATAAACACGCATCCAGAAACATTTCCCTTTTTGCGTAAAGAACAACATGTATTGGTGATTGGTGCCAACAAAGAGATGTTCTAAGAAATCTTCATTTCTAGTCGAAGAGGCTTTTTGACCTACTCCACCTCTATTCTGTGTTTTATATTCTGATAACGGAGTTCTTTTGATGTAACCGGCATGAGAAATGGTAATTACCACTTGCTCATCTGGGATCATATCTTCCATACTAAGATCACCACCTGCAAAGTTAATTACAGATCTTCTTTCATCTCCGTACTTATCTTTTATCTCTTGCAATTCATCTTTAATGATTTGCATTCTGCGTTCTTTTTTATCAAGTATGTCTTTTAAATCGGCTATTAAAAGAATAATTTCATCGTATTCGGTTCTAAGCTTGTCTTGCTCAAGACCGGTAAGCTGACGTAATCGCATTTCTACGATCGCCTTTGCCTGAATTTCACTTAACTTAAAGCGCTCCATCAAGTTTGCACGAGCTTCATCAGCATTATTCGATGCTCTAATGATAGCAATTACTTCATCTATATTATCAGAAGCAATTATCAATCCTTCTAAAATATGCGCGCGATCTTCAGCCTTTTTCAACTCAAACTGAGTTCGTCTAACCACAACTTCATGGCGATGCTCCACAAAATAATGGATCATTTCCTTAACGTTCAATAATCTTGGCCTTCCATTAACCAAGGCAATATTATTGACACTAAAAGAAGTTTGTAATGCTGTATACTTAAACAACATGTTCAATACAATATTAGGTATTGCATCTCTTTTTAAGATATAAACGATTCGCATACCATTACGGTCAGATTCGTCCCTAATATTTGAAATTCCCTCGATTTTCTTATCATTTACAAGATCGGCAGTCTTCTTAATCATGTCTGCCTTATTGACTTGATAAGGAATTTCATGAACAATAATACACTCTCTACCTTGAACTTCTTCGAAAGTTGCCTTGGCACGCATCATAACACGACCTCTACCTGTATGAAAAGCTTCTTTTACCCCATCATAGCCATAGATTATTCCACCTGTTGGAAAATCCGGAGCTTTTATATGGGTAATTAGCTCATCGATCTCAATATCATTATTATCTATATAGGCAACCGTACCATCAATAACCTCAGAAAGGTTATGTGGCGGCATGTTGGTAGCCATACCTACTGCAATACCAGACGCGCCGTTAACCAAAAGGTTTGGAACTCTAGTCGGCAATACCGTAGGTTCTTTTAATGAATCATCAAAATTCAATTGATAGTCTACCGTTTCTTTTTCTATATCGGAAAGCATATCATCTGCAATCTTACGCATACGGGCTTCCGTATAACGCATTGCTGCAGGGCTATCACCATCTATAGATCCAAAGTTACCTTGACCATCTACAAGCATATATCGCAAACTCCATTCTTGAGCCATACGCACCATTGCATCATAAACCGAAGTATCCCCGTGTGGGTGATACTTTCCTAAAACCTCCCCGACAATACGCGCAGATTTTTTATGAGAGCTATTACTTCTAACCCCTAATTCATGCATTCCAAATAAAACTCTTCTGTGCACGGGTTTCAATCCGTCCCTGACATCTGGCAGGGCTCGTGACACAATGACCGACATTGAGTAATCAATGTAGGCAGATTTCATTTCATCTTCAATATTAATAGGAATCAATTTTTCACCGTCAGCCATTTTAAAATCTTCTGTTTTTTAATTAGTAAAAAAGCATGCCAATATACTTAAATCCTGAGCGTTTTAAGAATAAGTGCTTTTAATAATGTTATTTTTTATTAACACTTGGTCGACTTGTGTTAATTTTCAGTTTATATTCTTATTTAAGTCATAATAGAGCCACATTTAATGGGTTTTACAATAACTTTAACGATTATAGGTACGGTATTTGCCATGGATTGGATGAGATTTAGTAATTTTATAGTAGATAATATAGTATATGGATGATAATTTTTCCCCAAGAGTAAAGGATGTAATTGCATATAGCAAAGAGGAAGCATTGCGACTTGGTCACGATTTTATCGGTACCGAGCACCTCATGCTAGGGCTTCTTAGAGATGGAAACGGGAAGGCTATAAGCATTTTAGATGCTTTAGAAGTTGATTTAGAACATCTACGTAGAAAAGTAGAAATTCTTAGTCCTTCGAACCCTAACGCTAGTGGCGTACAAAAAGATAAAAAGAATTTACACCTAACGAGACAGGCAGAACGTGCTTTAAAAACAACATTTTTAGAAGCTAAGCTTTTTCAAAGCTCTTCTATTAATACTGCGCACCTCTTGCTTTGTATTCTTAGAAATGAAAATGACCCGACTACAAAACTTTTACATAAGCTGAAAGTTGACTATGATGGTGTTAAAGAACAGTTTAAATTTATGATTACAAGCGACGACGATATGGTTGACGGCCCAACTGCCGAATCTTTCCCTAGTGATTCTGAAGATGCCAATGAAGGTAAAGAAAGCACTTTTGGTGCCGCCTCTAGCCAAAAAGGCACTAAGAAATCTAAAACTCCGGTATTAGATAACTTCGGTAGAGACCTTACCCAAATGGCTGAGGAAAATAAACTAGATCCAGTTGTTGGTAGAGAAAAAGAAATTGAAAGGGTTTCTCAAATTCTTAGTAGAAGAAAAAAGAATAACCCATTGCTTATTGGTGAGCCAGGTGTTGGTAAAAGTGCCATTGCCGAAGGTCTTGCATTACGCATTATTAACAAGAAAGTTTCAAGAATTCTTTTTAACAAAAGAGTTGTTACCCTTGATCTTGCATCTTTAGTTGCTGGTACGAAGTATCGTGGTCAGTTCGAAGAGCGAATGAAGGCCGTAATGAACGAACTTGAGAAAAACGATGATGTAATTTTATTCATTGATGAAATTCATACTATTGTAGGTGCAGGTGGAGCTACCGGAAGTTTAGATGCTTCGAACATGTTCAAACCGGCATTGGCAAGAGGTGAAATTCAATGTATCGGTGCAACAACCCTTGACGAATACAGACAGTATATTGAAAAGGATGGCGCATTAGAAAGACGTTTTCAAAAAGTAATTGTTGAGCCAACTACAGTTGATGAAACAATTGAAATCTTACATAATATAAAAGGTAAATACGAAGACCACCATAATGTAACCTATACCGACGAGGCTATTGAAGCTTGCGTTAAATTGACAAATAGATACATGACAGATCGTTTTTTACCGGACAAAGCTATTGACGCCCTTGATGAAGCTGGTTCTCGTGTACATATTGTAAATATGGACGTTCCAAAACAAATTCTTGAATTGGAAAAGAAATTAGAAGATGTTCGTGAGCTTAAAAACAGTGTTGTTAAGAAGCAGAAATATGAAGAAGCAGCTAAACTACGTGATGACGAAAAAAGTCTAGAAAAGGACCTTGCCATTGCTCAAGAACGGTGGGAAGATGATAGTAAACTGAACAAAGAGACCGTTAGCGAAGATAATGTTGCTGATGTTGTTTCTATGATGAGCGGTATACCTGTTAACAGAATTGCACAAACGGAAAGTAACAAATTAGCCGGATTGCCAGAACTAATTAAGTCGAACGTAATTGGACAAGACGAAGCGGTTGCTAAAGTTTCTAAAGCGATTCAACGTAACAGAGCTGGACTTAAAGATCCTGACAAGCCAATTGGTTCGTTTATATTTTTAGGACAAACAGGTGTTGGTAAAACACAATTAGCTAAAGTATTAGCGAAAGAGCTTTTTGATTCAGAAGACGCACTTATTCGTATAGATATGAGTGAGTATATGGAGAAGTTTGCTATTTCTAGATTAGTTGGTGCACCTCCAGGATACGTTGGTTATGAAGAAGGCGGACAATTAACTGAGAAAGTTAGAAGAAAACCTTACGCTGTAATTTTACTTGATGAAGTTGAAAAAGCTCATCCAGATGTATTCAATATGCTTTTACAGGTATTAGATGATGGTTTCTTAACTGATAGTCTGGGTCGTAAAATTGATTTTAGAAATACGATCATCATTATGACTTCAAACATAGGAGCAAGACAATTGAAAGATTTTGGTCAAGGTGTCGGTTTCGGTACTTCAGCTAAAAAATCTCAAGAAGACTCTCATCAAAAAGGTGTTATCGAAAATGCATTGAAAAAAGCTTTCGCTCCTGAATTCTTGAATAGAATTGATGATGTTATTGTTTTCAACGCTCTTGAAAGAGAAGACATTCATAAGATAATAGATATTGAATTAGCTAAATTATTTAAGAGAATCAAGGATATTGGCTATCACTTGAACTTAACAAATGAAGCTAAAGATTATATAGCAGAGAAAGGCTTTGACAAACAGTACGGTGCTAGACCGCTTAAAAGAGCAATACAAAAATACATTGAAGACGCCTTAGCGGAAGAAATAGTGAATTCTAAGCTTAAAGAGGGCGATAGTATTTTTATCGATCTTGATAAGAAAAGTGAAGAGCTAACTATTAAAATTGAAAAAGCAGAAGAAGAATCACCTAAATCCTAGGTATTTATACTTTACTTAAATATAAAAAAGGAGCCCTATTGTAGGGCTCCTTTTTCGTACAATTCATTTTTAATTGTAAGAATAAAAACACACTGAATAGTAGCCATACGCAGTATGAACGATATTTTCGCGTTTAAACTAAAAATTTACCTAGAGAATGTAGTTCCTTTTACTTTCGCTTCAGACACACTATATTAATACGAATAGAATGAAGATTGGATCAACCAAGAAGAAGGTAATTGTAAGGGAATACGAATTAGAAACAGGAAAAATTCAAGTATATGAGAACTACATGGTATCCATCTTTGATGAAGGAGCTACGTTAACTCTAGAAAGAGCATATCAAATTATTGGTATTTCTGAAATTCACTTTAGAGATAAAAACTTCGGTTTTATTAGTCTACGCAAACACTCATTTGCCATCGACCCAACCATATATAACTATCTAAAACAACTAGACAATCTTAAAGCTTTTGCTATTGTTTCTGTTAAAGAGATAGACATGCATAACTTTAAGATTGAAAAACTGTTCTACAAAAAACCCATGAAGTTTTTCATTGAATATGATAATGCTCTAAAATGGGTAAAAAGAAGAGTAAACTCTTAAAGAAAATCAACTTGGTTGATTTTCTTCTTCTACTACATGTTGTTCTGGCATTTTAAAAAGGTCTAAATAAGCACCCGCTAAATTATCTATTAGATGAGTTGCTGTTAAAGATTGAAAACCTGTATACTCTACCGCAATATCACCAGCTCTACCATGCAAATAGACGCCGAATATTGCCGCATCTAAAGCAGGATAACCTTGAGCTCTTAAACCTGTTATTATACCTGTTAAGACATCACCACTACCTGCTGTAGCCATACCTGGGTTACCAGTTGTATTTACATAACCTTTTGCATTGTATACTATAACAGTGTGCGCACCTTTAATTACAACAATACATTTATACTTTTTCGAAAATTTCTTAACCTTGGCAAGTTTATCGAAATCGTCTTTCCATTTTCCTATTAATCGTTCCAGTTCTTTTGGATGCGGAGTCAAAATAGAATCTTCTGGCAATTCTTTCAATAAATCTTTATGCTGAGAAAGTATATTAAGTGCATCGGCATCAAGTACCAATGGCAGCTTATTACTTTTCAAAAAACCAGATAAAGCTTTAACTGTTGCCGCACTTGTTCCTATCCCAATACCTACTCCGATAACCGTTGGTTCTATATCAAATTTCAAATCTGTAAGCTCATTTTCATTGGCATCGGTCAGAACCATAATTTCTGGTATTGAGGTTTGCAAAATGCTATATCCTATTTTAGGAACAAATGCGGTAACTAAACCACTACCTGAATACAATGCTGCTTTAGATGAAAGACAAACTGAGCCCATTTTACCATAGCTACCGCCAATTATTAACGAATGCCCGTAAGTCCCTTTATGTCCGTATTTCTCGCGAGGCCTATATAAGGTAAGCACTTCATTTTTTCCAATGAGTTCATAGTCGGTTTCCGTAACTCTTAAATATTCTGGATCTAGTCCTATATCTAAAACTTCCCACTGTTCAATGTATATTCCCGTTTTTGGTAAGAAAAATACTAGTTTAGGAGTTTGAAAACTCAACACGAAATTAGATTTTATAATAGCATCAAAATCTTCCGGACCTTGATCGGTGAATAATCCCGAAGGAATATCAATAGAAAGAATAAATGCCTGAGAATTATTTAAATGTTGAATAACCTTAACCACCCATGCATCGGGAGTTCTGTTTAAGCCTATTCCGAAAATTCCGTCTACGATAATATCCTCCTTACCAATTACAGGAAGTTCATCATCAGAATTCATAAAATGCGGCCAAACCTTACGGTCTTTCAATCTATCTAAATTGATTAGAAAATCTTTTGAGCGCTTCTCACTATAATTTATAACATACACTTCAACATTATAACCGTGATCTACCAGATGTCTGGCAAGGGCAATACCATCTCCCCCATTATTACCAATACCACAGAATAAATGAATTTTAACAGGTGCACCCTGCATACGCAAATGCATCCAATTAAAGAGCTGTAAGGCTGCACGTTCCATTAATTCATTACTACCTATTTCCTGTTTTTTAATAGAAATCTGATCTGCCTTATAAATCTGTTTTGCACTATATAATTTCATTCTTTATTTTTTTTACAGCTAAAAAGTAACGATTCCGTAAAAAATTGTGGAATCATTTGATTAAGATATCAAATGTACTACATTTGATTTTCAACCATTAGTATTTATGGACTGCTATAATACAGACATAACATTCGATTTCACTTCAGCTACTATTACTTATGGTACAGCTACGGCATGTTTCACCCTTTGGGGTTAAAAACTATATTTCTCCGTACCCGTGTTTAATTACACCATATCTTAAATTACAAAGTCAATATTTCACAACATGAAAGTTCTAAAATTCGGTGGCTCATCTGTAGCCAAACCTGAAAATATAATTAAAATTAAAAATATAATCTCTAAGTACAACGACCCAATTGTTTTGGTTGTTTCTGCACTAGGGGGCGTAACAGATCTATTATTAGAAGCCGGTTCTTTAGCTTCGACACAAGATCAATCTTACAAAAATATTCTTAGCACACTAGAAGAAAGACATTTATCTACCATCAAAGCATTACTGCCTGTTACGGCCCAAAGTAAAGTTCTTAGCAAGGTAAAGAGCGAATTTAATGTTTTAGAAACGCTTTTAGAAGGTGCTTATTTTATCGGAGAAATCACTCCGAAATTATCAGATAAAATAGTAAGTTACGGCGAACTTCTTTCTTCTTACATTATTAGCGAATACCTTATTAGCGAAAAATTAGACGCTGAATTTAAAGATAGTAGAGAGCTGATAATTACACATAAGCTTAACGGCAAGAATGTGGTAAATTTCAACAAAACCAATACTAATTGCGTCGATTTTTTTAAGAGCTCCGATAAAAAAATAACTGTTTGCCCTGGTTTTATTGCTACTTCTGAGGAAGGAGTTTCTACTACTCTTGGCAGAGGTGGTTCTGATTACACGGCAGCAATTTATGCTGCTGCCATAGATGCCGATATTTTAGAAATCTGGACAGATGTTAGTGGTATGTATACTGCCAACCCAAAAATGGTGAAGCAAGCCAAAGCTATTCCGCATATATCGTATGAAGAAGCAATGGAGCTTTCTCATTTTGGTGCTAAAGTACTATACCCCCCCACTATCCAACCTGTATTATCGAAAGGGATATCTATTGTCATTAAGAACACTTTTAGCCCTGAGGAAGCGGGTACTTTAATTACCAAATCTAAAAACGAAAAAGGAAAAACCGTTCGTGGAATTAGCCATATTGGCAATATTGCATTATTATCTTTAGAGGGATCAGGAATGGTAGGTATACCAGGAATTTCGAAACGATTTTTCGAGGTTCTTTCTCAAGCTGATATTAGTGTTGTTTTAATTACCCAAGCTTCTTCTGAACATTCTATCTGTGTTGGTATTTCTGCCGATGACGTAGATAAAGCTGTTTCAATTGTGAACGAGGCTTTTGAATATGAAATCGAAAGAGGTCGAATAAAACAGGTAATTCCTGAAAAAGATTTAGCTATCGTTGCTCTAGTTGGCGATAATATGAAAAGCCACCAAGGACTGAGCGGTAAAATGTTCAGTACTCTTGGAAAAAATAATGTCAACATTAGAGTGATTGCCCAAGGTGCATCTGAAAGAAATATTTCTTGTATTATAGATGAAAAGGATGTCAAAAAAGCACTAAATGCATTGCACGAAGAATTTTTTGAAGAAAACATTAAGCAATTAAACCTATTTGTAATGGGTGTTGGTAATGTTGGCGCAAAGTTTCTAGAGCAAATTAAAGAGCAACGTAAGTTCTTAAAAGAGAATTTAAAATTGAACATTCGAGTAATAGGAATGTCGAACTCTAGAACTATGCTTTTTGATGAAAAAGGGATAGATTTAAATGATTGGTCAACAAAACTTACGGCAGGTCAAAAAGCAGATAAATCTAAATTCTTAGAGCTCGTAAATAGTCTAAATTTTAGAAATAGTATTTTTGTAGACAACACAGCAAGTGAAGAGGTTTCTAATACATATAACGAATATTTAGGTAATAGCATTTCTGTAGTTACTTGTAATAAAATCGCCTGCTCTTCTGCCTACGAAAACTATTCTCATTTAAAATCTCTAGCTAGAACATATAACGCTCCTTTCTTATTCGAAACTAACGTAGGTGCGGGCTTACCAATTATAGACACCTTAAAACATCTTATTGCATCTGGAGATAAAATCTTGAAAATTCAGGCCGTTCTTTCAGGAAGTTTAAACTTTGTTTTCAATAACTTCAATGATAAAACTACCTTTCATGATGTGGTAAAACAAGCTCAAGAAGAGGGATATACAGAACCTGATCCAAAAATTGATTTAAGTGGCGTTGATGTAATGCGTAAAATTTTAATCTTAGCTCGTGAGAGTGGAAATCAATTGGAAATCAGTGATATTACCAACAATCCATTTTTGCCTGAAGAAAGTTTAAACACAGCTAATAATGATGAGTTCTTTGCTTCATTAATACAACATGAAGCTCATTTTCAGTCATTATTTACTAGTGCAAAAAATGCTGATAGCAAATTGAAATATGTTGCTCAGTTTGATGATGGTAAAGCAAGTGTTGGTTTACAAGAAATACCTAAAGGTCACGATTTTTACAATCTAGAGGGCAGTGATAATATCGTGCTTTTTTATACTGAAAGATATCCTAATCAACCAATGATCATTAAAGGTGCCGGTGCCGGTGCAGCAGTAACAGCGTCTGGTATTTTTGCTGATATTATACGAATTGGTAATTTCTAAATTTCATAACAAGAGTATTCATTATGAACGCAAACGAAATTAAAGTCTTTTGCCCTGCAACAGTTGCAAACGTTTCATGCGGATTTGATGTTCTAGGCGTTGCCCTAGACTCGGTCGGTGATGAAATGATAGTTAGAAAAGTGCCTCAAAAAGGTATTAGAATCACCAAACTAACAGGACAAGACCTACCAAAGGAAACTCTGAACAATGTAGCTGGAGTTGCCGGTAATGCTTTTTTATTAGCATCTGATTACCATGGCGGATTCGATATTGAAATCAATAAAAAAATAAAACCTGGTAGTGGTATTGGTAGTAGCGCCGCAAGTTCTGCAGGTGCTGTTTGGGCTATGAACCATTTATTGGGTAACCCGTTCAGCAAAACCGAATTGGTAAAATTCGCCATGGAAGGTGAACGTTTGGCAAGTGATGTTGCCCATGCCGATAATGTAGCCCCTGCCCTATTTGGTGGGTTTACGTTGGTGCGTAGCTACAGTCCGTTAGACGTAATTACCATACCTGCTCCTAAAGAATTATATGTAACCATTATCCATCCGCAGATAGAAATAAAAACATCAGATTCTAGAAAGATTCTGAAAACTACTATTTCTATGGAAACCGGAATTAAACAATGGGGAAACGTAGGTGGCCTAGTTGCCGGTTTATTCAAAGAAGACTATGATTTGATTGGTAGATCTCTTGAAGATCATATAGTAGAACCGATACGTTCTATATTGATTCCTGGTTTTGATGAAGTAAAAAAAATTTCCATTGAAGCTGGTGCTCTAGGCTCTGGTATCTCTGGATCCGGACCATCAATTTTTGCTTTTAGTAAAGGAAACGAAACAGCAGTAAAAGTAGGCGAAGCAATGAAAACGGTTTACGATAAAATCGGTATTGCTTACGAAATACACGTATCAAAAATTAATATGGAAGGCGTTAAACTTTTATAAGTTCAGCAGCAATACATTCATAACTTTTAAAAATATTCAGCTTGAAATTCTATAGTTTAAACAATATAGCGCCCGAAGTTTCTTTTGATACTGCCGTAGTCAATGGTATTGCACCTGATAAAGGTTTGTATTTTCCGAAGGAAATTAATGCATTACCTAGTTCTTTTTTCGAGAATATTGAGAGCCTAGCTAACGAAGAAATAGCGTTTACCGCAATACAGCAATTTGTATCTGGTATTTTACCTGATGATGTATTAAAGACTATTTTAAAAGAGGTGTTGGATTTTGACTTCCCTGTAGTTGAAATCACTCCCAATATTGGAACTCTAGAGCTTTTTCATGGTCCGACGATGGCTTTTAAAGATGTTGGCGCTCGTTTTATGGCACAATGTTTAGGCTATTTTTCAAGGTCTACGAAAAATGAAGTAACTGTTCTTGTAGCTACTTCTGGTGATACTGGTGGTGCCGTTGCTAATGGATTTCTAGGTGTTGCAGGTGTGAATGTAGTTATACTCTACCCTAGCGGAAAAGTGAGCGATATTCAAGAACGACAATTAACCACGCTAGGTAAAAATATTACCGCTTTAGAAGTTGATGGTACTTTTGATGATTGCCAAGCTATGGTAAAGAATGCCTTTTTAGATAAAGAACTTCTTGATCATATGAAATTGACTTCAGCAAATTCAATTAATGTTGCTCGTTGGTTGCCACAGTTATTTTATTTCTTGTTCGCTTACAAACAGGCGAAATCTAAAGGTAAGGAAATTGTATTCTCTGTACCTTCTGGTAATTTCGGTAATATATGTGCTGGCTTAGTTGCTCAGCGATTAGGCATGCCTGTAAAGCACTTTATAGCTGCTACAAATGTGAACGATACCGTACCGCAGTTTATGCTTACAAAAGAATACACTCCCAAACCATCTACAGCAACTATTTCTAATGCTATGGATGTTGGCGATCCTAGTAATTTTATAAGAATAAGACATTTGTTTCAAGATGATTTCGAAGCTCTGAAAAAGAACCTTTCTTCCTATTCTTTTGATGATGAAACCACTAAAGTAGCCTTAAAGGAAATCTATGATGTCAACGGATATATTGCTGATCCCCATGGAGCTGTAGGCTATTTGGGCTTGAAAAAATATCAAGAACAAAACCCTGATACTTATGGTATTTTCTTAGAAACGGCACACCCCGTAAAGTTCTTGGATATTGTTGAAGAAACAATTCATATTAAATTAGAAATCCCTAAACAGATTCAGAAAGTAATGGGAAAAGAGAAAAAATCCATTCAAATTTCTAATTATGAAGATTTAAAATCTTTTCTTAAAAATTAAATATCAATCAACTTTTTACTGATAAATAGATTAAAAAAGGCGAACCACACAGGTTCGCCTTTTTTGTAAATAAAAACTATTATACCAAATTATCAATAATGGATTAGTTGGCATCGTGAGTATTGCTAAGACGATAAAAAGTAATAATATCACTGTCATCAGCCTCACCTGTATTATTTTGAGTATAAATTCCAGCTTTAAAATACATCCACTCGTCAGCAAGATCATAACCGCTGTTCAGGGCATTCATATCTACGGTTGTCTCTGCAATCATAGGTCCATCAACATCACCTCTATAAATACGCACAATAATATCTTCGTTATCATTAATAATTTCATAG
This sequence comes from Maribacter sp. IgM3_T14_3, assembly GCF_049603095.1. NCBI lineage: Bacteria > Pseudomonadati > Bacteroidota > Flavobacteriia > Flavobacteriales > Flavobacteriaceae > Maribacter > Maribacter sp. IgM3_T14_3. The sequence continues at coordinate 556,149 of NZ_CP187138.1, forward strand.
GAAAAAAGTTCGTCTAATGTTATACCGTCTTCAGGTCCATTACCACTGCAATCTTCATCACCGATCAATTCAAAGGTAACGTCATCACCATCTCGTATTTCATGTTTCAAATAGATACAGCCAAATTCTGCATCCGGCAACTTTTTATAATAAAGCCTTGCCGGTTCATCATTATCCGCATGTATTTGACCAATAACCGTTCTACCTTGATGTGAATTACTACCTGTTGTAGTTACTTGGTTAACCATTAGCGTAGCTGCCAATGTACCGTTTCTTCCTCCATGATCCGTACCTTCTGGTTGATACCCAAGAGCCCAATTATTTCCATTGACACCTGTAGTAGAAATACTGGTATTTCCGGCACGCAACATTTCACGTAGTTCACTACGGACGTATGATGTATTTTGACTAGTTTTAGCACCACCAACCGTAGATACAAATCTCATCCCACCATCGGTATGGGTAAAAAAGAAAGGGCGAGAATCGCTTGATGCCAAAGGATCCCAATTCAATTCACCATATCTTTCAGAAAAACCATCTTCGTCAAAAGCCGGAGTGTCTATAACCCAATCGGATAAATCAAAGTTTTCCCATGGTTCTAGAATTGAGCTTAAGCCAAATACGTCATTAATAAATTCCTCTTCTTCTTCTTCAACAACTTCCTCTTCTTCAACAACTTCTTCTTCCTCTTCAACAACCACTTCAGGATTTGGTTCAGGCACTTCATCAGATGAACAACCTACTGTAAGTTGCGACAAACACAGTACTGTAATGATTAATAATTGTAATTTAAAAATACGTTTTAAGTATATCATAAGTAAAATTTAATTAAACAACTCTTTATTTAGTGGCTAGCAATCATAATTGCTTATAAAAATATATATAATTATTATAAACAATAATTATAATCGATTAAAAGCATGAGCTTCCTTCCCTACAACGAAGTATTTTAAATAAATTTGCTTCGCAAGAAACTATAGAATATGAAGAATACCGCACTTACTACAACTCACGAAAGACTAGGAGCAAAAATGGTGCCATTTGCCGGATACAACATGCCTGTTTCTTATGAAGGTGTTAATGCCGAACATGAAACCTTATGTAAAAGTGTGGGAGTTTTTGATGTATCGCACATGGGCGAGTTTCTAATCTTTGGTCCTACTGCCTTAGATTTAATTCAAAAAGTATCATCTAACGATGCCACAAAATTGACTATTGGTAGAGCACAATACAGTTGTCTACCAAATGAAACCGGTGGCATTGTAGATGACCTTATTATTTATAAAATTTAAGAAGAGCAATATTTATTAGTGGTGAACGCTTCAAATATTGAAAAAGATTGGAATCACATTTCATTTTATAACGATGAATTTAAAGCAGATATAAAAAACATATCTGAAAGATATTCGCTTTTAGCGATTCAAGATCCTAAGGCTTTTGAGGCGATGCAATCTTTGACTTCTGTTAATTTAGCCGATATTAAATTTTATCATTTTGAAGTTGCCGATATTGCAGCTATAGATAATGTAATTATTGCTACAACAGGATATAACGGTTCTGGTGGATTTGAAATTTACTGTAAGAATGACGAGGTAAACAAATATTGGACACCGTTATTGAAGCCGGAGCAGATTTCGGAATTAAACCAATCGGATTGGCAGCTAGAAATACCCTTAGTTTAGAAATGGGATACTGCCTTTACGGTAATGATATTGACGATAACACCTCTCCGCTTGAAGCTGGTTTAGGATGGTTTAGGATGGTTAACAAAATTCAACAAATATTTTATCAACTCTGCAGCTTTAGAAAAAGAAAAACAACACGGACTGGAACGAAAGTTAGTTGCTTTTGAACTAGACGAACGTGGTATACTTAGACATGGTTATGACATTGTAGATGGTCATGGTAAAACTATTGGCGTATTAACTTCTGGTACTATGTCACCTTCTATTAGAACTTTAGAGTTATTTCACTTACCTACCATGGTTTTTAAGGATGTAGGCGCACGTTTTAATGCGCAATGCCTAGGATATTTTTCTCGTTCCAATAAAAGTAAAGTAATTGCTTTAGTCGCTACCTCAGTTGATACGGGTGGAGCAGTTGCAAACGTATTTTTAGGTTTAGATGTTGTAAAGGTTGTTATTTTATACCCAAGCGGTAAGGTCAGCGATAAACAGAAACGCCAATTAACAACATTAGGACAAAACAGTACTACATTGGAAGTGAATGGCATGTTAGATGATTGCCAAGCCTAGGTAAAAAATGCCTTTTTAGTTATCGATTTTATTGCTCATATGCAATTGGCCTAAGCAAACTCCATCAATGTAGCTCTCTGGTTACTGTAACTATTCTATTTTCTGTTCGTCTATAAACAAGCGAAATAAAAAGAAAAAGAAATCGTGTTCTCCTTTCCATCTGGAAGTTTTGCGAATATATGTGCTGGTCTAGTCGCACAAAGGTTAGGTATGACGGTTAAACATTTTGTAGAGTCTAGCAATGTCAACGATACCGAACCAGAATACGTGCTGACTAAAACCTATGCTGCAAAAGCATCTATACCAACAATTTCGAACGTAATGGATGTGGGTGACCCAAGTAACTTTATGCGTATGCGGCACATTTTCAATAATAATTTCAAGGAGATGGAAAAAAATTTGTCTTCGTATGCCTTTAACGATGAACAAACTAAAGAGACCTTATTGAAAATCCATAAAATAAACGGATACATTGCAGACCCACATGGGGCAGTAGGGTATTTAGGACTCAAGAAATACCAAGAACAACACCTAAATACCTATGGTATATTTTTAGAAACTGCGCATCCTGTTAAGTTCCTGGATATCGTGGAGGAAACTCTTTCTACTACCTTAGAAATTCCACCACAAATACAAAAAGTAATGAATAAGTAGAAGAAATTTCAAAAAATCAGGGATTATTAAGAATTTCAAAAATATCTATTGGAAAAAGTATAATTTCTATCGTCTACACTTTACGAAAATAAGGAAATAAAAAAAGGGCGGTGATTTGATTCACCGACCTTTTAAAATTAACTAACTCTATACTTTACTCTTTTGAAAAGTAATTGGATGTTAGTGAGTAGCATAAAAATCATAAACGACCACTTCTCCATAATTATTGGAATTTCCTGTATTACTGCCTTCTATTTCGGCATTACTTTGGGTATAGTTACCAATTTTAAAATATGCCTCACCATAAGTCCTGTCCATGACATAAGAATTATTTCCATCTCTAATTAAATAACTTGAAGCGTTTCCACTTGCATAGGCACTTTTTAAATTCCCATCTTCACTATAGTAGCAGTAATGCTTGCCATCTTTTACCTCGAATATTACTTCGTGGACTTTACCTAAGGTATAGTTGGTTTTTATGGTAACATCACTTCGCAAAACACCTCCATTGAAGCTAAGGAATAGTTTTGACCCTTCTAAGCGTAACACCATAGCATCATCTATGCCTTCAGATTTATTACCGTGAATTTGCGTTGCTACCAAATGATCTTTGGTTATAGGTAGGTTTGTAATCGCTTGTTTTACATACACAACATTTGTTCCCGCTGTTGTCCAATAAATATCAGAACTTCCATTCTCTGTTCGCTCACGAAGTTCTGAACGAACATAATCGGAATTAGGGGTTGTACCATTATTGTTTCTAATAGGAGCTTTAAATACTATACCGTTTTTGCTGCTATTGACAAAAAAGTATTCATTATTGCTCTCTCCGCATAGGGTCTTGTCTTCCGAACCATCTGGATAGGTTATTTTCCATTGGCTACAATTATCCATTAAATCAGAAGGAATAGACGCACTACCGGGTTCAACACCTCCACCGCCGCTACTTTCTCCAAATACCTCTACCTCAGCTAGTGATAATGGATTAGTTCCCTTTAACTTAACACGAACACGAGCACCTATAACTCCACCAGTGTTTATCGTTACAGAAGGACTTGGTGTGTCTGTAATCGTTGTCTTAAATACCTGAATTCCTGCATTATTATAAACGAAAACGTCAAAATTATTTAATCGGCTAGAACAACAATTTGTTCTGTTCCAGATTTTAATTTCACCTATTTCATAATCCGCACCTAAACGCACTTGCCACCATGGTTGATAAGTATTTGCAGTATGGGTTATAGTACCACTATTCCAATTTCCATTGGTGTTCCCATCAATAGCTCTGCTTGCAGCACCATTATATGCAGTAGAAGACTGTTCAGCAAGTTTCCCTAATGCCAAGTTTGTGTCTCCACTAATCCCTGAAGAGCCACCAGAACCACTAAAGCTAAATGAATCTACATCGAATAAATAACCACTACCACCTTTAAAAACTAAATAAAGATCAGAATTATTGGAATCATCACTAATACTACCAGTAAAGTCTTGAAAATTAGACCACCCACCAGTATTAATTACCGAAACTTGACCTAATAGATCACCACTAGTGCCACCTGCTCTAAACTCAATTGTTCCTCCCGTTTTTCCACTTGATGCACGCACAGATACCGAGCTAGCACCATCGTAATCAAAATCTTCAAATCTTATCCAATCACCGTTTTGTATGTAACCAACAGCTGTACCTCCACCACTAATTTGAATTCCATTTTGCCCATCATAATTCTCTGCTTGGATTAATGAACTTGTTAATTTCGCAACAATAAATTCATCAGCATTAGTCTGTTCTGCTTCTTCAAAGATTTCTTCTTGTGAACAAGAAAAGACTAATAAAGCAGATACAGCTAATAAGCTAAGACCATACAAACCTTTTTTTTTAAATTTTCTCATCATAATTTTAGTTTAAATTAATATAATACATGTTTAACAAATTGGATATCCAATCTGGTTTACCAGATTGGATATCCAATTATACACCAAAATAATCTATAAACCTAAAAAAATGTTAAATATTAGCCAAAACACTAAATTTTTATATAGTTAATTAACATTTTAATAATTAATGACTTTTCCAATAAACACCGTACTTTGCTAACCTAACTACGTTTCCAAATAATAATCTTAGATATTTTCAATAAATTTGTAGTCTAATTTTGATTTTCATGAAAAATACTGCGCTTACCACAACTCACGAATCTCTTGGTGCCAAAATGGTTCCATTTGCTGGTTATAATATGCCCGTTTCATACGAAGGTGTTAATGCCGAACATGAAACCGTACGTAAAAGTGTGGGAGTTTTTGATGTGTCGCATATGGGTGAGTTTCTAATCTCTGGTCCTAAAGCCTTAGATTTAATTCAAAAAGTATCATCTAACGATGCGACAAAATTGACCATTGGCAGAGCACAATACAGTTGTCTACCTAATGAAACCGGGGGTATTATTGATGACCTTATTATTTATAAAATTAAAGAAGAACAATATTTATTAGTGGTGAACGCTTCAAATATTGAGAAAGACTGGAATCATATTTCATCATACAACGATGAATTCAATGCTGATATGAAAAACATATCTGGAGGGTATTCACTTTTAGCTATTCAAGGTCCTAAGGCTGTTGAAGCGATGCAATCTTTAACATCTGTTAATTTAGCTGATATAAAATTTTATCATTTTGAAGTTGCCGATTTTGCAGGTATAGATAATGTAATTATTTCAGCAACAGGATATACCGGTTCTGGCGGATTTGAAATTTACTGTAAGAATGACGAGGTAAAACAAATATGGGATAAGGTCTTTGAAGCGGGAGCAGATTTCGGAATTAAACCAATCGGATTGGCAGCGAGAGATACCTTACGTTTAGAAATGGGATACTGCCTTTATGGTAATGATATTGACGATAACACCTCTCCTATTCAAGCTGGTTTAGGATGGGTTACAAAATTTAATAAAGATTTTGTCAACTCTGCAGCTTTAGAAAAAGAAAAACAACACGGACCGGAACGAAAGTTAGTTGCTTTTGAACTAGACGTACGTGGTATACCTAGACATGATTATGACATTGTAGATGGTCATGGTAAAACTATAGGCGTGGTAACTTCAGGTACTATGTCACCTTCGATGGGTACTGGTATCGGCTTAGGTTATGTTCCTCCCATATTCTCAGATGTAGGTAGCAAAATCAATATTCAAATTCGAAAAAATGCTGTACCTGCTACTATAGTTAAATTACCATTTTACAAAAAGTAAATGATAGATTTTCAAGGTGTTCTTACCTCAATAAATGAAACTGCATCAAATGAAAAGGACAAAGGTAAGATTGCAGATTATATTCCAGAATTAGCAAAGGTTGATGTTAATAATTTCGGAATACATCTTATTGATATTCAACAAAATAATTTTTCTGCCGGAAAATCTGATGAAAAATTTTCGATTCAAAGTATCTCCAAGGTTTTAAGCCTTTCTATGGCTTTAGGACTCATTGGAGAAAAAGTTTGGAAACGTGTAGATGTTGAACCTTCTGGAGATCCGTTCAATCATTTATCGCTTTTAGAATTAGAAAACGGAATTCCTAGAAATCCGTTGATAAATCCTGGTGCTATTGTAATTGCCGATATTCTGATTTCTCAATTAAAAAATGCTAAGGAAGATTTTCTAGCATTTGTGCGCAATATAGCGAATGATGACACCATAGCTTATGATCTTGATGTAGCCAAATCTGAAAAACGAACAGGGTTCCGAAATTTTGCAGCAGCCAACCTTTTAAAATCGTATGGTAATCTAAAAAATGAAGTTGACGTTGTTCTAGATTTTTATTTTCATCAATGTTCACTTGCCATGAGTTGCTCGCAGTTAACGAACACTTTTTTCATGTTCATGAACAATGGAAAGTGTAGAAAAAATAATACGTTCCTAACCACATCGCAAGTAAAACGTATTAATGCCATAATGTTGACGTGCGGCTTTTATGATGAAGCAGGTGAATTTGCTTTTGAAGTTGGACTGCCTGGTAAAAGTGGTGTCGGTGGCGGAATCGTTGCATTTCTACCAAATAAATTTTGTGTTGCTACTTGGTCTCCTGGTCTCAACCCTAAAGGAAATTCTAAATTAGGAATGCTTGCCTTAGAGAAATTAACTACAGAAACTGAACTTTCCATTTTTTGAAATTAGAAACTAAAAAAATATTGATTCTTGGCGGAAGCGGTTTCATAGGTAATGCGATTTACAAAGAACTTTGTAATTATTTCGATACTTATGGCACCTATTGTCATGCCGCAAATTCATTCTCCTCTAACAAACAATTTGTGCATTATAATTTAGAAGAAGATGATATTGTTGAGGTTTTAGAAGCCGTTAAGCCACAAGTAATAGTTTCAGCATTAAGAGGAAATTTTGCTGCTTTAGTAATCGCACATAATCATATTGTCGAATATATTACTAAAGAAGATTGTAAAATTTATTTTATATCATCTGCTAATGTTTTTGATACCTATAGTAAATATCCATCATATGAAATGGACAAAACTTTGTCTGAAAGTGTTTATGGCAGACTAAAAATAAAAATTGAAAATATGCTTCTTAGGTTGCCAAAAGATAAAATGGCTATCTTAAGGGTGCCAATGGTATTTGGCAATAGCTCGCCCAGAATTAAGGAAATGAAAAAGGCTATTATAGAAAATGCACCTATTGAAGTCTTCCCTAATTTGATATTAAATGTCACCAATGATGATAAGCTAACTCAACAAATTCATTACCTTATCAATAGAAATAAAACTGGTATTTACCATCTAGGCAGCAATGATTTAACGCATCATGAAGATTTTATTAAAGAAGTCCTAGAACGTGTTGGTAATTTTAACGCTATTATTAAAAGGGTTTATACCACTAATGAAGACAGGTATTTGGCAGTCTTACCAAAGACTAATAAATTACCTAAAAATTTACAGTTTACTTTTCAAGATATTATTGACCATCATGTTTTAAATTAGTAACAATTATGAAAGAAATGGAAAAATTTACTGACCAGCAAATAGCGGACTATTTGGGTCAACTTGACGGATGGGAGTATGTGGATGGCGCCATAGAAACCACTTTTGAATTTAAAAATTTTAAAGAAGCCTTTTCTGTTATGACGCGTATTGCCTTTGAATGTGAAGCGCAAGGTCATCACCCAGACTGGAGCAATGTGTACAATACTGTAAATATTCGTCTGAACACTCACGATGCAAATGGAGTTACCGAAAAAGATTTTGTTCTAGCTAGAACTATAGAAGATATAATAGAAAGTGAATTTTAATAATCAATACTAATTACTTACTGGTTGTTTAGAAAATTCAATTTAATGATATCTGAACATTGCCCGTTTTTGTACATTTGTTTAAAATAATTTACCATGGGAAGAGCTTTTGAATTTAGAAAAGCACGTAAAATGAAAAGATGGTCAGCAATGTCTAAAGCCTTTACACGTATAGGTAAAGATATTGTGATGGCCGTTAAAGAAGGCGGACCAGATCCGTACGCCAATTCTCGACTAAGAGCAGTTATACAAAATGCCAAGGCAGTAAATATGCCTAAAGACAATGTTGAACGCGCCATAAAAAGGGCTAGTGACAAATCTTTAGGTGATTATAAAGAAGTGCTTTTTGAAGGCTATGCCCCACATGGTATTGCAATTCTTGTTGAAACCGCTACTGACAACAATACAAGAACCGTTGCAAATGTTAGAAGTTATTTTAATAAATGCAATGGCAATATGGGTACATCAGGTTCTGTAGAATTCATGTTCGACCATACCTGTAATTTCAGAATACCCGCAGAAGGTCTAGACCCAGAAGAATTAGAATTAGAATTAATTGATTTTGGTGCTGAAGAGGTATTTGTCGATGAAGACGGAATTTTAATTTACGGACCATTCGAAAGCTTCGGAGCGCTACAAAAAGAACTGGAGAATCGTGAGATTGAAATTTTATCATCAGGTTTTGAAAGAATTCCGCAAGTAACAAAAGCACTTACCGAAGAAGAGGCTGCTGATGTGGAAAAACTTTTAGAAAAATTAGAAGAAGATGATGACGTACAGTATGTGTACCATACTATGCAAGAATAAATCTCCGAAACCCCTTAAACATTCAGATAACCCCCTATTTGTTAGATGGATTTTTTCTTTATAATCCTTTATAATTGTTTATATTTGTTCATATTCCGAACAAATAACGAACAAATGAATTTCAACTACTATCTTTCCCACTATATTAAGAAGAACGGTACTCAGATGATACGGCTCAAAATGGAGACTTCTAAAAAAGATGTACAATATTTGGATTCCGGAATATCAATCAGAAAAAATCAATGGGATGACAGGAAGAAAAAAGTAAAAAGGCATCCCATTGAAGAAAAACTGATATTTTTATGGGAATTCAGGAGTAAATCTATTGAAGTAATAGCGGTTTATCTCGTCTGAGTTACTTTCAATAATATCTAACTTGCCATCTCCATTTAAATCAAAAACAGTAATGTCGTACGTATTAAAATCTTCATCTGCCAAGGTGATTTTCTCCCAAGTTTTTCCGTTATTAGAATTAATAAAAACTGAGTTGGATTTTTTTACATTCGCTATGATTATATCCATATCTCCGTCTTTATCCAAATCACCTAAAGCAATGGCATAAGATTTATCTTCGCTAGGATCAAATGCTATCTTACGTTGGTAAGTCTGCTTTTTATCCCCAAAATAAATCACATTAGATTCCCCGATATTTGCAGTTACAATATCTAAGAATCCGTCTTTGTCTATATCAGCAATAGCCACAGAACGTGTAATGTCATTACCTGTTCCGTATGGTATTTTCTTGGTAAACTTTAAATTACCTTCATTCAAATACACAAAATTAGGTTGGTCATCTCTATTCGCCAGTATAAGATCAAGGTTTCCATCACCGTTCATATCTGCAACTTCCACATCAATTGTAGAATCTTCCTTATTTCCAAAACCTATTGATTTAGAAAAAGTTCCATCACCGTTATTCAGACATATCTCATTCTCTTTACCCCTATTGGTTATTAGAATATCCTTATCTCCGTCTTGGTCAATATCCGCAACCACAATATTTCTTGTTGGGGCATAAGCCGCCCCAAAACTTGAAGCTCTTGTAAAATCACCTTTGCCATCGTTTAGAAATATGTAGTTTGGTGCCATGTCATTACCTACAGCAATATCCAAATCTCCATCACCATCAAAATCTGCAAGTTCGGTTGAATACGTAGTTTCACTTTCTAATCCTAAGCTTTTTGAAACTGTAAATACCCCTCTACCATTATTAACGAATATTCTGTTTTGTCCTGGCCAGTGACGACCGTTGGCGACTAATATATCTGCATCGCCGTCATTATCTATATCGCCAACGCCTACAGATGCCGTTCTCTCTTTATGCGTACCCAATATTAACCTACCACTGGTAAAAAACTCCAGTGATTGCCCATTCACAGTAGATAGCGCAAGAGAAAAAAGAAGAATTAATTTTACTTTCATTTTATATATTATTTAAAGTGTTTAATACCCATTTTGTTATAAAGCTCTTCGGCGAAATAAAGATGTCCTCCCTTTATCGTCCACTCTACTCTTCTTATATCACTGATATTTTCTACAGGATTACCGTCTATTAGAATAAGATCTGCTTTTTTACCCGCTTCAATAGATCCTAAAAAATCTGAAACGCCCGTTATCTTAGCAGAATTAATGGTAGCCATCTTTATTACTTCTGCAGCAGGTATACCTGCCTTTTCATATAACTCCAACTCTCTATGATATAAAAATCCTGGTAAACCATCTGTACCCGGTACTATAGACACACCTCGTTTGTACATGTCGTTCAACGCATTAAGCATATTCGTATAACTATCTTTATACAAAGCAACCTTTTCACCAGCTTTAGGTAGGCCTCCACTATAGAAAGCGCGCTGTTCTATTAACGGTAGTCTATTCATTATTTTGCTATATGTTGGGCTGGGTTCTCCTTTTTGAGAAACAAACATATTCTCAAAAATGGCCATCGTAGGATCTACTAGAATATCTTTAGATTTTAATAATGATACAAAATCTAGATATTCCTTAGATTTTAAATCTATATCAACCCCATGATTCGCAACCATGGTAAATCTTAATGGTGTTCTGGTATCTATAGTATCTGACATGAAATTCAAAAACAACATATTCATATGCTGAATTTCATTATAACCTTGGTTGATAGCTTGTGATGCTGTCATATAAGCAGGTATATGACCACTTACACGCATACCTAACTCATGCGCTTTAGCGGCTAAAGGTTTTACCCACTCTGGCCTTATTGAACTGTATAATTTAATTTGATCATAATCTAAATCTTTATAAGATTGAATTTCAGCCAAACCTTCTTCTAAATTATCAACTACATTTCTTTGGTTCGCAAAAGGTCCAGATCCATCTATAATACCACAAAAAGTGACAATATTAGGACCTATAATCTCATTCTTATCGAACTGTTCACTTAATTGATTCAATTGCTTATTATTCGCTAGATCCCTAACTGAGGTTACACCACCTGCCAAATGTAAAAGCCCTCTAAATTTTGTGTTGTGCGTATGCATATCGAACATACCAGGTAAAAGCGTTTTTCCTGTACCATCAATAACCTGAGCAGTTCCATTTAAAATTTTCCCCTTAGATGGTTTTATAGACTGGATAACCGTTCCATCTATAAAAACATCTTGATTGTATACAATAGTCCCTTCAGGAGAAAAGACATTCACATTTTTAATAATCGTCTTATCTATTTGATGGGAAAGCTCTTTTGATATTTTAATCAGATAATTATCCTCATAGGTATCCTGCAAAGATTTTAGTTCTTTTCTAAAGTCTTTGAAATCTTCTCTAATGATATGAAGGTTACCAGAAATACTGGCTATCATTTCATTCTTTTGAATCCATAAATACGTCGGGTTCATATCTAAACCTTTGACCATTAAAAGGTTTATTGGTGTACTATCAGAAAGAGTTATTGAAAAATTATCAACCAACTCTACTTCACCCTCAGGATATAGATTAATTTTTTCATCCTCAGACTTTAGTAAAAGTTGCGCAAGAATTTCATAGACAGCAGGTGAACCGTCATGTCTAAAATATAGTTGGTTGCCATTAAAATCACCTTTATCTTCACTCATGGGGTTTTTCCAAGAAGCGGTACTACCTGTACCTATAAAGCTTTCGCTAATAGAATCTTTTAGATAATTCACACCTATAATAGAATCTGACACTATAAAATTTTGATTATTCAGAGTAATTTTCTCTGTAACCTCTGGTCCACGACCTCTATCTGTATAGGTGTAATAAAAATTAAAACTATTATCGCCAGTACTCCATTTTTCATATGTACCTGCAAGGTTTTCACGAAATACCACATCGTAAATCGTTTTTATTTCCGTTTTTGATGTGTCATTATCTTTGCACGAAAAGAGTATTCCAAAAATAAGGACGATATAAAAACTACTTTTATTCATAAATGTGTATTTTAATTGCTAGGTTAGGAGAAATATTTTCAAATCTCTATTTTATGGTTTTAAAACTTCCTTGTTGAAACGAATCCAGTTTTGACCTAATATTTTTTCTATATCTCCGGTACTATAACCTCTTTTGTCAAGGATCTTTGCAACCTGCAAATATCTATCAGGTTTATCTAGTTCAGGAATCCATGGCGGCCATTGTACTTTGTATGAAGGTTTAAATCTAGTTAGTCTAGGCACGTACCAGTTTTCTCGTGTTGCTCCCGTAGCTTCTAGCCCTTGTATAGCAAAATCAGCAGCTACACCTACATGGTCAATTCCACCAATTTTAACTGCATGGTCTATATGGTCTACATAAGTTTCTAAAGTTGTATCTGTACCTAGGTTAGGTCCAATCATATACCCCAGGCATATGATACCTATTATACCCCCTTTATCTGCCATAGCCTTTATCTGCTCATCCGTTTTAGATCGTGGGTGATTTTTATGAAGAGCCTCGCACATAGAGTGATTTATGGAAACTGGAGAATTACTAAAGGCTATTCCATCACTTGTTGTTTGCTTACCGCAGTGCGAAAGATCAATAATGATTCCCAGTTCATTCATTCGCTCTACAACCTCAAGACCATAATCAGATAACCCTACATTGGTTCTTTCTGTACTCCCATCTCCAATTAAGTTACGAGAGTTGTATGTAAGTTGCATCCATCGCATACCAGCCTCGTAAAGTGTATCTAAATTTTTAATAGAGCCTTCTAACATTCTAGAACTTTGAAAACCAAACATTACGGCCACTTTATCTTCTTTTTTGGCAGTAACGATATCGTCGGCACTTTTGGTTAACAATAATCTATCTGGATTATTACTGATAATTTGTTTCCATTCTTCTATACTCTTTAGAGATTTTTCAAGTTTCCCAGAATCTAAAGAAGCATTAAAACCGGTATAGCCAGATTCAGCCAAAGCTTTAAAAGAATCATCATTCCAATTACGTGAAATGACCAAACCGTCATATACCACAGCTTTTTTAAACAGTTTTTCTATTCCTTTTTCCCCTAGTGTCTGTAATAATTGATTACTTGAATCTGCGGGTATAGATTCTAAAATATTATTTAAAGAATAAGCCGCTTGAGCAGGAAACAATGCTCCTAACGATAGTAGTTTCGCAAGATTTCTACGTTGTGTGTTCATATGTTTCTTGATTTTTAAAGTGAAAAAATCCAAAATTTTTATTCTATGAAAAAGAACACATTGGCTCTATTCCAAAAATAGGACAAAATTTCCGGTATAGATTTATTGTTGATTGAAATACAGTCAGTTATGCCGATATTTTTAAATCCAATATTTTCTGCATATCAAATGGTAGCTTCCTTCCCTTTATTTCAAAATTATATTCTCCCAACATATTTATATGTTGCCATGTCATAATCGAGCTACCCTTTAGTAAACCGAGTATTCTATTATATTCCCCTTCGTCCGTCGTGGTGGACAATGTTTGGGAAACCGACATATAATTCCAAAGGATTATAGAGTTCTGAATCAAATGCCTGCATGACAGCGCGATTTCCTGTTCATCCTTGGTACTTACCTTAAACTCTTGGTTCTCGCCAAAGAACACCGCTTTTGCAAATCTGTGGGACAATTCCACTTTATTAAGTTGTTTCTCGATTGACTGCCGCAAAGGGGTTTCGGTAAGATACCGCAATATAAATATGGTCTTGAATATCCTCCCCAGTTCCTTTAATGCCCTATACAACGGGTGCTGTTTTGAATATGAACTGAGCCGGGACAATATGTCCGAAGCTTTTGCCTGTTTCAATTTTATGGTACAAAGCAATCGGAGAATATTTTCCCATTGTGAACTCAACACGGCCTCTTGTATAACGCACGATTTTGATGGTAAAATCATAAAATCATTTTTTTCATAATGTTTCCTGCTGTTTTCCTTAAAGGTGTAGAGCAACTGGTCTTTGTAGTTTTTTATTCTGGGTGCGAAAAAGACACCAAGTGAATTACAGAGTCCGAATACGATTTCACTATAACCATGGGTATCCGTGGAATGGACATCGCTCTCAATGTCATCGTTGTGCATCAGACCATCGAGTACGTAACCGGCCTCCCTCTCCGAAGTACTTATTACCGTATTATAGAACAACCTGTTCCTATCGTCGATAAAACTATAGGCCGATACCCCTTTTCCAAGACCAAAGTATTTGTAGGAATGGCGGGCATGCAACGATGGAACCGATACACCGTATTTCTGACCGTCACTTGAGGAATGAAGTTTTTTTGAATCCTCTACAAAAATTTTGGGAAGTGATAGTTTTTCGGTCAGGGCCAGGATCCTGCGATTGGCGTCATCGATATTCTGTTTGCTGAAATACCATCGTACGGCATAGTCCAATCTGTCCGGACCCACCCCCTTCGATATTTTCCCCATCTTTCTTACCCCGATATTGCAACCAAGTCCCATGATTCCGGCATATAGTATGTTTTCGGAGAGCTTTTTTGTAGTTGTCTTTCTACTGAAATGGGAAAAGGACTGTACGATATCCGATGAGCGGCCAACATCGGTAAGTATGTTGATCAAAGGAAGGTAGTTGTCCTGTCCGATAATTTCCAGGCATCCCTCCGATTCGATTTTTTTGGACTTTGGCGTTATCACACGGGGTTTTCCGTCCTTACCGATTTTCAGGTTCTTATCGGTCTTGGCATTTTCATTTGTGTTGGTGTATTGCTTTTCAAGTTCCAATTTTGAGGATTTCAAAAAAGAGTCGAACCCCTTTAGATGTTGGAGATTGGCTCTGGCCAGAAGTACTTTTTTATCCCGCTTCCACGTTTTTGCATGGATAAGATACTCATCAATGGATCTGTACTTTTCCGAATGTTTCAGGTTCAACGACCCTGCTTTGATATGGTTGCAGACCTCTTTGAAAAGGATTACCCTATAAAGATTGGCCCTATCCGCTCCGCTGGTAGCCAATACCCATTTTCTCTCCTTGTCGCTGATAAAGCCCATCGGCGATTTTATCGTAAACCTGCCATTTCGTTCTTGATAATCCGATATGGCCTCCATAATCGGGCCATCGGATGTTTCTTTATTGAACTCTAAAGCCAATAGAATTCGGCCGACCCTATTTCGTATTCTTAGGTAGCCTTCGGAAAGCTGTCCATAGTACATCCTATCCCTAAGACCTTTAATACTCAATGAATCGATTCTTTCAATTTCGGCAAGAAGCTCGTCTTGAAGAGATTTCGCCCTGATGGGTATCAGTTGCTTCAAGAGCTCGACCTTTTCAGTTTCATCATATCCATTCGAGTAAAGTATGTTCTTTGCCTCTTGGATCTGATATTTGGATGATAGGACGATATTCTTAAGGCCTGCAAAACTTGGTTTTCTCCCTTTGGAACCTTTGATTTCCTGTTTGAGAAAATCCCTGGAAATCTTTTTCTCGGTGTCGTTTAGATATTTTTGTACGCATTGCAGCATAGTGTCCACGAAAACATCCTGTCTGAGCCGGAACTGATATACTATAAAAGCAATTAGGTAAAGTCTTTTCATTGAGTTTTTGGAAATGCTTTCAAACTGTATATGTTCGGCCTTTATTACCCAAACGGCATAATAGTTCAACAATTCGTTTGAAATTCCAAGGTTTTCAACCGTATGGATAAAATTGGAATGTAGGTCTTTGATAATCGCGAAGTCCTCAAGGCTTTCCCTGATCTTGCTAACCTTTAACTCTTGGTTCGGTTTTTTGAGCTTGGTCATCAGGTAAGGGTTTTTAGGACCGGGGGCTTCATTTCCCGATACGAGCTTCATAAGGTTGTCCAGCGTTTCCTTTTGTTGCACGTTAAGTAACCCTTCCAGTTGATCTGCAAGTTCCTTTTCGAATGAGTTCAGGGAGTTCCTGATGGCCTCCGCGAAAAGATAGTACTTGGGCCGCTCGATCCTGCGTTCGTCCAAAAAATCGATAAGGGAATGGAATATGTCCTTTGGCCTCAAAGATGTTCTTACAAGTGCCCTTGCCTCGTTTTCGAACATTAACGTGTTCTCGTTAAATGGAAGATGGGCCAGTACGCCCAATATCTTGGGTCGGTGCTCTGCATAGGTACTGCTCTTATATTTCGAAATCTCCGGTTTCTTTTTGAGCCTAAGGAGCGTCGTCACATATTTTATATCCTCCTCTCGGAACTGGTCGGGTGTGTAGAATTTCCTCCCGTACTTAAAATACCCCATTTGAAGAATGAAGCCTAGTTTTGCTAATTTTTTGCGAAAATGGATTCTGTTTTCCTTGATTTCGTGCAAGGTAAAAAGAGCTCTCCGCTCTTTATCGGAAAGTAAAGGAGGAGTGTCAAAAGCATCGATTTCTTCATCCTTGAATAGTTGGATTCGGGCCATAATAATCGTTTTTCATCAAGATAAAAAACAATGCGGCCTTGGGGATGTTTATTTCTTATTTCTTTTTTCTGCCAGCATTTTTTTGACTTCTTCCCATGAATAGTACTTTGCGGTCCCGTCCCTGTGGCGTTCCAGTCTTCTATCAAGTTCTTCCTTGATAGCATCCGTAAGTTCAATATTTTCTTCTTCCTGGGCCAATTGGGATTTTTGTTGTTCTAAGTTAGGGAAATAAACCTTGTCCCGAAAAAGGTTCCTTTTACGGGACTAATGCAAATTCGTTAAAACTGCTTAAGAAAGCTAACTTTAACGATAGCCTGTCTCTCTAGAAAAGTATCCATCTGCGTAGTATTTTGATTCGAATTGAAAACTAAGTACAAATATGAAAGTGGACTATATTCCCAAGAAAGTCTAAGATTGTAGAAATCAGAATTATTTTGGTCATTACGCTGATACAGTCCATTCAAACTAAATCTAGGATTAAGAAATATTCTTCCTTCCAATGTATAAAGATTTACTATTCCCGAAGAGTTGACCGTGCCCAATGTCTTGAACTCGTTTCTATTAAAGCTTCCTTTTAGGAAAAAATGAGGTATCGGTATCAAAGTCAAGGAAGCATTTATACTATTTAATTTCCCATTATAAAAATCCCCAAACTCATAGTTAAGGATTGTGGATACTTTACTCGAAGGATCGGTGGATAGCCCTAGGTTATATCTAGTATAATCATATACCCCAATCCCAATCTCTTCATTTAATAGGGAAAATGAGTTGCTTATGTTTTGGCGAATAAATAGACTTGTAAAACTTATAACGGCACCATTTTGTGCCTCGATCGATAAGGGACTGACAGCTATCTCTCTTTCGGAAAGGTCGCTCGTAGACGCCTCATGAAACCAATTTGCGGCTAGCTGTGGCCTGAACGCCCTGATGACATTTTTGAAAGGAAGCCTTTTACCTCTGTAATTAGCAGTTATCCCAGGACTTGTGGCAATTACGTTGGTGCGCGAAATGAATCCCAGTTCCGGGTTGAACCGTTCTCCTAAATATGATTCTGTCCACCAAGCATTCACCCCATTGGTATCATATCGATATTGAACATAGCCGCCCAATCCGAAATTATCTGTATCAGAATCTGTTGAAGCTAATCCCATTACACCGATACTATTGGATTTATCGAGTCTAAAAAAACCATCTATGCCGCCTACAACATTAGACTTTTCATCCTCAATTTTTGTTGTAGCAATTACTCCTAGTCGATTCTGTTTTCCGAAATTATGGACATAGCGTCCAACAAAGTTGTAGCTACCGTCAATATCCTCAGAGCTTCCTTCCCGTATTCCCAAGACACCAAAATTGGATTTAGCAGAACGATGTACCAACCTCAGACCTCCATCTATATTGACTGGCTTACCTGAAGTGTCCAACCCGATTCTTCTACTGAAAAATGGAATGATACTCAAATTACCTGAAACTCCGTTGGAACTATATAACCCTGTACCGAATAATGAAGCATTCTCTAAAAAAAACTGTCTTCTTTCGGGAAAGAAAACAGAAAATCTACTAATATTATTTACTTGGCGGTCGGCCTCAGCTTGCGCAAAATCGGTATTTATTGTCAAATCCAATAAGGTATTTGAGTTAAGCGCCCATTTAAGCTCGCCTCCTAATGTATAATCTGTATTGGAGGTTGTTAGTTCCCCATTACTCTTGGTTTCTCGAAAATCTGAGAGTACATACGGATTAACTTGAATGTTTGTGCTTGGCTCTGGTGGTCTTACCTCTGTCAATAATCCAAAATATTCCGAACGATTAAAACCAAATGCCCTAGGATAGGAAGACCAAGTGGAAATCTCATTGCTTTTTCGTCTAAGTCTTACAAAATTGATTCCCCATTTTGAGTCACTTTCTGCGGTATTACCATATCGAATGGATTTCCATGGAATCTGGAATTCAGCATACCACCCCTTATCGGTTCGTGTTGTCCGAACCTTCCACAAACCGTTCCATTCCGCATCAAAATAAGTGTCATCAAACGATAAATAGTCTTTCTGTGTTCCATAGGGATTGGTTGCAATGGTAATGCTATTGCGTTCATCTAAAAATCCATCGATACCAATGGCAAATGTATCACTTGAGCGGAAGGGAAAATCCCGGGTAAGATCGGGAACCCGGATAGCCTTAGTGCCTTCTAAATCCTCACAATAGGCTCCTATATAAAGGTTTTTTTCATTATAAAGAATTTTTACTACCGTTCTGAATGCGGAACTTTCTCCTTGATTCGGCTCTACCTGCACGAAATCGGTCAGAGCGACTGCCTTGTTCCAGTTTGCCTCGGAAAGTTTACCGTCAATGTTTATTACACTTTCTGTATATACTGCAGATACAGATAACTTATCGATAGGTGGTTCGAAGATATCTTGTGCTAAGGTTGAATAAGTAAGTAATAATATCGGCAGTAACAATGTGTATTTCATAAGTTCTTTAGTTGTTTGTAAACCACAAATAAAGAACTTGTACAAGCATTCCGAAACCCAATTCTTGCGGAATGTCTTTAGTAAGTGAGATTTATGTTTGTGGGACTTTTAAAACTATTCTTAAATAAAAATCCATACGATGAAAGCTTTATTATTTCTTGTCGATGGTTCTAAAAGTTAGATTTATGCGAGGGTCTGTAATTCGTTTCGTAGGAGGTAGTCTGTGCAGCCAATTGGATTGTGTAGCACCCTTCATTACCAAAAGGCTTCCATGCTCCAATAAAAGTTCCCGCTTTTCGTCGGTGAGTTTATGCCTGAACAGAAATCTTCTTTCCGCACCCAGGCTTAGGGATGCTATTGCCCCGTTTTTCACCAGATCCTTTTCCGCATCACTATGCCAAGCCATACCCTCATTACCGTTATGGTAAAGATTAAGAAGACAGGAGTTGAATTTCTCACCGGTCGTACGCTCTATCGATTCCTTTAGTTCCAAGAGTTCGTTTGTCCAATTGAGCGCATATTTGGTGGTATTCGAATAGGTATATGCATAGGGCATGTCTCCATACCATGCCACCTTTCTTTTGGTAACTATCCGTTTTCCGTAAATGACGGCTTCATCACTTTTCCACGGGATTTTATGGAGCAGGGTCTTTAAATATAAATCGGCGTTTCCCCAATTTAGGATTTTGCCATAATAATTTACCGTGCCGTCCTTGGGAAGTAGGTTTGACCTAGGGTCGAACGATCTATCGAACAGTTCCATCTTTCCACTCTTTATAGGTTTCCCTCATACAATGTCCACAAGGTCTGTACCCGTTCTGGATGGCATCATCAACGGTAGCGAAAAATACGCGGTTCATTTTTTTCATACGCTTACCGCTGGAACAATCCAGCCTGCCGTAGATTTTTAATTTTTTATTTCCCCCGTATTGAATGCGGTGGTTTTTTATACTTTTTTTTAGTGAAAAGTCACTTATCTCCTCGTGCTCTATCATCCGTTCAAGTAAGCGCATCGTGAAAAATTATTCCGAGCGTATGTCTTTCCCCGTTTATGATTTCGCTAACACCGTGTTTCATATTGGCCCGATAATATCCCCTAGTGCCCATTATCGGACGGAAGTTGGTCGTAAAAACCAACATATCACCTTTTTTGGGTTTGAGGACAATGGCCTTTGATTGTGCCCTTGGTGTTTGTTGGGTCAGTACAAACTCGCCACCCGTGTAATCTACGTCGGGTTCATTGAGGAAGAAAACCGTCTGGATCGGAAAATAAACGTCACCGTACAAATCCCGGTGCAAGGTGTTGAAACCCCCAGCTTCGTACTTTAAAAGAAGCGGTGTCGGTCTTTTTTGGTCATTCGCTTGGCATAACTTCTGTAAGAGCAGTAACGAATTTGGAAACAACGTATCCATTCTTAGAGCCTTCATCCATTGGTTGGCTATTGGTGATAATCGGGCGTAAATAGTTTCTCTAAGTTCTTGTATGACCTGCGGCAGCGGATAATCAAAATATTTATACTCCCCTTTCCCGAACCTATGTCGTTCCATAACGACGGTCTTCCTGAACAAATCCTGATTTTCGTATAAATGTATGATCTCCTTGCATTGGTTTGAAGTCAATATTTCAGATGCTAATGCATATCCTTGTGAATGCATTTCCTCGGTAATGGTATTCCAATCCAAGGAATTTATTTTATCGGTCATTTTAAAATAGTTGAAATTTTGCCATTTGATGAACCCACCGTACTAAGTTATAGACTACCCTTTAGGTTCGCTTTTCAAGGCGATTTCTATAAATATATCCGCTAGTTCTCTTGGTTCGCTAAAAAACGGAGAATGGCTTGTTTCCATGCTATATACTTTTGAACAAGGTGTTTCGGTATACATTTTATGTTGAATAAAAGGGGTTACCGCCCTATCTTCGGAACATTCAATATAGAAACGTGGTACACTTCCAAAACTTTCCTTACTAAGTTTAAGTGTGGCATTACCTGATTCTATGGGTTCATTGCTTAGTATTACATTTGCCATTTCAGTAATATCATCATCACAATCGTGGTAAAGACCTTCTTTGAAAATTTCGGTTTTTAAAGTGTGCGACTTGGTATCTTCATGAATGTCGACATACCCCTTTAGCCAACCTTCGGTATCTTGAACCGAGTATTCTTTTTGGGTCTTTCCATCGGGAATCAGGTAAGCCGCCAGATAAATCAACTTCTCTATCTTGTCCGGGCGGTATTCTGCGGCTTGTGAAATCATGATACCATTTTTACTATGTCCTACCAAAATAACTTTGCCCTCGATACCGTCTATGAGATCGCAAAGTTTTTGAACTGTCCGTTCAAATTTCACCTCTTCGATTGGGGTTTTGTCCCTTCCCATTCCTGGCAGGTCGATAGCATGCACAACATGACCCTCACTTTCCAGTAAGGGAGTTACTTTGTGCCAGTTCCATGCACTATGCCATGACCCGTGAATCAAAATAAATGTCTTTTTTTCCATAATGTTGTTTGTTTAAATTTGTATCTTGAAATGAATATTAAGGTTACCAGTAAGGCATGGCTTCGCCACCTATATTTTTTCCTATGATTTAAGGATTTAATGGATTGGTTCTATTTTGAGGCTTCCCAACCGATCATAGCGGTCTTTCTCGTATTGCCCCAAGCGTACCCCCCAATATTCCCCGATGCCTGTATTACACGATGGCAAGGTATAAGAAAGGCCACAGGATTACTTCCGATTGCAGTTCCTACCGCTCTCGATGCCTTTGGTTTTTGTAGCTGTTCTGCAATTTTCCCATAGGACGAAAGCTGCCCCATAGGTATTTTCAACAAAGCGTCCCAAACTTTTAACTGGAAATCAGTTCCTTTTAGGTGTAACTTTATATTTGATATATGGCTCCAATCATTGGCGAATATCATAAGTGCGTTCACTTGTGATTGGTCGACTCTTTGATAGTACTTGGCATTGGGAAACCTTTTTCTTAAGCCATAAAACGCCTTCTCCTCATCGTCTATAAAAGCAACGTGGCAAAGACCTTTTTCAGTTGATGCAACCATAACAATACCGAACGGGCTTTGGGCGTAGCTATAGTTAATAATAAGTTGCTCTCCACCATTTTTGTACTCCCCCGGTGTCATCCCCTCTATTTTAACGAAAAGATCGTGAAGTCTTCCGGTTCCGGAGAGGCCGATTTCCATAGTGGTATCGAACAATGTGGAATTTTGCACGTCAAGAATTTTTTTGGCATTTTCCACACTTATGTATTGCAGGAACTTCTTTGGACTTACACCTGCCCATTCCTTAAAGAGCCGTTGAAAATGGAAAGGACTTAAGCTAACCTTTTCAGCTACTTCATTAAGTGAAGGCTGATCCTTATAATGCTCCTTGATATAGGTTATGGCATTCGCAATTCGTCCGTAGTTCAAATATTCTTGTTCGTTCATGGTTTTTGATATAATACATCAAAGATATTCATATCGTTATCTGTTAGAAACCCGATTCTTGCTATATATCATTTTGTCTTATCTAAATCAAAGCCATTGAGATTGAACAGTCCCAAAAAACGGCCGTTTTTCGGCACTATCGATATTCGCGTCAAACAAATCCTTATCCAGTTCCATTTGTCGTTCTTTTTAATAGTTCCGGTAATTCACGTTTTACGGAACTAAAAAAGTATAAACAAACGACCGTTTTATTGAACTTTTTAATCAAATCGAATTTTAAATAAATTGCGGTTCATTTTATCGGTATAATTTAATAGTTTATTTTTAGAGCTATAATTATACTCGTTATGCTTTTTGGTTATGTAAGGGTCAGCACCAAAACCCAAAATCCCAGTTTACAAATAGATGCACTTTTAAAAGAAGGTGTCACCGAGAAAAATATCTACAGGGATGTTTCCTCCGGCGCCAAGTCAGAACGCCATGATTTAGATCTGATGATTTCTAAACTTAGGGAAGGGGATACGGTAATCGTCTGGAAACTGGACCGAATTGCCAGGAGTATTTCCCACCTGTTAAAATTGGTCGATCAGTTCGAGAAACTTGGTGTTAAATTCAAGAGTATTAATGACCCGTTCATTGATACGACTTCTGCGCACGGCAAATTTATAATTACACTGTTCGGTGCCGTAGCCCAACTGGAACGTGATATAATTATAGAGCGGACCACTGCCGGTCTTAAGAGTGCAAGAAGAAGGGGTATACAACTGGGTCGTAAAAAGGGGCTTGGTAAAGAAGCTAAACAAAAGGCGATGCTGGCTGCAACATATTACCAAGAGAATAAATTGCCTATTGTCGACATCATGAAATTGGTAGGTATTAAATCAAAACCTACCCTATATAAATATTTGGCTATTCAGGGCAGAAGAAATTGTAAGGAATGTGGAGTTGTATTCTGGGATCAAGCGCAAGATTTAGAAGATGCATATTGCAAACGACATTTGTAGATTCAGTGTTGATTCCGAAAACGCATAAAGAAAATCAGCAAAAAAGCAAACTTTTTTACGATCAGCCCTATAGCCCTACCGCCATATAGTCCTGCCAAATGACCAAGACATACTTTTCTTTTCCGTTATCCTTCTTGCTCAAAAATCCGTATTCGTAAACAAATAGATATACCTCTCCTTTTTGATTTTTCCAATAGTGTGTAATAAATTTAGGATTAAATCCTAATTCCAATAACACATTAGACCGTATCGTTACCTTTCCTCCCTTGTTGTATTCCTTTAAAATCTTCCTATTGAGTTTTAGTTGATTGTCCACTTTGTTATAAAACCGTTCCGGGTTCTGTTTTTCCTTTTGGTACTGGTTGGCGCTCTTGCAGTGTAAGTTGCAATATTTTTTATCCGTTCTACCTGTAAGTTGCTTTTTACAATATATACATTCATGCTGTAATCTCATCCCTGTTAAATTTAAGTGGTTGTATATACGAACATTATTCGCTTAAGGTACGATTAAATCAATTCTATCCTATAAATTGCCCTTTTATCCATTAATTCAATAGTATGGCTTCTTCTTATACACCGCATATAAAATCCATAACCTTATATCATCTTATGATCAAGGGGCAACAGATGATAGGCATCAAATTTTATCCGGATAGGTTGATACAAAATTTAATCAAAGGGCTACCTGGCCCCAGATGGAGTAAACGGTACAATATGGCCTATATTGAGAATACCAAAGCTAACCTTGGCATTATCTTTAACACATTTAAAGGTGAAGTTTGGATAAACTATAATCGATTCTTGACCAACAAACCATTAAAGACGACCAATGAGGCAATAGATGTGGAATGGTACCGCAAGAGGAAACCCATACCCCAATTTAGATGTTGTCCCGAAGAGTACCTTCTAAAACTTGAACTAAAAAAATATGCCAATAGCACCGTGCGCACCTATGTTTCGTTCTTTGAAATGTTTATAAATCATTATAAGCATAAGGAACTGAACGCCATTGACGAAAGGGATATTAGAGCGTTTCTTCAAAAGCTTATTCATCGTAACGTATCCAATTCTTATCTAAACCAAGTAATCAATTCCATTAAATTCTATTATGAGGTAGTATTGGGCATGCCGAACCGATTTTATGAAATAGAACGTCCAAGAAAGGAGTCCAAGCTACCCAAGGTAATATCAAAGGAGGAGATCATTTCAATTATCGAGAACACCAATAATATCAAGCATAGGTGCATTGTAAAGCTTTTGTACAGTTCAGGTCTAAGACGGAGTGAACTTTTGAACCTTAAAATTTCGGATGTTGATAGTAAGCGAATGCTTGTAAGGGTAAAGGACGGCAAGGGCAATAAGGACAGGTATACCTTATTATCAAAATCCGCTTTGGATGATCTCCGTCTTTATTACAGAGAGTGGAAGCCGCAAGATTATTTATTCGAGGGAAGAAAGGCATCAAAATATACCGCAGAAAGTGTATTGAACATCGTTAAAAAATCAGCAGCAAAAGCAGGTATAAGAGATACCGTTACCCCACATGTATTACGGCACAGTTTTGCAACACATCTTTTGGAATCAGGTACAGATCTTAGACAGATTCAAGTACTTTTAGGTCATGGCTCCAGCAAGACGACCGAAATATACACCCATGTGGCGACCAATACCTTTAAGAAAATTAAAAATCCATTAGATTAGTATTTCTAAAATAGAAATATAGTAACTTGTTACTATATACAATTGTTGTAAGCAATTAAGACAAACCAATGTTGACCATTGAAAAAATAAAAATATATAACAAATTTGGCGGAGACATTGACCATTTGGCTCGTGTTGGAAAATCGACTGAAAAAGAATTGATTTCTGACAATGATTGGTCGCAGATTGACGAATTTGAACAGGATGTAAAATTGATTTCCGATAGACTTGTATCAAAAGAATATAGAGAAAACGCTTTAATTAAAATGAATGAAAATTGCGATTTGGAAACCAAAGACTACTTCAAATCCAAAATTCCATTTTATTCGGATTTTAAAGAAGTTTCGGAAATAGTGGCTAATATCAAATCAAGAATTAATGATGAAACTGATACTGTATGGGCAGGATTTGATAATGTCGAAATTTTGACAAAAGAACTTGACACTGACCAAAAACAAATAGAACTTTTGGACTTTGATACTCTTGAGAAAATAATGGTGGAATTTTTACCGACCAGTACTTATCAAGAATTAGCAATGTCAAATGGTTGGAGTGATGAATACTTAAAAATAGCTGAGAAATTTGATTCTATTCATAAGCGGATTAAAGAAAAACTGCTTACAACAACGTATAAAAATAATGGCGGAAATTCTGCCAAAATAAAAGATATTAATAACAATAATTTTTGGTCTAAACTGAAAAAGTGGTGGTCGTAAAACCGCCACTATTCTTATACAAGACCGTTGTGTGTAATTTTGAAAAAATGTGCAAACCATTCAAAATCTTGACTTTTCTTAGCTTAATTCTTTTGATTGGCTGTAAGGGACAAGAAAAAAGGGAAGGATTTAAATGGAATAGTGAAAAGGAAAAAATTCATAACCAAAACAGAAATGATAGCACTAAATTAAGCGTGAAAACGTGGAATGCGGATATTGAGAATATCAGGTTAAACGATAGACCCATGGTTAATGGAGTATTTCCTGTTCCAGACTATGATTTTGCGGATAGTACATTTGTTGGATTAGGTAATTCGGGAGATTGGAAAGGAATAAAATTAAAAGACAAAACAATTATCCATCACTCATTGTTTGTAACTAAAAGTGCTGTCAATCAAAAATATATTCCAAATAAACCTAATGAGGTATACTTCACAATTCTTGGACTCACGGACTCGGTAGACACCAAGAAATTTACTCATACTAATGTAAACGCAACTTCGAGGAACCATCCGCACTATTCTGGACAAGGATTTATAAAAACTAAGTCCAACACAATTGATTTTACAGCTTTTTTGACCGCAGACAGAAAAGAATACGCAATTGTGAATATGCGACTGTTTGATTTAAAAATTGGTCGAATAATTTTAATCGCACCCCAAAAAGATGGCACTTTTAGGTCGCTACAATTGGAATCGCCCATAATGTCATCAGAAGAAATGGACGTTTATGTTAAAGACTTGCTTAACGATAAAAAAGTTATGGACTTTTTTACTCGTGCTGGAAACATATAAAAACTTAACTGCACGGAAAAAACTACACACAACACAGCCTAAACGTAATGCGGACTTTAGGGCTAAATCGAAAGGTCTGTGTATATTTATATTGTCGCTAAATCTTATGGATTTAGCTTTGAAACAAAAAAAGAAAAGCAAAACAATAAGCTTTAGCTTCGTGCGCAGACGGAAACGAAAAGTTTCCTTGCCTCCGCACTACGCTTAGCCCAACCGTCAGACTGCGCAAAAACCTACCCTTTCTTAATAACTTTGTTGATTTCCTTTAGCACGGCCAATACCATAACGTATTGATATTGATTATCTTAATGGTATGGATTTTATAACAGGTTTTGACAGGGACCAACTCGTAATGATGGATTTCGAATCCTGCCTGGGTCCCGATTCGTGGGCAAGGATCGTCGATATGTTCGTGGATATCCTCCCAATGGGCGACCTGGGGTTCAGGGACGTGCTGAACAACGAGGGCAGGCCACCATATCGTTCCTCGGACATGCTCAAACTCTATCTCTACGGCTACAAGAACAAACTGCGCTCCTCCCGCCAATTGGAACATGCCTGCAAGGTAAACCTCGAGGTCATATGGCTCCTGAAGGGACTAAGGCCGTCCGCAAGGAAAATAGCCTATTTCAGAAAGCGTAACCCAAAAGCCTTCAAAGGGGCATTCAGGTATTTTGTGGTGCTGCTCAAGGATTGGGAACTAATCGAAGGCGAGACCATTGCCATCGACTCCTTCAAGATAAGGGCCCAGAACGCCCTGAAGAACAACTTCAACCAGAACAAGATCGACCGCCATATCGAGTACATAGACAACAAGATACTGGAATACCAACAACAACTTGATGCCGAGGACGGAGATTCGGATACCGAAAAAATACAGGACAAAATTGCCTACCAGGAATCGAAGAAGGAAAGATACCGCAACATCGGGGAAGAGCTGCGCACCAGTGGGGAACGACAGATCAGCCTTACCGATCCCGATGCCAGATCGGTAGTACTGCACCGCAACATAATCAATGTGGGCTATAACGTGCAGGCAGGGTGTGATGCAAAATACAAACTCTTCGTCAACAACGACACGGGCACCGTAAACGATACACACGCACTTTCGCCCATGGCACTCGATGCAAAGCAACTTTTGGGCGTGGAAAAAATGAGGACACTTACCGATAAAGGGTACACCACGGGCAAACACCTGGACATCTGCACCAAGAACGGGATAACAACTTACTCATCCCCAAAGGAGCATTCTTCCCAACACAACGGCCTTTATCCCATGGTCGATTTTAAATACGACAGGGAAATGGATACCTATACCTGTCCCGACGGACAGATATTGGTGACCAATGGAACCGTTTACAATAAGGCGGGCCACAAGGTCAAGCATTACAAGAACCGACAGGCCTGCAAGGTCTGCCCCGTAAGGCACCTTTGTACCACGAACAAGAACGGACGCTTCATAGAGCGCTCCATTTATCAGGAGGCCTTGGAGGAAAACCAGAAAAGAGTGGAGGAAAATCCGGAATATTATAGGCTCAGGCAACAGATCACCGAGCACCAGTTCGGGACCATCAAAAGACAATGGGGCTTCACCCATACATTGATGAAAGGAAAACAGAACGTGCTCTCCGAGGTAAACCTGATCATGATATGCTACAACCTTAGCAGACTTGTGTCCATTCTTGACCCAAAAGTGTTGAAGGACAGGCTCAAAAGGCTTGTCGACATATTTTTTGCCCTATTCGGAGCCATTTCAGCCATTTTGGGCGACTTTGCTTTTCTTGGAAATTTAGTTTACCACAAAAGAACCGGCTATAAAACCTTCGCTTAGGGTCCTATAAATCAAAACAAATCATTTATTTTTATTCGAAATGGAGTTGCTGCGCAAACTCCCGTTACCACACATTTGAAAAAACAGAATGGATTTAAAAGATATTAAAGAAAACTATAAAAATTTTGATGATTATAACATCGAAAAAATAGCATCAGAAGAGGCTGGTTCTTTAAGACCAGAAGTTCTTGATATATTAAAAGCAGAAATTAAAAAAAGAAATCTCAATCTGAATTTAATTGACAGCGTTGATTCTCAAACAAAGGAATTAACAGAATCCGAATTTAATGAATACTGTGGTATTTTAAGAAATCATCCTTGTCCTAAATGTAATTCAAAAACTCAAAAAGTAAACGCAACAATGGTTGGTCGAGTAGTTAGTATGTTAATAATGACAAACTATGAGAAATCTTTAAAAGTTGCATGCTCAAATTGCCTTGATGAAATGCATAGCAAAGCAAATATGAAATCTGCATTATTAGGTTGGTGGGGAATTCCTTGGGGACCAATTCAAACAATTAGGTCTTTTATGTTTAACTCAAGTATGAAAAAAAATAATCGGAGTGAAAAACCGAATGAAATTTTCACAAGTTTTATACTTAGTAATATCGGAATTATGGAGAAGGCGAAAACTGAACCTGAAAAACTGACTGAATTTATTAATCGGACAAATAGAACCGTGTAAAAACGTGTGGTAACAATGCCTAAACGTAATGCGGACTTTAGGGCAAAAACGAAAGGTCTGTGTATATTTATAAAGTCGCTAAATCTTATGGATTTAGCTTTAGCATAGAAAAAATAAATCAAAACAATAAGCTTTAGCTACGTGCTAAGACGGAAACGAAGAGTTTCCTTACTTCCGCACTACGCTTAGCCGGAACGTTAGGCATAAGCTGAAAAAACATACATGACGAAATACTTTTACATCATAATTCTTCTTTTTTCACTTACCAATCTTTGGAGCAATCCTAAATATGAAAAAATTGACAAGGAATCAAAAAGCGTTCCTGATTCACTAAAAACTACTGAGGAAATTGCGAAATACCTGACTTCTGAACTAAAAAATGATGATGAAAAAATAAGAGCTCTCTACATTTGGATTACTCATAATATTAAATATGATTTAGACCAAATCAATAGTGAATTTCAATATGGCTCTTATAAGGAAATGGTAGATGAAACCTTAAAAACTCGAAAAGGCGTTTGTGGACATTATGCCCAACTTTTTCACTACATGTGTAAATCCATTGGAATTGAGTCCTTTGTAATTTCAGGTTATACTCGACAATTGGACAGTAATAAAATTTCAGAATTAGACCACGCTTGGAATGGTGTCAAAATCAATGATAGCTACTTTTTTGTGGACAATACTTGGGCAGCTGGACATCTTAGTTACAAAGGCAATTATGTTCATGAATTTACAGATAATTACTTCCTAGTCAATGCAAAAAAATTCATAAAAACCCATGTCCCTTTTGACCCTGTTTGGCAATTTCTAAACAACCCAATAAGTAACGTAGATTATGAAAAAAAAGACTTTTCAAAACTTAGTAAACGCGGGAATTTTATCTTTAAAGATTCCATTTCTAAAATGGTTCAGTTGGACACTATAACCCAAATCAGGAAGAAAATTGACCGCATCATAAAATCAGGGATTACCAATGTATTAATTGAAAAAGAAATCTACGAAGATGAAGAACTAATTGAAAGTCTTACATACGCCAAATGGATTTCAAACTATAATAGCATAAACGATAAGATTAATAGCGCGAACGATGAAATAAATATGGGAATAAGTTTTGAAAATATTTTCATTGGTTATATGAACAAGAATTTCAGAAACCCAAAGATTGAAGATAGCGAGATTGAAAGTACGATTGATAAGGCGAATCAACACTTTTATCAAGGTAAAAATCAATTGAAAAAGTATAAACCATCAGTCTATGATTTAGAATATTCTGGAAAAAACAAAAAGTTCATAAGGCTAACCAAAAACTATAAAGAAACTCTAGTAGACTTTGTAATTCAATTAGAACGTACAATATTAAAAGTTGAACCATCAATAATTAAGGACACAGATTACTCAAAAAGGTATCTGAAAAAGTGGAAACCTTTAAGGGACCTAGTAGCATATTAAAAAAAAAGCCTATGCCTAATAACTAAGCATATGGCGCGCCGATAGGCTAACGCTATATGACTTGTTGACTGATCCGGGGTTTGTAAATAAGGGGTAATTCGTGAAGTTTGTCTAGACCTTGGCAAGGAAGCAGGTCATTGTTATATGGTGCTACAGTTTTCTTTTTTGCAGAAAACCACATAATGAAGAAATTTTTGCTGTAAAACCCATACTCCTTTTGAGTATTTGCGTGGTTTTACCTGTTTTTCCTTCGTTTTGGGCAGTAGTATGCTAGGGCACTTTTCAGCACCATTCTTACACATTGAATTTCAATAGTTTACGTTTTATGGTCTTTTGGTAATCCTGTGGTGGGCCACGGCTATCAAAGGTTAAAAGGGTGATTAATTCCCCTTTTTTACAGCTAGGGCAAATCCTGTGCAGCGATTTCTCTGGTCTTACAAGTGTTTCAATATGTAATAAATCCTTATCCGCTACTTGCAGTTGTAAGAGCGTTAGTTTCTCCTTTTTCCAACTACTACTCAAAAACCCATAATGGCGTATTCGGGTAAATCCTTTAGGGAGTATATGGAGTTGAAAACGCCGTATAAATTCCTTGTTCGTGAGGGTCATTGTTGTTTTTTGGCCACCTTTACGATAGTCTTTTAAGCTAAAAGTTACTTCGCTTTTTTCATTATTGATATTCAATATTCGGTGGTTGCTAATCGCTATTTTATGCGTGTACCTACCCAAATATTCAATGACATGTTCCGGCCTTCAAAAAGGAGGCTTGGCATAGACCACCCACTCGTTTTTGAATAGTGTATCATATAAGGATTGCGGTAATTCTGGTAATGCCTTGCGTAATTTTGCCACAAAAAGTCCTCGGTATTTTTTGCTTATTGCTTTTACCGAAAACAGAAAATTATCCTTCCCTTTTCCCTTTTTCCAAAACCCAGCTTTTGAGACCCCTCCCTTGGGTACTATGCAATGTAAATGTGGGTGCAATTGTAAATTCTGTCCCCAGGTGTGCAAGACAGCTATCATACCCAATTTTGCGCCCAGATGCTTGGGATTGTTCCCAAAGGCAGTGAGTGTTTCCCAAACGGTATCAAACAAAATCTTATACAATACCTGAGGGTTGCGCAGTGCCACAGGATTAAGACTGTCTGGTAATGTGAAGACTACATGAAAATAGGGCACAGCAAGAAGCTCTTGCGATCTGGCTGCTATCCACTCTTGCTGCTTATGACCTTGGCAGGTAGGACAATGCCTGTTGCGACAAGAATTAAATTGTAAATGCAGCTTGTTACACTCCATACACCAGTCTAAATGTCCGCCAAGGGCTTTAGTACGACATTTACGTATGGCGTGCAGCCCTCGCGCGTTCCAACTATTATGAGTAATATCCTGCAGATGGTCTACTTCTAAATTCAGCACATCTGCCACCTTATATGTAGGATGCACTAGGGTGTAAATAAAGTATCTAGTGGACTAAACTTCATAGAGCTACCCATATTGGACACCTGTAAATACACAATGGTAGTTTCAATATGAGCGTGGCCTAGCAGTTCCTTTAGACTCATGATATTCATCCCATCTTCCAGTAAGTGGGTCGCATAGGAATGGCGAAGGGTATGTGCGGTAAATTTCTTTTGGGTGTTTACTTTAGAGCGGCATTCCTTGATAACCCATTGGATGCCCCTTGTGGTAAGAGGGCCTGCCTCCCCGTCTTTGGTAACCTGACTATTGAAAACATATTTTACGGGGTTTTCTGTCCTGAAATACGTTTTCAGGCCACGGGCAAGGTGGGGACTCAAGGGAAGATAACGGTCTACCTTTCCTTTTTGTTTTTTCACAAACACAGTCTTTCTATCAAAATCTATATCTGCTTGTAAGAGATTACAGAGTTCATAGCTGCGCAGACCACAGCCGTAGAGCATCGCTAATATCAAACGATGTTTTAAGTATTTGGGAGCCTTTAATAATTCACGAACCTCTTTTTTGTTAAGTACCAAAGGAAGGTCTTTCTGTCTTTTTATCTGTGGAAGTCTGATGCGTTTTTTATCCATCCCCATAACCTTATAGGCAGCACGAAGCCCATAGATGGTATGTTTAAAAAAGCTCTCCGAAGGGGTCTTGTGCAGGTTCTGGCAATGGTAGAGATAGTCGTTTATTTGCTCCTCATTAAGGGCCTCTGGACTACATTTGTAATAAATGGCCAGGTGTGCAAGACAGCGCAGGTAGTTGCGCAGTGTACTGATAGCTTTACCATTAATGGCAAAACTCTTTTCTAAAGTAAGGGCTAGTTCTTT
This sequence comes from Maribacter sp. IgM3_T14_3, assembly GCF_049603095.1. NCBI lineage: Bacteria > Pseudomonadati > Bacteroidota > Flavobacteriia > Flavobacteriales > Flavobacteriaceae > Maribacter > Maribacter sp. IgM3_T14_3. The sequence goes on from NZ_CP187138.1 coordinate 589,381, forward strand.
AAATCTGGGGACTTCTGATAAGGCGACCTCTAAAATCGTCTTTGACTTTTTTTAAATACATCATGCTAAGATTTTAATGAACTCATTAAGATAATGTATTTTTATAATCAAACTAAAAGCTTCCGAGGCACGAGGATTAGTTCAACAATGGCTATAATTAATGTGGGGTTAGGGTTTTTAAGCCAAGGTCTGTGTATATTTATGAGGTCGCAAAATCTTTGGGATTTTGCTTTAGACAAGAAAAATTAAAACAAAACAAAAAGATTTGGCTACGAGCTGTGGCGCAATGGGAATTATAAATCACCGCCCCACACTAATCATAGCCTAGCCGTCAGACTGCGCAAAAACCTACCCTTTCTTAATAACTTTGTTGATTTCCTTTAGCACGGCCAATACCATAACGTATTGATATTGATTATCTTAATGGTATGGATTTTATAACAGGTTTTGACAGGGACCAACTCGTAATGATGGATTTCGAATCCTGCCTGGGTCCCGATTCGTGGGCAAGGATCGTCGATATGTTCGTGGATATCCTCCCAATGGGCGACCTGGGGTTCAGGGACGTGCTGAACAACGAGGGCAGGCCACCATATCGTTCCTCGGACATGCTCAAACTCTATCTCTACGGCTACAAGAACAAACTGCGCTCCTCCCGCCAATTGGAACATGCCTGCAAGGTAAACCTCGAGGTCATATGGCTCCTGAAGGGACTAAGGCCGTCCGCAAGGAAAATAGCCTATTTCAGAAAGCGTAACCCAAAAGCCTTCAAAGGGGCATTCAGGTATTTTGTGGTGCTGCTCAAGGATTGGGAACTAATCGAAGGCGAGACCATTGCCATCGACTCCTTCAAGATAAGGGCCCAGAACGCCCTGAAGAACAACTTCAACCAGAACAAGATCGACCGCCATATCGAGTACATAGACAACAAGATACTGGAATACCAACAACAACTTGATGCCGAGGACGGAGATTCGGATACCGAAAAAATACAGGACAAAATTGCCTACCAGGAATCGAAGAAGGAAAGATACCGCAACATCGGGGAAGAGCTGCGCACCAGTGGGGAACGACAGATCAGCCTTACCGATCCCGATGCCAGATCGGTAGTACTGCACCGCAACATAATCAATGTGGGCTATAACGTGCAGGCAGGGTGTGATGCAAAATACAAACTCTTCGTCAACAACGACACGGGCACCGTAAACGATACACACGCACTTTCGCCCATGGCACTCGATGCAAAGCAACTTTTGGGCGTGGAAAAAATGAGGACACTTACCGATAAAGGGTACACCACGGGCAAACACCTGGACATCTGCACCAAGAACGGGATAACAACTTACTCATCCCCAAAGGAGCATTCTTCCCAACACAACGGCCTTTATCCCATGGTCGATTTTAAATACGACAGGGAAATGGATACCTATACCTGTCCCGACGGACAGATATTGGTGACCAATGGAACCGTTTACAATAAGGCGGGCCACAAGGTCAAGCATTACAAGAACCGACAGGCCTGCAAGGTCTGCCCCGTAAGGCACCTTTGTACCACGAACAAGAACGGACGCTTCATAGAGCGCTCCATTTATCAGGAGGCCTTGGAGGAAAACCAGAAAAGAGTGGAGGAAAATCCGGAATATTATAGGCTCAGGCAACAGATCACCGAGCACCAGTTCGGGACCATCAAAAGACAATGGGGCTTCACCCATACATTGATGAAAGGAAAACAGAACGTGCTCTCCGAGGTAAACCTGATCATGATATGCTACAACCTTAGCAGACTTGTGTCCATTCTTGACCCAAAAGTGTTGAAGGACAGGCTCAAAAGGCTTGTCGACATATTTTTTGCCCTATTCGGAGCCATTTCAGCCATTTTGGGCGACTTTCCTTTTCTTGGAAATTTAGTTTACCACAAAAGAACCGGCTATAAAACCTTCGCTTAGGGTCCTATAAATCAAAACAAATCATTTATTTTTATTCGAAATGGAGTTGCTGCGCAAACTCCCGTTAGCGGTCATTGTAGAACGACAGAACAAATAAAAAATTATGAAAAAAGAGACACCACAAATCAAGGTTGCAGAAATTGCATATAAAGACAAAGTTTTTAGCATTGAATATTTTTTTAGACAAGGACAAAAAGAAACAATAGTATTGCTTCATGGTCTTGGTGGAGCAAAAGAAAACTATTATGAAGCTTGTAAATCAGATGCACTTTCCGAGCATACGCTAATATTTTTCGACAACCCAGGAACGGGTAATTCAACATACTTTGAGGACTTACTATTAAATGTCGATGACCTCGCTGCCATTAGTTCCATTTTTATTAGGCAGCTTGACATTTCAAACTTCATACTTTGTGGGACAAGTATGGGTGGTCTAACCACTTTACTATATCTTAAAAGTACTGAGCAGGACAATGTCAAAGCCTATATCAATATCGAAGGAAATTTATTGCCTGAAGACTGTATGTTTTCAAGCAAGGTAGTTACTTATGACTATGAAACATTTGCCAATCACGTTTTTCCAAAAACAGTTCATGATATGAAAGCTAATGGAAATGCGGGTTATTATATCATTGCAAACAATCTGGAATTAAACACCAATGTAAAATCTTATTACAATTATAGTTTTCAAACAGTAGAATATTCGGCAACAGGCGATTTGCTTAAACAGTTTATTGCATTGAAAATCCCCAAAATATTTATTTACGGACAAGAGAATAATTCATTATCTTATATCCCAGAACTACTTAAAAATAATGTAAATGTTAAAGAGATTTCAAACAGTAATCACTTTGTTTTTTATGACAATCCGAAAGAATTATATGATATTATTGGAAACTTTGTTAATGAACAAGGTTGACAAACAACGAACCGCTAACAATGTATATGCGATAATGCTCCCTAATCGGTCGCACTACGCATATACTTGACCGTCAGACTGCGCAAAAACCTACCCTTTCTTAATAACTTTGTTGATTTCCTTTAGCACGGCCAATACCATAACGTATTGATATTGATTATCTTAATGGTATGGATTTTATAACAGGTTTTGACAGGGACCAACTCGTAATGATGGATTTCGAATCCTGCCTGGGTCCCGATTCGTGGGCAAGGATCGTCGATATGTTCGTGGATATCCTCCCAATGGGCGACCTGGGGTTCAGGGACGTGCTGAACAACGAGGGCAGGCCACCATATCGTTCCTCGGACATGCTCAAACTCTATCTCTACGGCTACAAGAACAAACTGCGCTCCTCCCGCCAATTGGAACATGCCTGCAAGGTAAACCTCGAGGTCATATGGCTCCTGAAGGGACTAAGGCCGTCCGCAAGGAAAATAGCCTATTTCAGAAAGCGTAACCCAAAAGCCTTCAAAGGGGCATTCAGGTATTTTGTGGTGCTGCTCAAGGATTGGGAACTAATCGAAGGCGAGACCATTGCCATCGACTCCTTCAAGATAAGGGCCCAGAACGCCCTGAAGAACAACTTCAACCAGAACAAGATCGACCGCCATATCGAGTACATAGACAACAAGATACTGGAATACCAACAACAACTTGATGCCGAGGACGGAGATTCGGATACCGAAAAAATACAGGACAAAATTGCCTACCAGGAATCGAAGAAGGAAAGATACCGCAACATCGGGGAAGAGCTGCGCACCAGTGGGGAACGACAGATCAGCCTTACCGATCCCGATGCCAGATCGGTAGTACTGCACCGCAACATAATCAATGTGGGCTATAACGTGCAGGCAGGGTGTGATGCAAAATACAAACTCTTCGTCAACAACGACACGGGCACCGTAAACGATACACACGCACTTTCGCCCATGGCACTCGATGCAAAGCAACTTTTGGGCGTGGAAAAAATGAGGACACTTACCGATAAAGGGTACACCACGGGCAAACACCTGGACATCTGCACCAAGAACGGGATAACAACTTACTCATCCCCAAAGGAGCATTCTTCCCAACACAACGGCCTTTATCCCATGGTCGATTTTAAATACGACAGGGAAATGGATACCTATACCTGTCCCGACGGACAGATATTGGTGACCAATGGAACCGTTTACAATAAGGCGGGCCACAAGGTCAAGCATTACAAGAACCGACAGGCCTGCAAGGTCTGCCCCGTAAGGCACCTTTGTACCACGAACAAGAACGGACGCTTCATAGAGCGCTCCATTTATCAGGAGGCCTTGGAGGAAAACCAGAAAAGAGTGGAGGAAAATCCGGAATATTATAGGCTCAGGCAACAGATCACCGAGCACCAGTTCGGGACCATCAAAAGACAATGGGGCTTCACCCATACATTGATGAAAGGAAAACAGAACGTGCTCTCCGAGGTAAACCTGATCATGATATGCTACAACCTTAGCAGACTTGTGTCCATTCTTGACCCAAAAGTGTTGAAGGACAGGCTCAAAAGGCTTGTCGACATATTTTTTGCCCTATTCGGAGCCATTTCAGCCATTTTGGGCGACTTTGCTTTTCTTGGAAATTTAGTTTACCACAAAAGAACCGGCTATAAAACCTTCGCTTAGGGTCCTATAAATCAAAACAAATCATTTATTTTTATTCGAAATGGAGTTGCTGCGCAAACTCCCGTTGGCAAACATTCCCCACATCAGAATCCGATTAATTCCTCGAGCTAACGAATCGCAAAATCCTATCTTTTTTTTATTTTTATATAGGCTCACTACAAGGTCGATTTTTCAACTGGTGTTACCTTTTGGGTAAACTCGGTCAACATTCTGATTGAAGTACTATCATTCTTGCCTTTAGGTTGAGTTTGATGTGATAATTCCAGTGGTACTGCATCTTATGCAAGTCCGATCGAGATATTTTAGAATTTATACAGTACTTCTTTTGAGCCATTTTTATAAACCTAAATAATTTTGGTATGAACAAAAAAATGGAACTGGACATCATCAATCTTCACTGTGCTGGAATTGATGTGGGAAGTAGAAGTCACTTTGTCGCCATTGGACAAGACCTCAGTGATGTAAAAGAATTTGGAGTGTATGCAGAAGACCTTCAGGACATCTGTAATTGGCTTTTAGGGAATGGCATCAACTCTGTTGCTATGGAATCTACTGGAAGTTACTGGCAGAACTTATATGCTGAACTCGCTAAAAATGGATTTGACATTATTCTTGCCAATGGAAAATTTACTAAAAATGCCAAAGGCAAAAAAACTGACGTAAAAGATGCACGATGGATACAAAAACTACACGCTCTTGGACTATTGAGTAGCAGCTTTTTACCAGATGAAACTACGGAAATCCTAAGAACCTATTGCAGACAAAGAACAAACTGGTTACAATTAGCTGCCGAAGCTTCCAACAAAATGCAGAAGTACCTAAAACTACTTAATATGCGTTTAGACGTAGTAGTAAAGGATGTATGTGGGCTTACCGGGCTGAAAATTATTGAAGACATCTGCAAAGGAAATTTAGACCCAAATTCTTTAGCGAAACACAGGCACTATAATTGTCGAAAATCAGAAGAAGAAATTGCCAAGGCTCTAAAAGGCAATAACAGACAGGACTTTCTTTTTGGACTCAAACAAGAATTTGAAAGCTACCAATTTTATCAAAAGAAAATAGCAGATTGTGATAAACAAATTGACAGGTTCCTTAAAAAACAAATCAATCTTGACCCGATTAAAAAAAAACTAAAAACCAAAGCAAAACCTTATAAGCGCATAAATAAAAATGCCCCAAAAATTGAGTTAAACCAATTGGCTTTTCAATATTTTGGAGGCATAGACCTAATGCAAATAGAAGGTCTAAGCCACGCAACAGTACTCACTATAATTAGCGAAATTGGTTCTGAAGGATTTAATAAATTCCCTACTGCAAAACATTTCACCTCTTGGATGCGACTTGCACCGAATAATAAAATATCTGGAGGAAAAGTATTAAGTCATCGCACACCAAAAGGAAGTAATCGAATAAAAACAGCACTCAGGCAAGCTGCAAATGCAATCGGAAATCTAAAAGACACTCATTTATCCAATTTCTTTAGAAAAATCGCTTTCAAAAAAGGAAGACAAGTAGCCGTGAGTGCAACCGCTAGAAAACTGGCTGTTATCATTTGGAATATGGTCACAAAAAAACAAGCCTATCAACCACCTACTGACTATTTATTCCTAGATCAAAAAAGAAAAATGGGACTCGTCAAAAGAATTAAAAAACAAATCAATAAATTTGACATAATGTAAGCTTCCCCAAAAACCGAACTGTTTAAAAGTAGAAAAATAGTTTTAACTTTAAACAGTAATTATGAAGACAAGTAAATTTTCACCCACCCAGATTGCCAAAATTCTAAAAGAATTCGATAATGGCAAAACCGCTTCCGAGATTAGTCGGGACCATGGTGTAAGCACAGCCGCTTTTTATAAATGGCGAGAACGTTATGCTGGTATGAGCGGTAAAGAACTCAAACGTATTAAAGAGCTCGAGGAGGAAAACCGCAAGCTCAAACAGATGTATGCCACTCTAGCATTGGACCACCAGATGGCCAAGGAGATCATTGAAAAAAAGTTCTAAAGCCCTACCGTAAACGAGCTATCAGTAAAGAACTTGCGCATTACGGTATCAGTAGGGCATGCCGTGTGATGAAAATGAGCAAGAGTGTCTATTACTATACTCCTTTACCCAAAGATGATTCTGAAATCGAAAAAGCCTTGCAAGAAAAAGCTGAGGAACGTTCAGAGGAAGGTTTTTGGAAAGCGTATGAGCGTCTTCGAGATGAAGGTAAACCTTGGAATCACAAGCGAGTGCATCGAGTATATAAAACCTTAGGACTTCCCTTACGACGTAAGGCAAAGAAGCGCTTGCCAGCACGTATAAAGGAGCCTTTAGCGGCTCCTTTAGAGCTTAACCATACATGGAGTATGGATTTTGTAACTGATGTACTTGAGAATAAGAGACGGTTCAGAGCCTTTAATGTCATTGATGATTATAATAGGGAGGCATTACACATCGAAGTAGATTTTTCATTGACCAGTAACCGAATTGTATGGGTTCTCAACCATTTGGTAAATAAAAGGGGAAAGCCTCGTAGAATTCGAATGGATAATGGCCCAGAGTTCGTTGCTAAAATAACAGCAGTATGGAGCGAAATGCAAGAGATAGAATTTAAATATATCCAACCAGGAAAGCCAACACAAAATGCATTTGTGGAACGTTTTAACGGAAGTTTCAGAAGAGGAGTTTTGAACAAATACATTTTTGAACATATAGATCAAGTTAGAGAACAAACAGAGATATGGATGCAGGATTACAATCACAAAAGGCCACATGATTCCCTTGGAGGAAAGTCACCCAAAAAATATGCAGAAGAAAATTCTCATGGGGCTAGCCCCATGAGAATTAAAAATAATAACTTTATAGAGATATTAGACAATTAAGCAGTTCTAATCAAGGGAAGCTTACAATAAAACCAGAAGATCTCGATTTTTCAACATCCTGATTTTCAATAACTAAATTTGACGTTAGTCGAGATTTGAAGAATCATTAAAGTCTGTAACAATTCAATAATTTCTCAATCTTTAGATAAAACGTCAAAGAAATGAAAAAAACATTTACCCTTTTATTTGCAATTATAAGTTTAATCGCAACTTCACAGAATAAAATCGAATACCTAAAAAACAACCGATTTGACTTAACAAAATCAACTTTTGAATTTCCTCAAAAAAAATTTCAACTTATTGGCTTTGGTGCTTACCACGGTAGTAAAAAAACCGAAACTACTGAAATTACATTGCTTAAATCCTTGACAAATGAAGGAAGGATTAAATATTATCTACCCGAAACCGACTTTAGTATAGCATACTATTTTAATGATTTTCTTAAAACAGGCGATACTATTCTGTTAAAAGAGTTAGTAGAACATTATGGAAGTCGAGTGCCTCAAGACAAAAGCATTTCTACTTATAAAAAATGGTTAGAACTTAAAACCTTAAATGACGAACAACCTAAAAAAAACAAACTTACTGTTCTTGGCGTTGACCTTCTAGTAAGCTATAAATTTACCACAAAACACTTACTAGAATTAATTGACAGTAAAATACACAATAGAAAATCAGTAAGTGATTTAGCTAAAATGATTGAAAAAGACTCAATTGATTACTTTCCTTTTTCGGCTACTTATTCAAAGTATATTTTACAGGCTTTTGTTGAGGATTATGATAATAATAGTATCGAATTTGAGAGTTATATATTAGATAAGTTCGCTTTTTTACACATTTTGAAAAATCTAAAAGAGACTTTTGTGGATTTTGATAATTCTTCAAAAAGAGAAAGATTAATGTTTGAAAACTATGTTGAGTTAAGTTCTCATTACAAATTTGAGAAAAAACCGCAGTTCGCAAGATTTGGCTTCTTTCATTTAGAAAAACAATTGGAAGGTAAAAATCCATCTTTCTTTTATAAATTAATTGAGAGTGGTACAATAAATAGAGATAAAATAATTTCGATTATAGGATATTTAACGGAAAGCAGAGTGCTTTGGGGTAGAGTTTTGGATGATAACGGAAATTATAAAGATTACAATACAGAAGGTGGATATGGAATAGGCGACTATGAAAAGGAATATTTTCTTGGAATTGAAAAGCTAAAAGAAAGTAAAATTTCAGATATTACACTCTTCCGTTTAAATCGAAAACATTCCCCATATTCAAATGGAATTCCTGACTTAATGGAAATTGTTATGACCGAAGAAAAATCAAATGGCGAATTAGTAAAGGGAAAATCTACAACAGAATATTTGGACTATGCTGTATTAATCTCAAATTCTGAAGCAAGCATTCCAATTGAAGAAATGGATAAAAAAACGTTGCCTAACAAAGAACTGAGGTAAAAAACAAACAAATTCTTCCTTAATTTGAGACATTATTATTCCACGCTCATAGATTCAAAAAACAGATTCTTTGAGCTTTTTTTATTCAATCTATCTTCTATTTATCTTGGCAGTATGGAAACGTAAGTTTCATCATATGGTCTACCAGATTTTGCAATAGCAAAAGACTGTTTGAGTAGTTTGTTAGCAACTGCTATCAATGCTAGTTTCTTACTCTTTCCTTTGTTCACGATTCGCTCATAAACTTCCTTGCAAGCCTTGTTGTGTTTACACGCATTAAAAGAACATAGAAACAATAGATTGCGAAGCTTTCTATTACCGACCTTACTTATTCGCGCACGACCTCTTACACTGCTCCCCGACTCTCGTATCGTCGGGGTAATACCAACGTAACTACAAAGCTGTGATGCTGTTTCGAATTTGCTAAAACCATCCGTTACAACTATCAGGAACAAGGCGGTCTTCTGCCCTATACCTGGTATCGAGGTCAATAAGGTCAATTGTTCTTGTTGATCCTCTTTCACCAATGACAAAATCTTTGATTCGATAGCGGCTACCTCTTTATTGAGCTGTTTCTTGTTACGTATCAAGGAACGATAAACAAACTTTGAGGGTATACCTAAAACTGCTTCCCCATGTATCTTGTTCTTGGTTGCTGTTCGTTGCTTTAAATAGGTATCCAATAACCGGAACAACTGTAAACATTCACTCTGGGTGTCCGTCAAGGCATTGTAAATAGGAACCTCGTTGATAAGGGCATATTCACATATAGCCTTGGCATCGCTCTTGTCCGTTTTTACCTTGGCAAGTTTCATTTGAATGAAACGTTTTACAGATAATGGGTTTACTACTGAAACTACTACGCCCTTTTTGTAAAGAAACTGTGCAAGTCTGTAATGATAATAACCGGTAGCTTCCATAACGACCAATGAACCTTTGGGTAATTCCTTAAGGTATTTCTTGAACCCAGTTTCATCGTTCTTGTACTGGTCGTGACCTGTTTTACTACCATGTACATCAAAGACATCTTTACTGATGTCAACTCCAAAAGTTTCTTTATATTTATTCATAAGAAATGTTTTATGAAAGAACCAGCTACTTCTGCTCACAACAACTTGAAAACGAGATCTAAAGTCTCACAGAACTGAACGTGATTTAAGTAGTAAAAGAGAGAGGATTATCAATGTTGTCGAAGTCTGAAGCTTCACCGTATATAGTAACCTTAATTCTCTCTTTTGTTCTTTCTAGTTATAGCAACAATTTACTGAGAATCAAACTTAAGATGTATATAAAAAATAGGCGAAATAGCAGTAAAATCAAGGCTTTTGGCTCGTATCAAACTCTGTGCTTAACTGAAAGTTTGGTGCTTCGTAATCGCCTACTTTTCATACGTGTGCCGAGAAAGCAATGAACGGCTGAAAATCGTTACGCAACTGTTTATAAGATGGTGGAACCGACCCACCGATGTTGTCCTGCAGGGGAGAGCATCAAACCACCATAAGGTGCTTTGGTAAAGAGCCAAGGTATTGAGCGTTATGGAAAAGGCTATGCCAAGAGCTGGTCAGGTATGAATAATGGAGATGAATGCAAATAAACCTCTGATGAAGTGTCGAGAAAGTGCAACCTTCTGTCAAAAGTGTTTGAAGTATGACAAACATTACAAGTCCGGCGGTCATCTGCTTATTGGCTGGGCGGCAGGCGTCATTTAGGAGGCATGACCATTATTCGGGCTTATTTACGGAACTCGGGAACCTGTGTCAAGATGTGAAGCGAAATGTACAATAGCACAAACTAGAGGCAGAATAGCGATGCTTGGTGCAGGGACGGATCAGTCTGTAGTAGCTATGAATTTTCTGTAATGGAAATGGAGCGAAGGGACTGACTTATTCAGTTTTATCAATTTTTACAACTCGCAAGAGGATGATTGAATTTGAGAAGACAAAATCATTACCAATTACCAAAGAAATGGTCTGGGAAGCTTACCTTCAGGTAAAGCGTAAAGGAAAGAGTGCAGGAGTAGATGATCTGAGTATGTCGCAGTATGACCTACAAAGACATCGACACCTATACAAAGTCTGGAACCGCCTAGCATCGGGCAGTTACTTCCCGCCACCGGTCCTTCAAGTCGAAATCCCAAAGAAAAACGGTTCCGTCCGTCAATTGGGGATTCCTACCATTAGCGACAGAGTAGCTCAAACGGTTATAAAGAATCAAATAGAGGAAAGGCTGGAAAAGATCTTTCACCCACAATCCTATGGTTACCGACCAAAACGTAGTGCCCATCAAGCACTCGAGCAGGTTCGTAAAAACTGTTGGAAATATGATTGGGTGATCGACTTGGACATCAAGAATTTCTTTGATGACATTGACCATGAAAAGCTGCTTAAAGCGCTGGGCAAACACGTGGAAGAAAAGTGGGTGCTGAGATACATTGAAAGATGGCTCAAAGCTCCACTACAAAACCGAAAAGGTGAAATTATAGCAAGAACCGACGGCACACCGCAAGGTGGGGTGATCAGCCCACTATTGGCTAATCTTTTTCTACATTACACCTTAGATGTTTGGCTTGGGAGATCTAGTCCTTCCATTGAATTTGTACGTTATGCGGATGATATAATCATTCATTGCTGGACACAAAGTCAAGCAGAGCAAAGCTTACAGCAAATTAAAGAAAGGGTGGGGAATTGTGGATTGACATTACATCCCGATAAAACGAAGATTGTGTATTGTAAGGATTTTAGAAGGCAACAAAAGTACCAAAGAGTCCAATTTGACTTTTTGGGCTATACTTTTCAGCCACGCACTTCAAAATCGAAGAAAACAGGCAGGCTGTTCTTAGGATTTGATTGCGCAATCAGTATCCAGTCAAGATCACGGTTATTTGAGCAGATCAGGAAAATGGAAATCCCAAGAATGCGATGCGACAGTATTGTTGGCATTGCACATCACTTGAATCCAAAACTTCGAGGGTGGATTCGTTACTTTGGCAAATACCGAGGCTATAGCTTGTCCAAAGTGTTTTATATATTACGTATAAAACTGGTAAGATGGGCAAGATATCGCTACAAACGGTATAGGAACAATCTAACCAAAGCCTACAAATGGTTGGACACGGTTCGGAAGCAATATCCGAGTCTGTTTTACCATTGGCACGTTGGATATTCCAATTAAAGGTATTAAATTGAATAAGAAGAGCCGTATGATGGGAGACTATCACGTACGGTTCTGTGAGAGGCTTGGGGTGAAATTCCCCTTGTCTACTCGACACATAAACGTTAGCAGCAACCTAAAAACACTTATCAAATAAATGAAAGAAATTGAAATCAACAATATTAAAGATTTTCATAATAGACTTGAATACTATAGAAAAACGAGTTGGTTTAAATTCAGAGGGCAAAGTGATATTTCTTGGAAATTAGTTCCTAAAGCAGGTCGACCTCCATATTCAAAAGTTAGTGACGAATCCTTATTTTTTCATTGGAAAAGAAGGGCAATCGCTCATTTAGATAAAGAATTAAAATCGGATTGGGAATTATTAGCTGTCGCTCAACATACTGGATTACCAACCCGTCTTTTGGATTGGACACATAATCCATTGGTCGCTGCATTTTTTGCAGCATCTGAAAATGAAAATAAAGACGGTGTTATTTATGTATATAACCCAAATACAGTAATTGACAATAAAACCGAAACTCCGTTTGCCCTGAAAGACACTAAAAATAAAATTGGATTTCACCAACCAAATTCATCTTCAAGTAGAATAATAAATCAACTAGGATATTTTTCAGTTCATAGCGAGCCTGCTTTATCTTTGGATGATAAATCAAAAAACGGACAACTTGAAAAAATAATTATCAGAAAGGAATTAAAAAAAGAACTGATTTTTATGCTAAATCAATACGGAATAAATTATCTAACGCTATTTCCTGATTTAGAAGGTTTATCAAAACATTTAGGCTGGTTTGCTGAAAATTATGAATTTTGGGATTAATCTTACGTGTGCCGAGAAAGCAATGAACGGCTGATATATTTCATTGCGAACTGTTTATAAGATGGTGGAACCGACCCACTGATGTTGTCTTGCAGGAGAGAGCATCAAACCCCCATAAGGTGCTTTGGTAAAGAGCCAAGGTATTGAGCGTTATGGAAAAGGCTGCGTCAAGAGCGTGGTCAGGTATGGATAAAGGAGATGAATGCAAATGAACCTCTGATGAAGTGTCGAGAAAGTGCAACATCATGTCAAAAGTGTTTGAAGTATGACAAACATTATAAGTTTAGCGGTTACCTGTTTACTGGCTAAGCGGCAGGCGTCATTTAGGAGGCATGACCTTTATTCGGGCTTATTTACGGAACTCGGGAACCTGTACTAAGATGCAAAGTGAAATGCACAATAGCGCAAACTAGAGGCAGAATAGCAATGCTTGGTATAGGGGCGGACTAATCCGTAGTAGTAATGAAAGTTTTGTAATGAAACTGGAGCGAAGGGATTAGCTAATTTAACGTACAATTTGCCAACTTGAAAGAGGATGAGCTATCTTTGAAAGTTAAGTTAGAAGAGCCGTATGATGGGAGACTATCACGTACGGTTCTGTGAGAGGCTCGGGGTGAAATTCCCCTTGTCTACTCGACACACGACCGTTACACAACATTCCCCACATCAGAATCCGATTAATTCCTTGAGCTAACGACAAATTTTAAGGTTTTTTTCAGAAAAGCAGAGGGGGAAAATAGGCGAATAGACTATAAATAAAGGGATAAGAACAAAAAATAACTAAATTTGACGTTAGTCGAGATTATGAAAAAAATTTTTGCACAAACTTTGGTTATTACTTTAATTCTAATTTTTATTTCCTGCCAAGAGAAACAAAACGGATTTGAAATATCTGCCAATCTTGTCGGATTTGCGGAAAATTCAAAAGTTATAGTTTCGGACATTTCAAGTCAAAAAGTGTTGGACAGTACCAAAATTATTGACGGAAAATTTATTGCAAATGGACTTTTGGACAATGCGCCTTCTTCGATTAGCGTAATAGTTTTATCCGACGATGGCAAAGAGAGAAATTATTCCTCAATTTTTATGGGAAATGAAAATATATCTATTGCTGGCAATAAATCAACATTTGACAAGGGAATTGAAGTTAAAGGCTCAAAATATCACGGATTAAAAGCCGATTATGATAACCGAGTTAATCCACTCTATGACGAGAGAGACAAAAAACTTATGAAAATGTTTGCCCTGCGAAATGACGGAAAGTGGAATGACAGTTTACAATCTGCATATTGGTCAGAAACAGGCTTAATAACCAAAATTGATAATGAAACTTCAAAAATCACGGAACAGTTCATTTCCGAAAATATAAATTCACATTTTGCACTATCTCAACTTGTAACCAACAAAAATGATTTCTCAAAAGAATTTATTCAAAATCAATTAGAAAGTCTTGAGCCTAAATTTATAGATACAAGATATGTAAAGGTTCTTAAAACCTATTTGGAAAATAAACCATTGGAAAACGGTTCATCCTTTTATAATTTCCAAGCAGAAAACCAAAGCGGAAAACTAGTTGATTTCGCATCGTTTTTCTACAGCGATAAAGAATTTACGCTACTTGAATTTTACTCACCGCATTGTAGCTGGTGCAAAAAAGCATTACCCGAAATAAAAGAATTGGAAAAAGCAGAAAATGATAAACTTCAAGTAGTCACATATAATGTTGACAAAAGCAAGGAAGATTGGCTCAAAACCACAAAATTAAACGGAATTAAGTGGACAACCTTATGGAATGAAAATGGAAGATACAGCGATGCTTACACCAAATATCGCGTGGGAGGAACACCTACTTACTATCTATTTGATAAGCAAGGAAACGTATTAAAAAAATGGACTGGTTATGATGAAAAACTCATCGCTGATATTAGAAACTCGATAAAATAACGTTGTGTAACAAATGTATAAAAAAAATAGGGCACATATTGATTAAACATAGGCTTGGGCGTATTTGCAAAGTCGCCAAATCTTTTGATTTGGCTTTTAGAAAAATAAGGTAAAAACAAAATGCAAAAGATTTGGCTTGTGGCTAAACGGAAAAAACATCGCTTACCATCCGCCCTACTTTTCTTAGTGTGCCAAGAAGCAGTCATGGTAATAAACTGTGCTGCATGCTGTAATTAAGATGATGGTAGATCCATCAGAGTCGTTGTATAGTCGATGGCTCTAAACCACCTAAAGGTGCTTTGGTTAACAGCCTTGGTACTGAGCGTTTAGGAGAATCCAACCCACGAGGTTGGCAGGTATGAATAAAGGAGTTGAACGAAAGTGAACCACTGAAGAGGTGTCGAGAAGTAGGTACATCCAGTCAAAAGCTACGAAGTATGATACGGAGTTAAAACTAGTGTTTGAAAGAACATTAATCACAGGGGTAACCTATTTATTTTCTGTGGGGCTGGCGTCATTCAGGTGGCAAGAACTTTATTCGGGCTTAGTTATGGAACTTGGGAAGCTGCATATACGTGCTAAGGGAAATACACAATAGGCACAACCTAGAGGTAGAATACCAAAAGTATATGTAGTGGCGGACTCATTCGTAGTAGTGATGAAGTTTCTGTAATGGAAATGGAGCAAAGGGATGAGCTGGTTTAATACACAACCTGCCAACTTGAAAGAGGATGAGCTATCTTTGTGTATCAAGTCAGAAGAGCCGTATGATGGGAGACTATCACGTACGGTTCTGTGAGAGGCTTGGGGTGAAATTCCCCTTGTCTACTCGACCACTAAACGTTGTACCACATTAAAAACCGATCATTATGAAAAGAATATATATAGTTTTTATAATAATGCTTTTATGCTTTCAATCATACGGGCAAAAACCAAGAGCAAGAGATTTAGGAATTCCATTTACTGGCATTACTGGTAAATTTAACGCTATTACAGATGTAAAAGGAGTTGAAGTTGGCTATAGTACTATTATTTCTGGAAATGGTAAAAACATTATTGGGAAAGGACCTGTAAGAACTGGTGTTACAGCAATATTCCCACGTGGAAAGGCTAAAAAATTTAGTCCTGTATATGCAAATTGGTATAGTCTAAACGGTAATGGAGAAATGACCGGAACTACATGGCTTACGGAATCAGGTTTTTTAGAAACACCTATCATGATAACTAACACAAATAGTGTTGGTACTGTAAGACAAGCTGTATTAAAATGGTTTGTAGACACAGATTGGTATAGCGGTGATGTTGAGTGGTATACATATCCGCTTGTTGCCGAAACATATGATGGCGAATTAAATGACATTTATGGGTTTCATGTAAAAGAGAAACATGTTTTAGAAGCAATAACTAATGCGAAAAGTGGAAAAATATCAGAAGGAAATGTAGGTGGAGGTACGGGAATGACCTGTCTCGGGTTTAAAGGAGGTACTGGAACTTCATCAAGATTAGTAACTATTGACAACAAGACATATACTATTGGAGCTCTAGTTCAGTCAAATTTTGGATCTAAAAAAAACCTTACTATTGCAGGAGTTCCAGTAGGAATTGAACTAAAAGACACACTGAATTCTATCTATAAAGCGCCACCTCAATCAAGAAGAGAAGAAGGTGATGGATCTATTATCGTTGTTGTTGCAACCGATGCGCCTCTACTTTCACATCAATTAAAACGTATTGCGCAAAGAGTTACCATAGGAATGGGATTGGTTGGGGGACGTGGCAGTAATGGTTCAGGTGATATTTATTTAGCCTTTTCAACAGCAAATGAAAATGGATTTAGTCGAGATAAAACGACAACAGTTGAAACATTTTCGAATGACAAGATGACTCCACTTTTTGAAGCTACTGTTCATGCTGTAGAAGAAGCTATTATTAATGCTATGATAGCTGCAGAAACTATGGAAGGAATTAATGGAAATAAAGCTTATGCAATACCTCATGATTTACTCATTAAAATTCTAAAAAAATACAATCGAATAAAAAAATAACGTGGTAAGCCGTATATAATTTATTGCTAGTTCTAGCCTACTTACGAAAATCCTCGCGGATTTTCTATTCGGTTTGTATTTGATAAATTAGGTGCTTAAAACACGCTACGAGCCATATGTGTGCCGAGAAAGCAATGAACGGCTGATATATTTCATTGCGAACTGTTTATAAGATGGTGGAACCGACCCACTGATGTTGTCTTGCAGGAGAGAGCATCAAACCCCCATAAGGTGCTTTGGTAAAGAGCCAAGGTATTGAGCGTTATGGAAAAGGCTGCGTCAAGAGCGTGGTCAGGTATGGATAAAGGAGATGAATGCAAATGAACCTCTGATGAAGTGTCGAGAAAGTGCAACATCATGTCAAAAGTGTTTGAAGTATGACAAACATTATAAGTTTAGCGGTTACCTGTTTACTGGCTAAGCGGCAGGCGTCATTTAGGAGGCATGACCTTTATTCGGGCTTATTTACGGAACTCGGGAACCTGTACTAAGATGCAAAGTGAAATGCACAATAGCGCAAACTAGAGGCAGAATAGCAATGCTTGGTATAGGGGCGGACTAATCCGTAGTAGTAATGAAAGTTTTGTAATGAAACTGGAGCGAAGGGATTAGCTAATTTAACGTACAATTTGCCAACTTGAAAGAGGATGAGCTATCTTTGAAAGTTAAGTTAGAAGAGCCGTATGATGGGAGACTATCACGTACGGTTCTGTGAGAGGCTCGGGGTGAAATTCCCCTTGTCTACTCGACACTAAACGTTGTGGTGCATTCCCTATATAAAGAAACTCTATTAATTTCTTTAGCTAACGAGTCAAATTTTTGTAGGAAAATTATACTAAATTTAACCGTTAGTCAGAATTTAAAAAAATGATTAATATAATATCAGAATAGGAATAGAATTGGAAATATTGCTAAAATCTTTAATTTTTGCAGGAGCAGTACAAGGTGTATTCTTAATATTTTTGATTCAGGGAAAAAAGAAAAAAAGCTGTTCCGATTCCTTACTAATAGCTTGGTTAACAATAGTATCTTGTCAATTGTTATTTTATTATGATAGTTTATCGCCAATTGCAAAAGCACCTCATTTTCTACAATTACTGGGATTTTCATTGCCTTTAGCTAGTACTCCTACTCTATTTTCGTACATTAATTCCCTCGCTTTCACTAATAGATTATGTTTTTGGAAATATGTGATTCACATTATTCCATATTTTGTATACAATATTGTAATTTTTTATTTGGACAATGAAAGTTCCATTATTGTTGCATATGGTTACCTAAACTTTAACGAAAATGCACCAAACTTTGTGCAATATCTTTACTCAATGCCATTGGCGATAATATGTGGTGGCTACTCAATATTGAGTCTTTTTGTCCTCTTAAAATACCAAAAATCACTACCTGACAATTATTCATATACTGAGAAAATAAACCTCAATTGGATAAAATGGATTGTGATTTCGCTAATTGGGGTTTTTGTTCTATTATATATGATAATAAGCTACGGTGTAAAAAATAGTATTCTTAATTATCAAAACCTTTTTGCAGCAATTGGTGGCATTCTTTCTGTATATCTTATGCTTGTTGGATATTTTGGATTTCGTCAAAATACTGTATTTAATTCATTTACGGTTCCTTCAATCTCTAAAAGTGAACCCATTTTAGGTAAAGAAAGTTATAAGAATTCCGGTTTAGATAATGATGCCTCTGAACAAATATTAAAAAAACTATTGAAATATGTGGAAACGGAAAAACCATTTTTAGATGAAAATTTAAGCCTATCAAAGCTTGCCCAACTTTTAGATATTACACCTAATCAACTGTCGCAGGTTATCAACCAAAAGACAAATTCAAATTTTTTTAATTTTATTAATAGTTATAGGGTTGTAGAAGTCATGTCTAAATTAAAAAATCCCTCCTATGCTAGATATACAATTTTAGCAATCGCATTCGAATCTGGTTTCCGTTCTAAAGCTTCCTTTAATAAAATATTCAAACAACAGGTTGGTAAAACGCCTTCGCAGTATCAAAAGGAATAAATTTTTTCAGCAAATTGGTCTACCCCTACCTTTTGAGCCGTTTCTTTCCCATTTTACTCTTTCATTTGTGCAATAATTTTTAAACCTATCTCTTTAAAAACATGCCTTATGACCTATCGTTCTCAATCTCTTACTTTTTTTTTCATTTGTTTATTAATGCCATTACTATTGTCTGCTCAAAACAAGTTGGAAATTGTAATTACAAAACTAAAAAGTAATGAAGGAGTTGTTTTACTCGAATTATTGGACGAAAGCAATGAAAGCGTAAAGGGTGTAGAAGTGGCTATTAAAAATAACACTTGCATAATTGTATTTGAAGCCCTTAAAAGTGGCAAATACGCAGCAAAATATTTTCACGACGAAAACTCAAACGATGTTTTGGATAACAATTGGATGGGAATACCAAAAGAAGGATACGGCTTTTCTAACGATGCCTACAATATGTTTGGTCCTAAAGATTTCAAATATTGGTTATTTAATGTTTCAACTAATATCAAGATTAAAATGTCACCAAAATATTAAATTCAACAATTTGGTTATTCTTTATTAAATATTTCAAATAAAAACCTCAATTGTCCCATCACAACAATACCGATGTAGAAACCAAGCGAAAACTGAAGTAAATGAATAAAATTCCAAATAACTTAAAGAATCTTGATAAAATCTCGAAAACCGATTTAACGGTAAAGTTTGTAGTTATAATTGTCATTTCAAGGTCTATTTTTTTACTACTTGCGCAATCATTGATAGCATTGATTTTAAAACTTAACAATGACCAAAATCCTTGGGAAAGTGCTTCCTCTTGGTGGACAGTATATGGCTCTTTGGTAGACTTAGGTTGTCTTTCGCTGATTATCTATTTTTTAAAGAAAGAAAATAAGAAGATTTCTTCATTACTGGATTTTGACCGTGAAAAAGTTTGGAAAGACCTAAAAATTGGTTTTATCATATTTTTAATTATATTTCCTATTCTTGGTCTACTTTACCCCGTAGGTATTGGAATGCTGGTTTTCAATGAATCTACATTAAATTTAATTTCAGGTCAACTCGCTGAAAGAGTATTGCCTACTTGGGCCTATATTTATAGCGTAGCAATTTGGTGGATTATTTGGTGCGTAATCGAAGAATTGACCTATAACGGTTATAGCTTACCAAGATTATTATGCAAATTTGGAGCTAAAAAAGCTTTATTATTTATTGGATTCTTCTGGGCATTACAACACAGTTTTCTACCTTTTATAGCTGATTGGAAGTATATTTCATGGAGATTTTTTTCATTTTTACCATTAGTAATTGGACTAATGATATCATTTATGAAAACTGGCAGACTTACACCCGTTATAATTGCACATGCAATGATGGACATCATGGCAGCCGTTTGGACTTTCAAATATTGACAACGGAATCAAAACATAACGCATAAAAACGCACCACAACACAGGCTATAGCAAATAGGGCGGTAAGTTCTTAATTCAAAAGCTTGTGTATATTTGCGAGGTCACCAAATCTTTTGATTTGGCTTTTAAATAAAAAAAGATAAAAACAAAATGCAAAAGATTTGGCTTAGTACAAGACCAAAAGTAAGCGCTAATCAACTGCCCCACTTGCCATAGCCCCATCGTTACCAACTATTTAAAAACTAAATCCACTACTTTCATGAAATATACTTTACTGGTACTTATTTGTTGTTTTGCAAATAAAATAGTTGCACAAAATAAAGACATTGACATTCGAGACCTTTTCAGTTCAATTGTTTATATAACAGACTCTATTCCTGCGACCAACATAGTCAATAATAAAGAGTATGAAATTGTACTTAAAGACCCCAAGAATGGAAAACTGAAAGAGTTAAAGGGATTTAAGTTAGGAACAGGATTCTTCATTAACAATGACTTCGATGTTTATCTTGTAACTGCTGCTCATGTTGCCAAAGGTTTATCCTTAAATACTAAAT
Source organism: Maribacter sp. IgM3_T14_3 (assembly GCF_049603095.1). Taxonomy (NCBI): domain Bacteria; kingdom Pseudomonadati; phylum Bacteroidota; class Flavobacteriia; order Flavobacteriales; family Flavobacteriaceae; genus Maribacter; species Maribacter sp. IgM3_T14_3. The sequence continues at coordinate 610,231 of NZ_CP187138.1, forward strand.
TGACCTACCAAAGTAAAAAAGGTAACAAGAGAGAAATAACGATAGATAAACTTATAAAAGGTAATCCAAAAAGCATAAATTGGATTTTACATCCAACAGCTGATGTAGCTGTACTACATATACCACTTGATATTATTGAAACTGATTACTTTGAAAAACTAGATTTAGGATTTATTGGTGTATCTGGAATTATGGACAAATTAGAAGGACCTGACCGTTTAGAGGAGATAACAGTTTTTGGTTTTCCTCTTGGTCTTGGAGTTTCTTTTAATTCTATTGCTCCCGTCACAAAAAATTTACGACCTGCAAGCGATATTATCTATTTACCAAGATTTGATAACAAGATTTTAAATCCATTTTTTCTTCTAGATGACCCTAGCATTTCTGGATTCAGTGGTGGTCCAGTAATGCGTGTGTTTTCTGTTAAGAAAAGTGAATTTAGACCGGAAAGTGGTGTTCAGCCAACTATAACTGGTCTAGTACATGGTACAATCAATGATAAGACCGGTGGTTTTGCGGCAATTGTTCCTGGCATCAAAATAATAGAAACAATAGATTTAGCACCTTCATTTAATGGAAAATATGTTTTCAAATACCCTGATGGCTCAATATGGAGTGAGGTTATTTACAAGAATGGTATTCCGTGGGAAGTTATTTCAAATTTTGGTCCCGATGGCAAGCCACAGGATAAAGGGACTTTGAAGAATGGGAACGGAGAAAGATATATTTATAACGAAGAGGGAGAAAAAGAATGGGTATTATTTTATAAAAATGGTAGATATACTGGTAATGCAGGTATTATGACCAAAGCTGAAATGAAGAAATACGGAAAGAAACAGTAAAAAACAGTTGGTAATAACTAAGCATATGGCGCGCCGATAGGCTAGCGCTATATGACTTGTTGACTGATCCGGGGTTTGTAAATAAGGGGTAATTCGTGAAGTTTGTCTAGACCTTGGCAAGGAAGCAGGTCATTGTTATATGGTGCTACAGTTTTCTTTTTTGCAGAAAACCACATAATGAAGAAATTTTTGCTGTAAAACCCATACTCCTTTTGAGTATTTGCGTGGTTTTACCTGTTTTTCCTTCGTTTTGGGCAGTAGTATGCTAGGGCACTTTTCAGCACCATTCTTACACATTGAATTTCAATAGTTTACGTTTTATGGTCTTTTGGTAATCCTGTGGTGGGCCACGGCTATCAAAGGTTAAAAGGGTGATTAATTCCCCTTTTTTACAGCTAGGGCAAATCCTGTGCAGCGATTTCTCTGGTCTTACAAGTGTTTCAATATGTAATAAATCCTTATCCGCTACTTGCAGTTGTAAGAGCGTTAGTTTCTCCTTTTTCCAACTACTACTCAAAAACCCATAATGGCGTATTCGGGTAAATCCTTTAGGGAGTATATGGAGTTGAAAACGCCGTATAAATTCCTTGTTCGTGAGGGTCATTGTTGTTTTTTGGCCACCTTTACGATAGTCTTTTAAGCTAAAAGTTACTTCGCTTTTTTCATTATTGATATTCAATATTCGGTGGTTGCTAATCGCTATTTTATGCGTGTACCTACCCAAATATTCAATGACATGTTCCGGTCTTCCAAAAGGAGGTTTGGCATACACCACCCACTTTTTTTTGAATAGACTGTCATATAGAGATTGTGGCAAATCTGGTAATGCCTTGCGTAATTTTGCCACAAAAAGTCCTCGGTATTTTTTGCTTATTGCTTTTACCGAAAACAGAAAATTATCCTTCCCTTTTCCCTTTTTCCAAAACCCAGCTTTTGAGACCCCTCCCTTGGGTACTATGCAATGTAAATGTGGGTGCAATTGTAAATTCTGTCCCCAGGTGTGCAAGACAGCTATCATACCCAATTTTGCGCCCAGATGCTTGGGATTGTTCCCAAAGGCAGTGAGTGTTTCCCAAACGGTATCAAACAAAATCTTATACAATACCTGAGGGTTGCGCAGTGCCACAGGATTAAGACTGTCTGGTAATGTGAAGACTACATGAAAATAGGGCACAGCAAGAAGCTCTTGCGATCTGGCTGCTATCCACTCTTGCTGCTTATGACCTTGGCAGGTAGGACAATGCCTGTTGCGACAAGAATTAAATTGTAAATGCAGCTTGTTACACTCCATACACCAGTCTAAATGTCCGCCAAGGGCTTTAGTACGACATTTACGTATGGCGTGCAGCCCTCGCGCGTTCCAACTATTATGAGTAATATCCTGCAGATGGTCTACTTCTAAATTCAGCACATCTGCCACCTTATATGTAGGATGCACTAGGGTGTAAATAAAGTATCTAGTGGACTAAACTTCATAGAGCTACCCATATTGGACACCTGTAAATACACAATGGTAGTTTCAATATGAGCGTGGCCTAGCAGTTCCTTTAGACTCATGATATTCATCCCATCTTCCAGTAAGTGGGTCGCATAGGAATGGCGAAGGGTATGTGCGGTAAATTTCTTTTGGGTGTTTACTTTAGAGCGGCATTCCTTGATAACCCATTGGATGCCCCTTGTGGTAAGAGGGCCTGCCTCCCCGTCTTTGGTAACCTGACTATTGAAAACATATTTTACGGGGTTTTCTGTCCTGAAATACGTTTTCAGGCCACGGGCAAGGTGGGGACTCAAGGGAAGATAACGGTCTACCTTTCCTTTTTGTTTTTTCACAAACACAGTCTTTCTATCAAAATCTATATCTGCTTGTAAGAGATTACAGAGTTCATAGCTGCGCAGACCACAGCCGTAGAGCATCGCTAATATCAAACGATGTTTTAAGTATTTGGGAGCCTTTAATAATTCACGAACCTCTTTTTTGTTAAGTACCAAAGGAAGGTCTTTCTGTCTTTTTATCTGTGGAAGTCTGATGCGTTTTTTATCCATCCCCATAACCTTATAGGCAGCACGAAGCCCATAGATGGTATGTTTAAAAAAGCTCTCCGAAGGGGTCTTGTGCAGGTTCTGGCAATGGTAGAGATAGTCGTTTATTTGCTCCTCATTAAGGGCCTCTGGACTACATTTGTAATAAATGGCCAGGTGTGCAAGACAGCGCAGGTAGTTGCGCAGTGTACTGATAGCTTTACCATTAATGGCAAAACTCTTTTCTAAAGTAAGGGCTAGTTCTTTAAATCTGGGGACTTCTGATAAGGCGACCTCTAAAATCGTCTTTGACTTTTTTTAAATACATCATGCTAAGATTTTAATGAACTCATTAAGATAATGTATTTTTATAATCAAACTAAAAGCTTCCGAGGCACGAGGATTAGTTCAACAATGGCTATAAGTAATTGCTTCGTTCAGCATCGCTTTGAAAAGTCTCCGACTTTTCAAAATTTGGTCATCCCGAGCGAAGTTCGTATATTTACCACGCAACTACATCATAGCCTTTGCCGTTACCCATAATAGCTCAAAAAATAAACTACCAATTTTAAAAAGTACGCATTTAGAGTTTGTTAAACTAAAATGCGAACCCAATTCGAGGGAATCTCAACTTTCAAAATGCCATCTTTTAAACAAATGGAATTCTCGACGTCTAGCAAATCTTTAAAAATGTAATCGGACTTTGTTGGCATGGGTATTTGGACAGTTGCTATTTCGTCCGATGAATTAACTAAAACTATTGTGGTTTCCTTTCCTAAACTTCTGGAAAAGGCGAATTGTTGGTGGTCAATGAAAAGTTGCTTATAATCCCCATTTTGGAGTGTTTGACTTTCTTTGCGAATTTGAGCAAAACGCCTAATGGACTTTACAAGTTCAGGATGTTTCACTTTAGAAACCAAATTCTGAAAAGTTAGGTGCGGTCGTAATGGACTATCATCGTGAGGTCGCTTTTTTCCTTCAATTCCCCATTCGCTTCCATAATAAATGGACGGAATTCCTGGAATCGTAAAAAGTAATGCGTACAATGGATAGAGATGTTCGGGCTTTTTCAATTTAATGGCAACTCTGTCTACGTCATGATTATCCACGAAATTATATAGCAAAAGGTCTTTGTAGATGCCCTCCGAACCGAACTGCCTGTTAAGCGAATATGCAATCTCAAAATAATTTAAATCATTATGGCTAGAATACAAACCCTTATAACATTCATAATTTGTAGTTGAATTGAGCATAAGCTTATTCGCCCACCGACTATAATCGCCATGGACTACCTCACCCATTAACCAAAAATTAGGGCGGAGCTTCATACAAAACTTCTTCAATTCCTTAAAAAATTCAAATTCAATCGAATCTGCGGCATCAAGTCTCAGTCCATCGATTCCAAAATCTAGAATCCATTCTTGAATAGCATTGAACAAATAACTTTTAACCTCTTCACAACCCAAATTCAATTTTACTAGATTATAATGATTGTTCCATCCTTCATAGGAAAATTTATCTCCAAGCGGGCTTGGTCTATTAAAATCCAAATTCGAGAACCAGTTTATATAATCAGACTTTTTACCATTCAGCTGTACATCTTTGAAAGCGAAAAAATCCCTCCCTACATGATTAAAAACCCCGTCAAGCACCACTCTGATATCCAGTTCTTTCGCTTTCCGCATAAGTTTTTTGAAAGTATCGTTTGTACCTAACCTGCGGTCAATTTCATTATAGTCCACCGTATCGTAACCGTGGCTGGTCGATTCGAACAACGGACCAATATAAAGCGCATTACATCCAATTTCCTTTATATGGTTTAGCCATGGTAGTAAATCTTCTAACAAGGGTTTAGGTTCCTTAACAAAATCATTTACACTCGGCGCACCCAACATACCAAGCGGATATATATGATAAAAAATACTTTTCTCGACCCAATTTTGTGATTGCATAATTTATTTTTTAGCTAATATACCTACCATTCGGTATACTGCCAAAAAAATAAAAGTGTTTTATTCATTCAAGAATAAATACCGTGTGAAAACTGTTGTACGGTATTCCAAATTAATTGTTCGTCAACCTTCGCATTTTCAGTATAAATCAAAGCTATTTGTCCGTTTAAAAAAAAGAGAAAAGAATTTGCGAAATGATGTTGACGATTAATCATATTACCATGGTCGACAGACGCTGACTTGAACATTTCTTCCAATATCGCTCGCTGTGCTTGAATCCAAGGTCTCATCACGAGATATGCTTCATTTTCTGGTATCGGGAACGACAAGGAAAGATTCAGTCTACAAAACTTTGGTTCCGTAATCGCAAAATTAAAATAGTGTTCGGTAATCTTTCTAAGGGTAAACGGTAGGTCGCCTTTATAATCAGCTAATAATGCAAGTTGATTTTTGAAAGGCTCTAACTTCTCTTTAATCAAAATCTCCAAAAGTCCTTTTTTACTTCCAAAATAATGGTAAAGAGTTGGTTTTGATACACCTACGGTTTTTACTAGCTCTTGTATTCCGACAACGTCATATCCACGTTTTGAAAAAAGTTCGAGAGCGTGCGCAAGGATTTGAGTTCTATTGTCTTCGTTTGGCAAACTTTTGTTTTTAGTAGTAACAAAAATACCTTTTTAATTGAACTTATCTCATGGACTTATTACTCGTGCGGAAGAAAACGAATGAAGTAGGACGTACTTACTCAGATGGGTCGCTACTATGGGTAACAAAACCTATAAACAATACGGGCTGCGGGCTTTTCCGAAGGTTTGCGTATATTTACCAAGTCCACAAAATCTTTGGGATTTTGCTTTGTCGAAAAAAAAGAAAAAACAAAACCAAAAGATTTTGCTATGTGAGTGGGGGAAAGTAAACGCCGGTTTGCTCCCGTACTGTTCATAGTGTGCCAAGAAGCAGTCATGGTAATAAACTGTGCTGCATGCTGTAATTAAGATGATGGTAGATCCATCAGAGTCGTTGTATAGGCGATGGCTCTAAACCACCTAAAGGTGCTTTGGTTAACAGCCTTGGTACTGAGCGTTTAGGAGAATCCAACCCACGAGGTTGGCAGGTATGAATAAAGGAGTTGAACGAAAGTGAACCACTGAAGAGGTGTCGAGAAGTAGGTACATCCAGTCAAAAGCTACGAAGTATGATACGGAGTTAAAACTAGTGTTTGAAAGAACATTAATCACAGGGGTAACCTATTTATTTTCTGTGGGGCTGGCGTCATTCAGGTGGCAAGAACTTTATTCGGGCTTAGTTATGGAACTTGGGAAGCTGCATATACGTGCTAAGGGAAATACACAATAGGCACAACCTAGAGGTAGAATACCAAAAGTATATGTAGTGGCGGACTCATTCGTAGTAGTGATGAAGTTTCTGTAATGGAAATGGAGCAAAGGGATGAGCTGGTTTAATACACAACCTGCCAACTTGAAAGAGGATGAGCTATCTTTGTGTATCAAGTCAGAAGAGCCGTATGATGGGAGACTATCACGTACGGTTCTGTGAGAGGCTTGGGGTGAAATTCCCCTTGTCTACTCGACGCTAAACCGTTAGCATTAATACAGAAACGCATACAGAACTAAATGAAAATAACAGACTTCTTAAATGACGATTTTTTTAATTTACCAAGAGTTCAAGGTCCAAAAGAAGATTATAAAATATTTATAAATCGGGTTTTTAAAGAGTTCTTAGAAAAACTAGAAAGTATCGAATACTTCGAAGACATAACTTTTGATATAGACAGAATTAAGGAACGCCAAAATCATTTAGTCCAACAATTAAAATCTGCTATTTCAAATTATTATGCAGGAAAACCAGCGTCAGCACTTTCAGAATTAGAAAAAGGATTAAATAGTAATCTAAAAGACTTTGAAGAAATACTAAATGTCAGAGAATTTCATTCCGACACAGATTTTTATAGAATTAGAATTCATAAACTAAATTTCCCTCTCAAACCTGAAAATTTTTTCCACATACCTTTTGATTTAAGAGGTAAAATAAAAACCCAAAGATTTAGTATTCCAGGATTTCCATCACTTTACCTTGGAAACTCATCTTATGTTTGTTGGGAGGAATTAAATAGACCAAACTTAAATGACTTTCAAATAGTAAGACTTGAGAATACCGAACGTTTAAAAGTAATAGATTTATCACCACCAAAAGGCAGTAATAAATTACCATATGAATATTATAAATATTTAATGATTTGGCCACTAGTTTTTGCCAGTTCTGTTCGTGTAAGGAATTATGAAGACTATTTCAAGCCTGAATATATCATTCCACAATTATTGTTACAATGGGTTAGAAAAGATAACAGAATAGATGGAATTTCATATCAAACAACTCATATCAATTTTAAAGATTCTTTATCAAAGGGAGAATTCTTAAACATTGTTTTACCTGTAAAAGAAAACAAAACGAGAGGATTATGTTCTGAATTAGAAAATAAATTTTTGATGACTGAATCAACATCTGTACAGTTAAATCAATGCTCAACTAGTGGATTAATTGATGGAGGTAGTTCATTAAATTATAGCAATAGAAATGTTCAAGAAATTGAATTGATAAAAGGTGTTCCGACCAATTATGACATTTCAATATTTGGAGAGTTAGAGGAAGTTCTTTCGAAAATGGAATCGAAAAAAATTATAAAATAGAAAAGTACTAATGCTAAGCCGTGTATAATTAATTGCTAGGTTACTGCCGACTTACGAACATTCCTGCGGAATATTCTATCTGTGATTTATTTGCTAAATTAGTTGCTTAACCACGCAACTAACCATACGTGTGCCGAGAGTAACGAACGGCTGAAAATCGTTACGCAACTGTTTATAAGATGGTGGAACCGACCCACCGATGTTGTCCTGCAGGGGAGAGCATCAAACCACCATAAGGTGCTTTGGTAAAGAGCCAAGGTATTGAGCGTTATGGAAAAGGCTATGCCAAGAGCTGGTCAGGTATGAATAATGGAGATGAATGCAAATAAACCTCTGATGAAGTGTCGAGAAAGTGCAACCTTCTGTCAAAAGTGTTTGAAGTATGACAAACATTACAAGTCCGGCGGTCATCTGCTTATTGGCTGGGCGGCAGGCGTCATTTAGGAGGCATGACCATTATTCGGGCTTATTTACGGAACTCGGGAACCTGTACTAAGATGCAAAGTGAAATGCACAATAGCGCAAACTAGAGGCAGAATAGCAATGCTTGGTATAGGGGCGGACTAATCCGTAGTAGTAATGAAAGTTTTGTAATGAAACTGGAGCGAAGGGATTAGCTAATTTAACGTACAATTTGCCAACTTGAAAGAGGATGAGCTATCTTTGAAAGTTAAGTTAGAAGAGCCGTATGATGGGAGACTATCACGTACGGTTCTGTGAGAGGCTCGGGGTGAAATTCCCCTTGTCTACTCGACACGAGCCGTTATCAAAGTTCAAATAAAGGATTATTTAAACTAATTCTTAACTTGGAAAGAAATAGGATGTCAATAGTTATTCTATTGGTTTATTGCGGCGTATTTGCAAAAAAAATGTTAAAATGATAAAATTATTTAAATTTCAGTGGGTTTGCCTATTATCAATAATGTTCGTTTTATTTTCATGTAATCGAAAGGATTACACTTATCAAAAACACAGTTTTGCTGATAAAGATTTAGCCTTTTACATTGTTAAAGGCGAGGAAAAAAATATAGAATTCAAGGTGTATTTTGATGAAAATAATGAAAATGCGGCTATGGAGGCAATTAGCCATTTGTTAAGAATATATAGGGAGATTCTCAAATTTCATATTTCAAATGGAGAAAAAATAAATTGGGCAGATGTTGCGTTTGTTAATGATGCGAACTATTTGGCACCAGCGTTTGGAACAACAAGATGGATTATACAAAATCGAACTGACAATCTATCTCAAAAAGCTGAAAATCAAATTTACGACCTAATTGGACACGAACAGGTTCACGCTTTGCAAGAACACTTCGTAACCTGTGATGATTTGCCCAGGTGGTTTGAAGAAGGACAGGCAGTATGGTCAGAATTCAAGGTGACACGTAATTTACAACCTGAATTATTCGAAGCATTATTAAATAGTCGTAAAAAACAATACGATAGTGTCATAAAAGCAGATGGGAAACTAAATCTGGCTTCATGGGGTGGTATAGCCGTAAAGCCAGAATCCATAATTAAACAACTGACACCGGAGGGTAAAAAATATTTTGATGAAAATGGTAGGACACCGCCTGGTGCTACTTTTAATATTTCACCACAAGATATGATCGAAGATAATGTAAATCAATCAGCAAGATACTATGGTTCATATCTGTTATTCAAAAGATTGGAAGAAAAAATGGGTGTTGAGAATCTCAAGGAATGGGTTTACGATACATTACAAAACATACCTTGTGAAAGTGAAGTATTAGTTAAAAAGTTAAAAGAACGATATAAGGTAGATATATCAAAGGAATTGAGTTGATTGTGTAAAGAGAAACCTAAAACTGCAATATTACTCGATTTATAAATATAGATGAGTTTGGACATAATGTCGGCGAAAAAATATTAAACTTAAGAGTTTCTTTAAAGGATTAGTTTTTCAGTTTTTAAAGAAAATAATGCAATGTCCTCAATATTTCTAAGGTTTTACTATAATGGTTTTTAGACATTTAAATATACTTTTGAAATAAGCCTTAAAGTTTTGCGCAAAAAATAATGAGGAAATTAATTTAACTTTAATTTTTAATTATGAAAAAATTATTTTTTATCCCGTTATTATTAATAATGTTCTCTTTTGTACCAATTTCAGATAATTCGGTTGGTGAAGCTGTTACATTTGAAAAATGTTTTTCTTGTCAATCGTGTGTTACCGACATGCAAGGTACTACTCATTGTAGTGGTTGTAAAGAAATTCGATGCCCACAGAAGTAATTATTAACTATTAAATTGACCTCTATAATAGCATATTAATATAGAGGTCTTTTTCATTATAAAAAATCATATATGAAAAGATATTTGATAATCATTGTTTTCATTTCCACCTATGTTAGCGCACAAAAGAGTTCTATTGAAGGTCATATTGAATATATTGAAAGTTATAACCCTGGAACTAAAGAAAAACACACTCTTTTCTTTAATTCAAAAGGGTCAATGTATGAACAGGAAATTGATAAAAGTAGAAAAGGTGAAACAATAAATGAAAACGAAGATGGTACTTTTGCCATTTCTTACTCATACCATTTAGAAACTCCTGAATACGTTTCTTTTGATTTAAAGAGTAATGTAAGCTATTTTAGAAAAGTCCTAGGCATGGAGTTGCTTACAGTTAAAGATAGTGTTGAGCAGATTCAATGGGAATTACTGAAAGAAACCAAAAATATAGGTACATTCTTATGTCAAAAGGCTAAAGGTGCTTATAGAGGCAGAACTTATGTAGTCTGGTTTACCAATGATATACCTGTTCCATTCGGACCATGGAAACTAAGCGGGCTAAGCGGACTCATTCTTGAGGTAAGTGAAACTTCAGGTGCATATTCAATAATTGCAACTTCAATAAAGTTAGGAGAAGGGGGGCAAGAATTTGAAAATAAAATTAAAACTTTGAATTTAAAGGATGTAATTTCCTTAGAAGATTATAAAGAAATTTTAGAAGAGGAACATCAAGCTACAATCAGTTACATTAATTCAAGACTTCCCCAAGGATCAAGTCTACCTATGCCTACAGAAGAAGCTGTGAGACAGGCTAGACAAAATGCATTAGAAATTTTTGAATCAACAAAAAATTGAGTACAAATTGTTATGATTACATACCAAAATTAATTTTATTGGGAGTATTTTTTTTTTCATTAACCATGTTTTGTCAAGAAAAGATAAAAGTAAAGGGGCAGGTTCTGGATTTTTCATATGAGCCTGTGCCTCTTGCAAGTGTAACCATAAGTCAGGATGATTCAAATATTGTGGAGTACTATACTTATACCAATGACATTGGAGAATTTCAGATTATTATTAATAGAATAGGTGAGTATGATTTAAAAGTTAATGCACTTGGTTATGACACTTGGTCATATGTGCTCAGTATAAGAGACTCACAGACTCAACCAAATATTAAAGCCGTATTATTAGAAAAAATTACTGAACTCAACGAAGTCATGGTTAGTGCGGAAGAGGTAATGAGAATTAAAAAAGACACTATTTCCATTTTAGTAGATGTTTTTACTGACGGCAATGAAAATTCTTTAGAAGATTTATTAAGAAAAATTCCTGGGCTTAATGTGGATTTAAACGGCACCATAAAGGTAGGTAATCAAGAAATTGAAAAATTGATGATTGATGGCGACGATTTTTTTGAAAGTGGCTATAAAATTTTATCTAAAAATATGCCCGCCTATCCAATCAAATCTTTAGAAATTCTTAAAAATTTTTCGAATAATAGTTTGCTTAAAGGTGTGGAGCATAGTAATAAGGTCGCACTTAACCTAAAATTAAAGGAAGAATCTAAGCGGGTCTGGTTTGGAAATATTGAGCATGCATATGGGTTGGTGACAGAAAATCGTTATCAAGCTAAGGCAAATCTCATGAACTTTGGTAAAAATAATAAATATTATTTTTTAACCAGCTTAAATAATATAGGTGAAGACGCAACTGGAGATATTACACAATTGGTACAACCATATAGAAGCAACGAACCTGCGAGTTTGGGAGATAACGAGACTCTAGATAATGTAATTAGCCTAACTAAGGATATTTTAGGTTTTAAAGCCATTCGTACCAATTTTAACAACAATGAGCTAGCTTCTTTGAATGCCATTTTTAATCCTTCAGCAAAATTAAAGGTAAAGACTTTGGCGTTTTTCAATTGGGATGAGAAGGGTTTTTTCAGGAACAGTATAACCGAAGTTGATGCTAATGGGAGCAACTTCATAAATTCGGAAGACTATATGCTACACAACTCCGAAAAAATTTTTTTTGGTAAAACAGATTTGACTTATAATATATCTGCAACACAAAAATTGGAGGCAACTACCAAATTCAACAAAGGTAATTTCGATGACACATCTAAACTGAATTTTAATGGTACAGCGACTTTAGAATCCCTTCAATATAATAACACTTTGTACGATCAAAAAATAGTTTATACCAATAAGTACGAGGATAAAAAAGTTCTTCTTATGACTGGCAGGTATATAGATGAGATATCTCCTCAAAATTACTCTTTAGACCAGTTTCTTTATCAAGATCTATTTCCAAGATTGGGCACTGCTAATACCGTAATTCAAACTGTTCAGAACAGGTTACAGTTTTTTGGTTTCAATACCCATATTTTGAATAGAATGGATAACGGCAATCTTTTTGAAATACAATTGGGTAATATTAACAGGAAGAATAATTTATTAAGTAGTTTTTCTATATTACAAGATTCAATATTATTAGAAAGCCCTGAAGATTTTCAAAATATTACAAGCTACCAGGTGAATGAGCTTTACTTAAAAAGCTTTTACAGATGGGATTTAAACCGACTTGGTATTTCTGCCAAATTAGATGCTCATCAATTATTTAACCGATTAGCTTTACGGGATGAATATCAAACACAAAATCCATTTTTCATTACCTCAAATTTGGGTTTAGACTGGGAAATCAACAAAAAAAACAAAATTATTGCCAATCTGACTAACACTACTACAAATACCCAAATTTTAGATGTTTATGAAAGCAATATACTCACGGGTTTTAGAAGCTTTACTAGTGGTACAGGAAGGTTTAATCAGTTAGAAGCATCAAGTCTTAACGTAAGCTATCAATTAGGTAATTGGAGCGATCGTTTCTTTGCCAATACTTCTTTTACGTATAATCAAAACCACAATTTTTTTTCTAATAATACTTTATTAGAACAGAATTATGCTATTTCAGAAAAAATTCTGACTAAGAATCGGGAATTTATAAGTTTATCTGGCAATTTCGATTATTATTTAAAGTTTCTACTTTCCAATATAAAAGTGAATTTAGATTATTCGGCATCAAATTTTATGAACAGCATTAATAATGGACCTTTACGTAATATAACTACAAGAAATTTCGAATACGGTTTCGAACTACGATCTGGTTTTAGTAGTATTTTTAACTATCATTTGGGTAATAAATGGACCGAAAATACAATAGAGACCAATGGGATTAACACTTTTTCTAATAATGTAAGCTTTGCAGATTTTTCATTAGTTTTTAAAGACAATTGGAATATTTCTATTAAGACTGAAAGGTATTCATTTGAAAATTTTGAAAATAAAAAGAAATACTATTTTTTGGACCTAGATTCAAATTTTATATTATATAAAAGTAAATTGAATTTAGGATTAACAGGGAAAAACTTATTGAATACTCGTAGTTTTACTAATTTTATGGTAAGTGATATTGGTAGTTCTACTACCGAATACCGATTAATGCCAAGGTTTGTATTGTTAAAATTAGGGTACAGATTTTAATGAAAGTATATACTAAATGATGAGTTAGGAAACCAAATCAGTATCAACAATACTCAATTTAAGATTAAAAAACATAAAAAACAGTCGATTTGATTGAATCTGGAGAAATTATTTTTGAAGACAAGTCTAGTTTTCAAACTTGGCTTACCTCTAAATCCTTTGCCTTAGGTATTATAAAGCCAAATTCGTTTTTGAAAACTTCAATAAGTAAAGGATCGTTTGGAAAAATCTGGCAAAGTATTCTTACTTGAAAGTATTTATGAAATACGAGACATGACAAATTATCGTAATTCGGAAAGTTCAAATAAAGGATAAGTTAGGACACCACGTCGTTAATAATAACCATCAAATTAAAGAATGGAAAACTTAAAGAAAGAACAAATTCGACTAAAAGAATATGGCGAATCAGTTTTCGAGGATAAAACTAACTTTGAAAAGTGGTTAAAGACAAAGTCAAAAGCCTTGGGCGGGATAACCCCTGAATCACTTTTAAAGAGTACAAGAGGCGTACAGAAGGTTATGTATGCTTTAGGAAGAATTGAACACGGTATCTTGTCTTAAAGTTCAAATAAAGGATGCAATTATCAAGATAAAAATCAATAATAAACCCAAATGAGTGTAGTTTCAAATGTAATTCTATCATTTTCTGTTGGCGAAGATGAATCCCAAAGAATGAAGGATGTTAATGAATTCGATATTAATGGAAACAAGATTAATCTTGTTTCGGCAGATTTTCAAAGAAAGGAGAATTACGAAGCCAAAGCCTGGTATGGAGGAAGCAAGTATTTGGAAAAACCATTATACATTGGAGCTTATAATAATTTAAATTTAAATGCCTTTATAGACCATTTGAAAACTATAATTTGGGATGAGCCAGAAAATGTACAGTTGATTATAAACGAACAAAACGAGGATTTGTTTAAGGTTGTTCGATTGACGTAATAGGAAGATAAGAAAACCAAAGTTCAAATAAAGGATGAATAAAACTACGTGGATAAGAAAATATTTTTTTACTAAAAATGAGTTCAAACGAACGAATATTCCAAGTCTGGAAATAACATAAAAAGCTAAATACACGATGGCATTAATCAAATGCGTAGAGTGCAATTCTGAAATATCCGATAAAGCTGTATTTTGCCCAAACTGCGGATATACCAAGAATCAAGATACAAGACCTGTACAAAGGGAAGGTTGCTTTCTTCAAACACTGAACGGTGGATGTATGGCAATCGTAATAATCTTAATAATACTTGGAATCTTTGTACAGTTAGGACCCTACTTTTTGAAACTCATTAATTATCTCTATCAAGCTTCTCAAAGTAACTAGTAGTGATATATAACTGAAGCTATGAAATTTGATAATCCGGAAACAGCACATAAATTAAAATATAAATCAATGATGAGTTAGGACACCATGTCGTAATTCGTAAAGTGTAATTAAAGGATAAATGAAATGATCGAAATAGACAAAATTGCATTTATTGAAATCCAAGGGCGTAAAATATTGAGCACGAAATCTAAAGGCAAGTTCAAATATTATATACCAGGAGGAAAAAGAGAAAAGGGCGAGTCAGATGAACAAACTTTGGTTCGCGAAGTATCTGAAGAGCTGACAGTTAATATTATCCCTGATACTATTGCATATGTTGGAACATTTAGGGCGCAGTCTGATGGTGCCAAAGAAGGTGTAATGGTTAAAATGACTTGCTATAAAGCACAGTATAATGGAACGTTTCATCCTAATATGGAAATAGAGGAAATCAGATGGTTGGATTCAAACGATACAGACAGAATATCAGAGGTGGATAAACTTATATTTCGCCATCTAGTAAGTATTGGGGAGTTAAATTGAAGTTCAAATAAAGGATGAAAAAAAATGAGTTATAATCATTAATTTATTTACATTAATTGTATTTTAATTACATATTATGTAATTTTTTTTAATACATTTGTGTAGATTACAAATCGCCCTATGAGAATTATATCATTTCGTAAACTTAGAGAGTATTTCGATAAAGAAACAAATGCAAAAGTAGGATTACAGGACTGGTATAAAAAAGCAGCAAAAAGTGATTGGACGAATTTTTCCGATTTAAAGAACACCTTTAATTCTGCGGATAATGTTGGCAATGGTAGAATTGTCTTTAATATAAAAGGTAATCATTACAGGGTTATCGCTATTGTACGATTTAAGTTTAAATTAGTTCTAATTCGTTGGGTCGGTAATCACAAGGATTATGATAAATTAAAGAATATAGATAAATTATAAGTCATGGAGTACATTGAACACCAAACGTATATAAACGCTAATCTTCGCTTGGAAGAACTTATTGATGTTGTTACGGACGACACACCCGATAATGACCCTTTAGCAATGGAATTTTTAAATCTAACAAAGATTATTGAAAACTATGAAGCTATACATTTCCCTATGGAATTGCCTACTTTAAAAGAGGTTATTGAATTACGTATGTTTGAAATGAAGCTAAATCAAAAAAAGTTAGCAGCCCTTTTAGAAACTACTTCTTCAAGAATAAGTGAGTATTTAGGAGGAAAAAGAGAAATGCCATTAGAAGTTGCTAAAAAGCTGCATGTTAAATTAAATATTGATAGTGATATTATTTTACAATCTTAAAAGTCTAAATAAAGGATGGGTTAGGACACCATGTCGTAAGTCGTAAAGTTCAAATAAAGGATGATTAGCGACAGTACTTTAAAGAAGGTAAACTGACCTATTCCAAAATCCGCGAACGTGTCGATATTTCCAAGGCAATTTATTATAAGTATTTAGGGCATTGAGGGCTTAAGGGGATATCTTGGAAGTTACAAACAATAAAATGTGTAAATAATGCACTTCTTATATTACCCTATAAAAAATGGCAAATAAGAATCAAATATATCTTGTTTTTTCTTAAATCATTTATAATTTAATTATAAGGTCATTTAATTGACTCTATTTTTTATATTTGTTATAAACTAAGTACTAAATGATACGAGAAATTTCCAAAGATCAGGTTTTAGATAGAATTCGATTTGAAAATCCATGGTGGATTGATGGCGAAATTGAAGCTGATTACAATGAGATGCCACGAAGGTTATATTTTGAATTATTCAAACCATTGGTTAAGGAAAGGGAAATAAGAAGGGCAGTAGTGTTGATGGGTCCGCGAAGGGTAGGAAAAACCGTTATGCTCTATCATATGGTTCAAGAATTAATAGAAAATGGTGTAGATCCAAAAAAAATAATATTTATAACTATTGAAAACCCTATTTACAATAACATATCTCTTGAACAGCTTTTTAATTATTCAAAGGAGGCCACTGGTTTGACTGATAAATCTGATTGGCACATCATTTATGATGAGATACAATACTGCAGGGATTGGGAAGTACATTTAAAATCTTTAGTAGATAGTTATAGGAAAGATAAGTTTATTGTATCCGGTTCTGCTGCAGCCGCCTTAAAATTCGCAAGTAATGAAAGTGGGGCGGGTCGATTTACTGATTTCTTACTTCCTCCTCTTACTTTCAATGAATATATATCATTAAAAGGTTTGGATAGGCTAATCAAACCAATAAAGCTAAATTGGAACGATAAACAGACAGAATTTTATTCAACAAGTCATTTAGATGAACTCAACAAGCATTTTCTAGACTATATTAACTTTGGGGGATACCCAGAAGTTATACTTTCCGAAAAAATTCAAGCTAATCCAGGGCGATATATAAGGCAAGATATTGTAGATAAAGTTATCCTTAGAGATTTACCTAGTCTCTACGGTATAAGCGATACAAGAGAATTATATTCTCTGTTCACGACAATTGCATATAATAGTGGCGGTGAATTCTCACTTGAGACATTGAGTAAACAATCACAGGTACCTAAAAACACTTTAAAAAAGTATATTGAATACTTAGAAGCAGCATTCTTAATAAAGCAAGTTAAACGAATTGATCAAAGTGGAAAAAGATTCAAACGAGACAATTTTTTCAAAATATACCTTACCAACCCTTCATTAAGGAGCGCATTGTTTACTCCTATAACCGCAACTGATGAAATGATTGGGAATATGGTTGAAACAGCAATATTTGCTCAATGGATGCATAGGGATTGGTTTACACCTTATTATGCTAGATGGAGCAATGGCGAAGTGGATATGGTTGGATTGAGTGATAATACATTGAAACCTATTTGGGCTCTCGAAATTAAATGGTCTGATCGATATTTTGAAAAACCCAAAGAATTAAAAAGTTTAATCAAATTTTGCCAGGAAAATAATATTAAAACACCAATTGTTACTTCTATAAGTAAAGAAGGAGAAGTGGAATATGCAGATGTTCTTTTTCAATTTTTACCTTCATCGGCTTATGCATATACAGTCGGGAAAAATACACTTGACATGAAAATCAAGAAATAAACATTCCAAAACACTTAACTTTTTAAAAGTTCAAATAAAGGATGAAAAGCAATGTAATTTTTAAAAAATATTCAATAAATAAACTGGTAACAGGTTTATTATTGTTTGGATTTGTAGTTACAGGATTTTTAGATTTACTCGTGAATAGACAATCTTCTTACTCTTCAATATTAGGTAGATTAAATTTATGTTCTATATAAATCCCCTTTTCTTTGCAATCGTTAGCAATTCTCTATCAGACGTGCTACTTACTTGATTAACTTCACTAAATGACATCCAGGGAAGTCTATATAAATATTGAAGGGCAGAAAGAGATAAATGATTTTAATTTATTAAAATATATTCTTAGAGCTTATAACTTCTTTTTCTTCCAAAAAACATATCCTGAATTTATATATCAGGATAAGTCATCAAAAATTCATTATTTACTCGTGTAAGATTTGAAGATTAAATATTTGGTTTTGAAGGAAAATGTTTATAAAAAATTTTTTTCCTAAACCAAAATTAGTTATATTTTCTTCTAATATCATTATATGAAGTTGCTATGAAAATTAGTGTTACAGTAGTTTTTTTATTATTCATTTGTATTCCTTTTTGCAACTCACAGCAAATAGAAGGAATAGTATCTTATGACAACAAACCTTTAAAGGATGTTAATATATTGCTAAGGGGAACTAAAACAGGAACTAAAACTGACACTAACGGAAAATTTCAAATAAATGCTCGTAAAGGCGATATTTTAGTTTTATCTCATATTACTTGCAATACGGTATCAAAAAAAGTAGAGGATGATAAATATTTGGTGATAAATATGGTTTCCAAAGCAAATATTTTAGATGAAGTACTTGTCAAGGCTAATGACCGTCGTAATTCACCTAATATAACTAAACCTAAAACATTTACTGGAAGTTTTGGACAAAAGACATTGGAAAGTAGAGGTTATTCTATAACCTATGTTGAGGGAAAAAAACTAAATTTAGCTGCCGCGATAGAAAAAGCAGGAATTCCTGGTTATGTAAACGCCCTTAGAGGTAAGATAGCGAATTACAATATTGGACCCGATGGAGTGGTTCTTCGTTCCAATAATTCTCTAAATTTATCCAATACAGCTTTATGGGATGTTGACGGGGTAACATATGACGGTTTTCCTCCAGCCATAGAAACATCGCTCATAAAAGATATATTTGTTATTCGAGGCCTTGCGGGAACTACAAAATATGGGACTAGGGGTTCGGGAGGTGTCATAGTTGTAACTACTGTTAATAATCCTGCTTATTTAAAAAAAGTTAGAAAAAAAGGAAAGGGAAAGAGCAAAGATGATGATCTATTGTCATATTCGGAATTAAAAAACAGGGAGGAATTACAAATACCAAAAGATCTCGAAAAATTTTCAAAATTGGTAACAAGTCTGGGTAACGATATTACCGCACTCAGGGTCTTAGCTTATAGATGTCAGGGGCAGGGTCAACAATTAAAAGCAGCACAGATATATCGTAAAATTTTAACGTTGGCGCCAAATGACGGACAATCTCATAGGGATTTGGCTCAGACTTGGGCTATTATTAGAAAACCTTTTAAGGCGTGGTCTGCTTATTTGTATTGGTTAAGTCAAAATGGTGGACAATTAAACAACAAATTAGGAACACTTGTTTTTAATGAAATGGAAAAGCTTTTTGTCTCTGAAGATTTAGATGGAGAAGTTTCACAATCATTTGAAATTCAAAATATTTTTGATAGTTCAGAAGTTGACACAACTAGAATTGTCTTCGAATGGGCTAGTATTAATAAAGAATTTACTCTCGAAATATCCAATTCTGAAGGACAAACATTTAACGTAGACTATGGAAAGGCATACAACACAAGTGAGTCTTTTGATGAATTTTATCTAGATCAAACAATTAAAGGCAATTGGAAATTTAATATCACACCAAATATTAGTACAAAGGAACCACTGAATTTGAAGGTCTCTATTTATCCCAAATGGAACTCAACGAATAAGACCTTTTGTAAAATAAAGGTTTATACTTTTTTTCAAAATGATATTTCACAATATAATTTATTTAAAATTAAAGTTTAAATTGAAATTCAATTAATATCTTTTATTTTCATGTTTGTAATTGCTAACTCACTTTTATAATATCTGAATAGAAAATTATAACAGACCATTTCATTCAACCTATTTTTAGATTTAAATAAACGATCGATTAATAAAAGGCTAAAGATTACCAGTAAGTGTCTTTGTCCCGATGTATAAACCGTAAAATGCCTATTTTAGTAATTATACAGTAAGTTCTGCACCATGCTGACAAAACACTAAAAATGAAACAACATTTGATTTTACTTGGTTTTTTGGTATTCTTATCGAGTTGCTCTGAAAAAAAGAACATTTTTAAATTAAAGCCATTGCTAATTGACCAACTGAAATACTCACATACTGAGGAAAATTGGTTCGTTCCGACCAAGATTGCTATTAACGGACTTAATGCTGAACAATCCAATTGGAAAGACAGCACGGAAAACCACTCAATTGCAGAACTTGTTTCTCATCTAACATTTTGGAATGAAGCATTTCTTAAAGATATAAATGGAGAAGATTTATCAGATTTCGATATGGAAAACGAATTGACTTTTAAAATATACTCTGAAAAGGAATGGAAAAGTGCAGTTTCTAAATTGGACAGTATTCAGACGGAATTTGAACGAATAACGGAAAAAGCAAACGAAGAGCAATTGTCCGAATTGGCTCCTGATATTTTGACAATGACTGCACACAATGCTTACCATACTGGTCAAATAATCTATATAAGAAAACGCAAAGGTTGGTGGAATAAATAATAAAAGCAAGGTGTACAACAATACCTCCTATGAAAAGCCTTAGTCCAGTTTTTAAAGTTCAAATAAAGGATTATTTAATGTCCTTGGTTACATACTTTCCTATTAATTTTTAACTTGAACTTATAAAACATATGTTACATATATCTCGTATTGGAATGAAATATAATATATGTTATATATTTAATTGTTAGCCACAAGCTGAAAAAAATCCAGCAATAAAAAACTACCGATATGAAAGACGGAATTATATACTGGAACGTTGACCCTGAAATTTTTACTCTATTCAACACTTTTCCAATTAGGTATTACAGTCTTTCGTGGGCAATTGGTTGCGGTCTTTTATTTTTAGTGGTTAAGAAAGTTTATCAAAAAGAGAAAATACCACTCGAAAACTTGGAACAGCTAACTATGTACATTTTAATTGGAGGACTTCTGGGCGCACGCCTTGGGCATTGTTTTTTTTATGAACCACAATATTACCTACAGAATCCACTTGAAATACTCTTACCTATCCGAAAAGTAGACGAATCCTTTCAGTTTACAGGATTCCAAGGACTTGCAAGCCATGGCGGATTAACTGGAATAGTAATCGCAATCATCCTTTATGTTAGAAAGACCAAAACAAACATTTTGTGGATAATGGACAGGGTTGCTCTTGGGTCTGGATTAATGGCTGCGAGCATTAGAATTGGTAATTTTATGAACTCTGAGGTATACGGCAAACCGACGAATGGAAATTGGGGTGTGGTCTTTGAACGAGACGACCTAATACCTAGACATCCAACGCAACTTTACGAAGCTGCGGCATATTTGCTGATTTTCGTGGTTCTTTTCTTTGTTTATAAATCGAAAAAAATTAGAAGACAAAATGGACTTATGGTCGGAATTTTCATGATTTTAATGTTTACAGCAAGATTTATGATTGAATTTGTCAAAGAAAATCAAGTTGGGTTTGAAGATTCGATGTCATTAAATATGGGGCAAATTTTAAGTATACCACTTATCCTTTTAGGTTTTGGAATTATATATTACGGGAAGAAGCCAGTGGCTAACAAAGAACTGAGCTAAACCAAAGTTCAAATAAAGGATGAGTTTACTGGAAGCGCTATATATTAGGGGATTACTTCGGGACTAAGAAAATGTAAAAAGCGTTATATCGGAAGTCCTATTATTTTGATCAATTAGATTGTGAACAATCCCAATCTGGTCTATACTTTACATCATTGAGTTCTGCAATATCTTTATGAGAACCACCATTAATAGAAATGGAAGTATCATAGAATAAAATATAATCAATGTTCGCGTTTTTTGAACGACCACTCATGGTAAAGGTGTAAGACTCCCCTTCTTTTAAATTGTATAAGATGGCACTTTTATTATGTTCTGCACCTCCGTCACCATTATGAATACTGCCCCACTCGTTAACACCACGACCATAGAATTTTAAATCGGTTTTTAGGTCTGTTGTTGTATATTTATCTGTAGCGGAAGTAAAATCACCTTCCATTTTAATAAAAACATCATTTGATTTATCTTCTTCAATCCCCTCCATCAAACGTTGTTGCATTCTCATAAGAACACGGTATACGCCAGTCGTAGGAGCCTCAAAAGTATACTCCAAAGGAGAAGTAGCCGGTCCACTACCAATATTATTACCTGTAAACTCTAGGTGTGTCCCGTTAATTGGACCTACACTCTCTTTATCTAAATAATCATTATCCCCTTTTTTAATTAATTTCCATAAGTCAAGAGGAGAATCAGTATCTTCTGCCTCAAAGACCAAATAATTCTCACCAAATGTAATTAAGCAACTCTTAGATGATTCTTGATTATCACCATTGTTTGTTTCCTCATTATTAGTTTCTTCAACATTAACACTCTCATCAATACCGTCTTCTTCAAGCGTTTCTTCAATAATCACAACCTCTTTAGAGCAAGAAATCAATGAGATAAAAGTAAACAATAGAAAATATTGTAAAATGAGCCTAGATTTTAAAAGTGAGTTCATTGTGCTTGATTTGGGTGAATAGTATAGACTTAACGGTACTTTTTACTAGAAATTTTAATCTTAAAATTATTTTCGACAAACTTCACAATTACTGAATAGTAACACTGAAGCTATTTTTTAGGTAAAGTCTTCAAATCATTTTTGTCTTTTTTAATTTTTTTCTAAGTCAATAGTCTGTGGCCCCTTACAAACCCCTTCTTTTATGTTAATGGATAAATCGAATTCTTATCCTTAGTGGAGTCCAGATAAATGATAAGATACGACGCTTGTGCGGCGAAGTGAAAGTTCAAATAAAGGATAGGATGTTTAAGTATGTCCAATCCCAAATGGAAATGGATACCCCTGATAAATGGATCGATAAAAAAGAAGCGAAGCGGCTATTGAGAATAAAATCGGATACTACACTACAAAAATTGCGTGATGAAGGCCAAATAAGGTATTCACAGCCCGAAAAGAAACATATCGTTTATGACCGCGATTCTCTAATTGAATATCTTGAAAATCACGTTCGCGAAACCTTTTAATGAATAAGAATGGAGACCAAAATTAATTGAGATTATAAGAAAGCATTTAATCCCGGTTACGAAATAGCCAAGGAATTGAATTTGAAAATACCCATGTTCAAAGGACAAGATTCTTCACAAAATTCAACAAATGCAATGCAGACCGGGATACTTCAATATGTCAAAGAAGTAAAGCTCTCAAGAAATATAAATATTGATAATTCTGTCAATAAAAGAGTTTTAAAATCGAACCTAGAGAAAAAGGCAAAAACAAAAAAGCGGTAAAGGCCTATCGTTTTAGGAAAGAGGTCACTGGTTCCCTCGAGCGATTCGGGGCGGTATTCTCGACCAAATATGTTAGAGCTTCCAAGAAATCGGAAGCTTTTTTGTTTTGGTGTTGCAAACAGATTACACACGGTTAGGATATAGCTTCTTAATGGAACAAAGCTGTTTTGTGCTTCAGAACCTCCTTTTGGCACCAATAAATATGAAACCATATTAGAATTCATAGACAATTCAGACTTAAGATTTAGTGCCGAGAGGTGTGAGAGTTCGAGTCTCCCCCTGGCCCCCTATTTCAACAACCTCATTAAACTTGTTTTTAAAGATTTATTATCCTAAGGATGCGGTAATTATAACCTTCAATCTGAATCGAACCCTATAAATCTATAGCAGATGGTATTAAGCTTTAATTGAAAATTGCAAGTTTTTTCTTATTTTTTTTTTAAACTTCTTTTTTTATAAAGTAATTTCCTTAATATTATAAAAGAAAATCGGTGTTTATGAAAGTGCTTATAGTTGAAATAGTGCCTTTTATATCTGAAACAATAAGAGATATTCTCAAATATTTCAGAGACGATAATATTAATGCTCGATTTAAAGTAAGTGTTGAAAATGATTTTGAAATTGCTTATTCCAATGTGAAGAGAGAAAATTTATATGACTATTATTTTATAAACTTCTATAGCAATTCATATCAAGCTATGACCTTCAAGGAAAAATCAATAATAACTTATGACGAAAAATTGGCACTATGGATAAGAAAACATTATCCTGAGGCTAAATTAGGTATTATAACAGGTATCACTTCAAAGTATAGGTTAGTCGAGATTTTTAAAAAGTTCAATCCGGATGTCTTTTTAATTAAACAAGAGACTTGGCTTGCCGATTTGAGTAAAATGGCATTTGATATTAGTCTGGGACGAAAATATTTCAGCCCAATGCTTAAGAACATCATTAGCATGAAATTCGATACTGATTATGGCAGAATTGATCATTTAGACATGAGAATTGTTTATCACCTTTCAAATGGATGTCCAACAAATCAACTACCTGAATTTGTCCCCCTAACAATCTCTGGAATCGAAAAAAGAAAAAGAAAATTAGCAAAGTTATTTGGTTTATCTACTTCCAAATCTTTTGAAATTGTCCGTGCAGCTCGTAATAGAGGGGTGTTATAATTTATAACCTGAGATACATTCAAAATTTGAACCCTATAATAAAAGAGAGGAAAAACCTTACCAATAGAAAGGTTTTGCTTATGGATTATTCATTTCAATCATTTAATTTCGAGTTCAATCCAAACTAACTACCGAGCCGATTATCAACATGATAGATTTTAGAAATAGCAAAAATCATGCTTTAAACTTTATACTGTTCAACACCTAAACCATTAACTATGAAAATTCAACGTTTATCTACCCCTTTGAGAATTGACACAAGATTTATGGTAGCTGCTGGTTGCTGTTGTAACTGTTGTTGTTGCAATGACGGTCGTCCGGAGCCAATATTAGATCCCGTAAATCCATTTTAATGGTAAAAAGACATCCTCTTAGTAGATGTTGTAATGACGAAAATTTCACTGAAGCAGATTCAATTAAGAATTTACCAACATTCAATGATAGCTTTAATGGCGGAAACCGAAAAGCCCGGACAGAGTAGGTACTAATTAAATTTATTTATTATGAAAATTGAGCGTTTATCTTCCTCTATGGGTCATGATCAAAAATTTATGGTAGCTGCTGGTTGCAACTGTAATTGTTGTTCCAGTAATGCTGAAGGAGGCCCACCGCAACAGTAAATTTACCAACACCTGCGATGCAACACTAAATTGTATCGCAGGTTCTTTTTGTTAACTCAAAATACTTTATTCTATGATTCATAAATACGATGTTTTCGAAGATGTTGAAAACAATGTTTACCAAATACGAACCAAAGGTGATGTTTTTTTGGTTCGTTTTGAGGGAGACGACAAGAAAGAAATCTTTCTAAAACTGATAAGCCTTTTTGAATCCAAAAAAATTTCATTCAAAGATTTGGTTAAAAAGCTCAAACAAAGTTTTGATGAATCAAAAGTGCTAAGTGTAGTACAAGAATTAAAGGATTCTGGATTATTTACTGAGAATTATGTCAACAATCCAGTGGAAAATTCCAAAGGTCTGTCGTTTCAACTACGAAGTGGCCAAGAAGATTTTTCAAGAATCACAACCACAAAAAATATTGAAATTGTTGGTAAAGGAGAGATATTTGAGACTTTTAAGAAACAAATTTACAAAAAAGATTTTGGTGAAGTTTACTTTTCCGAGATTAACGATAAAAATCCAAAAAAAATTATCGACTCTGCACTTCAAAGATCAGATTTGTTGATTGTTGAAAGTAATGAATGGAACCCGGAATTACTGGAATTCATTAATATTAAAGCATTGGAGGCTGACAAAGCTTGGATGTTAGTTAGGGGCATGTGGCTTGGAAAAGGAAGTATTGGCCCATTGTTTTATGGGAGGGAAACAGGTTGCTATTCATGTCTTTCAGCTAGGGTAAAAAGCAACATTGAACATTTGAGTTATTTTTTGGCCTATGAGAATTATCTTATGAAAGAAGGTAAGTCGTCAAAACCCGACTGGATTCCTACCGGCCTACAAGATATAATAGTAACTATGGCACTTTATGATGCTTTAAAGTTTTTAAGCGAATGGGATGTTCCTGAGACATATGGGCATCTTATTAATATATTTCCTTCCCTTTCAATTGAGAAACACAAATTGTTGAAAAACCCGCTTTGTACTGTCTGTAAACCTGAATTGGAATACAATATATCTCCTTGGGTTGAAAATATTGTTTCCTTAAACGAAGGAGTATGATTGCTAGTCATGTTTTAAATAAAAGCAGTAGCTTGATTTCAGACGAAACAGGAATCTTAAAAAGAGTAGCAACTCTTCCAATACAGCATGGTGATCCGAAACTGATTGTTTTTGGAGTTATTCCGTCGGATACTACCCCCTTGGGTGCAACCAAATTTCCTGGTAGGGGAAGTGGATGCGCGTACTCTTGGCAAAATGCAATGCTAACTACTCTCGGCGAAATATCTGAAAGGTATGCCCCTGTTTTCTATAACAAGGATGAATTGATTCATTGTAGCTATTCTGAACTGCCTATTGATAAAAAAATACCCCTATCGGAATATGCACTTTATCATGAAAATCAGTACCAATCATATGAAGATAAGGGATTGAATATTAAAAGGTTAACGCCAGAATTGAAACTCCACTGGGATCTTTGTACTGATTTGGTGGACGGACAATCCGTACATGTGCCAGCAACTTTTATATATATGCCATTCTATGAAGATCCGTTTTACCTTATGTTCAATACCTCAACAGGTTTGGCCGCGCATTCGAATTTTTACAAGGCTGTCTTAGGAGGGTTGTATGAATGTATGGAAAGGGATTCTTTTGTTCAGACATGGATGCATCATCTAGACGTGCCTAAAATAAAGATTACTAAAGAGATGCAGGAGTATATTGACACCTACTATCCCTCAAACTATCAGTACCATTTGCTCGACATAACTCTAGATTTGGAAAAGCCAAGTGTTTTTGGTTTTTGTATTGGAAAATCCGATTACGGTGATTTTATCACAGTCGGCAGCTCCACACGGGGAACGTATGCTGAAGCAGTAAAAAAAGTAATTATGGAGTGTGGGCAAGCTGTATCTTACTTGCGTCATACCCTTGGTATAAACCCGGGATGGAATAAAAAGAGAAATGAACTTGTCCAATTTGAGGACCACTCATTGTACTATACTGTATATCAGGAAGAACAAAAAGTCTTTCAGGATTGGATAGAAAAGACCCCAACCAAGGAAATTAATTTTAGTGAAGAAAGAAATAATTCTGACATTCAAGAAATACAGAGCATACTAAAAATAATGAAAGCTAAAGACTATAATGTTTTGCTTAGGGACGTAACAACTGTAGATGTAAATCAAGCAGGGTTTTATTCCATCAAGATATATATTCCACAACTTATTCAAATGGCAGGAGGCTATAATTATTATTTCAATGGAGGCAAGCGACTATATGAAGTGCCGCCTTCATTGGGTTACCCGAAGAAAAATTTCGATGAATTAACTAGTTATCCCTTTCCTTTCCCTTAAAAAATAAAAATGGACATTGAAAATGTAAAACAAAAATACAGGGCCCTAGATATGGAACTAACAGGTAGTCAAAACCTTAGTGACACTCTGGCTATGCTCTACCATGAAAATTCAAAAGTAAATAAATCTATATCAAGACGACAATTTCCTCAAATTAAGCTTTTTTCGAATCCATTTGTGATTAAAAAGGCCAGTAAACCCTACAAAAACTATTTCAGCGAAAAGACTTATGCTCTTGATATTTATAAAGGAACTTCACCAAAACGTGATTTTTTTGAAATTATAAGAAGTCGACATAGTTCAAGAAAATTCCTTAAGAGCTATAAAATATCGTTAATGGAGCTACAAAAAATTCTTTATTGTTCATACGGTATTACAAGTACTTCTCAAATGAATGGTGAAGAATCGTCTACTTGGTCTAAAAGGCATGTGCCCTCTGCGGGTGGATTATATCCGTTAGAAATATATGTTGTAATTATTAATGGAGCTATTGAACAGGGCGTATATCACTATAATTCTGGCAACAACTCACTTGCTTTAATTAAGGAAGGTGATTTTACAGAGTATTTGAAGGAATATTCTGGGTCGAATAATTGGATAGATTTAGACACAGTTTCTTGTCTAATAATGACTTCTTCTATTCTAGAAAGACAGATTATAAAATATGGGGAGAGAGCGTATCGATTTGTTCTTATGGAGACCGGCTTTGTAGCTCAAAACATGAGTCTTGTTTGCGAAAGTTTGGATTTGGGCAGTTGTATGCTTGGATTTTTCTATGATGATAAGCTAAACGAATTGTTAGGAATAAATGGTTTTGGGGAGACTGTTCAAAACGTTTTAGTAGTCGGAAAGGAAGAAAGGGAATCAGAAAAGGCCGAGTAGACCCAAGAATTCCACATTATAGTTGCAAGCATACATTTATAAATTTAGGTTTAAATGAAAGTAATAGACGTTTCAAACATATCGTACACTTTAGATCATAAAGCTATTCTAAAGCAAATAGATTTTTCAATTGAATCTAATGAAAAAATCGCCTTACTTGGTAACAATGGCTCCGGGAAAAGTACCCTGATAGACTTAATTGTTGGAAACATTAAGGCAACAAGTGGAGGTGTAGACGTTTTTCAAACTTCGTTTGCAAAATCAAAGAAGAAAATAGGTGTACTTTATGATAATACTCCTTTTTTTCCTGTATTAAAAGTTGGTGAAATCATATCCTTTGTTCAAACCGCATACGGAAGAAAAAATACAGATAGCACAGTTCAGCGCTTAAAGGAAATTTTGGGCATCTCGACATTAGAAAACAGCCTTTTCTATAGTTTGTCTCGAGGAGAAAGAAAAAAGGTGGGGATTATTGTTTCGATGATCCATTCACCTGAATTGCTAATTGCCGATGAGCCAACATCTTTTTTAGATCCTTCAACAAGAAACAAATACTGGAAAATTATTTCCGAGAAAGAAAATTTAACTGTTCTTTTCACAACCCATATGTGGGATGAGGCTCAAAAGTATGCAGATAAAATAGTCTTCATCAATCAAGGTGTCCAGCTAGAAACAGAGAACACAGTTTCATCTCTGCTATCCGATCGTTATCTCCCAGGAAGCACCAAGATTGTTGTTGAGAGCGATTCTCCAATCGAGCAAAAAATTCCAAATGCTACTGTGATTACCTATAATGACCAGCATCATATTTTCAGTTTAAACATTGATAATGTACTCAATTTTATCCAGAAATCAGTTAACAATTATTCTTTGTTGCAGAAGAGTTTAGAAGATGTATATCAATATTTAATTGTAAATCCATTACGATGAAGTCTTTGTTGATGTCCATAAAATATAGTCTAATAATTTACTCAAGGATTAGGATTGCTCTATTTTTTTCTATTGTGTTTCCAATTCTCTTACTTGTAGTTTTTGGAAGTATTTGGGGGATAACTGATCCAGACTACCTCTTTTTTTTGGTGTCTGGTATTACGGGCATGAATCTTTTGAGTCAAGGATTGTACTCAACAGGGGCGATAATTAAGCAGTATTATCAACAACACACTATTAAGTTTTTAAAATCACTACCCGTGAATATTTTAAGTTATTTTACTGGATTGATTTTATGTAGGGCAATAGTTGTTTTTGTTAGTATTGCATCGCTTATTCTTGTCGTGTTCTTGTTTTTTGGGCATACTTTCAGGGGTAATGAAATTTTGTTGTTATTTGTAGGTTCTTTTTTTGGCATAGCAATGTTTTCTTTTATGGGTCTTTTGATAAGCTTTTTTGGAAGTTTCAAACCTGACAAGGACTCCAGCAAGGAAATAGGCAATTTAGTTTACTTTTTGATGATTTTTTTGTGTGATACTTTCTTTCCGATTAGTCAGTTAAATCCAATAATGGGGACGATAAGCAAACTTTTTCCCCTGACCTATCTTTTAAGCTTTTTTAGAAACGAAGCTATTTTTCAGTCAATAGTGGCGATGGTAATTTTTACCGCTGTGTTCGCGGGCCTATTTCTCATCATGTACAAAAAAAGGGAAGTCCAACGAATATGAATCCTTTGTACTTGTTTATCGGTTTAATCGTTCTGACGATAATGCACGAACTTGGTCACGTTCTTAGCGCTCTATTTCTAAAATTAAAAATTTCAAGTGTGGGCATAGCTGCTTATCCATACCCTCATCCATATGTAAAAGTGGCATATTCTGATGTGTCGTGGAAGCGCTATTTATTTTTTTATTCAGGAGCAGGTATGACTTTGCTTCTTTTTATTCTTGCAATCTTTATTGGTATTTTTGAGTATAAGATGATTTACTTCGCTTTTGCGATTGAATTGATTATAGAGTTTAACCCATTCTATTCTGATTTTCTTTTGGTCAATGCAAAGTCGCAACGTGATTACTATGTCTTAAATACAAGTTTTGAAGGCAGCAAAAAATATCTTCTCTTTTTTTGGATTGTACTTATCATAATTCTTCTGCATCCAAAAGGTCTACAAACGTGGCTAAATATTGGTTAAAGAATCTTGACAATGAAAAAAACGCTAGTTGTTGGATTTTTAATTTTAGCTGTGTTATCCGTTCTAATTTACATCATAAACAACTCGGAGGACAATAGTGTCGATTATAATTCAGAAAGTTTTCTCTCAAATTCGAATGACCCAATTTTTGAATCTCCTGAAAAAACAATCGAGGAGTCTCTTATTAAAGCAATAAAGGACAAGAATATTGAGGTTTTGTCGGTCTTGGAAAATAAATTGAAAGAAGAATACGACAAAAATAAAACATCTTTGGCAATGTACTGGAAAGCTTACATTAAATATGCCACGGCCAGGTATTATGACGAGGTAGGGAAAAAGAAAAATACGAAAAATGAAATTTTAAAGGGTATAGAGATTTTAGAGGGAATAGAAAATAAGAATAGTGACGACTATGCATTATTGGGAATGCTTCAAGGTTTTGCCATTAAATACTTAAAAAACCAAGATGTTATTTTGTACAATATAAAAGCAAAAAAAAATATCAATAAAGCTTTAAAGCTAGATAGTACAAATGTGAGAGCCCACTATGTTGCGGCAAATCATGACTTATATACTCCAAAAGAATTTGGTGGAGGGAAGATAGTAGAAAAGCATCTGAATGATGCGATAAGCATAGCTCTAACGGACAAAAAAAATTCCTTTGCCCCAACCTGGGGTAAGATGGAAAGTTATTTGTTACTCGTTGACTATTACATTCAAAAGGATGATTTGGAAAAAGCCTCAGATCTCCGTGAAGCTCTCAAAAAGGAATATTCAAAATCTCAACTAGACCAATCTAAAGCAAATTTGAATTAATCGAGTTGAGCACAGTTTTGATTATTCTCTTCCCATTCTTGGAATGCCCGCTATCTTTGAATGAATCTATTGCCCAAGATTAATGAGGTTACAAAGTCTTTACTTGTTCGACTACAGGGGATTTTATATGGGCCAATATGCAGAAGACTACCTTCGATCTTATCTACTTTTTTAAGATTTACAAAATATGAACGATGTACCCTATAGAATTGGTTAGTTGGCAGAAAGGCTTCAAGTTGTTTCAAAGAGAAAAGCGACATATATTTTCGCTTATCAGTATAAATTATCACATAATCCTTTGCCGTTTCAGCATATAGAATATCAGATATGATAACCTTGGTGATTATCCCATCACATTTGATAAAGATGGCTTCATTGTAATCGTCTTTGGTATTGTATAATAATACCTTATTTATTGACTTTAAAAAACGTTTATAATCAATAGGTTTCAGTAAATAATCAACCGCATCCAATTGAAAACCCTCAAACGCATACTTTCTATAAGCAGTAGTGAAAATAACTTTTGGAGGATTGCTAAGGGATTTTAGAAGTTCAATACCGTTTATTTCTGGCATTTGAATATCCAACAATAATAAATCAACCTCCGTTTCTTGCAAGAAGTCAATAGCTTTTATAGCAGAGTTGAAAGCACGAACAAACTTCAAAAACGGGGTTTGTTTTATATAGCTCTTCAAGCCATCGGCGGCTATAGGTTCGTCATCAACAACAACACAACTAATCATCTAACCAAATTTTCATTTTGACCATAAATTTTTCATCTGAAGGAGTAATTATCAGTTCATGCTTCTCAGGATATACCAATTCTAGCCGACGCATCACGTTAGCCAAGCCAATTCCTGAGGTTTTTTTTCCAAGTTTACTGCCAATACTATTTTCTACCTTTAAAGTTAGGAGGTTTTCTTTATTCAATCTAATAAAAATTGATATAAGGTAAGGCGAACTACTAGGGCTATGTTTGAATGCATTTTCAATGATGGGTAACAGTAACATTGGCGAAATAACCAAATTGCCAGAATAATCGATGCAATCAACATTGATTGTGGCCAAACTTCCATGTCGAATTGATTCTATGCCGATGTAGTTGCCGATATTCTCAAGTTCTTTTTCAAGTGGTATCCTCGATTCCGTTGTTTCATGTAGTTGATAACTCAAGATGTCGGAAAAGCGGAGTAACATTTCTTTGCCCATCTCGGCATCCTTTTCCAACATCATATAAATACTGTTCAAACTATTGAATAGGAAATGAGGGTTAATTTGTTCCTTTAGGAGCTGAAGTTCGACTTCAAGCTGTTTTTTGCTAATATCCTCAAGGATTTTTTCCCTAAAGTAACGTTCCTTTAATAGAAAAATCGACATTGAAAACCCCACTAAAACTAGAATTTTCGTGAGAATTGCAAGATAACCTTCGGTAGAGATAAAAAAGTCGCCGATTCTAGGGTTATTAACTATGAAATTGAAATAAGCATAGTGGTTTGCAACCGATAAGGCAGTAATTGTTATGATGAATAAACATAAAAAAAGTATGTAGAGCGTGTACTTTTTCTTAAATAGAAAACGAGGTACAATAAAATACAAATTAAGATATACAATTGCTAAAAGTGGTAGCAGGGTAAACGTGTTTAGTTTCAACACGGCACCAAAGTCATTAAAATAGATTACATCTTGCGCACTCCACAGTAATAGATAGGCAAGCCAAAATATAATATGATATAAGCCTTCTTTTTTCAAATCATTAAATGTTATGGTATCGTTTAATTGATATTTATAACCATTCCCACGAAGAACGACCAATCGCTGGCAGGATTGACTGCGACACGCGATGTCCCATTATCAGAGTACCGATAATTGAATACTTGCCTAAAGTTAAACGGATTTCTCAAGGAAGCATAGAAAACAGTAAGATCTCCGAATATATTGCTCAATAAACTACCATTAAAGTTAATATTATGGAAATCAGGTGTTCGATCACTCAAAAATGAGGGATTGTTTGGATTTATGAAGGGACGGCCTGAACTATAAGTATATGAAGCCCCTAAAGTTGTTTTTTTTCCAATTTTATAATTTGAAATAAAATTTGCATTGTGTTTTGCAACAAAAGTGGGTGTCGCCTCAATCGGAAAATCCCTATATAACCTTTGCGAGTCTAAAAATGAGTAAGAAATCCAGTATGATAAATTCGGTATTGTTTTTTCATCTTTCCAAAAGATATCGATACCCCGTGCAAAGCCAGAACCTGAATTCTCATAAATATTTTCAGGTAGTTCCCTTACCAATGAAGAATAGTCTTTAAAATATCCCTCGATTCTGAAAGTATGGCCCTCATTTTTCAATTGATAGTTCAATATGATATGTTGTGAGCCTTCAAAATCTATATTTTTGGTTTGTTCTCTCAAAATTTCTGGCTCAGGAACTTGTCTAAAATTACCATATGCCAAAGATAAAGAGGAGGATTTGCCAATCTTCTTGGATAAAGAAATCCTTGGTACTAGATTCCAAGAATCCAAAAGTGAGCTATATTCTCCCCGAATACCTATCCTTCCTGAGATTGTTTTGCTTAACCTTAAATCAGATTCCAAGTATAAAGCAGAAAGTGCATTCCTTATGTTTGCAGAAAGTTCGTTAAAAGAATAAGTCCCATCTGAAACAATTATTTCGCCTCCGGTTTTTAGCGTAAAACCAGAGCTAATGTTCTTCTTTACAGTTAGTCTGCTTTGCGCCAAGAATTCTTCGGATGCTACATTGTCATTTCCTAAACCCGTTTTATCTTCATCATAACTGAATGCCGTTACTACGAGAGTTTTCCAATTACTACCGATATAACCCTCAAACGAATTGTTGAAAAAAAAATTCTGGTTTCTATTCTGTATTTCTTGATTGTCAGCGGTGTTAGATGGGCTTTGCAGATCAAGTCCAATTCTTCCATTTTGGTATTGAAGATAGTTTTTAAAAATGCCTTCATTTTTATTCTTATGTTTTAGGAAAAGAATGCCTTCGATATTGGTAGGTGCTGTGAGCCACTCTCTGTTTTGAGGTACAATTTCGAAAAGGGGAGACAGGTTTGTATAGCTAAGATTAGCAGAAAATGAAGTTCGCTCTGATAGTTTTCGGGTTATTGAACCGCCAAGACTCGCGATATTCAAATCAAATGTGAGAATATCATTTGATGGGAGATCCTTAGTGTTCAATAATATGACGGAAGATAACGCTTGACCGTATTCCGCGGAATATCCTCCTGTATTAAAAATTGTTCCCTGAAATAAAAACGGATTGAATCGTCCTCTTGCGGGAATCTCGGACACACTGCTGAAAAAAGGATTAGTTACAAGCGCGCCATCTATAAATGTCTTGGTCTCCGTCGCCTCACCACCCCTCACGAATACTCCTGTTTGGTCTCCTACAGCACTGACACCAGGAAGTGTTTGAAGTGCAGAAAATACGTCTGCGCTTGCCGCCGGGTTTCTTACGATATCAAGAGGGCGTAGTATTGTAGTTGCTTTTTTTTCACTAGCTTCAAATGTACCTGCGTATATAACTACTTCATCCAACTTATTGTCCTCTTCTTTCAGGAAAATTTCAAGATAAAGTTCTTCGCTACCTATTTCGACATTTTTTTCTAATGTTTCGAAGCCCAAACTACTGATGACCAAGGTGGTATTTCCTTTTAGCTCAGTTGAGAAGGAGAATTTTCCATCCTTATCGGAAGAAGTGCCTTCCAATGTTTTCTCAATATAAATGTTTGCAAGTTCTACTGGCTTATTCCTATTCTTAACCACACCTGTGATAGTAGTCTGGCTCCAAAAAGTAATGGGTAATAATAAAAAAAGTAATGATAGGCGGAACATTTTCACTCAATTTAACTTTTCTTTTTGTGCTAATAGGACCATGTTTTTTGGAAATTCTTTTAGACCCAAACTGTTGTAAAACTTAGCATCTCTATCGCGGTTATTTTTGGAGTAAAAGGCTGATAAAAAATAAAATGCCTCATCCTTACCCCACGATGGTCCTTTTTTTTCTGATTTCTCCTGTTCCTCATAATAAGATATCGCTTTTTTCAAGTAAGCTTCAACCTTTTTGCCTCCCCCGTACTGCGCTGGCTTGTAGAAATCACTTTTGCCCAAACCTAAATAGGCCCTTGGATTCTTTTCTGACAACTTTATTGCTTTTTCGAATAATTCACCTGCTTTTTGAGATAAGGCCCAGGCTTTATCACTTTGAATACTAATCATTGTGCTATTGAGAGTTCCTTCCAAGGATAGGGTTTCGGTATTGGGTTTCTCAATTTTTTCTAAAATATTTATGCCTTTAGTAAAGTGTTCTTTTGTTTTTTCCTTATCATCAGATAAATAGGAAATTCCAGTTTTATAATGAAGGTAGGCAATCCAATAGTCTGATTCGGCGGTATCGATACCATCCAATTTAGAAGGCGCATTTTTCAATAACTCATTTAACTTTGTGATCCTATCGGAATTATTTTCATTCCATATAGCATTGATTTCTTCTTGAATGATTCTTGTCTCGAATTGCGCAGTTGTTGTAAGCGAAAAAAAAACTAAGCAGATGCAAAAAATAATATTTGTTTTCATGGTTTTGTATTTTGAATATGAAAGATATATAGAAAGTATTTGCTCGTCTAGAAAAATATGTAAACTGTAAAAAAGCGTAGGAGTTTGGTTGTTTTTGGTATAAGCTTCTTTTTAGTGCCGAATATGATGATTTGTTCGCCCATGTCCCCACGGAAGTTCAAAAATCTTTCACTCCAAGACTTCGAGCGAACCGCTGCGCCGGTTCGCATTCGGGGTCTTTCCTTTCCAGATTTTCGAACTGGATAATCTGGACTAAGCTGACCCCCTCAAAAGCACGGCATTCAACGGCATATTCTACCTGCCGTTCTGTCGGATGCTGACCCCCCTACAATAAAAAGATAGCCGAATTTTGGTTCAAGATCACTTTTTCGAGAGTGATCGGGCGCATGGTTCCGGAGCAAGCTGACCCCCCCTGGGGCCGGTCCGACAGGAATCTGGAGCATGTTGCCCCCCCCTTCGGCTATCCGATTTTGGTTTCCTTGATGGTATTTAACCATCAAAAGATACTTCATGGCAGGAAAACCGAAACGTATGAGCCTAGTAAAACAGATATTGAGGATGCACCACCGGGGCAAGGGGCACAAGACGATCGCCCGGGCCCTCGGGGTGAGCAAGAACACGGTAAAGAGCTATATAAACAAGGTGAAGGTCGGCCGTGCCCCCATGGCCGCGCTCCTTGCCATGGAAGATCCGGAGCTCGAGGCGGCCCTGTTCCCGGGCAACCCGGCGTACAGGGATCCGCGCCATGAATTATTGAAGACGCAATTGGGCCATTACGCCAAGGAGCTGAAAAGGACCGGTGTGACCCGTAAGCTGCTGTGGGAGGAGTACAGGGAGGCACGTCCCGACGATCATTATTCCTACAGCCAGTTCTGTGAGATACTGCACAGGCACCGTATCGCAGCGAAGCCGTCCACGGTACTGGAACACAGTCCCGGGGACAAGCTCTACATCGATTTTGCCGGCAGGCCGTTGTCCCATATCGACAGGGGGACCGGGGAGGAGATCGAGGTGCAGGTCTTTGTGGCCTGCCTGCCGTATTCGGATTTTGGTTTTGCGATGGCGGTACCGAGCCAGAGGACCGATGATCTTATACATGCACTGCAATGCTGCCTCAAGGGTATGGGCGGGGTACCCCGGACCCTTGTCCCCGACAATCTGAAGTCCGCCGTTACCAAGGCCAGTCGGTACGAGCCCGGTATCAACAAGGTGATGGAGGACCTTGCGAACCATTACGGTACCACCGTGACCCCGGCAAGGGTACGCAGACCGAAGGACAAGGCCCTTGTCGAGAACCAGGTAAAGCTTGTCTATAGCCGCGTATATGCCAAACTGCGCGACCGGCAGTTCTTCGACCTTGCCTCGTTGAACAAGGCTATAAAGGAAAGGATGCACGCCCACAACCAGACCCGGATGCAGCGCAAGGAATATTCAAGGGAGGAAAGGTTCATTGCCGACGAAAAGCATGCCCTGCAGCCCCTGCCGCCAACGGACTTCGAGGTCAAATACTACAAGAGCCTGAAGGTGGCCCAGAACAACCATATCTATCTCGGCAGCGACAAACACTACTACAGCGTACCCTACACGCACATCGGCGAACGGACCAGGGTGATCTATACCCGTAGCATCGTCCGGATATTTGGCGATAACGGACAGTTGCTCGCCGTGCACCCCAGGGGATTTAAAAAATCCGGGTACACCACCAAAAAGGAGCACCTGTGCTCCCACCACCAATATTACAAAAAGCGCAGCCCCACCTTTTACATGCAGAAGGGATACGGCCACTCCGAGGAACTCTACCAATATATCAAGGCCCTGTTCGGACAGGACAGATATCCCGAACAGCTGTACAGAAGTTGCGAGGGGATACTGAAGCTCTCCAAACTGACCGGGCACGACGAGTTCATCAAGGCCTGCGGCATCGCCATGGAACATGCCAACTACTCCTATGGCTTCCTGAAACGGATCTTGGAGAACAAAATGGCGGGCGCCGCCGACCAGGTGCCCGATACCCCGTTGCCCGAACACGATAATATACGGGGCGCCTCTTCCTACGAATAGCACATAAAGGAACGAACATTAATTTAAAACGGATATATTATGACGAACATCGAAGAACGAATGAAACAGATGCGCCTGCACGGAATGTCCTCCCGGTGGGACGCCCTCATGGAAACGCGCCAACACCACGACCTGTCCCTGACCGAGGGACTGGAGATACTCCTTCAGGCCGAGGCCGAGGACCGTGCCGACAGACGCTTCGAACGCCTGAGAAGAAGTGCCAGGTTCAGGTACAGTGCCACCGTGGAGGAACTCCGGTTCGGGGCCGACAGGGGGCTGGGCAAGTCCCAGGTAACGGAACTGGCCACCGGGGGATATATCGCCAAGGGAGAGTCCGTGCTCATTACGGGGGCAACGGGGTGCGGCAAGAGCTTTATTGCTTCCGCATTGGGCCACAGGGCCTGCTCCCAGGGGATCAAGGTCATCTATTTCAACGCCCAAAAACTTCTGGTCAAGACCAAAATGGCACGGTTGGACGGAAGCGCGTTCAAGCTCTTCGACCGGATCGCAAAGACCGGGCTCTTGATCCTGGACGATTTTGGACTGGCGAACCTGGACAAAAAACAACAGATGGACCTTATGGAGATAATCGAGGACAGGCACGGCAGGGCATCTACCATCATTGCCAGCCAGCTGCCCGTGGCAAGCTGGTACAATATAATCGGGGAAGCTACCATTGCCGATGCAATTTTAGATCGATTGGTGCATACGTCGCACCGGATAGAACTCAAAGGGGAAAGTCAAAGAAAAAACTGTAATATTGTCATATCCTATCTTTTTGAGACCAAAATCTACAGAGGGGTCAACATGACCGGAACGGGGGTCAGCATCATCGGAATATCCACAATACCATTGAGCTCGTCGTAACGGAGTAACTTTTTTGTAAATTATGATAATTATGAATATATACGCGTTGTAACCAATATTGCCCAACCTAAATATGGAGAATGAATTTAAATGAAAAAACGACCGAAAAGCTTGAATCGGAATTAAAAGGAATGAAAATAGTAACAGGAGCACTGATTATAATTTTGGGAACTAGCTTCTTATTATGTTTATATAATATATTCTACACAAGACAAGAGCGCGAATTTTTCAGCTCATTGATTGCAGTTCCAATAGTTTTAAGTGCAATTATTCCAATTAACTTTGGAAATATGAAAAAAATTAAGGGTGAATTGAAATCTAGAAAGTGAACAATTTTGAATTCCAAAATTGTAGATTGAATTAATCGTGGGAGATTTAAAAAACTTATGGCGACTTCAATCAAAATTAACAGAGAAACTGACCGACAAATTGAATAAAATACTGGTTACAATAAAACCTCATATGAAAAGCCCTAGTCCAAAACTAAAGTTCAAATAAAGGATGATTTAAAGTGGCACTGTTTGACCGAAATAGGTGGCATTATGGTAATTCAAAGATTCTTTTTGAGTTTCAAAAAGCACCTATATCAATTCTAGAAATACCATATTTTACGTAAATTTGTTTAAAAGGAATTTATGAATTACTCGTAATACTTTTTAACCTTTACAACCCATAGGTTCTTTTGCAATTTTGATTTTCTAGTAAACGAATTCCATTTTTGAACAGATTAACACCCTAGTTTCGAACAAATATCGAACAAATATTAATAATTATATTTATAATTTACTGTAAATCAAATATTTAAACTAAAAAATATGATGTACAGTATGTTTATCACTCGATGGAAGAGTAAACTTCAATATAATATATAAAAAAAGGAGACCGAAATGGTCTCCTTTTTTTGTTTTAACTAGTTAATCAACTTTACTGTCGCTGAATGAACATTTGTTGTTGGAATTTAAAAATTAAATAACATTATCTCTCACCTATGCTTTCCCTCAACCCCATCAAAAAAAGCATGATACTTTTTAAAATCAGCATCTTTATCTTCATTAGGTATTAATGGTTCTGAGACTTTTATTTCTTTTTTGCCGTAGTCAAAAGCTACCAATACTATGGGTACATTGGCTGTTTTAGCTATATAATAGAAGCCTGTTTTCCA
Organism: Maribacter sp. IgM3_T14_3; assembly: GCF_049603095.1. Taxonomy (NCBI): domain Bacteria; kingdom Pseudomonadati; phylum Bacteroidota; class Flavobacteriia; order Flavobacteriales; family Flavobacteriaceae; genus Maribacter; species Maribacter sp. IgM3_T14_3. The sequence continues at coordinate 650,266 of NZ_CP187138.1, forward strand.
TTTCTCTACTTTCTTTCTGGTACCCTCTGGGGAAAGTGATAACCTGAATTTTTCCCTTTCTTCGAATATCTGTGCAGTCGCTTTTACGGTATCGTTTGTTTTAGAACGATCTATAGGCGCACCGCCTGCCCACCTAAAAAACCAACCAATGGGAGAATCAAATAAACTTTTTTTTCCTATATAATTAATTTCCTCATTCCAGACCTCACGAACTAATAACCCTAGAAGAAAATCCCAATAGCTTGTGTGCGGTACAACAATAGCCACAAATTTATTTAAGTGTGATGGAAATTCGCCATTTAGCTTCCATCCTAATAATTTGAAATAGATAAATTTTGCTATTTTCTGCATAATATAAATGTGCTGGCTACGAGCCAACTAATTAGATATAGAAATCTTATATTAAATTTTTCTGTAAATAGCCTCTAGCTTTTCGGGAGTTATAATGGACTTCCAATTTTCACCTAAAGCATTTTCCCATAAAGGGGCCATACTTATTGCTACAGAAATCATCGTATTCATTTCAGAAGTTGTCAAATTAGCGCAAATTCCTTTTGGCAATTCAATTTCATGTCTTAAAAGCATTTTATTGAAAATCATGACTCCCTCAGGATAAAACTCTTCTAAATATTGAAAAACAAGACAATTGCCCATACCGTGTTTTACACCTAAAACATATCCTAAACCATAGCTCATGGCATGTGCTACGCCTACTTGTGAATATGCGATACTCATACCACCATGCCAAGATGCCATCATCAGCTTTTCTCTACTTTCTGATTCTGGTATGTCTTCTAAAAAAACTTCTTTACAAAGCTCTAAAGATTTTTCGCCATAACTCTGACTAAACGCATTTAAAAATGTACCGTTAAGTGACTCAATACAATGTATATAGCAATCCATACCTGTATAGAACCATTGATCTTTTGGCACTCCTTTCGTTAGTTCAGGATCTAATAAAACTTGATCGAAAGTGGTAAAATCTGAATTTATACCTAATTTCTTTTCCGGACCCATTAATACCGTGGTTCTCGATACCTCTGCGCCTGTACCACTTATGGTCGGTATACCTACATGATAAATAGATTGTTTATTCACTAAGTCCCACCCTTGATATTCTGATGCGCTACCTTTATTGGTTAACATTATGGCTACTGCTTTTGCCAAATCTAACAAAGTACCACCTCCAATACCAATAATACCTGATGGTAACTCGGTATACTTCTCTACTATCATTTTTACTAAAGCATCCACCTGCTCAGTTTTTGGCTCTTCTTCGGCAGAAATTAAAATAACCTTATCACAAAAAATACTCGGAATTCTATCAATAAGTTCGGTATTCTCAAAAACATCGTCTACCAAATATATCATAGGTGCCTCTGAGTGCTTCCTTTTCGACATTAAAATATCACCTAGGGTATTAAAACTTCCTTTACCATAGACAACCCTAGGTACCATCGGAAAATTTCTAAACTCCTCTGAAGCTTTAGTAGGTATTTTTTTTAATGCCATTTGTTTTTTTACTTCCATTTTCATTAAACGTATTCCAAAATATCTGTCAAAGTAGAGATGGTTATATACCCTTTATTTTCTATAGGTCCTTTTACTTCTTCATGTTCCCATGTCGTATGAAAAGGTACATGAGCTGCCCTTGCCCCTATTTCTACCAATGGTAACACATCTGATTTCAGTGAATTACCGATCATTAAAAATTCACTTGACGCTATCTGTAAATGTTCAAGTAGATCAGTGTAATTTTTTTCTTTTTTATCGCTCAATACTTCTACATGATGAAAATACGCTGACAGCCCTGATCGTTCTAATTTTCGCTCTTGATCCAAAAGATCCCCTTTGGTCAATACAATTAAACGATACTTATCTTTTAAACTTTTTAAAACATCTTCTACTCCTTCCAATAATTCCACTGGCTGGGTAATCATTTCTTTCCCTAAGTCTAATAAGGCACTTATCGTTTCCGTCGACACTTCATTATTAGATAGATCCAGAGCACATTCGATCATAGAAAGCATAAAGCCTTTTATACCATAACCATATAAATCTAAGTTCTTTATTTCTGTTCTAAAAAGCTCTTTATCTATCTTATTTTTAGTTTCGTATTTCTCTAAAAGATCTGCAAATTTATCTTCAGCATCTCTAAAATAGGTTTCATTTACCCATAATGTGTCATCAGCATCAAAGCCTATTACGGTAATTCCGTCAAAATTTATTTCCATGCTGCTTGTGCTTTCTTTAAATCTTCTGGAGTATCTATTTCTATTCCCTGAACATTAGTTTCTACCATTTTTATTTTCTTACCATATTCTAAATATCGTATGGCCTCAATTTTCTCTGTCGCTTCTAATTGTAGCATTGGTAGTCGCTGAAAATCCATTAAAGCACTTTTTCTAAATGCGTATATTCCTTTATGCTTGTAATATATCGTGTTTTCACTTTTTGCTCTTGGGTATGGTATTGGTGATCTAGAAAAGTATAGTGCAAAATTTCTATTATCCACTATTACCTTTACAGTATTCGGGTTATTAATTTCTTGTTCATCCGTAATTTTAACCATTAAAGAGGCTAGATCAATTTCTTTATGAATATCATCCTCAAAAACCTTCATTACCCCTTCTAAGCTTTCTCTATCTGTAAACGGCTCATCACCTTGTACATTTACGATTATGTCAACATCCATCTGCATAACCGCTTCTGCAATACGATCACTACCACAATCATGTTCTTTTTGGCTCATTATAGCCAAACCGCCTGCAGCAGTTATCGTTTCATAAATTATATCGCTATCTGTTACTACATATACCTCATCGAATAATTTGGTTTGTACCGCAGCTTGATATGTTCTTAAAATGACGGGCTTACCAGCCAAATCTTGCATTAATTTCGCAGGAAATCTTGATGCCGCATAACGGGCAGGTATCATTGCTATTTTCTTCAACTAGTTCTGAATTAAGTGTTAGCCTTTGGTCGTAGGCTTCTATATATTCTAAAAATAATTACCAAAATTATTATTACTAAAACGGCCGCTAAGATAGGTGCAAAAATAGATGCTACCGATACCACTACCGCCGTACCCGTTTCTACTGTAGTAATCAACGGATTAGCCAACCCACCTGTCGTTGCCGTTGACGCTAAACGACCTGTTGCCCCGGCGCCTTTTATTGCGGTGGCAGTACCGCCCCCAGCTATTATTGCTAGCGACCATGTTATAACAGGATCTAAATCGGCAACGGTAGATACCATTACTGCCGTACCGGCAATTGCAGCCAATGGCACCGCTATACTATCTAATAAATTATCGAACCAAGGTATAAAATAGGCGAATATCTCTAATAATGTTGCAACCCCTAAGGTTAAAACAGCCACCAAACTTCCTATCCACTGCCAATTATCATTTAGTTCCCATATTCCGAAATATGAGGCTAGGCTCAATGCAAATAAGGGCAAAAACACCCTAAAACCTACCGAAGCGGCTAGCCCTATCCCTAAAAAAATACTTAAAACTGTATCGGTCGTCATAATGATATTAACTATTTGAAAAATACTTTACTAGGTGAATAATCACTAAAATAAACTTTTCTTAATCAAGAAAAAAATCATCTTTAAAGCCGATAAGGTATAATTTATTTTTTGCTCTTGTAACTGCTGTATACAACCACCTTAAATACTCCTTATCAATTCCGTTAGGTAAGTAGGGCTGCTCTACAAAAACAGTGTTCCACTGACCCCCTTGAGATTTATGACAGGTTATGGCATACGAGAATTTTACTTGTAACCCGTTAAAGTATTTATTATTCTTTACGCCTAAAAACTTTTTATATTTTGAGCTCTCATGAGCAAAGTCTTTCATTACTTCTTGATACAGTCTATTACCATCTTCATAAGATAACGACGGAGATTCTGCTGCAATAGTATCTAATAATAAAACGGTTTCGAACGGTGGCATATTTGGGTAATCGACCATTTTCACCTTTACCTCTGCGAATTTAAAGGTGTAGATTTCTTTGATATCGAATATTTCTAAAATTTCTAAAATATCTCCGTTTGCTATAAAACCTGCTTCAGAATTTGGTTTTAACCAATAGTAGTTATTCTTGACCACCATCATAAAATCGCCTACTGCTATATCATTTTCTAAAAACAATATGCGTTCGCGAATATTTTGGTTATATAAATTTGCTCTTTTATTAGAGCGGACTATAAATGCCGTCTCTTCCTTTCCATTTTCTGAATAAGAACTATCTATTGCTTCTTGAATTTCATTACCATCTATTAACCGTACTATATCTGTGAAGAGACCAACATCAAACTTAAAATCTTCGAAAAAATCACTTTGCAACTGCTCTCTTAATAAGGTCGCATTTGCCAAAATACCTGAATCACCAGCTTGCCTAACTACTTCATTCAATTCTAAACGAACAACTTCTTTATTATAATTCAATGAAAGTTTATCGCCATCTAAAGCCGGACTCAATACTAAATGTACCGGTGGTAATTGCGCTGTATCTCCTATTAATAGCAACTTACAATTATGCCCCGAGTAAACAAACATCATTAAATCATCTAACAACGAACCGTTTTCAAATAATTTTGAATCTGCAGCCGTATCTGGTATCATAGAAGCTTCATCTACAATAAATAATGTATCTCTGTGCTTATTGGGCGCTAAAACAAACTGAATTCCACCACCACTTTGTTTCTTCGGAAAATATATTTTTCTATGGATAGTAAATGCTTGCGTTTTTGAATAGTTCGACATCACTTTTGCCGCCCTACCAGTAGGTGCCATTAGCACAGCTTTCTTCTGAACTTTCCATAAACTATTAACTAAAGTGCCAATTAAGGTCGTTTTACCGGTACCCGCATAACCTTTTAATAAAAAAACTTCATCTTTAACCGAAGAGAGCGTAAACTCTGCCAATTTTTGCAAAGCCACTGATTGTGTGGCAGTTGGTGTGTGTGGAAATTTAGTTTCTAGTATACTATAGAATGATGCAGGAGTTGTTGGTTTCATGTGCCTTCAAAGATAAAGATGATTTTTAGCCTAAAAACTTTTACGATTAAAAAAAAATTGTAGATTTGTGAAGACCACTAAATAAAAATAACACATACGAAATGAAAACCATTATACAAATTTTACTTTGGATTGGATGTATCGCTTTTGCATACCTTATTTATAACTCCATTACTGGACCAATTAAATTTAAAGAGGTAAAAGAAGAACGTTTTTCGCAAGTAGTTGCCAAATTAAAAGATATTAGAAATTCTCAAGAAGCTTACAAAACCGTTAATGGCAAATATGCGAATGACTTTAATAGTCTTATTCGTTTTATCGACACCGGTAAATATGTAATTACGCAACAGAGAGATTCTTCTTATATGGAATTCGATAAGGAATTTGGTATCGATTTGTTGAAAGAAGTAAAGATTATTGACACCTTAGGTACTGTTTCAGTAAAAGATTCACTTTTTAAAACAGACAATAGATACAAGACCTTAATGGATGTACCAACAGCTGTAAACGGCGAGAAATTTACAATGAAAGCTGCATTTGTAGAAAAGAGTGGCTATAAAGCTCCGGTTTTCGAAGCTAAAGTTGATAAAGATGTTGTTCTTTATGATCAGCCGAAAGATTTATTAGCTCGTGAAAAAGCTGCATTAAGTGTAGAAGAAGTTAACGGACCTTCAATATATGTTGGTTCTTTAGTAGACGTAAGTACTAGCGGTAACTGGCCTCCTATTTATGACAAAAAAGAAAAAAAATAGTAGCTTAAATATAGCGGATAAAAATTTTAAGAAATTGTCCATTCAGGTTAGCTTGAATGGACTTTCTTTTTGTGTAGCAGATACTGTTTCGCAAAAATTATTGATTTCTGATAGGGTCGATTTTTCAGAAGAAAAAAACCCCATGTTCGTTAAAGATGAATTGCAAAAACTATTTCAAAAGCATGATATTGAAAACATGCAATTTGATGAAGTTATTGCTGTTCATAGAAATACCCTATTTGGTTTAGTGCCCAAATCCCTATTCAACCAAAATCATTTAAACGAATATCTTAAATTCAATACCAGGGTATTGGCTAATGATGTTTTGGCTTATGACGAGGTAGAAAATCATGAGCTTGTAAATGTGTATGTTCCCTATACAAACATCAATAATTACATTTATGAACTATTTGGCGAATTCGATTATATGCACAATGGTACTGTTCTTTTGCAGTCATTATTAAACAACCAAACACAGAAGCAAGAAACGACTTGTTTTGCGCATGTAAATAAAAATCAATTAGATATAACCGTTTTAAACCAACGTAAACTTCTACTATACAATAGCTTTAAATATAACACCAAAGAAGATTTCGCTTACTATTTGTTATTTGTTCTGGAACAGTTAGAATTAGACCCTAAGACAGTTAAGGTTAAACTATTCGGAGAAATCGAGGAAGACGATGAAATCTATCAATTGTGTTATAAATACATTCAAAATATCAGCATTTTTGAGCCATCATCTTCTCAATTGCTTAAACTTGGTGAGACTTCAACTAGTACAATAGATTTCACCCTTATTAATACTATATAATGCGAATCATATCAGGAAAACATAAAGGACGTCATTTAATGGCTCCTAAAAAACTACCTGTAAGGCCTACAAAAGATATGGCCAAAGAGAGTTTGTTCAATATCTTGAACAATAGTTACTATTTTCCAGATTTGAAAGTTCTTGACCTTTTTGCCGGTACCGGCAATATAAGTTATGAGTTCTCATCGAGAGGTGTTGATGATGTTCTAGCCATAGATGCAGATACCGGATGTATAGAATTTATAGACAAAACGGTTAAAATGCTAGAAATGAACGTTCGCACTTTAAAAAGTGATGTGTTTAGTTTTCTACAACGAAATACGGAAAAATTCGATATCATATTTGCTGATCCATTTTACGATATGGAACTTAGCGATTTTGAAAAATTACCAGAATTAGTTTTTGAAAATGATCTTCTTTTAGAAGACGGAGTTTTAATTATTGAACATTCTAACCGTACCAGCTTAGCTGAATTTCCACATTATAAAAACTCAAGAAAATACGGAGGAAGTGTTTTTAGTTTTTTTGAGAAGTAAAATTCAAAATAAAACTGAATAAGCTCATAAAAATGCAAAAAGACACTTCGACTACGCTTAGAGTTGATATGATGACTCTAATATTAGTTTTGCATTATAATTAAAAAAAAAGCAGGCCATAAGCCGGATTCTGTAGACTGAAAAAATTCAGAATTCCTTATCATTTATCTAGGCAATGGGTTACCCCAGAGCTCGAACCGCCTACCCTTCGGCTTGGGCGTGCAGCCCTTAAGCACCGATTTACATGACGTTTCACCGTATAGAGTTTACCTGGTTTCACTACAGCCGAACTGTACTTGCTTTCTGTTGCACTTGTCCTCACTTCTCAGCGGACGGGCGTTACCCGCTATACTGCACTATGGTGTCCGGACTTTCCTCTCCCAATTACTTGGCAGCGATAAGGTGGCCTGCTGAGCGCAAATGTACTGCAATTGTTGATAACTAAGGATGATCTCTTTTCTTAATTCTCTGTAGAATTAAAGGCTATAATTATATTTGTATTAGAATAAACAGAAGAAGCAATTTGGAACCATTTATTGTATCGGCTAGAAAGTATAGACCCCAGACATTTAAAGATGTTGTGGGTCAACAATCTATAACCAATACTTTACAAAATGCGATAGACCAAAACCATTTAGCTCAAGCATTATTGTTTTGCGGACCACGAGGTGTTGGTAAAACCACCTGCGCTCGTATATTGGCCAAACAGATAAATTCTGATGGTACCGAACAAGAAAATGAAGATTTTGCTTTCAATATCTTTGAACTTGATGCCGCTTCAAACAACTCGGTCGATGATATTCGTAATCTAATTGATCAAGTACGCATACCACCACAAATTGGTAAATACAAGGTTTATATCATTGATGAGGTGCATATGTTGTCTCAGTCTGCTTTTAACGCATTCCTTAAAACATTAGAAGAGCCGCCAAAGCATGCTATTTTCATTTTAGCAACTACCGAAAAGCATAAGATTATACCGACGATTCTTTCTAGATGTCAAATATTTGATTTTAAAAGAATTACCGTTAAAGATGCTGCCGAGTACTTAAAATATATTGCAGAAAGCCAAGGCGTAAAAGCTGAAGAAGATGCTTTACACATTATTGCTCAAAAGGCTGACGGTGCCATGCGTGATGCTTTATCAATTTTTGATAGAGTGGTTAGCTTTTCTGGTTCTGAGCTTACTCGTAAAGCAGTTACCGAAAATTTAAACGTATTAGATTATGACACCTATTTTGAAGCTACAGATCTAATCTTAGAACATAATATACCAGGGTTATTGTTATTATTCAACAAGACCCTATCTCTTGGATTTGACGGACACCATTTTATATCTGGTTTAGCATCACATTTTAGAGATTTAATGGTATGCCAGCACCCTGATACTATTACACTTTTAGAAGTCGGGGAAGCTGCACAACAATTATACAGAGATCAAAGCAAAAAAACATCTCCTGATTTTTTACTTAAAGGATTAGATATTGCGAACGACTGCGATTTAAAATATAAAACCAGTAAGAATCAACGCTTGCTCGTTGAATTAACTCTTATGAAACTTGCCTCTATCGATTTTGATGGAGAAAAAAAAAAATCCTGAATCGGTAGCTCTCGATAACCAGACTATTGATTTTATTGCTCCTTCTGCATTTTACAATCAAGTACCCAAAGCATCAACTAAAGAATCTGAGGTAAAACCAATATCTGGAAATCATCCAGCTGCTATAAAATCAGAAGTAGAGGTTTCCACAGAAATAGTTACTGTCAATAAGGGAATGGAAACTTCGGCAGTATCAAAACCGGCGCCAGTAAATGCTAAAGCACAAGTAACTCCAGAAAAACCTAAAGAAACTTTAGAAAAAACTAGTGAAGCACCACCAGCAGAAACTACTACTTATGGTAAAAAACCGATTATTAATCGCCCCACCAAAAGAGTTTCAGGACTTTCAATTTCTAGCTTAAATGCCAAAAAGCAACATGAGCTTAATAAAATTGAAGTTGTTATTGATGAAAACAACTTACCAAAAGATAATTTTACGGAAGAAGAACTACGTAAACACTGGGCAGGTTTTATAGAAATCATTGATAAGAAAGGTCAAAAGATTCTTGCTTCTAATCTTCATTCAGATATTCCGAAACTAAAAGAGAATTTTGCTATTCATATTGAGCTTCCTGACGGGACTATGAAGAAGGAAATTGAGCGTGAACAGTTCGAATTAATGGAATATCTACGTGCAAAACTGAATAATCACTTTGTGCATTTAGTAATTACAGTGAATGAAACAACCGTAACCAAGTTTGCATTTACGCCCGAAGAGAAATACGAGAAATTGAGGGAAAAAAATCCTGTTATCGATTTATTAAGAACAGAGTTCGACTTGTATTTATAAACTTCTTTTACTTCGAAAAGCAAATACTAACAGTACTATTGAAATTATTAAAAGTCCGAAGGCTTCCCTTCCTAACTCTACGGTAACTATATCACCATCATTTAAATCGAATCCTTGAAAATCTGATGGATATAGATACAAGAAGCCAATAAAAGAGAGTATACCTAAAATCATCGGTACTATGTACCCAATTTTATCTAATGCGAATAATAAAGATATTAAAGCCGCAACGCCGTATATAATAATCCAATTTAACGAGTCTGGATCATTGTATTGCAGTACCGCACCGACAGTAAATAAGACTGCAAAAACATACCCTAATATCTTAAATAATAGATTCATTTAAATTTAGTTTAATAGGTGATCTTCAATAAGATCACGAACTTGTATTGCACTAACCTTCTGATCGTTATCGCCCGTTACATGATTACTTATGAAGACGGGGAAATCTTCAACATCTTCAGTCAACCGACCGTGAGAACCTTTTATTAAAGTAGCATCGATTGGTATAATATTCATGACAGTTCTAAAGCCCATTTTCTTTTTAAGTAGCTTACCCACTACTTTTGCCATCACAAATTTATCTTTTGGATCTGTCAACATTTCAACTGGATCGTACCCTGGTTTTTTATGAATATCTACCATTCTTGCATAGTCTGGTGCCTTTGCATCATCTAGCCAAAAGTAATATGTAAACCAAGAATCTTTATCTGCAACCACAACAATATCACCACAACGCTCATGGTCAATGTGATAGGTCTTTAAATCTTCTCCATAAAGAACTTTCTCTACTCCGCCAATTGACTTCATCAATTCGGCAACACGCTCAATATCTTTAGAATTCTTACAATAAACATGCGCTATTTGATGATCAGCCACCGCAAACACATCACTGGCTCCTGCATCTAAAAGTTCTAAACCTCGTTCTTCACGAATAGCCAACATTCCTTCTTTTCTTAATAAACGATTAAGATGAATTGGTCTGTTTACATTTGTAATTCCGTATTCTGAAAGCAAAATCACTCTGGTATCTAACGCTTCATAATGTTGCACCAATTGCTTTACTACAGCGTCTATTTCGTTCAGGTCTTTTGAAATAATCTTAAAATCAAGACCGTACCGTTGTAAGTTATAATCTAAATGCGGAAGGTAAATGAAGGTTAAATCTGGATTGTGCTTTTTATCTGTCAACAAAGCGGCATCTGCAATCCATTTAGAGGAATTGATAGTTGTCTTAGGTCCCCAAAATTCAAATAACGGAAAAGTACCTAATACTTTTTGCATTTCGTCACGTAAAGCTGCCGGATAAGAATATACATCTGGAATTTTTCTGCCATCCGCTAAATAGTTAGGTCTTGGTGTAAGGCTATAATCTACAGTGCTGTACATATTATACCACCAAAAGTGATTTGCACAAGTGAAATTAGGGTGCTTCTCTTTTAAATCGTCCCATATTTTTGGTTGCTCTACCAACTTGTTCGACTGTCGCCAAAACTTGACCTCGCATTCATCTTTAAAATACCAACCATTACCTACAATACCATGCTCTGATGGCCATTTACCGGTTACATAGGTAGATTGAACAGCACATGTAACTGCTGGTAATACAGGTTCTATGTATGATGTTTGACCTTTTTCTAAAAATGATTTTATAAACGGAGTGTGCTCACCTATCAATCTCTTTGTTAACCCAACTACATTTATGACTACCGTTTTTTTCATATTACATGTGTGATTTAAACCACTCTATTTCTCTAATTATAGATACTGATAAATCTTGTTTTAAATCTGAAGGAAGTACATCCCAAGTATAGGTTTCTATTTCTAAATGTTCTGATACTGGGTTAGATTTGATATACTCCATCGTTTTTAAAATATGGTCTTGTGTTGAAAATAACTCACCATATTTTTCTAAGAAAATGGGAACGTGATAGTGTGCCCTAAGCTCTGTGTGCTTTCTTTCTCCCTCTAAAATCAGAGGTAAATCGCTATACGTTTTTACTTCGCCATCGATTTTCTCTGTTACCTGATGTAAATAGGTTGGTTCATTAAATTGGGACAATTGTTCCCAAATAACCTCATCCTTATCGCCACCAAAAAGAATTTTTAATGCTGCACTTACTTGAATTTTACCTACTCGTATATTTTCTTTTTTAAACTTAGCAAAGGTGTCTTTAGGTTCTTCATATGCCAATGAAAAATGGCAAACATCATAACAAACCGTGATGTATTTTTTAATTAACTCTTCTGATTCCTGCTGATCTAATCCTAATTCCTCTTTAAAATATGATGCTCCTAATGGTAATAAGTAGTTTGAATAAAAAGACAATACTTCATCACTATTCTCTAGCAATCCGTCTGGTTCTGGTTCTATATCTAAATGCAAATAAGTTCCTGTAGCTTGCTCAATTTCGAACAACTGTTTGGCAACCTCTAGCATATTTTTAGCTCCTACGTGAAAAGCATTTTTTGTTTCACTTTCTGTTTTATGCCAATATTTATAGGTGATTGGTGATGTAGAAATTCCGCCATTCATTCCCTCAGGGATTAATACCGACAATTGACGAAACAATTGTTTTGTATACCGTAATCGATCATCAGTGGTCCAATCTGGAGCGTGCACCATATCTTTTACACGTTCATCATGAAAATTACCATAAGGGAATCCGTTCATGGTGAAAACATATAGATTGTTAGCATCTAACCACTTTTTGAAATCGGACATGTTATTATCCAAATCAAGTTCTTCACTGGCTTTGTTAGATAATCTAAGGCCTAGACCAAATGGCTGTTCTTTTGAAACTTCTTGTTTTATACCTGGAACATGTTTTTTAATACTCTCAAAAGTACTTTTCCAATCTTGACCAGGATGAATATTTGTGCAATAGGTTAAATGAAGATTTTCTTTTAGCTGCATTGAACTTAATTTAATGCGAATTGATGATTCAATTTTGAAACTGCCTGTGCCATTAACTCCATATCGATAGTATGAACGTCATGTTTAACACCTAAATCAGAAATTAGGGTAATAGTTAACTGACCACCCAAATGCTCTCTAAACTCTTCTATGCCATCTAACAAGGATTGAATCTCAACAGCACTTTCAACTGGAAGAGAAAGATCAAAACCTATAGCAATCATCACGTCTAAAATATGCTGTAAATCTACCTCTGAAATTAAACCGGTTAATTGCGCATAGGTTACATCTAATGCAATACCTTTTGCTACTGCCTCACCATGTCGCAATTCGTAATTGGTCATGAATTCCATTTTGTGGGCTGCCCAATGTCCGAAATCTAAAGGTCTTGACGAACCTGATTCAAATGGATCACCACCTTGCGCTATATGATGCATGTGCATTTCTGCACACTTATAAATGACATATTGCATGGGTTCCATTTCTCTATTTTTCAATGCCGTAGCATTATCCGCTATGTACTTAAAGAAAGTTTTATCCTTAATCAATGCAACTTTAATCGCTTCAGAAATTCCGGAAATCCAATCACGTTGCTCTAGAGTTTCTAGAAAATTACTGTCATTGATAATTGCGAAAGGCGGAGCGAACGTTCCTAAAAAATTTTTCTTTTTAAAAGCGTTTACACTATTCTTTACCCCTACTGCAGAATCGTTCTGAGATAATACTGTTGTGGGTATTCGTATCAACTTAACACCTCTATGCGCAATTGCAGCGGCATAACCAACCATATCGATTACTGCACCACCACCTATAACAACGACAAATGAATGCCGACAAATTTTGTTTTCATTGACTCCTTTCAAAACAGGATCAATAGCTGCATCGCTGTTTTTAACTTGCTCGCCACCTGGCAATACCAAAGTATTGGTATACTTTATTGTTTGCTGATTTTTTCTACAATAAGCTTCAATCTCATCTATTAATGCAGGATGATGGCTTTTAACGCCGTCATCTAACACAAACAAAAGTTTGACAGGTTCAAAGCTCTTATAGTCCGCAATTAATTTTTCGAATAACGGATTCTCTAGAGCAAATAGTCCCGAAGTAAAGTACAATTGATAATCGTATTGCACTTGAAAAGACTGTTTTATAGGTTGTAATTGCATACGTATTTTATGTTACCGCAAATAATTTAGACAATAGCATTGAAATCGGTAATAATAATAAAACTGCTAAAGCCAAATACCAATTAGAAAAACCAGCCACCCAGCAAGCGTTCATCACCACCAACGATAATACACCCCCCATTACTGCCTTCTTAATATTCTTGGGCGAATTTTCTTTATATGCCTTAATTAATGGCGAATAAATTAAAAATCCGAACAAAAGTAAAAACGGCAATAACACCAAGACATTGTCTTTCTGTTGCATTACAATTAACGCAATAGATAGTACAACTATTGCATAGAGAATACCCGCCCAAACAATATGTTTTTTATTATTACCATGTACCTCACCTCTACTGATCAAGGTGATGGCAAAAATATATACGACCGGAACCAAAGAAATGTACCAATGAGTAAGGCTTCCCAAAATAGACATGCCTAATAAAAGATTCAATCCTCGGCAAATACCCATATTCAAAGGCCCAACAAATCCGAACTGCTTAAAGTAGCCATCATATGCCAAAATAGCAATGGTCAATACCACAGATATCATTCCTGACAACAATGTGCATTTAAATGCCAAAGCAATACCTATCAACATTAAAACAGTTCCAAAATAAATAGCTTTTCTTTTGGGTACGCGTCCACTTGGTATTGCTCTTTCAGGTCTCTCTACAGCATCTAATTCAGCATCAAATACATCGTTAAAAACAACTCCGCCAGCATATAATGCAACCGACGAAAAAACTAATAAAAACACATCACCACCTTGCTCACCTAAAAAGGTCATCACATCAATATTTTGCAGATATAAAACAATAGTGATGCCAGCCAATATATCAGCTGCGGCCGTAGGAAGGTTTGCAGGCCGCATTAATTGTAAATAGCCTTTTAAAACAATCCTCATTAGTGAATTTTATCAGTATTTTCAATTTTTGGATCTTGCCCTCTTAAAACGCTGTTATTATTATATAGTTCTGTTTGATTGATTCCTTTGGCATTCATCCAATCTGATTCCTTCATTTTCCCATTTTTACCGAAAGCATCTAATGCATTTTGGTAGCAGGTTTTAATTACGTGTTCTTTAGAAATACCGCTTTTGAGCATAAGTGATGCCGTCTTTGGCACCGCAAGTGGATCACTAACGCCCCAATCCGCAGAACTATCAACAATAATATCTGTACTACCATATTTTTTCACCACTTCTACCATTCGTTCATTTCCCATTTTTGTATTAGGATAAATGGTAAATGCAGCAATAAAACCTCTATTCAACACCTCTTCAACCGTTTCTTCATTATTATGATCTATAATTATCCTTTTGGGGTCAAGACCGTGTTCTAAACAAACTTCCATACTTCTAATTGTGCCCGCCTTTTTATCTCTATGAGGTGTATGCACTTGTACTACCATATCCAATTCTTTCGCCAGCTCTAACTGGATTCTAAAATATTTGTCTTCAGCGGCGGTTTGGTCATCATAGCCTATTTCCCCAATAGCAACTACATTTTCTTTATGAACATATAACGGTAATAATTCAATAACCTGTTCTGCTAAAGCCTCATTATTGGCTTCCTTTGAATTTAATCCAATGGTACAATAATGCTGAATACCAAATTGGCTAGCCCGAAATGGCTCCCAACCTACTAAACTACTATAGTAATCTTGAAATGAACCTACTTTTGTTCGTGGTTGCCCTAACCAAAATGAAGGTTCAATAAGTGCGACTATACCTGCTTTGGCCATTGCCTCATAATCATCAGTAGTTCTTGAGGACATGTGAACATGAGGATCAATAAACATCATTTTATCTTCCATTATTCTTCTTTTATGGTTTCCCAGCTAAGTGCTGTATTTTCTATTTGTTGAATTAAATTTTGATGACCATTTAATAATTTTTTGGCATCTGGGTTGTCTGAAAAATAACAGCACAAAGCTCCTGCTCTATTTTCAAATTTATTTTTACTATTTAGTAATCGATTCATATCTTCTAATAGTGCTGGGCTCATAAATTGAATTACAGGACGCCAAAAATCAGGATCTATTTCCCTACCTGCCGCCCAGCGTTCATGTGCATAGTCAGAGATTATTCTAGCTAAATCTTTATTTGCTCTTTTATCAATATTGAGTATAGCACTTAAATTGCCTTGCATAAAGGCCGTTTTTAAGAACATTTGATTCCACTGCTGGTCATCAAAATAACTACTTGGATAAGGATTATAATATGCCAATGCATTAAAAACCGGCGAAATATTTGTTCGTAAAGCATCTACCGCAACCATTTTGTATTTTTCAGGGTTGGGCAACAGAATCAAAAATTTCAAAAATGTTTCTAGCTCGCTTGTGTCGGCAACTTCTATAATATTCGCCACTTTTTCACTGAAAAATTCTTCATCAGCTTCAAGTACATTAATCAAAAAATACATTCTTGCTATTTGTAAAAAATTTCCATTTTGAATTTTAATGTAATTTATTAATTCAGCTGTTATCATTGATGTATCAAAGGGTTGATTAGCATCAATTTTAGGCGCAAGTAAACTATACGTTAAATAAAGGTCTTTCGTAGATTTCGTATGTGTAATGGTCGTAATCTTATCCGCTAACCATTCTTTTGTATTCGAATTAATATTACATTCAACAATTTTAGAAAGCTGCAGTTTCGTATCTTTAAAGTGCATCAAAATATGTGTTAGGTTTGGCAAATGCATCCAATGTAAATAGGATAAAAATTCTTTCCGCCAAGTGTTTTCCAAAAATAAAGCTATTTATCCGAAGAAAAAATATCAATTATCATAGTATTTGCAGCTAATTTCAATTGAAATGCTTTACTTTAAAATCACATTCTTGTTATTCTTTTTACATTTGTTTTTAAATGAATAATTTATGCTAGGCTTAAAACTACCTACCGATCCAAGATGGGTAAATATTGTTGAGAAAAATATTGATGAAATTTTAACGGATCACGCCTATTGTGAGCAAAAAGCTGCTAGTACAGCTATATCTTTAATTGTTTCTTTCCCTGAATATACTGAGCTTGTTGAAGAAATGGTTGCTTTATCTAGAGAAGAAATGGGTCATTTTAAAATGGTGCATGACCTTATACTAAAACGTGGCATCACTTTAGGCAGAGATCGTAAAGATGACTATGTAATTCAGTTGATTAAATTCTTTCCAAAAGGAGGTAGCAGAACTACACAATTGGTTCACAGATTATTATATGCCGGACTAATTGAAGCACGTAGCTGTGAGCGTTTTAGATTATTGTCTGAAGAGTTAGAAGACAAAAAATTAGCCGAATTCTATCATAAATTAATGATTAGTGAAGCCGGACATTATACCATGTTCTTAAAATTTGCCCGTAAATATGGCGAACTAGAAGAGGTGAATACAAAATGGAATAGCCTTTTGGAATATGAAGCTCAAATCATGAAAGATTTGGGCACAAAAGAAAGTATTCACGGCTAAAACAGACACTATCCCATTAACTGTGTAAGTTAAAAATAACAGGGGTTGGACTTTTATCTAAAGTCTGACCCTTTTTTCATAGATCGTCAGGAACTGATTTAGGATTATGCCCCAGTTCCTTACAGGCATCGACCACTTTTTGGTGGCCTCCCTTACCGCCAAATATACGGATTTCATCACGGCATCGTCCGTCGGGAAGGACAGCTTGTTCTTGGTGTACTTCCTGATCTTGCCGTTCAGGTTCTCGATAAGGTTGGTGGTATAGATTATTTTCCTGATCTCGATGGGGAACTCGAAGAACACGGTAAGCTCGTCCCAGTTGTCCCTCCAGCTTTTGACGGCATAGGAGTACTTCCCTTCCCATTTGTCCGCAAAGTCCTTTAGGGCGGCCTTCGCCGCAGCTTGTGTAGGTGCGTTGTAGATAAGTTTCATATCTGTTGTAAAGGCTTTTTTGTCCTTCCAGACAACGTACCTACAGGCATTCCTTATTTGATGCACCACACATATCTGGGTCTTGGATTCGGGGAACACGTTCTTGATGGTCTGGGTGAACCCGTTCAGATTATCGGTTGCGGTTATCAGGATGTCCTCGGTGCCACGGGCGCGTATATCGGTCAGTACGCTCATCCAAAAAGCGGCGGACTCGTTCTTGCCCAACCAAAGCCCAAGGACCTCTTTCTTACCGTCCCTGCGCAATCCTACCGCGATATAGACCGTTTTGTTGATGACCTTCGAGTTCTCGCGTACCTTGAACACGATCCCGTCCATCCAGACGATAAGGTATATCGGTTCCAATGGCCTGTTCTGCCAAGCGACGATGTCCCCGGAGATCTTGTCGGTTATCCTCGATATGGTGGATGTGGAGATATCGAAGTTGTAGACCTCCCGTATCTGCTCTTCGATATCGCTGTTGCTCATTCCCTTGGCATAGAGCGATACGATCACGTTCTCGATACCGTCGACCATATTACCGCGCTTGGGCACGATCATGGGGTTGAAACTGGCATCCCTGTCCCTTGGCACCGCGATCCTTGATTCCCCGAAGGAGGTACGGACTTTTTTGGTCGAATGGCCGTTACGTGTGTTCCCGTTCCTGGCCTTTCCATGTTTGTCATAATCGAGGTGGCCGTCAAGCTCGCCTTCCAGCATCTTCTCGATACCACGTTTTTGGAGTTCTTTCAGAAAACCGTTCAGCTCGTCACCGGTCTTGAACTGTTTTAAGAACTCATCGTTGAATAATTCCTCTTTCTTCATAATGGTGTGAAAATTTAAAGTTAAAAAAATAGCGGGGGCATGCCCCCGCTATTTTTTTATTTACACACTTTATGAGATAGTCCTCTAAAACAAATCTTATTTACTTTCCGAATTATATAAATCTTTTATTATACCATCTGAAAGTCCGATTTTAGGAACATGAATTTTCTTAGCGCCACTCCATTTGGCAGCTGAAAGAAAAATTTTGGTTGCCGGTATGATAACATCTGCCCTATCTGGATTTAAACCTAGCTCTGAAATTCTGTCATCATAGCTTAGACTATCTAAAAAATGATATTGGGCGTTCAACCAAATATAAGACAAAGGTTCGCCTTCCTTTCTCCCAGAAATCTTATGCAACTTGTTAATATTACCACCTGAGCCAATTATGGATAACTTGGGTTTATCTTTCAGAATTAACTTAATCCACTCTTCCAATTTATTCCAAGTTTCAGGTTTGACCATGTTATTTAAAAGTCTGACCGTACCTAACTTAAACGACTTGGAAACTTGAATCTTACCATTTGAAAATAAGGTGAATTCTGTACTACCGCCACCAACATCAATATATAAATAAGATTGATCTTCTTTGATGAGACTCTTTAAATCTGTCGCGGCTATTATAGCTGCTTCTTGCTTACCATCTATCAAATCTATTTGAATACCTGATTCTAAAGCAATTTTTTTAATTATCTCATTACCATTATTGGCTTCTCTCATCGCAGATGTAGCACAAGCTCTGTATTTTTCAACTCCTGCAACTTCCATCAGCAGTTTAAAAGCCTTCATGGTACTTATTAACCGTTTTTCATTTATCTCAGAAATTTCACCTACTGTAAATGAGTCTTCACCCAGTCGCACAGGCACCCTAATTAAAGAACTTTTTCTGAATTGGGTTCTTTTACCCTTATCTTCAATTACGTTATGTGTAAGCAACCGAATAGCATTGGAGCCTATGTCGATCGCCGCAAATTTTCTTATCCTCAAAAGATTTCTTTTTTAAGATTCTAGTTTATTCGCATAATACTCATAAGTAGCAAACTGTGACCTTATTTTAGGCACGGTTGTCTTTCTATAGGCATTATCTTGTTTTTCATTGAAAATACGAGCTTTCATATTGTCTTTCCAACAAATGTCAAAAGTATCCATCAACTCTTTTTTTATGTCTACATCATAAATTGGGCAACCTACCTCTACTCTATAATCGAGGTTTCTGGTCATCCAATCTGCAGATGAAATATATATTTTTGTATCTCCTCCGTTGGCAAAAACAAAAAGGCGTGTATGCTCTAAAAATTTATCAATAACACTAATTGCCTCGATGTTTTCACTCATACCTTCAACACCTGGTATTAAGCAACATATACCTCTTATGATCAACTGAATCTTTACCCCTGCCCTACTTGCTTCATACAGTTTATCTACCATTTTATAAGAGGTAAAACTGTTCATTTTTATTTTGATAAAAGCTACTTTACCTTGCTTGGCATTTGCAATCTCATTATCAATTAATTTCATAAACGCATTCTTGGTATAATGCGGCGATACGATAAGATGTTTGTATTTATTAATTTTATACGTCGTCTCAAAGAAATCGAAAACTTTGTTCAATTCTTTTAGTATGGATTCATCTGCCGTAAATAAGGTGAAATCTGTGTAGATTCTTGCTGTTGATTCGTTGAAATTACCTGTACTAACAAATCCGTATCTTTTTAAGGACCCTGCTTCTTCGCGCTCAATCATACAAATTTTACTATGTACTTTTAAGCCTGGTACTCCGAAAATAAGTTTTACTCCTTCTGCCTGTAATTGCTCTGCATATTCAATATTCGCCTGCTCATCAAAACGGGCTTGAAGTTCTATTTGTACGGTAACTTGTTTTCCATTTTTTACCGCGTTTATTAATGATGCAGCTATTTGAGAATCACTTGCTAACCTGTACACCGTTATTTTTATAGTACGAACTTTGGGATCTAAAGCAGCTTCACGCAAAAACTTTAAAATATAGGTGAAGGTGTGATAAGGAGTGTATTGCAAATAATCTTTTTTCGCAATACTTTCTAATATACTACCTTCTACACTCAAGCCTTTTACAGGTAATGGGACTATTTTATCATACAATAGATCTTTTCTACCTAAGCTAGGAAAGCCCATATAATCTCTACGATTATGATATCTACCACCAGGTATTACACTATCAGTATCTTCGATATTCATTTTTTCTTTTAGAAAAGCTAGGGTATCTCTACCTATACTCTTATCGTATACAAAACGAACAGGATCACCAGTTTTTCTATGCTCTACACTTGACGATATTTTTTCAATGAAACTTTTACTTAGGTCATTATCTATATCTAATTCAGCATCTCTTGTAATTTTTATCATGTGTGCCGAAATAGATTCGTACTCGAACATGGTAAAAATATTATCTAAACAATACCTGATCATATCATCTAAAATGATAATGTAACTTTTCTCACCTTCATCTGGCAATACCACAAAACGGTCTATGCCCTTCGGAATCTCAATTAAAGCGTAACGTTTTTCTTTCTTACTTTCTTCACTCTTAATTACCATTTTTACCGCCAAGTATGCCGCAGTATCTTTTAACGTAGGAAAACGTGTAAGATCATTTAAGATGATAGTCATTAATTGCGGACTCACCTCTTTTAAGAAATAGGCTTTTACAAATTCTTTCTGACTTTCATTTAATTCCGTCTCCTGAATGATAAATATATTCTTTCCCTCTAGTTCGTGTTCTATTCTTCTAAGAATCGTTAAACTTTTGGTTTGTTGCTCTATTACAATATTTGTAATCTCATCTAAAAGATCTTTAGCTTTCTCGCCACCCAGCACACTTTTTCCGGTCTTACCAGCTTCTACAATACGCTTAACAGTTGCGTAACGCACTTTAAAAAATTCATCTAAATTATTAGAGAAAATACCTAAAAAACGAAGTCTCTCAATTAACGGCACATTTTTATCTGCACTTTCTTGCAAAACCCGTTCGTTGAACCATAACCAACTTATCTCTCTGTTTATGTACTGGTTGTTATTTTTTATCATGCTTTTAGTTGCTTCGGAAAAATAGTTTGTATTGTTGAGCCTTTTGAAATAGTAGCCCAAGTATTGTCATTGAATTGTAAGTGAACAAAGCCACTGGTAGGAACATTATTGATATGTTTATCTCCAAGGGAATTTGCCAAATGGGTAAAGGTATGGTTATGCCCAAAAAGAAGGACATTGTCTAAATTATCATCTAAATTCTTAATGAATTGAAGTGCCTGATCTCCAGAAAAATCATATAACTCTGAAGTTATATTACAATTCTCAAGAGGATACTCAAGTGCACGTAGACAAATTATGCAGGTATGAAACGCCCTGTTTGCGGGGCTCGTATATACCTGATCTATGTTTAAATTCTTACTTGCTATTTTTTCACCTATCAAATAGGCATCAAAAATACCTCTTTGCAATAGCGACCTATCTTGATCACTTACATTGAGTTCCCAAGATGACTTACCATGTCGCATTAAATATAAATTCTTCATACGGCTTAATTAAATTTATGGTGCCAATCTTTCCATTTTCCAATCAAAATTATCGGTAAGGGTATATCGAATTCGATCATGCAACCTATTGGGTCTACCTTGCCAAAACTCCATTGAAACCGGTCTTACCAAATATCCGCCCCAATGCTCTGGTCTTTCAATTTCTTTACCTTCATATTCTTTCTCTAACTCGGTAAGTCTATCTTCTAAAACAGACCTAGAGTTAATTACCGTGCTTTGATCAGATACTAAAGCACCTAATTTGCTGCCGTCTGGTCTTGATTCAAAATAACCGTCAGAAAGGTTTTTTGCCAATTTCTCGGCGGTGCCTTTTATAATTATTTGACGTTCTAAATTCGCCCAGAAAAAAGAAATACAAATCTTCGGATTTTCATTTATCGCTCTTCCCTTTTCGCTATTGTAATTGGTATAAAATATAAAACCTTCGTGGGTATATTTTTTTAGAAGAACTACCCTGCTTTTCGGAAAACCGTCTAACCCCACCGTAGAAACTGTCATGGCATTAGGCTCATCAACTCCGTCAGATTTTTCAACCTCATAAAACCAAGTTTGAAATAGCTGAATAGGATTGTCAGATATACTGTCTTCCATCAACGCACTTTTCTCGTACGATTTTCTATAATCTCCTAAATCTTTCTGCATCATTTTCGTGTTAAAAACAAGATAAACAAAGTTCTAAAAAGAAAGGAAATTAAATGGTATAAAAACGTATTAAAAGATTTAAAAATCGAAACTCTTACCATCATCGGCAAGAAGTACATTTTCAAATATAGTGGATGCTTCTTCTTTAAAAAGCTCGATAGATTTATACCGTGTTGAATAATGACCTAATACCAAGGTTTTTACGTTTGCCGCTTTAGCTACTTTTGCCGCTTGCATTGCTGTTGCATGTTTAGTTTTCGTTGCCAATTCTGCTTCTGACTCTAAAAAGGTAGATTCATGATATAAAACATCAACATCTTTAATTTTCGAAGCTAAGCTTTCATCGTAAATAGTATCACTACAAAAGGCATAAGATTTAGGTTTAGGCGGATCAAAAGTCAATTCACTATTCTTAATTACCTCAACATTGTCTAAGGTAATATCTTTACCATTTTTTATGTTTTGGTAATAGGCTTTGTCAATGCCATACTCTTCAGTAGCAGCAATATTTAACTTTCTTTTACCTACTTTCTCTCTAAACAAAAATCCATTAGTATAGATTCTATGATCTAACGGAATTGTGGTTACACTGATTTTCGTATCCTCAAAAACAAGCTCTGACTCTTTACTTGAGAGCTCATGAAATAATAAGGGATAGTTCGTCCACGAATCGCCTAATTTCAAAAGCAATGTTATTGCCTCTTTTATACCTTTTGGACCATAAACATGAAGCTCTTTCTCTCTACCCAACAACCTCATCGTAGAAATGAAACCGGGAAGACCAAAAAAATGATCGCCATGAAGGTGAGAGATGAAAATATGGTTGATTCTTGAGAACTTAATTTTATGCCTTCTTAGCTCTACTTGGGTACCTTCGCCACAATCTATTAAAACCATGTGGTTATTAATTTGAAGTACTTGAGAGGTTGGGTTTGTAAGTGTTCTTGGTGTTGCAGCGTAACAACCCAATACGGTAAGTCGCATATTAATTATGTTCTATGTTCTTTAGGTATCTGTAATTAAAGACCTAAATCGCGTTCTATATCTTCCATTTCAATAACGTCTCGTGCTTCTTGAAGTGTAGGCACCAAACTCATTTCTTCTGGTACATCGTCGTACGATACTTTATCAGAAACCAGCACAAATGACTGTCCGTTTTTTTTATGTTTTCTAGCTATTTCTAAAAACGAAATAACATTATAAGGCGTCAGTTTTGAGAACCCTAATAAATCTAATACCAAATTATCATTCTTTAATTTGGTATATTCATTCTCCAAATTTTGTAAAAAACGCTCTATTGATATTTCTTCTTGAGAAACAATAATCAACGATCCTTCTTTAGTAAAAATCATATCACTTTATTTTAGATGCTAACAAATAAATAACCGCCATACGAATGGCAACTCCGTTTTCAACTTGATTCAAAATTATAGATTGTTTTGAATCTGCAACATCACTCGTAATTTCAACTCCCCTATTTATTGGTCCGGGGTGCATGATTACAATCTCTTTATCTAAGCTATCCAATAGCTTTTTATTGACCCCGAATTGTTGGGTGTATTCTCTTGTAGTCGGAAAATAACTGATATCTAACCTTTCGTTCTGTATACGTAGCATATTTGCCACATCGCACCACTCCAAAGCTTTTCTCAAATTAGTTTCTACACCAACACCTAATGAGTCTATATATTTTGGTAACAATGTTTTAGGACCGCAAACCTTAACATTTGCTCCTTGTAATTTTAATGCGAAGATATTTGACAGCGCTACTCTTGAGTGAAGAATATCCCCAACGATTACCACATTTTTACCAGCTACATCGCCAAGTTTTTCGCGGATGGAATACGAATCTAATAATGCCTGTGTTGGATGCTCATGAGCGCCATCGCCTGCATTTACAATAGAAGCATTAACATGCTTTGATAAAAATATACCAGCCCCAGGATTTGGATGCCGCATAACCACCATATCCACTTTCATAGACAAAATGTTATTTACGGTATCTATTAAGGTTTCGCCTTTTTTTACAGAAGACTGGCTGGCAGAGAAATTAACCACATCTGCAGAAAGCCGTTTTTCAGCAAGTTCAAATGATAATTTTGTTCTGGTACTATTTTCAAAAAAAATATTTGCAATAGTAATATCTCGAAGCGAAGGAACTTTTTTAATTGATCGATTAATCACTTCCTTAAAATGATCGGCAGTTTCAAAAATAAGCTGAATATCGGTCTCCTTCAGGTATTTAATTCCCAGTAAGTGTTTAACACTCAGTTCGCTCATTTTCTTATCTATTTACTAAATATATAATATCTTCCCCATCATTTTCTTCCCACATCACCTTAACTTTTTCATCGTTTATGGCATCTACTTGACGACCTCTATAGTTAGGCTGTATAGGTAAATGTCTGCTAAATCTGCGATCTATTAAACACAATAGTTCAACATCTTTTGGTCTGCCGAAAGATTGTAAAGCTGTTAATGCCGCATTAATACTTCGACCGGTATATAGAACATCGTCAATTAAGACCACATTCTTATCTTCTACCAAGAAATCTATTTTTGTTTTTGTGGCTTCTAAAGTTTTGTCTCCCCGTCTAAAATCATCACGATAAAAAGTTATATCCAAGTAACCAAGGTCTATATGCTTTACTTTATAATCTTCTTTAAGAATTTTGGTCAGGCGTTGGGCAAGAAACTTGCCTCTCGGCTGAATACCGATTAAAACAGTATTTTCAAAACTTAAATGAGTTTCAAGAAGCTGACAAGCCAATCGATGCAGGATGATATTTATTTCTTTAGAAGAGAGTAAAACTTTTTGACTCATAATAGGCACCCGTGCTTTTAGCTAAACAAAAATAGATAATTCTATTTAAACTTTAATAGCATAAGTAAGAAGTGATTTTGAAATACTCAATTATTGTATTCTAAAGTATCTACTATAAACCCAATATTGAGAAAAATGCTTCTTTATGACTTTCACCAATTGGTATGCGCATATCGTTTATAACTATTCTATTACGCTGTACTGTTTTAATGAAATTTACATTTACAATATAAGATTTATGTACTCTAAGAAATTGATTTGAAGGTAATTTGCTCATAATTTCTTTGAAACTCATGAGCGTGAGAATGGTTTTGTTAGTATTACAAATATGGATTTTTAAATAATCTTTTAAACCTTGCACATATTCAATTTGGTCTAAATCGATTTTAATACTTTCGTATTCTGCCTTTACAAAAATGAACTTTTTATCTACTGAATTATCTCCGGTCGATGAGAATACGTTTGCTTCCATGATAGTTTTTTGTTTTTTAGAAATTAAATCTTGAACTCTTGATACCGACTTAATAAAACGGTGATACGGTATCGGTTTTACTAAATAATCTACAGCGTTCAATTCAAAACCGTCAACGGCATATTGAGAATAGGCTGTTGTAAATATGAAAAATGGCTTGTTATCTAGCGTACCCATAAAATCGATTCCGTTAATTTGGGGCATTTCGATATCGCAAAAAATTAAATCGATTTTCTTCTCTTTTATTTCACTTATCGCATCTAAAGGGTTGGTGTATGTCTTTACCAAATCGATAAAATCTAATTTTTGGCAGTAGCTTGAAAGTATTTCTATTGCCAATGGCTCATCATCAATTATTATACACCTCATGGTTTCGCTTGTTTTTGATAAATAGTTAATGAAACTTCATAATCTTTGCCATCATTTTCTACTTCTAGATTATGCAACTCCGGATAAATCAATTTTAATTGGTTTCTAATATTCTGGAGTCCGATGCCCGAGTTTTTGGTTGGTTCTCTAAAAATTCCAATTTTATTTCTCACATTCAAATAAATAGAAGCATCTGTAATAATCAATGTAATTTTAACGTAGGTTTTACCTTTGTAATCTGTGCCATATTTAAATGCATTTTCTATAAATGAGATAAACAATAATGGCGGTATAGCCCTACCTCTATCTTCACCTGTAATTTTTAATGATACGTTTTCGCTATCAGATAAACGTAGACGTTGTAACTGTATGTAACTTTTTATATAGTCTAACTCTTTATTTAATGGCACTAAATCTTTATCTGCCTCATAAATCATGTAGCGCATTAATTCAGATAAATCAACTATGGCGTCAGAGGTATCTGGTGATTTTTTTACAGAAAGGGCATAAATCGTATTTAACGAATTGAATAAAAAATGCGGATTTAACTGTGCCTTTAAAAATTGCAACTCTGATTTAATATTTTCCTTTTCAACAGACAATCGTAAGTTCTCGTTACGCTTCCATTCTACATACATTCTTAAAATTGCACTTATAACATAGGGTATGCCTAAGTTTACGAACGACCTATAAATAGGCATATACCCAAACCCTCTTGGTGGCTCTCTTTCTAAAAAAAAATCTTCTTGTAGTTTAGGCTCATAAAAATGGTTGAGTCCCGCTACAGCAATAATCAATAACCCGATTGAAACAAAGAGATAAATCAATACACTTTTCTTCAATAAATACTCTGGTACTAAATAGAAGTAGTTAAAATAGAAAAGAACTAGAATAACAATCAGCTTAGGTAAAACATCTGACGGTATAGGTCTCTCGTTATTTAAGATCGGGTAAAAAGCGAGTCCGTATAACAATATCCATATACTCATATGAACAACTATCTGAACTCTATTTTTTAAACTTATTCTCATATGGAAACTAGTGTACTGCCCCAGTTGAAATATTGTTTTCTATCAAATCTGACAATTTTAAAACGGGAGACTTACCTGCTTCTATTTTTGATATAACAAGGTCTGCTGTTTTTAGGGCTTGAGCCTCGGTGGCAAACTTTTGTTTACCAGGAAAACCCGGTATGAACTCTTGTAAAATCAGTATTTTTTCTCCTCTCATAATCTGATAACCATAACCATCATTTAGATTGACCACCTGACTATGAAAACTTTGAGTTTCATTAGTGAATGTTTGATTATAAATTGAATAACCCAAAACAAGTGCCAAAAATAGAACAATAAATACCCAAAATTTTGCAGTCGAAATCATAAATAAATGTTTAAAAATGGGCCAATCTACACAGATTGACCCAAAAAATTAACAATTGCACTCACTATGAAAAATTAATCTTCCTCCTCATACTCATCTTGAGGAAAGAATTCATCTAAATCATCTAGGTATAATGTACCCGTTCTACCCATACCTATAAATACCCGACTGCCATTTGAAAAAGCTATTGCATCTTGTCGCGTTGCTCCTTCAAAAGAAGTCTTTTGTTCCCATTCATCTGTAATCGGGTCATATTCCCATACAGTATTTGTAGCACCACTTAGCTCTCCACAAGCGATATAACCATATCCATTTACGGTAAAACCAACTGCATTGCTTCGTTGTATAGCGTATTCATCTTCTTCGTCCAAATCTAACTTCTTTGTCCAGCTTTCTGTGGTAGGATCAAAAACCCAAAAATCATCTAGGTATACACCATTAGACACTCCTGTACCTAAATACACCTGATCATTAATAGTGAATGTTGTGGCAGATCTTCTTTTATTTCCACCGAAGCCTACTAACTCTGTCCATGTATCGTTTACCGGGTTATACTTCCAGAAATCTTTTCTATCGTTTTCACCGTCATAACCAGTACCTACATAGCCAAAGCTATTTACGCCAAAGCCTACAGCATTTCTTCTTGCCGTTGGCAACGGTGCAATTTCAGTCCATGTATTAGAGGCTGTATTATACTTGTAAAAATCTGTCAACTCATCTACACCATCATAGCCAGAGCCAATGTAACCGACACCATCAACCTCAAAACCTACCGCAGCATTTCTGGCCACCCCGGGGAAATCTGCTTTCTGTGACCAATAATCACCCTCAATATCATATGCCCAAAACGAGGATAGATAATCGTCACCATCGTAACCAACCCCCATGTAACCGACATTGTTAATTGTAAAACCAGATATACTACTTCTCGCACTACCATCGAAAACAGATTTATCTACCCAGTTACCTAAATCATCATCTTCATCTTCACTTGAACAGCTCGTAAATACCATAGCCATAATCAGCATACCAGTAATCTTGTACACATACCATTTTCTTTTATTCATCATTTTTTGTTTTAAGTTTCGTTGTATTCGAGTTCAAATCTACTAGAGGCCTTAGGGTTCAAAAAAACACAATAGATTAAAATTGGTTTTTAACATACCAAACCCAAAATTTCATCTACCAACACGAACTTTTCTTTGATAGTTCAAATAACAGTGTTCATCCCTTAACATACACGATTCGTCTATTCGGGTTTTTACAACCAAGACTGGCATTTAGCTTTGATAAAAATTAAATTCTAAATGAAGGTGTTCTTAAATAAAATACGTGTGTTCTACATGATTATGTTCGGTGGTGTCTTTACGATAACCGCAGTTTCTTGCAGTGATGACATTTATAATGATTCAGAATTTGTTGCCGGTGAAACTTTTACAAATAGTACTATTCGACTTTTATTGATAGATACGTTGACAGTTAGCACTTCTACGATGAAGTTTGATAGTATCGCTACATCTGTATCTACACGAATACTCACCGGAAAATATACCGATACCGTTTTTGGCACTATAACAGCATCTAGCTACATGCAATTTTTACCTGCATCTTACACTATTGATAGCGATGCCAAATTTGACAGCCTTGTTATGGTGTTAGGTTACGACCAGTATTATTATAATGACACATTACAGAAAAATACCATCCACATTAAAAAAATAAATGAAAATTTAAAACCAATTAGCGATGATTATTTCTACAATACCAGCAGTATTGGTTATGAAGAAGCTGACCTTGGCATACTTGAATATTACCCAAGACCTCTAGCGGGCGATTCAATTACTATTAAGTTGATAGACGATTTTGGGTCTGATGTATTTACCCAACTTCAAGAAAAGAATATTGTAAACTCTGACGAGTACAGAAATTATTTTAAAGGTATCGGTATTCTACCAGACGAAACTGATAACGGTTCTATTATTGGTTTTTCTAAATCTTTTGAAAACACCTATATGCGCTTGTATTTTAGCACAGATACTGCCGATGATAATATTCAAGAATATATTGATGTTCAAATAAATGCCGCCACTTCTCCCCTACCATTTTTTAATAGAATTATCGCTGACGACCCCATTACCCCATTACAGTCTTTGACAGATAGCAAGACCAATCTTGCTAGTTCAGATTCTAACAACCAAAGCTATATTGAGTCGGGAATCGGAATTGCCATGCGAATTCAATTTCCACATATTGGTAGTCTGTACGATATACCAGGCAACGGCACCATATTAGACGGAGTTTTAAAAATTAAACCGGTTGCCCAATCTTATAACAACAATTTAAAGCTAAGAGATACGCTTGCCGTTTACGTGGTTGATCAAAATAATGAACTAGTAGAAACATTAACCTCAACGTATTATGCCATACTTAACAGAGAAAACCAAGAATTCAATGATATCTATTATGAAATATCACTAGCCTACTTTTTAGAAGAACTGCAGCTAAAAGATAGAGACATAGATGATGCGTTGATCCTTCTACCGATTGACTATAATTCTTCGGTCGATCGATTTATTATGAGTGGAAATGGAAATGGAGAAAACGAAACAATTTTAGAATTAACATACGGTATATACGATGAAGATTAACCAAATTATTTTTTTTACAATAGGAATAGTATCAGCATGTCAACTAGCTTCTGCCCAGTCTGAAGCGTTAACAAGCTCACCTTATTCTTTATACGGACTCGGAGTAATAAACCAAACCAGCATTGGTAAATTTAATAGTCTAGGTTATAGTGGTATCGGTATAAAATCGCCATATGAACTTAATAACCTCAACCCCGCAAACTATGCTTTAATACCTCAACATTCTTTTTTATATGATATCGGTGTAACGGGCGAATTCAATAACTATAGCAATACTTCTACATCTGAAGAAAAATCGACCGTTAACTTTTCTAATATAGCCTTCGGATTTAGAATTACCGATAATTTAGGTGCCGGTATAACCATGATACCTTATAGCGATGTTGGGTATTCATTACTAGGTGTAAACACTAATATTGAAGGTTCTACAGAAACTTTTGAAAGTAATATTACCGGACTGGGCGGGCTAAATGATATTAAACTGAATGTTGGATATTCAGTTATTCCAAAATTGAGATTAGGATTAAGTGCGTCCTTCCTATTTGGAAGCATTGAGGAAACCGAATCTTTTAGTTATAGTTCTTCTACTTTCGAGTCTACAGAAAAAACTAATTATAGCGGTGCGAGGCTAGGTTTCGGACTACAGTTTGATGTCAATGAAAATATAACCATTGGTAGTACGGTTCAGCTGCCTACTAGCTTAAAGGGCAGTTTAAAAAGGTCAGTTAATAAAACTTTATTAGGAACTGAAATTACTGTTGAAGACGAAAGTTCTGATAATGTTTCTGATTTTAAACTTCCATTAGAGCTCGGCTTTGGTATGAGTATAAAACCGATTGAGGCGTTAACCTTTAGTGCAGATTATAAGAAAAACTTCTGGACAGATACTGATCAATCCGAAAACATAGGTAGCTATCAAGACCAAGACATTTACGCGTTTGGTTTAGAATATCTTAAAGACCCCACTAGTTATAAATACGGTCAACGAATTAGCTATAGATTAGGTTACAATTATGATAACGGCTATTTAGCAATAGGCGATAAAAAAATAGAAGGTTATAACTTAACGGCAGGTATCGGTATACCAGCGAGTAGAGGTAGCCACTCTATGATCAACCTTTCTTACAGTTATGGCTCTAAGGGATTATTACAGAATGTACTTATTAAAGAAAAATATCATCTAGTTACCTTAAACTTAAGTTTAGAAGATATCTGGTTTGTAAAGAAGAAGGTATACTAAGTCAACCATTGACACTAAAACTTCAAAAAAAAAATTAGAAGGAATTTTAACTTCTAAATATAAAATCTCCATTAGTAATTCATTTTGTTGGAACCCTAATAGGAACTGATAGTATGGATATTAAAAAAGCCCGGATAATTATCCGGGCTTTTACTTTTGATTCTTATTCAGAATCTATACTATGAAATTACTTCTTCTTAGAATCAGCTTCCATTTTGTCTTTCAACGCTTGTAGTGCATCGTTAGCATCACCTAATGTAGGCTTAGCTTCATCTGCGCTAGCTGATTGTCTTTTGACAGCCGCTTTTACATTACGTTGCTCTTCTTCACGGAAAATAGCAGTATGACTAGCTACTACACGTTTGAAGTCTTTATTGAACTCAATAATCTTGAATTCAGCTTCATCGCCTTTACCTAGTTTTTTACCATCTTCTTTCTCTAAATGACGTTGAGGAATGAATGCAGTAATATCTTCGTTAAATTCAATTGTTGCACCTTTATCAACTACATCAGAAATGGTTGCTGTATGAACTGTACCCAATGCGAATTCAGTTTCATATTTATCCCAAGGGTTTTCAGTAGTTTGTTTATGACCTAAGCTTAACTTACGACCATCAACATCTAATTCTAACACCTCTATCTCTAAAGTATCACCAACATTGGTAAACTCAGATGGATGCTTGATTTTCTTAGTCCAAGATAGATCAGAGATATAAATTAAACCATCAATACCTTCTTCTAGTTCAACAAAGACACCAAAGTTTGTAAAGTTTCTTACAATACCTTTATGCTTAGAACCTACAGGGTATTTAGTAGTAATATCAGTCCAAGGATCTGGAGTCAATTGCTTGATACCAAGAGACATTTTACGATCTTCACGATCCAATGTCAATACAACTGCTTCAACCTCATCACCAACTTTTACGAAATCTTGAGCTGAACGCAAGTGCGTTGACCAAGACATTTCAGAAACGTGGATAAGACCTTCAACACCTTCAACAACTTCGATGAATGCGCCGTAATCAGCTATAACAACTACTTTACCTTTTACTTTATCACCAATCTTAATTTCATCAGATAAAGCTTCCCAAGGGTGCTTCTCTAATTGCTTAAGACCTAATTGTATTCTAGATTTGTTTTCATCAAAATCCAGAATTACAACATTTAATTTCTGGTCCAATTCAACAACCTCGTTCGGGTGGTTGATTCTGCTCCAAGAAAGGTCAGTAATGTGAACTAAACCATCAACACCACCAAGATCAATAAACACACCATAAGAAGTAATGTTTTTAACAACACCTTCTAATACTTGTCCTTTTTCTAATTGGCTAATGATTTCTTTCTTCTGTTCTTCAATATCCGCTTCAATAAGAGCTTTATGAGAAACAACAACGTTTTTAAATTCGTGGTTGATTTTTACAACCTTGAATTCCATTGTTTTATTTACATACTGATCGTAATCGCGAATTGGCTTCACGTCAATTTGAGAACCAGGCAAGAATGCCTCAATTCCGAAAACATCAACGATCATACCACCTTTAGTTCTGCATTTAACAAAACCACTAACGATTTCTTCTTTGTCATGAGCCGCGTTAACACGATCCCATGCCATGATAGTTCTTGCTTTTCTGTGAGACAATACTAATTGACCACTTTTATCCTCACGAATATCGATCAAAACCTCTACTTTGTCACCAACTTTTAAACCTGGGTTATAACGAAATTCGTTTAACGAAATTACACCTTCAGATTTTGCGTTGATATCAATAATAGCTTCTCTATCAGTAATATAAACTACAGTTCCTTCAACAACCTCAGCATCTGCGGTGTCAACGAAATTTTCAGCCACTAATTTTTCAAATTCCTTCAATTTAGAATCATCAACACGCTCAATTCCTTGCTCGTATTTTTCCCAATTGAAACTTTCTAAAAATTCTTGTGGATCTTGCTGTGGAGTCTCAACAGCTTGTTGTGTTGCTTCAGTAGTAGCTTCTACCTCTGCGTTTGTTTTTTCTTCAGCCATTTGCTGATTAATAGTTTGTATTCCATAACCTTATCAAGACTTAGGCAACGACTATGAAAGTAGTTACATTTATTTTTTTATCTAACCCTTTTTCTCTTGACTTCCTTGCAAAAAAGGTGTGCAAAAATAATCATTTTATTTAGATTAGGCAACACAACAAAGTATTACGCGTTCATTTAATGAATTTGGCATGATTTTAGAATTAAATATCTTAAATATGCTTATCTTAGAAGTATTATAATAACCATTAAAAAAAGTAAAATTATGAGTGTTAAGGCAAAATATCAAGGTTTGTTAGATCTTGGTGAGCAATTAGGTATAAAAGACGGAAATGTAACCGTTGAAGGTGATGTTCTTAAAATTAAAGGACAAGCAAAAACTCCTTACGAGAAAGACCTAATGTGGGATAAAATAAAGCAATTAGGTGGTGAAAGCCCTTCTGATATTAAAGCTAATATTACTGTTGAAGACGATTCTGTATATCACAGACACGTTGTTAAAAGTGGTGAGTCTTTAAGCAAAATAGCTAAGCACTATTATGGTGATGCTATGAAATACAAAGCTATATTCGAAGCGAACACTGGTATCTTGAAAAACCCAGATGTTATTCATCCAGATCAAGTATTGGTTATTCCAAATAAATAGTATCGATACTATATAAATAAAAGACACTATCCCATTAACTGTGTAAGTTAAAAATAACAGGGGTTGGACTTTTATCTAAAGTCTGACCCTTTTTTCATAGATCGTCAGGAACTGATTTAGGATTATGCCCCAGTTCCTTACAGGCATCGACCACTTTTTGGTGGCCTCCCTTACCGCCAAATATACGGATTTCATCACGGCATCGTCCGTCGGGAAGGACAGCTTGTTCTTGGTGTACTTCCTGATCTTGCCGTTCAGGTTCTCGATAAGGTTGGTGGTATAGATTATTTTCCTGATCTCGATGGGGAACTCGAAGAACACGGTAAGCTCGTCCCAGTTGTCCCTCCAGCTTTTGACGGCATAGGAGTACTTCCCTTCCCATTTGTCCGCAAAGTCCTTTAGGGCGGCCTTCGCCGCAGCTTGTGTAGGTGCGTTGTAGATAAGTTTCATATCTGTTGTAAAGGCTTTTTTGTCCTTCCAGACAACGTACCTACAGGCATTCCTTATTTGATGCACCACACATATCTGGGTCTTGGATTCGGGGAACACGTTCTTGATGGTCTGGGTGAACCCGTTCAGATTATCGGTTGCGGTTATCAGGATGTCCTCGGTGCCACGGGCGCGTATATCGGTCAGTACGCTCATCCAAAAAGCGGCGGACTCGTTCTTGCCCAACCAAAGCCCAAGGACCTCTTTCTTACCGTCCCTGCGCAATCCTACCGCGATATAGACCGTTTTGTTGATGACCTTCGAGTTCTCGCGTACCTTGAACACGATCCCGTCCATCCAGACGATAAGGTATATCGGTTCCAATGGCCTGTTCTGCCAAGCGACGATGTCCCCGGAGATCTTGTCGGTTATCCTCGATATGGTGGATGTGGAGATATCGAAGTTGTAGACCTCCCGTATCTGCTCTTCGATATCGCTGTTGCTCATTCCCTTGGCATAGAGCGATACGATCACGTTCTCGATACCGTCGACCATATTACCGCGCTTGGGCACGATCATGGGGTTGAAACTGGCATCCCTGTCCCTTGGCACCGCGATCCTTGATTCCCCGAAGGAGGTACGGACTTTTTTGGTCGAATGGCCGTTACGTGTGTTCCCGTTCCTGGCCTTTCCATGTTTGTCATAATCGAGGTGGCCGTCAAGCTCGCCTTCCAGCATCTTCTCGATACCACGTTTTTGGAGTTCTTTCAGAAAACCGTTCAGCTCGTCACCGGTCTTGAACTGTTTTAAGAACTCATCGTTGAATAATTCCTCTTTCTTCATAATGGTGTGAAAATTTAAAGTTAAAAAAATAGCGGGGGCATGCCCCCGCTATTTTTTTATTTACACACTTTATGAGATAGTCCTAAATAAAAAGAGGTTAGCTTTGCTAACCTCTTTTTTTATGCTTGATGTTTTTCAATAACCCGAAGCGAGTGTTCATAGATTCTTTGAAACTGATCTTCTAATCCTAAATCACTATTATCAAACTCAATAGCATCATCTGCTCTTTTTAAAGGTGAAATTTCACGGTTACTATCAATATAATCTCGTTTTTGTACATTTTCTAATATATCGGCATAAACTACATCTTCTCCCCTATCCAACAATTCTTTATATCTTCTTACTGCACGTTTTTCTGGAGAAGCGGTCATGAAAATTTTAAGTTCAGCATCAGGAAAAACCACGGTACCGATATCTCTACCGTCCATAACTAGACCTTTATCTGCACCCATCGCTTGTTGCATAGCTACTAATTTCTCTCGAACAGCTGCTATAACCGAAACCTGACTTACATTTTTTGAAACAGGCATGGTTCTTATTTCCTTCTCTACATTTTCACCATTCAAATACATTTCGGCATACCCTAAGTCTGAATTAAAAATAAAGTTCAGTTCAATATCGCCTAAGGATTTCACCAATGCATCTTCATCAACTTCACCGGATTCAACAAAACCGGACTTCATGGCGAACAATGTAACTGCACGATACATTGCCCCTGTATCTACATAAACATATTCTAGCTTTTTAGCCAACTGCTTAGCCAAAGTGCTTTTTCCCGTAGAAGAGAATCCATCAATTGCGATAGTGATTTTTTTCATTGTTCCAAAAATATTAAGAAAAGCTGTATTACAACTCTTTCGCGTTTTTTACTTTAACATCGGTAATTGCAATATCAATTACTTCAGACATTTCTTTTACGTAATGAAATGTCAATCCTTTTAAGTAAGATTCTTTGATTTCTTTTATATCTCGCTCATTATCTGCACAAAGAATTATCTCTTTAATTTTTGCTCTTTTTGCAGCAAGAATCTTTTCTTTTATTCCGCCAACAGGCAATACTTTTCCTCGTAAGGTTATTTCGCCTGTCATCGCCAAGCTCTTTTTAATGCGCTTTTGGGTGAATAAAGAAACTAAAGAAGTTAACATGGTTATACCTGCACTCGGACCATCTTTAGGCGTTGCACCTTCTGGCACGTGAATATGTACATTGTACTTTTCAAAAACTTCTGGGTCGATACCAAAATGTTCGGCATTTGATTTAATATATTCCATGGCAATGGTAGCAGACTCTTTCATCACTTTACCAAGGTTACCGGTAATCGTCATAGCACCTTTACCTTTTGAAAGTATAGATTCAATAAACAAAATATCACCACCAACACTGGTCCAAGCAAGACCTGTTACTACACCTGCAACTTCATTATTTTCATATTTATCGCGCTCCATTTTTGGTGCGCCCAATACTTCTATAATAATCTCATTACTAACCTTTATTTCATATTCTTCTTCTGTGGCGATAGACTTAGCCGCGTAACGTACCATTTTTGCAATTTGCTTTTCTAAAGAACGCACTCCAGATTCGCGGGTATACCCTTCTACAATTTTCTCTAATTGCGGTTTACCGATTTTCAAATGACTGGCATTTAAACCATGCTCGGTCAATTGCTTAGGTAGTAAATGTTTTTTAGCAATTTCTACTTTCTCCTCAATGGTATAACCACTTACGTGAATAATCTCCATACGATCTCTAAGAGCTGGCTGTATACTACCTAAATTATTAGCGGTAGCTACGAACATTACTTTAGAAAGGTCATAACCCAACTCTAAAAAATTATCGTGAAAATCGCTATTCTGCTCAGGATCCAACACCTCTAACATTGCAGAAGATGGATCACCTTGATTACTATTAGACAACTTATCTATCTCATCTAGAATAAAAACAGGATTTGAGGTACCTGCCTTTTTAAGACTTTGAATAATTCTACCGGGCATAGCACCAATGTAAGTTTTACGATGCCCTCTAATCTCAGCTTCATCACGCAAACCACCTAAAGACATTCTTACATATTCTCTACCCAATGCTTCTGCTACAGATTTACCCAAAGAAGTTTTACCAACTCCAGGAGGTCCGTACAGACATAAGATCGGCGATTTCATATCATTACGCAGTTTTAATACCGCGAGATACTCTATGATTCTTTTCTTTACATCTTCTAAACCATAATGGTCACGATCTAAAATTCGCTGTGCACGTTTTAAATCGAACTTATCTTTCGAAAATTCTTTCCAAGGTAAATCTAGCATAAGATCCAAATAATTTCTTTGGATAGAATATTCCGCCACTTGCGGATTCATACGCTTCATTTTAGATAACTCCTTTTCAAAATGCTCTTTTACTTTCTTGCCCCACTTTTTCTTTTTAGACTTGATTTTCATCTCCTCTAACTCCTCATCATAAGAAACACCACCCAATTCTTCTTGAATGGTTTTCATTTGCTGGTGTAAAAAGTACTCTCTTTGCTGCTGGTCTAAGTCATTTCTAACCTTCGACTGAATATCGTTTTTAAGCTCTAACTTCTGCATTTCAACATTCATATATTTTAATGTCGCCAATGCACGTTCTTGCAAACTACTTATCTCTAATAACTCTTGTTTCGCCTTTACATCTAAATTAAGATTAGACGATACAAAGTTGATTAGAAATGAATCGCTTTGAATATTTTTAATAGCAAAAGATGCTTCACTCGGAATGTTCGGATTATCTCTAATAATCTTCAATGCCAATTCTTTGATAGATTCTATAATGGCAGAGAACTCCTTATCGTTCTTTTCTGGTCTAATTTCTTCGGTCTCTCTAACCGTAGCCGTTAAATATGGCTTTTTAGTCAAAACCTCGGCAATCTCAAAACGTTTTTTACCTTGAATGATGACCGTTGTATTACCATCGGGCATTTGAAGTACGCGTAATATTTTGGCAACCGTACCTAAGGTATTGATGTCTTGCACATCGGGGTTTTCGGTTTCTTCGTTTTTTTGAGAAACAACACCGATGACTTTAGAACCATTATTAGCATCTTTTATTAAGCGAATACTTTTATCTCTACCAGCAGTAATCGGAATTACTACACCAGGAAAAAGAACTGTATTTCTTAAAGGCAATATCGGTAAAGTTTCTGGCAAAGTCTCACTATTCATTTGCTCCTCATCTTCGGGGGTCAATAGTGGTATAAGCTCAGAATCTTGATCGATTCCCTGTAAGGACATATTGTCAAAATTTGAAAATTTAGAATCTCCCATACTCATATATCGGTCATTCTGTCATTAAACAAACAGAATTTTTTTTTAAAAATTATACATAAATGCTGTAGAAGCACTATAAATAAGGTTACTACAGCTTTTGCACCTTCACTTGCATAAAGGTATTTCAATTCTTGTGCCAAGTGAATTAATTCGTTTAACAATAAGATAGCTTTTAAATAGACTACCACAGCACAAGCCAATAAAACATACACAAAAAGTCTCTTTAGAAATCAAATGCTCCTTAAAAAGTAAAGAATTTTTAATATAAATTTTACCAAACTGTAACAAACCGTAAATTGAATCATCTTTCAATTAAACCAATCACTTTTTGAGCCAACAAAGAGAACATATTGATGAGCTAGTGCAATTGTGCATAGCCGGTAAACAGAGTGCACAGCTAGAAGTGTACAATAGGTATTACAAGGCTATGTTCAATACATCTCTCAGAATCGTAAAAGACACTGCCCAAGCAGAAGATATTATGCAAGAATCGTTTCTAAGCGCATTTACGAAACTGCATACTTTTAAAAGGGAGGTAACCTTCGGATCCTGGTTGAAACGCATTGTTATTAACAACAGCATACATCAATATAGAAAGCAACAGAAAAAGAATGAAGTTGCTTTAGATGAAGTATTGTACAAGGTCGAGGATAATGACGGAATTGCATCTGACCATGTGTTTACAGAACTAAAGGCTCAAAAAGTGATGGAAACCATGAAAGATTTAAAAGACAATTACAGAATTTCTTTGACCTTACATCTAATCGAAGGGTTCGATTATGATGAAATCAGCGAAATCATGAACATTAGTTATGCCAATTGCAGAACTACTGTTTCACGAGCTAAAGAAAGTCTTAGAAAAAAATTAATACTCGCGGTCTAATGAAGAAAGATAACATAGAACAGCTTTTTAATGAGCTACATGATAAAGTAGATTATGCAGAACCCACCAGTGGGCACCAACAGCGGTTTTTAGAAAAATTAAACGAAAGTAAAGGTGTTGCAACACTCGACCCAAAGAGAAAGAACCCTTGGATGCTCTTTTTGTCTGTTGCCGCTTCTATTGCTATTCTAGTATCTGTTGGAATATTTCAACTTAATACGGCAAGTAGCGTTGAAGATCAGGTTGCCGAGATTTCACCTGAAGCCTCTAAGACTCAATTTTATTTCGCAAATTTAATCGAACAGCAAATCAATGAACTGAACTCTGAGAAATCACCAGAAACAGAAAGAATAATTACTGATACCATGACCCAATTGAAAAAGCTTCAATTGAACTACACCAAAATGGAACAGGATCTTTTAAATGGTGGTAATAGCAAACTTATATTAAGTGCTATGATTACTAATTTCCAAACCAGAATAGATCTTTTAAATGAGGTTATGATACAAATTGAAAATATTAAATCAATTAAAAAATCGAATGATGAAAACTATACTATATAAATATACCTGGCTATTATTATTGGCGTTCACCACCGTCGCCACAGCTAACGACACTGATTTTGATGGTAAGCATACCAAAGAAAAAACCGTTAAAAAAGAATTTAATGTGAATGCTAATGCACTGCTAAAAATCAATAATTCTTACGGTAATTTAAATATTACTTCTTGGAACGAGAATAGGATTGTTATCGAAGTTCATATTAAAACCAATGGTAATAACGAAGAAAAGGTTCAAAAAAAACTAGATGAAATTTCTATTGATTTTGAAGCCAGTAGCGAACGTGTTTCTGCAGAAACCATTTTCAACAAAAGTAGTAATGGCTGGGGATGGAGTTGGGGAAACAATAACAATGTTAACATGCAGATCAACTACACCATTAAAGTCCCAGTAAAGAACAATGTAGATCTGAGTAACGATTATGGTAATATTAGCCTCGATAGAATTGATGGTCATGCTAGAATTAATTGTGACTACGGAAGGTTAGATTTAGGAGAGCTTAGAGGTCGTAATAATCGTTTAAATTTCGATTACACCTCAAAGTCTACGATTGGGTATATCAATAGTGGAGAAATAAGAGCCGACTACTCAGGTTTTACGATAGAAAAAGCAGGAAATCTTGCTATCAATGCAGATTACACCAGCGCAAGTATTGGCACTATGGATGATTTAGAATATACTAGTGACTATGGCAATATGGATATCGACGAGCTAAAAAACATTAACGGTAATGGCGATTATATTACTGTAAAATTAGGCACTGTACATGGTGATGTTTCTATAGTAGCAGATTATGGTTCTATTCGTATAGACGAGCTTGCAGCTGATGCCGGTAATGTGAATATTAGAACTGATTATACCGGAATCAAAATAGGATACCATAGCGACTATCATTTCGATTTCGATATTTCGACTAGTTATTCGGGAGTTAGCGGTAAAGATGATTTTACCATAAACATCAGTACAGAAAAATCTTCTGACAAGCATTACGAAGGTTTTTATGGCTCTAAAGGAAGTGGAAATAAAATGACGCTGTCAAGTGACTATGGCGGTATCAGTTTTAACAAAAAATAATCAATCAATCAATCAATTAAATATGAAAATCATGAAAAAATTAAGTGTAATAGTTTGTGCAGGTCTTTTATCTCTTTCTTGTTCAGCACAATGGGGAAAGACCATAAAAGGAAATGGAAATAATGTTACCATTGAAAGAAGTACTGGAGATTATGACGGAGTAGCAGTTTCTGGATGGTTCGATGTTGACCTAGTTGCAGGCACAGAGGGTGAAATTACCTTAGAAGGTGAAGAAAACCTATTAGAATATATCATTACCGAAGTTAAAGATGGCAAATTGGTCATTAAAACAGAAAAAGGTGTCAACCTAAAATCTAGCAACTGGAAATCTGGAATTCGTATTACCGTGCCTGTAGAATCTATAAGTTCTGTTGCTATGTCTGGATCTGGAGATATTGTTGGTAAAACAAAAATCAAATCAGATAAATTCAGTACTGCAATGTCAGGCTCTGGCGATATTACATTAGATATTGATACAAGCTCTTTATCTGCAACAATGTCGGGTTCTGGTGATATCGTTTTAAGCGGTAACACTACCGATTTTGAAGCCACTATTTCTGGTAGCGGAGATATCGAAGCGTATGACCTAGATGCAGAAAATGTAGAAGCAACTGTGTCTGGATCTGCAGATATTCAAGTAACTGCAAAGAAATCTATTAAAGCACGTGTTTCTGGTTCTGGAGATATTTCTTATAGAGGTAACCCCGAGAAAGTAGATACTAAAACCTCAGGATCCGGAGACATTTCTAAAGGCTAACATATAAAATCAAAATAGCGAACAATCAATTCAATGAAGCCTCTTTTATAGGGGCTTTTTTGATTCTTTTACTCTAGTCAACAAGAACATTCCAATTAAAAAGAAAACACCTAAGAAAATAATCGAGCTTCTCATGCTACCCGTTTTTTGAGCTATTACGCCATAAAGGAAAGTACCAATGATGATACCTATTTTTTCGGCTACATCATAAAAACTAAAAAAAGATGTCGTATCGGTAGTCTCTGGTAAAAATTTTGAATAAGTGGATCTCGACAATGCTTGTATACCCCCCATTACTAAACCTACACAACCTGCAGCAATATAAAAGTCGGTCGGTGTAATTACAAAATAGGCATATATACAAATAGCAACCCACAGTGCATTCACGACAATAAGTGTTTTAATATTTCCGAATTTTTCTGATGCTCTAGCGGTAACCGTCGCTCCTAAAATTGCCACAATCTGTATAACTAATATACTTACGATCAAACCTGTTGTTCTTTCAGAGTCTGTACCCCAAGCTATTTCTTCTTCTCCGAAATATGTGGCGATAAGCATTACAGTCTGCACGGCCATACTATACACAAAAAAAGCACCTAAATATCTTTTTAGTTTTACCTGCTCTCCTAGTTGATGCCATACCTGTTGAAGCTCTTTAAATCCGTTTAAAACTATATTGGTTCTTTTCCCTTCTTTTTTATATCCTTTCGGCAGATAATAAAAGCTGTATTGTGCAAAGAGTATCCACCAAATACCTACGGTTACAAATGAATATTTCATGGCCTTTATTTCAGCGGCGCCTGCTTCATCTGTAGTTATACCAAAGAAGTCTGGTTTCATGACCATCGCCAAATTAAAAATTAGTAGAATTACACTACCAACATATCCTAGTGTAAAACCTTTGGCACTAATAGCATCTTGCTGCCTTGGGAAGGCTACATCTGGCAGATAAGAGTTATTGATGGCAAAGCTTACCCAAAAGCCTACTAATCCGAAGAAATAACAAGCTAAACCTATATAAATATTCTCTAAAGAAAACCAGTACAATCCAATACATGAGAGTCCGCCTAAATAACAGAAAAACTTCATGAACATTTTTTTATTTCCGAGATAATCGGCAACACCTGATACTAAAGGAGTAACGATTGCTATAAAAACAAATGCTAAAGAAGTGGTGTAACTTATTAAAGGAGCTCTTGCAATTTCACCTCCAAAAATGGTTACTTTTTCAATACCGGCAACTCTAAAAAGTGCCCCATAAAATATTGGAAAAACTGCAGAAGAAATAACTAAACTATATACTGAATTTGCCCAGTCGTAAAAGGCCCATGCGTTCAATAATTTTTTACTTCCTTTTGCAACTAGTGTCTTCCCCATATAAAAAAATAAAAGCCGTTCATTTCTGAACGGCTTCAATATACAATAATCCTAAAGGTTTTAGTTAAATTTAGTTACTCCAAATTTAGCTGCTTCAGCCGCGGCATCTGGTGCCCAAGCTGTTAGGTTATTTATCCTGGTATCATTAGAAGGGTGTGTACTCATGAATTCTGGCGGTGCCTGACCTCCACTGTTCGCCTTCATACGTTTCCATAATTCTGCAGCTTCATAAGGATCGTAACCTGCAATAGCCATAATCTGTAAACCGATTCTATCAGCTTCGGTCTCATGCCCTCTACTAAATGGCAACATCCCTAAATACTGTGTACCTACACCATAAGCCTGATTGAACAAGCCTAATGTTTGTTGATTTTTAATAGCAACATTACCTGCAACAGCACCTACTTGTTGTAAGGTACCAGCGCTCATACGTTGTGCACCGTGATCAGCAAGAGCATGTGCTACTTCATGACCCATTACTACTGCAACACCAGTTTCTGATTGAGTAATTGGTAAAATACCCGTATAAAATACAATTTTACCACCTGGCATACACCATGCATTTACGGTTTCATCGTT
The DNA here is from genome assembly GCF_049603095.1 of Maribacter sp. IgM3_T14_3. Taxonomy (NCBI): domain Bacteria; kingdom Pseudomonadati; phylum Bacteroidota; class Flavobacteriia; order Flavobacteriales; family Flavobacteriaceae; genus Maribacter; species Maribacter sp. IgM3_T14_3. Next base: position 694,207 of record NZ_CP187138.1, read on the forward strand.
TACCAAATTATATTCCCATTTATAATCTTTTAAATAACCCGGGTATCCGTTTGCTGTCAACCAACGCTCTGCCGCAGAAGATATACGTTGCCCAACCCTTGTTATCATTTGAGCATCGGCGGTACCGGTCACTACCTTATTTTCTGTCAAGAATTGATCATATTGCGCAAATGCGGATGGGAACACCTGACTGTTCGGATAAAAATTCAACGTTTTCTGACCCGTAAATGGGTTCACCTTACAAGCTGAAACGCCTATAAATACAAATACAATTAATACAAATTTTTTCATTTTAATAATTTTAGTTAATGGTAGAAAACTACAAAGTTATTGTTTTCCTGATAAATGCAATAAGGTAAAGTTTTTGTCTATTCGCAAATCATTATTATCGTTTATCGAAATGCTATCTAAATCTATACTTTCGTTATCTATCATTACGGAATCAATTTCAAAAGGAAGACCATGAAAATTCAGTTTCATCATCTTATACTCCGTTTCAAACGTCCCATCTTTAAATAATTGAATGGTCAATGAATTTTCTTTACCTGTTAATTTATAATTACTTAAAGAATACCTTCCTTTTTTATAATCGTACCCATCGTCTGAATCTTCATATACTTCAGAAGATTCTATACCTTCTTTGTAATACACTTCTAAAACCAATTCTTCAATTTTCTTTTCCCCTACATATTGTTGAATAGGATACTTCGGAATTATAGCACCGGCTTTCACAAAAATTGGGAGCATATCTATCTCTGCAGCTACCCATTTTTCTTTACCACCTTTTACAGGTTCGTTAGTCCAAAAATCATACCAATCTCCTCTCGGTATATACATTCTACGCCCTTGAGCATTGGGTTCTTGGATTGGACAAACCAATATTTTTTCTCCAAAAATAAACTCGTCGGTTCTAAAATGTGTCTGGTTATCTTCTTGATCAAAATACACTAAAGATTGCACCATAGGTATATTCTCTTTGGTGTATTTGTAAAACATGGTGTATAGATAAGGTAACAGTTGATAGCGAAGATTTACAAACTTTCTAACGATATCTGTTATCTCTGTGCCAAATGACCATGGTTCTTGATCGCCGTGATCACCACTTGAATGTACTCTACAAAATGGGTGAAAAACACCTAATTGTACCCATCTGGCAAATAATTCGCCATCTGGCTGTTCGGCAAATCCGCCGATATCTGAACCAACAAATGAATAGCCACTTAAACACATGCGCTGTACCTGCACGTTTGCTATCCATAAATGCTCCCATGTAGCAACATTATCGCCTGTCCAAGTTGAAGCATATCGTTGTGTACCTGCAAATGCGGCTCTTGTTATTACAAAAGGTCGCTTAGGGTAAACATATTTTTTAACACCTTCATACGTCGCCCTTACCATTTGCATACCGTACACATTATGTGCTTTTCGATGCGTACATGGGTGACCGTCGTAATCGTGTCGCGTATCTAAAGGTACTGTTTTTGTGGGTACTTCCATTACTGCAGGTTCGTTCATATCATTCCAAACGGCATGTACGCCCAATTCTGACATAAATTCCTTATACAGCTCTGCCCACCATTCTCGCACTGCAGGGTTTGTAAAATCTGGAAAATTGCATTCCCCAGGCCATACCTTACCATGCATTAAAGGACCATCTCCTCTTTTACAGAAATAATCGTTTTCTAATGCTTCATTATAAATCCAATAATCGCGATCTACCTTTATACCTGGATCGATCATGACCACAGTCTTGAAACCATCTGCCTCAAGTTCTTGTATCATTCTCTTTGGGTCAGGAAAGTGGTTTTCATCCCAAGTAAAACACCTAAAACCATCCATGTAATCTATATCTAGATAGATTGCATCGCAAGGTATTTTTAATCTTCTAAATTCGCTGGCAATGTCCTTTACATTACTTTCTGGGTAATAGCTCCATTTCGATTGGTGAAAACCTAATGCCCACATTGGCGGCAACTCGGGCGTACCGGTTAGACTTGAATATGAGCTGACCACTTTTGACATATCTGGTCCGAAAATGAAGTAATAATTCATCTCACCACCATCGGCCCAAAAACTGGTTATATTTCTACGTTCTTGAGAAAAATCGAATCCTGTTCGAAAACTATTATCAAAATAAATACCGTAAGCTTTGCCTTTATTTAAACCAACGTAAAACGGAATTGCCTTATAAAGTGGATCTTGTTCTTTGGCAAAGGCAAACTGATCCGTTACCCAATTTTCTACTCTTTTACCTTTAAGGTTACTGTGCATGGCTTTATCGCCCATGCCATAAAAACTCTCTCCCGATTGGGTGATTTTACTCAATTTTACGGTGTTACCACCATATTCGTAATTCTCTTCCCAATGAAAACCTAATTCGTCTTCACTGATAATATTACCTTCTAAATCAGAAATTTGGGTACGTAACGTTTTCTTATCGACAAGTATACTTAAACGAGCTGTAGCTATTATGTACTCTGTATCGTTTTCTACAACTTCTAACTTACTATACCCCATGGTTGCATCTGGGTCAATGGCATACGAAAAATCTGGTTCAAAATTATAATTGGTTGCGTACCTAAAACGAATAATACTACCTCTTAAAATTGTTATTTGTAAAACAACACCATTTTCAGTTGTGAAGTATAATTTATCTGAGTCTTGTGAAAATTCAACGATATGGTTTGGGTATAAATTGCCTTTATACTCAAGCTCTGTATTTGTAATCATGAACTTATAAATTAAAATATATCAAATTAATAGTACTTCCGAAAAACATTAAAGTCGCCTAAATATGATAAAACAGCTTTAAGTTATTTCAGTATTACAATACCTAACGGCGGAATTGTAATTTCAATCGATTTGTTATGTCCGTGAGCTGGTTTGGTAGAAGACTTTATTTTATTGTTCAAATTTCCGCCACCACCATATTTGGCATCATCACTATTTAAAACTTCTGTCAATTTTCCTTTTTTAGGATTACCGATTCTGTAATTCTCTCTCGGTACAGGGGTGAAATTACACGCTATAATTAAATCATTTTCCTCATCATGTCCTTTTCGTACATACGTTAAGACCGAGTTTTCGTGATCACCATAATCTATCCATTGAAAACCTGCTTCGCTAAACTGCTTCTCATACAATGCGGGCGCGTTTTTATATAGATGATTTAAATCTTTTACAAAATCTTGAATACCCTTATGACCATCATATTGTAATAAATGCCAGTCTAAACTTTGTTCAAAATTCCATTCTTCCGTTTGCCCAAATTCGCAACCCATGAACATTAATTTGGTGCCTGGGTGGGTAAACATGTAGCCGAACAACAACCTTAAATTAGCAAATCGCTGCCATTCATCGCCAGGCATTCTATACACCAAAGACTTCTTGCCATAGACTACCTCATCATGAGAAAAAGGCAACATAAAATGCTCTGTAAAAGCATAAGTCATACTGAAGGTTAGATCGTTCTGGTGATGCTTTCTATATATCGGTTCTTTTTGAAAAAATTGTAATGTATCATGCATCCAACCCATCATCCATTTCATACCAAAACCTAAGCCACCATGCTCAACGGGTTTTGAAACCCCTGAAAACGCCGTAGATTCTTCGGCAATAGTCTGCACACCTTCAAAACTAGAATAGACTGCTTCATTCAATTCGCGAATAAAAGATATGGCTTCTAAATTTTCGTTATTACCATATATATTTGGTTCCCACTCACCATCTTCTCTAGAATAATCTAAATATAGCATCGATGCAACGGCGTCTACACGAAGACCATCTACATGAAATTGGTCTAACCAAAATATGGCATTACTTATAAGAAATGCTCTAACCTCATTTCTACCATAATTAAAGATTAAACTCTTCCAATCGGTATGGTAGCCCTTTCTTCTATCTGGATGTTCATATAAATTAGAACCATCAAAGAAACCTAGACCATGAGCATCCTCCGGAAAATGAGATGGTACCCAGTCTAAAATTACACCTATATCGTTTTGATGAAAAGTATCTACTAAAAGTTTGAATTCTTCAGGAGAACCAAATCTTGAAGTTGGGGCAAAATAACCGGTTAATTGATAGCCCCAAGAGGGATCATAAGGGTATTCCATTATCGGCATAAACTCTACATGGGTATACCCCATATCTTTAACATAGTTTACAAGATCTACCGCAAACTCATGGTAAGTCAAAAATTTATTCTCTGCATTTTTCTTCCATGAACCTAAATGCACTTCATAAACAGAGTATGGTTTGTCTAATCCGTTTTTATCTTTTCGATAGCCCATCCAAGCATCATCTTTCCAATCATGCTCGGCAGTCCAAATTATGGATGCTGTATTTGGTGGGTGCTCGCAGTACCGTGCGAAAGGATCTGCTTTCTCTGTCCAAATATCATTATTGACAGATTGTATCTTGTATTTATAGACTTCGCCTTTACCAATATGGGGGATAAAACCTTCCCAAATACCGCTAGAATCCCATCTAACATTTAACTTATGGTCGTCTGAATCCCAAGAATTAAAATTACCTACGACCGATACAGATTTTGCAGATGGTGCCCAAACGGCAAAGTATGTACCTGCTACACCATGAACTTCAACCAAATGAGAACCCAACTTTTCATACAGGCGATAATGCTTACCACCTTTAAAAAGATCAATATCAAAATCGGTAAATAATGTGTGAACTTTTACGTTTGGCATATAATTGGTTTATTTTGGTAAAGCTAATCATCTTTTAAAGACGTTCGACTCTAATAATTTATAGTTAAGAATACAGCAGTTAATATCCGATTTATATATTTAAATACCAAAAATGGAACGCTTTTTGAAAGAACTATTCAAAATTTCAACGTAATCCGAATAATTATAACATTATGAAAAAACTGAATTTATTTTTAGGCGCACTTGTAACTCTATTTTTTATTTCTTGTGAAGGACCACAGGGACCTCCTGGATTTGATGGATTTGATGGTGAAAGAGGACCTGCTGGACAGGACGGAGTTAACATCTTAGGACAAGTCGTAGATATTGAAGGCACATTTACTTTAGAAAACGATTATTCTATATTTTACGAATTTCCGCAAAGTATTGAAGTCTTTGAAAGCGATGTTGTTTTAGTTTACATACTTTGGGGTGAAACTGAAGATAGTAATGGTGAATTAGTTGATATATGGAGATTGATGCCACAAACACGAATATTAGACCAAGGCTTGCTTCAATACAACTTTGACTATACCTTTTTTGATGTCAATATTTTTTTAGAGTCAGATTTTGATCTTGCTACTTTACAAGCAGGTGATACAGATAATCAAGTTTTTAGAATAGCCATTTTACCAGCAGAATCTACAACCGGTAAATTAGACACCTCTAATATGAATTCTGTAATGGCTCATTTAGGTATAACCGAAGATAGCATTCAAAAAATAAAATTAGATTAACACCCCATGTAGTTAACCTATTTAATCTAAAGCCTTTGAATGATAATCAAAGGCTTTTTTTTATTTGCTATGTTTAAAACTTTAACCTAAAATGTTGCGTAGATACAGTACATTGAAAGGAACATATAATTTTATCGACAGAACTAAAAAATTGAAAAGATGAAAATAAATATTGTAATTGCACTATTAGTACTTTTTGTGAGCTGCAAGGGTACTTCTCAAGAAAAAGAGATGGCTACGGATACCAAGACTAGCCAGAAAAAAGAATTCGCGGTTCAGAAAACGAAAAGCGAATGGAAAAAGGAGTTGACCGATTCTCAATATTATGTACTTCGTGAAGCTGCTACTGAAACCCCATTTACTAGCGAATTATTAAAGAATAAAGAAAAAGGCACATACGTTTGCGCTGCATGCGCTACTCCCCTATTTAAAAGTTATACCAAATTCGATTCTGGTACAGGATGGCCTAGTTTCTATGAAGAAATTGAAGGTAATGTTGCTTATGATGTCGATTACAAAATTGGTTACAAAAGAACAGAAGAACATTGTGCTACTTGTGGCGGACATCTAGGCCATGTTTTTGAAGACGGACCAGATCCAACAGGTTTGCGCCACTGCGTTAATGGTGTTGCGCTTAATTTTGTACCTGCCGAATAACATTTAAATTAGAATTTATAATTGCAAGAGGTCTTTTTAGACCTCTTCTTTTTTTCTATAAGACTCATACTAAAGCAGCTAGGTATATTTCTAAAATATCACAATTTCATATTAAAGGTCATATTTTAAAAACCTACAATTAATTTCAATAAGGTTTTGTATTTTTACAGCTCAATTCAATCTACAAAAAATCAAAATATGAGCACTTTCGATATTATTGTTTTAGGTAGTGGTCCTGGTGGGTATGTAACCGCTATTAGGGCTGCACAATTAGGGTTTAAGACTGCCATTATTGAAAAAGAAAGTTTAGGCGGTGTTTGCTTAAATTGGGGTTGTATACCTACCAAAGCATTGTTGAAATCTGCACAAGTATTTGAATACTTGAAACATGCAGAAGACTATGGTTTAAAAATTAATGGTGCCGATAAAGATTTTGATGCCGTAGTTAAAAGAAGCCGTGGCGTTGCTGAAGGAATGAGCAAAGGTGTTCAATTCTTGATGAAAAAGAACAAAATAGAAGTTATTAAAGGTTACGGAACATTAAAAGCCGGAAAGAAAGTTTCTGTTAAGGCTGAAGATGGTTCTATTACCGAATACAGTGCAAACAATATTATCATTGCTACAGGGGCAAGAAGTCGCGAACTACCTAGCTTACCACAAGATGGTAAAAAAATTATTGGGTACAGACAAGCAATGACCTTAGACAAACAACCTAAGAAAATGATTGTTGTTGGTAGTGGTGCCATTGGTATCGAGTTCGCTTACTTCTACAATTCTATGGGAACTGATGTTACCGTAGTTGAATATTTACCGAATATTGTACCAGTTGAAGATGAAGACGTTTCTAAGCAATTAGAAAGAAGTTTCAAAAAAGCGGGTGTTAAAATTATGACATCTGCAGAAGTTACTTCTGTTGACACTTCTGGCGAAGGTGTAAAAGCTACCGTAAAAACTGCCAAAGGTGAAGAAGTTTTAGAGGCTGATATCGTATTGTCTGCCGTTGGTATTAAAACCAATATTGAAAACATAGGATTAGAAGATGTTGGTATTGCTACCGATAGAGATAAAATATTGGTAAATGATTATTACCAAACTAACATACCTGGTTATTATGCAATTGGTGATGTTACACCAGGACCCGCTCTTGCACACGTTGCGTCTGCAGAAGGTATTTTATGTGTAGAGAAATTAGCTAACATGCATGTAGAGCCATTAGATTATGGTAACATACCAGGTTGTACGTACTGTTCTCCTGAAATCGCTTCTGTTGGTTTAACTGAAAAACAAGCTAGAGAAAAAGGTATCGAAATTAAAGTTGGTAAATTCCCTTTCTCTGCAAGTGGTAAAGCACAAGCTTATGGAGCTTCTGAAGGTTTCGTTAAAGTTATATATGATGCCAAATACGGCGAATGGCTAGGTTGCCATATGATCGGCGCAGGTGTTACAGATATGATTGCCGAAGCAGTTCTTGGTCGTAGACTAGAAACTACCGGGCATGAGGTTTTAAAAGCTATTCACCCACACCCAACCATGAGCGAAGCTGTTATGGAAGCAACTGCAGCGGCTTATGACGAGGTTATTCACTTATAATTAATACAAAATAGTATAGCATGTTAAAATTATTTCGAGCAACGGCAATTTTAGAAGGAATCTCTTATTTGGCGTTGTTCGGGGTAACCATGCCATTAAAATATTGGGCAGAAATACCAGAGCCAAATAAATTGGTCGGCTACGCCCACGGTTTTCTATTCATCGCATTTATAGCACTTACCCTAATAGTTGGCTTTACACACAAATGGAGCTTTAAAAAAGTATTTATATTCGGTATAGCTTCCCTTCTACCCTTTGCTACATTTTACGTAGAAGAGAAATATTTAAGAACAGAAGATAACGGTTAAAGCAAATTTATCGCGAACGCCGTTAGTTCATAAATTTTTCTATTAACTATATATTTACACGAAAACAGCTGCATTCGTACTTAAAAGATGTTTTTTAACTATAACAGAAAGGTTCTACTTTCTAAAATAAAAAGCTCTCGATAGCTAAATCATAACTTTTTAAACCGAAGCCAAGAATTACTCCACTTGCCGCCGGCGAAATATAAGACACATGCCTAAACTCTTCGCGCTTGTGTGTATTAGAGATATGAACCTCTATTACGGGCGTTTCAACTGCTTTTACCGCATCGCCAATACCTACCGAAGTATGTGTATAAGCTGCTGCATTGAGCACTATACCGTCATAAGAAAAACCTGTTTCTTGAATTTTAGAAATTAGTTCGCCCTCAATATTAGATTGATAATATTCTAGCTCAATATCTTTAAACTTGAATTGTAATTTTGAAAAGTAATCTTCAAAAGTTTCGGCACCGTATACGTCTGGCTCCCTTTTTCCTAAAAGATTTAAGTTGGGACCATTTATTATGATAATCTTCATACATCAAAAATAATGAATGTTGCCTTACGATGAATTAGAAATATTTGTCATTAACAAAACTTAAATGAAGTCGTTATCTAACGACGGGTTCTATACTTCGGCTCAAAATTATAAACGATACCTAAAGTCAAGGTTGACCAAGTGGTTTCTTCGATATCTATACCTGTATAAGAAAAATTAACCTCAACACTTGAACTCATTAAATAAGCAATTGTAGGTCTGTAATATAAACCACCTTCATTACCATCACTTAAACCCATTGCATAACCAATATTTCCACCAAATGAAAAATCATTTGATGTCCAAAAACGAACGCCTACAGATAAGGGCAAAAACTGAATAGATTCTTGTTCTTCTCTGATAATCGTTGTTTGAAAGGTTTCTGCAAAACCATGAATAAAACCCACTGCCGGACCCACATCTACTACTTCACCTAACGGATACATGTATGATAAATCTGCTCCAAGCACAATACTTACAGCTTCATTATAATCATCTAGTGGTATACCTCCTTGAATACCGAACTTGAACCCCTCTTGAGCGAAAATTCCGGTTGAAAAACATAAGGCAAATAATAAAATGAAATACTTATTCATGGTTTGGTCGGTTTATTTCCTTCAAAAATAAAGGTAAGACTAAGCTTACAAGAATCTTTGTTGTGAATACCATGAAAGTAGTGGTACAGCTTAGTTTTAGGTAGGTCATATAAATTGTAACTTCGAAATAAACTCTCTATTATTACATTATTTTATACCGAATTAATGTATTCTTTATCTTTAAACCATGAATTGGAAACATGCGTTAAAAGATTACACCATATATCTTAAGCTTGAGCGAGGGTTATCAAAAAATTCTATACAGAGCTATACTATGGATATCGAGAAATTGATGTCTTTTCTTGATGCACATACCATAACTACCACCCCAATACTTATTGACAAAAACACGGTTCAGCAATTTATATATGAAATTGCCAAAGTAGTCAACCCTAGATCTCAGGCGCGAATTATATCGGGACTCAAGAGTTTTTTCAATTATTTAATTTTTGAAGATTACCGAAAAGACAACCCGTTAAATTTAATAGAATCACCTAAAATCGGGCGTAAATTACCTGATACTCTTTCAGAAAACGAAATAGACAAATTAATTGGTGCTATTGATTTAAGCTCTTCCGAGGGAGAACGTAACCGCGCTATGCTAGAAACTTTATATGGCTGCGGATTAAGAGTTTCTGAACTTATCGGATTAAAAATTTCTGATCTTTTTTTTGAGGAAGATTTTATTAAAGTAACCGGCAAAGGAAACAAACAACGTTTTGTACCTATCAGCCCTGTAAACAAGAAATACATTGATATTTATAGAAATGAAATTAGAGTCCATTTAAAAATTCAAGAAGGCTTTCAAGATATTCTATTTCTAAATCGACGCGGCAAACAACTTACCCGAGCCATGATTTTCACTATCGTAAAAAATTTAACGGTTACCATAGGATTAAAAAAAAGTATAAGTCCGCACACTTTTAGGCATTCCTTTGCTACTCACCTACTTGAAAATGGTGCCGATTTAAGATCTATTCAACAAATGCTTGGGCATGAAAGTATTACTACAACAGAAATATACATGCATGTAGATAGATCTCACTTAGCAGAAGTAATGAATACTTATCACCCTAGAAAAGATCATTAAAATTTCCACTTGCTACCAATTGTATATACCGAAGGCATAGTCACTTGGGTTTCACCAAAAGCACCAATGGTCGATTTATTTAACTGAACATTACTTTTTAATTCAATCATAAAATTCTCGCTGACATCATAACCGGCACCTGCCACAAAACCAAGGCGGTATGGTGCATCAAAAAGTTCATCTTTTTCAGTTGCCACTTCTACCTCTAAACCTGTAAGCAAGTATAGTCTATCATTCAAATATCTTTTAAACAACATGCTAGACCTAAACCTTTCACTTAATATATAGGTATCATAAAAACCTTGGAGCTCAAGTTGTGTAGACTTGAATATGCCATATTGCACCATAAAAGACTTATGTACATCACCAATTGCAGAATTGGGATATGCATGCCCTGTTATTGACAATCCCGATAACGATGATGGTAAATTTGATGTATGCGGTTCTTCTATTGTTTGCCCATTCGATACTATTATAAACAAGAACAGAAAACTAGGTACAAGTATTTTCATAGGTTGGATATCTTAGGTTGGTAGACATAAATTCCTACAAAAGATATTTTAAAAATTAGCGCCAGCGAAATACTTAGCAAAACTTTAACTGCCAAGCATTTAGAAAGCTTCTCTTAAAATATGAAATACAATTTCACTAATCTTTGAACTGACTGTAATCTCTTTTAAACGGGCGAATGATCAAACGTGCTTCACGATCAAATCGAATATAGTTATATACCCAGTTGATAAATACGACCATTCTATTTCTAAATCCTATCAAGAAAAACAAGTGAACGAACATCCAAACAAACCAAGCAAATACACCTTGAAACCTGAATTTCTTAATATCGCAAACCGCTTTATTTCTGCCAACAGTCGCCATGCTACCTTTATCGTTATAAACAAATGGTTTCATGGGTTTGTTCTCTAATAAATTTACCAAGTTCTTACCTAATAATTTCCCTTGTTGTATTGCCGGTTGTGCCACCATTGGGTGCCCACGAGGATTATCTACGGTTGCCATACATGCAATATCACCAATAGCAAATATATTAGGATGACCTACTACCTGGTTGAATTCGTTGACATTTATTCTATTACCACCAGCAATTACGCCTTCTGCATCTAAACCTTTTATACCAGCTCCTTTTACCCCAGCTGCCCAAACTACAGTGGCAGCATCAAACTTTAAATCGGTAAGGGTTGTAACGGTTTTACCATTATATCCAGTAACCCGAACTCCTTTCCAAACCTGAACTCCTAATTTCTCTAAAAAGTCTTCTGCTTTTTTTGATGCTTGCGCACTAAAACCTGGTAATAAGCAATCGCCACCCTGCACAATATTAATCTGTGCTCTTCTTGTATCTAAATCTGGATAATCTTTTGGTAAAATACCTTTCTTTATTTCTGCTAAAGCACCAGAAAGCTCTACCCCTGTTGGGCCACCACCTACTATTACGAAATTCATCAAAGCATCTCTTTCATGATAATCATCTGTAAGAAGTGCCTGTTCGAAATTCTCTAAAATTAAACTACGCAGATTTAATGATTGCGGAATCGACTTCATAGACATCGCGTTCTTTTCTATCTCCTCATTTCCAAAGAAATTAGTTTCAGAACCTGTAGCTACTACTAAATAATCAAAACTTAAATCACCAATATTTGTATTCAACTTTTTACCGGCAGTATCTATTTGCTGAACTTCGGCAAGGCGGAAGTAGAAATTATCATACCCTATTAAAACTTTACGTAGCGGATACGCTATAGAATCTGGCTCAAGACCACCTGTAGATACTTGATATAATAATGGTTGAAAAGTATGGTAATTGTTCTTATCGATAAGAACTACTTGTACTTCTTGTTTACTTAATTTTTTCGCCAGAGAGACTCCGCCAAAACCACCACCTATTATTACAATTCTAGGATAGCTCGAAAGTGGTATGTTCATAGTATGATTACTTAAACGCAAAATTAAACAAATGGATTTCTACTTTATAATAATAATGTGTTTTTAGTATCTTTAAGGTCTAACTCAAACAAACACCAAAATGCGCAAAACCCTTATTTTATTGGCGGTACTAAGTACTTCCTATTATTCACTGAATGCTCAAAAGAGCGAAAAAGACATTATTAAAAATTTAGAGCAGAAAAGTGCTGATTATGGAACTATAGCTCAAAATATTTGGGGATTCGCAGAAATGGGCTACCAAGAAGAACAAAGCTCTGACCTTTTACAAAAAACATTACAAGATGCAGGCTTCAGCATCAAAAAAGGTGTTGCAGGTATACCTACCGCATTCATTGCCGAATATGGTATTGGCAGCCCTGTTATTGCGATAATGGGAGAATTCGATGCCCTACCCGGTCTTTCTCAAAAAGCGGTCGCCGAAAAGCAAACTGCTGGCGCAGCAGCAGGTCACGCCTGTGGTCATCACTTATTCGGTACAGCTTCTACAGCTGCTGCCATTTCAACAAAAGAATGGTTAGAAGCTAACAAATCTAAAGGCACTATTCGTTTTTACGGTACGCCTGCAGAAGAAGGGGGATCTGGCAAAGTATATATGGTTCGTGAAGGACTTTTTAATGATGTCGATATTGCATTACATTGGCACCCAGGTGCTCAAAATGCAGCTAGTGCCGGTGCGGCTTTAGCAAATAAGTCTGCTAAATTTAGATTCCATGGTATTTCTGCACATGCTGCTGCATCACCGGAAAAAGGACGTTCTGCATTAGATGGTGTTGAAGCTATGGATATGATGATCAATATGATGCGTGAGCATATACCGCAAGAAGCAAGAATTCATTATGTTATTACAGATGGCGGTAAAGCACCGAACGTTATTCCTGATTTTGCCGAAGTATATTACTATGCTCGTCATAATAGACGTGATGTGGTTATTGAAATTTTTGACCGTATGGTAAAAGCTGCCGAAGGCGCTGCTTTAGGTACAGGTACAACGATGGATTATGAAATGATCGGTGGTACTCATGAGTTACTTCCGAATCTTACTTTGCAGAAAGTAATGCATGAAAACCTATCTGAAGTAGGCGGAATGGAATATACCGCAGAAGAAAAGGCTTTTGCCGATAAAATCGCAAAATCATTAGGTCAAGAAAAGGCTGATATTGATACAGCAAAAAATGTGCAACCATACAAAACAGAAGCTAAAGCATTCGGCTCTACCGATGTTGGCGATGTTAGTTTCACCGTACCAACTGTTGGTTTCAGTACTGCTACGTGGGTACCTGGCACACCGGCGCATAGCTGGCAAGCGGTTGCTGCAGGTGGTACTTCAATTGGTAATAAGGGCATGATGATAGCTGCAAAAACACTTACAATGACTGCAATTGACTTATTCAAGGATAAAAAATTAATAGAAACCGCCAAAGCAGAGTTTTTAGAAAATAGAGGCGCAGATTTTAAATATATTCCGCTTTTAGGCGATAGAGCTCCAGCTTTAGATTACAGAAAATAGTCTAGCATTCATCTAGAATTGAAAAGTGCCAAGGTTACCTTTGGCACTTTTTTTTATGTATTTACAAATTTATTGTAACAATTGAAACCAATCGAAGACTAACCTCGTAAGAACAACCAACCAATAGTGAACAAAGAACTGGAACACAAATTTGTGACCGAGCTGCAAGACAATCAAAATATTGTCCATAAAGTGTGTACCCTGTATACAAATGACCGCGACTCGCATAACGATTTGTTCCAAGAAATTACGATTCAACTGTGGAAAGCATACCCCAAGTTTAGAGGAGAAGCAAAATTCAGCACTTGGATGTATAGGGTAGCCCTAAATACAGCTATTACACTATACAGAAAGCGTAAAAGGCGAATTGATACGGCGGACTATGAATCTATAATTTTTAAGATCAAAGCCGATGAATATGATGAAACCGAAGAGCTGCAATTGAAATTGATGTATAAAGCCGTCAAGCAATTGAATGATATCGACAAAGCCTTAGTTTTCTTATATCTGGAGGATAAAAACTATGCCGAAATATCAGAAACGTTAGGTTTAACCGAGGTAAATGCACGAGTGAAAATGAATCGTATTAAAACAAAATTAAAAACCATTTTGAATCCATAGGCGTATGACGGATGAACTGGAATTATTAAAAAAAGACTGGCAGAAGAAGGAATTTAATGTTCCTAAGCTGAGCTATGAAGAAATACATAAAATGATATGGAAGAAATCTTCTTCTATCGTTAAATGGATATTGATTATAAGTATTTTAGAATTCGTTCTACCTCAACTTCTGTATTTCACACCAGGAATGAAAGATAATATGCAGATTTATCAGCATATTGGAGTAGCAAAATATTTAACCGGACTCTCAGTAATTTACTATGTGGTCATAATTTACTTTATATACCAATTTTATCTAAGATTTAGAGAAATATCAGTTTTGGATAATTCTAAAAACTTAATGAAGAAAATTATTAAAACAAGAAAAACAGTTAAACATTACGTCATTTTTTCTTTAGCAATGTGTTCACTTTTTTTTATAGTAATGATTATTGCAATTTTCTTGAATAATGATATTATCGGCGCCTTTCCTGAAATGGGAGAACAACTTAGAGGTCTTTCTAATGACAAATTAAAAGTAACCCTTATGATTACATTAGGGGTTGTTGGTCTTATATTTATCAGTGCTTTATCTTTATTCTATTTCTTACTTTATGGTTTACTACTTAGAAAGCTAAAACATAATTACAGCGAACTAAGACATTTAGCAGTTTAATTTTTTTTCCATTTACGTTGTTTATTCTCTTCTTCGAAGGCCAATAAATCTTGTTTAGAAATCACCTTTAAAAATGAAGGGTGCTGTTCAATAGCATATTCCAACTTCTCAATGATCGATTCTGAAGATTCATTTTCATAATCTATTTGCAAAGGTTCTTTAATGACCAACGATTGAAGTATCCCCTTCTTTTTGATACGAAGTCCTTTTTTATCAAAAGATCTTCTAAACCCATCTATAACAACAGGTACTACAACGGGCTTATACTTCTTAATAATGTGGGCAGTACCTTTTCGTAAAGGTTTCCAAGGGGTGGTAGTACCCTGTGGAAAAGTGATTACCCAACCATCATTTAAAGCTTTACCTATACTAGAGATATCGCTCATTTTTACTTGACGCTTAACGTCTTGACCTTCTGAACGCCATGTTCTTTCTACACTAACAGAACCTGCGTAGGCCATGATTTTGGTCAGTAAACTTTTTTTCATGGTCTCAGCGGCAGCTACATAATACATATTTAATTTAGGCTGCCAAATGTACCCCAGATTTTTAATCGAATCTTCGCGACCACTTAAACTAGCATTGAACACATGAAACATCGCCACTACATCGGCAAAGTAAGTTTGATGGTTACTTACAAATAGTACATTTTTATTTGGCAAATTTCTGATTATTTCAGAACCTTCAATTTCTAACGTATTAAATCGCTTATATCGCTGATGCGATAGCAATGCCAAAATACGAATTAGCCACTTTTTAATGAATAAGTTATGCCCGAAAGGGTTTTTATCAAATAATCCCATAGAATGCTAAAATAATTAAATATGCTTTACAACACTTGCTTTAATAACTCTTTAATCTCATTCAACATCATTGCCGTTGCACCCCAAACGATATAACCGTTTAATTTAAAGGCAGGTACTTCAATATCTACGGCGTATGACGTTGTTAATTTTTTAGAAACAACTTTGGTATCATCTAAAAAGTCTAATATTGGAACTTCTAAGATCAACTCTACCTCTGACTCTTGTTTTATAAATGGTTTGGGTTCTTTATATAAACCAATGAATGGTTGGACGATAAAATTACTTGGGGGAATAAAAATTTCTGAAATTTCTTTCACCACAATAACATCTTTCGGATGCACCCCTACTTCTTCATGGGTTTCTCGTAATGCCGTTGTTAATAACCCGTCATCTGACTTTTCTGCTTTCCCACCCGGAAAACCAACTTGGTTCGAATGTACACCTTTATAAGTTTTTCTCAGAATCAATAAAAGGTTGATATTTTGATTTACCGTTGGATAAAACAATGCCATTACTGCCGCTTTCCTCGGATTCTTCTTCGTTTGATTGATTCGCTGTAATTCTTCTATACGAATTTCTGGCGCCATTTTATGCTGAGAAGCTTCTCCCGGTAGCGGTAGATCCTTTATTTTTGATATTTGTTGTTCAAAAAAATTGAAATCCATGCGTTCACTCAAATTCTATACATTTTTTCTCTTAGCCATTATGGCAGTAGCTAGCTGCAAAGATACTTCTAAGAAAGTTGATAGCGCTACTACCGAACCAGAGGCTGTATTAGATTCAATTAAAATTACAGAAAATGAAGTTATCGAAGACCCAAAAGAAGAAGCTTTTGTGCTTGACGAAGAAAATGCTATCGAATTCTTTTTCAACTATGAAAAAACCTTAAAAGCGAACAAGGTTAAAATTACCACTAACCTCGGTAGTTTTACAATTGAGCTATTCGAAAATGTACCGTATCACCGAGCTAATTTCATTTACCTTACTGAAAAGGGTTATTTTGATTATACCCAATTTCATAGGGTGGTGAAAAACTTTATTATTCAAGGCGGAAATTCTGATGATGAAAATACAGGTAGAAAAAGATCTGAAATAGGAAGATACCTTTTGCCACCAGATTCTAGAAAAGGGCATAAACATCATAGAGGCACCGTTTCTATGCCTAGTAGCGAATTGGACAACCCGCACATGCTAGCATCTCCTTTTGAATTCTTTATAGTTGTTACTAATCCTGGCTCTTATCATTTAGATGAAGAGTATACCCCTTTCGGCAGAGTTATAGAAGGTATGGATGTTGTCGATAAAATAAATAACCAACCAGTTAGTAAAGGAGATTGGCCTGAACAGAATATCTATATAGAAAAAGCTGAAGTACTAAAGTAGCTTTTGGCTTTTGGCTTTTGGCTTTTGGCTTTGGCTTTTGGCTTTTGGCTTTTGGCTTTTGGCTTTTGGCTTTTGGCTTTTGGCTTTTGGCTTTTGGCTTTGGCTTTTGGCTTTTGGCTTTTGGCTTTTGGCTTTTGGCTTTTGGCTTTTGGCTTTTGGCTTTTGGCTTTTGGCTTTTGGCTTTTGGCTTTTGGCTTTTGGCTTTTGGCTTTTGGCTTTTGGCTTTTGGCTTTTGGCTTTTGGCTTTTGGCTTTTGGCTTTTGGCTGAAATTTAAATATTTAGCTTCGCTAAATACTCTAAAAAAATCTTTACACTCCCTCGCGATAGATATTTGGAAGCGATATTTTAAAACGTACCGCTAAAACCCGCATGATTATAATAGTAACAATTGCCAAAGAATAGGCTATGGTATTTTGTATCGGAAATTGAATTAAAAGAAAGTATACGAGTCCGCCTAAAATACAGACCGTTGCATAAATCTCTTTTCTGAATATTACAGGTATTTCATTACATAAAATATCTCGAATTACTCCGCCAAAACAAGCTGTAATAGTACCTAAGGCGATACACATGACAGGTGATAAATCTGCCGCTAAACCTTTTTCTATACCTACCATGGTATATAGACCAATGCCAATAGTGTCAAATAGAAAGAGTGATTTTCTAACGTATTTCAACTGCTTCACAAAAATGATGGCCAACAAAACGGTAATTACAATAATGAGCAGATGCATTGGTGCATTCAACCATCCTACAGGTCGAATTCCGATTAATAAATCTCTTAGAGTACCACCGCCAACTGCTGTTACGAATGCAATAATAAGTACGCCAAAAACATCTAATCTTTTATCCATTGCGACCAAAACACCTGATATGGCAAATGCAATGGTTCCTAAAATATCAATGACGAAATAAAACATTGTTACAGCTTTTGGGTGAAGTAGTTATAATCTTTTAATACAGTATCTAAATACTGCTTATCATACAAATCTGAATTGGTCTGCAATATACTATCAACTTTTTCTCTAAGCGCTTTCATCGTTTTAAAATCATTGCTTTTTTGAGCTATACTAAAGGTTTCTTTAATCAGCCTTACATCTTTATCGGTCAGTATGGTAACATTCACGAATTTTGGCACATAAGTATCTTCTACTTCTTCTAAAATGGTATGCGAAACTTTAGTCTTATTTTTTGTACTAATAACAACGGTACCTGCTGCCGCATCGCCCAATCGCTGCCTTTTTTCAGAAAAAAGAATAGTAAGAATGCCTATAGACCCAACAAAGATCCAGATATCTACCAAACGAAGCATCCAACGAATCAAATAATTGCTCCAATTTACAGGTGATCCATCAACCGATACCACTCTCATTTTCATAATCATTTTCCCTACAGTTCTACCATTAAAAATTATATGCATTAATAAACTGTAAAACATTGCAGGTAAAGATATTAAGCCTACGATGCCTCTCTGCGTCCATCCGTCATTATAAATATAACCAATGGCATCGCCAATTAAATCGACCAGTATATAATAGAGATATAAAATAAATGCATCTATAAAAAATGCCACAATTCGTTCACCAATACCTACAATAGTATAATTAAGGTTCACATTTTGCGTTGTATTGATTTGGAGGTTATTCATTAAGTCTTAAATTTAACAAGGTAAAATTAGTTTATGCGCGAAGCTGCTTTTGTGAAGCAAAATAAGGAAAAATGGATAGCATTCGAAAATGCTATGAACCTTGGTGCTACTTCAAACCCAGATGAGCTTGCCAATGGCTATATTCAATTAACTAATGATTTAGCCTATGCGCAAACGTATTACGCAGAAAGTAAGACTTTATTGTATTTAAACGAATTAGCTTCTAAAGCCCACCAAAAAATTTATAAAAATAAAAAAGAAAGCAAAAACAGAATTGTTAGCTTTTGGTTGACCGAATTCCCGCTCTTTTTTAAACAATATCATAACACACTAGGCATAGCTTTTTTAATATTCATAATAGCATCTGCCATTGGTTCATTATCTGCATTGAACGATGCTACTTTTGTACGTTTAATTTTAGGTGATGCCTATGTAAACGAAACCCTTAATAATATTGCCAACGGCGATCCTGCCGCCATATACAAAGGTGGTAGTGAAATCGGCTCATTTTTAGGTATTACCATTAATAATATTCGAGTTGCATTTCTTGCCTTTGCATTTGGTGTGATTACCAGTATCGGCACTGGTTATATTCTTTTTAGTAACGGTGTTATGCTTGGTGCTTTCATTACTTTCTTTTATACGAAAGGGGTTTTCTTTGAGGCAAATAAGCAAATATGGCTACATGGCACCATAGAAATTTCAGTGATCATCATTGCTGGCTGCGCTGGTTTAATTATGGGCAACAGCATACTGTTTCCGAAAACATATTCTAGACGCGTATCGTTTATGAAGGGTGCTAAAGACGGACTAAAAGTTGTGGTAAGTACGATCCCGTTTTTTATCATCGCCGGTTTTATTGAAGGTTTTATTACACGATATACCGGTATGCCCAATTGGTTGGCTTTTCTAATAATTGGCGCTTCTTTATTCTTGATTATATTTTATTACATCGCATACCCAATCATACTTAATAACCAAAATGAAAGACAATTACATACCGTTACGGGTAAATCGTGATTTTGGCGGAATCGTATCCGTTTATTTCGACTTCTTTAAACAGAATATTAAAAACTTTACCAATGTTTTTATCAGCTATAATGGTGTCTTTTTAATAGGACTTTTAATAACTAGCTATTTATTGGTATCTGGATTTATGGGTATGATTGCGCAAGAATCTCGCAATAATTCTTTTGGCGGAGGTAATGAATTCGAACAAGATTATTATATTTATTTAGGTATCGGCGGATTTTTATTCTTCATCATTTTCTTGGGTATTGCCTTCTTAAACTATTCGCTATCTACGAGTTACATGATTAAATATGTAGAAACCAGAGATAATACCGTAGATAAAAAAGAAGTTTGGGAACTTGCAAAAAGCCAATTCGGAAATACCTTTGTATTCGTATTATTGCTGATACCGATATACTTCGTTTTTATTATTGCGGCTATTATTTTAGCCATTATACCCATTTTAGGAATTTTTGCACAATACATTGTACAATTCTTTTTAACCGCTTGGGTAGGTGTGTCATTCTTTGATATGCTTGAAAAGAAAAAAGGTGTTACCGAAGCATTAGGCGAAGGTTGGAAATTAGTAACTACTAACTTCTGGAAATCTGTAGGTGTTAACTTTATCATGGGTCTTTTACTAGGCATGTTACTGATAATTGCCCTAATTGTACCTGGTATTATTATCGGTGTTTATACCTTTCATGTAGTAGAAAACAATGTAGATTACTCCCACTCTATCGTTTCGACCATAGTGTATACTTTAGGCACGTGTATCGTATTAATTATTGCAGTGTACGGTCAATGTCTTACCCAATTCGTAAATGGCGTATTATATTATGCTTTACATGAAAAAACATACAACGAAAACACCAGAGCTACTATTGAACAAATAGGTCAAAACGATTAAGTTGAAGCATACTTTTCTCCTCATATTCTTTCAGTTATTAGCGCTATGCTCATTTGCACAGGGCACAAACGATAGTATCATAAAAATTGATTCTTCGTCTGTACTGACTTTAAGAACTATTGACGATGATCTTTCTGAAAAATATAAGGGCGACGAGTTTAACTACACCTTTAAAACGGGCGAATCTCAAAATCTGTTAGCGCGTTTTATAAATTGGGTCGGGCAAGGACTGAGCAATATTTTCGGTATTAATATATCACCTCAGTTATTAAAAATCATTGAATATATCATTTACTTTTTACTGGTAATTTTAGCTATTTACCTCATCGTAAAAGTTCTGATCAATGAAAATTTCAATTCACTTTTTCAGAAAAAAGCGAAAATAATCAATGATATCAACTTAATAGAAGAGCATATTGAAGGTATCGACATTAACAATCTTCTCAGTACTGCTTTAGAACAAAAAGATTACAGACTTGCTATTCGTTATCAGTTTTTGCTCACGTTACAAAAGCTATCTAAAAGTGATATTATAGAATGGCATTTTGATAAAACAAATTCAGACTATTTCAATGAAATCGAACAACCAGAAATAAAAAAAGGATTTAAGAAAATAGCCTACCTGTACGATTATATCTGGTATGGCGAGCAGCGTATAGATAACCTTAAATACACAAAATCGGTTTTAGATTTCGAATCGATCAACCAACAAATTCAATCATAATTTGGGTAAGCGTTCTAAAATAATACTTGGGCTTTTGATTGCGGTGCTAATTGGTATCATCGTAACCGAAATAGTACGCCCTAGACCGATAAATTGGAGTCCGTCGTTTACCTCTGTTGCGAAAATTCCGTTTGGTTGCTTTGTACTTTTCAATGAACTGCCTTCCATATTTCCGAAAAGTGAGATTGAACAAGTTGAAAAGAGTATATACGATGTACTTATTGAGCGAGATTCTACAATACCCTCAAACTACTTAATATTCAATGATTATATCTATTTAGATGAACAAGAAACAAATCAAGTTTTAAAATATGTAGCCAATGGCAATCAAGTTTTTATAGCCAGTAGCAATCTTACAGGGCAATTAGCAGATACCTTGAACATTGAAATTACACAACAATATGAAATTCAAGAAGACTCCGTTAGAGCGTCTTTCTCCAATCAGAATTTTAAACAAGAACACTTCTATTTTGAAAGAGGAGTAAATCTTGCCTATTTTGTTAGTGTTGATACAGCAAACACAGAAATACTCGGACACATACAATTCAAATCCTCAACATTTTTAGAGAATAATAAGGATGAAATTAAAGTGAAACCCAATTTTATACAAACATCTTTTGGTGAAGGAAGTTTCATTATCAATACCTTGCCCGTCGCATATACCAACTATTACATATTGGGTGATAATAGTAACTACAGTACACAAAGTTTTTCGTATTTAAATGATCATCTTTTATATTGGGATGATTATAAAAAATCTGGCAGAAAAGTTATAACCTCGCCTATGCGATTCATATTAAATCAACCTGCATTAAAATGGAGCTATTACTTACTGGTCGTGGGCTTAATACTTTTTGTAATCTTTAAAGCCAAAAGAGAACAGCGTATAATCCCTATTATAAAACCTTTAGAAAACTCTTCTGTAGAATTTGCAAAAACTGTTGGATCACTATATTATCAACATAGAGATTATGCTAATTTGAACGATAAAAAAATCACCTATTTTTTAACCTACGTTAGAAATAGATACTATGTAAACACCACAGTTTTAGATGAAAGCTTCATTACTCAATTAAGTGCTAAAGCAGGAAAATCTAAAGAGGAAACAAAAACTTTAATAAACCTCATACTTAGTCTAAAAAATAAACCTATTCATACTGAACAAGACTCATTGGCCCTGGTTCAGAAAATAAATACATTTAAACAATCTTATGGAAGATAATACACAAGATGAAAACAACGTAGAATTTAATTCGCGTATAGACCTTACCAAACTACAGGAATCTGTAGCAAAGGTGAAATCTGAATTAGGAAAAATAATTATCGGTCAGCAAGAAATGATCGAATTATTAATAGTTTCTATTCTAGCGAACGGGCATTCCCTTATTGAAGGTGTACCAGGTGTAGCAAAAACAGTGACCGCAAAACTCTTGGCAAAAACAATGAATGTAGATTTCAGTAGAATTCAATTTACGCCAGATCTAATGCCTAGCGATATTTTGGGTACGTCTATATTCAACGTAAAGACTTCAGAATTTGAATTTAAAAAAGGACCTATATTTTCAAATATTATTTTGATTGATGAGATAAACCGTGCACCTGCAAAAACCCAAGCTGCTCTTTTCGAAGCTATGGCAGAACGACAGATTACTATTGATGGAAATGAATTTCAAATGCAGCCTCCGTTTTTAGTGTTTGCCACTCAAAACCCAATTGAACAAGAAGGCACCTACCGATTGCCAGAAGCTCAATTAGACCGTTTTCTTTTTAAAATAAACGTACACTACCCTACTTTAGAAGAAGAAATACAAATTTTAGAAAACAAGCATCAACAGAAAAATACTAATGTTGAAGCATTGATAGACTCTGTTCTATCTGCCGAACAAATTGCTGCTTATCAATTAGTAATAAAAGATATTATCGTTGAAGATAATTTATTGAAATACATAGCCGCTATTGTCAACAATACAAGAACTAATGCCAATTTATATTTAGGTGCTTCACCAAGAGCTTCTATAGCCATACTAGAAGCCTCTAAAGCGGTTGCAGCTATCAATGGCAGAGACTTTATTACTCCCGATGATATCAAGAAGGTAGTTGGTCCGATTTTAGGGCATAGAATTATATTAACTCCTGAACGAGAAATGGAAGGCTATACCGCACAAAAAATGATCAGTGACCTTATTCAAACTATCGAAATTCCTAGATAAATTATTGTGAAAAAGGTATTCAAAAATATATTTCTTGAAAAAAGATTCTTTCTGGTATTATCAGGCCTCATCTTGTGCTTTTTAATATCCTATATTTTTGAGAATATCTCATTTATGGCCAAACTTCTGTTCTATCTATTTTTAGCGTTAATAATTGTAGATATCATTCTTCTGTTTTTATCAAAAGGAAACATAGTTGCAGACAGAATAGTACCTGATAAACTTTCTAATGGCGATGAAAATAATATTAAAATAAAAGTTACCAATCAATACTTATTTTCAAGCCGAGTAAACATAATAGACGAACTTCCTTTCCAATTTCAGAAACGTGACTTTAATTTTCGGAGTATTGTAAAATCCGGAGAGCAAAAATTTTACATATATAATGTAAGACCTGTTGAACGCGGAGTCTATAGTTTCGGAAATTTAATTGTATTCGCTACTTCCCCTATCGGATTTCTAGCTAAAAAATATACATATGACCAGGATAAGGAGGTACCTGTGTATCCGTCATTCTTACAACTTCGCAAATATGAGCTTTTAGCATTTAGTAATCGCTTACTAGAATTCGGAATTAAAAAAATTCGGCGTATTGGTCATACGATGGAGTTCGAGCAAATTAAAGATTACATACAGGGTGATGATATTCGTAATATAAACTGGAAAGCAACTGCCAAAAGAGGTCAGTTGATGGTCAACCAATTTCAAGATGAAAAATCACAGCCTATATATTCTATAATTGACAAAGGCAGGGTAATGAAAATGCCTTTTAATTCGCTTAGTTTACTCGATTATGCCATTAACGCAACATTGATTGTTAGCAGTATTGCCCTTAAAAAAAACGATAAAGCAGGTATGTTTGCTTTCAGTAATAAGATAGAAAACAGGGTAGTTGCAGAACGTAGAAGTTCTCAAATGAACCTTATTCTTGAAACTCTTTATAACTTAAATACTAATTTTGTAGAGAGTGATTTTAGTAGATTATATATAGATGTAAAAAGAAATTTACCGCATCGAAGTCTTTTACTACTATATACAAATTTTGAAACTTTAGATGCGCTACATCGCCAACTACCTTATTTACAAGCCATTGCAAAACAACATTTATTAGTCGTTATTTTCTTTGAAAATACGGAGCTTGTGGCATACGCTAAAGAAAACCCCAATAATACTCTTGAAATTTACGAGCAGGCCATTGCAGAGAAATTTATCTATGAGAAGCAATTGGTAGTTAACGAACTTAGAAAGTATGGTATACAGACTATTTTAACCAAACCAGAAGATTTGACTATTAATACTATAAATAAGTATTTAGAAATAAAAGCAAAAGGGCTTCTGTAAGTTATCGAAGAAGATAAGCTGCTTGTAATTCTGAGGTAATATCGCCAGTTCCATTTTCAACGAACGAGAGCAATTGAATTTCATTTTCGGTACCTAATTGAGCAACTAAGCATCCACAGCTTTTGCCTCTTCTATTTCCTCCACGACGACTACCTTCTTCCCCTAAAAATACCTCCAAAGCTAAAGCAGAAACTACGCCGCCTAAAGTAGTAAATACTACATCTCTAGTTTCCCAAATAGCTCCTTTTGATGGATCATATAATGCTTCTTTAGCCAATCCTGCCGCAAAAGCGCTTCCAACCGCCCCCACCCATCTCCAACCTGTATTGCCATTAGATAGTTTATGAGCAGCATAGCCACCAGCACCACCAATTACGATACCTGCACCTAAATGCTTAATAGCATCAGCACTATCTTGAGCTTTAGAATTGAAAAATGTAAATATCAATAGTAGACATACAATAGATTTCATGTTCTTGAGAGATTTTTTTGAATAACGTAAATAATCAAAAAAAAGTATATGATCAAATAAAGCCAATACGTGCTAATTTCACTAAATAGAACTATTAATAACAATACTTTAGTAGTGTAATATTTTACCTAAAATTCCGACCAATTGGTTATATAAATAAACATAAAATGAAAACTATTTTACATAGATCAGATACTAGGGGTCATGCTGATCATGGTTGGCTAAATTCTTATCATAGCTTTAGTTTTGTCGATTATCATAATGCCCAGCGAATGAATTTCGGAGTATTAAGAGTATTAAATGATGATACTGTTGCAGGTGGTCGAGGATTTGGAACTCACCCACATAGAAATATGGAAATCATATCAATTCCGTTAGAAGGTGACCTTCAGCATATGGACGATATAGGGAACTCAACAGTGATTAAAGCTGGTGATGTTCAAGTTATGAGCGCAGGTACCGGTGTTTCACATAGCGAGCACAATAAGAACAAAGATCAAGAGGTTAAGTTTTTACAAATTTGGATTATTCCAAACGAGCAAAGTGTTACCCCGCGTTACGATCAAATCTCTATTAAAGATATTGCAACAAAAAACAGTTTATATCAAGTACTTTCACCTAACGCCGGTGATGCCGGAGTATGGATTCACCAAAATGCATGGTTTCATCTTGGAGAATATGATTCTGAAAAAACTGAGTTATATACTTTAAAGCAAAAAGGTAACGGGGTTTACATTTTTGTTCTTGACGGAGAAATTGAGATTGCTAATCAGAAATTAAGTAAACGTGACGGATTTGGACTTTGGGATACCGATACTTTTGTTTTTAAAACCAATGATAAATCGAAGATACTAGTCATGGAAGTTCCTATGAGTATTTAATTAACAATATCCCTTGATAAATTTGAGTACAAAAGGCACTTTTAAAAGGTGTCTTTTCTGATTTTATAAGCTTCTCTTTCTTATATTTAGGTAAAATATGAATATTAACAACTCCCCCAAAATGTTCATATTTTTCATAATTAGGTTTGATCTAAATAAAGTCGCCTATTTGACCCTCGAGAAATAAAGCACTTTAAAATTTATAGTTTGTCTAAAAAAAACACGTTTACTAAAAGCACCAAAAAAATCAAATTTTTAGATGAATTTGGATTAATAACTATTATATCCTCAATTTTCACCTTTGCCGTATTCATATATACGCTTCTTTTTCATTCCTATATCGAACAGGTACTGGCTTTTGTAGTTGCTTTGGGTTTTGGTATTGGGTTTATCTTAAATCGCTTAAAATTTCATAAAACGACTAGAATTTACATGACCTTATTTCCTCCTGTCATGTTTATGAGCCTTATATTTTTAATAGGTGGTTATTTCGGCCAAGCTGTGGCATTTGCCACTATGGGGTTCTTGGCATTTATAGGTTACAGAAGAAATCCGCGTACACGAAATCTAATTATTGCTTTTGATATTTTAGCTTTTATTATACCCACAATTTACATCTCTATGTATGGTCCCATATTAGGAATTATAGATGTACCTTTTGATGAGATTTTTGCATTTTTAGCTTGCTTAGGCTGGCTTTCGCTTACATTTCGAATGTATGACCAAAATAAGACTAGAACATATACCAACGACTTAGAAAACCATATTACCGCATTAAAAGAAAGCGAATTAAATCTTAAAATTGCCCAAAACGATTTAAGAAATCAAAACAACAAATTAGCGGTTTTAAACAATGAACTTGAATTAAAAAATACGCATATTGAGGAGTTCACCTTTATTGTAACTCACGATTTAAGAGGTCCCCTAAACAATATTAAGGTCATTGCTACAGAATTAGAAAAACAACATTCAGCTGCTAACTATGCGAATTTCAGCAACTACCTAAAGCATTTACAAGGTAGCTCTACTAGGCTTACAAATTTGGTAGAAGGTCTTTTAAAATATGCAGAAATAGGAAATTCTAGCGGAATGGAATCTGTTAATATCACCGAAGTTATAGAAGTAGTTATTGATGATTTATCTGAAAATATTAAAGATTCTAAAGCAACAATAAACATTGGCGAAATGCCAACCTTGATTGCCAGACCTACTGACATCAGAATGCTTTTTCAAAATTTAATTCATAATGCGCTAAAATTTAAAACTAATAGTGGACTGCCGGTTATTAATATCTCGTCTGAAAAGAAAGATAATGAGTACCTGTTTAGTGTTGCCGATAACGGTATCGGAATACCCAAAGAGCAACTAGAGAATGTTTTTAATGCTTTTCATAAACTTCATAACCAATCTAAATTCGAAGGGTCTGGTATCGGACTCTACGGAAGCAAAAAAATAGTAGATCACCACTTAGGTAAAATATGGGTAGAGTCTGAAGAAAATGCAGGTAGCACTTTTTATTTTACCATCAACACAAATTCTTTAGAACATCATAAAACCGAAGAGCATAGCGTAAGTCTCAATTAAATATAACGCTGTAAAAAATGAATTTACTTTGACTTATTATTTTTTATTATGAACACATATAGAATTTTTATCAAGCTTCTAATTGGTGTTCACTATTCCCAAAACTAATTAAACCTCAATAACCATATTTTATTATGAAACAATTACTCACCACCCTCTTTCTTTTATTGATCCTGAACGGATATTCACAAAAATCAATTATCGGATTTTCTTCTGAGAATACAAACAAGCAACTGCAACTTGAAAAAAGTTTTGAAGAAAATTTAAATGCCACAAACCTTGATAAATGGATGCAGAAAATGGCTGCCGAACCTCATTGGGTCGGTACAGAATTCGGAGAAGAAAATGCAAAATGGATCAAAAGTCAATTCGAGTCTTGGGGTTACGACACCAAAATAGAGACCTATCAAATTCTTTTTCCTTATCCGACAGAAAGGGTTTTAGAATTAACCGGTCCTACTCAATACAAAGCGAAACTAACAGCTGTACCCGTAGAAGGTGATCCTTTTACCGCACAAGGCGATGCCTTATTACCGAGCTATAATGCTTTCTCTACCGATGGTGATGTTGAAGCAGAATTAGTTTTCGTTAATTACGGAATTCCGAAAGATTATGAAGAATTAGAAAAACTTGGCATCAGTGTAAAAGGCAAAATTGTGATTGCAAAATACCAAGGGTCTTGGCGTGGTATTAAACCGAAATTAGCTGCCGAAAAAGGAGCTATCGGTTGTATTATTTATTCTGACCCAGAAGATGATGGCTACGGACAAGGAGATGTGTACCCAAAAGGTGCCTACAAGAATAAAACCGGAGTACAACGTGGTTCGGTGATGGATATGCCAACATACCCAGGCGATGTATTAACTCCTGGTTATGCAGCTACTAAAGATGCTAAAAGACTGGACAGAAAAGATGCACCTACTATTACAAAAATTCCTGTTTTGCCAATTTCTTACGAAGATGCACTACCGCTATTATCTGCCTTAGATGGTAACGTTGCGCCAGAATCATGGCGAGGCGGATTGCCAATTACTTACCATATAGGACCAGGACCGGCTACCGTTCATCTAAAGCTTACATTCGATTGGAAACTTGTACCTGCCCATAACGTTATTGCTACTTTAAAAGGAACTGAATTTCCCGATCAATGGGTTATGCGTGGTAATCACCATGATGCATGGGTACATGGTGCCAATGACCCTATTAGTGGTTTGGTTGCCCTTATGGAAGAAGCCCGTGCCATTGGTGAACTTGCAAAAAAAGGACAAAAACCGAAACGTACCTTAGTATTCTGCGCATGGGATGCTGAAGAACCAGGATTAATTGGTTCTACAGAATGGGTAGAAGATCATAAAAAAGAATTGCAAGAAAAGGTAGTTGCATATATTAATACCGACGGTAACGGGCGCGGATTCTTAGGCGCCGGCGGGTCACATTCTCTACAGGCCATGGTAAGTGAAGTGGCAGGTACCGTTGTTGACCCACAAACGAAAGTATCGGTTAAAGACCGCAGAATTGCCGCAAATATGGTTAATGGAGGCGATGACTCCTTTGAACTATATGCTTTAGGGTCCGGTTCTGATTATACTCCGTTTATTCAACATGCTGGTATTGCTGCGCTGAACCTAGGTTTTGGAGGTGAGAATGGTGGCGGAGAATATCATACCATTTACGATACATACCCACATTACAAAAGATTTAAAGATCCAGAGTTTGGCTATGGCGTTGCTTTGGCGAATACTGCCGGTTTAATTACCCTACGTTTAGCAAATGCAGATATTATTCCGTTGAACTTCTCGCAATGGCATTCGACTATTTCAAATTACCTGACTGAAATTATTGATGAAACAGAAAGTATGCGTAAAGAGGTTTTGAAACATAATAAAATGGTTTCTCAAAACTCATATACATTAGCAGCAGATCCAACCAAAAAAGTTAAAGCGCCTACCAAAAAAGAACTCATACCTTATATTGATTTTTCACCTTTGCAAAATGAATTGGTGACACTGAATGAAACCATTGCTGCGTTTGAAAAAATTAATACCGCTTCGCTTTCTAAGAAATCGATAGAAGAATTGAATAAGCGTTTAATGAAAGCGGAACAAATGCTAACTTCAGAGAAAGGTCTACCTCGTAGACCATGGTTTAAACATCAAATTTACGCACCAGGTTTTTACACGGGTTACGGCGTAAAAACGTTACCGGGAGTTAGAGAAGCAATCGAACAAGAAAATTGGGTTGAAGCTCAAGAGCAAATTAAAATTTTGACAAACACATTTAAGAACTTCAACACCTATATTAAAGATATAACTAATGATTTAAAATAATAATTATGGACTCAAACTATATAAAAGTATTCGGAGGAAATAGTATCGCAGCGAAACGCGTAGAGCTTGCTTTAAAAGAAAATAACATTGAACCTATTCTTAAAGACGAAACTGAATCTGCTCGCCTAGCAGGTTTTGGTACTCCGTTACCAGTATTGGTCGAAATTTTTGTTAATAAAGATGAAGAAGTAAGAGCCTTGTCTATAATTACAGAAATCAACTAGAATGAATAAAAAAAGCCTCCATCTCTTGAGGCTTTTTTTAATATCATACTTTCTTATACTACCCTTTACTCAAAGGTGTAATTTCTAATTTTCTAAATTCAACAGGTCCATGGTCACCTTGTATCATAATTGGTCCCGCTTCTGCCTCATTGTTATCTAAAGCACCACCTGTCATCGCCTCAATATTCTGATTTGAAATTACGGTCTTTCCGTTGGCTACAATAGTAACTCTTCTTCCAATTAAAGTAATATCATATGTTTGCCACTCCCCTGCTTTCATAGCTGCATTTTCATTTGGTGTAAGTAAACCATAGATTCCTCCAAAATAAATAGAAGAAGGTTCTAGCCCTATATTATCAGCAATCTGTACTTCGTAACGTCCTCTTAAATACATACCACTATTACTCCCTTCTGGGTATCTAAATTCTGCATGTAATTTAAAATCATTGAATTTTTCTTCAGATATTAAATTTACCCCAGGCTTGGCACTTGTAAGTATACCATCCAAAACTGCCCATTGATTGCCGGTCTTCATCTCCCATCCGCTTAAATTCTTTCCATTAAATAATTTAACCGTCTTACCTTCTTTTGCATTTTCATAATACGGAAGCTTAGGCGATTTAGTAGCTGTCCATTTATAGGTTTTTCCATCTACATAAATCATGGTTCCTGCTAATCCGTCCCCGACAATTTTTCCTTCAAATTCCATGTTAGAAGCTCCTGGCTCCCATTGCGGTGGTATTGAAAAAGAAAATAACTCTCCATGCTTTTCAATTTCCGCAACTGGTCTTGCGCTACCGAAAGCATAAGTAAATCGACCGATTAATGTATTGGTACCTGAATGTCTAATTTCTAACCATGACGGCAATTTTTCTCCTTCTTGATCAATCGTCAAATTCCATTTTCCTTCTAAAGGATGCCCTTCTTGAGCATGAGCCGCATTTGATCCAAAAGCGACAAGAAAAAGAAAAACTAATGTTATTTTAATAGTATTCATATTATTCCAGTTTAATAAGTAATCAAATATAACGGAACTTTTAAATACACCTTCTTAACATTGAATTAAAAGATATTCAATGAACTCATCTTGACTTTTTCTTTACCTACGAATTATACATTTTGCACCCTTATTTTGTCATTTTTGAGTTCCGTGGCTATGGCGATGTAAATAAAAAATGACTTCATTACGGCACAAAAGCCATAATTATCGGTTCCAAACAAAAAGTCAAGATGAGTTCAATTCCAAATTGATAAAACTATACCATATATGGTTAATAATTTAACCATACTTCAATTTCATTATTGACTATCTTCACTATTCGCTACATTTATAGTTCAATTCAAACAACAACAATGACATTCTTTAAAAAATTAGTCTTGGGATGCTCGTCCCTTTTATTATTTTCAGTTTCGTGTATCAATAAAAAACCTGTTGAAATTCCCTTAACTATTCAACAAGATAGTACCGACCTTATTGAAATGGCTAAAATTGCTAGAGAAACGGTAACTGCAAAGGTTGCCGACGGACTAGTATTAAGTTTATGGGCATCTGATTCTTTGGCTCCTGATCCTATTGCGATGGATATCGACGATGAAGGAAACATTTACATCACAAGATCGAATAGAAATAAGAATTCAGAATTCGATATTCGTGGTCATAGAGATTGGATGACCGAGTCGATTGCCTTTGAATCTGTTGAAGATAGAAGAGCTTTTCTTCATAAAACTTTTGCTCCTGAGCTTAGTAAAGAGAATGAATGGTTTCCTGATTTAAATAATGACAGCATTCACGATTGGCATGATCTTACCGTTGAGCAAGATGAAATTTGGATGTTAGAAGATACCGACAAAGATGGTATTGCCGATGTTTCTACCCAAATCATGAACGATTTTAATGATGAAATCAATGATCAAGCGGGTGCACTTTTAGTTCGTGATAACGATATTTTTGTAGGTATTGGTCCGGGTATGTATCGACTTACAGACACTAATGGCGATAAAATTTTAGATGAAAAAACAAGCATTGCCGATGGTTTTGCTGTGCATATTGGCTTTAGTGGTCATGGTATGTCTGGCGCAATCGAAGGTCCTGATGGTAAAATATATTGGGGAATCGGAGATATTGGTGCAAATATTACTACCGTAGATGGTGAAAATCATAAATACCCAAACGAGGGCATTATTGTTAGAAGTAATCCTGATGGAACCGATTTTGAGGTTTTTGCCCACGGATTAAGAAATACCCATGAGTTTGTTTTTGATGCCTACGGAAATATTATTTCTTCAGATAATGACGGAGATCATAAAGGTGAAAGCGAACGATTGGTACATATTGTAGAAGGTTCTGATGCCGGATGGAGAGCTAATTGGCAATATGGAAAATATACAGACCCTAAAAACAATGGTTATAACGTATGGATGGATGAAAAATTATTCATTCCTCGTTGGGAAGGTCAGGCTGCATATATTATGCCTCCAATCCAAAATTTTCATAACGGACCCACCGGAATGAGATATAACCCTGGTACTGCACTAGGTAAAAAATGGATGGATAGGTTCTTTTTAGTTGAATTCGTAGGTGATCCCAGTAGATCACATATCTGGTCGTTCGATCTAAAACCAAAAGGAGCTTCTTTTGAATTGAATACCGATGAATCTATTTTATCGGGCATATTACCAACAGGAATAGATTTCGGACCTGATGGTGCGCTATACCTTGCCGACTGGGTTAATGGCTGGGGAAGTAAAAATTTTGGCAGAGTATGGAAATTAGACGTTACCGAAGAAACCAATAATCTCGCGCAAGAACGTTTGAAAACTCAAGAATTAATGACCCATAATTATGAAGATGAAAAGACTGATAGCTTGGTAAGTCTATTATCATATAACGATATGAGAATTCGCCAAAAAGCACAATTCGAATTGGCTAAAAGAACTTTTTGGGGCTATAGAGCTTTAGAAAAAGTGGTTCAAGAAGATGAAAACCAATTTGCACGTATTCATGCTATTTGGGGTATTGGTCAAATTGCAGCGAATGATAAAAATGAGGCAAAACCGTTATTGAATTTACTACATGACGAAGATCCTGAAATTGTTGCGCAAAGCGCAAAGGTTTTGGGGGACTTAAGATATGAAAAAGCAGCTGATAGCCTTATTTCGTTGACTACTCATAAAAATGATCGAGTAAAATTCTTTGCCGCTCAAGCTTTGGGTAGAATGAAGTATGAAAAAGCGATTGACCCATTATTTGCTATGATCGAAGCAAATAATGATCAAGATTTATACTTAAGGCATGCAGCTGTATTAGCACTGTCAAGAATTGGTAATCCTGAACCTTTATTAGCACTTGCCAATAGTGATAATAGAAGTTTACGTATTGCTGCCGTTATGGTATTAAGAAAATTACAAGAACCTAAAATCTCTATATTTTTATCTGATAAAGATGATTATATCGTAACAGAAACTGCTCGAGCCATAAATGATGACCTTTCTATCGAAGCAGCCCTACCGGCATTGGCATCGATACTTACTAACGAAAAATTTAAATCTGAACCGCTGTTGCGCAGAGCCATTAATGCCGCATTGCGCGTTGGTGGTGATGAGCAGTTAGACATGCTTATCAATTTTGCCAAACGTAGAAATGTATCTAGCGATTTACGTGGCGAAGCCCTTGCAGCTTTAGGCACATGGAACCAGCCTTCTCTATTAGATCGTGTTGATGGTAGATATAGAGGTGAAATTATCAGAGAAAACGGTCAGTTAGAAGAGAAAATAAAAAAAGATATTCCGTCGTTTCTTAGAGAGCGTCAACCAGAAATTTTAATCGGTATCTCAAAAACCTTGAGCGCAATAGGCATAAGCTCATATAATAATGATTTATATGCCATTTTTAAATCAAATTCATCTCCCGAAGTTCGTGCTGCAGTATTAACTACTTTAGGTCAATTGAATTTCGACAAGATGGAAGCTGCCATGTCTAATGGTATGCAAGATAAAAATGAACAAGTGCGTACCGCTGCCGTAGGTCTACTAGGTCAACTGAATTTATCTAAAGAGAAATTACCTGCCATAGTAGACCCTATTTTTAAGAAAGGTTCTGTTTCTGAGCAACAAAGAATGTTAGACGTTCTAGGCGATTTATCTGACGAGAAAAGCAATGCTATTTTAACCAGCCTTATTGACAAAGCCAGTAAAGACCAATTAAAGCAAGGTATCTACTTAGATTTAATCGAGTCGGTAAAAGCAACAGAAAATCCAGCTTTAATTGCGCAATTAGATAAACTAAAAAAAGCAGGCTATTCCTCCGATTCTTTTCAAGAAACACTTTATGGTGGTAATTGGTGGGCGGGCAGATCCGTTTTCAACAACAACCCAACGGCACAGTGTGTGCGTTGCCATGCAGTAGGTGGTTCAGGCGGTGAAGTGGGACCGGCTTTAGATAATATTGGCAATGTATTAAGTAGAGAGCAACTACTTGAAGCGCTAATAGAACCAAGCTTAAGATTAGCACCCGGATATGGCACCATAACGATTACCTTAAAAGACGGTCAAAAAGTACAAGGTGTTTTAATTGAAGAAGATAACACACAATTATTATTGAGAACATCTGAAGCTGAACCTTTAGAAATTCCTTTAAAAAGAATTGCAAAAAGAGAAAACTCAATGTCTGCTATGCCAGCAATGGGGCGTATGATTTCTAGAAGAGAACTTCGTGATCTTATGGAATACCTTTCAACCTTAAAAGGGTAATAAAGAAGTATACAACTTGGAGTATTATAGTTTACAAAGAGGAAATTTCCGCTTTTCTCTTTGTAAACTCACTCATTATCTCATTAATAATTTCACCAGCGGGTTTTATGTCGTGTATCAAAGCAGATACTTGACCTATTTCTAGCTCGCCATCTTCTAAGTCACCAAAGAACATGCCTTTTTTGGCACGACCTCTACCTAGAAGGGTTTTCAATTCTTCGGTAGTTGCTCCTTCAACGTATGCTTTTTGTACCTCATTATAAAACTTGTTTTTCACTAAACGAACGGGTGCCAATTCTTTTAATGTTAATTGAGTATCTCCTTCATTGGCATTAACGACAACTTCTTTAAAATTAATGTGATTTGATGCTTCTTCACTGGCTACAAATCGACTACCAACTTGCACTCCGTCAGCTCCTAAAACCATGGCAGCCAACATTGCTTTGCCTGTTGCTATTCCGCCAGCTGCAATTAAGGGTATAGTTATTTTTTCTTTCACTGCAGGGATCAATACCAAAGTTGTTGTTTCATCACGACCGTTATGTCCGCCTGCTTCAAAGCCCTCTGCTACAATAGCATCTACGCCGGCGTCCTGAGCTTTCAATGCAAACTTTAAACTACTCACTACATGTACAACAGTAATTCCTTTTTCTTTAAGGATGGATGTCCATGTTTTCGGATTTCCCGCAGATGTAAATACAATTTTTACATCCTCCTCGATTATAATATCCATCAACTTATCAATATCAGGATACAACATAGGCACATTAACCGCAAAAGGTTTCGAAGTCGCCTTCTTGCATTTCTGAATATGCTCTTTTAAAACATCAGGATACATACTTCCCGAACCAATAACACCCAAACCCCCACTGTTAGAAACAGCACTGGCTAATCGCCATCCGCTAGTCCAAATCATTCCTCCTTGAATAATAGGGAATTCTATCTTAAAAAGTTCGGTAATTCTATTTCGCATGAATGAAGTAATTTACCTCGAAGTAATCACCCAAGGCTTTGTGTTGAAAATTTTATTTAGAATTCCACGCAAGCATTGAAACTCTTATATCTCGATAATTGAGTAAAAAATTACATTTTAAAGATACTATTATGCGCTTTAAAATGTAACACTCCAGCTATGAAATTACACCCGACCCTACAAGGTCATCTTCAATATACCATGCTACAAACTGACCTTCGGTAATTGCAGATTGCATTTCTTTAAAATCAACATACATACCACCTTCTACTTTATAAATTGTGGCGTCTTGCAGTTCTTGACGGTATCTAATACGTGCTTTTACTTCTAACTTATCATCGATATCTAAAGCTAAATCTGTACGTACCCAATGTATTTCTTCGTCTTTAACGAACAAGGTTCTTCTATACAAACCAGGGTGAGCCTTACCTTGACCTGTGTAAATGATATTCTCGTTAACGTCGGTATCAATTACAAATAAAGGTTCTTTAGTACCACCTACATGTAACCCTTTGCGTTGACCTTTTGTAAAGTAGTGCGCACCTTGGTGTTCACCAACTATTTTACCATCTGTTAAATGATAAACCGGTTTCTCTGCATAAAATTCTAACTCAGCGTTTTTATCTGTAAACGATGGTATAACTCTATCATACGTATCGAAACCTGCAGGTACCTCTACAATTTTTCCCGTTTTAGGTTTTAATTGTTGTTGTAAAAACTCAGGTAATCTAACCTTACCAATAAAGCATAAACCTTGTGAGTCTTTTTTATCTGCTGTAATCAGATTCATTTTTTTGGCAATTTCCCTCACTTGTGGCTTGGTCAACTTCCCTATCGGAAATAATGTTTTTGATAATTGCTCTTGTGATAATTGGCATAAAAAATAAGATTGGTCTTTATTACCATCTTTTCCTGCCAATAATTGATATGTCTCAGAACCATCAGAATTATGAAGTGTCCCTTTTCTGCAATAATGACCAGTTGCAACATAATCTGCCCCTAATTGCATTGCTATTTTCATGAAGACATCAAACTTGATTTCTCTGTTACAAAGCACATCAGGGTTCGGGGTACGCCCCATTTCATATTCCTTGAACATATAATCTACTATACGCTCTTTATATTCTGCACTTAAATCTACTGTTTGAAATGGAATACCCAATTTCTCAGCGATAATTAACGCATCGTTACTATCTTCTAACCACGGACACTCTTCTGATATCGTTACAGAATCATCATGCCAATTTTTCATGAACAAGCCAATAACATCATACCCTTGCTCTTTTAGCAAGTATGCTGCTACGCTTGAATCTACCCCTCCAGAAAGTCCTATTACTACTTTTTCCATATCATCTTCTTGGTCGCAACAAAATTACAAAATTTCAATTCAAGAATACATTTTTTTGAACAAGCTTGAAAACTCGTAGAACTAAAAATTTATAAAATCTTAGGTATTTCTCAATGTATCATTAACAAACTATATGTTAAACTTTTATAAATATTTATTAAACATTTTTTTTAGAATTCGAAGTGAAACTACCATGATATATGTATTTAATAGCTGTTTTTTAGAACATAAAACAATTATTCTATCATTTTTTTAACATATTGATAATTTTTTCATTTAATATTTTGTTTAGATTTACTTTAAAATAGTTCAACAATAAAAATTAGCAAATGAAAAATCTAAGTAAAATTTTAAAATCGACAGCAATGGTTATGCTGTTAGTTTTTGCTGCTTCTTGCAGCGATGATGACAATGATGATCCGGTAATTATCGTTGAAGAAGATAATATAGTAGAGGTTGCACAAAAAACCAGTTCTTTAAGCTCTCTAGTATCAGCATTGGCAAAAGCCGATGAAAGTGCAAATAACGATTTGATTACAGCTTTAAGTAGTGAAGGCCCTTTTACGGTTTTAGCACCAACAAATGATGCATTCGCAAGTCTTTTAGCTCGATTAGACGGTTTTGACACATTAGATGATTTTAACAATGAGCAGTTGCAAGACTTATTGGCAACCATTTTAAAATATCATGTAGTATCTGGAGCTGCAGTAAGTTCTGGGGATTTAACAGAAGGGCAAACCATAACTACACTACAAGGAGAAACACTAACTGTTAGCATTGCTAACGGAGTTACCTTTACAGATGCCGCAGCCGAAATGGCTACGGTAACTACAGCCGACGTAGAAACACAAAATGGTATTGTCCATATTATCGATAAAGTATTGATTCCTCAAGAAGCTTTAGATGCATTGAGCAGTGTCTTATTGACTTCTATAACAGATTTGGCTATTTCAGTACCAAGTCTAAGTATATTAGTTGAGGCATTAATAGCTGCTGATGGAGACTTACCAACAGTATTGGCAGGTGAAGGTCCGTTTACCGTATTTGCC
Organism: Maribacter sp. IgM3_T14_3; assembly: GCF_049603095.1. NCBI lineage: Bacteria > Pseudomonadati > Bacteroidota > Flavobacteriia > Flavobacteriales > Flavobacteriaceae > Maribacter > Maribacter sp. IgM3_T14_3. The sequence continues at coordinate 732,818 of NZ_CP187138.1, forward strand.
CCAACAAATGATGCCTTTGCTGCTTTTTTAGAAGCAAATGATTTTGCTGCTCTTAGCGATATTCCAACAGATGTTCTTACTCAGGTTTTATTAAACCACGTTGTAGCAGGTACCAATTTATCAACTGATTTGGCTACCGGATATGTTTCATCTCTTTCAACCGCAGGCCCTAACGATGCAAATCTTAGTATGTTTATAAATATAGAGGATGGTGTTGTTATTAATGGTGTTTCTACGGTTACAGGTGCTGACAACAAAGCAATTAATGGTGTAGTTCATATTGTTGATGCAGTAATAGGCCTACCTAACATTGTTGATCATGCAGTAGCAAATCCTAATTTAACATCTTTGGTAGGTGCACTTACGGCAGACGGCAACACAACTTTTACTACATTACTTTCTGATTCAGAAACTGACTTTACAGTATTCGCTCCATTAAATTCTGCTTTTGACAGTTTTACAAATCCTTCAGATAATGACATCAATAGTATTTTAGCAAACCACGTAATTTCTGGCGCAGCTGCTAATGCAGCAAGTCTTTCTAATACATATTTTAACACTGCAGCGTCTAATGTAGATGGCGATAATTTAAGTATTTATGTGAATGTTGATGATGGCGTAATATTAAATGGAACAAGTACAGTTGCTTCAGCTGATATCGTCGCCACTAACGGAATTATACATGCGGTAGATATGGTAATTGATTTACCAAGTGTGGTAACGTTCGCAACAGCCGACCCTAATTTCAGTTCACTTGTAGGCGCGTTAACCGCTGAAGGTCAGCCAGACTTTGTAAGCGTTTTAAGCACAGCTACCGGCACAGATCCAGCACCCTTTACAGTATTCGCCCCTACTAACGAAGCATTTGCAAACTTAGCAGCAGTACCAAGCGGAGAGGTATTAACAGCTGTATTAAATCATCATGTTATCGTTGGCGCAAATATTGTTTCTAGCGACTTGAGTAACGGGTTGGTTTCTCCTGGTACCTTAGAAGGTGACACTTTAACTTTTTCTATCGATGGTGATGGTAACGTTACCATTACTGATGGATCGGGTAATGCAGAAATCGGCATTATTGCTGTTGATGTTCAAGCTAACAATGGTGTTATACATGCTATAGACACCGTTATGATCCCAGATACAACGAACTAACTTATACCTTTTTCAAAACATAAAGAGCCGCAATATGTGGCTCTTTTTTATATAAAATTTAAAGATTGCTTAGCTAATTTTCAGCGCCGTCTGTTCAATTAAAATCTTTATTATACGATAAGCCTAGACTATAAAGTATACTAATTATAAAATGCAGATAGCTACATAGCCTTTAACAAAGTTTTAAAACTGTAAGCAATATTTGGCACTATTTGATTTTTTGATGTGAAATACCTAAACATTCTAACCTAATTTTTTATAAAAGCTGTAATTCAAAGAAAGTATTCTATTTCAAAAAAACTTAAACATCATCATACACTCTTTTAACATACAATATGCCACCCTTTACAACTAACTTTTTATATAACCTTCATTTATTTTCATCTTTGACATCCCAAATCTTACCAAACCAAGCCTTAATCAATGGCAAAAGCCCTTTCAATATTGAAAGGGCTTTTTATTTTTATAACACTACGGTTATTTAATTTTTCTTCTGAGCTTCTGCTTGTTCCATCATTTCACGCATTTTCTTTTGGAACTTGTTTTCCTTCTTAGGTTTCTTCTTGTTCTCTTGTATCTGGGCATGAATTTTATCATTATCGAGAATAAAGTTTTTGATCACCAGCATAATACCTATAGTAATCATGTTAGAAACAAAGTAGTACAAACTCAATCCACTCGCATAGTTGTTAAAGAAAAACAACATCATAAAAGGCATTAGGTACATGATAAACTTCATGTTAGGCATCCCTGGCTGAGTTGGCATATTCTGACCTGTTGTCATCATCATGTAAAAGAATATAGCGATAGATGCTAATATTGGAAACAAACTAACGTGATCTCCGTAAAACGGAATAGAGAATCCTTCTGGAAATTGATAAATAGTATCAAAAGAAGAAAGGTCATCTGCCCATAAAAATGGCTTTTGTCTTAATGCAAAAGATGTTGGAAAAAACATAAACAGCGCATAGAAAATTGGCATTTGTATGACCGCAGGTATGCAACCACTCATGGGGCTGACACCGGCTTTACCATACAATTTCATAGTTTCTTGCTGCTTCTTCATCGCATTATCTTTGTACTTCTCACCTAGCTCTGTAATTTCTGGTTTTAACACCTTCATTTTAGCTTGAGATAAATATGACTTGTATGTTACTGGAGACATTGCCAAACGAACTAGAATTGTCATAATAACAATTGCAATACCATAAGGGAAATAAGTACTGATTAACCCGTAAAAAGGAGTAAATACGTAACGGTTGATCCAACCGAAAATACCCCAACCAAAAGGAATGGAATCTACCAAACCTAAATCTTCATACTTAGATAAGGTATCAACATCTGTAGGGCCAAAATACCAATGTAAATCTTTAGAAATTTCTCCGCCTTCCAATTCTACCGGTAATGCAGATGCATATTCTTTGGTAAATCCGAAAGTTCTACTTTCTTCCTCTACTAAATTAACAGAAGTAAGATCTCCGCTTTTAAATGGCTGATCTGCTGCTAGAATACTGCTAAAAAAGTGTTGCCTGTAAGAAATCCATTTTACATCTTCTTCAGTCTCTTCATCATCACTTCCTTCAGAAAGCTTACTTATTTTACCATCTTCATGATTATAAGTTAAACGTGTATATCTATTCTCGTACTGTATACTTTTAGAATGACGAATAGCCTTTAATTTCCAATCTAATTGAACTGGCTTGCTAGAACTTATAACATTATCTAAGCCTTTTGACTTTATCGTGAAATCTACCAAATAATCATTTGGCTTCATTTCATATCTATATTCTAAATATTGATTGCTAGAAGTTTTCGCTTTTAACGACAATACTTGGTTGCCATTATCATTGGTCATTGTCGGCTCAAAATACAGATCTTGAGTATTCAATGTTCGATTATCTGATGTCGCAAAATCTAATCCGAAAGAAGCATTACCGTCTTTCACCAAATAAACCGGGATAGAATCGTAAGTAACGAATTGTTTCATTTTCGCTTCTACGATCTGCCCACCTTTATTACTGATTTTCAATAAAAGAACATCGTTCTCTAATGTAGTAATATCATTAGAAGGTTTAGTAAAACCAAAAGCACCAAGTTTACCTTGGTAATTAGCAACTGCAGTAGAATCTTGTAAATCTAGCTGTGGTACATCATTAATGACAGTTTGTGTTTCCGATTTTTCTGATGCCTCTGCAGCCTCTACTTGTTCTTGCTTTGCCTTTTCTGCCGCTAACTCTTCTGGAGTTGGTTGATTTTGGTAAAACATGAAGATGAGTATTCCAAATATAAGCACGAAGCCTATAATGGATTTTACGTCAAATTTCTTTTCTTCCATGTGGTATATCTAATTAATTGGGAATATTTTGAATTTTTAAGAAAGCAAATATATGTCCAAATATGATGTTTATGCCATTGTGGCATTAGTTTGTGCCTTTTTATGCTCTAAAGCAGCCTTAACGAAGCCTACAAATAATGGATGCGGATTAGCTACGGTACTCTTATACTCGGGGTGATATTGCACGCCAATAAACCAAGGATGATCTTTTAACTCTACAATTTCAACCAAATTAGTCTCTTTATTGAAACCTGTTGCCATAAGACCGGCATTCTCTAGTTGCTCTAAATAGGCATTATTGAATTCATATCTATGACGATGACGTTCAGATATTTGAGAAGCACCGTTATACATTTTCTTAACCAAACTACCATCTTTCAATTCACAGTCCCACGCACCTAAACGCATAGTACCACCTTTATCGGTAATAGTTTTTTGTTCTTCCATAATGCTAATTACTGGATCGGGCGTTTTCTCATCCATCTCAGTAGAGTTTGCATTTGTGAGTCCTAATACATCACGTGCATATTCAATAACCGCCATTTGCATACCTAAACAGATACCTAAAAACGGAATTTTATTTACACGTGCATATTCAACTGCTTTCACTTTACCTTCAATACCGCGCTCACCAAAACCTGGTGCCACCAAAATAGCATCTAATCCTTTTAATTTACTTTCGTAGTTAGTAGCCGTAATATATTCTGAATGCACAGATTTGACAATTACCTTTACCTCGTTAGCGGCACCGGCATGTATAAATGACTCTAAAATAGATTTATAAGAATCTTGTAATTCTACATATTTACCTACTAAACCTATAGTAACTTCATTTTTTGGGTTCTTATGTCTTGCCAAAAATTCGTTCCAACGACCTAAGTCTGGCTCTACTGTATTTGGTAATGCCAATTTCTGCAGGGTAACGGTATCTAAACCTTCTTCTTGCATTAATAAAGGCACATCGTATATAGTTGATGCATCTATACTTTGTATAACCGCCTCTCGCTTTACATTACAAAAAAGTGCAAGTTTGTCTTTTATCTCATCAGAAATTTCATGCTCTGTTCTACACACCAGAATATCGGCTTTTATACCGCTTTCCATCAATGTTTTTACAGAGTGTTGTGTTGGCTTCGTTTTTAACTCACCTGCAGCAGATAAATAAGGTACGAGGGTTAAATGGATAACAATAGCATTGTTATCACCAAGTTCCCAAAGTAATTGACGAACCGCTTCTATATAAGGTAACGATTCAATATCACCAACCGTACCACCTATTTCAGTGATAATAATATCATAATCGCCACTATTGCCTAGCAACTGTACGCGTTCTTTTATCTCGTTTGTAATATGTGGAACTACTTGAACCGTTTTACCTAAAAACTCGCCTCTACGTTCTTTTTCAATAACGCTTTGGTAAATTCTACCGGTAGTAACATTGTTGGCTTGAGAGGTACGAACATTAAGAAAACGCTCGTAATGACCTAAATCTAGATCTGTTTCTGCACCGTCATCAGTCACATAACATTCGCCATGCTCATAAGGGTTTAAGGTTCCTGGATCTACATTAATGTAAGGATCTAGCTTTTGAATTGTAGTTTTGTAGCCGCGAGATTGCAGTAATTTCGCCAAAGATGCAGCAATGATGCCTTTTCCTAGTGATGAAGTAACGCCTCCCGTAACGAAGATGTATTTGGTTTGTGCCATGTATCGAATTCTATGTTACGGGACACAAAGTTACTAATTGAGGTTAGAACTTAAGCTGTTTACTTCGGAAAATGTTTCTGTATTTTTCGAATTATCGATTCTAGGCCGTTTGTTTTGATTTCTAACATAGAACGCAACAAATCTCCCAATTTACCATCAGGAAATCCTTTTTGATTGAACCACACTAAATATGGCTCTGGTAAATCAATCAAATACTTGCCCTTATACTTGCCAAATGGCATACGGTAATGCGCCAATTCTATTAACTTCTGCTTATCTGGATTAATTTCCATTTTTAAATCTAAAAAAATTATCTTTAAAGAATCAACTACTCAATCTACAAATCAATTAACATGAAAAGAAGAAATTTTATTGGAACCTCAGCAGCTGCTTCTGTGGGATTCTTAACTACTTCAGCTGCAATAGCAAACAATAGAAAAACTGATACTACAGCTAAATTAAAGTACAATATTAATCATAGCGTTTGTTATTGGTGCTATGGAACCATCCCTTTTGAAGATTTTCTTAAAAATTTAGTGGAACTTGATATTCGGTCTATCGATTTGGTAGGACCGGATGAATTTCCTCTTCTCAAAAAATATAACATTCACGCATCTATGTGCTGGGGTGCTGGCATGGGCATTGAAAAAGGATGGAACGACCTCTCTTTACATGAAGAGTTAATTGCAGATTACGAAAGAGTAATTCCCTTAGTTGCCGAAGCCGGATATACTAATCTAATTTGTTTTAGTGGTAATAGAAATGGAATGGATGATTTGGTAGGGTTAAGAAATTGCGCCAAAGGACTAAGACAATTAATGCCATTAGCAGAAAAACACGGTGTAGTTCTACAAATGGAGCTTTTAAATAGTAAAGTAAATCATAAGGACTATATGTGCGATACCTCTGAATGGGGCGTATCTCTTTGTGAGACCATAGGTTCTGAAAACTTTAAATTATTATATGATATTTACCACATGCAAATTATGGAAGGTGATATTATAAGAAATATAAAAGACTATCATCAATGCTACGGGCACTACCATACAGGCGGTAACCCAGGTAGACATGAGATTGATGAAACTCAAGAAATTTTTTACCCTGCCGTTATGAAGGCTATCTTAAAAACTGGCTATACTGGGCACGTAGCTCAAGAATTTGTACCAAGTTGGGATAATAAATTAGCTGCATTAAAGCAAGGGGTTACCATTTGTGATGTTTAACGCATGAGTATCTTTAATATAAAAAAGCACCCCAATTAGAGGTGCTTTTTTATTTATGGATTACCAAAATATTTTATTTTTTTAAAGCTTCCTCTATCTCTTTCCCCCAACGTTCTTGAACAGGTAAATTTCTTGAGTAATTAGTTTCTGAATCGTATTTATTTTGAAAATCGTTCAGCTGACGAATGGTGGCTTTATAAATTTTACGAATCTCTTCTTTTACATTTTTCGTAAATTTTGTCTCTGCCAATTGCTTTCGCAATTTTCGTGCATAGAGTTCAGTAATATCAAAATGCAACTGCTCATGTAACAAGGTGACATCATTGCAGAGCTTAGGTTTGTACCATGACTTCGTCGGATAGAAATAAGCGAATACCTTATAATCTACCTGCAATTCGTCATTCTCATAAAAAGTGGAAAAGCGATAGGTAATACCGCTCGCTGTTGTTGCCGCAGCACCTGAAGTTACGGGTACAGCTCCTTTGAAATCACTCCAAGTAAATCTAAAATCAGGTTCCCAAGAAACTACTTCTTGACTCTGAACATACGAAAGGGTCAGCAGCGCTAAAATAATTAATATAAAATGTGTCCTTTTTATAAGTCCCAATTATATGTGATTACTTTCTCAATATCTGGGTGCAAGCTAAAGTGCACAGGGCATGTATTTGCCGTGTGCACTAAAATCTTTCTGTTCTTATCTGAAATATCTTTTGGCAAATGAACCTCTACCTCTATTTTAGATATTCTTCTAGGCGAAGCCGCCATGTGTTTGGTTACCGATGCCGTAGTACCTTTTAAGTCTACCTCTAAACCATTTGCCTTTATACCCATCATTGTCAACATACAACTTGCCAAACCTGTAGCTACCGTATCTGTCGGCGAAAATGCCTGACCTAATCCGTTATTATCTACTGGTGCATCTGTCACAAAAGAATCGCTCGATTTTAAATGAACACATTCCGTTCTTAACTCGCCATTGTAAGTAACTTTTGATGTCATTCTATTCTATAGTTTTAATTCTTAAATCATCGATCATCATTATATATGACGATTGATTATAATACCCTGAAACCCCTATTCTCTGGTAATCGAATTTATTACCATTATATTCGGTTTCACCAATAAATCTTGAAACTTCGATAAGGTTATTATTATAAGCTAACTTCAATAATAAATCGTAAGTCAAATCAAATCCTCTTATTGCATATCTATCTGGATCATCTCCAAAGCGTTTTCTATAACGTTCAACAAAAGAATTATTTGTCACTTGACGATTTACTGACGGATACGTAAACTTCAAATTCGATAAATGGGTATTTGAAATAACGTCATTTTCAAAAGCCGAATTCATATCTGTCGTAAACATACGTACCTTCATATTACCTTTTGCAAATTCTGGATCAAGAGCTGCAGTGTTGAATGAATTTAGAATAGAAACTACACTGGCAATCAGCTTATAATTATCAGATTCTACAAATACCCAGTTAGAAACATCATTTGAAAGTAATGTTTGAAGTTTATCTCTATTAATACCAATATTCTTATCTTCTTCTTTTACCACCACCACTTTAGCTGTCGGAAAACGTCTAAGTATAGCTTCCTTCTCCTTTTTATTATCCTCATCGGCAATGATCAATAACGTCTCTTCTTTACGGTTTTTTTCAACATAATCTAACATATGCTTCCATAATACTTCTTCATCTGTGTAAGAAAAGAATACGTTATCTAAAATAATATCACTTTTAGCATTTACCGGTGCAATAACTGGCACATTGAATTTCGATGCCTGCACAGCTGTTTCTTTAAGAGATGGCGCATCTAAAGGACCGAAAACGGCATTGTAGTTACCTAACTGTTCCCCTTGCAATAACTGCTTAGTTGTAGCCAAATCTAATTGATTGTCTAATGTTTTAACATCTATTGAAATACCTAAAGATTTCATAGAATCTATTGCTACAAGAGCACCTGAGTACAGACCTAAACTAACAGTCATATCTCTTCGGGCATCAATGGTTTTTTCTGCACTTTCCTTGTCCTCTAAATTTACTTTATCTAATCTAAATGGCAGTAAGAACAATACCTTTGGCTTTACCCCAACATTTATACTATCTAATAAATTTACTTTATCTAGCACTAGAGCATTTCTTACCTCAAAATCACCAACCTTATCTTTTGGTAGTTTTAAAACCATACCTGCTTTTAGACCTCCTTTTAAATCGGAATTTAATTCAACCAATTCTGCCCAGGTCATTCCGAACTTTCTAGTCAATCGAAACTCATTTTGCTTTGGCTTAACCTCATAAAAAATATAGTTGTCCGTATTTATTTCTCCTGTGGCTACTTTCTGCTCAGGAATACGAATAACCATACCTTCTTTCAGTCCGCCACGTTCTGTAATCTCAGGATTTAAACGAACTATTTCATCTGACTTTACCCCAAATTCTTTTTCTAAACGATAGAAATTCATTTTGGCAGGTACCGTATACGAGGTGTACAACTGAGTTACTTGATTTTTTACCGTACTACCTGCAATTCTAGGCATCATTAACTCGTAACCTTCAGACAAGTAGTTATTTGCTGCAGATAAACCTGGGTTCAGCTCTAACATTTTATCAATGGTAATACCATATTTATGAGCTATACTCCAGCGCGTTTCTTTTGCCGCTACAATATATTTTTCTAAATCACCTTCGTCTGTGCTCACCTCTTCAACCATGGCAGCACGATATTTAGGAATACGCAGATCCATCTTCTTTTGAAGTGGAGATGCATACAACGCCGGATTGTACTTTTTTAGCTCATCTTCAGTAATTTTATACATTTGTGTAATACCGAAAATTGTTTCTTTTTTCTTGACACGGTGCTCTGTATAACCTACAGGTTCTCTTTCGGTTATAGATTCTTGAACTTCATTCTTTACACCTTTAATAGTTGCGGTATTCGAAGTTGGTGTACTTGTTTCTGCGACTATCTTTTTACCCGGTACCACCAAAATAGTGTTCGATCTTAATTTCTGACCTTCCTTTATTTCTTTGTTGTACTGAAGTATGCTAGCAGGTGTAACCCCGTACATCTTAGAAATACTTTCTAAGGTTTCTCCTGACTTTACTTGATGGGTATTGAATTTTTGAGCCATTGCGGTGCAAGAGACCAATAAGCAAAATGCCCAAATAATGTAAACTTGATTAAATATATATTTCATATTATTCCCATTCAATTGTTGCCGGCGGCTTCGAACTTATATCATATACGACACGATTGACGCCAGGGACTTTATTAATAATATCATTTGATGTTTTTTGTAAAAATTCATACGGTAAATTGACCCAATCGGCGGTCATACCATCTGTACTTTCTACAGCTCTAAGCGCTACACATTTTTCATATGTACGTTCATCGCCCATTACACCAACACTATTTACAGGTAATAAAATGGCACCTGCTTGCCATACTTTATCGTATAGATCCCATTTTTTTAATCCGTCGATAAAAATAGCATCCACTTCTTGCAAAATAGCTACTTTCTCAGGCGTGATATCACCAAGAATACGAATTGCCAAACCAGGACCTGGGAAAGGATGTCTACCTAACAATGTCTTGTCGATACCCAAACTAGCACCTACTCTTCTTACCTCATCTTTAAACAACATCTTCAATGGTTCTACCACTTTCAATTTCATGAAATCTGGCAAACCACCTACATTATGGTGACTCTTTATGGTTTGTGACGGACCGCCTGTTGCCGATACAGACTCGATAACATCAGGATAAATTGTACCCTGTGCCAACCATTTTGCATTTTCAACCAAATGCGATTCATCATCAAAAACTTCTATAAATACACGACCAATAGTTTTTCTTTTGGTCTCGGGATCACTCTCACCAGCTAAATCATCCAAAAAACGTGCCGAAGCGTCTACACCTTTTACATTTAAGCCCATACCTTCGTATTGCTTCAATACATCACCAAACTCGTTCTTTCTTAAAAGACCGTTGTTTACGAATATACAATGAAGGTTTTTACCTATTGCTTTATGTAACAAAACAGCTGCTACGGTAGAATCTACTCCGCCAGACAATCCTAAAATCACCTTTTCATCGCCTATTTTCTCTTTCAGCTCCGCCACTGTTTTATCAACAAAAGCATCGGGAGTCCAAGTTTGCTCCATTCCGGCAATATTCACCAAAAAGTTCTCCAAAACCTGTTTTCCATCCTTCGAGTGATATACCTCTGGGTGAAACTGAATTGCATAAGTCTCTTCACCTTCAAACTTAAAAGCGGCATTTTCAACGTCGTGCGTACTAGCTAATAAAGTCGTGTTCTCTGGAAGGTGCTTGATAGTATCTGCATGGCTCATCCAAACTTGGCTACCTGTACTTACTTTATCAAAAAATGGTTCGTTCTCTTTAATAAAGCTAAGATTGGCACGACCATATTCTCTGGTATTCGATTTCTCGACACTACCGCCATGAAAATGTGCCAAATACTGTGCGCCATAACAAACACCCAATAATGGTTTTTTACCACGAATTTCTGACAGATCCGGGTGAACGGCATCTTCGCCCCTAACCGATAAAGGAGATCCAGAAAGAATCACCGCTTTATACTCAGAAAGGTCGTTTGGCAGTTTATTATAAGGTTTAATTTCAGAGAAAATATTCAGCTCACGTACACGTCTTCCAATCAGTTGGGTGTATTGTGAACCGAAATCTAGTATCAGGACTTTATTTTGCATGGGCAAAAATAGCAAAAACCAAATGTTGAAACCATCTTATTTCGGTTATATTTTTTAACAAATAGGTTTAAAATTGAAATTACAATACAAGCCATAAAATCATAAAATAAAATGAATTGTATTTTTCTTAACAAATAGTGTAAGAAAATTCCGCTTACTTGTAGGCAACATTAACACCAAACACTAACCTTTTGAAAAATAAGATTTACCACAGCTTATTTTTCCTCGGACTTATTTGCAAGTCTTATGGAAAAGTTAACTACACAAGTTCTACCGACAATAGCTCAAATGTAAACATCAACAATTATCAAGAACCTAAAAATAACTTTACTATAAGCGGTTACATTACCGAAAGTGGTAGTGGAGAGAACCTTTTAGGCGCTTCTATATATGTTCCTGAACTAAAGAGAGGAACAACTACAAATGATTATGGTTTTTTTTCGCTATCACTGCCAAAAGGTAAACATACCGTTTATATTTCTACAATTGGCTATACTACAATAATTAAAGAAGTTGACATTAAAGGTGACATATCTTTAAATATTACACTTGAAACAGACACGCAATCACTTGATGAAGTTATTGTTAGTGCTGAAAGTAAGGTAAAAGAAAGTAAGGTCACCCAAATGAGCAAAATACAGATTAACCCTTCTACGGTAGCTGATATACCTGCATTACTGGGTGAAAAAGATGTTTTAAAGACACTGCAGTTACTACCTGGCATTCAGGCAGGGTCAGAAGGCAGTTCAGGATTTTTTGTGCGTGGTGGTACGCCAGACCAGAACCTCATTATTTTAGATGATGCAGTTGTATACAATTCGAATCACTTATTTGGATTCTTCTCTGTATTTAATGGTGACGCCATAAAATCTGTAGAAGCATTTAAAGGAGGATTTCCTGCACGGTTTGGAGGTAGATTATCTTCTGTTATTAAAATAGATATGAAAGATGGAAACAAAGAAAAGCTCTCTGGTAAAGTTAATATTGGTCTAATCTCATCTTCTTTACTACTAGAAGGTCCTATCAATAAAGGTAAAACATCTTTTATTTTCAGCGGAAGACGTACCTACGCAGATATTTTAGCTCAACCTTTTTTGTCTGAAGAAAACGGAAAAGGGGGTTACTATTTTGCTGATTTAAATTTTAAGATACATCACATTTTCAGTGAAAAAGACAAATTATATTGGAGCAACTATTATGGAAGAGATAAATTCTACAGTTCGTTTAAAGACCAATATACAGATGAAAAAGTAAAGCTTGGCTGGGGCAATATTACATCTACATTACGTTGGAATCATCAGTTTAACGATAAACTATTCGCAAACACGTCATTGATATATAGCAATTACGACTTTAATATATCTGATGAATATACAGACACTTATGATGAAAATGTGGTCGAGTATTTATTTAAAACTAACTCTGGCATAGAAGACCTAACTCTAAAGACTAGCTTTGACTACTATCCAAATAGTAAAAATACATTGCGTTTTGGAGCAGAGATTACCAGCCATAGTTTTACACCACAACGAATTCTTTTAAAAGATACATACGCAGAAGACATAGATAAAACAGAAGAATTGAATTCTTTAGAAGGTGCTATGTACATAGAAAATGATTGGAAAATAACCGATAAACTAAGGTCTTCCCTTGGTTTAAGGTTAAGTTATTTTAATTACAATGACACCAACTATATCAATCCAGAAACAAGATTAGCCCTTTCATATAATGTAAAACCAGATTTGGCACTTAAAGCATCTTATGCTAAAATGAACCAATACATTCATCTTTTGTCAAGTTCTGGTATAGGTCTGCCAACAGATTTATGGGTCTCTTCTACCGACAATGTAAAACCGCAAAGCTCTCAGCAATTTGCAGTAGGTATCGCTAAAGATTTTTTTGATAAAGATTACTCATTAACCCTTGAAGGGTATTATAAAAATATGAATGATATTATTGCCTATAAAGAGGGCGCATCATTTCTAGCATTAGATAATCTAGAATCTGGCGCAGACTTAGATTGGGAAGAGAATATTACCGCGGGCGAAGGATGGGCATATGGTGCAGAAATACTCTTAAGAAAACAGACTGGCAAGCTAACAGGTTGGTTGGGCTACACACTTTCATGGTCAGAAAGACAATTTGAAGAGTTGAACAATGGTAATAAGTTTTACGATCGATACGATAGAAGACATGATATTTCTGCGGTCGGTATTTACAAACCTAGCGATAGATTTACCTTTTCAGCCACTTGGGTATTATCTACAGGAAACAATTATACCTTACCCAATTTACAGAGAATAGGAGGTAATTTCCCTATTGCCGGTTCTAACTTTTTCAATAGAGGCTTACAAGATATTACAACGCAACGAAATAATTTTAGAGGAGAGACAAGCCATAGGCTAGACTTAGCATGGCAATTTCATAAAAAGAAAAAGAAAGGACGCGAACGCACATGGGCTATTTCATTATATAATGCCTATGCCAGACAAAACCCGTTTATTTATACAGTAGACACCAAATATCCTAATTACAATGACCCTAATGGAACAGAGGAAAAAGAACTTACAAGAACCTCTGTACTTATTCTAATTCCTTCAGTAAATTATATATTCAAATTTTAAGATATGAGAAAAGTATTACTCGCACTACTAGGATTATATATTTCATTAATAGGATGTCAAAAGGTTGTAGATGCTGATGAACTTTTAGATACAAAAGAGCAGGTTTCAATAATTGGATACATTTCTCCACACGATACCATTTTAAAAATATCGGTCACTAAGGCTCTACCCGCAATTGGCACTCCGGTAAAGGTTAACCAAGATTATCAATTTCCCGAAGAATTTTTAATTAAAGATGCCGTAGTCACTTTATCAAATGCAGAAGGCAATAGTGTTGTTTTGAATTATGACAACGAAACAAATACTTACATTACTAGCGCCTCAAATTTAACTATTTCGCACGGTGCTACTTATAATTTAAAAGTAGCTGTAGCCGAAGATGAGTTTAATGCTTCTTGCCAAATTCCCAAACAATTAGAATCTATAAATGAAATAATTGAGTTTTATGAAGATGAATACGGCAATGAACTTGCCGTAATCAATCTAAACTTTAAAGATTTTGTAGATGAAGACAATTATTACATTTTAGGCGGATTTATTAATACCACTTTAGAGTATGAAAATGAAGAACCATTTTCCTATGAATATCCTATATACTTTGGTGATGATGAGTTTTTAATAGATAATATAAATGAAGGAGCAGAATTAAATGGTAAAACCGAAATTTCTGTTGATAGCGAATATTATTCTGACATAAAGATGACCTTACAAGTTGCACATGTAGAAAAGGCTCTATTTGAAAATATAAAAACCACTAGAACAAATGATGATGTAGATGGAAACCCATTTATAGAATATGCAATTGCACCTAACACTATTCTTGACGATGGTGCAATTGGTGTTTTTGCAGGATTTAGTGTTACCGAAAAGATAATTTATCTTGAAAATTAGCGATTGCTATTTTATGTTTTTATCACAAAAAATAATAACTAGCTTAGCATAAGAAGAGTTCTTAATACTATTTAATATTTTTCATGAAACACGTTAGTTCAATCATTTTCGGAGCGGCCATTATCATAGCCGCATATTTTTTAAGCAATGCTTATATACAAAGGGCGAACCCACCTCAAATGATCTCGGTAACGGGTTTGGGTAATGAAAATTTCACCTCTGACCTTATTGTTTGGGAAGGGCAATTTTCTACCAACAGTACCGAATTGAAAACCGCTTTAAATCAATTAAACCGCGATAAAGATATTGTTCGTGAATATTTAACCTCAAAAGGCATCGATGCCAACAGTATTATTTTTAATAGTGTACAGACTACCGAAATGCGCGACAACCAATACGAAAACGGAAACTATGTTGGCAGTATTTTTAGAGGATATCAATTAACACAGACCATTCAAATAGAATCTGAGAACGTCGCCCTTATTGAGGGTGTATCGAGAGAAATTACCGAATTATTAAATAAAGGGGTGCAGTTCAACTCGTCGCCACCACGTTATTACTACACTAAATTAGCGGATCTTAAAATTGAAATGATTTCAAAAGCTACCGAAGATGCTAGAATTCGTGCCGAAAAAATTGCAGAAAATGCAGGTAGTAATTTAGGTGATCTGGTTTCTGCCAACATGGGCGTTTTTCAAATTACAGGTCAAAATTCAGGTGAAGATTATAGTTGGGGCGGTGCGTACAACACCTCATCTAAAAATAAAACAGCCTCAATTACCATGCGCCTAGAATATAAGGTGAAGTGATAGTAGTACTTTGATCAATACCATTTACCGATCTAGTAAAGAATATATTAAGTATAAAAGCCCGGTAATCACCCGGGCTTTTCAATCAACCAATTATCAAATCGAATACATTAAAAATTCTTTTTCATAACAATATGTATTCTACCCTTAGGTCGATATCTTATAATTAACCTTACAAAGTATCTAAAAAAAAGAAAGCTCAGGAACCACCCTGAGCTTTCGAATAAATCAAAAACCAAATTCAAACCAAAGCTTAAAAATTGAACCTAATCAATTTCTTTTTCATAGCTCTTATCAATATAACAACCAACGACTCTTTTACCCTACCCGAAAATTCCATTATTTTTACATTAAATATTTATTAGCATGATAAATTCGTTTTTTGAAGAATTAAGTACTGAAATATATAAGGGAGTAAATAAAAGAGGACATCCATTTCGGTACATGACAATGGCAACAGTGGGCAATGATACCGTAGCTCGTTTACGTACCGTTGTACTTCGTAAGGTTTCTGAAAATTTAGTCTTAACTATCTATACCGATAGCCGTACCCAAAAAATGAAACATATTGCAGATAATAACCAAGTCAGCTTTCTACTGTATCATCCTAAAAAAATGTTACAGTTAAAGTTAGAAGGTACTGCCCAAATAGTTACGAATACCGATAGATTACATACTACTTGGCAAAATATTCAACCCAACAGCAGAAAAGATTACATTACCCAAACTAGACCTGGTAGTTCAATTAAAAACCCTGAACATGTAGAATATATTGAAGAAGAGAACTACTTCACCATGATTGATATTATACCTTCAAAAATTGAGTATTTAAAACTACAAAGACCTAATCATATTAGAGCTCTTTTTGTGAAAACGGATGATAGTTGGAATGGGGAATTTTTAGTTCCTTAATGTATATAGAAATATAGATTTTCTTTTTCTTTTCCAAAACCAATTAAACTATCTACGGGTGTGCTTTGTTTTACTTCGGATGGATTAATCGTTATTTCAACTTCTCTTTTATCTTTCGAATTTAAATCTGTCAACGAATAATCATCTGCAGAAAGTAGTATTCGTTCAGGATGCAGTAATCGCACATTACCGGCATAGGTAACATTAGGAAGCACCCACAGATAATCATCATAATTCTTGTTTAACTTATTGGCAATCGGATCAAAACCAAAATGTACCGATGAAGGTATATTCAATAATTTCTCTATTGGTGTTCTAACTGTTTGAACACCAATTACTGCAATAAATATCCAGAACCCAAGAGTTACCAGTTTCGCATTATTTTTAAAACTAATAGCCTCAATGAGTAGCACTACAAAAGGAATAAATAGTGGTAACAACCACCTAGTCTCTACTTTCTGACTTTGAAAAATGAGAAAAAATAAGCCTAGCACCAGTAACTGCGCAAAAAACATTTTAGCAAGCCAATGTAATTTCTGCTTATTTAAACTTACGAATTTTGAGAAGTAGCCAATACCGACAGCTAGAAGTATAGGAAACAACAAAGCAAACAATGCTTTCCCATAAATTAAAATCGGCAGTAATGAAAATCCTGATTCAGCTTCTTCTGTTCCTATTTTCTCTTCAATACTAGACGCTAAGAAAGATTGAAATTCATCAGGACCCAATAACCAATATGCATGGCGACCAATTAATAGAACGGACACAAAAACTGACAACAATATTTTTGGGTTTAATATTATTGCTCTTAACTCTTCATCCCACAAAGCAACTACCGCGAAGGTTACCAGAAAAAATGCATAATTGTATTTCGCCATTATCCCTACTCCTGCTACAAAACCAAGCAACAGAAAATTTAGAATCGATTTTCGCTGCACCAAAAGCTGTATAATATAAAAAGAAGTGACAACGCATAAACACAGTAAACTGGTATGCGAAAGCCTTCGGAAGGTAAAGTCAATATACACAGGTATGAAGACCAATGCCAAAACAGCCAATTTAGAGATATCAGCGTCTTTAATTCTTATCCTAGAAAATCGATGCAGCATTAGTAATGTACCCGCGAATAATAGTCCCCTAAGAATAGAAAATGCTATTTTGCCTACACCAAATATAGAATTGAAACCATATTGTAACCAGGTATAAAGTGGTGGTTGATCATCATAACCCCAGCGAAGCCACTGCGAATAATACGCCTGTTCAGCATCTTCTAACTCTAAAGCACTTTTAAAAAATGTAATTAAGGTTATGGCTAAAAACGATAAAAAAGCAAGTAAGGTTATCTTATTAAGAGATACGTTCTTGCCCATCGTTTACTTTTGAGTAATTACAGTAAAGCTTAAATCTAACGGATTTAAGGCTTCAAATAACATTGGCACTAAGTCTTCGCCATAAGCCAAGTAAAACTCAGAAAAATTTAACTGACGCTCTTGAAGCGACTGGTTAGGGAAAATTTCATTCTGCAGCTCTGTCATTCGAACTACATGATCTTTTAATTTTCTTTTCTGAGCTTGTAATAATCTCTTCTCTAAAGCATTTAAGCCTTTTTTCTGCTTTACCTCTTGGGCTTTTACGGCACCTAAAAATGACTTATCGGTCTTTTCTGTAAGAGCATATAAATTTTTAAATTGCTCTTCTAGCAATTTCTTTTGTGGAGAAAAATCGATATCGATATTAGAAATTTCTCGAATCTTTTTATTGATTAGGCTGTTCTGCTTTAAAAATATGTCGGACTTTGAAATATTCATTCGCTCTAGCTTTTCAGCTTGCTTCTCGGTAATGATCAAAGCTGAATTTCTAACCAATAAAATTGGAAAAGGAACATTCATAGCTTCAAAAGCTGCCTTTAACTCTAACCAATACGCAATCTCTCCGCCTCCGCCTATATAACATAAGTTAGGCAAAATTACTTCTTGGTATAATGGTCTTGCAATTACATTAGGCGAAAACCGCTCTGGGTGAGCATTCATCTCTTCTACCAATGCTGCTTTAGTGAAAGAAATACTGGTATCATTGACTATATAGTGCTCCTTACTTTCTATTATTCTTTCACGAATTCCATCTTTTAAATAGAAATAATTGATTTCTCTCGGATTTACCTGCACCGGATAATCAGATGAAATTTGTTCTATTTCTTTAATGGTTTCTGATACTTTCTCGAACGCAGTTTGTTCAAAAATATCTTTCTTCATATACGGTATAAGCGTCTTTTTCAAGTCGATATCATCACCGTCAACAATAACCAATCCGTAATCTTTAAAAATTTCGTTTGCTAAAAACCGGATTGCATCCGTTAGGTTATCATGCTTCAGATATGCATTTTCAAACAATTCTTTTAACTTTTTAGCATTGTTACTGTCGCCAATGGTTTTAGAGTATAATGCAAAAACTTCCTCCAATCCTTCCGTAGGCAAATGCCCAACAGCACCAGATGCCTCTTTATTCCATTGAAATTTTAATCCCTTGAAATTAAAATAATTGATTTCGTCAAAATCATGATCTTCTGTCGCCATCCAATATATAGGCACAAAATTACTA
Source organism: Maribacter sp. IgM3_T14_3 (assembly GCF_049603095.1). NCBI lineage: Bacteria > Pseudomonadati > Bacteroidota > Flavobacteriia > Flavobacteriales > Flavobacteriaceae > Maribacter > Maribacter sp. IgM3_T14_3. The sequence goes on from NZ_CP187138.1 coordinate 751,805, forward strand.
GCTGGATATTGCTTTTTTAACTGCTTCGTTAAATTAATGGTAGAGATAATCTTGTATAAAAAGTATAGCGGACCTGTAAACAGATTTAACTGATGCCCTGTAACTATAGTAAACGTATTCTTTTCTTTTAACAGCTTAATATTAGCCGCCGTACCTTTAGAGGTATCGGTATTTTTATATTGATTCTGCATTGAAGAATACAATACATCTCGTTGATCTTGAGTAAAATGAGCACCTTTCTCTTCAATCTGTCCTTTAAATCCGTCAATATCGGGAAACCGATTGTATAAGGTGTTAAGCTTGGGATCCTTTGCAGTATAATCGCAAATTAATTTCGAAAAATAGCCTGTTTTTTCTAGGGGTAAACAATCAATATCCATATAAAAAGTAAATACTTGGTAAATATAAAACCCTTTCGTTTTACATTTCCTAAATATAAGTTAATTACCCGTAGTATTAAAGACCCATTTACTCGGTGAAATACATAGCAAATGGAAGTCATTTTGCATTTATTTTAATAGATTTGACTCACTCAGAACACAAATAACTATATGAAACTAATTCTACGAACCGCATTACTTTTTATCCCATTGTTAAGTTTGGCTCAATTAAAATCTCCGTCGGAGTTTTTAGGCTATGAACTAGGAACACAATTTACAAGACATCATGAAGTTGTTGATTACTATCAATATTTAGCAGATGCCGAGCCGCAACGTATGACGCTTATTGAATATGGTAAAACCAATGAACGCAGACCGCTTATACTGGCTACCATTTCTACAAAACAAAATATGCAAAACCTCGATACTATTCGAGAAGAGCACATGAAGGACTTAAATGGAGAAGGCTCGCCAGATAAAGCTATTGTATGGCTTAGCTATAATGTTCATGGTAATGAAAGTGTGAGTACCGAAGCTTCAATGCAAACCATATATGATCTTTTTACCAGCAAAAGCAGTTACTTAGAAAATACCGTGGTATTGATTGATCCTTGTATTAACCCAGATGGTAGAGATCGTTATGTAAACTGGTATAACCAGTTTAAAAATTCTCCAAACCAGGTTGATCCTAATAGTAAGGAACACCATGAAAACTGGTGGAGCGGGCGTAGTAATCATTACATGTTCGATTTAAATAGAGATTGGGCGTGGCTTACACAAGTTGAAAGTCAGCAACGTTTAAAGCAGTTTAATAAATGGTTGCCTCATGTACACGTAGATTTTCATGAGCAAGGTGTAGATAACCCTTATTACTTTGCACCTGCTGCAGAACCTTTTCATGAAGTAATAACCGATTTTCAAAGGGAATTTCAAGAAACTATTGGCAAGAACCACGCAAAATATTTTGACGAAAATGGCTGGTTTTATTTTACAAAAGAAGTATTTGATCTTCTTTACCCAAGTTATGGTGATACCTACCCAACCTATAATGGTGGTATTGGTATGACCTATGAGCAAGGTGGTAGTGGTCGTGCCGGTTTAGGCATTATTACTAGTATTGGAGATACGCTTACGTTAAAAGATAGAATTTCTCATCATCTAACAACTGGTCTGTCTACCGTAGAAGTTGCTTCTAAAAATGTTACTAAGTTAAACGATGAGTTCAAGAAATTTTACTTGAATAAAAATTTTAAATACAATAGTTACGTGCTGAATGGCAACCCAGATAAATTAGCTGCTTTAGCTAGTTTATTGGACAAACATGAAATTGAATATCAAGCAGGCACGAATGCCACTGTTAAAGGACACAGCTATACAACCGGTAAGGCTGGTTCAATAAAAAGTAGCGATAAAAGTTTGGTAATTTCATCAAATCAACCAAAAAGTACATTGGTTAAAGTGTTGTTCGAACCTATGGCGAAACTTAGCGATTCTGTTACTTATGACATTACAGCATGGTCTTTACCTTATGCGTACGGATTAGATGCTATCGCCAGTGAAAGCCTTATAAGTAAAACCTACCCGCCACATAACGGTACTGAATATGGAGTTTTAAAACCAGACAGTTACGCTTATTTATCAGACTGGAATAGCATGAAAGATGCTAGGTTCTTGGCTGAATTACTACGTAACAAAGTACGCGTTCGTTATGCGCACAAACCATTTACTTTAGATGGTATCTCTCATGAGCGCGGTACTTTGATTATTACAAAGAGTGATAATAAGCAGTTGAAAAATTTTAACGATATACTTAGAACAGCATCTGTAAATCATTCTAAAAACCTCATTTCGACAAACACAGGCTTTGTTGAAAGTGGAAAAGATTTTGGTTCTGGCTATGTTGATGTTATTCAAAGTTTGAACATTGCAGTGCTTTCTGGGGAGCCTACTTCTACGCTACGTTTTGGTGAAGTATGGAACTTTTTTGAACAGCAATTAGATTACCCTATTACTGTATTGGATGAAGATTATTTCGGCAAGGTAGACTTAAGCACCTACGATGTTTTAATTTTACCTGACGGATGGGGATATAACAGCTTTCTATCTACTCACATTAAAGAAAAAATAAAAGATTGGGTGAAGCAAGGCGGAAAACTAATTGTTATGGGTGGTGCAATTGATGCTTTAACTTCATCAGACAAAGATTTCGCACTTAAAGAAAAAGAAATTAAAAAAGATTCTACCAATACCATCGAATCTTTTGAAATATCTGAAAGAGAACAGATCAAATCTGCCATTACAGGCGCTATTTTTAAAGCGACCGTCGATAATACAAATCCGCTAGCTTACGGTTACAGCGATACTTACTTCACGTTAAAACTTGGCGTGCAATCATATAAATATCTAGAAAATGGTAGCGCTGTTTATTTAAGTGAAGGCGCCAACAAACCTGTTTCTGGTTTTGCCGGTAGCGAAGCACAAAAGAAAATTGCAGAAACCCTTATTTTCGGTACCGAAGAAATGGGTCGTGGACAAGTAATATACATGGTAGACAACCCGCTATTTAGAGGTTTTTGGGAGAACGGAAAGCTGTTTTTCGCTAACGCTTTATTCATGGTTAAATAAAAAAATAGTATGAAAGAATATAAAGTTGAAACGCTCATTTTTCGTTCTAAATTAACTTTTGATAGGAATTATTTAGCGAATTCATCAAATAAAGCGATTCAAGAAAAATTGAACGAATACGCGAAAAATGGATGGCGATTGGTATCTACCAACACTACAGAATATAGTATGGATATGTATGTTTATTTATATTTTGAAAAGTAAATAACTTCGGTACAAGACCGCTGAGCATTGAATTGAAAATTTAATTGGGATTTCGACACCAGCGTCTGAGCATTTAAATCTCGTTTATCGAGTAAATTTATCCTAAAATATATCCTTGAAACAGTTAAAATCGTTTCGGGGATATTTTATTTTATGGGTTCGCTATTTTTTTTCCAACATATTTAGATCTTTTGCGTTTAAATTAGAAGACCCTAACCTGTTAGGGTAAAAACCACCACCAATGCCAAACAATCAAGACCAAATAAATAATCTGATGCAGAAGTTAGAACTGCTTTTAAGAAAGCAGCAAGACTTTAATATTGAGGTTAATGAAATTAGAAGGGATATTCAGATTCTTAGAAATACCCAGGCGATAAAATTCAACGAAGAGACTACCAATCAAACAACTAAACCTCAAGAAGTAATTGTTGAAAAAGAAGCTGTTGTTGTCGATACAGTAGTAGAAATGGATACTGCCGCTACTACACCAATAGAAATTGACTCTGTACAAGAAGAACCCAAAATAATTTCTGAGAAGAAAATAAGTCTAGCAAAAGGTAAATCTAATCTTGAGAAATTTATTGGTGAAAATCTAATCAATAAAATTGGGATACTTATTACCGTAATTGGTGTTGGGATTGGTGCAAAGTACTCTATCGAAAATAATTTAATAAGTCCGCTAACCAGAATTATACTTGGGTATTTAGTAGGTATTAGCTTATTAGGATTCGGATTTAAGCTCAAAGCAAAATACCAAAGTTACAGTGCCGTGCTCGTAAGTGGTGCTTTGGCTATACTCTATTTCTTAACTTATATCGCTTATGACCTTTACGGATTATTCCCGCAGATGGTAGCGTTTGGTATTATGCTATTATTTACCGTTTTCGGTGTCGTAGCCGCACTTAATTACAATAAACAGATTATTGCACATATTGGTCTGGTCGGTGCTTATGCCGTACCTTTTCTGCTGAGTAATGATTCAGGTAATGTTACTGCACTATTTAGTTATATCGCCTTAATTAATATCGGTCTTTTGGTTATTTCCTTTAAGAAATACTGGAAAGCGCTTTATTACGTAGCCTTTGCTTTTACCTGGCTAATTTATGGCTCTTGGTATGTGCTCTCAAGTTCTAATGAAGATTTTACCATAGGCTTTACATTTTTAGCCCTATTCTTTTCTCTTTTCTATGCTACGTTTTTAGCGTTTAAATTAATAAAATCTGAAAAATTCCAAGTTGCCGATATTGTTCTGATTATGCTAAATTCTTTCATTTTTTACGGCTTTGGTATTGCCTGGCTTTATGATTATGAAGGTGGAGAATTTTATCTAGGTTTATTTACCCTCCTAAATGCAGTCATTCATTTTGCTATAACTGTAATTATATTCAAAAGAAAATTAGCTGATCGAAAGCTATTCTTTTTAACCTCTGGGTTTGTACTTACATTTATTACTATAGCCGTACCTGTTCAATTAGATGGTAATTGGGTAACACTATTTTGGGCTTTCGAAGCCGCCCTACTGTTTTGGATCGGGCGTACCAAAAAAGTAAAATTCTATGAATACCTTTCATATATACTAGTTGTATTGGCTTTCTTGAGCTTGACGATGGACTGGGCAGCAAGGTACTCGTATATGAATACCACAGATGAATGGAGCCTATTATTAAACACTACCTTCTTAACATCTATCCTTTGCGTTGCTGTCTTCGGATTCATGAATTATATTCAATCAAAATTCAACGCTGAAAAACCTTCTGTGGTTCAAAAATTAATGACAATTGGCATTCCTGCCTTATTTGTGGGTACCCTTTTCTTTGCCTTCTATCTTGAAATTGAACAGTACTGGACCAATGCTTTTCAAGCATCTAAAATAGACTTAACAGGTACTGATGGTTATTATCCAGATTTCAACTATAATCTTAAAGACCTTGAGGCTATTTGGTTAATACTTTATACCATGTTTTTCATTAGTGCTTTAAGCTTCATAAACATCATAAAAGTTAAAAACAAAGTTTTAGGAATTGTAGCCCTCGGTTCTGCTCTTTTAATAACTTTAATCTTTTTAACTAACGGACTCTATACGTTAAGTGAACTGCGTGAAAATTTCCTTACCCAAGAGCTTTCAGAATATTATAATATTGGGGCATATAACATATACATGCGCTATATCTCCTTTGCATTTCTGGCGTTTTTACTCTTCGCCATTTACAAATTAGCGAAACAAGAGTACATAAAAATCAATTATAAAATTCCGTTCGAGATTCTAATGCACACCGCAATTATATGGGTAACAAGTAGCGAGTTATTAAATTGGATGGATATTTCTGGGTCTGAACAATCTTATAAACTAGGACTTAGTATTCTTTGGGGATTCTATGCTCTTTTACTTATCGCTTTAGGCATTTGGAAAAAGAAAAAATACTTACGTATTGGCGCAATTGTGCTATTCTCCATCACGCTAATTAAGTTGTTTTTCTATGATATTTCATCACTGAATACTATTTCTAAGACCATCGTATTTGTATCGTTGGGTGTCTTATTATTGATTATTTCATTTCTTTACAACAAATACAAACACATTATTACAGATGAAACTAAACCATAGTCTTCTAACCATAATTGCATTTTTTACAATCACATTTTGCTTCGGACAGATGGATTCCTATTCTAAAAAAATAGAGTTAAAAGGAATAGATAGTCTTTGGCACGCTATCGAAATACCCAATGTCGTATTTGAAGATGTAAATACTAACATGAGCGATATTCGTGTGTATGGGGTTACCGCAACAGATACTATTGAAGCGCCATACCTGCATAAAGTTTCTAAAGCTGAAAATGCGAATTCTGAAATAGCGTTCAATTTATTAAATAGTGTTAATAATTCTAAAGGCTATTTCTACACTTACGAACTACCTAAGAGCGAAACTATTAATGAGATTCTATTGAACATTCAAGATCTTAATTTTAATTGGGAAGTTACCCTTGAAGGCAGTCAACAGCAGAAAGAGTGGTTCACTATTCTAGAAGATTATCGTATTCTATCTATTAATAATGACCAAACAAATTATTCATTTACCACATTAAAGTTTCCTGAAGCAAGCTTTAGATATTACAGAGTACTGATAAAAAGTGCCGAAAAACCGAATCTAACATCAGTAAACATTGTTAAAAAGGCAAAAAAAGCTGCGGAGTATCGTGATTATGATGTACAATCGTTTACCGTTTCTCAAGAAGACAAGAAAACCATTTTAGATGTTGATTTACAAAACCGTGTACCCCTCAACTTATTAGAACTAACTGTTGATGACAACATCGATTACTACAGATCCATCTCTATTCAATATTTAGTTGATAGTGTAAAAACTGAAAAAGGATACTTTAAAAATTTCAGCCCCTTAGCAACAAGAACACTTTCTTCTCTAGAAGATAATAGCTTTCAATTACCTGGCACACTAGCACAAAATCTGCGTATTATTATCTTAAATAACGATAACCAACCTTTAAAAATTTCTGATATAAAACTCAAAGGTTATGTGCATACCTTAACTACACGTTTTATTCAACCTGCTAACTATTATCTTGTCTACGGAAAACAATATGCGAACTCCCCTAATTATGATATTTCAAAAACTACAGTTTCTTTACCAAAGAATATTACAAAACTAGACTTTGGCAGCGTAGTAGAAATACCCAAACCAGAAACTGAAATAACCAATCCTATTTTCGAAAATAAATGGTGGTTGTGGGTAATTATGGGCGTAGTAATCGCTTTACTAGGCTATTTCACTATTGGAATGATGAAGAAGGAGCTTTAGTTTAACTAAAACTTCCATTCATTCTAAAAACTTTATCTAAACTTTTAGCGCCTATTATTTAACACTCACTAAAACAATTTAAAACCTTCATAAGATTTCATCGTAAGTAGTGTAATGAAAAATTACATTCTAATTCTATTCGTGGTACCTACGGTTCTTTTAAGCCAAAAAATAGACAATCTTGCCTCCTTCAGAGACATGGGCAGTGAAAGCTATTTCCGATTTAATTATGACAATGATTTTTTCGCTGCATCAGATAAAAATTACACTCAAGGCTATAGTTTTGAATATGCGAATCGAAGCTTAGCCAAGAATCCGGTAAATTATCTTTTCATTAAACCAAAGACCAGCTACTTCACATACGGATTGTCATTAGAACACATCGGCTATACTCCCAGCGATTTTGTTAGTCCCAATATTCAAATTGATGATAGACCCTATGCTGCTGCTATATACATTAAGAGTTTTGCTATTGCAACAGACACCATTTCTAAATCAAGATTATCTCAATCGTTAAGTATCGGACTAATTGGTCCCGGTGCTTTTGGCAGAGAAATGCAAACAGCAATTCATAAATTAATAGAAAATAAAACTCCCGGTGGATGGGACAATCAAATTCAGAACGATTTAGTCTTGAACTATAAAATCGGCTATGAGAAACAGATTTTCAATTATAAAAATTTAGGAAATATACAAGCAATAACTTCGCTACAAGTAGGGACCTTATTTACAAATACATCTTTCGGATTTAATTCTACTGTGGGACTATTAGACAATCCGTTTTCTAGAAATGGCACATATTCGAAATTTAAATTTTATGCTTTTGCACAGCCCACAGTTAATGTAGTTGGTTTTGATGCCACCTTGCAAGGAGGCATTTTTACCAATGATAATCCATATACCATTTCTTCGAAAAATATAGAAAGGTTAACCGCACAAATCGACTACGGACTCATACTTAAATACAGAAAACTGTATTTAGAATATACGCTAACAACGATTACAAAAGAATTTACTTCTGGTAATTCTGCCCATTGGGGCGGTTTTAAAGCAGGATTTCTATTTAATTAAACCTACACAACCGGTTCACCATAAAGGTCGAAGTCAGCCGCTTCAGTAATCTTAATATTTACAAACTCACCTTGCTTCACATAATGCTTAGCTGCATCTATTAAAACCTCGTTATCAACATCTGGAGAATCGAATTCCGTTCTGCCAACAAAGTAGTTACCCTCTTTACGATCTATAATACAACGAAAGGTCTTCCCTACTTTCTTCTGGTTCAATTCCCAAGAAATTTGAGATTGAATTTCCATGATAATATTGGCACGTTCTTGTTTTACCTCTTCTGGCACATCATCTTCTAATGAATATGCATGTGTATTTTCTTCATGACTATAGGTAAAGCAACCTAAACGCTCAAAACGCATGGCAACTACCCAGTTTTTAAGAATCTCGAAATCTTCTTCAGTTTCACCAGGGTAACCAACGATTAACGTAGTTCTAATAGTCATTTCTGGTACTGCAGCTCTAAATTCCTTAAGTAATTTGGTTGTTTTAGCTTCAGTTGTACCACGACGCATACTTTTAAGAATACGGTCAGATATATGCTGTAAAGGAATATCTAAATAGTTACAAACCTTTGGCTCTCTATTCATTACATCTAATACATCCATCGGAAAACCTGCAGGAAATGCGTAGTGTAAACGTATCCATTCTATACCTTCAACCTTTACCAAAGCTTCTAAAAGCTCGGCAAGATTTCTTTTCTTATATAGATCCAAACCATAATAAGTAAGATCTTGTGCAATTAAAATAAGCTCTTTAACACCTTTGGCCGCTAACTTTTCAGCTTCGGTTACCAAATTTTCAATCGGAGTACTTTTATGCTTTCCGCGCATTATAGGGATAGCACAGAAAGAACAAGGTCTATCACAACCTTCCGCAATTTTTAAATAGGCATAATTTTTAGGTGTGGTCGTTAAACGCTCACCTATCAACTCATGCTTATAATCTGCCCCTAGTGCCTTCAACAAACCCGGTAACTCACTTGTACCAAAGTATTCATCTACATTCGGAATCTCTTTTTGCAAATCTGGTTTGTAACGTTCACTTAAGCAACCTGTCACAAAAACTTTATCTACGATACCATCTTCTTTCTTTTGAACATATTCTAAAATGGTATTTACACTTTCTTCTTTTGCATTTGCAATAAAGCCACAAGTGTTAATAACAACTATGTTTCCTTCTTCTTCATGTACAACTTCTTTGTTGTTAGCCTTTAACTGGCCCATGAGTACTTCAGAATCATAAACATTCTTTGAACAACCTAGTGTTACTACGTTGATTTTGTTCTTCTTAAGAGTTTTTGTCCTCATAATTTAAATTGGGGTGCAAAAATACGATTTGGGTATTTAAAAACGTTAGATATGGACAAATTTACCTGTAATCTTTATTCGATTACAGTTTATCAATACCCAAATCTTAAATTAACCATGAAATTCTCCCAATATTTCAGCCTGCTTGCCCTATTATCAATTTTTGTTTCATGCTCAAGTGATTCTGAACCTACATCAGAAACTGGCAAAAGTGGAACACCGCCGGCAGTGGCACCGATACCAAGTACACCGTATTTTCCGCCCATTTCTAGAGCTAATGAATGGGAAACTATTTCTATGGAAAACCTAGGATGGAACGAAGACCAAGTAAGCAACTTGTATTTTTTCTTAGAAAACAACAACACTGATGCTTTTATCATTCTTAAAAATGGTAGAATGGTTATTGAAAAATACTTCGGCGATTTTAAGTCTGATGATAATCATGCATGGAATTCAGCCGGAAAAAATTTAACCGCTATGCTTACCGGTATTGCTCAAGAAGAAGAATTCTTAAAAATTACAGATTCTACTTCCAATTATTTGGGTGAAGGTTGGTCGAACATGCCGTTAGAGCAAGAGTACAACATTACCATTAAAAATCAATTGACCATGACTACCGGTCTTGATTATACCGTCGATAGTATTTTTTGTACAGACCCAGAATGTCTATCATATTTAAATGACCCTAGTTCTTTTTGGTATTATCATAATGCACCATATACGTTATTAGATGATGTAATTGCCAATGCTACCGATACTGATTTCAATTCATATTTCTCTTCAAAAATAAAAGAACCTATTGGCATGCAAGGTTTATTTATAAAAGTTGGTTACAACAATATATTCTATAGTTCTGCCAGAAGCATGGCCCGCTTCGGAATTTTGAACTTGAACCAAGGTAATTGGGACGGGACTTCGATTCTTTCTGATCAGAGCTATTTTAATGCTATGACAAATAGTTCTCAAGACTTAAATCTTTCTTACGGATATTTATATTGGTTAAATGGCAAAAGTAGTTTTAGACTTCCTAATTCTGTCGAAGAGTTTATGGGTAGTTTAGTTCCTAACGCCCCTGCAGATATGTATGCCGGACTCGGGTTAAACGATCAAAAACTTTATATGGTACCTAGCTTAGATTTGGTAGTGGTTCGTATGGGTGACGCTAGTAACGAAGAGCTTTTAGGGCCGTCTAATTTCGATAATGAACTTTGGGGATTGATTAATGCCATCATAGAATAGAACTTTCTTTTCTTTTTTAGCAACATCTTCTATTACTGGTGATTTTTAGAAAATAAGTATCCTTATTTTTGCATAAAATTATTAGGATGGATTTTAGAAGTATTGCCGAAAAAAGATACACTACCAAAAAGTTTGATGGGTCTAAGAAAATTTCTAATCCGCAGATCGACGACTTAAAACATATTTTAAAATTAAGTCCGTCTTCCATCAATAGCCAACCATGGTTATTTTCTTTTGTTTCTCATAAAGAAACAAAAGACGCTTTGGCAGAAGCTTCATTCTTCAATGCTCCGAAAATTAAAGATGCCAGTCATTTGGTAGTTTTTAGTGTTAAAGATAATCTTGAGCAATTTGAACGTCATGTAGAAAAAAACTTATCTGAAGGTTCGGTTAATTTTTACAAGCAATTTGTAAAAGAGCAACCTAAAGAAAAAACGATCAACTGGCTATCTCAGCAAGTATACATTACTCTTGGGTTCTTTTTAGCGGCTTGCGCGTCTATGGAAATAGATTCTACACCTATGGAAGGTATTGAGCCTGATAAGTATAAGGATATTCTAAAAATCGAAGATCACAAAGTCCTTTTCTCTGTTGCAATTGGATATCGTGATGCTGAAGATGGTAACCAGCCAGAATTAATAGGAAAATCTAGATTATCGGCTGAAGAGGTTATTCAGTCTATTGACTAATTCCGTAATTTATTAAACTTCTTTTGCCAATTCAAATACTGTAATTTCTGGCCTTACATTAAAACGTACTTGACGCAAACAACCCAAGGCACTATTGATATATAGGGTTCTGCCATCTTTTAAATCTTTAATACCAGCATCATAATTTTTATTTTTTACCGGTAATATCAATGCAGGCAGAAAAGGTGGTTTTACCTGTCCGCCATGGGTATGACCAGAGAGTATCCAACCTTTAAAATTATTCCAGACAGGCAGATCGCAAACATCTGGATTGTGACATAGGGCAATATTTGCTTTCTCGGGATTGTATTTTGCCGTAGCTTTTTCAGGATAAAAATTACTTCCCCAGAAATCGTCCATCCCTATAAAATTGAGTCCGTTTATTTCTACAGCATCATTTCGCAACATCGTCACACCCACATCTTCTAGGCTCTTCGTAATTTTTTGTGCCACATCGGCTTCAACAAAATCAATTCCGTAGTCATGATTTCCTAATATGCCAATGGTACCTAAAGTACCTTTAACCACATATTTAAGCACCTCTTGTAATTGATTTATTTGCTCATTATTTTCATAGGTTACATAGTCGCCCGTATATACCACAAAATCAGGTTGTAATTCTTGTGCTTCTTTAAATGACTCTATGATGTATTGATAATCGAAAGAATTACCAATGTGCACATCGCTTATTTGCATTACCGTTTTACCGACAAGATGATCGGGCAAATTTTTAAGGGGCATTTTTAAATGTACAAACTGCATCCAAAAAGGTTCTATTTGCCAACTATATAATCCCGTCAATACACCCAAACCAGTTACCCACCGAAAAGTCTTTTTTACAAAGCTTCGTCTTTTCATCTTAACAGGTTAATTTAATTCTGATAGTCTGCAGATATGACCCTTTTTGGAAATTTATCTTCATAAGATTTTCCTATACGTAATAGGTTAGCTTCTGAATATGGCTTTCCAATAAAGGTTAAACTTATAGGCTCGCCAGATGTTTTATATCCCATAGGTATTGTCAGAGCAGGATATTTAGCAACTGCAGCGTAACCAGCATGGTAATTATTAATCGATAAAACAGCATCTAGCTTGTACTTATCCATCGCTGTATCGAAGAAAGTTTGTCCATTTTTTTCAAGATTAGATTTTATTTCTTCCAATTGGGCAATTGTGGTAGTATCTGATAATATACCTTCAAACAATGCTTGCCCATAAGGAATTCTAACCAACGAATCTGCAATATTAAATGTCACCACATCTTTAATTGAAGTAATTTTTACTAACTCGGGATCGGTATTTTCTTTTAGATATTTCTTTAAATCATTTCGCATGTCAATGTTCAAAATGCTAAGAAATCCATCCATAGAAACCTCTGGTGGGGTAAATTCGATAATTGTTGTGCCAGCTTCTTTTAAATCTTCAACGGTATTTTTATAAATACTGTCGGTCTCCATCAGCTCTTTTATAGCCCCTAATCGCATTTCTGAAAAAGGTGTTGGGTGTAAGTATGAGGATAATATTCCCGGATAAACATCTTCTACAGAAGCCGAGTCTAACTCATCATAACCTAGCATGGCAGAAAGTAAAATAGCATTGTCCTTTACATTTTTAGTCATTGGCCCAGGTGTATCTAAGGTGCTTGAAATAGGCACAATACCCGATCTACTCAATACCCCAATAGTCGGCTTTAAACCTACAACAGAGTTTTGACTGCTTGGTGATAAAATAGAACCTGAAGTTTCTGTACCTACTGCAGCAACGGCATAATTGGCAGCTACCGAAGTACCACTACCTGAACTAGAACCGCCTGTTTCAAATATTCTTCGCCCGTACGGATTTAGAGTTTGACCACCATAAGCACTATACCCTACCGGGCAACCTGAACATAAAAAATATGCCCATTCACTTAAATTGACCTTACCTAAAATCAAAGCACCGTTATGTTTTAATTGCTGAACGATAAACGAATCATCAACTTCATTATCCATTAACGCAATTGAACCTGCAGTGGTTTTCATACCCAAGGTATTGATATTGTCTTTCAACAAAATAGGCATACCAAATATAGGGTGTTGAATTTGAGCGGTTACCCCCATTTCGTTCTGCTTATCTAGTTCTCGTGCTTGCGCTACTACATCTTTATTAAGAGCAATTACAGTATTTAAAGTAGTAGCATTATTCAACTCATATTTATAAATACGGTATAAATAAAACAGCACCAGATTTTCATAGGTTAACCTGCCCTCCTTAATATGATTTCTTATAACCAAAATGTCTTGTTCCAAAATCATAGGAAGCAGTTCTTTATATGCTGCTTCTGTCAGTTTAGAAACCTCTTCGTATAAAGGTGTAAATACTTCATTTTTATCTAACACCTTCGATTGAATCAACTTGTACTGCATACGACCATTTTCATGGTCTGCATTCGCAGCAACTTCTATAGAATCGTTATATGGGGTCCAAAGAATTACTTCCTCCTTTTTTGCGTCTTGCTCATTTTTGCAAGCACTTAACATGATGACGACTAATAATAAAAGATGCTTTTTCATACGGTTATTTATTTTTTACGAAGGGTTTTCCAATTGCTAATAGAATTCAGATTTAGGCGAACAAATTCATCTTTGCCCTCTATTTCAGCCAACTTCAAAGATATTTCAGCTGCTGTAATAGCTTCATTATATCTCAATAAATCTGCTAAAATCAATGATTTCACTCTATAAAAATAGTAAGTATTACCTGAATTTTTAATGGCCTCTTCAACATACCCAAGAGCTTTGTCTTGATGAATACCCTGCTCTTGATAATATCGTGCAATTTCGTAATAGGTTTGTGCTGTGGGTGAGTTAGCTAGTCTTTCATCAATCTGCAGTTGCATTATTGACTTGGTATCAAAAGACATAGGAACGGACACTTGCGTTGTTCCCCAATTTAAATTCATTACTGTACCGTTATGATCAAGACCATCGAAAGAAATCAAAAAACTTTCTTGAAAATCTAGGGTTTGCGTAGGTACGACCAGAATACGTAAAGCATCTTCATCTGGATTGTAATTTGTGCGACCATCGCCCCAATGTGTAGTGTTATTATGAAAGATAACTTGCCACTCCTTCTCTTCTGGAAAAGCATATAAAGCATATGTACCTTTTGAGAGTAGTTGATCGGCAATTAAAACATCGTTGCTAAATGTAATCTTGGTAGATTCATTGGCACCTACACGCCATATACGACCATAAGGAACCAAACCAGATTCGCCACTTTTACGCTTACCAAACAACGCACGACCCTTTGCAGATGGTCTTGAATATTCGACCGTAATCTTTGACAACCCTACTTCTTGCTCGACCTTAGAAAACGGACTAGCTTTTGGGTGGTTCATTTGCCCCCAACTAATAGTGCATAGTAAAAGAGGGAATATGAACCAGTAGTGCCTCAATTTTAAATTTTAAAGAATGAATCTACAAACTCGTGTTTATTGAATACCTGTAAATCTTCAATACCCTCGCCAACACCAATATACTTTACCGGTATTTTAAACTGATCAGAAATACCTATAACCACACCGCCTTTAGCAGTACCGTCTAATTTTGTGATAGCCAAAGCTGTTACCTCGGTCGCTTTTGTAAATTGTTTTGCTTGCTCGAATGCATTTTGACCCGTAGAACCATCTAGCACCAACAATACCTCATGCGGAGTGTCATCTACTACTTTCTGCATTACACGTTTTACCTTGGTCAGCTCATTCATTAAATTGACCTTGTTATGTAATCTACCAGCGGTATCTATAATTACAACATCTGCATCTTGTGTAACGGCAGAACTCAACGTGTCAAAAGCTACAGATGCAGGATCACTACCCATTTGTTGCTTTACTATAGGTACATCTACACGATCTGCCCATACTTGTAATTGATCAATTGCCGCTGCCCTAAATGTATCGGCCGCACCCAAAACAACTTTTAATCCTTGGTTTTTAAATCGATATGCCAATTTACCGATAGTGGTTGTTTTACCAACCCCGTTTACCCCAACCACCATAATTACATATGGTTTTTTGCCTTTAGGTATTTGAAGATCTATATCGTCTGTAGTATTGGTTTCAGATAAAAGACCTGCTATTTCTTCTCTTAGTATAGCATTCAGCTCATCGGTACCCACATATTTATCGCGCGATACCCTTGCCTCTATTCTTTTGATAATTTTTAAAGTAGTATCTACCCCTACATCTGAAGAAACTAAGACTTCTTCAAGATTATCTAGTACGTCATCATCTACTTTAGACTTGCCGGCAACAGCCTTTCCTAACTTAGAAAAGAAGCTGGATTTTGTTTTTTCTAAACCTTTATCTAAGGTTTCCTTCTTTTGAGAAGAAAATATTTTTTTAAATAAGCTCATTGTTCATCATATGGTTATTCAAATATAAAAATTAAAAAGCCCCTTTCGTAGGAAAGGGGCTTAATAACTACTAAAAGTAATTTTTCTTATTTCTTGGCAATCCAAGCATCAACCATTTCTGGTGCCATTACTTGCTCAACAAAAACGTAAGCACCTGATTTTGGTGACTTAACCATTTTTATTGCCTTTGTCAATCTTTTAGAACTTGTTTGTAAACTTGCTACGGTCTTCTTAGCCATGACTTATTTTTTTAGTGATTTTCTTAGAAGAAAAATCTATTTAATTTCTTTATGAAGGGTCATTCTCTTAAGAATAGGATTGAATTTTTTAATTTCCAATCTCTCAGGAGTGTTCTTCTTATTCTTGGTAGTGATATATCTTGAAGTACCTGGTTGACCAGATTCTTTATGCTCAGTGCATTCTAATATAACTTGTATTCTATTACCTTTCTTTGCCATCTTATCGCTCTATTTTCCAGATTACTTAATAACTAATCCTTTTGCTTTTGCTTCTTTCAAAACAGCAGATATCCCTTTTTTATTGATACTTTTTAAAGCTCTTGTAGAAACTTTAAGTGTTATCCAACGGTCTTCCTCTGGAATGTAAAAACGTTTTTTAGATAGATTTACATCAAATCTTCTTCTAGTTTTATTAATTGAAAACGATACGTTGTTTCCAAACATCGCCTTCTTACCCGTAATTTCACAAACTTTTGACATCGTACTGACTTTTTCTTTTAAACAGGGTGCAAATTTATATCTTTTTTATCGTTCCAACAACAATAAACATCACATTTTTAAAATTTCTTTTTGAAGCAACTCAAAAGCCTTATTTACAGACTTTTCCACAACCCTCTCACGAGTGCTTCCCATTTGAAATTCTTGTACAATTTTCGTCTTCGGTCCATCTATTGCAATAAATACTGTTCCTACCTTGGCATTTGAATCGCCTTTTGTAGGTCCTGCATTACCTGTTGTGGCTATTGCAAAATCGGTTTTCATCAATTCCTTTGCACCTTTTGCCATTGCTGTTGCCACTTCAGAACTTACTACAGAATGTTGCTCTATTAATTCTTTAGGCACCTTAAGCACGTTTATTTTAGCTTCGGTGGCATAACTGACCACCGTACCTTTAAAGTAGTTTGAGGCACCAGGAATCGATGTTATTCTTTCCGCAATTTTACCTCCCGTAAAACTTTCGGCAGTGGATAGCGTTAAATTTTTATCTGTCAATAATTTCGCGACAATTTCTTCTAAACTTTCATCATCTTCTAGTCCGTAAACAATATCCCTTATCAACGGATATAATTTATCAGACTCGGCATTCATGGCAGCTGCCAATTCATCATAATTAGGTCCTTTACCCGATAATCGCAACCGTACCTTACCCAAATTAGGTAAGTATGCCAATTTAATGTTAGAAGGTAAATTATCTTCCCAAGCCTCAATTCGAGCGGCAATTGCACTCTCACCTAAACCATAGGTTATTATCGTTCTATGAATAATATGTGGTCTTTTATAATAAACTGCCAATTTAGGAATTACAGATTCCGTCATAAGGTACTTCATCTCAAAAGGCACGCCAGGCATTGAAATGAATGTTACTTCATTTTGTCTGATCAGCATACCAGGTGCAGTACCGTTCGCATTATGTAAAACCTCGGCCTTACTTGGTACCAAAGCCTGCATTCTATTAATATCTGATATTGGGGTGTTGCTTATATATTTAGCAAACAGTTCTTCTACATGCGCCAATACTTCTGCATTCTCAATTAGTTCGTCATTGAAGAATTCGCACAGTGTGTGTTTGGTGATATCATCTTTCGTCGGACCCAGACCACCTGTAATTAAAACAACATCTACACGTTCTGATGCATCTTTAAAAGCCTTTAAGATATGTTCGCGGTCATCTTGAATCGAAGTAATCTGATATACCGAAATACCAATTTTATTCAGCTCTTTACCTATAAATGCGGAATTCGTATCAATAACTTGACCGATGAGAATTTCATCGCCAATGGTAATTATTTCGGCTAGCATTATAAGTGAAAATCGTTTTTTAACTCTGCTACAACCTGGTTGATATCAGTCTTGAGCAATGGAAATCTTTTCTCTATCTCAGCCATATTAGCCTCTTGCTTACCCAAAGTTTCTAGCTCTAAAGCTATGGCGCGGGTTTGCTCCATTCCGAGTAAATCTACATTTGGCTTAATCTTATGTGCAAGTTTACACACTTGATCATGGTCTTTTTCTAGCAGGGCTTTTTCTAAAGCTTCTAAATCTTCAGGTACTTCTTCCAAAAAAACAGCAATAACAGAATTTATAAAATCCTGATCACCTTCTGCCATCTCATTAATCTTATCCAGGTTATAAATCATTATTTAATTTTTAAGGTAAAAAGCTCTCTATTTTCCAAACTACCTGTAAGATAGTCATTTGGACTTATTTTGCCAACACCGGCAGGTGTTCCAGTAAAAATAATATCTCCTTTTTTCAACATAAAGAACGTTGAAACATAGGCGATTATTTCATCTATCTTCCAAAGCATAAAACTGGTATTGCCTTCTTGAACAACCTCATCATTCTTTAACAACTTAAAATTAAGATTATTGACATCTTTAAAATCTGTCTTTGGCAACCACTCGCCTATTACCGCGGCACCATCAAAACCTTTGGCTTTCTCCCAAGGCAGACCCTTCTCTTTTAATTTAGACTGTACATCTCTTGCTGTAAAATCTATTCCCAGACCAATCTCATCATAATAGGTAGGTGCAAATTCTTGGCTAATATGTTTGCCTACTTTTTTGATTTTTACCAAAACCTCAACTTCATAATGTACATCATTTGAGAATTCGGGAATATAAAAATCTTGCTGTTTTGGCAAAACAGAAGAATCTGGTTTTATAAAAACTACCGGTTCTTCGGGTCTTTCGTTCTTAAGTTCATCGATATGCGCAGTGTAATTTCTGCCAATACATATAATCTTCATACTTATTTTATCTTTTATTTGAAAATTTAAGACTTATCGCAGGTATCAAATTCTCATTATTACCTGGTGCTTTAATTGCAAAATCTGTCCATTCGCCCATACCATAAACCATTGTTTTAAAATTCTGGTTTTTTTGATAAACAGCAGCAAATGTAGGTGCAAAACGGTCTTCTACAACGTTCTTGATCGTAATAGCATGTTTATAGGTATTTGTGTACCAGTTATACGGAAGAAATATCCATTCTAACCCCACATATATACCTTCGTCAGGTATTCTAATGTTCATGCTCGATAAGTCGATAGAAACATAATCTTCTGTTTTTGAACTTTCTAATATGATACTTTTTCGAATGATATCGTTACTTGGTTTACGTGTGTCTTTATCTACATCATACAAACGAAGTCTAAATTTTGACGACTCTCTCTTAAACTGACTATTTTGCTGAACGTGAATGGTAATTTTCTCTAAATACTTTTTGGCAGCCCCAATATTCGGGAAGTATAACGCCAATACCCATGGAGTCTCTGCTGACGAAAAACCACTTTTAATACTATACGAACTAACTGGGTTTAACACTTGCGAATTTCCTAAGCTCTGAACAACGACCACCTCTTCAAGCTCAAAAGTTTCCTCTTGCATATATATCTTCTTTTTCTCTTTAATAACCCTCGCCGGCATAATAGTATCTTTGAAACCTAACGCCGATACATGCACATCTCGCTCTAAATAATCTTCGGGAACATCGATGTAAAAATACCCCTCTTCATCACTTGAAGTTCCTTTTAAGGTCTTTAAAAAACTAATATTGGCATACGGTACAGCCGTTTTTGTTTTATCATCATATACATGACCTTCGACCAAAACTTCTTGGGCATGACTTACCCCCATCATCAAAAGAAATATTACTAAACAAATGCGCATTTTTAACCTAATTTATTATTGAGTTTGCTCAGTTTAATTTGAGTAAGAATCTTTTTTGTGTACAATGGAAAATCGGCATTTAGCATCCAACCGAAATACCCTGGTTCATTTTCTAAAACCGCATGAACCTTTTTGCCTTTATGCTTACCAAAAGAGAATACCTCTTCCCCTTCTTCATCCATAGCTATAAAACCTGCGAAATCTACCGATTGCTTTCTTCTTGAGAATTCTGAAAGTTTTTTGATATTATTTTCAAGATCAGGGTATCTATCTAATTGAGAAAGCAATACTTCATACGTAGCATTGGTATCTGCCGCTGCACTATGCGCATCGGTTAAATCTTTATCACAATAGAATTTATAAGCTGCTTCTAACGTACGTTTTTCCATCTTATGAAAAATGGTCTGCACATCTACAGATACCGTATTTTTCATATCGAAATCGATATCTGCACGTAATAATTCTTCTGCCAATAAAGGAATATCAAATCGATCGGAATTGAATCCGCCTAAATCACTATCCTTTATAATCTTATAAATTTCTTTTGAAAGTTCTTTGAAAGTTGGTTCGTTAGCAACCTTTTCATTCGTTATACCATGAACGGCAATTACCTCTTCTGGTATTACCATCTCAGGATTAACTAACCATGTTTTACTCTCTTTATTACCGTTAGGGTAAACTTTTAATATCGCTATTTCTACAATACGATCTTTTGCTACATTGACCCCAGTTGTCTCTAAATCAAAGAAGCAAATAGGTCTGGTAAGCTTTAATTCCATACGTGTTCTACTTTTAACAAAGATACCCTTTCGTTTTTTAGACACATATAATTACTCGCTATTAATTTTTTGCCTCGAAATTTAGAAACTAAAATAATTTCAAAAAATTCAACACAATTAGTATGTTAAAATACTTCTCAAACCTTTATAAACCAATATAATATGCAAAAAAAGTCCGACAACACAAGAAGTATTGTCGGATTTTTAACTATAGATTTTTATACATCTAAATTTCTCGGTTTACATCCCACCCTTCAAGATAGTCGGCTACAGCTTTTGCGAACATACTACCTAAAGCACCGTTTACAACTCTATGATCATAACTGTGCGATAGATACATTTTACTACGAATACCAATAAAATCTCCTTCAGGAGTCTCAATTACTGACGGTATTTTTCTTATAGCACCTAACGCCAAAATACCTACTTGTGGCTGATTAATAATCGGTGTACCAAATACACTACCAAATGTACCTACATTAGTAACGGTATACGTACCTCCCTGAACTTCATCTGGTTTTAAAGCGTTATTTCTTGAACGATCTGCCAAGTCATTTATAACCTTGGCCATGCCTACCAAATTCAGTTGATCTGCATTTTTGATCACAGGAACGATTAAATTACCATCTGGTAACGCAGCCGCCATACCTATATTAATATTCTTCTTTTTAATTACGGTATCGCCATCTACTGAAATATTCATCATCGGATATTTCTTTAACGCCTTAGCTACCGCCTCCATAAAAATTGGAGTAAAAGTAAGTTTTTCACCTTCGCTTTTAAAGAACGCGTCTTTTAGCTTGTTACGCCAATTCACGATATTGGTTACATCAACTTCGATAAAACTTTGAACATGTGCAGATGTAGAAACACTGTCTGTCATATGCTTGGCAATTAATTTGCCCATTCGTGTCATCGGTATAACCTCATCGCCACGAGAAATTGGCATACTAGGTTTTTCGGCCGCAGGTGTTTCTGCTTTAGCAACTGGTGCCGCAGCTACGCTATCTTGCACATCTACTTTAGCAGGTGTAGCAACTTGTTCTACCGGCTTGGTAACTCCGGTTTTAACGAAGCTTAATATATCATCTTTGGTAACCCTACCATCTTTACCTGTACCAGGTATTGTTTCTAACACGTCGAAAGAAATACCCTCTTCTTTAGCTATGTTTTTAACTAACGGAGAATAAAAACGATCAGAGGCCCCACTTAAATGAACATTTGAAGTTTCTGCCCTAGCTTGAGCTACAGCCGATTCAGCTACAGCAACCATTTCTTCAAGAACTGGTTCTTGCTCCTTTTCTTCATTGACCATGTTCGAAACATCTGGTACATCTACATCATCACCAACTTGTATGATGGCCACGGTTTGCCCCACTTTGACAATATCATCAATATTGAAGCATTTTTCAATTAAAATGCCATCTACCTCGCTCGGCACCTCACTATCAACTTTATCTGTAGCAATTTCAAAAATGGCCTCGTCCATTTCAATCGTATCACCTACCTCTTTTAACCATGACGTTAATGTTGCTTCTGCAACACTCTCTCCCATACGTGGTAGTTTCAATTCAAATTTTGGCATATCGATAATTTAAAGCTTGTTTTGTTTATATTTTTTGCAAAAATAATAAAATAAATACCTTTTTATTGACATTTACTTGAAATTCAAAAAACTAATCTTGTCGAAAAGAACCCTCAAACGGCACTCTATTCAATATACTTCTTCCTAAAGTAACCTCATCAGCATATTCTAATTCATCGCCAACAGCTATACCCCTTGCAATTGTAGAGGTTTTTACAGCTAACCCTTCTATTTGTCTATAGATATAAAAATTGGTGGTGTCGCCTTCCATAGTTGAGCTTAATGCAAAAATTAATTCTTTTACGACGCCTTTTCTCACTTTATCTACCAAGGTTCCTATTTTCAAATTCTGAGGACCAATGCCCTCCATAGGTGATATTTTACCCCCAAGCACATGATACTTTCCTCTAAATTGACCTGTATTTTCAATGGCCATAACATCTCTAATATCTTCTACGACACATACTACTGCATCATCTCTTTTAGGGTTGGCACATATTTCGCACATTGTGGTATCTGAAATATTATGGCAATTTTCGCAAAATTGTATTTTACTTCTTAAATCTACCAAAGATGTAGAAAGATTTTCTGTTCGTTGCTCTGGCTGCTTCAATAAATGCAATACCAAACGCAATGCGGTTCGCTTACCGATACCTGGCAACTGCGAAACTTCATATACTGCGTTTTCTAATAATTTTGACGAAAAATCCATAGGCTTAATTCGGTATAAATTTACAACTAAACTTGAAAAGCATACCTCACCCTTTTCACAAAATTATTTAACATTTAAAAAGTTTAGAACATATAATTACTATACAGAAACCATCTTAATCAAGAAGTGTTTTCTATAAATCAGAAAATCTAAAAGTTATTTGTCATGACCAGCTTCGATCACCGTAAGTAATAATGCTAATTTTATGGCTTCTGCTCCATTTTCATTAACCCACCATTCATGAAGTGAATGTGCGCCGCCGCCAACGCCTCCTCTACCAATCGTTATTGCCGGAACACCTAAAGAAATTGGAATGTTACCATTTGTTGACCCTCTGGTAAGACTTGGTTCATACCCAAATAAACTAGTGGTACTAATGGCACGCTGCACTAACGGGGTATCTAACGAGAGTTCTCCAGATGGTCTGTCCCCAATCTTTATTAACTCTAATGAAATTTTATCATCAACTCCGGTATTATTATACTCCTCTAAAGCGGTCTGCATTGATTGTTTAAAAATAGCTTCTACCTCTTTTAATCTGCCACTATCTACTGACCGCATATCAACTTCCATCCAAGATTCAAAAGGAATAGAATTTACAGAAGTACCACCTCCCATTCTACCTATATTAAAACTTGTTTTAGCTCCTTCATCTGTAAATACTTTTGCATTCTCTGTAAATTCTTTTATTGCGAAACCAAGCGCATGATGAGGATTTGCCAACCCAAAAGCTCCCCATGAGTGACCTCCTTTTCCTGTGAATAAAGCTTTATATCTAACTGAACCCAACCCTGCATTATTAACCCTGCCAATAGCACCACCATCAATTGATATCCAAGAGTCTATTTTTACCGCACCATCTCTAAACAAATGCTTAACACCACGTAAATCTCCTAAACCTTCTTCACCCACTGTACCAACGAACCAAACATCTGCCTTGGTTTTTAAATCAGCCTTTTTCATTGCCTTAAAAACAGCAATTAACATAGAGAGCCCTCTGGTGTCATCACCTATACCTGGTGCGAATAGGGTATCTCCTTTCTTCTCTACTGTTACATCTGTACCTTCAGGAAAAACAGTATCTAAATGAGCATCTAAAACAACTATCTTACCACCATCTGTTCCTTTTTTAATTCCAATAACATTACCAACCTCATCTATTGATACGTTTTCTAAACCTGCTTCAATAAACATATTTTTAAACGCTTCTGCTCTTTTAGCTTCCATGAATGGCGGAGCCGGTATTTCGGTCAACTTAATTAAGTCTTTCTCCGTTTCATTTTCAATCGCGTCTATAAACTCAAAAGCACTTTTAATACTTTTATCTTTTAATAGCTTTCCAACCTCTTTGTTAATTTTTTTGTCCGCTATTATACTTTCCTGACCAATCAACACATTACTAACTAATAAACTGATTATTAATAAGGGAAGTAAAGCCCTGTTCTTTAAAAGAAATTCTCGTCGCATGATTAATTTAGTTTAGGATTTATTACTGTAAAAGGTATCAAATTTTAATGGGTAAAGAAATATTCGAATAGATTTTCATTTACTAATTAAAGTATTCTCAATTTAAACTTTAAGATTTTAAGTTATCGCACTACCTCCTGTAACTTTTTGTAATTTGCCGCAAATTTTACACCATGAACGCCTCTCATATTTTAATTTTAATTTCTGGTTACTTTGTTTTGCTTTTGATTATCTCCTATTTCACGGGCAAAAATGATACTAACGAAGATTTCTTTAAGGCCGGTAAGCAGTCGCCATGGTATTTAGTGGCTTTTGGTATGGTGGGTGCGTCTTTATCTGGAGTAACCTTTATTTCTGTACCGGGTTGGGTCGACGCTTCTCAGTTCAGCTACATGCAGGTTGTTTTTGGGTACTTTTTAGGCTACATGGTTACCGCGTTTGTACTTCTTCCTATTTATTACAAACAAAATGTTACTTCAATTTATCAGTATTTAGATGATCGCTTTGGTTTCGTAAGTTATAAAGTGGGCGCTATTTCATTTTTCATCTCTAGAGTTCTTGGTGCTGCATTTCGCTTATTTCTAGTGGCTATCGTTTTACAGCAATTCGTGTTCGATGCCTGGAACGTTCCTTTTGAAATTACCGTAATTCTGTCCATTTTACTTATTTGGATCTATACCTTTAAAGGTGGAATAAAAACAATTGTCTGGACCGACACCTTACAAACCCTATTTATGCTAGTATCTGTAGGGTTATCAATGTATTTTATATTGGATAAAATGGACTGGACCTTCATAGAATTTATAAACTCTGAAGAATTAGGACAGTATAGCAAGACCTTTTTTACTGATGACCTTTCTTCTAAAAACCATTTGGTAAAATCATTTTTAGGCGGAATGTTCATTACTATCTGTATGACGGGACTTGATCAAGACATGATGCAAAAGAACCTGACGTGTAGAAATCTGGGTGAAGCTCAAAAAAATATGGTCAGCTTTAGTATTGTACTAGTAGTGGTCACTTTTGTGTTTATGCTTTTAGGTGCATTGCTTTTTATTTACGCAGATACGCACAACATTTCATTACCACTTATGGACGGAACGCCGAAGTCTGATCTTTTATTTCCTGAAATTGCATTAAACAGTGGCTTAGGCATAACGGTTGCCGTTACGTTTATGCTAGGTTTAATTGCCGCGGCCTACAGTAGCGCAGACAGCGCACTTACCTCGTTAACTACATCATTTTGTGTGGATTTTTTAAACACCGAAAAAAAATCTGAACACCTAGCTAAAAAAACCCGCAGAATTACACACATTGGCATGAGTGTTTTGTTAATTCTAGTGGTCATCTCTTTTAAATATATATTGGATAAAAATGTAATTGATGGATTATTAACGGTAGCCTCATATACCTACGGACCGCTGCTAGGATTATTCTCTTTCGGAATTTTTACCAAACATCAAATAAAAGATAAATATGTTTGGATCGTTGCACTGGTATGTGTATCGATAATTCTCATTTTAGCGAAGTTGCCTACTGAGTATTTAGGTGGTTATATTTTCGGATATGAACTTTTGCCGTTGAATGGTCTGCTAACCTTTGTAGGATTATGGCTCATTCGTAAAAAAAAGACAATCACTAACATTACCGATATCGCCTAATATTGACCAGTACCCAAAAGCACCAAAGTACAAGCAATATCTACTTCTATACCGCTATTCTCCAATAGTTTATAGAACTCCAGATTTTCTGTACCAGGATTAAAAATTACCCTTTTAGGAGCCAAAGAAATTATACTATTATAATATTCTTCTTGTCTTTTTGGATTTATATATAGGGTAATTGTATGAATATCACTAATTTTGTGTAAATTATTGCTGATATTGACTCCTGAAACCTCACCTTCTCTCAATCCATAAGCTAAGGTTTCAACCCCCGAATCAACAAGTCTATGTATCGCTAAATTGCTATATCGATTTGGTTTTAAGGAGGCTCCGAATACTAGGGTCTTTTTCATGATAAAATAATGTTAAATAATATAAATTTTGTAACTAATTAGGCAATATTTCGTCTATTATTAAAGTTAGATACTCTGCGAGTATAAAGATTTTGTTGGTAACGCTATATGTTTATAGTTAATGGTTAGTGTTTAGTATAGCCTATCAGCATTTGAAGCCCGACTTCCAATTCATTTTGGAATGTTCGGGTTTCTTCTTTTAAAAGCTTTTCTAAACCTTTTGTTTACTTTAAATTATATTGAATATGAAATAATTACCTATTTCTAGTAACAATAGAACCGTAATCGCGTCTATTACTTTATATAGGGATATTTAATAATGAAGATTGGTTGGTTTTTTCTTATTGAGTAAAACTATATAGCACCCATAGCCAAAACTATGGGTGCTTTATTTTAGAGTATTATTACCATCTAATGATGACACTGCCCCAGGTAAAACCACTACCAAATGCAGCTAAAACTACTAAGTCTCCACTTTTCACCTTACCTTCTTCCCATGCCTCTGTAAGCGCTATCGGAATAGATGCTGCTGTAGTGTTACCATATTTCGTAATATTATTAAATACCTGGTCATCACTAAGCTGGAATTTCTTTTGAATAAATTGAGATATTCTTAAATTGGCTTGATGCGGAACCAATAAATCAATATCGGTAGCATTCAATTTATTTTTCTCTAAACCTTCTACTATAACCTCACTGAAACGAACAACTGCATTTTTAAATACAAATTGACCATTCATATGCGGATAATAAGATTCGTCATTAGGATCATTATCTTCAATGATATCAGTTACCCATCTATTACCCATACCAGGTGCAATCAAAGAAAGTTCTTCTGCATGCTGACCTTCTGAATGTAAATGAGTCGATAATATACCTTTAGTGTTATCTTCTTCTCTGGTCAAAACTGCCGCACCGGCACCATCACCAAAAATTACAGAAACTCCCCTACCTCGTGTAGTCATATCTAATCCATGAGAGTGAAGTTCCGAACCTATGACAAGTACATTTTTATACATGCCTGTTTTTATATACTGATCTGCAATAGAAATAGCATAGACAAAACCAGAACATTGGTTACGTACATCTAACGCACCAACGGTTTTAATACCTAAATCTCTTTGAACCAATACACCAGGACCAGGGAAATAGTAATCGGGACTCAAAGTAGCAAAGACGATAAAATCAATGTCGTCTTTATCGATACCCGCTCTTTCAATTGCAATTTTTGCAGATTTTACACCCATAGTTGTGGTGGTGTCGCCATCACCCTTAACTACATGTCTTCTTTCTTTTATACCAGTACGTTCTTGGATCCAGGCATCATTTGTTTCCATCACCTTTGACAAATCATCGTTTGTCACTACGTTATCAGGTACATAATGACCTAAGCCAATTATTTTTGAATTATACATAGTAATATTTTAATCCTGAAAAAGCTCAGGTAGAATTAGTGTTGCAATATAAACAACTATTAAGAATTCTATTTGAAAATATAACAATCATCTACTATCAATATGACAGTGGAATAATTAGCTCAAATATTTCTTGAAGTCATTCACTTTAATATTTGCCTTTAAATCATGTAGTAGATTATAAAGACCAAAGAAGGTACGGTTCATATACAAAAAGTGCTTTGAACCTCTATTACCATTCATTTTTCTTATTTGCTTATCAGAAGAAAATTGCTCGCCTAATGCTGCAATTTTACCCCAAAATACCTCGTCGCCGAAATCAAAATCTTCATTATGAAATGGTGATGTAAATAAGCTTAACAATTGATGAAATATAGATTTAAAAAATAATATTTCATCTGGCGAATCAGTAGCCATCAGTATTTCTAGCTCATATAGCTTCTCGGTAAATTTCTCATCATTTGATATTACCTCTGGTCTTGCCAATTCAAAATACGGTACATAAAAGGAATCTGGCACTTCTTTAATACAACCAAAATCAATAGCAATAAGCTCTTCACTACCATTTACCAAGAAATTACCAGGGTGTGGATCGGCATGTACTTTTCTCAACCCATGAATTTGAAACATATAGAAATCCCACAGGGCTTGCCCTAATTTATCGCCTGTAGCTTGAGAGAAACCTGTTTTTGTAAATTCGCTCAGGTGCTTCCCTGTCATCCAGTCCATGGTAATAATACGTGAACTTGATAGTTCGGTATAATATTTAGGAAAAATGATATTCGGTATCACCGAACATGCTTCAGTAATCTCTTTACTTTGTGCTACTTCTAGAATATAGTCTGTCTCTTCGACCAGCTTATTTTCAACTTCTTTAAAATATTTATCTGAATCTTTACCTTTAAGATTGAACATACGAATTGCAATAGGCTTCACAATCGCCAAATCGCTACTTATACTTTGCGCTACACCTGGGTACTGAATTTTTACAGCCAAATTTTTACCGTCTTTGGTAGCTTTATGTACTTGCCCTATACTAGCAGCGTTTATAGAATCTTTATCAAAAGTGTCAAAAACCTCTTCTGGGTATTTGTCTAAATACTTTTTAAATGTTTTTCGAACTAATGGCGCAGATAATGGGGGAACTGAAAACTGAGACAAAGAAAACTTCTCTACATATGCATTTGGCAGTAGATTCTTTTCCATACTTAACATCTGGGCAACTTTAAGCGCACTACCTTTTAACGATTTTAATCCGTCATATATATCTGCGGCATTATCTTCGTTTAATTCATCTTTTGTAGTATTTGGATTGATGATTTTTTTACCTAAATACTTGGCATAATTACCACCAATCTTAGCTCCGGTTTTCACCAGCTTACTTGCACGTTCTATCTTTCCGGTAGGTATTTTATCAAGTGTTTTCAAATCGTAGGGGTTAGATTAGGCAAAAGTTTCTTTGTACAGAAATTTCCCGAAGTCTAGAATATTCTCTAGTGGTGTGTTATCAAATACATCGAAAATAGTGTTTACAGATTTTTCAATAGCAACATCTGTTTTTTCAAAAGCTGCAGAATCATCCGATTTCCAAAAATTCATTAAAAACATAGTCTGTAACCATGCCCCTTCTGAAAACAATTGTGGATTGTGTTTCGTGATTTTTAAATTCTTGTTCGCATTACCATCTGCAATCAAGCCCTTAGAGAACTCTTTAATGTTTTTTCTAAGTCCTTTTAACTGCTCCATATTCTTAAATGAACCAGAAGCACATTCCATTATAAATAAGACGTAACTTCTATTTAGTGTCAATACTTCGAAGAACGTGTAGAAAAATGTAAGCATCTTATCTCTATTGGTAAAATCTTGATATTCTTTATTTTTCTCTATCACACTAACCGTGTTCATATAAAAAGTATCCCAAATTCCATTTTTAACAGAATCTATCGATCCAAAATGAAGATAAAAATCTGATTCTTCAATAGCATTTACTTTACAAAACTTATAGACTGTTTTTGGTACATGCTCGTTCTCTAAAACGTAGTCCATAAACATTGTTATAATCGTCTCTTTCGTTACTTTTTTGGCTTTTGTAGGCATATCAAATTATTTTTATATAAGGTACGATGCAGATTTGATAGTTAGCCGTTTTCATAAAACATTAGCTTTTATTTAGCAAAAACGTGCTATTAAAAAATAGCACGTTTTCAAAACAACCTAACCAATAAATAATCAACATGTGATTATGCTTAAAATTCTTTCTCATAGCACTTTTTCATAATCACACTACAAATATACATTATGTTTAACCTTTTTCAATATTTCATAAACAAAAAGATTTGTTAAACTTTTAAAGGCAGTAAACTGTCAGTTTGTCACATTAAGCTATTGTGGTATTTTTTTTGACCAATAGCAACGAACAATCATTATTAATAATGGCCGCACTAACTGTGGCATAAAAAATATAAAAATGGCAACAGGTAAAATTAATGTGTCCGTAGACAACATATTCCCACTCATCAAGAAGTTCTTGTACAGTGATCATGAAATTTTTTTAAGAGAGTTAATTTCGAATGCAACCGATGCAACCTTAAAGATGAAGCACTTGACCACAATTGGCGAGGCGAAGGTTGAATATGGCAACCCCATTATTGAGGTTAAAATAGATAAAGAAGGAAAGAAACTTCATGTTATTGACCAAGGTCTTGGTATGACAGAAGAAGAAGTTAAAAAGTATATTAATGAAGTGGCGTTTTCTGGCGCTGAAGAGTTTTTGAATAAATATGAAGACTCTGCAAAAGATTCAGGAATTATAGGTCATTTCGGACTTGGATTCTATTCTGCATTTATGGTTGCCCATAAAGTAGAGATTATTACCAAGAGTTATAAAGATGAACCTGCAGTGCAATGGTCTTGTGACGGTTCGCCTGAGTTTATAATGGAACCAGCTGAGAAAGAAACTCGTGGTACAGAAATCATTCTTCATATTGCAGATGATTCTACCGAGTTTTTAGAAAATGGTAAAATAGAAAGCTTACTTAGTAAGTATAACAAGTTTATGCCTATTCCGATTAAATTCGGAATGAGAACTGAAACTTTACCAAAACCTGAAGGAGCAAAAAAGGAAGATCCAGCACCTACACAAGAGGTTGATAACATCGTTAACAACCCTAACCCGGCGTGGACAAAGCTACCTGCAGATTTAAAGCCAGAAGACTATAAAAGTTTTTACAGAGAGCTTTACCCAATGCAGTTCGAAGAGCCTTTATTCCATATTCATTTAAATGTAGATTATCCTTTTAACCTTACTGGTATTCTATATTTTCCAAAACTATCTAACGATTTAAATCAGCAGAAAGATAAAATTCAGTTGTACCAAAATCAGGTATTCGTAACTGACAATGTTGAAGGTATTGTACCAGAATTTTTGACCATGTTACGTGGTGTTATCGATTCTCCAGATATTCCGTTAAACGTATCTCGTTCGTATTTACAGGCTGATGGTGCGGTGAAGAAAATATCTTCTTACATCACTAGAAAGGTAGCCGATAAAATGAACTCGTTGTTCAAAAATGATCGTGCCGAGTTTGAAGCAAAATGGAACGATATTAAAATCGTTATAGAATACGGAATGCTTTCTGAAGATA
This sequence comes from Maribacter sp. IgM3_T14_3, assembly GCF_049603095.1. Classification (NCBI taxonomy): domain Bacteria; kingdom Pseudomonadati; phylum Bacteroidota; class Flavobacteriia; order Flavobacteriales; family Flavobacteriaceae; genus Maribacter; species Maribacter sp. IgM3_T14_3. Next base: position 783,059 of record NZ_CP187138.1, read on the forward strand.
AATTCTTTGACAAAGCAGATAAGTTTGCCCTTTACCCAACAGTAGATGGTTCTTACTTTACGTTTGATGAGTTAATAGAGAAGATAAAAGAAACACAAACAGATAAAGACGGAAAAACGGTTATTCTTTACGCATCTGACAAAGAAGCGCAACACAGTTATATTGAAACTGCGAAGGCTAAAGGTTATGAAGTATTGTTATTGGATTCGCCAATTATCGGTCACTTAATGCAGAAGCTAGAAAGTTCTAAAGAGAATATTTCTTTTGCTCGTGTAGATGCTGATCATATTGATAAATTGATTCAGAAAGAGGAAACTCAAATCTCTAAATTATCTGATGAGGAAAAAGAGACTTTGAAGAAAGAATTGGAAGAAGCAATTACAGATAAAAGCTTTACGGTTCAATTAGAAGCTATGGATAGTGATTCTTCTCCGTTCACTATTACAGAGCCTGAGTTTATGCGTCGTATGAAAGAAATGCAACAGACCGGTGGCGGTGGTATGTTCGGTATGGGCTCTATGCCAGACATGTATAATCTGATCGTAAACACAAATCACCCATTGGTTAGCGAGTTTTTGAATACAAAGACAGCGAAGAAAAAAGAGCGATTGATCAATCAATCACTTGACTTGGCGAAGTTATCTAAAGGCTTACTTAAAGGTAAAGCTTTAACCGAGTTTATTAAACGTAGTTATGAGATGGTGAAGTAATTTCCATTTCTTATAATTTTGAAAAAGCCACTACATTATTTGTAGTGGCTTTTTTGTTAAATGTTGTTATCTTTCAGTTGAGAAACTACAAATTAAATGAGCACTAACTACCGAAGCGTCAATTTTAAAAAATTACTGGATAAGTTACAGCAAGAAAGTTGGCAATTAGAATTAATTATCTCTGGTTTTGCCATTTATGGGCTATTTGCTGCTAATGAGCCATTAGAATTAAAAGCCGCAGCAAGCTCTGTTGTAGAATCGGATCAATTTGGAATACTATGGGCTGTTATTCTTATATGCTGTCAAATATTTACTTTCAACTTGGTCGTACATGTGCTATTAAGAGGGCTATGGATAGGCGCAATAGGTTTAAGGTATGTATCTGGCGATATTAATTATTCAACACTAAATTATTCAGAGAAATTCACTTCGTACTTAAAGAGAAAAGTTGGCTCTTTTGATCAATATATTGCCAACCTCGAAACCTATTGTAGTATCATTTTTGCAGCTTCATTTTTAATGATTTTTTATGTTATCGGATTCTTTACCGTAACATTTAGTTTCGTTTTAATTACTCAAAGTTTCGAGCTTCTTACTTTTCTTCCAAAATGGGCGATACGGACCCTAATTATAGCACTAGTAATACCTTTTGTCCTTTCATCTTTAGTAGTTTTTATTGACTTTTTAGGTCAAGGATTTTTGAAAAAGAAAAAATGGACATCAACAATATATTTTCCAATATACTGGGTATTCAGCAAACTAACGCTATCCTTTTTATATCGCCCTTTAGCATATAATTTTTTAGATAATAAACTAGGTAAACGCTTAAGTTTTATAATACTCCCTGTATATCTTATAATCGTTACTGTTTCTTCGTTACAATATCGAAATTCGAATTATGTGAATTCTACAAATGATTCTTCTAAATTTCAGATATTAAGTGAGCACTATGATAATTTATCAATCGAAGAAGGGAAATTTATTAACACTGCCTCAATACCTTCAAAAATTATTGAAACTAAATACCTACCTGTTTTCTTAATATATAATGAAGAAATAGAAGATTTTATATTTGATAAAAACAACACCCTAAAACCTGAAGCCGACAAAAGAGGTTTTCAATCTTCATTAACTATTGAATTTAAAAGAGGATACAATGATGCTACTGGAATCAAAGATTCATTGAATTTAAAAGAATACCTTAAAACAGTAAATGAAATCTACAGCATAAAAATAGATTTAGAGAGATATGCCAGTGATTTTATTATAAGTTCAAACGCTAAAGAGAGATTAGGTTTTGAAACCTATTTAAATATTAAAAAGTTAGATGAGGGAAAACACATTTTAACCATAACAGGTCCTACTAAAGAGAATCCAATGAACCCAAAATCTAAGACCGTTGAGAAAGTTTTAGTCACCATTCCCTTTTGGTACTTCCCAGAAAATAGCTCATCACAAAACGCTCAAAATACTATCATATTAAAAGACACTGTAACAACTAATCAATACAAATAGTCTAATTTCTAAATTTAGAAATTAGCAAATATGAAGCATAAAAATCTATAGTTAATCATTTACATAAGCTGTTTTCAACCAATTTAATAACAGTTTGGTCAACTTTAGGTAAACCTTTTATAATAAATACTAGTGCTTTTTTTATCTTCACCACATGAATGTGATTTCAACGAACATAGGAGAAGCAGTAACTTTTGAATGGAACGGCGCCACAGAGCAAACCGGCATATTTAAATACCCAACTTCTAAAAGTTTATTTCTAACCAAAAATAACGTTAAAGATGACACTGTAATAGACCGTGTTCACCATGGTGGCACCAACAAAGCATGCTATCTTTTCTCTGCCGACTATTATGATTATTGGAAGAATCTTTACCCAGATTTAGAATGGGATTGGGGCATGTTCGGTGAAAACCTTACCATAGAAGGTCTTGATGAATCTAAAATTCGCGTCGGCGATATTTATAAGCTAGGCAAAGCGCTCGTGCAAGTTTCTCAGCCACGTGAACCTTGCTATAAACTAGGCATCCGTTTTGGAACGCAAAAAATACTTAAAGAATTTATTACCCATAATCACCCAGGTACCTACATAAAAATACTAGAAGAAGGTCATGTAGCTGCCGGTGATGAAATGATATTAGTTGAGCAATCTGAAAATACATTTACCTCTCAACAATTTTATGAATTGATGTTCGCAAAAGAAAAGTCTCAAGATTTGCTCGAACTGTTCATGACCAACGAAGCTGTACCGCAATACAAAAAGGACAGGTTCAAGAAATACCTATAATATTTTAATATTCAATTCAATGAAAAAATTAATCATACTACTTGCCCTAACTATTGGGCTACATACGCAAGCTCAATTAAAAACGAATGCCGAGGTCACGACCAATCCCACCATTCACAATATTGGCTTCATCACACTATTGGCACATTATTATGAAGATGGATTAAAATTGAATCCCCTAAACGCCACTTTTCAAGGTAATAATAGTTATAATGACACCTTACCTAACTTTCTTTCAGACGATTATAATAAAGAGCTGAAAAACTATTATACCAGCTATTTAAAAAAAGCTGAAAAATTTGATAATGCTCAACTATCGGAAAGTGAGCTCATGTCTAAAGCTATTTTAAAATGGGAATGCGAAGTTAATTTAGAGGGACTCGCTTTCGAACAATATACTCCGATAGATCAAATGTGGTCGATGAATTTAATGATGGGACAATTAGCTGGTGGCACAAGCGCGCAACCTTTTAAGACGACTGATGATTATATGAACTGGAGCAAGCGTTTAGAAGATTATGATGTTTGGTTACAATCCGCTAAAACTAAAATGCAAGCAGGTATAAAGTCTAAAAATGTTTTGCCGAAATCTCTTATTAAAAAAGTATTACCTCAACTGGCTAGTGTTGTTGATACCGAACTTGAAGACAACTTATTCTACAGTCCGATTAAAAACTTCCCTGCCGACTTTTCTGATTCTGATAAGCAAAGATTAACTGAAGTTTATACCGCTGTCATTACCGATAAAATAATTCCGGCATATAAAGAACTACATGATTTTATGGCTACCGAATATTTAGATGCAGGTAGAGAATCTAGCGGAATACAAGGCATACCAGATGGCGATGCCTATTATGCTTATCAGATTAAGTTATACACTACAACAAATATGACCGCTTCAGAAATCCATGAAATAGGATTAAAAGAAGTGGCTAGAATTAGTGCTGAAATGGAAGCTGTTAAAAAACAGGTCGGATTTAAAGGTGACTTAAAGGCGTTCTTCACAGAAGTACGTAACAAAAAAGAATTGATGCCATTTACCGACCCTCAACAGGTAGTTGAAAATTTTAACGCAATTCATAAAAGAATGATGCCTAAGGTAAATGCACTGTTCAGCAAACAACCTAAAACCCCTTTCGAAGTAAGACGAACTGAGGCTTTTAGAGAAGCATCTGCTAGTGCAGAATACAACCCAGGTTCTTTAGACGGTACCAGACCTGGTATTTTTTATGTCCCTATACCAGATGTAACATCATACAACATGTATTCTGATGAAGATTTATTTTTGCATGAGGCTATCCCGGGTCACCACTTTCAAATTTCACTTACCCAAGAAAATGAAGATTTACCACAATTCAGAAAGTCGTTATGGTATAGTGCGTATGGCGAAGGCTGGGCGTTGTATACCGAATCTTTAGGTAAAGAACTTGGTCTATATACCAATCCATATCAGTATTTCGGAATGTTGGGTGCTGAAATGCACCGAGCGGTTCGCTTGGTCGTAGACACCGGTTTGCATTCAAAAGGATGGTCGAGAGAAAAAGCGATTCAGTATTCTTTAGATAATGAAGCAGAGTCTGAAGCTAGTATTACTGCAGAAATTGAAAGATATATGGCCAACCCAGGTCAGGCATTATCATACAAAATTGGTCAGTTGAAAATTATGGAACTTCGCGCTAAGGCTAAAGATAATCTAGGTGACGATTTTGATATTAAAGTTTTTCACGAAAAAGTGCTTGAACTTGGTTGTGTACCATTAGCACTTCTTGAAGGACAAATTATGAATTGGATCAACGCGAACACCAAGGCGTAACTAGATAAAAATTTAACTATGACAGATGCCTGGCATTTATATCTAATGGCTGCAGTTTATATACTTGCAGGCATTATGCATTTTATAAAACCTAAAGTCTATTTAAGAATTATGCCAAGGTATTTACCTTATCATAAGCCGCTTGTTTTACTAAGTGGTCTAGCAGAAATAGTTTTGGGTATCGGTTTACTTTTTGAGCCTACAAGAACCATTGCTGTTTATGGTATCATAGCTATGCTAGTGGTATTCTTATTGGTACACTTTTACATGTTGTCTGGCGAAAAGGCAAGTGCAGGTTTCCCGAAGTGGTTGTTATTATTAAGGTTGCCATTACAATTTGGATTAATGTACTGGGCTTTCATGTATTTGAAAGTATAGAAAATAAAAAAGGGGACGCTCCCGTCCCCTTTTAAAATCAACTTAAATCAACTTAATTAACAACAAACTCTTCAGTATATGTTTTACCAGCAGACTTCACTGTTACCGTGTAAGTTCCTGGATAAGCATCTGTGAAATTGAATGCTTTCTCAACAATCATTTCATCTGTTACTTCTTGTGTAAATACTGTTCTACTTTCTGTATCGTAAACCTTTATAGATAAATCTGATTTATCTAAGTTTAAATAGTTCATGAAGATCATGTTATTAGTCTTTCTAAAGAAAGGCTTAATCTCTTCATCAGCTGCTACGATTTTCACATCATTGTTATCTAAAACAATTGTAAATGAATATTCTTTCATATTATCATCGGCAGATAGATAGTAGATACCATCTGTCAAATCTTTAAGGTTTAATTTCTTGCTAAATTGACCCTCGGTCATTTTTTCTGAATAAATAACATTTAAATCAGAATCCATTAATTTAACCTGTACACCATTTATAGATGCATCCATTGTCAAAACCACACTCTTGGCTTTACCTGCAGATAATAGGTTCAATTTCGGCTCTCTTGCCATGCCTGCTACTGTAGCTAACATAAAGGCAACAACTGTTGTGAATTTTACTAGGTTTTTCATAATAAATTATTTTAAGGGTTAATGATAATTTACTCTGCAAACATACAGCCGTAATAATGCTCTCACTACATCATATTTTCCCTATTTATGTTCTATTTTAACCACTTAGCATAGTCAATCTTACCCATTGGTTAAGATTCAACATATTTTAGTTAATTTTGCAAAGAACATACAAAACAAGATGTTTAATTTTATAGTATAAACCCAAAATACCATGGTAAAGCAAAAACCTACATTTGAAGCCATAAAGCCAGATTTCGGACATTCTTTTACATATCAGAAATTTGATGAACATAGATTGAACAAAAATAATCTGTGGCATTACCACCCAGAACTTGAACTGGTGTATGTCAACGGAGGATCTGGTAAAAGACAAATTGGTAGTCATATATCTTACTATACCAACGGCGACCTTATATTAATAGGTAGTAATCTACCTCATTGTGGATTTACAGATGCCCTAACCGGTAATACTAGCGAAACTGTAATTCAGATGAAGTTGGAATTCTTAGGACCTGATTTCTTTAATCTTCCTGAAATGAAGAAAATAGCAAGCTTATTTAATAGCGCTAGTGGCGGAATTGCCTTTTCTGGGAAGACAAAACGAAAAATAGGAGATAAAATGGAAGTTTTGGAATATCAGACCGATTTTCAAAGGCTACTTTCGATCCTTAATATATTGAATGAATTAGGGAATTCAGAAGATATGCGATTGTTGAATGCAGAAGGATTTTCTTTCACTACCGATGTGAAAGATAACGACCGTATTAATATCGTATTCAATCACGTCAAAAATAACTTTAAAGAAGAACTGACACTAGAAGAGATATCTTCTATGGTAAGCATGACCATACCTTCTTTTTGTAGGTACTTTAAGAAAATTACCAATAAAACCTATATTCAGTTCGTTAACGAATATCGATTGGTGCATGCTTCTAAACTTTTGGCAGAAAAACCAATGAGTATTACAGAAGTATGTTTTGAATGCGGATTCAACAACTTCTCTCACTTCAATAAATCGTTCAAAGCATTTACCGGTCAAAATCCGTCAGAATACCGCAATGAACTAAAAAATGTCATGGTGTAAAAGTTATACCTTATATATAGTACTAAAATTTAAAGCTTCTAGATGGTGTATTAATCTGCCCATTTAGAAGCTTTTTTAGTTGCTCTATTCTTTTAGAGTTATAAAAAAATCTTAACTATTCTTTGCAATTTATAATCATGTAGTACCTTTATACCGCTATGATTAAAGAATTTACAGAAAGAGAATTAGACCGTATTATAGAAATGGCTTGGGAAGACCGTACGCCATTCGAAGCCATTACTTTTCAATTTGGTATCAGCGAACAAGAGACTATTGAAGTCATGCGTCGCGAAATGAAACCAAGTAGTTTTAGAATGTGGCGAAAACGCGTTCAAGGTCGCGCTACAAAGCATGCTAAATTAAGATCTGATGAAACGGACCGTTTTAGATGCTCTAGACAGCGAGGTATTAGTGGTAATAAAATATCTAAACGATAATTATTTAAACGTTTCGTTTAAAACTGCAGCTAGGCGAACTCCGCCTTTTTGCAATTGGTCTGCAACAGTATCCCACCAATCATAATTGTATCGGTAGCTTAATTTTTCTCCAGTTTCTACCGAGGCATATACTTTTTCTGCCAATAAATGAGATTCTTCCACCCAATCAAGTAAACTTCCGCTCTGTAGAAAACTGATTTGTTGTTTCGACATTTCTGGATATTCGGTTGAAAGTTCCGTAAAACTCATTCCGTTATCATCGATCATATTAGAATCCCACACCCTATGTAAATTGGTACCACTACCAAACCATTGTAATTGTATATCGTTACCGCCTTTATCTTCTTCTCTACCTACATGCATAGGTTGATGTAAATCGCCAATTAAATGAACCAAAAATTTTAAATAAAAGGCTTTGTCCTCTTTACTACTATTTTCGTCTTTTATGATTTCAATACATGTATTTACCCCTTGTACCAAATCTCCATATTCATTCTTCTCGATTTCTGCATAAGTCTTACCAAAAGGTATATTCACATAATGCCAAGCACTGAACTTGCGATACGCTTTATCCGATTTTATTTCATCGCCAAAATTTGCTACCGCAGCTAAACTTTCACCCTCTAATAACTCGGTAATAGCACGTTTTGCCTTTTTGCTTAAATGCTGCTCGGCAACCTCACCAACCACTCTATGACCAGTTTTTGACCAATACATATCATTTGCAAAGGTGAAATTCGTTACCAAAAACAATAAAATAATACAATTCTTCATCACTAAAATTTTATCCAAAAATAGTACAACAAATTTTAAGGTATTGTTAAAACTTGGTAAGATTAAATTTATATCTGAACTTGCACAAATGAAGAAGAAGACGAGAAAATTAATAAAACGAAAACGGAGTATCCTAAAAATTATAGGCTTAGGTATTCTTGGGCTTTTTGGGTTATTTTTACTTTTTATAGGAAGTGTAAATTTAGGCTTATGGGGTAGCATACCCTCTAAAAAAGAACTCTCGAACTTTCAATATCAAATGGCATCTGAAGTCTACACTGCAGATAGTGTACTTATCGGCAAGTATTATTTGTATGACAGACAGCCCGTTGCTTACATCGATTTTCCTGAGGTATTAAAACAAGCCTTAATTTCTATAGAAGATGAACGATTTTATGACCACGATGGTGTTGATCTTAGAAGTTTAATTCGAGTAGGTTTTAAAACGGTGCTTTTGGGCGATAACTCTTCTGGTGGTGGTAGCACCCTAACGCAACAGTTAGCCAAAAATCTCTATCCTAGAAAAGAGCGCAATAAAACTAATATCATTGTTGATAAGGTGAAAGAAATGATCATTGCCAAAAGGTTAGAGAACATTTTCACAAAAGACGAAATACTTACCAATTACCTAAACACCGTTTCTTTTGGTGATAACACCTTTGGGATTGAGAGTGCTGCTTTAAAATTCTTCAATACTCAGACTAAAGATCTCAATGCCACACAAGCATCAACCCTTGTAGGCATGCTAAAAGCTACTTACGGCTACAACCCAAGAATATTCCCTGAAAAAAGTCTAGGCCGGCGTAATTTGGTATTACGTGCCATGTACAATAACAACTTTATTTCAGAGGAACAGGTGACGCAATTTTCTCAAGAAAAGCTTCAACTAGATTATAGAGAGTTTGATTATAATGCAGGAATAGCACCTTATTTCAGGGAAGAGGTTCGTAAAGAAATGCTACGTTGGATCGCCGAACAAAATGATGATACCGATTACAATATCTATACTTCGGGATTAAAAATTTATACGACCCTAAACTATAAAATGCAAAAATTGGCTGAAGAGGTAATGACAGTACACATGGCCGATCTGCAAAATAGTTTCGAAAAAAGTTATGGTTCTAACGCGCCTTGGTTAAAAGATAAAAAGTTGATGGAAAAAATAGCTAAGCGAACATCAACGTATAAAAGGTTACAGAAATCGGGCTTGTCTCAAGAGCAAATTGTCGATAGTTTATCTAATGACAAGCAGCCGAGAATATTCAATTCTTGGGACGGCGATAAAGAAATTAGTGCCAGTACTATGGATAGTATTCAGCATTATACCAAATTCTTGAACACCGGTTCTCTGGCTGTAGACCCTACAAATGGAGATATTCTAGTTTGGGTAGGCGGTATTAATTTTAAACAATATAAATATGACCATATTTCGCAAAGTAAGCGCCAAGTTGGTTCTACATTTAAACCTATTGTATACACCACTGCTGTTGAACAAGGTGTTTCACCTTGTACTTATTTTTCTGCCGAAGAAATTGAATATGACAATCTAAAAGGTTGGTCTCCTTCAAATTCTGGTAATAAAGATGAAGCATACCTCAACTATTCTATGGAAGAAGGTTTGAGTAATTCCATTAACACCATCGCTGTTAAAGTATTGGAGCAAGCCGGTATTGGAAATGTTTTAGACATGGCAAAAAGCATGGGTATTGAAGATAAGTTACCCAATGAAGCTTCTATAGCTTTAGGTACCGGAGAAATTAAAATTATCGATTTGGCTCAAGCTTATACCAGTTATGCCAATAATGGAAAGCATATTCAACCGATTTTAATCAAAAACATATCTAACCACAAAGACTCCGTTTTAGTGGAATTTAAGACCGAATTGAACGAAAAAGCCGCTTTTTCTAAAGAAACTAGTCAGATAATGATTGAAATTATGAAATCTACTGTTAATTCTGGAACGGCTGCTAGACTTAGAAATACATATGGACTCAAAAATGACATTGCCGGTAAAACCGGTACTACCCAAAATAATAAAGATGCTTGGTTTGTTGCCTTGACCCCAAAGTTGGTTCATATAACTTGGGTGGGTCTTGATCAACATGAAATCGGATTCAGTAATACCAGTATTGGGCAGGGTGCAAATGCCGCTCTACCCCTATTCGGACTATGGATGCAAGAGTTGAACAAAGACAAAGGTTTTGATAAATACACAAAAACTAGTTTTGAAAAACCTTCACCTTCCGTGTTAGAAGCATTGAATTGTGACCCCGTAAAACGCGACGGATTCTTTAAGCGTCTCTTTAAAAATCCGAATAAAAAGAAGAACAAAAAGTTTAATGGATAATCTATTTTTCAATCAAATTTGAGCTCGATCGTAATTTGTATTATTTAATTTGATATATTTATGATATCATTTTAATATCATAAATTATGAAAGTAGAGAAAATTCACAAAGCACAGAATGGCTACATAATGCTTTTTGTAGTCTTAGTACTATTAGTTGGGGGTATTGCACTTCTTAGAATCTATGTTGGTGCCTTTATGATTTTTGCCGCATTATTTATGTGTGCAGGGTTTGTATTGGTGAATCCGAATAGCTCAAGAGTTTTACTTCTATTTGGTAAATACATGGGTACGATCAAAGAGAACGGACTTTTCTGGGCGAATCCCCTATACACCAAAAAAAGAATTTCATTACGAGCTAGTAATTTTGATAGCGAGCGATTAAAGGTAAATGACAAACTTGGTAACCCAATTATGATCAGCACAATACTTGTTTGGCGCGTAACCAACACCTACAAAGCTGCTTTCGATGTTGATGATTATCAAAATTTTGTGCGTGTACAGACCGATGCTGCCGTGCGTAAACTAGCGAGTATGTACCCTTATGATAATTTTGCCGATGAAGGGCTTGACGAAGATATTACCTTAAGGTCTAGTGTAAACGAGGTAAGCGAGGCATTAGAGCAAGAGTTGCAAGAACGCCTTTCTATGGCAGGTCTAGAAGTGTTAGAAGCGCGTATAGGTTATTTGGCTTATGCGCAAGAGATAGCAAACGCCATGTTGAAAAGACAACAAGCTACAGCCATAGTCGCTGCGAGACATAAAATAGTAGAAGGTGCCGTTAGTATGGTTGAAATGGCTTTAGAAGAATTGAGTAAAAAGAATCTGGTAAATCTAGATGATGAAAGAAAATCTGCCATGGTAAGTAACCTAATGGTCGTTCTATGTTCCGATAAGGATGTTTCACCTATTGTAAATGCAGGCTCTTTAAATCATTAATATGAGAATCTTCAACGAAACTCAGCGTTTTACACAATGGTGGCTTCTACTGATAAACATAGCTTTGCTATTTTTGATGTTATATAGTTGTTATACCTGGTTGGTGTTGAAGGATGCCGTAGGTAATGTAGCGGCAGATGACCGAGTAGGTCAAACGATATTTATATTAGTAATTGCCCTTGTAATACCGCTGATATATGTTTTTAATTTAAAAACTACTATCGATGAAATCGGTATACATTATCAATTTATACCTATAAATTTTTCAAAAAAAATAATTAGGTGGCATGAAATTGAAAAATGCTTTGTACGTAAATACAGTCCCATTCGAGAATATGGTGGATGGGGTTACCGCGGTCTATCAGGAAAGAATAAAGCTCTGAATGTAAAAGGTAACAAAGGCATACAACTTGTATTAAAAAACGGTAATAAATTACTAATTGGCACTCAAAAAGAAAATGATGCAAAAATGGTAATAGAACGGTATTTCAAAATTAAAAATGAGTAAGAAAAAACCTTTTGCACTACGTGTTAACGAAGAAATGCTGCAAGCTATTGAAAAATGGGCTGCAGACGAGTTTCGTAGTACCAACGGGCAAATTGAGTGGATCTTAATGAAAGCATTAAAAGAGGCCAAAAGAGAACCCAAATCAAATAAACCTAATTGAGTTTGGCATTTATTTAACAAAACAAAATCTTAAATTTGGTCATCTAACAAACTCAAACCAAAATGACCAAATATTTAAGTACCCTCGTACTTATATTTTTCTGCTATTCATTACATGCACAAACCTCAGAAAAATCATTTGTTGTAAAAGAAACTAATGATAAAATTACGCCTGACGGAATTCTAGATGAACCTAGCTGGGAAACTGCTGAACAGGCAGATCAATTTTGGCAATACTTCCCATTAGACACGGTTCAATCGAAAAAACAAACCGAAATAAAAATGCTATATGATAATGACAACCTCTATGTAGGCATTACCATATATACTGCTGGTAACGATTATTCCATTCAATCTTTAAAACGAGATTTTAGAGCTGGTAACAGTGATAATATCACCTTACTTTTCGACACATTTAATGATGGTAACAATGCATTTCTCTTTGGTATCAACCCTTATGGCGTTCGACGTGAAGGTCTAGTTTCTGGTGGCGGACTTAATCTAAACGGTTTTACCATTTCATGGGATGTAAAGTGGCGCGGAGATTCTAAAATTTATGACGGATACTATACATCTGAAATGGTTATACCACTAACTGCATTTAAATTTAAAGAAGGTGAAACCAAATGGCGTTTCAATAGCTATAGATTTGATACCCAATCTAACGAAAATAGTACGTGGATGAATATTCCACAAAATCAGAATATATACGGACTCACCTTTATGGGCGATATGATTTTTGAGAAACCTTTAGGTAAATATCGTACTCCCCTAGCTATAATACCCTATGTAAATCTAGGATCCCAAAAAGACTTTGAACTAAACGAGGGCAACACCAAATTTAATGTCGGTGGCGATGCCAAAATCGCCATTGGTAATAGTATGAATTTGGATGTTACTATAAACCCAGATTTCTCTCAAGTAGAGGTTGATGACCAGGTAACCAACTTAACCCGTTTTGAAGTTTCGCTACCCGAGAAAAGGCAATTTTTTATAGATAATAGTGATCTATTCGGCAGTTTTGGGGGTGGTAGAGATGCTAATCCGTTTTTCTCTAGACGAATAGGTATTGCAAAAGACACTGCCGACAATAGCATCGAAAATAAAATTATTGGTGGTGTTCGTTTAAGTGGCAAAGTAACTCAAGGGCTTAGATTAGGCTTTTTAAACCTACAGACCGAAGAGGATCTAGACCAAAATATCGCGTCTAACAATAACACCATGTTAGCGCTGCAACAAAATGTATTCGGGCGTTCTAACATTGGCATGTTCTTTATCAATAGACAAACTTTTGAAGATTATGAATTTCAAGATCCCGATGACCGCTATAACAGAGTCGCAGGGATAGACTACAACCTTATTTCAGACAATAATGTATGGAACGGTAAATTCTATTTACATAAATCTTTTGCCCACAATGCCGGGAAAGCAAATCTTTCGTCGGGTGCATTCATGCAGTATAATTCTAGAAACTGGAACTTTTTTGAAGATATGGTTTATATAGGCGAAGATTTTAGGTCAGATCTAGGCTTTATTCGTAGAACTGATATTTTCAAAACGGCAACTATGATCGAGCGGGTATTCTGGCCAGAAGATAGCGCCCTTCAAAGTCATAGTTTTCAGTTTTTCCCTGTTATGACCTGGAGCCCCGAGAATGATTTTCTTCATACAGATTATGATTTAAATGGAGCCTGGGAATCGAAATTTAACGACCAATCTGAAATCAATGTTTCCTACACACATTCATACACCTATCTGTTTGACGAGTTTGACCCTACTAATTTAGATGATGCCATACCATTACCAAATGAAGTAGGCTACCATTATAATTTTGTTTCATTAGAATATCAATCAGATAGTAGAAAAAGATTTGCCTATTCTGTTGAACCTACCATAGGTAGCTTTTATAATGGGGACAGGTTCTCTCTTAGTGCAGAAATGTCTTTAAGATTTCAGCCAAAAATATTTTTATCTCTTGCAATGAACTATGATAAGATATCGCTACCAGAACCCTATTCTAGTACTGATATTTGGCTTATTAGTCCTAAAATTGACGTTACCTTTAGTAAATCTATTTTTTGGTCAACGCTGGTACAATATAGTAATCAAAGAGATAATTTAGGTTTCAACTCAAGACTTCAATGGCGATTTGCTCCTTTATCAGATTTATTTATTGTTTACAACGATAATTACTTTGTCAACTCATTCGAACCTAAATATCGTTCTATAAATTTAAAGCTCACCTACTGGTTAAATATTTAAAATGAAGTATAAAATTCTGTGTTCAGATTTAGACGGCACCTTACTTTCTACTAAAAGTGATGTTTCTAAAAATGCAATCGAACAAATTGGTAAAATAAAAAGTAAGACTAAAATCATACTTGTTTCTGCTAGAATGCCCGGTGCCATGTGGTATATACAAGAAGACTTAGGTATTACAGACCAACCCATCATTTGCTATAATGGGGCGTTGATTCTATCCGGAAACAAAGAACTTAATTCGGTATTTATCCCTATTGATATTTTAAAGACGATTTACGAGCTGTGTGCGGACTTAGAAGCTGACTTAGGATTATACTATAGTAATGAATGGTTTGTACCTAAAACTTCTCTACGTGTAGAAAAAGAAATTAAATACACCAAATCTACTCCTGTATTTCAAAACACCAAGCAGACATTGCAAAATTGGAAGGAACGTAACATCGGTGCTCACAAAATCATGTTGATGTGTACTAAAACCAGTGCCGATATATTGATGCCTATTCTACAAGAAAAACTCGGAGAAGCTCTTAATCTTTATCGGTCTAATGATACACTTATTGAAATTGCTCCAAAATCGGTATCTAAACTTTCGGCGATAAAATTACTCATGGGAGATCATGAATCTTTAGAAGATATTATCGCATTTGGCGATAATTATAATGATATTGAAATGCTTGAAAAGGTTGGTTTTGGCGTTGCCGTTGCCAATGCGAGAGACGAAGTAAAAGCGATTTCTAATTATATCACATTAGAGAATACTGCAGACGGAGTAGCCCATTATATAGCCAATAACTTGGTTAATTAACTATATTTGAAATTCGCAACTCACCAATAATTTATGCCAGATCTTATTACACAACCTTTAATTACCAACGATACTGTTGTCTTCGGGCTATTGGCTCTTTGCCTTGGTTTCATCTTTTATACATCAAGTTTAAAAACAGGATTCTGGAGTAAGTTTTACTCCGTAGTTCCAGCGGTACTTATGTGCTATCTGTTACCAGCGATATTGACCAGTACGGGTATTGTCTCTGATGAGATTTCAAATTTATATTTTATGGCAAGTAGGTATTTACTACCTGCAGCACTTGTTTTGATGACTTTAAGTATAGACATAAAAGCAATCTCCAATTTAGGATCTAAAGCTATTATTATGTTTTTAACTGGTAGCGTAGGTATCATTATTGGCGGACCAATTGCTATTCTTATTGTCTCTATATTTTCCCCGGATACCGTTGGTGGTAATGATTTTGATGCTATTTGGAGGGGTTTATCCACAATTGCAGGTAGTTGGATCGGTGGTGGTGCCAACCAAGCTGCTATGCTAGAAATTTTTCAGTACAATCCAGAAAAATATGGTGGTATGGTATTAATTGATATTGTAGTTGCAAATGTATGGATGGCTATCGTTCTTTTAGGTGTTGGTAAAACCAAACAGATTGACAAATGGCTAAAAGCGGATACTTCTGCTATTGAAACCTTGAAATTAAAGGTGACAGAGTTTACCGATAAAATTACTCGTGTGCCCACCTTAAACGATTATATGATTATGTTGTCATTAGCCTTTACCGCGGTTGGATTAGCACATTTTTTCGGAGACCATACCAGTACTTATTTGGAAAGTAATTTTGATGCTATTAGCGATAAAAAAAGTTTTCTTTCGTTCTTAGGATCTGCTTTCTTTTGGATGGTGGTTATTGCTACCTGTCTAGGAATAGCGCTGTCATTTACCAAAGCTAAAAATTATGAAGGTGCGGGTGCCAGTAAAATTGGTGGCGTGTTTATTTATATATTGGTAGCTACAATTGGTATGAAAATGGACTTAGGAAAAGTACTCGAAAACCCAGGATTGATTGCTATTGGTTTTATTTGGATTGCCATTCATGCCGGATTAATGATTTTGGTTGCCAAACTCATAAGAGCTCCCTATTTCTTTTTAGCAGTAGGTAGCCAGGCGAATGTTGGCGGTGCCGCTTCCGCACCTGTGGTCGCTGCTGAGTTTCACCCATCATTAACTTCTGTTGGTGTACTATTGGCTGTTTTAGGTTATGTAGTGGGTACCGGTGGTGCATTGCTCTGTGCCTATTTAATGGAGGTTGCATCTTCGTTATAACGATTCATATTTAATAACAAAATTAAGGTTGGCGTTCTTTATTATTAAATTTTATAGATATTTGCGCCCTAAATAAATAGAATGAAGAAATTATTATTTGTTGTTACTGCATTACTAGCATTAGGTTCATGCGGCGATAACCCAGAGGAGACCATGACTGTGAACGGTAAAATTAAAGGTCTTAAGAAAGGAACGCTTTATTTACAGCATGTACCAGACTCCGTTTTAATTACTGTTGATTCCGTTGCTATTAACGGGGATGGAAATTTTTCTTTTAAAACGGAATTAATGAGTCCTGAGGTATTCTATCTATATCTTGATAAAAAAGATAATAATACTATTAACGACCGTATAACTTTTTTTGCTGAACCAGGTATCATTACTATCAATACAGATTGGAATACTTTCGACACCACTGCAAAAATCACAGGTTCTGAAACTCAAGAAAAGTTAGAAGAATATAGACAAACCATGTCTGCCATTAACAAAAGAAACATTGAGATAATGATGAAGGCCGCCCAGCCAGAGAATGAACTTAGTCAAATAAGCATCGATTCATTAGAGAACATTAGTAATAGAAATACGCAAAGAGGTTATGCATTCGCCATAAACTTCGCACTGAACAACAAATCGTCGTTTATAGCGCCTTACATTGCTTTAAAAGAAATACCTGATGCCAACAACAAATATTTAGATTCTATATATAGTGTACTTTCACCAGAGGTTGCTGAATCGAAATATGGTAAAGAATTGGCTTCACTTTTGAAAAAGAATTAAATAGAACAAACCAATTTCTTATAAATAAAAAAGCATCCTAATATTTTAGGGTGCTTTTTTATTTTAAGGAAGAGGTAAACTACACTAAGTTATTAAGGTCTTCAACCAATTTAGTTGCTTTTGTTTCCAAATCTTTTCTTACATCTTTAAAATGTGCTTTCTTGTTCTCAACATCGTTTTTGTTGACTTTAGCAACTAATTCATCAAAAGATGAAATTGCCTCATCAATAATAGCGGTACCTTCTTTTGAATGCGTAGTTCCATTAGCAGCTTCAACTATATAAACACCTTCGATAATGTCACCAAGAACATTATTAATATCTTTCTTTAAATTTTTAATACTTGCCATCTCTAATTATATTTTTTGCAAAAGTACAATTTTTGAACTTCCGTATGGTTAATTAGGCCTTAAATAGTAACTTCTAATAGTTTAGCCCCTGTAGACTGTAATTTTATTTTTTGCGTAGATGCTGGTAACAGCGCTGTTTCTCCACTTTTAATTGAAACTTCACCTTCAGCAGTATTAATCTTAACTTCACCACCAACACACATAAAAATGGTGAACGAATCTCTTTGTGTAGTGTCTAAATCTAAATTCTCTGTAAGCTCTATGAAGTTGGTTTTGAAATAAGGACAATCTACCATGGTATTCACCTCATTTTTCTTATGACCGTAAGCGACTTTAAAATCGTCTTTCTTTTCATAATCGACAGCATCTAGTGCTAGTTCTGTATGTAACTCACGAAGATTACCATCTTTATCCTTTCTATTAAAATCGAAAACGCGATACGTAACATCAGATGTTTGTTGAATTTCTGCCAACATTACCCCTGCCCCAATAGCATGAATTTTACCTGTATTAATGAAGAAAGTATCTCCTTCTTTAACTTCCTCATAATTAAGAAGATCAAGCAAGGTATCATTAGCAATACTTTCAGCGTATTCTTCTTTGGTAACATCTTTGTTAAAGCCAACAATTAATTCTGCTTTAGGATCTGCATCCATAATATACCACATCTCAGTCTTACCGAAAGAATCATGACGCTCTTTCGCCAAGGCATCATTTGGGTGCAATTGAATGGACAAATCTTGTTTGGCGTCAATAAATTTTATAAGAATAGGAAATTCTTTTCCGAAGCGCTCTACAACACTTTTGCCTAAAAGCTCTTCTGCATTCGAATCTATAAGATCTTGAAGTGACTTACCTGCTAAACTGCCATTGGCAACAACAGAAATATCACCTTTAACCGTAGACAACTCCCAACTTTCGCCAGTAATATCACTTTCAATAGGTTTGCCAAAAACTTCCTTAAGCTTTGTACCGCCCCAAAGTCTTTCTTTTAAAATTGGTCTAAATTTCAGAGGATGTATCATTGTATGTTTTATTTATAGGTCAATTAAATCAGGTTTATAACGTATTTTAAAGATTTTTCTTACATTTTAATGTTTGAATTACCCAGAGAACGTTACAAAATTTCTAGGTGTTTCATATAATACCACTTCTAAATCGTGTGATTTTTGAATATGTGGTCTTAACTTTTGCCAAATAATTACCGAAATATTTTCAGCTGTTGGGTTTAACGTTTTAAACTCGGATACTTCAATATTTAAATTCTTGTGGTCTAAATAGTCTTCAATCTCTACTTTGATCAGATCTTTTAACACCTTCATATCCATAACAAAACCGGTTTCAGCATCTATCTCACCAGTAACGCTTACAATTAATTCATAATTGTGACCGTGGAAATTTGGGTTGTTACATTTTCCGAAAATTTCAGTGTTTTTACTGTCGTCCCAATCTTTTCTATATAATCGATGAGCGGCATTAAAATGTGCTTTTCTACTTACTTTTACTTTCATTATTTCGCTGGCATATTAAATAAATGTTCGTAAAATTTATCAAAGATAATCTTAAACCATGCTGTATATTCCTGAGAATTACTGGCGATGTCTTCTTTTATAGCTTCAGGCGACATCCATTTCCATGCCTCTACTTCATCAGGATTAATTTTTGGTTCTGCACTAAAACTACCAATCATTACATGATCTAGTTCATGCTCGGTTAAACCATTATCAAAAGGAGCTTTATATATGAAGGAAAATAATTCTTTTAACTCTGACACAAACCCCATTTCTTCTTGAAGTCTACGTTTCCCTGCTTCAATATTAGATTCACCTACACGCTGATGACTACAACAAGTATTCGTCCATAATAACGGAGAATGATATTTAGATGCCGCTCGTTGTTGCAGCATAATCTCACCGTTGTCATTAGTAATAAATACTGAAAATGCTCTATGTAAAACTGCCTTTTCATGGGCTTCCATTTTGGCCATAGTGCCTATTTGCTCGTTGTTTTCGTTTACGAGAATTACCTGTTCTTCCTTCATTACGTAAAAATAAGGCGTTTTACGTATTTTACGTAATGATGAATATATAAAAAGAAAAATCTAGAAGAAACGGGGAGATTTTAAGTTGTTCTTGGTCATGATGAAATCATATCTGAAAATTATTTCGAACGATCCATCATTGAAAGCAGTATTACCAAGATCTGTAGTTTCCTTATCATACGCTAAACCAATTAAAAACTTATTGGATACATTGAAACCCGCCATTCCACTAAATGCCGCATCCCATCTGTAGGCCGCTCCTAAAATAAATTTTTCGTTCAACATAAAATTTGCCGATATATCAACTTGTAACGGAGCACCTTGTACCACTTTTGTCAATAATGCCGGTTTAAATTTTACTGACTCATTTAGATCCCAAACATAACCAGTTATCAAATAAAGGTTCATTTGTTCTTTAGCCGTAGAAAGGTTGGTTTCTTGAAAATGCGATGTTTCTAAAAATCGAGGTACCGATAAACCTGCATAGAATCTTTCGGTATGATAATATACCCCAGCCCCAATATTTGGTGAAAGCCTATTATCAATATCTTGTTGCAAGGTTGGATCTGTTGTATACTGGTTTAATTCTGAAAACCTAACATCTAACAAGTTAGCACTAGCTTTTAATCCGAAACTTAATCTCCCTTCTTCCGAAGTCCAAACCGTATATGAAAAATCAATATCAAAATTAGTTTCTGAAGTAGGACCTATCTCATCATTTACGATCGATAAACCTAAACCTACTCCCCCATACCCGATTGGTGAGTGGGCATTGAAAGTCTGTGTAGTTGGGGCACCATCTAAACCTACCCATTGAGAACGATGCAAAGCACCAATACTAATATGCCCTCTAGAACCCGCGTATGCAGGGTTTACACTTATCGTGTTATACATGTACTGCGTATACTGGGCATCTTGCTGCCCATAAGAAAACACTCCAAAACAAACCGCCACTACTGCGACAGCTCGTTTTAGAAAATTCTTTTTAAGTATGTTTATATAGGTGTTCAACATTCTCATTATCTATTTATATATATGTAACCAGAGAGTGTTTTTGTTTCTCCGTTCGGCAATTCATAATCTAGAATATAGAAATATGTACCTACTGGTAATTTACTTTCCATGTCAACGGTTACCCTACCTTCAGACGTTCCGTCAAAGATGTTACCTTCGGTATCGTACGCTTTTGTCATATATACCGCTACACCCCATCTGTTATAGATTTTCAATGTATTCTTCGGGTAATTCTGTAAACCGTCTATTCTAAGAACATCATGAATACCATCACCGTTAGGTGTAATAACGTTGAAAACTTCTATTTCTTCTTCTAGCTGACCTAAATCTGAATCTAAGTAATTTGGTATACCATCATCATCAGAATCATCATCAACGTAATCTCCATTAAGATTGACGTCTTCATCACGAGTTTCTATACCATCATCGTCATCATCGGTATCCCTGTAATCAGATTCCTCATCGCTATCTGTATTTGGCAATTGTGCGTAAGGATCATCAATTTCATCATTGACATCTATATCAACTGAAATAGCACCTTCATAACCATCATCTAGTCCGTCATTATCTTTATCAGAACCAATGCTAACAACATCTGCTATACCATCATGATTATAGTCATGAGCTTCGATTGCATCTAACACATTATCATTATCACTATCCTCATCTAAATAATCAGGCAGGTTATCTCCGTCTGTATCCACGGGGAATAATCCAGTTAAACCATTAGCTTCATACGCATCATCTAACCCGTTGGTATTCGCGTCGATCCCTGAAGGTGGAATATAATCTGCCGTAGCCTGAGCTTCAACATTATCTGGTATACCATCGCCATCTGCATCGATATCTAAATAATCTGGGAAGCCGTCACCATCAGAATCTGTTGGATCGGTTGACGGGTCATTATCGCCATCTAAATTTAAGTCTTCAAAACTATCAACGATACCATCATCATCACTATCCATATCAACACCTGCAGGATTGATCATGATAGTTATAGTCGATGTGCTACAATTACCAACTGCATCACAAACCGTATAATCAAAAGCATCTGTGCCTAAATAATTATTATTCGAGAAGTATGTTGGAATATCATCGGATGGATCATTCGGTGTACCATTATCATCAACAGTTACCGAACCATTGGTTGGTTGTGTTACGCTGAATGTACCATCTGTAGGTAAATCATTATCATTTAATTGCCATGTATCTATTACTGTGATTGCATTGATATCTATAGCAATAGAATCATCGTTAGTATCTAATATTGGCAATACATCTATAGTTACGGTTGCCGAACTACAATCTCCATAGCCATTGCAAATCGTATAATCAAAAGTATCTGTACCATTGAAATCTACATCTGGAGTATAGGTTACTATATCATCCATAGGATTGTTTGGTGTACCACCATCATCAATAGTTACTGAACCATTTGCTGGATCTGTGGTTGTCAAAGCACCTACATCCGGTAAATCGGCATCATTACCATAAATATCTATAATTACTGGTACTTCTTCGTCTGTAGTTACAAAATCATCTTCTAAATCTGCAGCTTCAGGCAAACACACCACCGTAAAATTTGGTAGGCTAAACGTATTACCTGCTTTGGTTACTAGTGCAGTATATCTTACTACAGCATCGGTAGCAATTACCATGGGACTTAATTGATCCCCTAATAATGGCGGACTCCAACTTACCGAAGCAGTGCTTGGTACGTTAGAAGTAATATCCATAGTTACTTCATTGTCTGGATTATTACAATCGGTTACAATAAAGTAACCTGTGGCATTAGAACCACACAAAGTACCATCGTATGTTGCAAAATAAATACCTGGTTGGGTTACTTCGTAAAAAGAATCAGTACCAAGTACCGTTGCCGTGTCTGAAGCTTCATACCAACGAAAGTTATTTTGATCACTATCCGTTGGTGCCTGAAGTAAGAACTGGGCGTTAGATACCAACACTCCCAGTATCGTAGTTACGATACTGAGGAATATGGTTTTATATATATGCGTTTTTTTCAAATCGATTTGGGATCTATGCTTCAATTAGCTAATTATTGTGCTACAAAAACTACGTTGATCAATGTATTATAATCAGTTGGCGCTGCAATAACATCGTAAGTCATTATACCCGTTGCACTAACCGATACATTGGCAAATACCGTAGGGTCAAAATACGTAACATAGTAATATAATTCAGTATTTGTATACGTTGGTATTGCTGCTGGAGCACCTGCACTAACTACAGCCGGTGTACCATATTGAGTCATATACTCTGCATGTAAATCTATTGTTCTACCAGTACCTGTTGTTGCCACATCTACCTCTATAGAAGGCGGATAGAAAATATCAGGTCTAGTATTCGCAATCAAATATGGATCAGCTGATGTACCTGTACCAGTAACACTAATATCTGTGTCTGGCGCTGCTTCTACAATCGTTTCTGCACCGTTTGCTGTTGGTACAGAAAGGTTATAATTAATACCAGTTGGAGTTACTGTTACAGAACCATCTGTTGATGTTATTGTCTGTATTTCGTTATTCGAATTATTATCATTATCTGCGATTGAAACTGTACCACCACCATTAGACAAAGTAATATTAGTACCTGACTTAGAAAGCGTTTGAAGTTCATTTGATGGATTTGAATCAGCATCATTTACGTTTAAAGTAATTGCATTACCTCCAGTAATTGATATTTGACCTGCAGCACCTGTTGTTGCCAATGTTTGATCATCAGTTGCTGGATCACCTGCCGGACCTGTCGGACCCGTTGGACCTGTTTGTCCATCCTGACCATCCTGTCCTGGTTGACCTGCAGGTCCCTGTTGACCATCCTGACCGTTTTGCCCTGCTGGACCTACTGGGCCTTGTGGACCTGCTGGACCCGTTGGTCCTGTTGCGCCATCCTGACCATCCTGTCCTGGTTGACCTGCAGGTCCCTGTTGACCATCCTGACCGTTTTGTCCAGCTGGACCTACTGGGCCTTGTGGACCTGTCGCACCTGTTGCTCCATCATTTCCTGGTATTCCCTGTGGACCCGTTGCTCCTGTTGCCCCATCCGCTCCCGCTGGTCCTGTTGGTCCTTGTGGACCTGTCGCTCCGGTTGCTCCATCGTTTCCATCTACTCCCGCTGGTCCTACTGGACCGGCTGGACCTTGTGCTCCTGTTGCTCCATCGTTTCCGTCTGCTCCGTCTGCTCCGTCATTTCCTGGTATTCCCTGAGGACCCGTTGCTCCTGTTGCGCCATCCGCTCCCGCTGGTCCTACTGGACCTGTTGGACCTGTCGCTCCGGTTGCTCCATCGTTTCCGTCTGCTCCGTCATTTCCTGGTATTCCTTGTGGACCCGTTGCTCCATCGTTTCCGTCTGCCCCTGCTGGTCCTTGTGGACCTGTCGCTCCGGTTGCTCCATCGTTTCCGTCTGCTCCGTCATTTCCTGGTATTCCCTGAGGACCCGTTGCTCCTGTTGCGCCATCCGCTCCCGCTGGTCCTACTGGACCGGCTGGACCTTGTGCTCCCGTTGCGCCTGTTGCTCCATCATTTCCTGGTATTCCTTGTGGACCCGTTGCTCCGGTTGCTCCATCGTTTCCATCTGCTCCGTCATTTCCTGGTATTCCCTGTGGACCAGTTGCTCCTGTTGCGCCATCCGCTCCCGCTGGTCCTACTGGACCGGCTGGACCTTGTGCTCCTGTTGCCCCATCATTTCCTGGTATTCCTTGTGGACCCGTTGCTCCATCGTTTCCGTCTGTCCCTGCTGGTCCTTGTGGACCTGTCGCTCCGGTTGCTCCATCGTTTCCATCTGCTCCCGCTGGTCCTACTGGACCGGCTGGACCTTGTGCTCCTGTTGCTCCATCATTTCCTGGTATTCCCCGAGGACCCGTTGCTCCTGTTGCTCCATCGTTTCCGTCTGCTCCCGCTGGTCCTACTGGACCGGCTGGACCCTGTGCTCCTGTTGCTCCATCATTTCCTGGTATTCCCTGAGGACCCGTTGCTCCTGTTGCTCCGTCATTTCCATCTGCTCCCGCTGGCCCTACTGGACCTTGAGGACCTGTATCTGCATCAACCCATGTATATGTTCCCGAACCGTCTGTGGACAAAACTTGTCCGTTAGTACCACCATTTGGTAATTCTATTTCATTATTCGGATCGTTATCCGCATCGTCTACATTATCTACACCATCATTATCTAAAATGATAGAACCTCCATCTGCTAATGCAACCGTTGATGTTCCATCACCATTATTTGTTATTGTTGATGCTTGGAATGATACCGGTGCTCCGCTTTCATTTGTATACGTAAAGCTACCATCTCCATTATCCGCAAGGGTTGTTACAGTTTCTGATATTGTTACAGAAGCTACATTTAAATACAATGCACCATCTGTACCAAAGGCTAAATCGTTATTAGCATTAGTACTGATAAGATTAACCGATTCAGTTCCGCCACCATCGGTAATCTCAAGACTACCATCTGTAATAGCACTTCCTGTGTTGTATTCGTTTCCGATTTCTGAATCCGCATCATCAACATTATCTACTCCGTCGTTGTCAACCGTTACCGAGTTACCATCGATATCTTCGATAGTTGAAGTACCGTCACCATTATCTGCAACTGTTGTTATCTCGTTTCTTGGATCGTTGTCATTGTTCGTTGGGAAAGTAACCGATAAATCAAAATCATCATCCGTTCTTACTACCGCTACAGAACCATCGCCAGATGCTACTGTCTGAATCTCATTGGTCGGATTGTTATCCGCATCATCTATATTATCTACCCCGTCATTATCAACGGTTACCGAGTTTCCATCGATATCCTCGATAGTTGAAGTACCGTCACCATTATCTGCAACTGTTGTTATCTCGTTTCTTGGATCGTTGTCATTGTTCGTTGGGAAAGTAACCGATAAATCAAAATTATCATCCGTTCTTACTACCGCTACAGAACCATCGCCAGATGCTACTGTCTGTATCTCATTGGTCGGATTGTTATCCGCATCATCTACATTATCTACCCCGTCATTATCAACCGTTACCGAGTTACCGTCGATATCCTCGATAGTTGAAGTACCGTCACCATTATCTGCAACTGTTGTAATCTCGTTTCTTGGATCGTTGTCATTGTTCGTTGGGAAAGTAACCGATAAATCAAAATCATCATCCGTTCTTACTACCGCTACAGAACCATCGCCAGATGCTACTGTCTGTATCTCATTAGTTGGATTGTTATCCGCATCATCAACATTATCTACTCCGTCATTATCTACGGTGATTGTTCCTCCATCGGCTAAACCTATCGTGGAAGTTCCATCGCCATTGTCGGTAATCGTAGAAGCTTGGAATGATACCGGTGCTCCGCTTTCATTGTTATAGGTAAAGCTACCATCACCATTATCCGCAAGAGTTGTTATAGTCTCTGTTATTGTTACAGAAGCTACATTTAAATATAATGCACCATCTGTACCAAAGGCTAAATCGTTATTAGCATTACCACTGATAAGGTTTACCGATTCTGTACCGCCACCATCGGTAATTTCTAAACTACCGTCTGTAATTGTACTTCCTGTGTTGTATTCGTTTCCTATTACATTATCCGCATCATCAACATTATCTACTCCGTCGTTGTCAACCGTTACCGAGTTACCATCGATATCCTCGATTGTTGAAGTTCCATCGCCATTATCTGTTACATCTGCATTTGGTAAGGTAACTGTATTACCTGTAGTAATAGTTAATTGGTCTCCTAGAACACTAAGTGTTTGTTCATCTGTATTAACCAATGCTGACAAATCAATATCACTTGCTGTAGGATTGTTTGTAATATTTAATGTCTGCGTTAAAACATCATAAGTTAAATCTTGAATCTCATTGGTTTCATCTTCGTCTGTATCTGTAGAATTAACCGTATAATTTCCATTACCGTCATCATCAACAGTTACAGCACCTGTACCAGCAGTTACTGTTTCACTTAACGATGATAAATCGACATTTGTAGAGCTTCCTCTATCTATACCTATTTGTAGTTGATTTGCCCCATTTAATGTCGCTCCTGTCAAATTCTGATTATCACTGCTATTATTCGCCAAATCCGCAATAGCTTCTTCAACTGTTGTTTCGTTCACAGTATCTCCATCAACGTCAATAGGAGTTGCTAAATCTACTTCTGCCGCATTTTGAATTTCGTTAGTATCACTCTTATCACCGTCTACATAATCAACAGTGAAGTTTCCACTACCGTCATTGGTTACCGTGATATCATTTATTCCGATTACCGTTTCTCTATAATCTGATAAATCGATTGCAGTTGCAGTTGGGTCATTTGTTAATGTAAGATTATTTCCCGTTAATTCTAAATCTTGAATCTCGTTCGTATCATCATTTACATAAGGAGTTAAATCAACTGTAGAAGCATCATTGGTCAAACTTAAAATATTTGTACTGCTATTTAGCTCCAAATCTTGATTGTCACTGCTACTATTCGCTAAATCTGCAATAGCTTCCTCTACGGTTGTTTCATTAACCAAATCTCCATCAACATCTAATGGAGTAGCTAAACTAACTTCAGATGCATTTTGATCATCGGTACCATCAAAACTAGTAGTCGTAGTGTTTTCTGAAACATATTCGAAAATTCCATCACCGTCCGCATCACTTAAAGTAGTTACAGATTCATTAATATCTACAGCAGTTATACCTGGCTCAGAAATAGTTGCAATTCTGTTACCTGCAGTTGTGTTGTTTACACTTACATCATCATCGGCAAGATTATCTACATATGCCTTATTAACAGCATCGTTTGCATTTACAGGTGTACCTACATCGGTAATAACAATACCTCCAGCACTAGGGTCTCTTGTTAAAACATCTTCTAAATCTTGTAATTCGTTTTGATCATCTTTATCTAAATCTAATGCTTCACTTGCTGTGATTGCATCTGATAATTCCGTGTCCTTAGCGAAAGTATTATTCAAATCAACCCCTGTTGCACCAGGTGCAGGGTTCGTAAGCTCTAACGTAGTATTTGTTAATGATATATCTGAAAGTTCATTTTCTGGGTCTGGATCGGCATCTGGTGCTGCACTACCACCAACCTGTTGCCAAGTTGTTCCATCCCATGCGTATAATTGACCATTGTCTGTATCGACATAAGTATCACCGGAATTTACACCGTTTGTACTTGGTGGTCCTGATGCTAATACCGCTAATTCGTTAGTTTCATCTTCGTCTGTATCTGTAGAATTTACTGTGTAATTTCCATTACCGTCATCATCTACTGTTACAGCTCCTGTTCCTGCAGTTACTGTTTCACTTAATGATGATAAATCTACCGTTGTTGACGCTCCATTTTCAATATTAATCTGAAGTTGATTTGATTCATTTAAGTTAGCACCAGTTAAATCTTGATTATCACTACTATTAGCTACAATATCTGCTATTGCTTCTTCTACGGTTGTTTCGTTAACTAAATCACCATCAACATCTAATGGTGTAGCTAAATTAACCTCATCGGCATTTTGATTATCAGTATTTATGTCATTAGGGGACAAACTCTGCACTACACCTAATGCGTCAATAGTAAGTATTTGATCTGTACTTGAACCTGGGTTTACAGTTCTCAATTGCAGTTCATCGCCAAAACTTACTTGGCCTGTATTCGTATAGATGGAATAGTTATTGGCAGCACCTGAAATGTTACCGATACGCATACCGTAGTTATTATTGGTCGATAGATTAACTTGATTAGAAACATCAATACCATATAGATTTTCGAATGTAGCAGATCCACCTCTAATAGGCATTACATAAAGCCCCCTTACATTTGTAGCAGCACCTGTACCGCGAGCTATCGGTTGTGCCAATAGGGCGTTCATCTCGTTCACAATACCTGATTCAGCAATCGGTAAACCGTAAATACCGATTAAAGTACCTATTGTTCCCTCACCTTGATTCGTTGCGGCACCAGTTATGCCGAAAATAGTGTTTATTGAACTACCAGCAGTACCATCACCTACTGTTTGTGACCATATTCCACGTAAATTGACCAAAGAAGAACCGCTGTACCCTGGGTCTACTACCAGATTAGGCCGAAGGCCCGTATACCTAATATCGCCTGCGTTGGGATTAATTCTAAAATTACTTCTTTCAAACATTTGATCGGCGCTATTAGCGCCAAAAGCATCTGTAGAATATTTTTTAAAAATTGGTGCTTCAAAAGCCGTAACATCATCGAGTGTAGTGTCGAAATCTGAATCCATCATCCGCACTTTTCCATTATCACCTACAAAAACCGTGGCTCCATTGGCATCTGCTTGTTTTGCTAATATTCCATCCCCTGATGTCGCTGTGGTTGTGCCATCTATCCATTCGCCAGAATTAGATATGGCGTTCAAAGCTTCTTCTACATTGGTCTCATTAACGGTATCGCCATCAAAATCAGTTGGGGTTACCAAAGGAACTTCTTCAGCATTTTGATCATCTGTACCGTCAAAGGAGGTAGTTGTTGTATCTTCTGAGGTATAAGTATAAGTTATATTATCCGTTGTATTTAAAATTGTTACCGTTTCCAAATTCTGTACAGCGGCTGTAAGATCAATCTGCGTGGTTACACCATCTTCGTCCGTATAATCGATATTCGTGTTATCAGCATTTAAAGCGATAATTGTCAATGTTTCTAAATCAGTTACATCGATGATCGTATCAACACCATCTTCATCAGTATACGTAAATGTGCCGTCCGTATTGGCTACTACGGTAGTCAACGCTTCCAAGTTCGCTACGATTGCCGATAGATCTAATTGTGTTACTAATCCATCTTCATCCGTATAATCGATATTCGTATCATCCGCATTTAAAGCGATTGTTGTCAATGTCTCCAGATCAGTTACATCGATGATCGTATCAATGCCATCTTCATCCGTATACGTGAACGTACCGTCCGTATTGGCTACTACCGTAGTCAACGCTTCCAAGTTCGCAACGATCGCAGATAGATCTAATTGTGTTACTAATCCATCTTCATCCGTATAATCGATATTCGTATTGTCCGCATTTAAAGCGATAGTCGTCAAGGTCTCCAGATCTGTAACATCGATGATCGTATCAACGCCATCTTCATCCGTATACGTGAACGTACCATCCGTATTGGCTACTACCGTAGTCAACGCTTCTAAGTTCGCTACGATCGCAGATAGATCTAATTGTGTTACTAATCCATCTTCATCCGTATAATCGATATTCGTATCATCCGCATTTAAAGCGATTGTTGTCAATGTCTCCAGATCAGTTACATCGATGATCGTATCAACGCCATCTTCATCCGTATACGTGAACGTACCGTCCGTATTGGCTACTACCGTAGTCAACGCTTCCAAGTTCGCTACGATTGCCGATAGATCTAATTGTGTTACTAATCCATCTTCATCCGTATAATCGATATTCGTATCATCCGCATTTAAAGCGATAGTCGTCAATGTCTCCAGATCCGTAACATCGATGATCGTATCAATGCCATCTTCATCCGTATACGTGAACGTACCGTCCGTATTGGCTACTACCGTAGTCAACGCTTCTAAGTTCGCAACGATCGCAGATAGATCTAATTGTGTTACTAATCCATCTTCATCCGTATAATCGATATTCGTATTATCCGCATTTAAAGCGATCGTAGTTAAGGTCTCTAAATTTGCAACATCGATAATAGTGGCAACACCATCTTCATCTGTATACGTCAAAGTTCCGTCCGTATTGGCTACTAAAGTGGTTAGTGCTTCTAAATTTGAAACGATAGCCGATAGATCTAATTGTGTTACCAATCCGTCTTCATCCGTATAATCGATATTCGTATCATCCGCATTTAAAGCGATAGTCGTCAATGTCTCCAGATCAGTTACATCGATGATCGTATCAACGCCATCTTCATCCGTATACGTAAGTGTTCCGTCCGTATTGGCTACTAAAGTGGTTAGTGCTTCTAAATTTGAAACGATAGCCGATAGATCTAACTGAGTTACTACGCCGTCTTCATCCGTATAATCGATATTCGTATTATCCGCATTTAAAGCGATCGTAGTTAAGGTCTCTAAATTTGCAATATCGATAATAGTGGCAACACCATCTTCATCCGTATACGTAAGTGTTCCGTCCGTATTGGCTACTAAAGTGGTTAGTGCTTCTAAATTTGAAACGATAGCCGATAGATCTAATTGTGTTACCAATCCGTCTTCATCCGTATAATCGATATTCGTATCATCCGCATTTAAAGCGATAGTCGTCAATGTCTCCAGATCAGTTACATCGATGATCGTATCAACGCCATCTTCATCCGTATACGTGAACGTACCGTCCGTATTGGCTACTAAAGTGGTTAGTGCTTCTACCAGATTCAAACTCGATAAATCTGCAGTAACTATATTTCCATCTTCAATTTCTAATGACAGAATATTTGTAGATATATCAAAAGTGAAATTTTGCAATTGCTGATCATCAGTAGATGTCAATTCCCAAGTGGTTCCATTCCAATAATAAATAGTTCCTGTATCTGTATTAACATACAGATCTCCTAAATCTGCACCTGCAGGAGTTGTTACCCCTGGCGCTGATACATCGGTACCCTGCAGTACTTCACAATTACATTGGTCTTCTAGGGTCACAGTTGTCTGCGCCATAGAAATACCCGATATTAGTAAAGTAAATAGCACCATCATAAATTTAATGGTATTACTTAGGGTTGTAGCAGTTTGAGTCTTCATACTTTTATTATTCAATTCCACTTTCAAAAATTCGTTGGTCATATAGGTTTTTAAAAATGTGCTTTCCAGAATTATCCAATCCTTTTTTACGGCAAGGCGGATCATTGGTATTCACATTACACAAATATTCATTATAGGTAGTGCTCCTTAAAATAAATGTTGTGTAGACCAATATTTACGCTATATACCTCTATAAAGGTGAGGTTTGGGATTGTTAAATGTTTATGATTTTTGATTGTTGTTCGTCGAAGATGTGCTGCTATTCGGGTAGTTATCGTTACTGAGGAAAACTAAAAAATTTTCGATTTCCTTATTCAAACGACTAAAAAATTTGAATAAAAAGAACGTGTGAAAAGGTTGATTTTAATTCGAAATTTGATTTTTCCCAACCATTTTCTTTAGGTAGACACCCTTATTTTTATCATTACTAATACAAGAAAAAAATGAAATATAATTAGTTGGACTTTATGCGGTAAGGTAATTCGCTTGTTTCTTATTACAGTTCTAACTTTTACAAAAAGTCAGAATTTATAAATTGAACAACTGATCTAATTGTATTACCACACTCTACCAATGGCAAATGCGACTTATCTTGTTATAGTTTTACAACGTTAGTATGAACACGTTTAGAGTAAGAGTTACACTGGCCTTTATCATACCTATTATAACTTAATACGTCTTATACTTGTTTAAAGTCAAGATAGTATTGCACCAATTTTTAGACATAAAAAAGTGTGCTTTACCACTTGAAAATTAGGTAGTAAAGCACACTTTTTTTTATTTGAAAGAAAATTAATTTTTCTTTATCCTGTATGTTATTCTTCTGTTTGTAATTACTGTATAATTTTCAATCATGCTAAAAGGTGAAAATTCTGATGTTGAATTAGATAATGTAGACGTTGATGTTATGTAATTACCCACATTTATAGGTATTGACATAGGTATTGAAAACTTAAACTTATTTGTATTATCAGTGTTGTTATCCAAATCAGTATATGGTGTTACCATTGAAAACAAATCTGCCGCACTACCCTCGGTAACTGTAACAACATAAACTTGACCTTCACCGTAATCTGTAGATAAACCCAATTGATTATCTCCTTCGGTCGCTGTACCTTGATTTACATCGGTTAAAAATATTTCAATGGTAGCTCCTGGGCGTGACCAACCTTCTACCACTAAATTACCTCCCGACATAAATGCACCAGATATTATAGGAAAGTTTATTAAGCCATTAGGACCTGAATCTAAATCACCTAAATAATTTAAGGTGACTCCATCTCCCAGAGCATCTGATAGATCCAAATCAATACCTAAAGCAGGACTTGTAGTACCGTTAGCATAAATTGAATTTTGGGAAATTAAATTTCCGCTAGTAGTACCACCAGAAACAACAATTCCTGAGCCACCGTTAGACGCTATTAAATTTTTTGAAATGGTTGAATTATTACCGTCTAGTTTGATTCCTGCATTAGCAATGACTCCAGCACAAAGACCTCCGTTTTGTCCTGAAGTTAAAATGGTATTTTCATTAATCATTAAATTACCTGCATAGCCATCAGCATCAATACCAATTGCACCTGCTTTTTGAATTAAATTGCCAGTAATAGTAATACCTGAACCATTTTGAATCGTAATATTATCAAAGCACTCCAATGTACCGTTTTCTGTAATTTGATTTGCTTGAATTAGCGTACTCGTACCACCATTAATTAAAATACCTGCATCTGAAGCTGTAGCAATATAGTTATCGCTTATTACTATTTCACCACCACAACTTCAACGCCATAATCAATATTTCCAGAATTATTACCTAGCGCATTTACCCCAATAAGGTTATTTGTAACTAAAGCGCTACCAGAATTCGAACGAATACCTGCATTGTTATTTGCATAAACCGATACATTTCTAATTGTGGTATTTTGGGCTGCAATTCTTATGACGTCGCCTGCATTTCTATGAATCTGAATTTCCGGATTGTCGTAATTAGGTAATGTAATTGCCGAAACCCCAACTGTAGAGCCTCCAAGACCTGTCGTGCCAGTATTTGTATTTCCAGAATACGCGGTTTGTGTTCGTCCATCAAAACTTGTTGTATCATCTATAATTATAGATAGTGCAGAAGTATTGGGTATAAATATATCAAAACGACCTGATGCATAATTTGTATCAGCAACCCTACCCTGAGCATCACCTGAAGGTGGTATCATAAAAATAGATACATCTTCACCTGCTATTGGGTCAAATATTGAATTCGCCTCTATATCCAAACCTGTATTTCCTAGCGCATTTGAGTTGACTATAAATTGTTGTAATGACCCTTGCCCGTCAAAATTAGTATTAACAATGGTATTGAAGTTATAGCCAAAGTCTATATTACCAATTCCACTAAAAGCTATTACTATTGAGGATACACTTTGTGCTCCCAATAATATTCCCTCACCTGTATCTGTACCTGAAGGATTGGCACCACCCACCTCATTTATTACTGGGTTAAGTGTGGTTCCATCATAAGATGCTCTAAAAGTTTGAATTGGATAACAACTTACACACACGGCACCGCCCCCTCTATTTGATACCACACTAGAATTTATGACTCTAATAGAATAAGTTCCATTTGGCATACCCCCAAATGCATAATCTCCTGTACTATTCGTTATTGCAGTTTCAGATAGAGTGCCTAACGAATCATAGAGTTCTACAGTGGCTCCGGAAATAGCAATACCAGCTGAATTAATCTCATTTCTGCCATCACCCCCAAGGTAATTCACATCTTCAAAAACGGTACCTGAGATTAAATTCGAAGGCACTTTTAATAATACCGCACTAGAAATTACTAAATCTTGCCCTACATCTACATTGGCAGTAACTTGCGTATCTCCATTAATAATAAAGGAAGAGATATCATAGGTGTCTAAATCCAACCCAAAGACACCACTGTTATTAACACCTGAAATTCCATCATAAATTGTAGAGTTATAAGCATTGTTACCAGTTTGACCTCCGTCTCCGGAAAGCACAGTGGTAAGACCCAATTGATTAGTAATTGACAGTTCTTCGGGATTTGTTGATCCTGCACTAGAGCCATCTAATGTTGCATCCCCTTCATAAGATAAAAATGTTGCTTTACTACCCGTTGGGCTAATCGCAAAGAAGTTTTCTAAGGTAAACGAAGTTCCCGCGTTCTGGGTAATATCAAAACCATAATATAGCTGTAAAGTAGACGCCGGTAAAGAATCCTCTTCATAAAATATCATTAAGGACCAAGCTCCCAATACAGTTGCTGAGCTGCAATAATCGCTGCCATTATCTATATTCAAATCTGTTACATCAAAAATGTTAGTGGTTGGATCAGCAATATCATCAACAATATCTGTCACTTCTGCTATATAACCATAAAATTGACGATTAGTGAACAAGGCTCCATATATTAAATCAGCCTCTACCGACTGCCCTTCAAAGGTTACAAAATTATCAGGATTAGGGTTGGAATGCGACCAATACAAATAGGCTTTTTTAATGGATGAACCAGCAGGTATAGTTGAAGTGATCAAGCTAGAAGATGTTGTTGAAATAGAACATGGGTCAACCGTGTTGGATTGCGTTCTAAATGACCCACCTGCTACCGAATAGTCAAAACTACCACTTAAATCATCATATAAAGTTAATGGAACATCATTAGGTATAGGCGGATCCCCATCAATTATGGTCGCTGTTCCAAAATTGGCAATATCTACACCATTAGTGGTGTTTGAAAGTACTAAGAAAAAGTTCTCGCTGTTTTCTCCAAAAGAGTTATCTATCAGGTTTACAGTTACAATTTGCGACTGTCAGGCAGTTCCAGTAAAGGAAAGAGTTCCGTTGGTTGCGATATAATCAAAAACAGTAACTGCAGTGCCATCTGTAGTGGCATAATCTACAGTAAATGGGCTTGTATTTCCTCCATTATAAGTGACAGTAAAAGATGCTGTACCGTCTTCTTCTGTAACCGTAACATCACTTACCGTTAAATATGTCGAAGAACCTCTAAATCTTACTTGTGTTCTAGTACCCCCATTTGTTGATTGACAATTGAATTGATTTAATAAAATTCTTACTTGCCCATTTATAGGAGAAATAAAGGAAATTTCTGACTGTGTGGTTCCGCCAAAATCATCATTAAAATCTATAAAATTTGCACTAGTATCGTGTATGGTAAGTTGCGTATCCCAAGTTGAGAGACCTAAGGTTGAAACCGTGTAAAAACCACCAGCAACTACGTTCATTCTAAAGTATTCCCCACCTCGAAAACTTCCAGTAAATTGATTCGTATTAGTTGGTGTAACAATTGTGCCTGTATCATTTCCTCCAAAAGGGCACTGACCGTAAGTATAACTAAAGGACAATACTACTATTAAAAATATATTTACTAAGCTCTTCATAATTCAATTGTAAATTAACCCAGATTCTGATGATGAGTATATTGGGTAAATCTATTATGAATTAATGAACCTAGTAAATATTTGTTGTGTACACCTAAATTACTAACATGTGAGACTATAATTTTGCTGTTTACCGATGAATAGTAGAATTCATTGGGGTTATGATAACATTACTTCAAAGACAAACCTGTTTCAAAAGGAGATAGTAATATGAGCATAAAAAATGAGGAGCATCTAATAAAAAGATGCTCCTCATTTACCACTAATTCTAATTACTATTCTAAAATTATAAACTCTGATCTTCTATTGATATCGTGTTTAGCCGCAGAACACTTAACCCCATCTGAGCACTCGTTCAATAATTTAGTTTCACCATACCCTTCACTTACCAATCTGTCTTTCGATATGCCTTTTTTGATCATATAATTTACAGTTGACTCAGCTCTTTTTTGAGATAACCAAAGATTATAAGCTTCTGGGCCTCTACTATCGGTGTGTGCATTCACCTTAAGTTTTAAACTGGGATATTTCTCAAGCGCGGCAATTACTTTTTCAATTTCTACCTCAGAATCTTTTCTGATATTATATTTATCAAAGTCAAAATAAATAGTACTTAGCTGAAGTAATTTGGCTAAATCATCACCAAAACCAGCTGTAATTTGATCTCTTTCTAGGTAAAAATCTATGATTTTTGGCTTTCCATCAGATATTCCTATATACTCTTCGAAAGGCACATAACCTTCCATTAATGCTCTTACAAAATTGCCTTTATTACAATCTAGCTCTAAACTATAGTTTCCGTCAGAATCTGTAATTGTTGATAGTAACTCTTCATTGCTTTCATCGATAACCTTGATAGTTGCACCTACTAAAACCTCATTAGAAATTTTATCTCTTACGGTACCGGTAATTTTTTGAATACAGTCAAATTCTAAAGGTCTTGTTTCTGTAAAACTGTAAATATCATCATAACCCAAACCTTCTTCTCGATTTGATGCTACGTAGCCTGTTCTTAATTCTTCATTAAAAATAAACGTGAAATCATCACTGTTACTATTTACAGGTTTACCAACATTTAAAACTTTGCCGGTAAAATCTCCCCTTTTAATTTTAGTTGCAAAAACATCTAAACCCCCAAGCCCTGGATGACCATCTGAAGAAAAATATAATATTTCTTCACTTGTAATGTAAGGGAAAGTTTCTCTTGCTTCTGTATTAATGTTTGAACCTAAATTTTGAGGCGTACCAAACGAACGATCTTCATTAATAGCAACCATATACAAATCGGACTCGCCCAATGTACCTGGCATGTCTGAGACAAAATATAATGTCTTTTCATCAGGACTCAAAGCCGGGTTTGCAACAGAATAAGAATTACTATTAAAAGGCAACTCTTCGACTTCTCCCCAAATACCCTCATCTGTTAATACAGCTCTTAAAACCTTTAGTCTAACTATACCTTTATCGTCTTTTACGGTTTTCCTCTTTTCAGTGTTATTTCGTGTAAAATATATTGTCTGCCCGTCTTTAGTAACTACAGATGTAGACTCGTGGTAGCGAGTATTTACATTTTCATCTAATTTTTTTACATGATTTATAGATGAGCTATCCGCATTTACTTCATATAAATCTAAAAAGTCTTTTGCGTTCCAAGTATGACGATATCTCGCAAAATTACCTGTGTCTCTATCAGAAGAAAATATTAATCCCTCTTTATAAAATGAAGGTGCAAAATCTGAATATGGAGAGTTATATTCAAACGGACCTAAGTTATATCTGCCAGAATTTTTCTCAATTTCTGACATAAAATCACGGTCGTCATTAAATGCATTCGCACGACCATCACTTTTTGTGATTTCCATAAATTTATTCATGACATCACTTGAAGCATCATAATCGCCTAAAGTTTTAAGAGACTGCGCATATTTAAAATAATCTTCTGCAGTTATTTCTGCCGAATACTCTGCTACTAGTTGCTTATAAGTTTCAGCAGCATCTTTATAATCGGCGTTATAATAGTATGAATTACCTAATTTTCTTAGTAAATCTGCCGATACAAATCCTTTATCTAATACCTTTTTATAAATATCTATTGCCGGACTAAAAGAATACGAATCGAACTTTTCGTTTCCTTTTTGAATAAGACGTTCTTGAGCTTTAGTTAATCCGTGAAAGAATAACAACAATACTAAAATAAACTTGAATTTATGTTTCATATATAAGTTTGCCATTTAGAAAAAACGAGGTGAAACCAATCTTTGAAATGATTTTACCAATTCATATCTTAAGAGAACTTCAAATGATCCATCGTTGAATTGAGTACCTCCCAAATCTGTTGTTTCTCTATCATATGCTAGACCAATCATAAATTGGTCTGAAATTTGGAAACCCGCCATTGCACTTACGGCAGCATCCCATCTATATGCTGCGCCAAAAGTAAATTTCTCATTGAACATGAAGTTTGCAGAGAAATCAACCTGTAATGGTGCTCCCCCAACAACTTTAGTAAGTAACGCAGGCTTAAATTTTAAATTCCCATTTAAATCAAAAACGTACCCAGTAATTAAGTAGAAATTAATTCTCTCTTTTGATAAAAACTGTACACTATTAGCATCTCTTTGAGAATTATCGAAATGTTCTGTTTGAAACAAATTCGGAGCTGAAAGTCCCGCATAAAAAGCATTGGAATGATAATAAAGACCTACACCAACATTTGGTGAAAATCTATTTTCTATATTATCAGCATCAACAGGTTCAGAATCAAAATTACGAAGTTGATTAAAATCTAAGTTTAACAAGTTACCGCCCGCTTTTAGTCCAAAAGACAATTTACCCTCTGCCGAAACATCAATAGTATAAGACACCACAGCATCGAAGTATGTTTCTTGAACCACGCCATTCCCTATCTCATCATTAACAATCGAAACACCATAACCAAGTTTACTATTTCTAATAGGTGACTGAATATTTAATGTTTGGGTTTTTGGTGCTCCTTCCAGACCTACCCATTGAGATCTATATAACCCTGTAATGCTTAACTGGCCTCTAGAGCCCGCATAAGCCGGATTGACGCTCATTGTATTGAACATATACTGAGTATACTGCGCATCTTGCTGGGCAACGGCGCTACTAAACATTAGCAACAAACCTCCAAACAGGATTAAAAACTTATTTTTAATATTCATATTTTATACTATTATCTACTAATATACAGATATTCACTATCTACTTTATTTACTCCTTCAAAGGTAGTATAATCAAATATATAGAAATATATTCCGGCCGGAAGATAATCATCTGTACTTAACGTAGACCTACCTCTTGATCTACCATCAAATACATTATTTTGATTATTGTAATTTTCACCTTCGTAAACAGCAACTCCCCATCTATTAAATATCTTTAAAGTGCTGTTGCGAATCTTATCTACACCTCTAATGAATAAGAACTCATTTCTACCATCTCCATTTGGTGTTACCATTTGATTTACTTCAATTGGGTCGTCGTCTGTTTCTGTAGGATTATTATCAACAACTATAATTTCTACCGTAGCCGTGTCACAATTTCCTTCCACATCACATACCGTATATTCTATAACATCGGTTCCTTCAAAACCATCGTTAGGTGTATATGTAATCGTATCATCAGAAATATCATCGGGAGTTCCCCCATCATTGATTTCAACAGTACCGTTTGATGGGTCTGTTACAGTTAACGTACCATCTGTCGGAATACCAAAATCATTATCTAAAATATCAATGTCGATTGGAGTATCTATTGGTGTAGATACTGAATCGTCTACAACATCTAGAGCTATCGGTTCACCTACAGTAATTGTTACAGTTGCCGTGTCACAATTACCTTCTGCATCACATACCGTATATTCTATAACATCGGTTCCTTCAAAACCATCGTTCGGAGTATACGTAATCGTATCATCTGAAATATCATTGGGAGTTCCCCCATCATTGATTTCAACAGTACCGTTTGATGGGTCTGTTACAGTTAATGTTCCATCAGTAGGAATACCAAAATCATTATCTAAAATATCAATGTCGATTGGAGTATCCATTGGTGTAGATACTGAATCGTCTACAACATCTAGAGCCACCGGTTCACCTACAGTAATTGTTACAGTTGCCGTGTCACAATTACCTTCTGCATCACATACCGTATATTCTATAACATCGGTTCCTTCAAAACCATCGTTAGGTGTATATGTAATCGTATCGTCAGAGATATCATCTGGAGTTCCTCCATCATTGATTTCAACAGTACCGTTTGATGGATCTGTTACAGTTAATGTTCCATCAGTAGGAATACCAAAATCATTATCTAAAATATCAATTTCTATTGGAGAATCGACAGGTGTTGCTACAGAATCGTCTACAACATCTAAAGCTACAGGTTCACCTACAGTAATAGTTATCGTAGCCGTATCACAGTTACCTTCAGTATCACAAACCGTATACTCGATAGTTTCCGTTCCTTCGAAACCATCATTTGGTGTATATGTAATCGTATCGTCAGAGATATCATCTGGAGTTCCTCCATCATTGATTTCAACAGTACCGTTTGATGGATCTGTTACAGTTAATGTTCCATCAGTAGGAATACCAAAATCATTATCTAAAATATCTATATCGGTTGGAGTAGCTACTGGGGTAGAAACCGAATCATCTACAACATCTAGAACTACTGGCGTACCACTATCCGGGTCTAAATAATCAGGTGTACCATCATTATCGGTATCGTCATTTGTAGGATCACCATCATTGTCAGCATCCTCGTCAGGTGTATATATTCCGTCACCGTCATCGTCCAAATCTCTATAGTTAACATCTTCGGTACCATCGGTATCAGGTAAATCGTTCGCAGGATCGTTGATCTCATCGTTGACATCGAAACCGTCATTAACATCTGAACCTTCATAACCATCGTCCAATCCATCACCATCGGTATCTACACCTGTAAAAGTTTGATCAGGGATTCCATCAAAATTGAAATCGTTACCCTCATTATTATCTGGAACAGAATCGTTGTCACTATCCAAATCAAAGTAATCAACATTGTCAGTTCCATCTGTATTTACTGGCGTAAGTCCTTCGGGATATGCACTATTCACACCATCGTTAGATGTATATGTAGCAGCATCGTCGTCGTTTGGCGCAATATATCCGTCAGTAGTCTGAGCCTCTACGTTATCTGGAATTCCATCGTTATCGCTATCAATATCCAAATGATTTGGCTTTCCGTCATTATCTGAATCTAATGGATTAGTTAAAGGATTATTGTCTCCATCTAAATTAGAATCTTCAACCGTATCCAATATTCCATCATTGTCATCATCAAGGTCGGCACTGTCAGGAACTCCATCGCCATCTGTATCAGGACCTGTATTGGTGTCCGGATCTAAATAATCAGGAGTACCATCATTATCGGTATCGTCATTTGTAGGATCACCATCGTTGTTAGCATCCTCGTCAGGTGTATCAATACCATCACCGTCATCGTCCAAATCTCTATAATTTACATCTTCAGTACCGTCGGTATCAGGCAAATCATTTGCAGGATCGTTGATCTCATCGTTGACATCGAAACCGTCATTTACATCAGATCCCTCATAACCATCGTCCAATCCATCACCATCGGTGTCAACATTTGTAAAGGTCTGGTCAGGGATTCCGTCAAAATTGAAATCGTTGCCCTCATTATTATCTGGAACAGAATCGTTGTCACTATCCAAATCAAGGTAATCAACATTGTCGGTTCCATCTGTATTTACTGGCGTAAGTCCTTCGGGATATGCACTATTAACACCATCGTTAGAAGCATACGTAGCAGCATCGTCGTCGTTTGGTGCAATATATCCGTCAGTGGTCTGAGCCTCTACGTTATCTGGAATTCCATCGTTATCGCTATCAATATCTAAATGATTTGGCTTTCCGTCATTATCTGAATCTAATGGATTAGTTAAAGGATTATTGTCTCCATCTAAATTAGAATCTTCAACCGTATCCAATATTCCATCATTGTCATCATCAAGGTCGGCACTGTCAGGAACTCCATCGCCATCTGTATCAGGACCTGTATTGGTGTCCGGATCTAAATAATCAGGAGTACCATCATTATCGGTATCGTCATTTGTAGGATCACCATCATTGTTAGCATCCTCGTCAGGTGTATCAATACCATCACCGTCATCGTCCAAATCTCTATAATTTACATCTTCAGTACCATCGGTATCAGGCAAATCATTCGCAGGGTCGTTGATCTCATCGTTGACATCGAAACCATCAATTACATCAGAACCTTCATAACCATCGTCCAAACCATCGCCATCGGTATCCACACCGGTATAGGTCAGGTCAGGTATTCCGTCAAAATTGAAATCGTTGCCCTCATTGTTATCGGCAGCAGAATCGTTGTCACTGTCTAAATCTCTATAATCAGGCTCTGAATCACCATCAGTATTAACCATGTCAACACCTTGATCTCCTGATCCTTCATAAGCATCGTCAAGACCATCTTTATCGCTATCTAAACCTGATGGAGGCATATAGCCGCTAGTCGATTGTCCTTCAACATTATCTGGTATGCCGTCATTATCAGAATCGATATCTCTATAATCTGGCTTTGAGTCATCATCTGAATTAAATTGAGGTTCAATACCTCCTTGACCATATACTTCATCTAGACCATCACGCGTGCTATCAATACCATCTGGTGCAACATAACCAGCAGTTGATTGAGCTTCATAATTATCTAAAATTCCATCATTATCAGAATCTATATCATGAAAATCAGGAATTCCATCACCGTCAGTATCTATAGGAGACAACCCAGCTTCATAAGAATCATCAATACCATTGTTATCATTATCACCAATTGGCGGAATATACCCTTCAGAAGTTTGAGCCTCTACTTTATCTTTAATACCATCATTATCAGAATCAAAGTCTCTATAATCAGGGTATTGATCACTATCGGAATTAATGGGAACTATACCAAAACCAAAACTACCTTCATAAGCATCATCTAAACCATTTTGGTTCACATCGATACCTAAGGGAGCAACATATTCCAGATAAGGTTGAGACTCAACATTATCACGTATTCCATCAATGTCAGAATCGACATCCAAAAAATCTACAATTGCAGCTCTATCAGAGTTTATGGGAATAATTCCAAATCCGTAAGAACCTTCATATGCATCATCTAGACCATTGTTATTATTGTCTACTCCTAAAGGTGCAACATATGACGACGTGCGTTGACCCTCGTAATTATCCAATATACCATCTCCATCAGAATCAATATCCAAATAGTTAGGAATACCATCTCCATCTCTATCTGAGGGATTGGTCAAAAAATTGCCATCTCCATCTTCATTTTGATCTTCCATTGTATCCAGAATACCATCATCATCTTTATCAATATCTTCTACAGATTGTTCAAACACCTGAATAGATGGAATTTTCTCCTTAGATTCTAATGCAAAGATCTGATTTCCGAAAAGAAAAATAATTGATAGACTGAATAGAAATGAAAATCTTTCGGTTCTATAACCGTAAATTTTTATAAAAGTAATTTTACCCATAAGTGTTAGTGTTTTACTAATCACCATGGCATTTTGTAGTGTTTTTAATATTCGCTTTTAAGAAAGTGGGGCAATCTTATTAAACGTTGCTAAGATAAATCATAATTGAATCAACTCAAATTCTTTTTCGATTAACCAAGGAATTAAATAGGTAATCGACAGAAAAAGAAGTCTTTTTAATTAAGAATATTTAACATTTCAATTTTATTTACGATGAAATCTTAGTAAAAGATCATAGAATATTGAAAATATTAACCTTTAAAAATCTAAC
This sequence comes from Maribacter sp. IgM3_T14_3, assembly GCF_049603095.1. NCBI lineage: Bacteria > Pseudomonadati > Bacteroidota > Flavobacteriia > Flavobacteriales > Flavobacteriaceae > Maribacter > Maribacter sp. IgM3_T14_3. Next base: position 826,747 of record NZ_CP187138.1, read on the forward strand.
AACCACTTAATAAAACAAATACAAAAAAATAACAATTTAAAATTATCATACCTACAACCTAAATGTTAAGAATTGAATTTATATTACTTTTGCACAAATTTTGTATATGACCTTTAAGCAAGAAATAGAACGCAGAAGAACCTTCGGAATAATTTCTCACCCAGATGCAGGTAAAACTACATTAACTGAGAAATTACTATTATTTGGTGGTGCGATACAAGAAGCAGGTGCTGTGAAAAATAATAAGATTAAAAAAACAGCAACTAGTGATTTCATGGAAATTGAAAGACAACGAGGTATTTCTGTTGCCACTTCTGTTCTTGCATTTAATTATAAGAATAAGAAAATTAATATTCTTGACACCCCTGGTCATAAAGATTTCGCAGAAGATACTTTTAGAACGTTAACTGCAGTTGATAGTGTTATTGTTGTTATCGATGTTGCAAAAGGCGTGGAGGAACAAACGGTTAAATTGGTTGAAGTTTGTAGAATGCGTAAAATACCGATTTTGGTATTTATAAATAAAATGGACAGAGAAGGTCAAGATGCTTTTGACCTACTTGATGAATTAGAGCAAAAATTAGGTCTTTCTGTAACTCCTTTAAGCTTCCCCATAGGTATGGGATATGATTTTAAAGGTATCTACAATATTTTCGAGAAGAATATAAACCTATTTAGTGGCGATAGTAAGAAGAATATTGAAGAGACAATAGCCTTTGATGATGTAACCAATCCTGAGTTAGATAAAATTATAGGAAGTAAGGCAGCAACGGAATTAAGAGATAACCTCGAATTGGTTAGAGGTGTTTATCCTGATTTTGATAAAGAGCTTTATTTGAAAGGAGAACAACAACCTGTATTTTTTGGATCTGCACTAAATAACTTCGGAGTAAGGGAGCTTTTAGATTGCTTTATTCAAATTGCCCCTACTCCACGCTCAAAGAATGCTGAAGAACGCCTTGTAGAAGCTAACGAAAAAGAAATGACAGGTTTTGTCTTTAAAATTCATGCTAACATGGACCCTAAGCACAGAGACCGTCTTGCATTTATAAAAATCGTCTCTGGTACTTTTGAGCGTAACAAACCATACTTACATGTAAGGCATGGTAAAAACCTTAAGTTCTCGAGTCCTAATGCATTTTTTGCCGAAAAGAAAGAAATAGTAGACATCTCTTATCCTGGAGACATTGTAGGTTTACATGATACAGGAAACTTTAAAATTGGAGATACATTAACTGAAGGTGAAAATTTACACTACAAAGGCATACCTAACTTCTCTCCTGAACATTTCAGGTACATTAACAATGCAGACCCTATGAAGTCTAAACAACTAAATAAAGGTATTGATCAATTGATGGATGAAGGTGTTGCCCAATTATTTACCTTGGAATTAAATGGTAGAAAAATAATAGGAACTGTAGGGGCATTACAGTTTGAAGTGATACAGTATAGACTAGAGCATGAATACGGCGCAAAATGTAGCTACGAAAATTTTAATGTATATAAAGCTTGTTGGGTTGGTACCGAAAATAGAAAAACAGATGAATTCAAAGAATTTGAACGTGTAAAACAAAAATTTTTAGCAAAGGATAAAAAAGGACAATTGGTATTCTTGGCCGATTCACAATTTTCGCTTCAAATGGCAAAGCAAAAATATCCATCGGTAAAACTTCATTTTACTTCTGAATTTGAATAAAAAAATCCCAACTTATAAAGTTGGGATTTTTTTTATGCTTCACCAATCGGACCAAAATTCATTGGTATCGATGGCTGCTCATAATCTTTTATAGTACCATTAGCTTTTTCAAACCGCTGTACATTATCATTCAATGCTTTTAAAAACTTCTTAGCATGTTGCGGAGTAAGTATAATTCTACTCTTGACCTTTGCTTTTGGAGCTCCAGGCATCATACTAATGAAATCAACTACAAATTCTGAAACTGAATGATTGATAATAGCTAGATTAGAATAAATACCTTCTGCCATCTTCTCGTCCAATTCAATATTTATTTGCTTTTGATTCGGATTCTTATTGCCACTCATACTTTTATTATATTAAAAAAATAACCCCCAAATAAAATTTGAGGGTTATTATAAAATTAGAATCTTAATGCCTCTTTTCTGGCCATTATTTCATCGTATTCTTCCTTTGATCCAACGATAATGCTATCGTAGTCTCTCATACCCGTACCAGCCGGAATTTTATGACCAACGATTACATTCTCTTTAAGACCTTCTAAATAATCTATCTTACCATTTACAGCAGCTTCATTTAAAACTTTAGTCGTTTCTTGGAACGATGCTGCAGAAATAAACGATTTCGTCTGTAGCGATGCTCTAGTAATACCTTGAAGAATTGGAGTTGCAGTTGCCGATACAGCATCTCTTGCTTCAACCAACGCCTTATCACCACGTCTTAATAGCGAATTCTCATCTCTCAACTCACGAGGAGTAACGATTTGACCTGCCTTAAGGTTAGCAGAATCACCTGCTTCCATAACTACTTTCTTACCGAAAATCTCATCATTTTCCGTAATGAATTCATCTTTATGAATCAATTGATTCTCTAAGAAGATAGTATCACCTGGATCTTGAATTCTTACTTTACGCATCATCTGTCTAACAACTACTTCGAAGTGCTTATCATTAATCTTTACACCTTGTAACCTATAAACTTCTTGAACTTCATTTACTAAGTACTGTTGAACAGCAGAAGGACCTTTAATTGCTAAAATATCTTCTGGTGTAATTGAACCATCTGATAATGGCATACCAGCTCTTACATAATCGTTCTCTTGTACTAAAATCTGATTAGAAAGTTTTACAAGATATTTCTTCACTTCACCTAATTTAGATTCAATGATGATTTCTCTATTACCTCTCTTAATCTTACCAAAAGAAACAACACCGTCAATTTCAGAAACAACAGCAGGGTTAGATGGATTTCTCGCTTCGAATAATTCAGTAACTCTTGGTAGACCACCAGTAATATCACCCGCTTTTGCAGATTTACGTGGAATCTTAACCAAAATTTTACCTTCTTTAATCTTATCGCCATCATCGACCATAATATGCGAACCTACCGGTAAGTTATATGAGCGTAATGTTTCTCCTTTAGCATCTTGAATCAATAATGTTGGAATCAACTTCTTGTTTCTAGATTCAGAAATAACTTTTTCTTGGAAACCTGTTTGCTCATCAATTTCAACTTGGTACGTAACACCTTGATCAATATTTTCATAAGCTATCTTACCTGGGAATTCAGAAACTATAACACCGTTATATGGATCCCAAGAACAAATAACATCTCCTTTATTAACCTTAGCGCCGTTTTCAACAAATAACTGAGAACCATAAGGTATATTACCAGTACTTAAAGTAATACCTGTTTTAGCATCAACAATTTTTATTTCACTTGTTCTAGAAATTACAATTTCAGCAGGCTGACCATCTGATCCTTCTCCAGTAACTGTTCTTAAGTCTTCAATCTCGGCAACACCAGAGAATCTTACTTCTAACTTATTATCTTCAGAAATGTTACCAGCAATACCACCCACGTGGAATGTTCTAAGTGTAAGCTGTGTACCTGGCTCTCCAATTGATTGAGCAGCTACAACACCTACAGCTTCACCTCTTTGTACCATCTTATTTGTAGAAAGGTTTCTACCATAACATTTAGCACAAATACCTTTTTCGGCTTCACAAGTCAATGCAGAACGAACTTCAACTTTCTCGATTGGGGAAGCTTCAATTCTTTTTACATCTACTTCCATTATCTGTTGACCACCACGAAGAACTAATTCTTCTGTCATTGGGTTATAAACATCATGTAATGATACACGACCTAAAATTCTTTCCCCTAAGCTTTCAACAATCTCTTCATTCTTTTTAAGTGCCTGAACTTCAACACCTCTTAGAGTTTCACAATCTTCAGTGTTAATAATTACATCTTGAGATACATCTACCAACCTTCTTGTTAAATACCCAGCATCTGCCGTTTTCAAAGCGGTATCTGCAAGACCCTTACGTGCACCGTGCGTTGAAATAAAGTATTCTAAAATCGAAAGACCTTCCTTAAAGTTAGAAAGAATCGGGTTTTCAATAATTTCACCACCACCTGCAGTAGATTTTTTAGGCTTAGCCATTAATCCACGCATACCGGTCAACTGACGAATTTGCTCCTTAGAACCCCTTGCACCAGAATCAAGCATCATATATACAGAGTTGAAACCTTGTTGATCCTCACGAATACGTTTCATGGCTAACTCTGTCAACTGTGCGTTTGTCGATGTCCAAACATCAATAACCTGATTATATCTTTCATTGTTTGTAATAAGACCCATGTTGTAGTTGGCCATAATACCATCTACTTGAACATTTGCCTCACCAATCATATCCATTTTCTCAGCAGGAATAATAATATCCCCTAAACTAAAGGATAATCCACCTTTAAAAGCGAACTCATAACCCATCGTTTTAATTTTATCTAAGAAAGCAGCGGTAACTGGTACACTTGTAACAGCCAAAATATCACCAATGATATTTCTTAAAGCTTTCTTATTTAAAACTTGGTTGATATAACCAGCTTCTTCAGGAACGAAATTGTTAAATAATACACGACCAACAGTGGTAGGTATAATTTGATTAACCAATTCCCCTTCTTCATTAAAGTCTTTAGTTCTAACCTTAATACCTGCGTTAAGGTTTACTTTACCTTCATTAAAAGCAATTTCTACTTCTTCAGGTGAGTAAAAAGTTAACCCTTCACCAATAACTGGTACTTCTGGTGTTGATTTACGCTCTTTGGTCATATAATACAGACCCAATACCATATCCTGTGATGGTACCGTAATTGGAGAACCATTCGCAGGGTTTAATATATTCTGAGAAGCAAGCATTAATAATTGCGCTTCTAAGATTGCCTCTGGCCCTAATGGTAAGTGAACCGCCATTTGATCCCCATCGAAATCCGCATTAAATGCAGTACATGCCAATGGGTGAAGACGAATCGCTTTACCTTCTATTAATTTAGGCTGGAAAGCTTGAATACCTAAACGGTGTAATGTAGGGGCCCTGTTTAATAAAACTGGGTGACCTTTCAATACATTCTCTAAGATATCCCAAACTACAGGCTCTTTTTTATCTATAATTTTTTTCGCAGATTTAACTGTTTTTACAATTCCTCTTTCAATTAGTTTTCTAATTACGAAAGGCTTGTACAATTCAGCAGCCATATCTTTTGGAAGACCACATTCGAATAAGTTCAATTCTGGCCCTACAACAATTACCGAACGTGCAGAATAATCAACACGCTTACCAAGTAAGTTTTGACGGAAACGACCTTGCTTACCTTTTAAAGAATCTGAAAGAGACTTTAATGGTCTATTAGATTCAGTTTTTACAGCAGATGCCTTTCTTGTGTTATCGAACAAAGAATCTACAGCTTCTTGAAGCATACGTTTTTCATTACGTAAAATTACTTCTGGTGCCTTAATCTCAACTAATCTTTTTAAACGGTTATTACGAATAATTACCCTTCTATAAAGATCATTTAAATCGGAAGTCGCAAAACGACCACCATCTAATGGCACTAATGGACGTAATTCTGGTGGAATAACCGGAATTACCTTCATAATCATCCATTCTGGCTCGTTTTCTCTATTCTCTTGAGATTCTCTTAGAGCTTCTACAACCTGTAAACGCTTTAACGCCTCAGTTTTACGTTGCTTAGAAGTTTCTGTATTTGCTTTATGTCTAAGCTCAAAAGAAAGTTCTTTAAGATTGATTCTACCTAACAAATCAATTAAACACTCTGCTCCCATTTTAGCGATAAACTTATTTGGGTCAGAATCTTCTAAGTACTGATTTTCTTGAGGAATAGTTTCTAAAATATTTAGATACTCTTCTTCGGTCAAGAAATCCATTTTCTGAATTTCTTCTCCTTCAGGACCTTTAGCAATACCCGCTTGAATTACTACATAACGTTCGTAGTAAATAATCATATCCAATTTCTTGGAAGGTAAACCTAATAGGTATCCTATTTTGTTAGGTAAAGAACGGAAATACCAAATGTGAGCAACTGGCACTACCAAGTTGATATGACCTACACGATCTCTACGTACCTTCTTCTCTGTAACCTCTACACCACAACGATCACATACGATACCACGGTAACGAATACGTTTGTATTTACCACAAGCACATTCGTAATCCTTAACAGGACCAAAAATACGCTCACAGAACAAACCATCACGTTCTGGTTTGTGAGTTCTATAGTTAATTGTTTCAGGCTTTAAAACTTCACCTCTAGATTCTGCCAAAATAGATTCTGGCGAGGCTAATCCTATTGAAATTTTATCGAACCTTTTTATTGGGTTATTATCTTTTATTCTAGCCATAATAGCGTGCTGATAATGTTTTAATTTGTTTTACTTAATAGTCTTCAATATAAAATATTGAACTATTCCTCAAGTCTAATATCCAAACCTAATCCCTTAAGTTCGTGCATTAAAACGTTGAAAGATTCTGGTAAACCAGGCTCAGGCATTGTTTCACCTTTAACGATCGATTCATAAGTTTTAGCTCTTCCGATGACATCATCAGACTTCACTGTTAAAATCTCACGTAAGGTTGCCGATGCACCATAAGCTTCAAGTGCCCAAACTTCCATCTCTCCAAAACGCTGACCACCAAATTGAGCTTTACCACCCAAAGGTTGTTGTGTTATTAATGAATATGGTCCTATAGAACGAGCATGCATCTTATCATCTACCATGTGTCCAAGTTTCAACATGTAAATCACACCAACTGTTGCTGGTTGATCAAAACGTTGTCCAGTTCCACCATCATATAAATATGTATGTCCAAATCTTGGAATACCAGCTTCGTCGGTATACTCATTAATTTGATCTAAAGTCGCACCATCAAAAATTGGTGTTGCATACTTTCTACCAAGCTTAAGACCTGCCCAACCTAATACTGTTTCATAGATTTGACCAATGTTCATACGAGATGGTACACCTAACGGGTTTAGAACGATATCTACAGGAGTTCCATCTTCTAAGAACGGCATATCTTCATGACGTACTATTCTAGATACAATACCTTTGTTACCATGTCTACCTGCCATTTTATCACCAACTTTTAGCTTACGCTTTTTAGCAATATATACTTTGGCTAATTTCATAATACCAGCCGGTAATTCATCACCAACAGATATTGTAAACTTATCTCTTCTCAAGTTACCTTGTAAATCGTTAAGTTTAATTTTATAGTTATGAAGTAAATCAGCAACTAATGTATTTGTATCATTATCTGTTGTCCAGCTTCCACCAACTAAGTGAGCGAAGTCATCTACAGAATTTAACATTTTCATTGTGTACTTCTTACCCTTAGGTAATACTTCTTCACCTAAATCGTTAAGAACACCTTGAGAAGTTTTACCATTTACTATAGTAAATAATTTCTCAACAAGAACATCTTTCAATTCTTGGAATTTTACTTCGTATTCCAATTCAAGCTTAGAAAGTTCTTCTTTATCTTCTGAACGTTTTCTCTTATCCTTTACAGACCTAGAGAATAATTTCTTATCAATTACTACCCCTCTTAACGAAGGTGAAGCTTTTAACGAAGCATCTTTTACATCGCCAGCTTTGTCACCAAAAATAGCACGTAATAATTTTTCTTCAGGTGTTGGATCAGATTCCCCTTTTGGAGTAATCTTACCAATTAGAATATCGCCAGGTTTTACCTCGGCACCAATTCTAATCATACCATTTTCATCAAGATCTTTGGTTGCCTCTTCTGAAACGTTTGGTATATCATGTGTAAGTTCTTCAGCTCCTAATTTGGTATCTCTAACTTCCAAAGAATACTCATCAACATGTATAGATGTGAAGATATCTTCACGAACAACTTTTTCAGAAATTACGATCGCATCCTCAAAGTTGTATCCTTTCCATGGCATAAATGCCACTACAAGGTTTCTACCTAGTGCTAATTCACCTTTTTCAGTTGCATAACCCTCACAAAGTACTTGCCCCTTCTTAACTCTATCTCCTTTTTGAACAATTGGCTTTAGGTTAATATTGGTTCCTTGGTTTGTTTTTCTAAACTTGACAAGGAAATAGGTCTTACTATCTTCTTCAAAACTGATTAATCTTTCTTCATCGCTTCTATCATACTTGATAGTAACTTTTTGAGCATCTACATACTCAATAACCCCATCGCCTTCTGCATTGATCAATACTCTTGAATCTGATGCTACTTGACGCTCTAAACCTGTACCAACAATCGGTGATTGTGGTTTCAATAAAGGAACAGCCTGACGCATCATGTTTGATCCCATCAAAGCCCTGTTCGCATCATCATGTTCCAAGAATGGAATCAGAGATGCAGATATAGATGCAATTTGATTAGGAGCAACATCGGTATACTGAATTTCTGACGGATCTACAACAGGGAAATCTCCTTCTTCTCTTGCAATAACCTTTTCAGCATCAATAGTACCATCTTCTTTCATTGGAATGTTCGCTTGCGCAATTTTCATTCCTTCTTCTTCCTCTGCACTTAAGTATGTAAAGTTCTTATAATCAACAACAGAATTTGTTACTTTTCTATATGGTGTTTCTAAGAAGCCCATTGGGTTTACTTTAGCAAACACAGACAATGAAGATATCAAACCAATGTTTGGACCTTCAGGAGTTTCAATAGGACATAAACGACCGTAGTGTGTATAGTGAACATCACGTACTTCGAAACCTGCACGTTCTCTAGATAAACCACCTGGACCTAATGCCGAAAGTCTTCTCTTGTGCGTAATCTCTGCTAATGGATTCGTTTGATCCATGAACTGAGATAACTGATTCGTACCAAAGAAAGAATTAATTACAGAAGACAATGTCTTTGCATTAATTAAATCAATAGGTGTAAATACCTCATTATCACGAACGTTCATACGCTCACGAATAGTTCTAGCCATACGAGCTAAACCTACACCAAACTGTTGAGATAATTGCTCACCAACAGTACGTACACGACGGTTAGAAAGGTGATCAATATCATCAATCTCTGCTTTAGAATTGATTAATTCAATTAAATATTTAATAATAGTTATGATATCTTCTTTGGTCAAAACTTGTTTGTCCATTCCAATATCCAACTGTAATTTCTTGTTCATTCTGTAACGACCAACTTCACCTAAGTTGTAACGTTGATCAGAAAAGAATAATTTGTCAATAATACCACGTGCTGTCTCCTCATCTGGCGGCTCAGCATTACGCAATTGACGGTAAATATGTTCAACGGCTTCTTTTTCAGAATTCGTTGGATCTTTTTGAAGTGTATTATGAATAATTGCGTAATCAGATTGCGCATTATTTTCTTTATGTAAAAGAATAGTCTTTACATCAGCATCAATTATTTCAGTAATGTGCTCTTTTTCAAGAATTGTATCTCGATCAAGAACAATTTCATTACGCTCAATAGAAACTACCTCACCAGTATCCTCATCAACAAAATCTTCATGCCAAGTGTTCAAAACTCTTGCCGCTAATTTGCGACCAAGCACTTTTTTAAGTCCGGCATTAGAAACTTTAACTTCTTCCGAAAGGTCAAAAATCTCTAATATATCTTTATCACGCTCAAAACCAATAGCTCTGAACAATGTAGTAACCGGTAATTTTTTCTTTCTATCGATATAAGCATACATAACGCCATTAATATCGGTAGCAAATTCTATCCAAGAACCTTTAAAAGGAATTACCCTTGCAGAATATAATTTTGTTCCATTTGCATGGAATGACTGTCCAAAGAACACACCAGGAGAACGGTGTAACTGAGAAACAACAACCCTTTCTGCACCATTGATAACAAAAGTACCACTTGGAGTCATGTAAGGAATCGTACCTAAATACACATCTTGTACGATTGTCTCAAAATCCTCATGTTCAGGATCAGTACAATACAACTTTAAACGTGCTTTTAAAGGAACGCTGTAAGTAAGACCACGTTCGATACATTCTTGAATAGAATATCTTGGTGGATCTATAAAATAATCTAAAAATTCCAATACAAACTGATTTCTTGTATCAGTGATCGGAAAGTTTTCCATGAAGGTGTTATAAAGACCTTCGTTACCTCTTTCATCTGACTTAGTCTCTAGTTGAAAAAAGTCTTGGAAAGATTTAATCTGAATATCCAAGAAATCCGGGTAATCCGGTGTGTTTCTTGCGGAAGCGAAGCTTATTCTTTCAGTATTATTTGTGAACATCTACGGACAGTGTTTTGATCGTGAGTACTAAATGAGTAGTATACCTCTTAATATACCTAATTCTATAAAAAGGCTTAGGTCTAACCGCAAAAAGCGAGAAGACCTAAACCAAAAATAATATGGTTGTTGCTATTATTTAAGCTCAACTTCTGCTCCAGCTTCTTCCAATGATTTTTTGATACCTTCAGCTTCGTCTTTAGTAACACCTTCTTTAATTGCTTTTGGTGCGCTATCAACGATATCTTTCGCATCTTTCAAACCTAAACCAGTTAATTCTTTAACCAATTTAACAACTGCTAATTTAGAAGCACCTGCTGCTTTCAAAATTACATCGAATTCAGTTTTCTCTTCTGCTGCTTCACCAGCATCTCCACCACCAGCTGCTGCCACTGCAACTGCTGCTGCTGCAGGCTCAATACCGTATTCATCTTTTAATATAGTAGCTAACTCGTTTACTTCTTTTACCGTAAGGTTAACCAATTGCTCTGCGAAATCTTTTAAATCTGCCATTTTCTATCGTTTAATAAAATTTTTAAAATATACTTAGTTAATTGTGCGTTCTTATCTTTCAGATAATGTTTTAAGGATTCCAGCAAGTTTACCACCACCAGATTTAAGTCCTGAAATAACATTCTTGGCTGGAGATTGTAACAATCCAATAATTTCGCCAATCATTTCTTCTTTAGACTTAATGCTAACTAAAGCATCCAAGTTTTCATCACCTATGTAAATTGCTTCTTCTACAAAAGCTCCTTTTAATAAAGGTTTTTTAGATTTCTTTCTAAAGTTCTTTATCAATTTTGCAGGGGCATTGGCAACATCAGAAAACATAAGAGAAGTATTCCCTTTTAATGTTTCTGGTAATTCACCAAATTCTTTGTCTGAAGCTTCCATTGCTTTTGCAAGCAATGTATTCTTAACTACAGCTAGTCTAATATTAGCTTTAAAGCAAGCTCTTCTTAAATCAGAAGTTGTACCTGCATCTAAACCTGAAATATCAGCCACATAAATTGTGGTGCTATCTGCCAACTGCGTAGTCAAATCTTTTATAACGTTTGCTTTTTCTTCTCTTGTCATACTTTTAATTTTTAACTACCAGCTGTTAAACTGACTTTGGATCTAATTGCAAACTAGGGCTCATTGTACTAGACATGAAAATAGTTTTCATGTAAACACCTTTTGCCGCTGTTGGCTTCAATTTATTCAAAGTATCTAACAACTCCTTAGCATTATCCGCGATTTTATCAGCAGAAAAAGAAGCCTTACCAATCGCAGCATGTACGATACCTGTTTTATCAACTTTAAAATCTATCTTACCTGCCTTAACTTCAGCTACAGCTTTAGCCACATCCATAGTTACAGTTCCTGTTTTTGGATTAGGCATTAAACCTCTTGGTCCCAAAACACGACCTAAGGGACCTAATTTACCCATTACACTTGGCATTGTGATAATTACATCAACATCTGTCCAACCGTTTTTAATTTTTTCCAAATACTCATCTAACCCTACATAATCAGCACCTGCTTCTTGAGCCTCTGCTTCTTTGTCTGGTGTTACCAAAGCTAAAACCTTAACATCTTTACCAGTACCATGAGGTAGCGTAACTACACCACGTACCATTTGATTAGCTTTCCTTGGATCTACACCCAAACGAACTGCTAAATCTACAGATGCGTCAAATTTTGTATTGGTTATCTCTTTTATTAAAGCTGAAGCTTCAGAAACAGAGTATAATTTATCTTTCTCTATTTTAGAATGCGCTTCTTTTTGCTTCTTAGTTAACTTTGCCATTTAATTACTTTTAAGATTTTAAAAAGGTTTCTTTCCTGCTACCTTCATACCCATAGAACGTGCAGTACCCGCTATCATACTCATAGCAGATTCTACTGTAAATGCGTTAAGGTCAACCATTTTATCTTCGGCTATTGCCTTGATTTGGTCCCAGGTAACACTACCTAATTTTACTCTGTTAGGTTCGCCAGATCCTTTTTTAATCTTAGCCGCTTCCAATAGCTGAATTGCCGCCGGTGGAGTTTTTACAACGAAGTCGAAAGACTTGTCTTTGTAAACGGTGATAACAACTGGTAATACTTTACCTGGTTTATCCTGTGTACGAGCATTAAACTGCTTACAGAATTCCATAATGTTAACACCAGCAGCTCCTAAGGCAGGTCCAACCGGTGGCGATGGATTCGCTGCACCTCCCTTAACTTGTAGTTTAACTACTTTACCTATTTCTTTTGCCATTGTTTAAAATTAAATTGAAAGTGTGTTTTCGGAAGCAACACTACTTTAATTATATGTATGTAACACTTATATTAATACTTATACTTTCTCTACTTGCATATAGCTAAGCTCTAATGGTGTTTTTCTACCGAAAATTTTCACCATAACCTCAAGCTTACGTTTTTCTTCATTTATCTTCTCAACAGTACCATTGAAGCCATTAAAAGGACCATCAATTACTTTTACCGTCTCACCAAACACAAATGGGATAGCTACACTATCTGTATTCACAGCTAGTTCATCTACCTTACCAAGCATTCTGTTTACTTCATTTCTTCTTAATGGAACAGGGTCACCCCCTTTAGTTTCCCCTAAAAACCCTATAACATTTGTTATAGATCTGATTATGTGAACCATTTCACCACCTAAATTGGCTTTTACCATAATATATCCAGGAAAATAAACTCTTTCTTTGTTTATTTTCTTTCCATTTCTGATTTGCACAACCTTCTCGGTAGGAACAAGAACATCTTCTAAATAGTCAGAGAAACCATGACGCTCTACTTCACTCTCAATGTATCCTTTGATTTTATTCTCTTGACCACTAACAGCTCTTACAACGTACCATTTTTTTTCTAATACTTCTGACATAGTCCTATTTAGTTTAAAACGTAGTTGAAATAAGATTTAATCACTTTACTAAAGACCGTATCTACACCCCAAGTAGCCAAAGCAAAAAGGATAGAAAACACAGCTACAATAACCATCAAGTTTGATGATTCTGCACGTGATGGAAGAGTAACACTATTCCTTAACTCTTCAACGGATTCTTTTATATATGTGAACATTTAAATTCTGTTTTACAATTTCAACAAATAGGATATCTCACCCAAACTCTATTGCTGCACGGGAGGAGAGACTCGAACTCCCGACACCTGGTTTTGGAGACCAGTGCTCTACCAACTGAGCTACACCCGTATGAACGATGAACTTAATCACCTATTCTATTATTTGCATGTAAAGGTGTCCCGCTTGAGCAAGACACCCTTATACACAATACTCTAATTAGATTAAAATTAATCTATAATCTTAGTTACCTGACCAGCACCTACTGTTCTACCACCTTCACGGATAGCGAAACGTAAACCCACGCTTAATGCGATTGGCTGAATCAATTCAACTATAATTGTAAGGTTATCACCAGGCATAACCATTTCAACTCCTGCAGGAAGTGCAATGTTACCTGTTACATCAGTTGTTCTTACATAGAACTGTGGGCGGTAATTATTGTGAAATGGTGTATGACGACCACCTTCTTCTTTTTTCAATACATAAACCTCAGCTTCGAATTTAGCGTGCGGCTTAACAGAACCTGGCTTACAAATTACCATACCTCTAGTAATTTGAGACTTTTCAATACCTCTTAATAAGATACCAACGTTATCTCCAGCTTCACCTCTATTTAATATTTTACGGAACATCTCAACTCCAGTAACAGTAGAAGTTAATTTTACAGCACCCATACCAATAATCTCAACAGGATCACCAGTGTTAGCAATACCAGTTTCTATACGACCAGTTGCAACAGTACCACGACCAGTAATTGTAAATACATCTTCAACAGGCATCAAGAAAGGCTTATCAACATCTCTTGGAGGTAATTCGATCCAGCTATCAACAGCATCCATCAATTCCATTACTGTATCAACCCATTTTTGCTCACCATTCAATGCACCTAATGCAGAACCAGCGATTACAGGCCCATTATCACCATCATACTCATAGAAAGAAAGTAATTCTCTTACTTCCATCTCAACAAGCTCGATTAATTCCTCATCATCAACCATATCCACTTTATTCATGAATACAACCATTCTAGGAATACCAACCTGACGACCTAAAAGGATATGCTCACGTGTTTGTGGCATAGGACCGTCTGTAGCAGCAACAACTAATATAGCACCATCCATTTGAGCAGCACCAGTAACCATGTTCTTTACGTAATCCGCGTGACCAGGACAGTCAACGTGAGCGTAATGACGATTAGCTGTAGAGTACTCTACGTGTGAAGTGTTAATAGTAATACCTCTTTCTTTTTCTTCAGGAGCGTTATCGATAGAATCGAAACTTCTCATTTCAGAAAGACCTGCGTTTGCCAAAACAGTTGTAATAGCAGCAGTTAATGTAGTTTTACCGTGATCCACGTGTCCAATAGTGCCTATATTTAAGTGCGGTTTGGAACGATCGAAAGTTTCCTTTGCCATGTTTAATGAATTTTATTCTTAGTTTATATTAGTGTACAAATTTATACCTTAAATGAGCCAATGACGAGAATTGAACTCGTGACCTCTTCCTTACCAAGGAAACGCTCTACCCCTGAGCTACACCGGCGTAAAGTGTCGAACCCACCCTTTGAGGCAGATTCCTGCCTTCGCAGGAATGACATTACTGTCAAATTTATAGAGCGGGAGACCGGGTTCGAACCGGCGACATTCAGCTTGGAAGGCTGACGCTCTACCAACTGAGCTACTCCCGCTTATAATATTACAATATTTCAATAATTTTCTTTGAATAAAAGTTTTGTGGGGAGAGCAGGATTCGAACCTGCGAAGACGTAGTCAGCAGATTTACAGTCTGCCCTCGTTGGCCGCTTGAGTATCTCCCCTCAAACTAATATTTTAAAGAACTTAAGAGCCGATGGAGGGACTCGAACCCACGACCTGCTGATTACAAATCAGCTGCTCTAGCCAGCTGAGCTACATCGGCTTGTTTTACAACTTTTATCGTCATAAAAAAGCCCGCTATTTCTAACGGACTGCAAATGTATACTAGTTTTTTGTTTATTCAAAATAAATTTTGAAAAATTTTTATCATGCTTGTAATCTTATTTTCTCTTTTTGTTTTATTAGCCTACGTTCCAGCGAACTACAGGCAGAGTCTACAGCCTCTTCAAATGATTTACATTGCTTTTTAACGACAAATTTATCTTTGGGTATCGTAATTTTAATCTCCACTATTTTATTCTCTTTCGAACTTGTATTCTCCACTTTCATATAAACATCAGAGCTAATTACCTTAGAATAAAAGGTTTCCACCTTATCTAGTCTGTTTTGAAGAAAATTAATCAACTTACTGTCTGCATTAAAATTTACCGATTGCGTATTTACTTTCATAGTCAGAAAATTTATGGCCTACTAAAAATCAGCCTGATTATACAAAATTTATTTACCCCCTCTCGGATGTGCCTTTGCATGAACTTTTTTTAACTCAGCTATACTATTATGCGTGTACACCTGGGTAGAAGCCAAACTAGAATGGCCCAACAACTCTTTCACAGCATTCAAATCTGCACCCTTATTCAAAAGATGGGTGGCAAAGGTGTGCCGTAGAATATGCGGACTCGTCTTTACCTTCGAGGAAACCTCTCTAAAATACTTTTTTATTAATCTATAAACAAGTGTTTCGTACAATTTATTGCCCGATTTAGTCAAGAACATTATTCTTTCGTCAACCAACTCATTCAATTCATCTCGCCTAATGAGATATCCTTTAAATTTATCTTTAGTTTCTGCTAGCATCGGTAATATTCGCTCTTTATTACGTTTACCTAAAACTTTAATAGTCATGGTTTCAAAATCAACATCGGTTACTTTCAATGCTATAACCTCTGCCCTACGCATACCTGTTACATACAACACATGAATTAACAACTCAT
Source organism: Maribacter sp. IgM3_T14_3 (assembly GCF_049603095.1). NCBI lineage: Bacteria > Pseudomonadati > Bacteroidota > Flavobacteriia > Flavobacteriales > Flavobacteriaceae > Maribacter > Maribacter sp. IgM3_T14_3. Next base: position 842,959 of record NZ_CP187138.1, read on the forward strand.
CTCTAACACCCTCAAAGTCATCGGAATATTCTATTTGCGTTAATACATTTTCCATTTCGGTCTCTGAAAAAGGTATTTCAACTTTCTTGGCCGTTTTTAATGCTTTATGCTTATTTAAAGGATTGACATCTGTTTGCCCTATTTTTTGGAGAAATTTATAATATGCCTTTAATGATGCTATTTTTCTATTTATAGAGCGATTATTAATTTTTCTTTCAGATAATTCTACGATCCAAAAACGAACGATATTATACGCTATGGTATCTATGTCATCTATTTCATAACTAGACCTGCAAAACATGCTAAATTCAGAAATATCCTTTTCATACGCATTGGTTGTATGCGCTGAATAATTTTTTTCTAAAGCGAGATATGAAATAAATTCTGCTAAAAACATAATCTAAAGGTATTAAAGTTTTAAGTCGGTTGAATTTTAAGCAAAAAAAAACCCGCAATTTGCGGGATTTTTTATTTTCTAGTACAAAGCCTAAATTTCTTCTTGATCTCTTAGACCTTGAATATATTCTGCTTTTTGTATTTGTGCTCTACGAACAACTGATGGCTTATTGAACTGTTGACGCTTACGTAACTGTCTCATTGTACCTGTCTTGTCGAACTTACGTTTGAAACGTTTTAAAGCTCTATCGATGTTTTCTCCTTCTTTTACTGGTATTATTAACATGGGCTAAACCTCCTCTCTTTTGTGATTAAGGCTGCAAATATAACAACTATATTGAAACAGACAACCTTTAAACTGATTTTTAAAATTTTAATTTAGACAACTATACTGTAGCTGGCTTATATTCTTTCTTATCAATAATGATTTTAGAAATAATCTCTCTTAATATTTCTGATGTTCCACCACCAATAGGTCCTAATCTACTATCTCTGAAATTACGTGCCATAGGGTAATCTTCAATATAACCGTAACCACCTAAGAACTGCAAACATTCGTAAGCGACCTCGTCAGCCACTTTGGTAGATTTTAATTTAGATATGGTCGCCTCTTTAACTACATATTGCCCTTTATCAAGTCTATAGGCAACAGAATAATTATATTCTTTACACATATCTATATCGGCATGTAGATCTACTACCCTATGTCGTAATGCTTGAAATTGATTAATAGATTTACCGAACGCTTCTCTTTCTGACATATAATTTAGAGCATAGTCTAAAGCATGTTCTGAACGTGCATGAGCGTTAACACCCATTATTAATCTTTCTAAAGCAAAATGCTCCATTATATATGAAAAGCCCATATTTTCAACACCCATTAGATTCTCTACAGGTATTTTAACATTATCGAAGGCTAATTCTGCAGTATCTGAAGCTCGCCAACCTAATTTATTTAATTTGTTAGCCGTTACCCCTACACTATGGCGATCTACAGCAAAAATACTGATACCCTTATGCCCTAATTCAGGATTTGTTTTTGCCGCTACAATCATATAATCGGCATACACTCCATTGGTAATAAAAGTTTTAGATCCGTTCAACACATAATGATCACCTTGCTTAATCGCAGTTGTTCTCATTGCAGCCACATCACTACCCCCAAAAGGTTCAGATATACAAAGACACCCGATTTTGTCGCCATCTACACTAGGTCGTAAATATTTTTCCTTTAAAAAAGAATCTGCTTCTTTATTTAAGTGAGTCATCGCCAAATATGCGTGAGCCCACATTGCAGCAGCAAATCCGCTAGAATTTATTTTTTGTAATTCTTCTAAAAAGATAATTGTATAAAAAAGATCAAGACCAAGACCACCATCTTCTTCAGGAGTTGCCAGACCGAAATAGCCCATATCACCAAATTTCTTCCAGATGAACCTTTCTATGGTTCCAGTTTCTTCCCATTTATCGATATGAGGAACAACTTCTTTCTGTAAAAAATCTTTTAGGCTGGCCCTAAATAGTTGATGTTCTTCGGTGAAGTACATACTTTGCATAGCGTTTTTTTTATAACGACAAATATAAAGTAATTCTATCAATTCGTTCGGACGGAAATTCTTCTATTTTTAATAATTCGTTCAAAGATTTAATACTTCCGTTGAGATTACGATAATTTACTATGCCCTGAGCTACATGTTTTTGAAGATATATCAATTTAGCCAGTTCTTCAACTGTTGCCGTATTTACATTTATTTTAGTAATATTTGGCTTGCTTATCACCTTAAATTCCTTCAATGCCTTATTTACAACTTCTTCTTCTAGACCATAAACATCAAATAACTGATCTGCAATTAAAAATCCGCCTAAGCGGTCTCTAAATTTTATAATTCTTGCCGACAATTTTACCCCTATACCATTAATTCGCTGTAACTCTTCTGCAGTAGCTGTATTTAAATCTTTATAAACGACTTTTTTATCGAGAGGTTTACTTGTGTACGTATTTTTAAATTTAGGACTCTTACGGTTCGTATTTTGAGTCCATTCTGGAAATTTGAAGTACTTAGAAATACTGCTCAACAAAGAATCGGAGACTTTTGTCACATTTTGAAATTCTTCTGCTGAATTTACAAACGCATCTTTTTTTCTAAATTCATGTAACCGATCAATTTCTTCAACCGACATACCCAGTGTATACCCTTTAAAATCGGTAATGTAATTCGGATTGAAGGGATATACCTTTACCGAATCTTTCTTAGAAGCTATTGTTTTTAATGAATCAATTTTAGACTGTATAGCTTTTTCTAAAACCAAAGGATATGATTGATGAACAGAATTGGACTGATATAAATAATACCCCAATTGAATAATAATCAAGAAAAATAACAAAAAGAAAATCCCACTTCGTTCTTGTTTGTTGAACTTGAAGTGGGATTTAAATAAATTCATGCTAAAAACTTAATCTTCTATAGCATCATACTTTAGCTTAATGGCATCTAAGTATCTGTTCAATTGCTTTTTCACTACAGGGAATAAAAAGAATAGACCTACCATATTCGGGAATACCATTGCGAATATCATTGCATCAGAGAAATCCCAAATAGATTTCATACTTGCCGCAGCACCGATAACGATGAATGTACAGAACAGTAATTTATAAACAATATCAGCCGTTCTACCACGTCCGAATAAATATTTCCAAGATTGTAATCCGTAATAAGACCATGATATCATTGTTGACACAGCAAATAATACCACTGCGATAGTTAAAAATACATTTGAATAAGGAATATATTCAGCAAATGCTACAGCAGTAATACCTGCACCTTCATAAGCAACACCGTCAATTAAAACTGAACCGGTACCATCGCCACCATAAGTAAAAGCACCACCAAAGTTAAAGATGATAATTACGATTGCAGTCATTGAACAAATAACTACCGTATCTATAAATGGTTCTAACAATGCCACTAAACCTTCTGAAGCGGAATATTTAGTTCTAACAGCTGAGTGCGCGATGGATGCAGAACCTGCACCTGCTTCATTTGAAAATGCAGCTCTTTTAAATCCTACCAATAACACACCTATAAGACTACCTACACCTATTGCAGTTGGCTTAAATGCCTCATCTATGATTAAAGCTATGGCATCATCTACTAATGCATAATTACTTATTATAATGTACAAGCAAGCAACAACATACATAACAGCCATAAATGGGACCACTTTTTCTGTCACTTGAGCAATACGTTTAATACCGCCAATTATTATTACACCGACTAGAATTGCCAAAACAAGACCAACTATTGCACCTGCCGCGGTACTCTGCCAATTAAAAAGCTCTTTTATAACAATGGTAGCTTGATTAGACTGTGCAGCGTTACCTCCACCAAAAGAACCTCCGATACAGAAAATTGCAAAAATTACAGCAGCAACTTTACCTAAATTCTTGAAACCTCGTTCTTTTAATCCTTTACTTATGTAATACATAGGCCCACCATAAACAGTACCATCTTCGCCTACATCTCTATACTGCACCCCTAGTGTACATTCAACAAATTTTGTTGACATACCTAAAAGTCCACAAATAATCATCCAAAACGTTGCACCAGGGCCACCTAGCGCTATTGCCAATGCAACACCCGCTATGTTACCATTACCAACTGTACCAGAAACTGCAGTTGCCAGGGCTTGAAAATGACTTACCTCACCATCTGAACTCTCATCTCTAATCGTGTCAATTATATCTCCATCAACAGCAAGATCATTTTCTAAGCTAACGAGATGGTCTTCAATATCTACATTGGTTAAATCTTGACCTTGAGCAATACCATCCTCTCCATATAATTCTTTTGCACCATGCTTTTCAATATCCTCGTATTTTCCACGTACTGTATTTATTGCCTTACCGAAAAATCGAATATTCGGAAAGCCAAAATATAATGTAAAAAACAGCGCACTACCCACCAATAAAACCAATACGAAAGGAATATCTGGATCGTGCCAAACGTTGAAGAAAATGACCGCCGAGAAGAAATCTGAAATTGGCTTGAAGGCTTGATCAATTTGTTGATCCAATCCTTGTTCTTGAGAAAAAATTAAAATAGGAAATAAAAAAGTAAACAGAGTTAGAAGTTTAGACTTCATAAGTTAAAATTTATTTTGAATTAGTCAGTTAGTCTAGCAATATCATAAAAATAATGGATGCAATCAAATATAAACGACAGAAAGATAATTATTCTATATTGAACATTTCATTCAATTTCTTTATTTGCTCTGGTCTACCTAAAACAATGACCTTACTTTTAGGCTGAAGTTTCATGTCTGCTTCCGGATTTATTATATAATCACCATCTGGAGAAATGTACCCTATTATTGTACATCCTGTTTTTCTACGTAAATCTAAATCTCTCAACGAATTACAATCAATCTGATTAGCAAAATCTTCAATGGCCACTTCTTCTAAATTAGTCGTATGTTCACCCTCCATAGAAAGCTTGTCCATAAAAGTTATAAGATCTGGCATAACTACCAATGAAGCCATATGATCGCCTCCAATTTTATCTGGCATAATTACCTTATCGGCACCTGCTAAGAATAGTTTCTTTTGTGAATTGACCAAAGATGCACGACTGATAATAAAAAGACCCTTTTTTAATTGTCGCGCCGAAAGCACTACAAATAAGTTGGCAGCATCATCTGGCAATGTCGCTATTAAATATTGTGCCCGCTCAATACCAGCTTCTAATAAAACATCGTCATCATTGGCATCGCCTTCAATAAAAAGAATATCTTCTTCATATCTTTCTATCACCTCTTTATCTTTCTCAATAACGACAAAAGGTCGCTTATAAGCTTTTAGCCGCTCTGCCGCTTGCATACCATTTCGACCAAAGCCGCAAACGATTACATGCTGATTTAAATTTGCGATGGCATTCTTCATTTTCTTCTTTTTTAGCAGTTCTACTGAATTTCTGGAGAGTAGGTATTCGGTAACTATCGATATAGCGAAACCAACAATAAATACACTTGTAACAATAAGAATTATGGTAAATATCTTGCCTTCTGGTCCCATTGGCCTTACTTCTGAGAAGCCTACAGTGGTTACCGTTATTATGGTCATATACAAGGCATCGACCCAAGAGTAGTCTGCAACAAATCTATATCCTAATACACCAAAAGCCAAAACCATTAGCATTAAGGTTAATGCCAAATAAATTTTAGACCGAAATAATTGCATCATAATTTATAAATCAAAAACAGAATTTCGTTTCGTGTAAATTAAATCTTTTATTCTTAGCCAAAAAGCCAAGAATAAATACAGCGCAAACCCAAAACCAACTGTTACAAATGTGAGATAAATGAAAGAGGTTCTAACCACCCTTGCCCTTATGCCCAAACGCTCGGCAATTCTGCCACACACCTCAAATCCTCTTTTCTGAAAATAATGTAGTGTTGTATAGAATATGTTCATGGGTGATAAAATTAGACTTTTAAATTCATTAAAGATGCCCCTACAGCACAATCTAAACATTTGTCTTTTTTACAGTAATTATTATATAACTGTAAATAGGTTTGAGAATCTTTGGCATTATCTATAGGTGCCCCTAGTTTCTCAAAGTTACCAATTATACTGTTTTCTTCTTTTTTTACTACAGACATCATTTTAAATAATGTTTCATAATCAACATTGCCCTTATAACGTTGATATGAAAATTTCAAAGGAATGATTGTATTAATCAATAGTAAGTTCAAAAACGGATCGGTCAATCTCTTTTTGCTCTTTTTTGAAATCTTCCCAAAATTAAAATGCGTATCCCAATAATCTGCCGTTTCTACATTTAATATTTCAGCCAAGTTGGGTGTTTCATTTTCAATCAACGCATGAAACAAATTATTATTTTCGGCATATATAGCACTTAATTGCGCTAAACGTATCGTTGGAAAATTTGGCGGTCTAAGTCTGAAAAATTCTGGAGATTTAAATACGGAAACCAAAGCAAACTTGTGTTTTAAAAATGTATACTCTCTTATAAGGTTTTTAGAATACAGATCTTCTTCATGTATACCGTTTAACAAATTTGCTTGCCCAAATAGCAAACTTGACATTTCTAATGGCTTTTTGTGTAATTTTCTAATGATAGAAAAATCAATTGATTTTCCAATTTCAACGAAGACCTCACCATTGATTTTAGAACCAAAAGTCTTTAATAACATTAAAAACAAAACCTGTTCCCAATTATTATTAGTCTGTTCTAGCAACTGGCTTACAAAAATAGATTTCTGCTCTAAACGCTCAATAAACAAGCGATCTAACCAATTGTTTTTAGTAAATGGATCTACACCTATAAATTCTCTTTCACAATTTATGAACTTGTAATTTTTACTATCAAATAATTGTTGATAGGATTCTAGCATGCTCATGGGTATGTAATTTTTAAGTGACAGCGTTGCAATTTCACTACCATCTTTTCTAAAGACAGATACATCATCTTCCCAAACAACATGTAATATTACATTGTCATAATTAGAATCTTCTTGGTGATTATGAGCATACCAATCTGAAGATTTTATATGAATCTCTACATTACCCGCCCATAATTGACCACTAAGCTCTACTTGTGCATTAAAGAAATCTGGACCACTTAAATGATTATGGGCGCCTGTAGCCAAAACACGTACCGACTCACCCATTGTAGAAATGAGTCCGTTAATGGGATACTTTTTATACTTCCATATAAAATGAAGCAAATCTTCCTTCATTTTATAAAAATAAAAAACCCACCGTTAAGCGGGTCTATTTTCTGAAAGAAATAAAATTATTCGGTTTCTCCTTCCCAGTTCATAAACCCACCTTGAAGGTTAAAAGCTTTGTCAAAACCTAAACTATTCATTATTGCGCAAGCTTGTCCGCTTCTATTGCCAGACCTACAGTACACATAATAATTTTTTGTTTTGTCCAATTTTTCTAGCTCGGCAACGAACTCTTGTCCTTTGTAAATATCTATATTTATAGAATTCGGAATTATACCTTCTTCTATTTCTTCTTCTGTTCTTACATCGAGAATTACTGCATTAGGATCTTTCTCTAATTGCGCTTCCCAATCTTGTTGTGATAAATCTGCCATAGTTTAAATTATATACCGTAAAAATAATCGATTTTTCTTTATCTGATTCTCTCATATTTTTTTAACAAAAATTTAATCAACTTGTTAAACAGAATATCGAAATAAAAATTACATTTGTATATACAATTATTGTATCAACATGAATGTAGAAGAAATTATTAAAACAAACCAGGCAATGCCGTTAGAAAAACGGACACTTATTCATATGGCATTGGTTGCAAATAAAATTGAAGAAGAAATAGCAACGGTACTTAAACCTTTTGATGTTTCTATTCAACAATTTAATGTTTTAAGAATTTTAAGGGGACAAAACGGCAAACCTGCTAATCTTTCTACTATTAATGAGCGCATGGTTACCAAAATGAGTAACACGACGCGTTTGGTCGATAAGTTAATTTTAAAAGATTTTGTCAATAGAACTATATGTTTAAAAAACAGAAGAAAGGTTGAAATAGTTATCACCGAAGGGGGCTTGAATGCTCTGAACAAAATTGATGGAATACTTTTTGAAGCAGAGAAAAGAATACTTAAAAACTTTGCCGAAACCGAATTGCATGAATTGAATGAATTATTAAATAAATTTTAATTAAAAGTAATGGATAAAGTTTTAGATAAATTAAACTGGCGTTATGCCACAAAAAAATTCGACAGCTCTAAAAAAGTGAGCAAAGAGAATTTAGAGACATTATTAGATGCTGCTAACTTAACAGCTTCTTCATATGGTTTACAGCCCTATGAATTTTATGTTATTGAAGATGCCGATACAAAATTAAAATTAAGAGCTGCTTCATATGACCAATCTCAAATTACAGATTCATCATACGTTGTAGTTTTAGCCAATAAGCCTACTTTTGATGATACCTTGATCGATGATTACATTGCCAACATTATGAAAATTAGAGGAATATCTAAAGAAAATCTTGAAGGTTTTTCGCAAACTATGAAGTCTAGTCTTTTAGGTTTGCCTGACGCTAACAAAAACACTTGGACATCTAACCAAGCTTACATCGTATTAGGTAATTTAATGACCATAGCCGCTGAAATGGAAATTGATACCTGCCCTATGGAAGGTTTTGATAAAGCCCAGTACAATGAAATTTTAGGTCTTACCGACAAAGGTTTAAATGCTGCGGTAGTTTTAGCCGTTGGCTATAGATCTGCTGAAGATGACACACAAAATTACCCTAAGGTTAGATATTCTAAAGAACAAATTATTACACATATATAAATTAAACACAATCATTTAAAATTAGAAACATGAAAAAATCATTATTAAGTTTAGCATTCGTAGCTGTATTTGGATTTAACGCTACAGCCTCTACACCAATTGATGGAGAGAAAAAAGAAATTAAAGTTAGCGAGAGTACCGTCACTTGGAAAGGTTACAAGGTTACAGGATCTCATGATGGTAGCATTAATCTTAAATCTGGGCACCTAGAAATGAACGGTAAAAAATTGACCGGTGGTGAATTTGTAATCGATATGACTTCAATTACTTGTACTGACTTAGAAGCAGGTCAAGGAAAAGAAAAATTAGAAGGTCATTTACAGTCTGCTGACTTCTTTGGTGTTGAAAGCAACCCAACTTCTAAGTTGGTTTTCACTTCTGTAACAGCTATGAATGATAACTCATATACAGTTACAGGAGACTTAACTATTAAAGGTATTACAAAGCCCGTAACCTTAGTGGTTTCTATGTTTGAAAATAAGGCTACCGCTACTATGAAAGTTGATAGAACTAAATTTGACATTAAATATGGTTCAGGAAGCTTTTTTGATGATTTGGGAGACAAAGCTATCTATGACGATTTTGATTTAGTAGTAGACTTAGCACTATAAGTTTTTCTAAAAGAATCGAATTACAACAATTTAAAATCCCTTTGATAAATTTCAAAGGGATTTTTATTTTTGACTAGGTAAAGTTTGATAGTTTAAATTTCCTTTTTATATTTGATGCTCAATGAAAAATTTAATAGCAAATACTTGGTGGTGGAACAACTTACGAAAAACATCGTGAGCAAAGCATCATTGTAGTAAAACTATATAAAGGCTTGTCATCACGACAAGCCTTCTTTATTTTATAAATGTACCTATGACCTATCAATTTAAGACATATCATAAAAAAATTCTTGCCGATACCATGACGCCGGTAAGTGTTTATTTGAAAATAAGAGACCGGTTCCCTAATAGCATCTTATTAGAGAGTAGTGATTATCACGCCAATAACAATAGCTTTTCATACATCTGCTGCAACCCTATTGCATCTATTAAAGTAGAAAATGAGATTATTACAAAGCAGTTTCCCGATGGTACAGTTGAAGAGACTCAAATTACTACAGATACTAATGTTGTTGGTGTTATTGATACATTCAGTAAAACATTCAAGGCAGATACTAACGACTTTAAATTTATAAATAATGGCCTGTTCGGCTATATGGCTTATGATGCCGTTCGTTATTTCGAAGATGTAGCTATATCGGTTAAAGATGACTCAGTTCATATTCCAGATATTTACTATGCGGTATATCAAAACATTATTGCTATAAACCATTATAAGAACGAAGCTTATCTTTTTGCGCATTGCTATAACACAGAGAATAATATTCCTGAACTAGAACAACTGTTAAGTATTAGAAATTTTGCCACGTATAACTTTAAAATAGAAGGTGACAGAGAATCTAATCTAGAAGATGAAGAATATAGAAAACAAGTCGATTTAGCTAAAAAGCATTGTCAACGTGGCGATGTTTTTCAATTGGTGTTAAGCCGTCGTTTTTCTCAAGGTTTTAAAGGTGATGAATTTAATGTTTATAGAGCTTTACGCTCAATTAATCCTTCGCCATATTTATTCTATTTTGATTACGGAGATTTTAAAATATTCGGTAGTTCGCCTGAAGCTCAATTGATCGTTAGTGATGGTAAAGCTGAAATTCACCCTATCGCAGGTACTTTTAAAAGAACCGGTAATGATGAACAAGATGCGCAACTTGCTAAAGAATTAAAAACCGACGATAAAGAAAATAGTGAGCACGTAATGCTAGTAGATCTTGCACGTAACGACCTTAGTAGAAATGGTAGTGTGGTACAGGTCGAAAACTATAGAGAAGTACAGTTTTTCTCTCATGTTATTCACCTCGTTTCTAAAGTTACTGGAATGAAGAAAAGCGATATACCTACCATGAAAGTGGTAGCTGATACTTTTCCTGCCGGTACATTGAGTGGTGCGCCGAAACATATGGCCATGCAACTTATTGAGAAATATGAAAAAACAAGTCGTGGGTATTATGGTGGTGCTATCGGTTTCATGGATTTCTCAGGAAACTTCAACCATGCCATTATGATCAGAACTTTTTTAAGTAAAAATCATAAACTGCATTATCAGGCTGGCGCCGGATTGGTAGCTGCATCAAACCCAGAAAACGAACTACAAGAAACATATAATAAACTAGGCGCTTTGACCAAGGCATTAGAAATAGCTGAAGACATTTAAGATGAAGAAAATATTAGTTATAGACAATTACGATAGTTTCACTTATAACCTAGTACATTATTTAGAGGAGTTAGGTTGCGAGGTTATTGTAAAACGTAATGACCAACTTACCCTAGAAGAGGTTGATGCTTTTGATAAAATTGTGCTTTCTCCAGGTCCTGGTATTCCTGATGAAGCGGGACTATTAAAACAAATCATCGAAAAATACGCACCTACCAAAAGTATATTCGGTGTTTGTTTAGGGCAACAAGCTATTGCTGAAGTTTTTGGTGGTACGCTAATTAATTTAGATGAAGTGTACCACGGTATTGCCACTAAAATAAAAATCATAAAGGAGGATGTGATTTTTGAAGGGCTGCCTAAAGAAATTGAAGTAGGTAGATACCATTCTTGGGTGGTGAATCCTGATTTGCCAGAAGTTTTAGAAGCTACTTCTGTAGATGAAAACGGACAAATAATGTCGCTACGTCATAAAACTTATGATGTTCGCGCGGTACAATTTCACCCAGAATCAGTGCTTACTCCACAAGGAAAAAAGATGCTAAAGAATTGGTTGAATGCTAAGGCATAGTAATAAGTATCAAGTACTAAGTGATAATAACTTCTTTGCACTAAATACGAACTGCGTAATACTTTTAAAAAAATGAAAGAGACACTAAATAAACTTATAAATCACGAAATACTTTCCAAAGAAGATGCGAAACGCATTTTGGTAAATATTGCGAAAGGTGATTACAATACCAGTCAGATCGCGGCATTTTTAACCGTATACATGATGCGTAGCATAACTATTGAAGAGTTAGAAGGATTTAGAGATGCATTATTAGATTTATGTTTGGCGGTAGATTTATCTGCTTATAACCCTATTGATCTTTGCGGTACTGGTGGTGATGGCAAAGACACATTTAATATTTCCACTTTAGCATCTTTCGTTACCGCTGGTGCGGGAGTAAAAGTTACCAAACATGGTAATTACGGAGTTTCTTCTACATGCGGTAGTAGTAATGTGATGGAATTTCTAGGGATAAAATTCAGCAACGACGCTGGCTTTCTTGAAAAATGTATTGCTGAAGCTGGTATCTGTGTTTTACACGCTCCCCTATTTCACCCTGCCATGAAAAATGTGGCTCCTATCCGTAAAGATTTAGGGGTGAAAACGTTTTTCAACATGCTCGGCCCCATGGTAAACCCTGCGTTTCCAAAGAACCAAATAGTAGGTGTTTTCAATCTAGAGCTTGCTCGTATGTACGGATACTTATATCAGAAAACTGACAAGAATTTTACCGTTCTACATGCTTTAGATGGTTATGATGAAATTTCTTTAACCGGAAATACTAAAACCATTTCTAACCATACAGAAAGCATGCTAAAACCATCTGATTTTGGAGTGAAGCAAATTAAGCAAAGTGATATTGTTGGTGGAGATTCTATTGATACCTCTGCCCAGATATTTTTAAATGTTTTACAAGGTAGAGGTACCGAGGCACAGAATAACGTTGTTTGTGCTAATGCTGGTATTGCTATTGCAACGGTAGAAGATTTGACACCACTTCAAGGTTTTGAAAGAGCTAAAGAATCTTTACTAAGTGGAAAAGGGTTGGCAGCACTGAAGAAAATACAAGAATTGAGTAAAAATTAGAACAAAGCTTTGTCCTCGAATTAATGAGGTTATAAAAGAAGATATATTTTATGAACATTTTAGATAAAATAGTAGCCGATAAACGAAAAGAAGTTGAGTTGAAAAAATCGATTATTTCCGTGTCTCAATATGAAGCTTCTGTGCTTTTTGAAAGTAAAACAAACTCTTTGGCTCAAGCACTAAAAAATAGTGACACAGGCATTATTGCGGAATTTAAACGTCGATCTCCGTCCAAAGAAAGTATTAATCAAAATGCAAATGTTGGGCAGGTTGCTAAAGGTTATGAGAATGCCGGAGTTTGCGGTATGAGCGTACTTACAGATATTAAATATTTTGGTGGCTCTATTGAAGATTTAATTTTAGCACGTGCATCGGTTAAAATTCCGTTGCTACGTAAAGAATTTATTATCAGTGAATATCAAATTATTGAAGCCAAGGCAAATGGTGCCGATGTTATTTTACTCATCGCTGCCATACTTACTAGGCAAGAAATTAAAACATATTCTGAATTGGCTAAAAGCTTAGGCTTAGATGTATTATTAGAGGTACATAACGAAGAAGAACTTCATAAATCTATTATGCCAAGTTTAGATATGCTAGGTGTAAACAATAGAAACTTAAAGACTTTTGAGGTTACTTTAGAGACTAGTAAAGTACTTTCTAAGCTGATACCCGACGATTTTGTAAAGGTATCTGAAAGCGGAATAAGCTCTATCGACGCCATCAAAGAATTAAAGCCATTTGGCTACCAAGGTTTCTTAATCGGGGAGAATTTTATGAAGACAGATAACCCTGGTAAAAGTGCGATTCAATTCATCAAAAACTTGAAAAACTAATGAAACTGAAAATTTGCGGAATGAAACTGAATACGGCTGAAGTTGCACAATTGCGACCAGACTATTTAGGCTTTATTTTCTGGGAACCTTCTTCTCGGTTTTTTGAAGGTGAGATCCCTGAACTTCCGCATACTATAAGTAAAGTAGGAGTTTTTGTTGATGCTGAACTAGACTATATTATCGAAACAACAATAAAAAATCAATTACAAGGGCTGCAATTACACGGTCATGAAACCCCAGAGTACTGTTCTAAAATTTCTTCCGAATTAAAAAAATTAAATCATAAAGTCGACGTCATAAAAGTCTTCTCAATCAAAGAGGAATTTAACTTTGATGTATTGAAACCATATGAAAATGTGTGCGACTATTTCCTTTTTGATACTAAAGGAAAATTACCTGGTGGTAATGGATATACATTCGACTGGTCTGTTCTAAAAAATTACCCATCTACCAAACCTTATTTTTTAAGTGGAGGTATTGGTCTAAATAATCTGGATAAGATTAACGAGTTTATGAAAACACCTGAGTCTAAATACTGCTTTGCCATTGATGTTAACAGTAGTTTTGAAATAGTGCCAGGATTGAAAAAAATTGAAGAATTGAGCGAGTTTAAAAAAGTAATTAATATACAGTAATACGTTTATCATATTTTATTTTACCTAAAAAAAGAATTCATACGCAGATTATTAAGATTTAAAAGAGATGCAAAAAGAAGATAGAATCAATTCCCACATAGGCGGCTTTAATGCTGACGAAAAAGGATACTACGGTGAATTTGGTGGTGCCTTTATACCTGAAATGTTGTACCCAAATGTAGAAGAGCTGCGACAAAATTATTTAAAACTGATGTATGAAGATTCTTTTCAAAAAGAATTCAATCAGCTTTTAAAAGACTACGTTGGTAGACCTTCTCCGCTATATTTTGCAAAACGTCTTTCTGAAAAGCACGGTTGTAAAATATATTTAAAAAGAGAAGATCTTAACCATACAGGTGCCCACAAAATCAATAATACTATCGGTCAAATTCTTATGGCTCAAAAATTGGGTAAAACTAGAATTATTGCCGAAACAGGTGCCGGTCAACATGGTGTTGCCACTGCTACTGTATGTGCTTTAATGGGCTTAGAATGTATCGTTTACATGGGTGAAATCGATATTGCTCGTCAAGCCCCTAATGTTGCCCGCATGAAAATGCTTGGCGCTGAAGTACGACCAGCAAAATCTGGTAGTAGAACTTTAAAAGATGCCACAAACGAGGCTATTAGAGATTGGATTAATAACCCTGTAGACACCCATTACATTATTGGTTCTGCAATTGGTCCGCATCCCTACCCAGATATGGTTACGCGTTTTCAGTCTGTAATTTCTGAAGAGATAAAATGGCAATTGAAAGAACAAGAAGGGCGAGAAAATCCTGATTATGTAGTAGCTTGCATAGGTGGTGGCAGTAATGCTGCTGGCACTTACTATCATTTCTTAGATGAACCTGAAGTTGGTATCATTGCCGTTGAGGCTGCTGGTAAAGGAATAAATTCTGGCGAAAGTGCAGCTACATCTGCTCTTGGTAAAGTAGGTATAATTCATGGTTGCAAAACTATGTTGATGCAAACTCTAGATGGTCAAATTACCGAACCCTACTCCATTTCTGCTGGATTAGATTACCCTGGTGTGGGGCCTATGCATTCACATTTATTTAAATCTGGTCGTGCTGAATTTTACTCGGCTACCGATGATGAAGCTATGGCCGCAGGATTAGAATTATCGCAACTAGAGGGTATTATACCTGCTATTGAAACGGGACACGCATTTGCAATTTTTGAACATAAAAAATTCAAAAAAGATGACGTGGTTGTTATCAGTCTTTCTGGTCGTGGAGATAAAGATTTGAACACATATATTGATTATTTTAAGCTAGCATAACCTATTATGAGCAATAGAATTACAACAAAGTTACAAGAAGACAAAAAGCTTCTTTCTATATATTTTTCGGCTGGTTACCCTGCATTGAACGATACCGTTCAAATCATTCAAGATTTGGAAGAGAACGGTGTAGATATGATCGAAATAGGATTACCATTTAGCGATCCTCTTGCCGACGGACCAACTATTCAAGAGAGCTCAACCGCTGCCTTGAGAAATGGAATGACGACAGAAATACTTTTTAACCAATTAAAAGATATTCGCAAAACGGTTTCTATCCCTTTAATTATTATGGGATATTTTAACCCGATGTTACAATATGGTGTGGAAGCCTTCTGTAAAAAATGTCAAGAAATTGGTATTGACGGATTGATTATGCCTGATTTACCTTTAGATGTGTACAAAGAGGATTATGAGGCAACTTTTAAAAAATACGGACTCATAAATGTTTTTCTAATTACGCCGCAAACGAGCGATACTCGTATTCGCCAAATTGACGATGCTTCTAACGGATTCATCTATATGGTAAGTTCAGCTAGTGTTACTGGTTCAAAATCGGGCTTTGGTCAAGAACAAGAAAGTTATTTTGAGCGTATTGCGGCAATGAATTTAAAAAACCCACAAATAGTAGGTTTCGGTATTAAAGACGAAGAAACTTTCAAGCAGGCAACTAAAACCGCCAAAGGTGCTATTATAGGTTCTGCTTTTATTAAGCATTTGACTGCTAATGGAACTGATAAAACTGCTGAGTTCACCAAACTAATACGATAATTTGAAAGAGTTCATAAACAATTGGAAACTAATTATTCTACTATGCCTTACCTTAGGTTTAGCACCCTTTTTTCCTGAGCCACATATTGTAGGCAAATTAAAATGGATTTTTGGTGGCGCTAAAGGCATGGCTTTTATGGATTGGTTTGATGTTGTATTACATGGCTTTCCATTTATACTTTTAATCCGTGTTATTATTATAAAAGTGGTCAACTTAAAAGCTGGTAAATAAATCATTAATATAAATTTTATTGATATCTACATTTTAAATTACTGAAAAAGGTTGACCAAAACGGGCAACCTTTTTTATTTAGAACCTACTACTTAAAATGGACTTAATAAGCTAGCCTTGCCTTAATAACACTAATGACATACAACAACTAAGAATAACTTTTAATTTGCTTCATTCATCATATAGAAAAACTTAACAAATGCCACTATCTAATTAGCGTTCCAAATCCCTTCGTTTTGCTTACATTTAAAGAATATATTCACGAGAACGAACATGAAAAAATTATTTACGTTTCTACTATTTTTATCACTTTACTCAGGCTACTCGCAAGACTCTGTTCTTATAAAATCTAAAGTTGCCAATGCTATTGCCGAATTAAGAGAATTTGTTGCCATACCAAACGATGCCTTAAACGCAGATGATATAGATACTAACCTCTATTGGCTAAGAAAAAAATTTACCGAACGCGGCTTCAATAGTACCATTTTAGAAACAGAAGGTTTACCTCTTTTCTTTGCAGCTTTGCCGATGGATGATAATAAACCTACCATCTTATTTTACATGCATTTAGATGGTCAATCTGTTGACGCTACCAAATGGGATCAGCCAGATCCTTACACAGTGGTACTGAAATCTAAAACTGATGATGGTTGGAAAAAAGAATCGTTTTCAGATTTAGATGATGATATTAATTATGATTGGCGACTTTTTGGCAGATCTACTTCTGACGATAAAGGACCTATTGTTATGTTCTTAAATGCTATTGATGCACTTAAAAAAGACGGTATTGAAATACCTTATAATGTAAAGGTAATTTTAGATAGTGAGGAAGAGAAAAGTAGTGCTCCCTTACCGCAAGCTGTACGCACCTATAAAGATTTACTTAAAGCTGACTTCTTAGTCATTAATGATGGTCCGGTGCATGTTTCTGGCAAACCGACCGTTGTTTATGGTTGTAGAGGTATCACTACATTATCTATCACCACTCACGGACCAATAAAACCTCAGCATAGCGGCCATTACGGAAATTACGCCCCTAACCCTGGTTTTCAATTAGCGCAACTATTAGCAACTATGAAAGATGCTGATGGCAGAGTTTTAATCAAAGGATATTATGACGGAATTACCTTAGATGAAGCAACTTTAGACATATTAAAAAGTGTACCAGATAATATCGAAGAGATCAATAAAAATTTAGCAATTTCTACTCCTGAAAAAGTAGGAAGTTTTTACCAAGAAGCATTACAATACCCTTCGTTAAATATTCGCGGATTAGGTTCTGGATGGATAGGTGATCAGGCTAGAACTATTTTACCGGCTACTGCAACTGCAGAATTAGACTTACGGCTAGTACCAGAATCTGATGGCACCAGACTTAAAAAACTAGTAAAAGAGCATATCAAAAATCAAGGCTTTCATATTATGAGTACCGAACCAACTATGGAAGACCGTTTGAAATATTACAAGATAGTTACCATTAAAGAAGGTACCGTTACAGATGCCTTTCGTACAGATTTGAATAATCCGTTTGGGAACAGCATTGTAAAAACTATGGAAACTAAATTCGGAGAAAAGCCTGTTCAAATAAGAATAATGGGTGGTACGGTTCCTATTTCTCCGTTTATCAATGAATTGAAAATTCCGGCATTTATTGTACCTATGGTCAACCCAGATAATAATCAACACAGCCCTAACGAGAATTTAAAAATCGGACAGATTGCCTATGGTATCGAAACATTTTATGCTCTTTTGAGTACTAAAATGTAATATTCTGCCACATTAGAAATTATTTACAGTCTTTTAAATAAATGCCGATTCTTCTGCCTTCATCTAGCAAAATTATCGGCATAATAATTGAATTAAGACTGTTATGATATTAAAAAAGCATCCTTGGTTATTTTTACTTTCCATTTTAATCTTAACTACAAGTTTTAAAGTAGACAATTCTATAGTAACTGCTGATAATAAATACTCAGCAGAGCGATTGCCCACAATGGTTGAATCATTGCAACATGGCGAATATTATACCATACAAATTACTTCTATTGGTTGTTTTCATGGCAAACGCCAAATTATTACCGTTTTAAATAAAGAAGGTATTTTAACTGCAAGCTTGAATAATAAAAGAAAAATTCTTTCTCCATCGGATGTTAATGAACTTATTCATTTTGAACTTCAACTGAGAGAAATACCATTAGGAGGTTGCACGACCGTAGACACCTATAGTCTTAGCAATGCCTACGAAAATTTTACAATTAGCGATGGCACTTGTAATTGGCAAGGGTATAAAACACTACTTGCCATTTTTTAAATACACAAAAGCGACCATCTTACTAATGGTCAAATTAGTCAACACTCCATAAATATCACGAAAGTATCACAAGAGTTATCACAATAAGTTGATATTCTTGTGATTACCTTGTTATATGAATTTTATTCATTTGTCTGTAACCAAAAAAACAGAACATATGAAAAATTTCAACTTTTTATCAATTTTAATGCTTTTGCTGATTATAGCAAGTTGCTCAGATGACGACAATGCCGTATCCAACGTAATCATACCAGCATCGGGTGACATTGCCGGCGGACCCTTTACTTTTTGTGTAGACGGTGTACCTGATATGGTAAGTGGCATAACCCTTAACAGTGAAAGCGCTACAGGTACTAGCAGCACATGGGTAATTACTGATGACCAGAATACTATTCTTGGTCTACCACCAACTTTAGAGGCAGTACAAGGTCTTGATTTTGACGCTGCGGGTGCAGGTACTTGTTTTATTTGGTACCTAAGATATGAAGAAGGGCTAACTGGACTCGAAATGGGTTTGAACACTAATGGTTTTGAAGGCTCTTTTGATTTGTCGAACGCTATTAAGGTACAAAGAAATGAAACCATGGCAGGTGTTCTTGCGGGTGGCCCTTATGAATTTACCGTAGATGGAAAAGCTGATTTCGTTACCGATATTTCTTTAGATGGAGAAAATGCAATAGGTAGCAACAGTACTTTTGTCATTACCGATGATCAATTGAACATTCTTGGATTACCACCTACATTAGATGCTGTCAAAGAAGTTGATTTTGATATGGCCGGTGCGGGTGTTTGCCTTATCTGGTATTTACGATATGAAGATGATTTAATCGGTGCTGAAGCGGGTATGAACGCAGGCAAACTTGAAGGCTGCTTTAGCTTATCTAACGCTATTAAAGTTACTCGATTAGATGCTGCAAATGCTGGAACAATTTCTGGCGGACCTTTTAATTTTTGCGTTGATGGTGAAGTAGATAATGTTTATGATATAACACTAGACAATACCGAAGCTAAAGGAAGTAATAGCAGCTGGGTTATTACAGATGAACAAGGGAAAATTTTAGGTCTTCCACCTACATTAGAAGCAGTAGAAGGGGTGAATTTTGATGGAGCAGGTGCTGGTACTTGCTTAATATGGTATTTACGCTATGAAGGTGAATTAAACGGACTAGCTGTTGATATGAATGCAAATGACCTACAGGGTAATTTTAATTTATCTAATTCAATTGAAGTGGTTAGAAGCAAAACAGAAGCAGGTGTTTTAACTGGCGGTCCATATAAATTCTATGTTGATGGTGAAGCTGACTATGTAACCGATATTATGCTAGATGCCTCTGAAGCCTCTGGAACAAATAGTACTTGGGTTATTACCGATGAAGAATTGAATATTCTTGGTCTTCCACCAACAATAGATGCCGTTAAAGGCGTAAACTTTGATGCTGCCGGTGTTGGTACTTGTTTGATCTGGTATTTAAGATATGAAGATGGTTTAGAAGGTGCAGCCATGGGCAATAACGCTGCAGACTTAACCGGATGCTTTGATCTGTCTAACCCTATTGAAATTCAAAGAGTACAAGGTGTAAATGCAGGTACTTTAGAAGGTGGTCCGTTTAGCTTCTGTGTTGATGGTGAAGTAGACAATGTTTATGGTATTACATTAGATAATTCCAACGCATCAGGTACTCAAGACACTTGGGTCATTACCGATGATCAAGGAAAAATTCTAGGCCTACCTCCTACTCTTGAAGCTGTTGAAGGTGTGAATTTTGATGGAGCAGGTGCAGGAACTTGTCTAATATGGTACGCACGTTACGAAGGTGAAATTACAGGACTTGCGGTAGATATGAATACAAATAATGTTACAGGAAATTTTGCACTATCGAATCCATTAACGGTGGTAAGAACAAAATCTGAAGCAGGTACAATTACGGGAGGTCCGTTTGAATTTATCGTAGATGAAACTGCTGATTTTGTAACTGGTATTTCTCTAAGTAATGCAAATGCTTCTGGAGCAAATAGTTCTTGGATTATTACCGATGAATCTGGTAAAATACTTGGATTGCCACCAACTTTAGCGGATGTAAAAGCTTTGGATTTTAACGCTGCCGGAGAAGGAACATGCTTTATCTATTACATTAGATACGAAGATGGATTAACAGGTATGGAACCTGGCTGGACATTTGATGAATTCAATGGTTGCTTTGATATTTCAAACAATATAAAAGTGGTTCGCAAGGTTCATTAAACCAAAATATATTCAATAAAAAAGGCTCTGTAAATTTACTTACAGAGCCTTTTTAAATTTTACTAAAAGATGTTATGCCGAGTTTCTACTTGCATTAATATTGCCATAAAGAGAACGGGTTACTATTTTCTCGTATAGTTCTTTATACTCTGTACCCTCACCTATTCTTTGAAGTGCGTATTGCTGTATGACCAATAACGGTAAAACAATATTCTCCCTAATTTTAATAGACTCCCTAGATATAGCCTCTTTTTGCATTAAAATATCCATGCCTGATAATTTTAATAGCATACTTTTAGAAAGCTGATATTCGGCATGTAATATTTCCCAAAAGGCACCGTATTCTTCATTCTCTTTCATATAGCTAGTCAATTCAAAATAGCATTTGGTAAGACTCATCATACTATTCATCATTAAAGCTTGAAAAAACGGGACTTCTTCATAAATTCTTTTGGCTTCATCAAATCTGCCATCATCCTCTAAGTTTTTAAGAGCAGTACCGATACCATAATAACCGGGTACGTTTTGTTTTAACTGACTCCAAGAACCCACAAAAGATATGGCACGTAAATCTGATAACTCTAGCTTTGCTTTGTTTCCTCTTTTACCTGGTCTACTACCAATATTCGCTTTTGTATAGTACTTAAGTGTACTCATATTTTCTAAATATGGCATAAACTTATCATGATGTTTTAAATCGTCATACTTTTTAAAACTCATTTCAGACATTTCTTCTATAAGGGCTCTATCTGCATCTGAGATTACAATTTCTTTTTCAAGTATGGTATTTGACAAACCAGCCGTTAATAACTGCTCACTATTATAAATGAACTGTTCTTTTGTACCGTAAGTACTGGTTATGGTTTGCCCTTGAATGGTAAGTTGAATTTCATTATTTGCAACCTTATTGGTCTGCGCCGCATAAAAACGATGTGTTTTACCACCACCTCTTGCTGGTGGACCTCCCCTACCATCAAAGAATATAGCTGCTATATCATGTTCATCGCAAACCTCTGAAAGTTCTTCCTTAGTTTTTAATATAGACCAGTTCGCTTTTAAGTAACCACCATCTTTGGTTCCATCAGAGAAACCAAGCATAATAGACTGCTTATTGTTTCTATTTGTAACGTGCGCTTTATATTCTGGTAAATTGAATAAGAACTGCATGGTAGCCTGCGCGTTATCCATACCTTTCATAGTTTCGAATAACGGAACTATATCAAAAGTAATCTCCTTATTTGCCCAACCACACCATCTAAAAAGTGCGTAAACGAAAAGTATAGAGAATACATCTTCTGAGTTACTTATAATATATCTATTGCAACCTTCTTCGCCATTCTTATCTTGTATGGTCTGTAATTGAAGTATATTCTTGATGGTATCTTTTACAATATCCTCTTCATAATCATCTGCCACCAATTGTAAATTCTCATGTAATAGAATATCAATCAATTTTTCTTCAGATAATTCGCTTAAATCTTCTTTAATTAGTCCGTTTTTCTTCAAAACGTCGGTCATTACCTTAGTATGCATACTATGATCTTGACGTATATCTATGGTTGCGAAATGAACTTTAAAGATTTTTACTTTATCGATAAATTTCTCTAAATCTCTTAAATAAAGACTTTGATACTTTTCAATCAGTATTAATCTAATTTGTTGTAACGGTAATATTAAATCATCGTAACCTATATCTTTCGAACTATCGAACATAGCCGTATAAAGATTGGACCTCAACTTTTGCAAGGGAGCTTGTACATCTTTAAATGTAAGTTTATGTACTAGCCCTTTTAAATCATTATAGTAGCACTTCATTAAAGTTAAACGAAGCTCGTTCATTACATCTTTTGTAATATCTGCCGTTACGAACGGGTTACCATCACGATCACCACCAGGCCAGAAACCTAGTTTTACTATATCATGATTTTCAAAACTCTTAGATCCTACGCTACCCTTTATATAGGCATACATATCGCCAATGGCATCGTAATACACATGACGTAAAGTATAGATAATATTCTTCGCCTCGTCTAAGGGTGTAGGCTTGGTCGCATTTATTAATGAGGTAAGACCTAACTGTTGTAGTCCCACATCAATCTCATCTATTTTATCTTCAAGAATCAAGGTCCTTAAATTGGTAATAATATCTAGTACCGCAGGGGTATAAAATTGTGTAGGGTGAGCGGTTAATACAATTCGAGCACTGAAGGTGCTTAACTTATCCCAAATAGTATCCCATGAATTATTCTTTTCAACGAATTGAAAATAATCTTTCAATGATAATGAACTTGAATGTTTATGCAGTTTCGGAAATGCCGCATCTTCGACACTATCATAAAGTACCACTTGGCGTTCTACATACTGTATGATGCGGAACATGAAATCTAATTGTTCTTTTTCAGATTCTATTTCTACGAAATTCTCAAAAAAGTTTTCTAGAATTTCTTTCGGATTTAGACCCTCGCTCAACCCCTTCTCAGATTGATTCAGCAATAACGGAATCAACATACCTACATTCTCTATATTCTTATAGGGTAGGTTTAGAAATAGACTGTTATAGACGTTAAATTTATTTTGGACAGATTTCTTAAACTCTGCCAACCTTTCTTGTTGTTGCATATATTAAAAACTTAGGGCCATACCGTTATGGCAATCTTGCTAAAATTCGAATATAAATATCGCTATTCCAAGAGAATTTGAAGAATGATTTTTGTGAAATATCATATTCATAGAAGTATACCACAAAATAGTGCGTATTGACAACAAATATTCCAAAATACGTGATATGCTATCTATCTTTACAATGTAAATAAGTAATAAAATTTTTCATTTTCATATAGTGTTCTCGTAAAAGAGTCTTGTTTTAAAACAAGACTCTTTTTAGTTTATACAGTTTTGAAAATTTATTTTCTGTTAGAAATACTCTTTATATTGAAGCGCTCTAAAATCGACTGTATTAAAACTAGGATTTTTCAGCTTCATCACCTTATAACTTTTAAGACTACCCACCGCCCTATTTGCAGCCCCAGATGGCGCAATTAAGGAAACCGTTCTTATTACCTTTTTAGTAATAGGATGTGTAAATTCGTGAATTCTAGGTACTTCATCAGAAATTTTTGTAAAAGAGACCGCATGCTCTTTTAAATGCTTTCTAAAAAAATATTCGGGTCCGTTTTTACTGTTTCCCCCAGTAAATAGAATCGTGTGCACTTTGGTGTACTTCTCTAAATAGCTTAAAACATTTCGCAAAACAATATTCTGCATACCAATATCAGAAGCGTCTATTTTTTCGCGTTCGGCCGATGCTACAATATCGCATACTCCAATCTTTCTTGTTCTTAAGAAGTCTTTTCGTTGTTCTATAGCATCAGCACTAGTTTCAAACTTTAGGTTTAAATTGAAAATACTATCTAAAATTGGCCATAATTGGCCATCTCTACTACCATAACAGAAGTCAACATCACCTTCTTTCAACTCTTTTGTCGTAAAACGTGGCGGTGGTAATGTACCTACAATTAGCTTTTCGGTAGTATGGTCAATAAAAGGTTCGTATGGGTGAGTATGCTTAAATACGTATTGCATTAGTGTTTTATTCTCTTGAGCATATAATACGCTCTAATGATTTCTAAATTACTAACTTTAAAAGAAACCTAAATAAACGAATTATGGGCAAAGGAGATAAGAAATCTAAAAAAGGAAAAATATCTAATAATTCTTACGGAGCCAGAAGACCTCGTAAAATTAAAAAAAGACCTACTGTAGAGGACAAAATCAAAATCAATAGAAAGAAATAATCTTATTCGTCGATTTTAAAAGTCAACCCTACTTGGTTATCGGCATCTAAAGTAATCTCATAAGTATAAAAGCCAATCGGCAGGGAATCTGTAGATACCTCGGTCGGAAAATAATTTATACTGGTAGAATCTGTTAAAATAGAAATAGATGCAGTTCGGTACGCGGTTTCAAACTCCATATATTCAGAGAACTTACCAGCTTCAATATTCTCGTAAACGGTATCTTTTTCAGCAATACGTACTTCTGTAAAAAATAGTTCGGTGCTATTTTGAATACGAATATTAACCAAGCTAACATTGTCATCTCTATCGGTACAAGAGAATAGTAAAACAACACAAATAACAGAAAGTAAAAAAACCCTTTTCATAGACGTATTTTATATATCTAAAGAACGAAAAAGTGTAGATTATATTTTATCTAATAAATACGGGCTCATTTTGTTTTAGGGTGTGTTCTTGACTAAATTCATAATCGTCTAAATTAAACCCTTTAATATCTGTAAGTGTTTTGGCATCTGAATCTAAAATATACCTAACCATGGCACCTCTTGCCTTCTTTGCAAAAAAGCTAATAATCTTCAGTTTATCGTTTTTCCAATCTTTAAAAATAGGCGTGATAATTTCTGCCTTAATATTTTTAGGTTGTAATACGCTATAATATTCGTTGCTTGCCAAATTAACAATCAACTCGCCATCTACCATTTCATTATTTAAATGATCTGTAAGTCTACTGCCCCAATATTGATATAGGTTTTTATTTCTACCTATTTGTAATGACGTGCCCATTTCTAAGCGATATGGCTGCATAAGATCTAAGGGTCTTAGCACTCCATATTGCCCTGACAAAATTCTAAGACTTTGCTGTAGTTTATCTATTTTTTCTTCGGATAAAGTATAAGCATCTAAGCCCGTATACACATCGCCACTAAATGCATAAACTGCAGGTCTGGCATTATTTGGCGTAAACGGTATCGTAAAATCTTGATTACGCTGCCAATTCAATTGTGCCAAATTATCAGATATAGACATTAGTTCTGAAAGTACATTAGGCTTCTTTTTTCTTAAAATCTTATTTAGCTTTTCAGCATCTTTTATAAATTCTGGCGAAGTAAATTTTGTCGTAGGCAGCTCACTTTCATAATTCAATGACTTAGCCGGAGAAATAACAATTTTCATAGTAAAATTTTAATAGCCCAAAAATATACAGGATATATAGATAGACCAACAAAAGATAAAAAAGAGTTTATATAGCAGTATCAAAGAATCTTATTCTATACTGTTCTTACCATAACTACGCCATTTTTCAATAGCATTTGTCATGTCTTCTGGCACTTCTGAATCGAAACTCATATGCTTACCGGTCACCGGATGTACGAACCCCAAAGTCTTTGCATGTAAGGCTTGTCTTGGTAATAATTTAAAGGTATTATCTACAAATTGCTTGTATTTCGTAAATGTAGTTCCCTTTAATATTTTTTCGCCACCGTAACGCTCATCATTAAATAACGTATGGCCTATGTATTTCATATGCACGCGAATTTGATGTGTTCTACCCGTTTCTAACTTACAAGATACCAGTGTTACATAACCCAACCTTTCTAACACTTTAAAATGTGTAACGGCTTCTTTGCCATCTTCCCCTTCGGGAAAGACATGCATCTGTAAACGGTTCTTAGGATGTCTACCCACATTACCAATTACCGTACCTTCGTCTTCTTCTATATTACCCCAAACAAGAGCAATATATTCTCGCTCAGAAGTTTTGTCGAAGAATTGTTTTGCCAAATGGGTCATAGCCGCTTCAGTCTTTGCAACAACCAATAGACCAGATGTATCTTTATCTATTCGATGTACCAAGCCTGGTCTTTCGTTACTGTTAGTAGGTAAATTATCGGTATGAAAAATTAAGGCATTTATTAACGTTCCCGAGTAATTACCATGACCTGGGTGTACCACCATGCCTGCAGGTTTATTGACCACCATTAATACATCATCTTCGTAGACAATGTTTAAAGGAATATCTTCTGGAACCAATAAAAACTCATGTGGCGGATGCTCAAACAACACCTTTACCACATCACCGGCCTTTACCTTGTAATTAGACTTTACAATATCGTCGTTAACCCAAACGTGGCCGCCTTTGGCTGCTTGTTGTATTTTATTTCTTGTAGCATTTTCAATGAAATTCATTAAAAATTTATCTACTCGTAATGGCTCTTGCCCTTTTGATGCTACTACTCTATGGTGCTCAAAAAGTTCTCCATCTTCATTCTCAGGCTGCTCAATATGCTCCTCCATCTAATCTTCTGATTCCGATTTAATTATTGCTCTATCTGTAATAGTACCATTACCACAGATCAATTCTATTTTAGAAGTTTTAGGTAGTTTATCGCCAGGCTTTATATACTTGCCCTTAAATTTTATTTGGTATACCATATCTTTACCTAACTCATCTACATACGTTACTCGTTGTACATCTAAGCCAACCGCCTTCAACATTGAAGAGGCATTACGCTTGGTTACTTGAATAATTTGAGGAACGGTTACTTTTTTATATCCTGACGGATTAACAGTAAAATATATCTTTCTATTTTCTTTCACTTTTGATCCTGCTACCGGGTTTTGCTCAATGATAGAAAATCTTGGGTAATCTGGATTGTAATTTGCAGAATCTAACACCTCATATCTTAAACCGGCTTCTTCAATAGACTTTCTCATATCCATCACCGATTTTTTTGAAAAATCTGGCACTTCTACAAACTCACCATGGTTGGTAGTACTATTCAAGTATCTTAATGTGACAAAAATCACAATAATCAATACCAATACAGCAAGACCTAGCTGAATTAAAAATGTCTTACTTTTTAAAAAATTGAAAAAATTCTTCATACTTATTATTTGACCCGACAAATATAGTAAATGCCCACATACCTTTTTACCGCTTCGGTTTATAGTTACAGCTTACTTAAAAATTAATTCAATTTGTATGAATGCTGTTCGTTTTCTTTTTTATTTTATTTCAATGCTTCATCTTTGCTTTTAGATTCTTAATAGACCATAAAATGAAAAAAAATATTGCAATTATAATGGGCGGTTATTCTAGTGAATATAAAATATCGCTTAAAAGTGGAAATGTGGTCTATAATTACCTTAATAAAGATAAATTCAATCTATATAGAATTCATATTTTTAAAAACAAATGGGTCTATGTTGACGATGCAGATAACGAAACGCCTATTGATCGTAATGATTTCTCTATCCCTTTAAAAGGCAACTCTATAACATTTGATTGTGTTTTTAATGCCATTCATGGTTCGCCTGGTGAAGACGGACTCATGCAAGCCTATTTCGAATTGTTAGGAATAAAACACACTTCTTGCGATTTTTACCAAGCAGCACTTACGTTCAACAAAAGAGATTTACTTAGTGTATTAAAACCTTACGGAATTAAAGCGGCACCTTCTTATTATCTAAACTTAGGTGATGAAATAAATGAAAGTAAAATCATAGATAAGGTAAAGCTGCCTTGTTTTGTAAAGGCTAATAAGTCTGGTAGCAGTTTCGGTATTACTAAAGTTTATAAAGCCGAAGAATTAAAAGGTGCTATCGAAACCGCCTATAACGAAGATGACGAAATCATTATTGAAGGATTTCTTGATGGTACCGAAGTATCTGTGGGCGTTCTAAAACTAAATGGAAAAACAACAGTTTTCCCTATTACAGAAATTGTTTCTGAAAATGACTTTTTTGACTACCAAGCAAAGTATGAAGGTAAATCTCAAGAGATCACACCTGCTAGAATAAACGCTGAACAATTAGAAAAAGTGACTCAAGCTTCTAGAAAAATATATGATGTTCTTAAAATGAAAGGGTTTTCTAGAAGTGAATTTATATTCATTGGCAATGAACCGTTCTTATTAGAGATGAACACTACACCGGGTTTAACCACAGAGAGTATATTACCTCAACAAGCTAAAGAAGCTGGTATTGAGCTAGGTATGCTATTTGAATACGCAATTACCGAGGCATTAGCTTAAAATACCTATATTTAAAACGTAAAACCCACCTATGAGACGTGCAATTTTCCCAGGTTCTTTTGATCCTTTAACCTTAGGTCATCATGATATTATTATGCGTGGCATCACTTTGTTCGACGAAATAATCATCGCAATAGGAAAAAATGCCGACAAGAAATATATGTTCAGTCTTGAGAAACGTATTCACTTTATAAAAGAGGCGTTTAAAGATGTACCTTCTATTTCGGTAAAATCATATGAAGGGCTTACAGTTGATTTTTGTAAGAAAGAAGATGCTAATTTTATTTTAAGGGGATTACGTAATCCTGGTGATTTTGAATTCGAGAAGGCAATTGCACATACAAACCGTAAATTATCTGAGATAGAAACTGTGTTTCTATTGACCTCATCGGGCAAATCATACATAAGCTCGTCTATTGTTAGAGACGTAATACGTAACGGTGGGGACTACACAGGCTTAGTACCCGATTCTGTAAGAAAATAGAGGTAGTTCATCGGCCACACAACAACAATTAGCCTTTCAACAACAACTTTTCGCAAAAACACAACAATTAAACTTTCGAAGTTGGAATATTCCTATAAATTAGTAGGAAAATTCAACAACAACATGTTTAAATCACAAAATAGTTCATCTTTTTCTTTAGACTGGATCAACCAGATTCCATCATCTATAGTCATCATTGATACAGATTTTAAACTGATCAGCGCTTCACCTAGATGGCAGGCAAATTTTCAACTAGATTTAAATGAGGTCGAGGGTAAATACTTTCTTGATCTGTTTCCTGAATTATCTCAAGATTTAATGTCCAGACTAAAATATAGCTTAGAGGGATTAAGAGATATAAAGTTTAAATATAATGCTAAAGATTGCCAGTATTCTTCAAAAGATTCTATTTGGCATCTAAACCCTTGGAAAGATGGTTATGGCAACATTATAGGTGTAATTATTAAGGTAGAACCTATTTCTAAAACTCAAGAGCTTGAAATTGAACTTAGCAAAACCAAACTCATTTTAAATCAAAAGAGTGCTGTAGCTAAAATAGGTAGTTGGGAATTTGATGTGCAAAAAGAAGAATTACACTGGACACCAGTAGTCAACAAGATTTACGGTTTACCTGCTGAATTTGAACCCAATTTAGACGAAGCAATAGGTTACTATGTTGAAGAATCTAGAGAAATTATTAAAAGGGTTGTTTTTGAAGCCATTGAATCAGGTAAACCTTGGAATGAAAAAGCTCAATTAAAAAGAAAAGATGGAACTGTTATTTGGGTCAACACTATTGGTAGACCTAAATTTAAAGAAGGTAAGTGCATAAGAATAATCGGTACAATTCAACATCTTCAAGATGAAGTTGTACAGAATGTCGAAGTATCTAACAGCATTAAAATTGACTACCCTCTTTTTGAAAAAGTACCTATTGGCTTAGCCATTATTGATTTAGAAACAGGTAATTTTTTAAATCTTAATGAGCATATGTTAAAACTTACAGGTTATGAAAAAGAGTATTTCTTGAACAAAAACTATAAGCAGTTTGTAAATGCTCACTTTAGTTGTGAAAGTGAAAATTTAACGCAGCAACTTTTAGAAAAAGGTTCATTTACACCAATAAAATTTACCTTCTCAAACAATAAAAAGTACCTTCTAAATTTAAAAGTTACCGGTACTTTAGTAGAAGATAGTACTAATGTAAAAAGTGTTTTATGCACTTTTGAAAATATTACCTCGCAAATTAAATTAGAAAAAAATTTAAAAAATACCATTGCATCGGCACGAGAGAAAAATGAGCAACTATTAAATTTTGCGCACATGGTATCTCATAATCTTAAAACCCATGCTACTAATTTTTCTTTACTATTAAATTTTCTGAACGATGAAACTGGTAAAATTCAGCGTAACAAATACATGAATATGCTGTTTAGTGCCTCTGATAATCTTTCGGAAACCATAAAGGGGCTCAGAGAAATCGTTGCCTTAAAATCTAGTATCAATGAAGAGAAAAAATTACTTTCTTTAAACGAAAGCCTATTTGTAGTTGAACAGAACGTTGCCGGCATACTTAAAGAAACCCATGGAAAAATTATTAATGAAATTCCAGAAAGTACTCAGGTAAAAGCATTACCGGCATACCTTAATAGCATACTCACCAACTGTATTACAAACGCTATTAAATACCGATGTGAAGATAAAAAGCCTATCATCATATTAAGTATTGAGGAAGATGAAAACTATACCATTTTAAGTGTGGAGGATAATGGTCTTGGTATTGATTTAGAAAAATATGGTGACCAATTGTTCGGTCTATATAAAACCTTTCATAGAAATAAAGATTCTAGAGGTATTGGTCTTTACATCACAAAGAATCAAATGGATGCCCTAAAAGGAAAGATAACTGTTGAAAGCGAACCAAACCAAGGCACAACTTTTAAGTTTCATTTTAATAAAAAGTAAAAATTAATTGATTAAACAGTTTATTGATTCTTTTACAACGTTATTGGCAGCATTCACAACAAAGATGTAGTAAAATACAGTAATCCCACTACATTCGTAAGAAATTACATCGGTATGATAAAAGTTCCCCAGGTATCTAATACCTCGTACCTAATTAGACAATTGCCAACACCAACGGCTTTCGTAGACACTAATTATAATATTGTTCAGACATCTGACAAGTGGACGAGTATTTTTAATGAAAATGAAGAGTGTAGTAACTCTAGAAGCTTATTTGCGGTTTTTCCGAATTTAAGTGAAAAATGGAAAATGGTATTAGAGAATTGTTTTAAAGGCAACCCTCAACCTATGGGTATTCATAAAACCATAGACACCAATAATAATGAACTTTGGTTCGAATGGATAAATGCACCTTGGTATGACACCAATGAGAATATTGTCGGGGCAATTATTCAATTAAATAACATTACAGATGCCGTTAATAATGAACTAGAGCTCAACAAAAAAGATTTATTACTACAACAACAAGCAGAAATTACCAAAATTGGTAGGTGGGAATATAATATGGAAGACAACCAGTTATTCTGGTGTTCTACCACCAAATCTATTCATGAGGTATCGCCTGATTTTGTACCTAGTATTGAAACTGCACTCTTCTATTATAAAGAAGGGCATAGTAGAAATGCTGTATCTATGGCACTTTTCGAAGCACAGGAGACTGGTAAATCTTGGAGTAATTTGAAACTACAGATTATAACCGCTACCGGAGAAGAAAAGTGGGTCATGGCCGGGGGTAAACCTATATTTAACAAAGGTAAAGTAGTTGGTTTAATTGGCACTTTTCAAGACATTAACGAACAAGTACAAGCGGACATTAAAACAATTGACAACGAAAAACTATTAAGAACATTAATCGATAATTTACCGGTCAATGTGTACATAAAAGATACCGAATCTAGAAAAATTTTAATTAATAGATCTGAATGTGAGTATTTAGGAGTTAACGACCCAAAAGAAATTTTAGGTAAAAGCGATTATGAACTTTACCCTTATGAAGCTGCAGAAAAGTCTAGAGAGGAAGATTTAAAAGTAATGAACACTCTTAAACCTGTAATTGGGAAAGAAACTGTAAAAACTACTATAGATGGTAAGCAAACTTCTTTTTTAAGTTCTAAGATACCTTTGTTAAATAGTAAAGGTATAGCATATGGTCTTGTGGGTATTAGTCTAGATATTTCGAACCTAAAAGAAAAAGAAAAAGAGCTTCGAAATATTATAAATATTGCATCGGTACAGAATAAAAAACTTTTGAACTTTGCACATATTGTTTCGCATAATTTACGTTCTCACTCGGCTAATTTTTCAATGCTTTTAAGTTTTTTAGATACCGAAAAAGATGAGGAAGAAAAGAAAAATATTGTTTCTATGCTTACAACGGCTTCGAATAATTTATTAGAAACTTTAGATAATTTAAATGAAGTAGTTTCTATTAATACCAATACGAATATAGCAATCAAAGAAATTAATTTGAATGATAAAGTAGAAGATGTCTGTAAAAATTTATCGCCTTTCATTTTAAATAATAAAGCTACAATTGAAAACAATATTCCAGCTGATTTCAATATTAAATCGGTACCGTCTTATTTAGATAGTATTTTATCAAACTTTTTAACAAATGCTGTAAAATACAGACATTCAGAAAGAAATTCATTGGTGAAATTAAGTGCAGAAAAAAAAGACAACTATTCCATTTTAACCATTTCAGATAACGGTTTAGGTATAGATTTAGATAAGTATGGAAAAAAACTATTTGGCATGTACAACACATTTCATGACCACAAAGATGCTCGAGGTATCGGATTATATCTTACAAAAAATCAAATTGACGCCATGAACGGAAAAGTTGAGGTAACTAGCAAGATTGGAAAAGGAACAGAATTTAAAATTTTCTTTAATGACAAAAATTAGCAATATTACTATAATCGATGATGATGCTATTACGGTATTCGGTTTACGTAAATTAATATCTTCTAGCGTTGAATATAATTCGATTGAATCTTACGCCAATGGTAAAATTGCAATAGATACTCTGACCGATTTTTTTAATAATGGAATCCAAATACCGCAGATTATATTTTTAGATATCAACATGCCTATTATGGACGGTTGGGAATTTTTACAGGCTTTTATTGAACTACCGATTACCGAAAAAATTAGAATTAATATTGTTACTTCTTCTATTGACCCTAGAGATAAAAAGCAATGGGAACATTATAAAAGTAAAAGTCATCACATGATAACGTTCAATCAAAAACCTATTGATAGAATTAAAATAACAGAAATAACACAAATGGCGTAAGCAACAAAGTAATTGCTATTTTTACAATCAATTTTTGGTACTAATCACCTCTTTAATTGTTTGTACATGAAAACCATATCACTCTTTTTCTTAGCTCTTTTAATTATCTCGTGCGAGAGTAAAGTTGAAAATACAAAAACTGATTTCCCTACTCCTTTCGAAACTTCGAACAAGACAGAAACTGCGACTTATGACCAGGTCATCGATTTTTATCTAAAACTGTCGCAAGAGTTCTCTACTATAAACATACAGACTATTGGCACTACTGATAGCGGCAAACCACTACATGTGGTTACCTATAGTGCTAAAGGTGATTTTGATTTTAAAAAATTAGGAGAGAGCAATACCATGATGTTAATCAATAATGGTATTCACCCTGGTGAAAGTGATGGTATTGATGCCACTATGCTACTTTTCAGAGACTTGGCGAGCAACGAAATCGAAACACCAAACGAGACTATAATTGCTACCATACCTATTTACAACGTAGGCGGGGCGTTAAATAGAAATAATACTTCTAGAGCCAACCAAAACGGACCGCTGGAATACGGATTTAGAGGTAATGCCAAAAATTATGATCTCAATAGAGATTTCATTAAAACAGACACAAAAAACGCAGAGACTTTCGCAAAAATATTTCACCTTATCAATCCCGATGTATTTATTGATAATCATGTAAGCAATGGTGCCGATTACCAATATACCTTAACACACCTATTTACACAACATAATAAGCTTGGCGGAAAACTGGGTGATTATGTGCACAATAGTCTAATGCCTCAATTACAAGATTCACTTTCAAATTCTGGATGGGATATTACTCCTTACGTGAATGTCTTCAATAGTCCGCCAGAAAAAGGATTTCAACAATTTATGGATAGCCCAAGGTATTCGACCGGCTATACAACATTGTGGAATACTGTAGGTATGATGGTAGAGACACATATGCTTAAACCATATAATAAGCGGGTTGAAGGCACTTATGAACTCATGCGTAAGATGATTACCATAACCGAAAAAGACGGTCCAGATATTAGGGCTATGCGAGATGTAACATTCACTTCAAAGTACCCAAATAGTTATTACCCAACTGCCTTCAAAATTGATTCTACCAAAGCTTCTAACTATATATTTAAAGGATATAAGGCCGATACGATTATAAGTGAAGTAACCGGACTCAAAAGGTTAAAATTCGACCGAAACACACCTATTGAAACTGAGGTAACCTATAAAGATTTTTATGTGCCGTCAGATTCTGTAGAAATCCCCAAAGCATTTGTTATTGGTAAGCAATGGAGAAATATAATCGATAAACTAGATTTAAATAATATTCAATACACAACCTTACAAAAAGATTCTACCATTAACATTGAATCTTATAAAATAAATGAATACGAAACGTACAAAGTACCTTACGAAGGTCATTACCCGCATTATAACACTAAGGTGAATACAGTGCGAACCACAAAAGAATTTCATGTAGGCGATATCGTTATACCAATAGACCAACCAGGTTTTAGATATCTTTTAGAAACTTTAGAACCGACAGCAGTAGATTCATTTTTTAACTGGAATTTCTTTGATACCATTCTTCAACAAAAAGAAGGGTTCTCCCCTTACGTTTTTGAAGATACAGCTCTAGAAATGCTTAAGAACGACACAATTCTAAAATTTGAATTTGAAGAACAAAAAAGAACAAACCCTGAATTTAACGAAAACTGGTATCAACAGTTAGACTGGCTTTTTAAACAAAGTAAACTTTACGAAGAAGCACATTTACAGTATCCGGTATTCAGAATTGCAGAGTAACCCTAATCTTCTTGAAATAGAATTTTAATGTTTACGTATGAATTTTCTAAGGCTTTTTTAATTTTTGCCGGTCCTTTCCATTTAACCTTAAAAATACCTTCCTTTTTTTCTGGTTTTAGTTTCCCATCGAAGTCGGTGCTCATTGCATACCAATGAACCTGCTTTAGCTTATTAATGCCGTTGTGCCTAAAAACATGGTAAGTAGTTTGTAGAAAATGATCTATCGTCAAACCTTTAACACCAGTTTCTTCCTCAACTTCACGAATAGCGCATTCTTCAATTGTCTCTCCTTTATCTAACTTGCCTTTGGGCAAGTCCCATTTATCATTTCTATAGATAAATAGCACTTCACCTTCATTATTTGATACAACGCCGCCACCTGCAATAACCAAAGGCATTTCTTTGGTAAACTTCTTTAAAATTTCATCGTGGTTTGGGTGATAAATGAACGCTTCTTTTAACTTCCCTTTCTTTAACGAACTTATTGCCAGCTGTATAGATTCTTGATTTAACAAAAAATACTCCCCATTTGTTGTATCAGAGAGTTTATTTGTCAAAATCAAAGGCAATTCATTAACAAAAACTTTATACATTTGCGTCATGGTTTTAGACAAAAACACTGCAAAAAAGACAGCAGAGCTTCTCTTGCAAATTAATGCAATAAAATTGAAACCGGAAAATCCTTTTACATGGGCTTCTGGTTGGAAATCGCCAATATACTGCGATAATAGAATTTTACTTTCGTACCCCATCATCAGAAACTATATTCGAGATGAAATGGCAAAGCAAGTAGAACAACTATATGGCAAGCCAGATTGCATTGTTGGTGTGGCTACCGGGGCAATAGGTATCGGTGCACTCGTTGCAGATAAACTTAATCTACCATTTGTGTATGTTAGGCCAGAACCTAAATCTCATGGGCGTCAAAATCAAATAGAAGGTCATTTAGAAGCTCACCAAACGGTTGTTGTTATCGAAGATTTGATCAGTACCGGTAAGAGTAGTTTAAACGCTGTAGATGCTTTAAGAGCTATTGACGCAAATGTAAAAGGCATGCTTGCCATTTTCACCTATGGTTTTGAAACTGCCGCCAATAACTTTAAAGAAAAAAACACAGAGTTGCATACGTTAAGTAGTTATGAGTATTTAATTGAACAAGCTTCAGATACCGGCTACGTTAAAGACGAACAATTAGTAACATTAATGGAATGGAGGAAAGATCCTTCAAAATGGACAAATAAATAATTATGTTTATAGAAACACCAAAGTCACAAGTATCAAAAAGTACAGAAGATACTTTCAACTTTTTAAACGAACTCTCTAACTTTAGACAGTTAATGCCCGAAAACATTGACAAATTCGAAGTACTAAATGAGAATAGATTTCTTTTTGCCTTAAAAGGAATGCCAGAAATTGTTTTAGAAAAAAAAGAACAAACACCGCATAGCCAAATTATTCTAGGTGCTGCTAGCGAAAAATTACCTTTTACCTTAACGGCAAATATTTTAGAAATTGATAGCGATACTAGTGAAGTTGTTTTAAGTTTTACAGGTGAATTCAATGCTATGATGGCTATGATGATTAAAAAGCCTATCACCAATTTTATAAATACACTTTCTACAAACTTGGGTAAAGTTTAATAATTAAGTTGTATTTCTTTTAATCCAAACTCTTTAATATCTCCATTTGCTAATTGAACCATCAACAGACCGTTGATGGTTACACCCATAATTACACCTGAAATTATTGTATTATTAGGTAGCGTAAATGTGCATTTCTCTTCGTTTTTAAATAAAACAGTGTGATATTGTTCAAACAGTTCTTTTTCTAAGGCAGTAATTGGTCGATTTAGTTGTTGATGTAATTTTTCTATTAGAGCGTAAAAGACGGAATCTAAATTAAATTCTTTACCAACAATTTTTTTTAAAGAAGATGCATGCGGAGCATTTTTAAAGCTAGTTTGGTTAATATTGAGTCCAAAACCAATAATACTTCTTTTAATTTGTGAACCAGAAATAATATTTTCAATTAATATACCTCCAATTTTATGATTGCCTGACAGAATGTCGTTAGG
This sequence comes from Maribacter sp. IgM3_T14_3, assembly GCF_049603095.1. Classification (NCBI taxonomy): domain Bacteria; kingdom Pseudomonadati; phylum Bacteroidota; class Flavobacteriia; order Flavobacteriales; family Flavobacteriaceae; genus Maribacter; species Maribacter sp. IgM3_T14_3. Next base: position 880,442 of record NZ_CP187138.1, read on the forward strand.
CCATTTTATAGACAAATCAGGTATTTCTAACTCATTCAATGCTTCTATTATTGCCAAAGAAACCTGCATACTAACCAAAAACAATTTACCTATAGGAAGTTCAATATCTTTTTTTAATAAACTGATTGCCAGATTTTTATAAGGTTCTGACTCCCATTTAGCATTCAATTGACCTCTGCCAGATGTCTGATTTTGAGTGGTAATTATAGTAAAATCTACTACTTCTTTTTGCTGTATTAAATCTTTCAAATAAGTATTAGTAGACTCCGTGGCATCAAGTTTGATTATTTGCATTTACTGTTCTAATTGTGAATCTTTAATGTATTGTTAAAAACTAGTCCTAAAAGAACAAAAAAATAATAACTTTGTAAAAATTAAAATTTTTGAATGCAGGAAAGTAAAACTAGCCAAGACGAGTTAATTGCATTAATAATTCAGGGAATTGACGAAGTAAAAGGTCATAACATAAACCTACTAGACTTAAGAGAAATTGAAAATACCGTTTGCGATTATTTTATAGTTTGTAATGGTACGTCTAATACGCATGTAAATGCGATTGTAGGTTCAATCCAAAAAACAGTAAGTAAAGCTATTCAAGACAAACCTTGGCACGTAGAAGGCGAGGACAATGCCGAATGGGTACTAATGGACTATGTAAATGTTGTAGTTCATGTATTTCAAAAGCAAGTTCGAGAATACTACGACATTGAAGGTTTATGGGGAGATGCAAAATTCACAACAATAGAAAGTAGCGTAAATTAATAAAAAATTAAAATGGCAAAAGAAAATAAGACAAATCCGAATAAACCAAAATTTAGTTCTTGGTGGATTTACGGATTAGTAGCAGTATTACTTATCGGATTTCAATTATTCAATAGTGATGATTTAGCTAGCACAAACAAAACGACTACTTCAGAATTACAGCAATACCTTAGAAATGGTGATGTTAGAAAGATTTTGATCATCACAAACACCAATCAAGCAAAGGTTTTTCTTAAAGATGAAGCCATTGCCAAAGAGGTACATAAAGATGTTAATGAAAAATCGTTTCTTCCATCTTCAGGTAATTTACCTCAATATACTTTAGATTATGGTGATCTTCAAATATTTCAAAATGAAATTACCGACATCAAGAAAGAAAATAATCTTGATACTGTTGTTGAATTTGGAAAGGAGTCTACAGCCATTTTAGATTTCTTACTTTCCTTATTACCATTTGTATTGATCATTGGTATTTGGATTTATTTAATGCGAAGAATGTCTGGCGGCGGCGGCGGCGGCGCAGGAGGTCAAATCTTCAACATCGGTAAGTCTAAAGCTAAGTTATTCGATGAAAAGACCGATACAAGAACATCATTTAAAGATGTAGCAGGTTTAGAAGGTGCAAAAGAAGAAGTTGAAGAAATTGTAGATTTTTTAAGAAACCCAGATAAATATACCTCATTAGGTGGAAAAATACCTAAGGGTGCATTATTAGTAGGTCCTCCAGGTACAGGTAAAACACTTTTAGCAAAAGCCGTTGCCGGTGAAGCTAAAGTGCCATTCTTTTCTCTTTCAGGTTCAGATTTCGTTGAAATGTTCGTAGGTGTTGGTGCTTCTAGAGTACGTGACCTATTTAAACAGGCTAAAGACAAATCGCCAGCTATCATATTCATAGATGAAATTGATGCTATCGGTAGAGCAAGAGGTAAAAATAATTTCACTGGTTCTAACGACGAACGTGAAAATACATTGAACCAATTATTAACTGAAATGGATGGTTTCGGCACCAACACCAATGTTATCGTTTTGGCCGCAACCAACCGTGCAGATGTACTTGATAAGGCTTTAATGCGTGCAGGTAGATTTGATAGACAAATTTATGTTGATTTACCAGACATACGTGAGCGTAAAGAGATTTTCGAAGTACACCTTAGACCAATTAAAACATCTGAAACTTTAGATACTGAATTTTTAGCAAGACAAACTCCTGGTTTCTCTGGTGCAGATATTGCTAATGTTTGTAACGAGGCTGCCTTAATCGCAGCGAGAAAAGAGAAGAAAGCTGTTTCTAAACAAGATTTCTTAGATGCTGTTGATAGAATAGTTGGCGGGCTTGAAAAGAAAAATAAGATAGTTACACCTGGTGAAAAAGAAACTATTGCTTATCACGAAGCTGGCCACGCAACTACAAGTTGGATGCTAGAGCATGCTGCGCCTTTAGTGAAAGTTACTATCGTACCAAGAGGTCAGTCATTAGGTGCCGCATGGTATTTACCAGAAGAGCGTTTAATTGTAAGACCTGAACAAATGTTGGACGAAATGTGTGCAACAATGGGTGGTAGAGCTGCCGAGAAAGTGATATTCAATAAAATATCTACAGGTGCTCTAAGTGATTTAGAAAAAGTTACTAAACAAGCTAGAGCAATGGTAACTATTTACGGTCTTAACGATGAAATAGGTAACATTACCTATTATGATTCCTCTGGGCAAGATTCTTATGGTTTCTCAAAGCCTTACAGTGAAGATACCGCTAGAAAAATAGATGCTGAAATTTCTAAAATCATAGAAGAGCAATACCAAAGAGCAATTAAAGTGCTTACTGATAATAAGGACAAATTAACGACTTTGGCCGAAAGATTATTAGAGAAAGAGGTTATCTTTAAGGAAGATTTAGAAAAAATATTTGGAGTAAGAAATTTTGAAAAAGATATTTTAGCTCTAGAAAATAAAAAAAATCTTGAAAAGTTAAAAGAATCAGATTCTAAAACAGAAGAAGAGGAAATTACAGAGAATAAATAAAATTGCAGTACTTTAGATTAGCAATTATTTCAACAACGTAAATGGGGTTTTTAGATATTTTATTTGGTGGTGGCAAAAAGAAGGTTTCGAAAGAAACTGCGGAGACGCGAGGCGATCATATGCCAGATTTAAATATTCCTGTTGATGAAAAGTTTACCATTCATTTTAAACAGAATGGAGGTAAATTTATTTATTGCGATTCTGATATTGAAGTATCTAGGGCAATACAAAATATTGTCACTGAAAATAATTGGGAGAGTGAGCCTTTCTTTGTTCTCAATGAAAGGCTAGCCCAAAAATTTTCGAAAGAACCCATCACTTTTACAAATAAAGTACGCGAAAGTGAAGTGTTTTTTACAACTTGCGAGCATTTAATAGCACAAAATGGCAGTATTCTTGTCTGCTCAAATCAACTACACGAGAAAAAAGTAAATGAACTACCAAGTAACGTTGTAGTTTTTGCTACTACTAGCCAGCTGGTAGAATCTATTGGTGAAGGTTTAAAGACCATCAAAAAGAGATACGGCCAAAAAATTCCGGCCAATATAACAACCTTAAAACACTTTAAAGCTACCGCAGAGAACTCAGATGATTTTCTAACGTATGGTAGTAGTACTAAAAATCTTTATCTTTTACTTCTGGAAGATTTATAGTATGAAAGAAATTTTAAGAAGATCGCTTACTGGGGCTGTCTACATTATTTTATTATTGTCAGCAGTTTTTTTAAGCTCTGATGCATTCGATTTTTTATTTATGACCTTTGGTCTAGCCTGTCTTTATGAATATAAGAAGCTAGTTCGCCTAAAAGGGTACCATATTTTTGCTGCCTATTTAGCACTGTGGTGGGCATTTATTTATTTAGTAAAAGATCAGCAAATAATAAATATTTTAATGCTGATTACCATTGTGGTGGATATTTATCTTCTTTATAATCTTTTCAGCAAAAAACCATTGCAGTTCAATACACCCCTAAAGTTATTAGTGGGGTTGTTTTATATTGGCGGCGGATGTATTTTTTTAACCATGATACCTTACAAAAATGATGCTTTTGCAAAATTACTTATCATGGGTATTTTTATTCTTATTTGGGTGAATGATTCTTTTGCTTACCTGGTAGGTAAAAGTATTGGTAGAACTAAATTATTTCCTTCCGTTTCTCCCAAGAAAACTGTTGAAGGTACTTTAGGAGGTTTTATATTTGCATTAGCTGCGGCATATTTAATGGCTACTTTTGAATCACTAATTAGTCCAATTCAATGGATGATACTTGCAACTGTTATTGTAGTAGCAGGTAGTTTAGGTGATTTGATTGAATCTAAATTCAAAAGAACTGCAGGTGTTAAAGATAGTGGTGCTATCTTGCCGGGGCATGGCGGTATGCTAGATAGATTAGACAGTTTGGTATTTGCAGCACCGTTTGCTTATTTAACTTTAAATATATTCAGTTATGTTTCATAGGGAGGGACAAAAAATAATATTATTTTCATTTGTAATTATTGGCGCCAGTATTCTATTGGCCCATTTCTTTATTGATATCGCCTGGTTACGAATGGTAATTCAAATATTAGGCTTAATTATCTTAATTACTATTTTACAATTCTTTAGAAACCCTAAGAGAGTTGCATTAAAGGATTTCAATGAAATTTTAGCCCCAGTGGACGGTAAAGTTGTGGTTATTGAAGAAGTTTTTGAGAAAGAGTTCTTTAAGGATAAAAGAAGACAAGTATCTATTTTTATGTCTCCGGTAAACGTGCATGTTACCAGATATCCTGCAAGTGGTAGTATTACCTTTTCTAAATATCACCCAGGTAAATATCTCGTTGCTTGGCACCCTAAGTCAAGTGAAGAAAACGAAAGGACCACTGTGGTTATTAAAACGCCTAAATTTGGCGAAATTTTATACCGACAGATAGCTGGCGCTTTAGCTAGGCGCATTGTTAATTACGCAGAAAAAGGGGAAAGTGTACAACAGGGTGACGATGCAGGTTTTATTAAATTTGGATCTAGAGTAGACTTGTTCTTACCTTTAGATTGCCAAATTAATGTAAAATTGAACCAAAAGGTGATAGGTGCCGAAACATGCATAGCTACTTTTGTTGACCCAAATGAAAAAGACGAACTTACATATTGAATTTGAGGCTACCGTTGCTTTGGTAAATAATTTTACTGAACCTTTACCTGCCGATATTCTTTTAAAATTGTACGCTTACTATAAAATTGCGAACTCCAATTTTGATAATCCTGGTAGTAAAACTCCTTTAATAAATGCATTTAAGGCCAATGCTTTGTTTCAAGCTAAAAACATGAGTAAAAAGAAAGCAATGCAAGCTTATATTGAATTGGCGACCAAAGAACTTAAATAAGTACTGCTGCGCTAAACAATTTTATTCCTCGTTAATAAAGTATTACTTAAATATTCGATTTAAAAATCAGCATTCAAATTACACCATTCTAGGCATTGTTGCCGATATTAAGATTCTCTATCAACATTAATATAGGAAAATCTATTTAGTGATATAAATCTTCTAAGTCAGCATCGCAGAGTGAACAAAATAGTTCATCTAATTTCTCGCAAACATCATTAAAAAAACGTTCTCCTTTTTCTGCTGTAGCAAACTGCGGATCACCGATACCTGTATCGCTACTTACCTTCGACCATTGCCTTTCTGCCCACGCCCAACCTTCATTGAACGCTTCGATTTTAAATGTCTTTGCACTACCACTACCCCATTTATCTTTTGGTTGCACTAGATCTGGTCTTAGATAAAGCATTAGACTTGTTTCCATTTCATCGGCATGGTCTCCTTTTTCTTTAAAATACTTCGATTTATCTAGCATTGGCGGAAAAAAACAAAAGCTAATAAACATATCTGGAAATAATAAGCCCAACTCCCTAACTATTGGTTTGAAATTATTACCGCCATGACCATTAAAAAGCAGCAGCTTTTTAATGCCCTGCCTATTTAAAACAGTGACTAAATCTTTTAAAATTGCCAATTGGGTTGACGGATTAAGGTTCATATCTAAGTAGATATCACTCTGACCTGTATTTACGCCATAAGGTATTGTGGGAAGCATAATAATCTTTTTGCCCTTTTCCCATGAAATTTTAGCAGCAGATTCTACCATACTTTGTGCTTGGTAATTATCTGTGCCGTATGGTAAGTGATAGTTGTGCGCTTCAGTAGCGCCCCACGGCAATATTGCTAAATCTATTTGCTCATCTTTTAAATGTTCCCAGTTCGTTTCGGCAAGTACATAAGGTCTTATCATAGTATTAAAGATACTATTAAAGCATAAAAAAACCCTTGAAATCAATCAAGGGCTTCTATATATTTTAAATATGATTTATTCGAAATAGGTACTACAATACCTTTTTACCTGAAATAATATTGTAAAGAATAACAACAACTGCTATTACCAATAAAATATGTACTAAACTACCGGTTGCAAGTCCTGGAACAATACCTAACATTCCTAATAACCATATAATTATACAAATAACTGCTACTAACCATAATAGACTTCTCATAATGTGTTTTTTTAGATTGTTTATATGACAAAACTAAAAGAACTACACCTGTATCCTTAACTCAAATAAAATGAATACTAACTCTAAATTTTTATTTTAGTAATCATACAAACAAGTAAAACTACGTACCAACAATACTTTATATCAGCTTTTCTTTAAAAAATTCAATAGTACGTGACCATGCCAACTCTGCTGCAGGCTCATCATATCTAGGTGTAGAGGTATTATGAAAACCATGGTTTACCTCTGGGTAGAAATAGGCAACATTCTCTTTACCAAGTTCATTCAACGCCTTTTCATAAGCTGGCCATCCGGCGTTTACACGTTCATCTAAACCTGCATACTGCAACATCAAAGGTGCATTTATATTTTCTATCCCTTCTGTGGGCTGACCGCCATAAAAAGGTACAGCTGCTGCCAAATCTGGTACTTTTACTGCCATCATGTTAGAAATCCATCCTCCGAAACAAAATCCTACTACTCCTATTTTACCGTTACAATTTTCATGATTTTTTAAATATTCAAATGCTGCTATAAAATCTTCTAACATTTCATCTCTATCACGAGTTTTTTGCATCTCTCTACCTTCATCATCATTACCTGGATAACCACCTAACGGACTCAGGGCATCTGGTGCAATAGTTACAAAACCTGCCAAAGCTGCTCTTCTTGCGGTATCTTCTACATACGGATTCAATCCTCTATTTTCATGAACTACAACAATACCTGGTAATTTATCTTCTATAGATTTTGGCTTGGAAAGTAATGCCTTTATTTCTCCGCCACCTTTAGTAGAATCATAGGTAATAAAACCCGAATCTAAATCTGGATTGTTTTTATCTACCAAAAAAGTATTTTGATAATCGGGCATTAAAAAGCTCATTAATGAAGGCACTGTAAGACCACCAACTGCATAGACCGAAAGTTTCTGAACAAAGTCTCGGCGTTCTAATTTATTATGGGCGTAGTCGTCATACAGGTCAAATACCTCTTGTTTAATATCTTCTTTTTTAAGTGGTTTCATTTTCTTAGCTTTTTGTTCTTACTAAAACTACAAAAATCAATTGGTTGTATATCTGTTTTTAACAATAGAAAAGCCCTCATTTCTAATACTATAGAAATGAGGGCTTTATAATTATGTTACCGTATCTTATTCTAAACTAGCTAAACTTTTTTCTAAAGTTTCAATTTTAGCTTCAGCATCTGACAGTTTTTGACGTTCTATAGTAATTACCTTTTCGGGTGCATTGCTTACAAATCGCTCATTAGAAAGTTTCTTTTGAACAGAGATTAAGAAGCCTTTGGTATACTTTAACTCTTCTTTTATTTTAACAATTTCAGCTTCTACATCAATAGCACCTTCCATTGGCACAAAGTACTCGTTACTTTTTACACGAAAAGTTAGCGCGCCTTCTAGCTGCTCATTTAAATAACTGATTTCTGAGACATTGGTAAGTTTCGAAATAACAACATCCCAACGGTTACTTGCATCTTCAGAATTTAAAACCGATAATTCCAACGACTCCTTCATCGGAATATTCTTGTTTTTTCTGATGGTTCTAACTCCTGCAATAACCTCAGCGGCAAAATCGAATTGCGCTATAAGTTCTTCATCAATTTTACCTACTGTTGGCCATTTTGATATCACTAAAGCCTCGGTCTTGTCTCTTTTTGCAATATGCTGCCAAACTTCTTCTGTCAAAAATGGCATAAATGGGTGCAAAAGTTTCAAGTTCTGTTCAAATAATTGAATTACCTTGTCATAAGTTGCGCTATCTATAGGCTGCTGGTAAGCAGGTTTTATAATCTCTAGTAATGAAGAGCTATAATCGTCCCAAACCAATTTATAGATGGACATTAAAGCATCTGAAATACGGAATTTTTCGAAATGATCTTCTATCTCTAGCAAGGTCTTATTCAACTTAGACTCGTACCACTCTAAACCAAGCTTTGAAGCTTCTGGTTGTGGAATATCGGCAATTTCCCAACCTTGAACTAGTCTAAATCCGTTCCAGATTTTATTGGCAAAGTTTTTTCCTTGCTGACAAAGATCTTCATCGAACATTAAATCGTTTCCTGCAGCAGCAGACATGAGCATACCTACACGAACCCCATCGGCACCATAATCTTCGATTAACTTTAAAGCATCAGGCGAATTACCTAAGGACTTAGACATTTTTCTACGTTGCTTATCTCTAACCAATCCGGTGAAATAAACATTTTCAAAAGGCTTTTCTCCTCTAAACTCATACCCGGCAACTATCATTCTAGCTACCCAGAAAAATAAAATATCTGGCCCAGTTACTAAATCGTTCGTTGGGTAGTAATAGTTTATCTCTTCATTATCCGGCTCCATAATACCGCCAAATACACTCATTGGCCACAACCAAGATGAAAACCATGTATCTAAAACATCGGCATCTTGCCTCAAGTCACTTTCTTGTAAATCTGACTTACCTGATTTTTCTTTTGCAAGCTTTAAAGCATCTGCTACGTTTGCCGCTACTACAAAATCTTCTTGACCGTCACCGAAATAGAAAGCTGGTATTTGCTGTCCCCACCATAGTTGTCTTGAAATATTCCAATCACGAACATTCTCCATCCAATGACGGTATGTGTTTTCAAATTTCTTTGGATGCAATTTAATGTCACCAGTCTCCATCACCGCTTCTAAAGCCGGTTTTGCTAAATCTTCCATTTTCAGGAACCACTGATCGGACAATTTCGGTTCAATAACAGCCTTGGTTCTTTCTGAAGTACCTACTTTGTTAATATGAGTCTCTGTCTTAACCAGAACACCTAATTCTTCTAATTCTTTAGAGATTTCTTTTCTAACAACAAAACGATCTTTACCCTCATAATGCAATCCAAAACTATTTAAGCTCGCATCGTCATTGAAAATATCGATAGTTTCTAAATTATGCTTTTCGCCAAGAGCTTTATCATTGATATCGTGTGCAGGCGTCACTTTTAAACAACCTGTACCGAATTCAATATCTACATATTCATCTTCTATTATTGGTATTACTCTATTACAAATAGGAACAATTACCTTTTTACCTTTTAGATGCGTAAATCGTTCGTCATTCGGATTAATACATATAGCAGTATCACCCAAAATCGTTTCTGGTCTTGTGGTCGCAATGGTTACTTTTTCATTTGAACCCTCAATAGCATAAGATAGATAATATAACAAGCCTTGCTTTTCTTCATAAATCACCTCTTCATCTGACAGGGTTGTTTGAGCTTCTGGATCCCAATTCACCATTCTATACCCTCGGTAGATCAAGCCTTTGTTAAATAGATCCACAAAAACCTTGATAACGCTATCATAGCGTTCTTGATCCATAGTGAACGCGGTACGGTCCCAATCGCAAGAACATCCCAATTTTTTCAGCTGCTCGAGAATGATTCCACCGTATTCATTTGTCCAATCCCAAGCATGCTTTAAAAATTCATCTCTTGTAAGATCGTTTTTATTGATGCCTTGCTCTTTTAATTTAGCAACAACTTTTGCTTCAGTAGCAATAGAGGCATGATCTGTACCCGGCACCCAACATGCATTTTTGCCTAAAAGACGGGCTCGTCTGATCAATACATCTTGTATGGTATTGTTCAGCATGTGCCCCATATGTAATATGCCCGTCACGTTAGGCGGTGGTATTACAATACTATAAGGTTCTCTGTCATCTGGTACAGAATGAAAGTAACCGTTTTTCATCCAGTAATCATACCAATGCGATTCTGTGGACTGCGGATTATATTTTGAAGGAATTTCCATTTTTTGGAACAGTTTTTGAATAATAATAAAATGGGTTGTTAAAAATAAAGCTGAATTGACATTCTAACGGTCATTTCAGCTGAATTTTGCCCAAAGATAAATACGAAACAAAAATAAGTAACGTTAGAGTATAACAAAAGGATTTTGAGGTTGATCTGAAAAGATTTAATTTTGACTTCCACCCAAAATTAAAAATGATGAAAAAAATAGTACTTGTATTATTTATTGGCTTGCTAGGATTTAGCTTAACTGCTCAAGATACCGCAGCCAAAATCGAATTTAAATCTGAAACTGTAGATTACGGTGAAATCGCTAAAGGATCTCACGGAGTAAGAGTTTTTGAATTTACAAACACCGGTACTGCACCACTTATTATTAGCAAAGTAAGTTCTAGTTGTGGTTGTACAATTCCGAAAAAACCAGAAGACCCAATTTTACCAGGTAAAACAGGTGAGATTCAGGTAAAATATGATACCAATAGAGTTGGCCCTATTCGTAAAGCGATTACGGTAATATCTAATGCTGACACTCCGACTAAGGTTTTAAAAATCAAAGGAGAAGTTCAAGCTACTACCGGTACCAAATAAAAAACTTTTAAAAAAACGAAAAGCCCAACTGAGAAGTTGGGCTTTTTTTATGCGCTATTGTTCATCAAACAAAGGTTTTAGAACAAAACTAAACAGCAGATCATTATCATAACGCTCTACCAATACCTTTATCTTCTTGTCTTTTTTAAAATTAAGCATATGCATTATCTCCTGTAGTTTATACCGGTGGATGCGTTTGCCATTAACTGCTAAGATTACATCTCCTTCTCGTAAGCCTGCCGAATGTGCCGGACTCCCTTGACGTATTCCCGAAACAATTATTTCTGGCACCAAACTTAACCTTGTAGCGCCCTGAAGTATAATTTGTACATTACCATAGGTCTTTGCACTACTATTTAACACACCATTAGAATCGGTAATTCTTTCTGACACGTATCGCATACCTGCATGTTGCAAATCGATTCCGCTTATATTATACTGAAATAGCTTACCGAAATTAGAATTTTTGGTCATTATCAATTTCTCATTCTTATAATCGAATACGATATTAAACCGCTTAATAACCTCGCCACCCAAGCTCCCATTTCTACCACCAAAATCTGTAATTGTTGTAAAAGTCTCCATGTCAGGGAAAGCCGCCTTGGCATCACTCAGTATAAAATCTGCAATCTTTAAATGACTGATTTTTGTTCTCTTACCATATATATCTCCAGCGAGTCCTTTTCCTAAAAAATCTTGATAATGTTTCTCTGGCAATTCAATTCTTTCATCTTCAAAAAGCCAAACAGCATCACTACTACCAGTATCCAATAACATTTTCACTGGTATTTCGTCATTCTTACTTATCATCACAAATGCATCTAAATATGCCTTCTTTCTGATAACCGACATATCTACAATCCTAGTATTCTTAGCCTTTTTATATTTATATAACTCTGGGTCATGAAATTTAATGGTTTGTTTTACGTAATTAATATCGACTACAAAATCTCTGAACAGATCATAACCTATTATACCATGCACAGGCACGCCTAGACTCGGTGAGAAATTAATACCGGCATCCATAACTACATAAATATTTTGAGAAGTATTTTTAATATCACCAAGCTGTACAAAATTTCTAGTCGATTTTAAGGCATTAATAGGGTCTCCATCACCCAAACCATTTATAGTTATCTCGGTAACATTATTTAATTGTATTGAATCTTGGTCTGCCAAATTGAATAATATAGGCGTACCCACACCTGAATCAAGTACAAATGATAGCTCGGTACCGTTTACCTCTACAGGTATGACCATCAAATTATTAATAAGCTCGAATTTGACTTTTTGAAATTTCTTTCCCGCAGGCAATTGAAAGGTTTGAGCTATTCCTGAAAAAGAAAAACTCCAAATAAAAATGACAAAAACTATGGAATATTTTCGTAACATAATCTATATGAATTAGTTAACCCTTCTTAAGTTACATAATTATTTGATGCAACCCCTAATTTTAACACTCAGCAAAAAATCAAATAAAAACCTAATTACTTTGTAAGAACCATTATCATTTATCACTTTTGTGTAAAATATAATTCATATGCCATCTGTTTCAAATAAGGGGCTTACCATGCCCCAATCTCCTATACGAAAGCTAGTACCGTTTGCTGAAAATGCAAAAAAGAGAGGGGTTACCGTTATTCATTTAAATATTGGACAACCAGATATAAAAACCCCGCAACAGGCTTTAGATGCTGTCAAAAACAATAATATTAATGTACTGGAATACAGCCGTACCGAAGGTTCTGAAGAATTCAGAACTAAAATTGCCAAGTATTACGCAAAAAACGACATACATGTAAATGCGGCAGATATAATTGTAACAACAGGTGGTTCTGAAGCATTGTCTTTTGCAATGAATACCATTGCAGATACAGATGACGAGATTATAATACCCGAGCCTTTTTACGCCAATTACAACGGATTTGCAACTGCTTGCGGAGTTACCGTGGTGCCTGTAGTCTCAAAACTAGAAGATAATTTTGCCTTACCACCTATCGAAGATTTTGAAAAATTAATTACCCCTAGAACAAAGGCTATATTAATATGTAACCCTGGTAACCCTACCGGTTATTTATATAGTAAAGAAGAAATTCAAAAATTAGCAACACTTGTTAAGAAACATAATATCTTTTTAGTTGCCGACGAAGTATATAGAGAATTTACCTATGATGACAAAACCCATGCTTCAATACTAAAGGAAGAAGGATTAGAAGAACATGCCATTGTTATTGATTCGGTTTCTAAAAGATATAGCATGTGCGGTGCACGTATAGGGTACCTAGTTTCTAAGAATAAAGAATTTATTGCAACGTCAATGAAATTTGCACAGGCAAGACTCTCGCCACCAACATATGCTCAAATTGCAAGCGAGGCGGCTTTAGACACACCTGATAGTTATTTTGCAGAGGTAAAAACCGAATATGTAGCACGTAGAAATATATTAATTGCAGAATTAGAACAAATTGAAGGTGTTAAGATTGCAAGACCTCAAGGTGCATTTTATTGTATTGCCGAATTACCTATTAAAGATGCCGACCATTTTGCTCAATGGTTATTAGAAGACTTTAATTTAAATAACGAAACTGTTATGGTTGCACCTGCCGCAGGTTTTTATGCTACCGAAGGTTTAGGTAAAAATCAAATTAGAATTGCATACGTTCTTGATCAAGAGAGTTTAAAAAGAGCAGTTCGCATACTAAAAGAAGCGCTTAAGAGTTACAAAGGTTAATGATTGTACAAGAACATTTTTCTTTAAAGAATTACAATACATTCGGTATTGATGCTACTGCAAGATATTTTGCAGAAGTAACCTCTATTGAAGAATTAAAGTATATTCTTAGCAAGGAAAACTATCCTCGAAAAATAATAATTGGCGGTGGTAGTAATATGCTACTTTCTGATAAAATCGATGCGTTGTTTATTCATGTTGATTTAAAAGGAAAGAGAATTCTATCTGAATCTGACGAAATAGTTCATGTACAGGTAATGGCAGGTGAGAATTGGCACGAGCTGGTCATGTGGACTTTAGATAATAATTTCGGGGGATTAGAAAACATGTCATTAATACCTGGCAACACTGGTACCGCACCTATTCAAAACATTGGAGCATACGGTGTTGAACTAAAAGATTGTTTTGTAAGTTGTGATGCCGTTAGAATTACTGACCAAGAATTAGTTACCTTAACAAAGGAAGAATGCAACTTCGGATACCGAGATTCATTCTTTAAAAACGAAGGAAAAGACAAATTCGTAATTACCTCGGTGACCTTTTCTTTTACCAAGAAAAATCATCAAATTAATTCTGGATACGGTGCCATTGAAAAACAATTAAAAAAAGAGTCGATTTCAAACCCGACCATTAAAGATATTTCAAATGCGGTAATTGCTATACGACAAAGCAAATTGCCCGATCCAAAAGTTTTAGGCAACAGTGGTAGTTTTTTCAAAAACCCAATAGTTTCAAAAAAAATATTTGAAGCTTTTATTTCAAAGAATGCCGAAGCTCCTTTTTATAAGATGACCGAAGAATTATATAAAATTCCGGCAGGTTGGTTAATTGAGCAATGCGGTTTTAAAGGAAAACGCTTTGGCGATGCAGGAGTTCATAAGAATCAAGCTTTGGTACTTGTTAATTATGACAAGGCAACTGGTAAAGAAATTCTAGACCTTTCGGCGAAAATTATTGAAGCCGTAAAAACAAGATTCGGAATTGAAATAAGTCCGGAGGTTAACTTAATAAAATAACCCCTGTAATAAAAATTACAAGGGTTATTACCAAACCAAACCAACCAAAAACAAAGTGGGCAGTTACCAGCCGACCACTTATTCAATATATATTTTTAGAAAACGCATCTATAACAATCAATTTTATAATTTAGCGTTTAACCATATACGGTTCAATATTATCATTTGGATGTCCATTCTAAAAAAAAATGTACATCATATAAATTATGAGCACTCTATTAGAAAATCATATTGTTGAATTATTACAAGAGCGAAACGAAAAAGCCATTTCTCTTTTATACGATCATTATGCCGACACCCTACTAGGTGTCGCTAATAAGGTCGTACGCGATCCTGATCTTGCTCAAGATGTCGTTCAAGAATCTTTTGTTAAAATTTGGAAAAAGGCGGACACCTACGATCCAAAAAAAGCGAAGCTTTTTACTTGGTTATTTAGAATTACACGTAACACCGCTATTGATAAATTAAGAAGTGTTAACACAAAATCTGATAAAGAAATCCAAATAGATGTTTCTGACGTATATACATTAGGCGTAGAAAGTACAAGGCCAGAGTTAATGGATGTGAAGGAACATCTAGACAAAATTGAAGAAAAATATCAAATTGTTCTAGAAGCCCTTTTCTTTCAAGGAATGACCCAACAAGAAGCAAGTGAAGAGTTGGATATACCCTTAGGAACCATTAAATCTAGACTTAAAATAGGATTGCGCGAGTTAGGCAAAATCTATGGCCCTGCCTTAATTGCCATGATTTTAAATATTGTATTATGAAAGACAAAATAAAAATTTTCCTTGATTCTGATCTTTTGGAACAATACCTTTTAGGTACGACCACAGAATTAGAAAGCATGCAGGTTGAGCGTTACATCGCTATGTACCCTGAGGTAAGAGAAACATATGCCGAGCTGCAAGATAACCTTGAGATTTTTGCCAAACTTCATGCTATTGATGCACCGCAAGGTCTAAAGGATAAAATAAACTCTAGAATTAAGGCTGAACGTAAGGGCAGAAAAAGATTTTACAGTTACGCAATCGCTGCTAGTATTACCGCTATTATGTTTATTGGCATCTCAACTTTTTTCTGGAGTCAAAACCAGAGTTTACAAGAAGAGAACAGTGTTGTTAGCAATAAGATAAAATTGCTTGAAGAAAATATGAAAGAGCAGTTAGAAGATGTACGTAACCAGTTTATTGTACTTAACAATCCTCAAACTAAAAAATATAATGTGAAGGGTAACCAAAAGGCAAAAGACTTGAAAGCTGTTGCTTACATCAACCCTGTAAAAAAATTATCATATATAAACGTTAGCCAACTACCACACATACCTGAAAGTCAGTGTTTTCAAATGTGGGCAGAAGTTAATGGCAAAATGATAAACCTTGGTATTATCGAAGAGGCTGGTGACCAACAAAAATTATTGGCACTACCATATGCAGAAAATGCCGTAGGTTATATTACAATTGAGCAAAAAGGTGGTAATCATGCACCTAGTGTAGAAAATATAGTAGCGAATATAGCTTACTAACCCTAACACATATAAAGTATTCTTAAAGCCCCATTTTGGGGCTTTATTTTTTATCTTTGTTTAAAATTTAGCATATGAAACTAGCATTATTAACCATTGGGTTGTTAGCATTGGCATTTGCGGGTATCGCAATTAAAATATGGTCTAAAAAAGACGGAGAGTTTGCAGGAACTTGCGCGAGTCAAAGTCCTTTTCTTAATCAAGATGGGCAAGCTTGTGGTATGTGCGGTAAAATGCCAAGTGAGCAAGATTGCAAAAAGGATATGATTACCGAGTAAGCAAAATTCGTTATCTTAACATTACGCATACCAAAATCAGTATTTGAATAACACAGACACTTTAGAAGAAACAATTCGTAAAGCGAAAGAAGGCAACCAAATTGCTTTTAGTCGACTGCTTGATATGTTTTGGAACGATGTTTACGGATTTCAACTAAAACGTACCGAAAACGAGAACGATACTGAAGACATTACTATTCAGACATTCTCTAAAGCTTTTGACAAAATTCATACCTACAACGATACGTATGTTTTTAAAACTTGGTTAATCGCTATCTCTAAAAACATTCATATTGATTTAGTAAGAAAGCGTAAAAAGAGTTTATTAGATTCTAGAAGCAATTCTGAAGCAATAACAAGTACTTTAGATGCTTCACCTTCTATGGAGGACCAGTTGATTCAAGAGCAGAATTTAGCAGATTTATTAAGAGATATTAAAAAGTTAAAACCTCATTACCAATCGGTTATTAATCTCAGGTATTTTAATGAGTTAAGCTACGCCGAAATTGCCACTCAATTGAACGAGCCTATGAATAGCGTGAAAGTAAAATTGCTACGGGCAAAAAAACTACTTTCAGAAATTATTAAAGCAAGAAAGTAATTGACGCTATATCACATATATTTTTCATAATTTAAAACTCATTTGTGAGGTATATAATTCTTCTTTATCCTCACTTTATTAGTTCGTATATTTGTATCAAAATTAAAGCATGTCTACAGTCTTAAACGAAAATGTTGCTCCACCTAAAGGCAAACCGAAATGGCTTAGGGTAAAATTACCTACGGGTAAGAAATACACACAGCTAAGAGGCTTGGTCGACAAGTACGACCTACATACTATCTGCACCAGTGGTAGTTGCCCTAATATGGGAGAATGCTGGGGAGAAGGTACTGCTACCTTCATGATTTTAGGTAATGTATGTACTAGATCATGCGGATTCTGTGGTGTTAAAACCGGTAGACCAGAAAATGTAGATTGGGCAGAACCTGAAAAAGTAGCTAGGTCTATAAAAATTATGGGTATTAAGCACGCGGTAATTACATCTGTTGATAGAGATGACCTTAAAGACATGGGTTCTATCATATGGGCAGAAACTGTTAAGGCGATACGTAGAATGAACCCTACAACAACTTTAGAGACTTTAATTCCTGATTTTCAAGGTATAGAAAAGCATTTAGATAGAATTATAGCCGTTTCTCCTGAAGTTGTATCTCACAATATGGAAACTGTTAAAAGACTAACTAGAGAAGTGCGTATACAAGCAAAATACGAACGTAGTCTGGAAGCACTTAATTACTTGAAAAAACAAGGGATAAGAAGAACTAAATCTGGTATTATGTTAGGTCTTGGTGAACATGAAGATGAAGTTATTACAACTTTAGCCGATCTTAGAAATGCAGATGTAGATGTTGTTACCATTGGTCAATATTTACAGCCTTCTAAAAAACACCTTCCTGTAAAAGAGTTTATAACTCCGGATCAGTTTAAGAAATACGAAGATATAGGTCTTGAAATGGGATTTAGACATGTAGAAAGTGGTGCTTTGGTTCGTTCTTCATACAAGGCGCACAAGCACATCCTATAAAATTTCCCTGAAAACATACCAATCGCTTAGATTAATTCTAAGATAATTTGCTGGTTCTATATGTGACGGAACTATGAGCACTAATAAATACAACCAACGGTAACCAATGCAGAAACTTAACATAGGCATCAATGGTTTTGGACGAATAGGTAGAACCCTATTTCGACTAATGCAAGAACATGAAAATTTTAATGTTGTTGCCATTAATGATTTGGCAGATACCCGCACTCTTTCTCATTTATTGAAATACGATAGTATACACGGCACATCGCCACATACGATTTCGCACGATGGTACGCATATCATTGTTAACGATACACCAATTGTATTGTTTAACGAATCGCATCCTTCTAATATAAATTGGGCATCGGCCGCTGTCGATTTAGTAGTAGAATGCACGGGTAAATTTAAGGATAGAGAAACATTGGCTTTTCATATTAAAAATGGCGCCAAAAAAGTAATCTTGTCCGTTCCGCCAACTGAAGATGACATAAAGATGATTATTTATGGCATCAATGAAAATTCACTAACAAAAGATGATGACATCATTTCAAACGCATCTTGTACTACAAACAATGCTGCCCCGATGATAAAAATAGTGAATGATCTATGCGGCATTGAACAAGCATATATTACCACTATACATTCTTACACTACAGATCAAAGTCTCCATGACCAACCTCATAGAGATTTAAGAAGGGCGCGTGCAGCATCGCAATCTATAGTACCAACCACTACTGGTGCAGCAAAAGCGTTAACTAAAATATTTCCAGAACTGGCAGACTCTATAGGTGGTTGTGGCATACGAGTACCCGTACCAAATGGCTCGCTTACCGATATAACCTTGAATGTAAAAAGGGCTACAAGTATTGAAGAAATAAACTCTACATTTGAGAAAGCATCACAGAACCATTTTAAAAATATTCTTCACTATACTAGTGACCCAATAGTTTCTATTGATATAAACAATAGTTGCTATTCTTGTACGTTTGATTCTTTGATGACTTCGGTCATAGGAAAAATGGTTAAAATTATTGGCTGGTACGATAATGAAACCGGCTATAGCAGTAGAATAATAGATTTAATTAATTTCATTACTATTAAAAATTATATTTGAAAATCTTATTTTTAAATAAAGTATTTAAACTATTACTAGTCCCCATTGTAATTATGGCGACTACCACTACCCTATTTTCACAAGAACAAATTCAAAAGACAGATATACAACCGTATTTTGATCAGGCAAGAAAATTCAAAAATCAAGATAAAATAGACCTTGCACTTGAGACTTTAAATACTGCCGCGAACGAAGCCGAGAAAGGCGAAGATATAAAGGGACTCATAGATAGCTTACACGAATTGGCTTTGCTTTATTTGAAAATCGACAAAGAAGGTGACACCGAATTTTACTGGGATCGCGCAAGTGTATTACTAAAAGATGTCGAATACCCTTATGGCGACGGTATGCACAAGTATATTGAAGCTATTCTATTGCATAGAAGCAATAGAAATTTTCAAGCATTGTTCATGCTAAACGAGGCAAAACAGTTAAATAACGATCGTAATTTCTATAACAATCTACTGTTAACCGAAGCAAAAGTTTACCTCAGTTTAGAAAAATATGATAGCGCTTCAAAAAATTTGAATTCGCTTATTGTAAATACGGATCTTTACGAAAAAGAATATCTTACTACCCAGGCATATTTGACCCTTGCAGAGCTAAATTTAAAATCAGATAACTTATCTGAAGCTGCAAAAAATGGTGAAAATGCGTTAAGCCTCGCTATTGACAACCGCTTTTTAGAAGATATCAAGAATGCAAATACACTTTTATCTTCGGTATATGAAAGACTAGGTTTATACCAGAAGTCGCTGGTAAACACCCAAAATCTGGTACAATTAAAAGATTCGATATTCAATATTGATAAGAATATAATTGAAGCTAAAACTGCCGATAAGATTAGAGATGATTATAAAACGGAAGAAATAGCTCGTCAAGAAAAGAAGATCGAAGAACTTACCGAGTCTCAAAATAGATCTGAACTTACCGCAATACTGACCTCTGCCTTTTTAATCATTATTTCACTTTTGGCTGTAACACTGTACAGAAACAACCAAATAAAATTAAAGACAAACGACCTTTTACAGACTAAAAATAAAGAATTACAAATTGCTCGTGATGGCGCAGTACAAGCCATGGAAGCGAAAACAAACTTTCTTTCTACTGTTAGTCACGAACTTAGAACGCCGTTATACGCTGTTACCGGTTTAACCCACCTTTTATTAGAGGAAGACCCAGAAGAGCATCAAAAGGAACATTTAAAGGCACTAAAATTCTCTGGAGATTATTTACTTAATTTTATTAATGACATTCTACATATTAATAAAATTGATGCCAATAAGTTAGAACCCCTAAATATGGAGTTCAATCTTAACAAGGTTATAAATGAGGTTATAAATTCATTAGGGCAAAGTGCTAAGTCGAACAACACCCAATTGACTTTGGAGTACGATGCCGATATACCAACTAATTTAGTGAGCGACCCTCTAAAACTTTCTCAAATATTCATGAACTTAATTGGTAACTCTATTAAGTTTACTAGAGGAGGAGAAGTTAAGGTTATTGCTAAATTATTGAACAAGGTGGAAGATGATGTTACCATATATTTTGAAGTTAAAGATAATGGTATCGGTATCTCTAAAGAAAAGCAAAAAAGTATTTTCGAAGGATTTGAGCAAGGGTCTATTCAAATTAATAGGGAATATGGTGGTACTGGTTTAGGTTTGACTATCGTAAAAAGTTTATTAGGTCTATTCAAAAGTCAAATTGAACTAGAAAGTACATTAGACGAAGGAAGTTCTTTTTTCTTTGAGATTAAAATGAAGAGTATTGACAGCACTTCTGAAGATATTTCATTCGAAATCACCCCTAAAGATTATGACTTTAAAGGGCTACACCTTCTTATCGTTGAAGACAACAAGATAAACCAGGTCATTACCAAAAAGATGCTTTCTAAAAGGGATATGACAAGTGATATAGCAAATAATGGCCATGAGGCAATTACTGCCGCTCAAGAGAATGTGTACGATGCTATTTTAATGGATATTCATATGCCGGGTATTAGCGGTGAAGAAGCTACCATTGAAATAAGAAAATTCAATCAAGACACACCGATTATTGCTTTAACAGCTATTTCTCTAGATGATAGTTTAGAAAGCTTTTACGCTGCAGGTTGTGACGATGTTGTTACCAAACCGTTTAAGCCAGAAGTTTTTTATCAAAAGATAGGGGAGAATATTTTTGACAAAAGAACTAGGAAGTCTTTGTCATAAACTGGTGTAACGCTGCTTCTAAAACTTCTTTTCCATGTTCTAAAAACTCATGCTTTACCTCGATGTAATGTAATTGAGCTATTTTAGTCTGTAAACGCACATAGTCTTTTTCTGTAGTAAGAATGCATTCTTTACTTTTTATATCTACTATTTCTTGATCGGTAAAAAAATGATGGTCCTTAAACTTTAAATGTTCAAAGGTGAGGCCTGCTGAAGTTAAGAAACGCTCTAACGGCTCAGGATTGGCAATACCAGTCACCAATGTTACCTTCTTATCTTTCAAAGCTTCTAAAGACATCTCAGTACCTTTTAAATCAGTATTATACATTAAATAACTAAACAATAACTTTTGATCGGGGGCGAGATTCATTTTTGCAGCTATTGTAGCTCGTTCTTGTTTCGAAATTTCTGACGGACATTTAGTGACCACAATAATATGAGCTCTTTTTGCTTCCCCTTTTGCATCCCTTAAATTACCTGTCGGCAAATACCAATCATCTATATACAAATTATCATAAGCAGTTAACAGAATTGAAAAATCTGGCTTCACCTTTCTATGTTGAAAAGCATCGTCTAGTAAAATTACCTCTGGCTTTATTATATTTTCAAGCTGATTAATTCCATTTCTTCTGTCGGCATCTACTGCTACCGCAACATCAGGAAATTTAGTTTTCAACTGAAAAGGCTCATCGCCTAAATCTTCTACACTGGTATTTTCTGTAGCAAGTAAAAAACCTGCCGACTTTCTCTTATAGCCTCTACTTAAAATAGCCAATGTATAGCTGCTCGATAGTGAACGCACCAACAACTCTATCATAGGTGTCTTGCCTGTTCCGCCAACGCTTAAGTTACCTACACAAATGGTTTTTGTAGCAAACTGCCGTGATGAAAAAATACCAATATCGTATAATCGATTTCTAAGAAAGACAATCAATCCGTAGATCAATGAAATAGGAAAAAGAAGTTTTCGTAACACCTGCATCAGAACGAAATTATAATAATTTATCTTTGAATATCTTATTTTTCAATAAAATGACCGTAAAAGACATTACCCAAATTTTAGAAGAGTTTGCTCCTTTAACCTATGCCGAAGATTTTGACAATGTAGGGTTGTTAGTCGGTAACGCTTCTACCGAGGTTAGCGGTGTTCTGGTTACACTAGATACTTTAGAAAATGTTATCGATGAAGCCATTGCCAAAAAATGTAATTTAATCGTAAGCTTTCACCCTATTATTTTCGGGGGATTAAAAAAGATCACAGGTAAAAATTATGTTGAACGTGTGGTCATTAAAGCGATTAAAAATGACATCGCCATATACTCAAACCATACCGCATTAGACAATGCTAAAAATGGGGTAAATGCTAAAATTTGCGAGGTACTAGGCTTAAAAAACACCAAAATTCTCATCCCACAAAAAGGAACTATTAAAAAACTAACTACCTACATTCCGACCGATAATCTAGAAGAGGTGAAAAATGCGCTTTTTATTGCTGGCGCGGGTGAGATAGGTAATTATTCGAACTGTAGCTTTTCTCATGAAGGTACAGGCACATATAAAGCGAATGAAAATGCCAACCCCGTAAAAGGCGAAATAGGCAAAACGCATGAAGAACGTGAGGCGATGTTTACCTGTATTTTTGGTAAAAATGAAGAGCTTGCCATTTTACAGGCATTACTAAAAACACACCCTTACGAAGAGGTTGCCTACGATATACAAACTATAGAAAACACGAACCAAGATATTGGCATGGGTATGATCGGCGTACTTGAAAATGAAATGAACGAAACGGACTTTCTGAACCATTTAAAGCTAAAAATGAACGGAAAGCTCGTTAGACATTCAAATTTACTTGGTAGAAAAATTAAAAAAGTTGCCGTTTTAGGTGGTAGCGGCTCTTTTGCCATCGGTGCTGCGAAAGCAGCCGGAGCAGACGTATTTGTTACCGCTGACTTGAAATACCATCAATTTTACGAGGCTGAAAACCAAATAGTTTTGGCAGATATAGGACACTTTGAAACTGAGCAGTTTACAAAAAACCTTTTAGTTGATTATCTTACGAAAAAAATTCCTAATTTTGCAATCCATTTATCGGAAAGTATAACAAATCCCATCAATTATTTTTAATATGGCAAAAAAAGAAGATTCATCTGTAGAAGCAAAGTTAAGAGCATTATATGATTTGCAATTAATTGATTCTAGGGTTGATGAAATAAGGAATGTTCGTGGTGAACTACCTTTAGAAGTAGAAGATTTGGAAGATGAAGTCCTTGGCCTAAAAACGAGAATGGACAAACTTAAATCTGATTTAGAAAATATCAATTTTGAAATCGGAGCTAAGAAAAACCTTATTGACGAAGCAAAGGCTTTAATTAAAAAATACGGCGAGCAGCAAAAAAATGTTCGTAACAGTAGAGAATTCAATTCAATCAGTAAAGAATTGGAGTTCCAAGAATTGGAAATTCAATTGGCTGAAAAGAACATAAAAGAATTCAAAGCTCAAATTGATCAGAAAAAAGCTGTTATTTCTGAAACCAAAGAGCGTTTATCTGAACGCGATGCACACTTAAAGCATAAGAAAAGTGAATTGAATGCTATTCTTGCCGAAACTGAGAAAGAAGAAAAAGCATTGCTTGAAGAGTCTATCAAATATCAAGATAAAATCGAAGAGCGTTTGGTTAATGCATATGCACGTATTCGTAACAATGTTAAGAATGGTTTAGCTGTTGTGCCAATTGAAAGAGGTGCTTCTGGTGGTTCTTTCTTTACTATACCACCACAGGTTCAAGTTGAAATTGCTTCAAGAAAGAAGATAATTACAGATGAGCATAGTGGTCGTATTTTGGTTGATCCTATTCTAGCTGAAGAGGAAAGCGAAAAAATGCAAAAAATGTTTGCTAAATTATAGCAGCAAACAACTAACATATATTAAAAAAGCCATCTGTAAAAGATGGCTTTTTTTGTTTAAATTCATGATTATGAAATTTTTAAATATCATTTTCATTTTTATTATGATGCATAGTTTTAATATGGCAGCTCAAGATTTATCGGACTTTCAATGGAAAAGTAGAATTGTAATTCTATATGAAAACGACACTAATTTGAAGCATGTAAAAAATGCCTTGGAAATTATCGACAACAATGCTTCTATACTTACCGAAAGAGATATTCTAGTTTTCGTATACAAAGACCATCTATATTATAACACCAATAGAACAACTACAGATATAAAAAAATCAGCTGTATTGCCAAAATCGTACGACGGTTATATTTTAATAGGAAAAGATGGTGGCACTAAATCTAAAGCATCATATCCTTTTAACTTAGAAAAACTATGTAATTTAATTGATAGTATGCCAATGCGTAAAAGTGAAATGAGGAGTAATAAGTAATTAATCGATAAGCGTTAGCATTAACTTTTCAACTTCCTCACTATCCCATTTCTCAGTTATATTTGGAAATTTCATGACTTCTTTCATAATATTTTCTTGTGCATCGCCTTCTGCCAAGGCTTCTGCGTATGGTCTGTTTGAAAACGTTACCCTACTGTAAGCTGGTATCCATTTTTCTGGATGCTTTGCCGAAAAATGCTTTTCTATTTTCTTTTGGAGCAAGAAATTGGTATCGGCAGTTTTACTGCTCATCTCCATAAAATTACGATAGCTTAATTCTGCTATTGCATCAGTATTCGGTTTACGCTTTTTTTGATAGGTTGAAAAAATACGCTCCCAATCATTACCGAATTCCTTAATAATTTCATCCAAAACAAAAATATCTTCGAAACCAGCGTTCATTCCTTGTCCGTAAAACGGCACTACGGCATGCGCTGAGTCACCTACAAGGGCAACTTTGTCCCAATAGGTCCAAGGATAGCATTTCATCGTTACCATTGCGCTAGTGGGGTTCTTAAAAAAGTCTTCTGTAAGGTTTTCTATATCACCCATTACATTCGGAAAATAGGTATTAAAGAAATGAACCGCATCTTTTTTAGTTTTTATGCTATCAAAAGAGACATCACCTTCAAAAGGCATAAATAATGTACAGGTAAAACTTCCATCTAAATTGGGCATGGCAATAAACATGAATTTACCACGTGGCCATATATGAAAAGAATGTTTATCTAATTTATGTGAACCATCTGTATTCGGCGGTATGGTCAGTTCTTTATAACCCACGTCGATAAAACTCTGAGAATAATCAAAACCACTACGGCGTTGCATTTTATGACGAACTCTTGAAAATGCCCCGTCGCAACCAAATACCAAATCGAACGGGTACTCTGTCCACTCCCCTTTTTCGCTTTCACCGGTAAACACTTTGGCTTCCGGTAAATCTATATCCCAAACTTTTTCTTCAAAACGAAAGTCCACTCCATTCTTCTCGGCAAGATCGATCATGAGCTTATTCAGTACCCCACGAGATATTGACCATATAGCCTCTCCTTCCTTACCATACTTCTGATAATATTCTGGCTTACCAATTACATGCATTGCCCGCTTATCTAACGGTATGGCGATTTTTTTTATCTCTTCTTCAATACCAACAGCTCGCAAAGCATTCCACCCTCTATTGCTCATCGCAAGATTTATGGATCGGCCAGAAAATTCTATATTTCTAATATCTGGTCTTCTATCGAATACCGTAATTTGATGTCCGTATCTTTTCAAGTATATAGCAAGCAAGGATCCTACCAAGCCTGAGCCAATAATGGCAATGTTCTTTTTTTCTTGGGTCATGTACAAGGCTTTAAGCCAACATTAATTGAATGTTAAAAATAGGAAATTATGGTTTCATTTCTTGTATAAAGAGAGAAACTAAGCAAATCATTTTCTTTATTGAGCTTATATCTGTTCAATTTTTAATTATTTTTGTTAAACAAAATATACGACTTGAAACATTTTAGTAAAGAAGACCTAGGTAAAATGCCTAGTAGATATAAAGCTCATTTAATCAATAGTTGTACCGGGTATAAATCTGCCAACCTATTAGGTTCTATATCTGGTAACGGTAATACCAATTTGGCTATTTTCAATTCTGTAGTTCATATCGGTAGTACACCGCCGATGTTAGGGTTTATTCTTAGACCGTTAACCGTAAAAAGAAACACCTACGCTAACTTTAAAGAAAGCGGATACTTCACTGTCAACCAGGTCAACGAAGCGATTATAGAAGATGCACACCATACTGCCGCTAGTTATGATGAAGATATTTCAGAGTTTTCAAAAACCAATTTAACCGAGTCTTATTTAGATAATTTTCAGGCTCCGTACGTAAAAGAGAGCGCTATTAAATTGGGTTGCAGCTATGTGAACGAATATGAAATTAAAGAGAATGGTTGTTTACTAATAATTGGTGCTATTGAGCATATTTATTTACCTGATGATATTTTACACGATGACGGTTGGTTGCAGTTAGATAAAGCAAATACTGTTGCCATCAATGGTTTAGATGCTTATGCCCTGCCTCAACTTTTAGCAAGATTCGGTTATGCAAAACCAGACGAACCCAGTAAACATATACTATAGTGGCACATAAAAAGGTAAATCTAGAAACAAAAATTTGTATTACTTGTAATAAACCATTTTCATGGCGCAAAAAATGGGAACGTAATTGGGACGATGTAAAGTACTGCGGAGAAAAATGTAGACGTAATAAACTGAAAACGGAAATTCATGAATAATTTAATCTGGTTTAGAAACGACTTACGGGTTCGTGATAATTCGTCGCTTGTTGAAGCTATGAAAGGCAATAAGGTTATCGGCTTTTATTGCTTTGAATCTTCCTTCTTTGAAACCGATGAATTCGGATTCAAAAGAACAGAAAAATATAGGGCCAAATTTCTACTGGAAACTTTACAGCAATTAAAACAAGAGCTTGAAAAACTTAATATTCCGCTTTTTGTTTACCACGGCAATTCGGCAGATTACTTACCTAATCTAATAGAGAATCATTCAATTGATACTATTTTCTTGCAAAAAGAATGGACAAGAGATGAGCTTTTGATACTGAACGACATAAAGAAAAAAATCCCTTTTGAAGTTAAATTCAATGAGGTGTATGATCAATTTTTATATCACCCAGATGACATACCTTTTAATGACTTTAAATCTATACCCGATGTTTTCACAAACTTCAGAAAAAAATGTGAGGCAGTTAGCAAAGTAAGACCAATAGCGAAACTACCACCTAAAATGTCTCATGAAAACTTAGTGGTAAATGAAACTGAAATTCCAACTTTAAAAGAACTTGGCTTCACTAATTTCTCTACACATGTTAATTCTGCTTTTCCTTTTAAAGGCGGAGAACTAGAGGCGCTCAAGAGAGTTCAAAATTACTTTTGGGAAACTAAAAAACTAGGTTTTTATAAGAAAACCAGAAACGGATTAATTGGTATAGATTACAGTTCAAAATTATCTGCTTGGTTAGCAAACGGCAGTATCTCACCGAGAACAATTTACTGGGAAGTAAAAAAATTCGAAAGAGAAATCATCAAAAATCAAGATACGTATTGGCTGATTTTTGAATTGATTTGGAGGGATTATTTTAAATACGTTTCGCTTAAGCATCAAAGTAACATATTTAAAATTGGCGGTATACTTGAGAAAGACTACAATTGGAATACAACTAAAATTGCCAAAAAAGAATGGATTAATGGCACTACTAAAGAACCCTTTGTAAATGCCAACATGAAAGAACTACTAGAAACCGGATGGATGAGCAATAGAGGTCGCCAAAATGTGGCTAGTTTTTGGTCTAAAGAACTAGAACAAGATTGGCGAATTGGCGCTGCTTATTTTGAAAGTATGCTAATCGACTATGATGTTCACAGCAATTGGGGAAATTGGATGTACAACAGCGGCATTGGCAATGACCCTAGAGACCGTAAATTCAATATAAAGCGACAAGCAGAAATGTATGATCCCAATGGAAAATTTCAAAGGTTATGGTTACAAGAGACATTGTTCTAACCTTAACACCAAATAACAAACAAAAAAATGAAAATAGTACGCTTAGTTTTAGGTGATCAATTAAATCAAAATCATTCGTGGTTCTCCTCGGTAAATGATGATATTACTTATGTTATGGCTGAAATGAGGCAAGAAACAGATTATGTAAATCATCATATTCAGAAAGTAACGGCATTCTTTTTAGCAATGCGAAGTTTTAAAGAAGACCTTTCTGCAAAAGGGCATAATTTTAAGTATTACCAACTTAACGATGATAATAACCCTCAAGATTTAGAGCAAATTATTTCAAATACAATAGCCGAAACTAATGCAAGTCAATTCGAATACCAACTGCCAGACGAATATAGACTTGACCAACAGCTACAACAAATTTGTAGTTCTTTAGATATAGCTCATGATTATTACGATAGCGAACATTTTTATACGACCAGGTCTGAGCTAAAAGATTTCTATACCGGTAAAAAGCAAATGGTCATGGAAAGCTTTTATAGAATGATGCGTAAAAAGCACGACATAATGGTTCAAAATGACCAACCAGAAGGCGATAAATGGAATTACGACCAAAGCAATAGAAATAAATGGAAGGGTCAGCCACCTATACCAAAAGAAAAAAAATTTATTAAAAATGTAGATGAAATCATTGAACTTATCAAGAATGCGAATGTGCAAACTATTGGTAACATAGATTCAAAATCTTTTGCATGGCCGGTAACGAGAGAAGAATGTTTGAGCACATTAGATTATTTCTGCAAAGAACTTTTACCGCATTTTGGCGATTATCAAGATGCAATGCATGATGACGAAAAATTTCTTTTTCATTCTAGATTATCTTTCGCCATGAATGCGAAAATACTATCGCCACATGAAGTTATAAATGCTGTTTTAGACCACTTTTATGATACAACTACCGACATAAATATATCTCAAGTAGAAGGATTTATACGGCAAATTTTAGGATGGAGAGAGTATATGAGGGGAATTTACTGGAAAGAAATGCCCAAATACAAGCAATTGAATACATTAAAAAACACTAATAAATTACCAGATTTCTTCTGGTCGGGTAATACTAAAATGAACTGCCTAAAAAAAGCTATTGGACAAAGTTTAGATACTGCATACGCTCATCATATACAACGTCTAATGGTCATTGGTAATTTTTCTTTATTGACTCAAATAGACCCAGACGAGGTAGACAAATGGTATTTAGGGGTTTATATAGATGCTATTGAATGGGTTGAAATTACCAATACTAGAGGTATGAGCCAGTTTGCCGATGGCGGTATCGTAGCAACAAAACCATATATCAGTAGCGCTAATTATATTAATAAAATGAGTAATTACTGCAGCGGTTGCCATTATAGCCACACCAAAAAAATTGGTGAAAAAGCATGTCCTTTCAATGCGCTCTACTGGAATTTTCTTAATGAAAAGAAAGAACATTTTGGTAATAACCACCGTATGAAAATGATGATGAGTCTTTTAGAAAAAAAAGACAAAAAGGAATTGGCAGATTTAAAGGAACGTGCGAATGATGTCATACAAAATCCTGAAAAGTTTTAGTTTACTTGCTGAACTAATTTAAACTTTTTTAGTGCCAGTACCATTAACGATAGATAATTGAACTCTTTCCAGCTTTCCGTTGGTGGTATCGAACTTGTTGGGCAGGGAGCGAAAGCTGTATATCCAATCATAGGTGAGTTCTATCGCATATCTTTAGTCATATATAGGTTTTGGTCAAAATATTCGTCCGTGTCCGTGTTCCCGTTTATTTTGTTGAAACAAACCTTGGCATTGATGTCCTTGCCGGCAAGGGTCGACCTGAAATACTTGGAATCGAAACCGGCGTCGGCGTTGAGGAACAGGCCCTCGACTGGACTTACAACAAAAAAGTGGACATTTAGTTGCGAGTCATTCTGCTAAATTTTGATTAAACATTTCTATTTCAAATTCTTCTATAGTTTTATACCCCAAAGTGGAGTGTATCCTTCTTCTGTTATACCAAGTTTCTATCCATTGAAAAATGGACAACTCTGCTCCTGATCTAAGGCTGTAATTGTGTTTGTACACCCACTCTACCTTTAAGCTTTTAAAGAATTATTCTGCCACTGCATTATCCCAACAATTACCTTTTCTGCTCCTAGATTGTTTTACCAGACTATTATAACTTTTTAGTATATTGGTAAATCAATAACTAGCATATGGAGACCCTCTATCAGAATTAAATATCAATTCTTTAGTAATGGTATTTGATTTAACAGCCATATTCCAAGCTGGAACTATAATATCGCCAGTGCCTTAAAGTTTGACTCATTGACCAACCCTACTACCTTTCGATGGAACAAGTCTATAATTACCGTTAAATACACCCAACCTTGTTTGGTTTGAATATAAGTGATATCAGAGACCCACACTTGATTTCCCCTCTCAACTGTAAAGTCCTGATTTAATATATTGGGAGCTATTGGATAATTATGATTTGAGTCTGTGGTAAAAATAAATTTATGATGCTACATGAACCTAAATTTTTCCTGTCGTTCGCGGAGAAGATGCTCACTGCCTTTTTTGATATCTGATTTTCTAATTCAGAATTCCGTAACTTTTTCTTTAACTCAGCAATCTCTCTTTGCTCATCAGATAATTTTGGCTTCCCACGACCTGGAAAACTATTCTTACCATATTCACTAGACTCCCTTCGCTAACGACTCAATACCGAAGTAGGAATATCCAACTCTTCGCATATCTGAGTTACGCTGCCTCTTGCAAAGCTTAATTCTAATGCCTTTTTCTTAAACTCTAAATTGTAATTCTTTTTTCGTCTTGACATAATTCAAAGTTAAATTATGTAACAACAATTCTCTCAACTTGGTGTCCAATCTAATATAGTAAGGCCAAAGCTAGTTTACGCTTATTTTTAAACACTTTGTCGACTAAAGGCAAATATTTATCTATTTTTTTTTTTTTTTTCTCCTTTAAAATATGCTCTTTATCGAGATATTTGTCACTCACCGTTAAAATTAAGACGTTAAGCCAAACAACACTTCGCAGGTAAACTCTTTAGGCTTTCTTTACATCTTGAAATTTAACCTAAAAATCTTTAAATCCTAAACAAAATTTCAGCTTTCCCAAAATTGTCAAACTATGCTAAACTTTACCAAACATGTCATTTTAAACAAAAAGCGTATGTGCTTTTCATGTGTTATTTTTGTTTTTATATTTTTTACCGGCTTTGATAGTAGTGCCCAAGGAATTTCCTCTGGCGTTACTTTCAATTGGGCAGATACCCAAACAAACTTTGATGATCCTGCAACGCTTGAGTCCATCATAATTGATGGCTCGGTTTACAACAGTTTCGTTGTTCCTTCAACTTATGAACTTACAAAACTAGGTCCTGCTGGTCATAGTGAAAATAATATTAGGCGCAATGGCGCTGAAATAGTATCGGGGAGTGATAGTGGAAATTGGAGTAGTGAGGCTTTAAAAGCATATCAATCCTTAGACCTGAATTATTATTTTCAATCAGGTGATAATGGTGATAATATTTGTAATGATTTTAGTGCAGTTACCTCAAGCAATGGGCAGATACAGACCATAGGTTACTCACCGGGCATCCCTTCTAATTCTGATGGTGTTTTGGCCGTTACAGAAAGATCGGCTAATAACTGCTTGTATATAGAAGTCTATGGAATACCTGCAGGAGGTGGATCAGAACAATTTCTTGGGCATACTTTTGTTAGAAATAATCCTTCAGGACTACAAGGAACGTATCCGCAATCACCACCCGCTACTAACGTAGACTATTGGTATAGTGGTCGAAACAATGAGAATACCTCTGTTATAGGAATAGCACTTTTTAAACTCTCAGATTTAGCACCAATAGGATCTATAATTACAGCAATACAATATTCAGGAGCAACTTTAGATCATGGTGATGGTAAATTTTTCTTGATGCAAACCTATGCTCAGGACGATACGTTTGAGCCGGAGTTCGAAGAATTATTTATTGGGGATGTAAGTACAAATGACAATGTGCCAGTTGGCTCAACATATAGTCACTCTACTGGTAATGGACCGTTTAATGGAACGCTTACCGTTAGTACAGATGGTACGTTCGAGTACAACCCGGCGGCTGGTTTTACTGGTATTGATACTTTTGAAATCAAATTGTGCTTACCTGAACCAAATACAAGTATGTGTGATATCTCGACCGTCACATTAAATGTAAAAGGATTAGAATGTTTAAATGCCAACAGCGGTTTTGAAAATGGAACTACTGGATATACTTTTAATAGCGGTGCTTTCCTTGAAACAAATCCAAGTAGAATTTATGAAGGTGATAGAGCTGCTTCTTTACCTGCAAAAGGTGCTAATGTGGTTGTAGATAATTTTGCTTTTAATCCCAATGAAACCTTAGATGTAGGTTTTTGGTTGAAAGAAACTGGTAATAGCGGAGATTTAGAAGTACTGATAAAGTGGCTAGATTCTGATAGTTCTCAAATTTCTGAATCCCTGATAAATATCCCATCGCAAGGTCTGGATGTCTATACCTTTAATTCGGTGAGTGCAATATCTCCAGTTGGTACAGCTTTTGCAAATATACGTTTTTATAATAATATTGATGATTTAGCTCATATAGATTCATTATGTTTTCAAATTGGATCAAAACCTTTGTTATCCATTGACAATAGTTCTGCGATAGAAGGTCAGAATATGGTATTTACCATTAGTATAAATCAGGTTTTGACATTACCCCTTAATATTCCTATTCAATATGTAAATGGAACTACAACCAATAGTGATTTTACAGGACCAACATCCGTTACACTGCCCGCAGGTGAAACAAGTGTCACTTTTAATGTTTTAGCTGTTAATGATGATTGGGTAGAGACCAGCCAAGAATTTACGGCTTCAATTAGCGATCCGTCAGGTATAACCTCTATTATTGATACTTCAGGAATAGGCACAATCATAGATATTGATGTTGCTTACATAACTGGTGGTAATTATGATATTACAGAAGGTGGAACCATACAGTACAAATTAGTATTGTCCACAGGAACGAATAGTGAAGGAGATCAATATGTAGGTATTGAAGATGAATATACTGTTGATTTCAGCGTTGAAAATTCTCCTACCGCCACTGATCCTGCTACAGATGGTTTAGATTTTAATGGTTTTAGTACTACGATTACTTTTCCTGCGGGATCAGTTACAGGTACTGAGGTTAATATCGATATACCAACAATACAAGATGTAATCATCGAACCAACAGAAATATTTGACGGTGTTACGTCAATAAACACTGCAGAAGCATCAAAATACGGTACATCACCTTCTAGAGTTAGTATTAATAATGAAAGATCTGCATTAAGAATCAACGATGATGATTCGTCAGCTATAGACGGACTCTCTATCATCCAAACCGATGTAATTGTTACTGAAGGTATCGGGGTTACTGCTACTTTCGATGTAACCCTCACAGGGAACTATGCCTCTGGGTTCGATGTAAATTTCTCTACCGATTTTGGTACCGCTACCACTACCGATTTTACACCAATAACCAATGGAACTATTTCTTTTGATGGAAACAATAATGAAGTAAAGCAAATAGAAGTAACCATCTTAAACGATGATATCATTGAACCGCAAGAAGCATATACGATTACACTTAACAGTACCACTAATCCGCTTGTGCCAATTAATAACGCAACAGCTAATGGTTTCATTAACGATGATGATGCCCCTAGTGCCAGTGAAGGTATTTCTGTTGCAGATTTTAGTGTACTAGAAAATGTTGCTGGTGGCACCACTAATTTTGTAATAACCTATACAGGACCAACAGTACAAAATGCCTTCAATGTTGACTTTACAGTTTCTAACGGATCGGCAATTGCCGGTGATGATTACACTGTTGCTTTAGCTTCTGATAGTGTAGCCTTTGGTTCAAATACTCAAACCGGTGATACACAAAATGTAGAAGTAACTATTATTAATGATAATGTTATTGAGCCCAATGAAGACTTAACTATTACGTTAACAGGTATTTCTACCAATCTTGTGAACATTGTTGATGGTTTTGCTACTGGGGTTATTCTTAACGATGATAATGCATTACCTGGTGATGGAGTCGAGTTTACGCAACTTACCGTTTCTGAACTGGAAGGTGATACAACTGCCGATGCTACTGAAATCACTTTTGAAGTAACCTATACAGGTGTTATTCCTGCCGGGGAAACCGTAACGGTAGAATATACTACCAACGTTGGTTCTGCAGATGCAGCCGACTTTACTCCGAATATTGGAACAATAGACTTTACAGATACAATAAGTGTTCAGACGATTACTATTGAGGTTACCGAAGAAACGATCATTGAAGCCGATGAGGACTTCACAGTTGTTCTTTCGAACTTAACTACCGATAATGGTTTCGTTACTGGTTTTGTAGATGGTAATACGACCAATACTGCAACAGGTGTTATTCTTAACGATGATAATGCATTACCTGGTGATGGAGTCGAGTTTACACAACTTACCGTTTCTGAACTGGAAGGTGATACAACTGCCGATACTACTGAAATCACTTTTGAAGTAACCTATACAGGTGTTATTCCTGCTGGTGAAACCGTAACGGTAGAATATACTACCAACGTTGGTTCTGCAGATGCAGCCGACTTTACTCCGAATATAGGAACTATAGACTTTACAGATACAATAAGTGTTCAGACGATTACTATTGAGGTTACCGAAGAAACGATCATTGAAGCGGACGAAAATTTCACGGTCGTTCTTTCAAACCTGACTACGGTCAACGGTTTTGTTACAGGTTTTGTAGATGGTGACACCACCAATACTGCTACGGGAGTAATTATAAATGATGATGCTTCTGACGCTAGTGAAGGTATTTCCGTGGCCGACTTTACGGTTACCGAAGATATCGCTAGTGGTACTGCAGATTTTGTAATCACATATACGGGATTAACCATACAGGATGAATTTACAGTAGACTTTACGGTAACGGACGGTTCCGCTATTTCTCCTGATGATTACACAGTTGTTATTGCTTCTGGTAATGTAACATTCCCTGCGGGCACAACAAATAATGACACACAAGTTGTAGAGGTGACCATTATAAATGACCTTGTATTGGAATTCAGCGAAGATTTAAATATTACGTTGGGTACCATATCTCATCCATTGGTAAATATGATTGATGATAGCGCCGTTGGTACTATTACGGATAACGACTTGCCAGACGCAAGTGAAGGTATTTCTGTTGCTGATTTTACGGTAGCCGAAGATATCACAAGCGGAATGGCTAATTTTGAAGTTTCCTATACAGGACCAACGATACAAGAAGAATTTACAGTAGACTTTACCGTAACAGATGGTACGGCAATTTCTCCTGATGATTATTCTGTTGTTATTGCCTCTGGTAATGTAACATTCCCTGCAGGTACAACTGATTCAGATATACAGAATGTAGCTGTTACCATAGTAAATGATGCGCTTATAGAATTTAGCGAAGACCTAACCATTACGTTAGGCGCTATATCGCATCCATTATTGAATATGATCGATGATACCGCTATAGGTACTATAACAGACGACGATGCTGACCCAACTTTATATGGTGTAGAGTTCGATGTTACTTCAATTGATGTAAACGAAGATGCGGGTACCGTTTCTATTGATGTTGTGCTTAATGCAGATGTTCAAGATGAGTTTACGGTAGAATATTATACTGTAGACGTAACTACTACAGATGGTAGTGATTACACCGGTGTTCCTCAAGATACGCAGACATTAACATTTGGCGGTACAAATAGCAATACACAGACTATTGTAATTCCTATTATTGATGATACTCTAATTGAATTTACAGAAAACTTTAATATTGTACTGGAAGATATCTCCTCTCCTATCGTAGGTATTCTTTCAAATTATACAACGACCGTTAATATTATAGATAATGATGCTGACCCATCTTTATACGGTGTTCAATTTGATACTACTTCTGTTACAGTGAATGAAGATGCAGGTACGGCTACCTTAAATGTGGTGCTTAATGCAGATGTTCAAGATGAATTTACGGTAGAATTCTATACTGTAGATGGTTCTGCTGCAGACGCTAGTGATTACACGGGTATTCCACGTAATTCGCAGACGTTAACATTTGGTGGTACCAATCCTAACACGCAGCCAATAGTAATTCCTATAATAGATGATATTCTTATCGAAGACCCAGAAACGTTCAATGTAATTCTTGAGAACATTTCAAGTCCTATCGTAGGTATTCTATCCGATAATATCGCTACCGTTACCATAATCGATAATGACGGTGACGAGGGCTGGCCAGAAGATATTACCATTGAAGCTTGTGATGAAATACCTGATGCTTTTGTAATTACTTCTGATAGCGATTGTGCTATCACGGTAGATTATACTGAGTTAGTTGAAGGTCAAGATGACGAGTGTGCTACGGAGTATACTATTACTAGAACATGGACGATTACCGATTGTGTCGGTAATGTGCGTACACATACACAAGTAATTACTATTGAAGATACGGTCGCACCGACCTTCAATGAAACGCTACCTCAAGATATGACGGTCGAATGTAACATGGTACCAGATGCATCTACATTAACTGCTACAGATTCTTGTGAGCCAAATATTGACGTAACGTTTACTGAAACGATTACCAATGACGAAAACTGTGCCCTAGGGTATACGGTTACCAGAACTTGGACAGCCACTGATTGCGCTGGTAACATGGTAGAACATACCCAGGTAATTACCGTAGAACCTACAGGACCAATTATGAGTCAGCCTTACGAAGAAGAGATGACCATTATTTGTGGTGATGATATTCCTGAGGCTCCAGAAATGGTATTCACGGGTGGCTGTGGTAATTTTGATGTGGTCTACAATGAAGAAACGCAACAAGCTGATGGTTCAGATGATTACATGATCATTAGAACTTGGAACGTTACCGATTCTTGTGGTAACACTGCCTCTTTTGAACAGATCGTTTTTGTTCTGCAACCACAATTGCAAGAGATTACGATCAACATTTGTATCGAAGAAGAACCAATTGATTTATTGAACTACCTACCGGCAGATTTTGACCGTAACGGTACGTTCATGATTTTGGAAGGTGATGTGGTTTTAGAGCAAAATTTCTTTGACCCACTAAACCATGAGCCTGGAGAATATAAAATTGCCTACAGTTCTACCGAGGGAACATGTAAATACTATGTTGACTTTACAGTTATCGTAGATACGGAGTGTGTACCATGTGGAAGAGGTGACATAGAAATTTCTAAAGCGGTTACCGCTAACGGAGATGGTGTCAATGATTTCTTCGAAATCAGAGGCGTTGAGTATTGTGCTTTCAGTTTCGATGTAATGATCTTTAACCGTTGGGGTACTAAAATTGCCGAGGTAAAAGATTATCAGAATGACTGGGGCGGTGAATCTCCTGATGGTTCTTTCGGACAATCTGGAATGCTTCCTACCGGTACGTACTATTACATTATTACGGCTACCGATAAAAACACCGGTACCATTTTAGAACCATTTAATGGATATATCTATATAGGTACTAATTAAAATTTAAACATATAATCCATAATACCTCATCATGAAAATGATGTGGTATTTTTATTTTCATTCACAAAAAAATATTCGATATAAAATAATACATATAGAACTTTTACACACCTATTCTAGTTTATCCGATATATATATATATATATATATATATCAATTGAACGAAGATGCTGTTTCAGAACGAATAATATGGGATGTCAGCCGTTATTTTTTAAATCCTTCAGAAGAGCTATTAAATTTGTAACCAATAAGATAACCTACTTATACATTAACACATAGCTTAAAAAGCTAAACCCAAACACAACAATGAAAAAAGCTAATCTACTTTTAGCCATTCTACTTTTAACAGGTGCCTTTTTAAGCGCACAGCAGTTACCCCAGTTTACACAGTATATGTACAACACCATTTCTGTTAACCCAGCTTATGCCGGTAGTAGAGAAACATTGAATGCAACTATTTTGCATAGAAACCAATGGGCAGGTTTAGAAGGTAACCCAAGAACTAGTACCCTATCCATACATTCTCCTTTAAAAAATGAGAAAATTGGTATTGGTGTATCTTATATTAATGATAAGTTAGGTTTTGAAAGTACAAATTACTTTTACGGAGATTTCTCATATACTGTTCCTGTTAGCCAACAAGTAAAAATGCGTTTCGGACTTAAAGGTGGTTTTACTAGCTACAACTTAGAAAACCCTGATCCTAACGATCAGTTCTTTAATGCTAATTTCAATAATATAAACCCGAATTTTGGTGCCGGTTTCTACATTGGTTCCAATAGATGGTATGCAGGTATTTCTTCTCCAAGAATATTAAATACAGATTTGAATGATGGGGAATTTGAAGCTATAGAACGTAATAGTTACTACGCAATTGGTGGTTTAGTTTTTGACTTGTCTGAAACGACTAAATTTAAACCGACCGTTATCACAAAATTTACAAATGGTGCGCCAGCAACATACGACTTTACCGTAAACTTTTTGTTCAACGAAAAGTTTTGGATCGGTACTTCGTATCGAGTTAACGATGCATCGAACTTTGGTGCAATGATGGATTACCAAGTATCTAGAGATTTTAGAGTTGGTTATGCTTACGATCTACCTACCTCAGCAGTAAGACCTTATACTGGTGGTACACATGAGATCATATTGATCTATGAACTTACCAAGAAGATATTAGGACCTATTAAGTCTCCTAGATATTTCTAATAATTTAAAATCGATAAGATGAAAAATTATAAAAATGTTGTTCTATTGATGCTATTTTTTATTGTAGCTCAACTATCCTTTTCACAAGTCGCATCACAAAAAAAAGCGGATTATTATTTCAGTAAATTCTCATACTCTTTAGCAATACCTGAGTATGAAAGAATGATAGAGACAGATTTCAACGCTGAATATGCACATCAGCAATTGGCAGAATGTTATTTACTAATACGCGACTATAAAAAATCTATTCCTCATTTTAGCGCAGTTATAAATAATGCTACGCTACCAACAGATTACTATTTTAAATATGCCATGGCTTTATACGCCAATGGAGATATGGATGAGTCTGAAGTTTGGTTAAAAAAATATAAAAAATACAATAAAAACGATTCTCGTGTTAAGCGATTTTTACAAGATGGCAACTTAGCTTCAGTAGTATTCAATAGTAGACAACGTTACGAAGTAGAACCTGTCGCATTCAATTCTACCGACAGTGATTTTGGTGTGTATAGATTTATGGGAAACTTGTACTTCAGCTCTTCAAGAAGAGATGTAGTTACAGGTGAAAGTTATGGTTGGAATGACGAACCGTGGTTAGATCTGTTTGCCGTTCAAGAAGATAACCCTATGTCTGAACCTAGACGAGTAAAAGGGAATATCAATACAAAATACCATGAAAGCTCTGTAGCCTTTTCTACAGATTACAAGAATGATACAATTATGTATTTTACCCGTAATAACTTCTATGACAAAAAAGCTGGTTACGGAGTTTCCAATGAAATTAATTTAAAAATATACACGGCTAAATTTATTGATGGTAAGTGGGAAGAAAATAGTAACCTCAGGGTTAATAGTGACTACTATTCCACCGGGCATCCGTCTGTGAATCTTGCGAGAACACGCATTTATTTTGCATCGGATAGACCTGGTGGTTATGGTGGTACCGATATTTACTATGCTGAAATTCATGAGCGTGGTGGTGTACAAGAACCTATTAATGCCGGACCTATTGTAAATACAGAAGGCAACGAAATGTTCCCGTTCATCAACGAAGAAGGTAAGCTTTTCTTTAGCTCTGATGGCCATGTTGGTTTTGGACAATTAGACGTTTTCTCAACTATTTCTAATGAAGATGATGAAATTATTGATATCATTAACTTAGGTACGCCCATTAATAGTTCTAGTGATGATTTTGCATACTACGGTTTGCCGAACGGACTAGATGGTTACGTAAGTTCTAACAGAGAAGGTGGTGTTGGTAGCGATGATATCTACAAATTCAAATTTACCCCAGCATTAGATGTTGAAGGTTATGTTGTCGATGGTGTTAACAACCAAATGTTAGACAGTGTTAAAGTTACTCTATACGATCAAGTTACGAATACTTTAGTTGCACAGACGACCACAGATGAAAATGGGTACTATAGATTTCCTGTTAATAGAAAAACAAATTATATGATAGAGGCGGTTAGAAAGACGCACCCTCATAAAAACGTTTATTTCAATACAGCATCAACACCAAAGGCTCAAAAAATAATGCGACAAGATATTGTTCTTGAACCTGTTATGGATTTAAAATTATTAGCGGGATTGAATAAAATATATTTTGATTTTAATAAAAGTGATATTAGACCAGATGCCGCTAAAGAATTAGATAAAGTAGTTCGTGTAATGAATAACACCTACCCAGATATGATTATTAAGCTAGAAGCGCATACTGATCCTGTAGGTAGTCACGAATACAACGATGACCTTTCTGAAAGAAGGGCGAAATCGACTTATGAGTATCTTATTGAAAACGGAGTATCAGTTGATAGAATCGTTTCTTACAAAGGGTATGGTAAGCGTATGCCTATTAACAAATGTACAAGCAAAGAAGACTGCACACCCGATGAACTAGAGCTGAATAGAAGAACAGAATTCCCGATTATGCAGATTAAAAAAGGTATCATCGCATCTAAATAATTAATTACCAACCACAAAAAAAGTCCTTTACCAATCTGGTAAAGGACTTTTTAATTTTTATAGGCTACTATAATCTATTCCATAATACCGTCTACGATACCATATTTAATAGACTCTTCTGCATTCATCCAATAATCTCTATCAAAATCTTTTAAAACTTTTTCGAAATCTTGACCACAGTTATCTGCTAAGATATGTGCACTTAACTCTTTGGTCTTAATAATTTCTCTTGCTTGTATTTCAATATTAGAAGCTTGACCTCTTGCACCACCACTTGGTTGGTGAATCATTACCTGAGCATGTGGCTGAATAAATCTTCTTCCTTTTTTACCTACTGATAATAAGATAGAACCCATTGATGCCGCCAAACCTGTACAGATAGTTGAAACCGGACTCTTTAATGCTTTTATGGTATCATACATTGCAAAACCAGAAGTAACATAACCACCCGGACTATTAATATAAAGCTGAATCTCTTTATCGCTCTGCATATCTAGATATAACAACCTGTCAATTACATGTTTTGCAGAATCGTCATCAACCATACCCCAAAGAAAGACTTTTCTTTCCTCCAACATTTTCTCATCTATGGCTTCCTGAATTTTTCCTTTTTTAGCACTCATATTTTAAGTTTATTTATCTCTAACAAAATTAATGAATTAATTCATAAACATACGTAGCAATAACATTTTGAATTATTACCATATCTGTTCTTACTAAATGAAAAACGTTAATTTTCGATTAGGATTGTTCTTCTACTGTAACTGTTTTCTCTACTACCTTTTTAATAGGGATCACTACCTTCCCAGTTTTTGTTTTCAGTATCATCGAAATATTATCGATACCGATTACCGTGCCCTGTAAATCTCCGATTTTAACCTTATCCCCTATTTCATAAATTTTTCTTGAGTAGAATGTTCTTAATAGGTCACCTACAATTTCTCTAGATCCTAAACCTAATGCCAATGCAATTGCCAGTAAGAATGCACCTAGTACAATAGTAAAGTTATTAGTGATGATCTGTGTATCTATACCTGCTTGGTTCAATGCCGTAATACTAACAAATATGATAATTAGATAAAACAACACGTTGCCTAACAGTTTACCTCCACCAAGACCAATTGAATCAAATACTTTTACAATAGTTTCTTTTATGGTTTTTGCTAAAAACAGCCCAATCATAAAAATGATCATTGCCGACAATAATATTGGCAAGTACCTTAATAGATTGGCAATTTCGGTCGATATAATGGTTAAGCCCATAATATCTGAGGCAACAATAATGAATACCAACCACAATAATACCTTGATAAAGGTGACTATGATTTTAGGTAGATCTATTTTGATATCGGCATCACCGAAAAGTTTTGCTTCATTAATCTTT
The DNA here is from genome assembly GCF_049603095.1 of Maribacter sp. IgM3_T14_3. Lineage (NCBI taxonomy): Bacteria > Pseudomonadati > Bacteroidota > Flavobacteriia > Flavobacteriales > Flavobacteriaceae > Maribacter > Maribacter sp. IgM3_T14_3. The sequence goes on from NZ_CP187138.1 coordinate 922,727, forward strand.
TCAGAAGCTTTATCTAATTTGATGGCTTTAAATATTCTTCTTAAAATAAAGGTGACTACTTTAATAATTATCCAACCGAAAATAATAACGATGAATGCTCCGAAAATTCCTGGTAATGCAGACGCAATATCTTTAAATATATTACTTAAAGATTCGAAGGTGAGGTCTTTCCACTTATCAACTGTATCCATATAACTTGTGCTACTTTATTTTTATTTAGTTTTAGATTTAGTCTGTAACATACCCTCTATTATTGAGGCAAAACTACCCGTAAACAGACCAGATAATTCCATTATCAATTTAGCCGTAGCAACGTCGTCCATAACTTTTTTACGTAGTTCTGGCGGAACGTCTTTTAGGTCCCCGTCTAAATTCTTAAATGGATTTTGGTTCTGTTCTAACATCAGTTTAGGGTTTTATACATTTCAGTAACCTTGGCTTTTGCCCTTTTTAGTCTCATTTTAATAGCGCTTGATTTAAGCTCTAAAATATCTTCTAATTCTTTTATCGATGCTCCATCTTGATATTTCAACAGCAGTATCGTTTTATCTTCTGGAGCAATAAGTTCTAATGCTTTTTTAAGTTTATCGACTTGCATTTGCAATAACAAATCATCGGTTACCTCTACAGGCACATCTTCTTGCACATCAAATTTAACCGAATTATCATTTATTTTTCGTTCCTTATTTCTGTTGACATAATTGACACAGAAATTATAGGTAAAAGAATATAACCAGGTAGAGAATTTTGAATTCCCTTTAAACGAACCAAGCTTAACATATAACATTAGAAATATATCTTGGGTCAAGTCTTCTGCCTCTTTGTTCGATTTTGCGAACCCCAAGCACTTATTGTAAACTAATTTCGAGTACCTATCATAGAGCACACCAAAGAGCATAGAGTCATTGTTAGATACAATGCGTTCTACTAACTCTAAATCGGTAAATTCTTTGTTTTTACCACTAGAAACCCTTTTTTCATTGAATTGGTTTCCAATAATAATAAAACATAGCTTTTTAAGAAATGTCACTTTGATAGATGGTTTACAAAAAATAAAAGTAGGTTAAAGATACTGTAATTGATATATTTACTTGAAAATCTGCTGAAAATGAAAAAATTAATTATTCTTTCCGTTTTTATATCAAGTGTTTTTACAGCATGTAAAACCGACCAAAAAAAGCCTACGATTGCTGTTGCCGAAGATACGGAATTGACAGTTCTTGAAAAAATCGCAAATGCAAACGGATTCGAAAACTGGAAAGATGTACAAAATATCAAGTTTACCTTTAATGTAGATCGAGATGACGAGCACTTTGAACGTACTTGGTTATGGAAAACATCGTCTAACGAAGTTACCATGATGACCAGACAAGATACCATTACCTATAACAGAAAATCAGTAGATAGCACCATGATCGCAACCGATGGCGGATTCGTAAATGATAAATTTTGGCTACTAGCACCTTACCAATTGGTATGGGACCAAAATAGTTTTACACACAAGCTTACAGAAAATATAGAAGCGCCAATAAGCAAAGCTACTATGCATAAATTAACTACGGTCTACAACAATGAAGGTGGTTACACGCCCGGTGATGCTTACGATTATTATTTTGGTGATGATTTTATTATCAAAGAATGGGTTTACAGAAAAGAAAATCAGTCTGAACCTAATATGACTACCAGCTGGGAAGACTATAAAACGATAAACGGATTGAATATTAGCATGATGCACAAAAGACCAGATGCTGATTTCTCTCTTTTCTTTACAGGTGTAGAGGTGAAATAATTCGGTACGGAGTTTGATATTGTTCAGAACTAACTCACCAATTATGAAATTTCCACTTTTCACACTACTCCTTTTTTCTTTTTTTGGCTATGCCCAATACAGCACTAACGCTATTGTTTTGGATAGTTCAGATAATGCTCCATTAGAATTTGTTGGTATTTACAATAGTAAAGACCATACGATGACCAATGCTGACGGAAGGTTTCAGTTTTCATCATCATTAGATTCTGTTACAATTTACAGACCTGGGTATGAAACAATTAAAGCTAGTTTTAGCAATCTAAAAGACACCATCTTATTAGAAAAGAGTGTTTTAGAATTAGATGAGGTAGTGGTAACAAATCAAAAATCAATTCTACAAGAAGTTTACGAATCTCTAAATAAGAACTACAGCGCTGAACCCTATAAAGAGAAGTTTATGCTTCGTGCAATTAATAAGTACAATGGCGAGATGCATAGAATTGAAGATATAACCGGCAAGCTATCTATCAAGAACATGTTCACAGATGATACAATTAAGGAATCAAAAAAAGACTTTATTGTAGAACTAACTAATATGAGAAAGTTAGGTTTAAAAAATGATGCCAAAGATATCTATCTAATTTTTCCGTCATTGAAATCAATTTACAACTCACTTACTGATATTAAAATAACCGAATCAAAATATGATATTTCTGAAAACGAATTTAATAATGGTGAGAATATAAAAGTCGAGTTTTCTAAACTCTCTGACTCAACAGAAATTACAGGATATTATATTTTAGAAACTAACAATCTTGCAATCTCAGAATTTAAGTGTGAAATCTTAAATAAATTAGGGCTTTTTAACACCAATAAATCGGCACTTTATAGAACCAACTATACAAAACAGCACGTTTTTTTTAAAAAAGATAGAAACAAAAACCTTTACCATGTTAATTCTGGAAGTATAGAGTTTAATGTTATTATCACAGATAAAGAGAAATCATATCAGGCAAATCACAGCCTAAATCTTGTATTAATGACTTCAGATAATTTCGGGGATTTTGAAGTGACAAAAAATACGAGTGCTACCAAAGACCTCTTTAAATTAGACTACCCATATAACCCAAGCTACTGGAATGAACAGAACCAATTACTTTTAACTGATGAAATGACCGCCTTCATTGAAAAAGTACAAGACCCACAAAACGATTTCAAAATTAGCAGTAACCTTAAAAATAAATAACTAATAGCAAAGATTACTCGTCGACAGTTCACATTAGTCTTCGGCTAAAAATTAAATATATTGGTATAAAATTTGATGTACTTCATCTTCATCAACTATACTATGAAACTTCCATTCTTCTTCCTTTTTTTATTTTCTATTTTCAGCCATTCTCAATACAGCACTAGCGCTATTGTTTTGGATAGTTCAGATAATGCTCCATTAGAATTTGTTGGAATTTACAATAGTAAAGACCATACCATGAGCAATGCTGATGGGCGTTTTCAGTTCTCTTCTAGCTCAGATTCTGTTATTGTTTACAGAGTTGGTTATGATAAACTAATAACCACTTCTCAAAAAGTAAAGGATACCATCTATCTTAATAAAAGTGTATTAGAATTAAATGAAGTTACAGTTACCAATAAAAAGAAACTTTGGCAGAAAGTAAGGGATTCTATTGAATCCAATTATCCTACTTACCCTTATCAAGAGAAATTTTTATTGAGAGGTGTATTGCGATATAATGGTGAAATTACACGAATACAGGATATACAAGGAAAGCTAGAAAGAAGAACACTCTTATACACTAAAGAAATTGATCCAGACAAAAAAGATTTTAAAGTTGAGTTGACCAATATGCGTAAAGTTGGATTGGTAAAAGACGAAAAACAAGTGTATTTCATCTTCGAAACTTTTTACCAATTATTCATGAACTTCACTCCGATGAATGCCACAGGAGATGCTTTTGATTTAACCGAATCGACTTTCGAGAATGGCAATAAAATAAATCTAAGCTTTCACACCAAGCCTGAATTTGATAATGAAGAAGTAAAAGGACATTATATCATTAATACTGAAAACAATGCAATAGAAAGGATTTACATGACTTTTAATTACAAAAATAATCCCTATAAAGAAGATGGAGGAACAAGATATAGAACAGTTACGATAGAAAAAGAAATATCACTTTCCAAATCCTCTAAAAATAATAAGTATCATATAGCATCTGCCAAATACGATGTAAAAGTTGAATTGACTGATGAGCAACAATCATACACTTCATACTACGATGTTTCTTTTATTCTAACCACTTCAGATAATGAAGGCGATTTTGATGTCAAGAAAAATGTAAGCACCTCAAAAGATCTATTTAAAATAAACTACCCCTACGACGAGAGTTATTGGAATGCACAAAACCAATTACTGTTAACAGATGAGATGGTAGATTTTATTGAAAAAGTACAAGACCCCAACAGCGAATTTAAAATCCGGAGTAATATTAAAAACTAAGTAGAGCTACGCCTTTTTTCTTTTTAGTAAAAGTGTAAATAATAGAATTAAGAATGCGCATACTAGCAGTACTACAAAGCTTCTACTTAGACTGTAATGCTCTGCCAAAAACCCTAAAATTGGTGGGGCACACAAAAATCCTGCATATCCTGCTCCTGCAATGAATGCAATTCCTTTAGAAGAATCTATTCCTTTTACATTCCCTCCTATTCTAAATACTTCGGGCACCATTACTGAAAAACCTAATCCGTTCAGGGCAAAACCTATGATGCTAAAATTGATATTTCCGGTAAGAACTAAAAAATAACCCAGTATTGCGAGAATAGCCCCTAACGCAACTATTTTCACCGAACCAATTTTATCGCTGATACCATCGCCTAAAAAGCGACCCAAAGTCATGGTAACTTGAAAACCTAAAAACCCTAATCCCCACAATGCTTCTGGTGCCAGTGCAATTTCTTTTAGGTACAATCCGCTCCAATCTACAATAGCCCCTTCACTGCCCATTGCCATAAAAGAAATAAGTCCCAAAAGCAACAATGGTTTTAGCAAACCAAAACTAAATGGTTCATTTTCGATTTCTGCGGCTACTTCGGTAAAATAATAGTTCCTGAATTTTAAATTGACCAACAAAACCAATAACACCGCAATAGTCATATGTAATACGGGATTTGATAACGGACCAATTAAAAAACTACCTAAACCTGCCAATACTCCGCCAAGACTAAAAAAACCATGTGAAGCTGCCATGAATTTCACTTTATCTTTTTTCTCAATCTCCGTCACCAAAGTATTCATCGAAATATCGGTAATTCCATTAGCTGCCCCAAATAGAAATAAAGCTCCCATTAGTACATAATAATTCGGAGCCAGCAACGGCAACATTGCAGCTGCGCAACTTAATAACACGCCATAAAAAGTGGCTTTACCTACACCCAAACTATTGATGATACCAGAAGCAAAAGGAAAAACAGTAAACACCCCCAAAGCCAAAAAGAAAATAGCTATCCCTAATTCAGATTTACTGATTTCTAAAGCATCTTTTACAGCTGGTATATAGATTGCCCATGTACCAAAAAGAATATTAATACTTGCGAAAACCCACGAGGGACCGAAGTATCTAGCATTGCCTAAAATTAATCGTAATGACTTCACTTTTTATTCGTTGTCCGTTGTCCGTTAAAATTTAAAAAAAATCTATTTTCTATTCTCTATTCTCTAAATTCTACAAAATTTTAATTTGCTAAAACTCCCGCTTTTAAAATTTGTCCGAAACGGTACATATCTTCGTAGGTTGAATAAAAAGGTGCCGGTGCCAAACGAATTACGTTTGGTTCGCGCCAATCGGTTACTACGCCGTTTTCCATTAAATAATTGAACAGAGATTTTCCCTGTCCGTGTAAAAACACAGATAACTGACAACCTCTATCTTCGGGAGTAATAATTTCAAAAGAGCTATCTACTTCTTTATCTATTTCGTGTAAAATATACTCCAGATACGAAACGATTAATTTTCTCTTTTCAATCAACTTTTGCATACCCACTTCTTCGAACATCGTAAGCGAAGCTAAATAAGGTGCCACAGATAATATAGGTGCATTACTTATTTGCCAAGCATCTGCATTTTCCATTGGCTCAAATTCTGGCTTCATAAGAAAACGAGTTTCTTTCTTCGTTCCCCACCATCCTTCGAACCGTTGAATATCTTTTTTGTTCAGGTGCTTTTTATTCACGAAAATTCCAGACGCGTTACCTGGTCCACTATTCATGTACTTATAACTACACCACGATGCAAAATCTGCATCCCAATCATGCAATTTTAATTCTACATTACCTACGGCATGCGCTAGATCCCAGCCTACATTGGCGCCTACGGCTTTTCCGGCTTTTGTAATGGTTTCCATATCCATTACCTGACCATTGTAATAATTTACTCCGCCTATTAAAACTAATGCTAACTCATCACCTAATTCATTAATTTTCTCAAGTATATCTTCAGTTCTCCAGTGATGTTCTCCATCGCGCTTTTTAATTTCAATAATCGTTTCTTCCGGATCAAGACCATGAAAGCGAACCTGACTTTGAAACATATATTGATCACTTGGGAATGCTTTTTCTTCGCACAGGATCTTAAATCTCTTCTTTGTTGGGTTATAGAAAGAAACCATCAACAAATGAAGATTAACGGTCAAGGTATTCATTACCGAAACTTCTTCTGGCAATGCACCAACCACTTTTGCCAATGGTGCTGCTAAACGCTCATGATAGTCCCACCATGGTTTCTCTGCATAAAAATGCCCTTCTACGGCTAATTCTGCCCAAACTTTCATCACCTCATCTATAAAAGACTTGGTTCGTTTTGGCTGTAGTCCTAGTGAGTTTCCTGTAAAATAGATAACTTCTTTCCCGTTGATTTTCGGAAAAAGAAACTCATCTCTGTATGTTTTTAAGTTGTCTTTTGCATCTAAAGATTGTGCAAACGCCAACGTATTTTTAAATTCCATAGCTAATTTTGTATAAAAGTAATCATAAGCCTATAATTTTATAAGCTCTATTGAATAAATGGGCACTACGATTCTGTTCTTAAACGCATTTCTATCATATGCTTTTCAAATCCTTTTTTCTCATAAGCTCTTATCGCAGGCTCGTTCTCAGTATATACATGCAATCGAATTTCAGTTAAACCTGCGTTTGTAGACCAATCTTGCAAGGCACTTACAATTTTACCATTTATACCTTTACCTCTATATTCGGGATCGGTGTACATAAAACCTAAGTAAGCAAAAGTCTCATGATCCAAGTAGGTTCTTGCCGGTTTTTCTAACGCATAACCGGTGGCCACAATTTTATCGCCATCACATGCAACCATAATTGTTGCTCTAGGGTTATCCATCAAAGCATCTAAATCGTAATATTTTACTCCGCCATCTCTAATTGTCGGGTCCATCGGGCGCTCTGCTTTCACCACTTCTTGCTCATGTTGCAACAAAATAGGTATATCACTTTTTATTGCTTCTCTAATCGTAATTTCATTATTCATCGCTCTACTTCTTTACAGTCCATTAAATTAAGGCTTAAAACCCTATTTTTGCAAAAAGAAACGCATGCATTTTCTATCACCTCTTTTAGAAAGCTATTTAGCCGATAATTCACAGGGCGAACCTAAATTATTACAGGAGCTTACGCGCGAAACGCACTTAAAAGTCATACAACCACGTATGCTTACCGGGCATTTTCAGGGTCGTGTTTTAAGCTTGCTTTCTAAATTGATGAACCCGACCAATATTCTTGAAATCGGTACCTACACCGGGTATTCTGCCTTATGCCTTGCGGAAGGGTTATCGAAAAACGGACAATTACACACCATAGATGTCAATGCTGAACTAGAACAAATACAGCGTTCCTTTTTTGACCGAAGCGATTATGGGTCTCAGATTATTCAGCATGTGGGCAATGCACTAGATATCATCCCCAAAATGAATGTTACTTTCGACCTTATTTTTATTGATGCCGAAAAGAAACAGTACGATAAATACTTAGAAGCGGTATTGCCAAAAACCAAGTCTGGTTCTGTTATACTTTCTGATAATGTACTGTGGTCTGGTAAAGTGGTAGAACCCTTAGACCCTAAAGATATTACTACGAAGGTGTTATTAGACTATAACAAGAAATTAAGTGAGCATCCGCTTTTAGAAACGGTATTGCTGCCTATACGCGATGGTTTAACTTTAAGTAGGGTAAAATAAGTACCCCGTACAATTTATAGAACAACCAAGCGGAAAATATACCTACTAAAGCACCTACCATTAAATCAATAGGAAAATGCACACCTACATATACTCTACTCATCGCAAATAATAGAGGCCAGATATAAAATAGGTACACCCATTTAAATTTCCGTCTTAAAAAAAGTACCGTTATTGTAATGACTGAAAAGGAAGATGAAGCGTGACCTGAGAAAAAACTGAAACCTGACGGACTTCTTAATATTCGAATCAACGTATTTATTTCTTCGTCATTGTTTGGTCGTAACCGAGCCACTACATTTTTGGTCAAATCTGTTACTGTAGCCACAAATAAAACCATGACCAATAAGGTCAAAATCATAGTTATAGCTTCTCGCTTCGGAAACTTTACAAAGAATAGAATTATAATAAATGCAAATAAGGGAAGCCAAGGTGGAAATTTGGTGACCGTAGACCAAAAAATATCGTACTGCTCAATACCAAGACTGTTAAGATAGACAAAGGCATCTCGATCCCATTGTAAAATCTTATCTAACATAATAGGTTACTTTCTCTTGATACTGCCCGTTACATCATTGATGTTCTTGCTAACGTCGCTAATTTGTTTTTTAACGTCATTACCTAAGCCAGAGCTAATATCTTTTTTCATATCATCGATATCTTTCTTGATATCTTTTACGAAACTAGTATCAATACCCTGCTTGTCGGCACTTTTCTGAATTTCTTGTTTAATATCTTCGGTAGCATCTTTCAGTTGACGCATACCTTTACCCAACCCCTTGGCAATACCAGGAATTTTGTCGGCACCGAATACCATCACTACGATAAACATAATGAAGAAAATCTCTGCGCCACTTATAAATAATGAATACATAGCAATCATACTACAAATATAAACAAGTTTAGTATCCAAAATTAAAAAAGCCCCGTAGTTATACGAGGCTTTTTGTAATAAATATTTTGTTAATTATTCTCCTTTAATTCCGTCCTTCATTTTATCGAAATCGCTCTCTTGCTCTTTCTTCGGCCAGCTATTGTTTGTGGTGTCAATATCTGCCGTTTCCATTTTAGGATCTATGTTAACCCCAGTTAGCTCAGTAACAGATGATATCACCATACTTACCTCTTTGCTATTCTTTCTCCAAATTTCTGGAGGGTAGGTTACATTCTTAACCGAACCGTCTGCATAAGTATACTCAACGATCAATGGCATTGGTAAGCCACCCGGACTGTTATATGTTATTTCGTAAAAATACTTTGGTTCTTTTATCGCTGCTCTTTCTGCTGCGGTCATATTATCCATCATAAACTCTTTTAAAGTTTTAGAAGATTCTGATGGTAAATTATTCTTTAATTCAGGAGCCACAATATCGGTATCGTCATATTCCTCTAAAAATACCATTGGTTTTAAATTAGATTCTGGAATACCACGCTCAGATAAATACGCTTTCATTTTTTTGTTCGGGGTATCGCTAACATAATACTTCTTGATATCCTTAACGGCCAGATCAACATAGTCGGTTGTATAGAACCAGCCTCTCCAATACCAATCTAAATCTACAGCAGAAGCATCTTCCATTGTTCTAAAGAAATCTTCTGGTGTTGGGTGCTTAAACTTCCAACGGTGCGAATACGTTTTAAAAGCATGGTCAAATAACTCACGCCCCATAACAGTTTCTCTCAATATATTCAATGCTGTTGCCGGCTTACCGTATGCATTCGGACCAAGTTGAAATACATTCTCAGGATTAGACATAATCGGAGAAATCGTACTTTGATCTCCGCTCATGTAAGGTACGATCTTCGCAGGATCACCTCTTCGAGACGGGTATTTATCATTTGGCGCAATTGCTGCTGGGAAAGCTTCACCGAATTCTTGCTCGGCCATATACTGCATAAAAGTATCTAAACCTTCATCCATCCATCCCCATTGACGTTCGTCTGAGTTTACGATCATTGGAAAAAAGTTATGACCTACTTCGTGAATAATTACACTGATCATTCCGTATTTAGTTCTATCAGAATATGTACCATCTGTATTTGGTCTACCGTAGTTCCAGCAGATCATTGGGTACTCCATACCTTGGTTTTTGGCATGTACAGATATTGCTTTTGGGTAAGGGTAATCGAACGTATGCGACGAGTACGACCTTAAAGTATGCGCTACTGCTTTGGTCGAATACTCTTCCCATAATGGGTTACCTTCTTTTGGGTACATCGATACCGCCATGATATCTCTGCTACCTAACTTAACGGCTTGCATGTCCCAAATAAATTTTCTAGAAGTTGCAAAACCGAAGTCACGAACATTTTCTGCCTTCAGCTTCCATGTTTTTGTTTTATCAGAGAATCCTTTTTCTGCAGCTTCTGCTTCTGCTTGCGTTACTATAATTACAGGCTTGTCATATGACTTTTTTGCTTGCTCGTAACGGCTCATCATTTCTTTTGTAAATACTTCTTTTCTATTTTGAAGAAGACCTGTACCATCTAAAATATGATCTGCAGGTACCGTAATATTTACTTCATAGTTACCAAATGGAAGTGCGAATTCGCCATTACCCCAAAACTGGTGGTTCTGCCATCCTTCTACATCATTATATACTGCCATTCTTGGAAAAAACTGAGCGATTACATATGCTCTGTTTCCATCTTCCTCAAAAAACTCGTACCCAGATCTAGCTCTGTTTACCGTATGATCAGGTATGTTGTAGTTCCATTTAATATCAAAAGAATATTTCGCTCCACTTTTAAGCGGTGTAGGTAAATCTACTCGCATCATCGTAAAATTAACGGTGAATGGTAATGCTTTACCAGATCCGTCTTTTACGTAATCGATATTAAAACCACCATCAAAAGAATCTGTCATATAAGTACCGACAAACTTTTCTGGTGTATCTCCAAGAGAAACTCCGCTTCCGTTTTTCAACAAAGCTTTAGAATCTTTTGTTCTAATGTTTTGATCTAACTGCAACCATAAATACTCTAAATCATCTGGCGAATTATTAGTGTAGGTGATTGTTTCTGTTCCGAATATTTTAGCATCCTTATCGTCTAAACGAATATCCATTACATAATCTGCCTGCTGCTGGTAATAATCAGGACCAGGTGCACCTGATGCCGATCGGTAGGTATTCGGAGTAGCAAACTCTTCATATAATTGTTTGAACTTACTCTGGTTGGTGTGCCCAGGTTCCTTTTCTATCGTAATCGCCTCTTGTGCAAAAGTTACGGCGGTAAAAAGGAATAAAATTGACGCAAATGCGTACTTTACTCTCATCATTTTTTAGTTATTTAGTGTCGGAAATTTAAAGTTTTTATAGGGATATCTTAATATCTGTTACAAATTTAACATTCCTTTAATATGTGATTTTATAAGTACGTGGCTCTTTTTCTTCCCATTTACCTTCATATGTACCACATTCTGTTGGTCATCATAGATATCGGTCAAGATTTCGTTTACGATACCAATTTGCTTTAAGGTTTTAAGGGGAACATTAGGCACTTCTAAATAACAAATAACCATATCGGTATCGTACTTATGCCCTATAAAATTATACTTCGCAGTTGCTCCGTTTATTTCGACCAAGAATTTGGCGCGTAGGTATTTCTCAAGATATTCTTTGTCTAGCGTCGATTCTTTTTTTGTACCCAAATTGGTAATGATGCCGTATCGCTCTTTTAATACCGCATTCATATCATCAATAAATACGCGGGTAATTATTTGTACCGATTCATCTTTTTCTGAGTAATCTACATTGGTGACACTTATGTAAAATTTATGCGCGCCCGTAAAAGCAAAAAGTGGCAGTAGCATAAACAACACTGCAGTTCTAACTAGTTTCATCTGGTACCTTTTAATATCTTGTGTACAAACCATATGCCAAAGATAATCAGCTTAATCTAAAGCATTATATTCTCTATACAACAGGCTTTTCTTTCGTAAATACTCCCAAATATCTAATTCGCTATGGGTATCTACAACTTCTTGAAATCGTGGGTCGACCTCACAGTAATATAAAAAATCGTCTATTTTATCTAGCGGAATCGATAGCTGTTTTACATAAACACTATCGGCATAAAAGTCTCTTACCCGCTCTGTTCTATTATAAAGATTATTTCGCTCTACCCTATTCTTCAGCATTTTGGTACGACCAGAAATTCCGTTCAACAAAGCATCCATACTCATAATGGGGTTTGCGGTTGCGGCTTGTAGCTCTCGCTCTGCCTTGGTCGGTATTTTTACATATGCATTGGGCAGCCCCAAGGTAGATGCGGTTACCACTGGATCTAAATCTAAGGTCGGTAGGTCTCTGAGCAAATTACCACTAAGATTATAGGGTGTTACCGTAACTTCATCTAATTCGGTCAGAGCATCTTCTAAACCTACAGATATCAGCTTACTCTCATAAATTGCCATACTGACCACTACAATTTTCTTTTTGTACTGTATTGCAGAAAACTCAAGGGTATCTAAAAGTCGAACGGGAATAGAAAAATACCCGTTTTCGTCTGTAATAGAAGCCCTGTTCGAGGTTAAATTAATTACATGGGTAGCGGCAACATCACCATCATCGCTATATACCCTACCTTCAAGTTTGGTATACTCACCTGTTTGCGCCCATGAAAAAACACTAAATAAAAATAAAAATAAAAGGAGATTACCTCTCATCTAAACCTTTAAGAAACGATTTACTATTATTGACCAAAGCATCGATCAACTGAAATTCATTTTCCTTTTTTAGTAACGATTGAACAGGCATTTTGTCATCACAGTAAAACAAAAACTCATTAATTTTATCTTGAGGTATATTTAAATCTACCACGAAGAAAGAATCATCGTAAACCTGTCGTAGCACTTCGCTCAATTTTAATTTCGGACCTTCTTCTACATTTTCGTTTTGCGATTTGAAAATGGCCCTAAATATGTTTACAAAATTTAGACCGTCTTGCATACCCTTCTCAGCATCTGTCATGGCGATATTATCTACCTTGGTACCACGGTCAATTTCGTATTCAAATTCTTTAAACTCTTGGTTCTTTACGGCTAAAAAACGCTCTTGCTGTTCTGGGGTAATTACCACCTCGTCTAGCTCTGTCACTTTTTCGTTAACTTCCACCACCAAACGATTGTTAGCTAAAATTTCTTCGGTTACCGTAACGACTTTAATATTATAGTTAACGGCTGAAAAAACAAGTTGATCACCCACTTTTACATTGATTCGAAATAAACCTTGATCATTGGTAATTGTAGCCCTCTCAGTGGTTGCATTGACGACATTTTCATTCGGCACACCAATGTTCATGTAAATTACAGACCCACTTAATGGTTGTCTGGTATCGTCTTGTGAAAAGCCTGATACAGATATAAATAATACGAGTAAAAAAAGTATTTTTTTGGTCATTTAGTGTTTTTTAAACTGATAATACCCAATGTTAGGGCATTTAAAAGATAAAGAAAAGATTTGTAATCTTCATAAAAAAAAACCCGTCAATAAACTTTTGTTAATTTCTTAATCTGCCTTGATCAGCAGCACATTTGACCTTTTCCTAAATTTGGCATCGAAATTGACCCCTTTCAACGAAGATTGATGTTCTTTAACCCATTACCCTATTATTTCAACTTATAAATAAAGGGTATTAAGAAGATAATTCTATTTTTGTTCATCACTATTTTCTCGTCTTAAGACACTAAGTATGAAAGCAATAATATTCTTTATTTTTTTTACCATAGTAACAATACCTACCGTATTCGGACAAATAAAAATAGGTGACAACCCCCAAAATATTGATACTTCATCGGTTTTAGAGCTTGAAAGCACTTCTAAAGTATTGGTCATTACCCGTGTAACTACCTTAGAGATGGAAGCTATTACACCCCAACGTGGTGGTATGGTTTATAACACCGATACCGAATGTATCAATTATTACGATGGTACCCAATGGGTGAATTTGTGCGATGCTGTAAATTTTGAAATCACCAACGATCCCATAATTAACGGAAGAAGCACTATCGAAATAACAGAATCTGCTGGTGGTTATAATTTAGAAGTTGCCAAGAACAGTATTTTAGGCGATAACATTGTTGATGGCGGTATAGGGCCAGATGATATTCAAGATAATTCGATTACCCAAGATAAACTTGCAGCCGAATCTGTCGGTTCTAGTGAAATAAGACAAAACGCGGTCGGATCTGAAGAAATTAGAGATGGCAGCATTGCCCCTGCAGATATTGCCAATTTTATACCGGGACAAGTATTGACTACAGATGAAAACGGTATTGTACAATGGGAAGACACTGACGGACTTTTCGATTTAACGTTCAACAAATTAGATACTACGCTGACTATTGCCAGATCTACCATAGCGGGAGTTTCTACCATTAGCTTAGAAGCTTTAATAGGTTCTGATGATCAGCAATTGAGCTTAGATAACAATATTCTAAGTTTAGAAAATGACGAAGTAGATATAGATCTTTCTACGTATTTACAGACTTTGAGTATTAACCCAGCAGGCACTCAAATTAGTCTGACCAATGGCGGAACGGTTACCCTTCCTGCCGCAGCTGCAGAAGTTGATGGTATTGTTGGAAATGAAATTTTAAATGCTTATGATGGTACCTTGGTACGTTATGGGGGTGGTACAGATACAAACCCATATACTTTAGACGTTAACGCAGGTGGTATTGACACTGAAGAATTAGCGAATAATGCAGTTACTAACATTAAGTTGGCAGACAACTCGGTTAGAACGGCAAACATTTTAAATGGTACTATTTCTACCCTCGATATTGCCCCTGCAGCAGCTGCACCCGTAAATACTCAAATTTTAACTACCAGTACTGCTGGGGTTGTAGGATGGATTGATATACCTGAAGGAACTGTTAATACTGATAGTCAAAACCTAACACTTTCAGGCAACACTTTAGCTATTTCTGGTGGTAATGATGTTGACCTTAGTACAATAACAACAGCGACATCAAATTTAAATGATGGATTTATTTTTGTAGGTAATGCAGCAACCACACCAACAGCTGTTGCCGTAGGTGGTGATGTTACCATGAATAATATTGGTGAGTTTGCAATTGAAGATGAAGCGGTTACACCTATTAAAATTGAACCAGGCCTTAATGGTCAGTTTTTAAGTACAGTAGCAGGTGCAGTAACTTGGGTAGCAGCACCAAATGGGACTGGAGGAGGTGATGATGACCAGAATGCAAGTGAAGTAGCTTTTACACCAATTGGCAATACAATAAGTACCGATGTACAAAATGCAATTGCTGAATTACAGACTGAAATCGACGGAATAACTGTTGCAGGAGGCGAAACTAATACAGCTTCTAACCAAGGCATTGCAGGAGTACCAACTTTTATTCAAAAGAATGGCGCCGATCTTGAATTCAGAAGCGTAAATGCTGGCTCAAACAAAATTACTGTGACCGAGGATGCTGTCAACAATGAAATCCTTGTCGATATCAATGATACAAACCTAACAATAAGAGAAAGCCAAATTTCAGACCTAACTCACACTATCAATACCGATAATCAGATTGCATCGGCAGTTCCTTTTACTGCAGTAGGAAATACAACAAGTACAGATGTGCAGGCCGCTATTGTAGAAATTCAAACGGAAATTGATGGAATTACCATTACTGGCGAAACCAATACAGCTTCAAATCAAGGGATTGCAGGAGTTCCTGTTTTCATTCAAAAAAATGTTGCAGATCTTGAATTCAGAAGTGTAAATGCAGGCTCAAATAAAATAACCGTTACCGAAGATGCTATCAATAACGAAATCCTGGTGGATATCGTTGACACAAACCTAGCGATATCGGAAAGCCAAATTTCAGACCTAACTCACACTATCAATACAGATAATCAGATTGCTTCAGCTGTTCCTTTTACTGCAGTTGGAAATACCGTTAGTACCGATGTACAAGCCGCTATTGTAGAAATTCAAACCGAAATTGATGGAATCACCATTACTGGCGAAACAAATACAGCTTCAAATCAAGGAATTGCAGGAGTTCCAGTTTTTATTCAAAAAAATGGTGTCGATCTTGAATTTAGAAGCATAAATGCCGGCTCAAACAAGATTACTGTGACCGAGGATGCTGTCAACAACGAAATCCTTGTCGATATCAATGATACAAACTTAACAATTACGGAAAGTCAAATTTCAGACCTGACTCACACCATAAATACCGATAACCAGATTGCATCGGCAGTTCCTTTTACTGCTGTTGGAAATACTGTTAGTACCGATGTACAAGCAGCTATTGTAGAAATTCAAACCGAAATTGATGGATTAAATGCTGGCGATAATTTATCTAACACCAACTTAATTCAAACCGCTGATAGAACATATGATTTAGACGAAAATAATTTAACTTTTGATATTACTAATAGCGTGCTTTCTTTTGCTGGCGCAAATAGCAATGTTGGAATTGGAAATATTTCTCCTCAAGATAAATTAGATGTCGATGGTCAAATTAGAGCAAGAAATGGTTTTGCCGCAAGCAACGGTAGTGCCGGAGCTCCTTCATTAGGGTTTTACAATGATTCTGATACAGGAATTTTTCGAGGGAATTTAGTTGATTATTTAAGATTTTCAACTGATGGAGAAGAAGCAATGATTATTGACCCAACCCAAAATATAGGTATCGGACCAACTTTTGCTACAGGTACTGCAGTTGGTGCCAGATTACATGTAGATGGCGACATCATAGCAGATGGAACAATTTCAGCGACAGCTTATATCACCGTACCAGATTACGTTTTCCAAAAATATTTCTTAGGCAATTCTATTTTGAATCCAAATTATGAATTTTCCAACTTGTCTGAAATTGAAAAATTTGTAAAAGAGAACAACCACTTACCTGGCATCAAATCTGCAGCAGCAGTTAAAGAGCAAGGTTTTTGGGATTTAGGAGAGGCATCTAGAGTTAACCTAGAAAAAATAGAAGAACTATTTTTGCATACTATTGAGCAAGAAAAGAAAATTAAAGAATTGCAGAGTGCCAATACTAACATGAGTACAGAATTAGAGGGGTTAAAAGCCCAAATGGCAGAGATCAAAACCATGTTATTAGAAAAGCAGAACGACTAATGAATACATACACACACATACTTTTCTTTCTGTTTTCGGCAACTCTATCTGCCCAAACAGCATTATACAATAACGGCAACTTACGCATACACGAAGGTGGGCAAATTGGTTTTCATACCAACCTTATTAATGAATCGCCGACGGACAACAACCTTGGGCTAGCTGGTTTTTACGGTTCTGAGCTATTGACCGTTTCGGGCAGTGTTACTCCGCAGTTCTATGATATGGAAATTGCTTTGGAGAATAATATGCAGCTGAACCTTGGTATGGACAATATCAATAACACCAATTTCATTTTTGGTAGTATTCTTACTCCCCTAACCCAACCAGATATTTTTTACAATTTCGTAGACAACTCGTTTTATAGTGGCGAAAATGACTTTAGTAAAATAGAAGGGTACGCGGCAATTACCAATCAGCAAAACTTTGGTTTCCCGGTAGGTGATGTGCAATTTTTAAGACCGTTACTAATTAATTCTGAGAGTGTAAATCTGTTTGCTAAATGCGCTTATTTTTATGAAGATGCCAACAGCCCAGCTTCTTTATCAGGTTCTTATAGCACAGCTTCAACAGCGTTAGATGTAGAAATTGTGAGCGATACAGAATTTTGGCGTTTAGAAGGTACCGTTGCCTCTACCGTAACCTTAAGCTGGAATTTGCGTAGCAATTTAAGTAGCTTAACAGAAAATGTAGATGATATTATACCTGTTGGCTGGAGCAAAGCTTCGCAGCAATGGGTCAATTTAATTGGCAGTGCACCCGTAGGTGCCGTAAATGAAGGCTTTGTTACTACCGAATCGTTTACACCAGATGATTACGAACTTTTATCGTTCGGGGTGTCTAAAAGTCCGTTCGAACCTTTATCTAGAGACGTACTTTTTATAGATAACTTCTTTGTTTCTGTAAATGGAGACGGTATCAACGACAGCTTTTACATAGAAGAATTAGAAGATTATGATAGTAATTTTCTTCAAATCTATGATCGCTACGGACTAAAAGTGTTCGAAAAAACAGATTACGTAGATGATTTTGTCGGATTTTCTAATCTGAACAATGTCCCTTTCGGTGAAGAAAAAGGCTTGCCTACTGGCGTCTATTTTTATACGATTTACATTCCTGAAGGCGACTTAAATTATCAAGGCTTTTTATACCTATCTAGATAACCAATTCAGCTATTTAGTTGATTTCCAATCAACTTTATTCGAAAGAAATATCTTACCATAAAAATAGCTTCCTACACATTTATATTCTTTTACCCCTAGATTAAACGCATATTTCAACGATGTAATGAAAGGTTTATCGGGTTTCCCAACATATTCCCTTAGGTTCACAACATAATATATTTTTCCTACATAGACGGTTTTATTTTTACAGATGATAACATATTCCCCAATATTTAGATGTCTACAAAAATTAAATTTCTATTACTCTTCGTTTTTATTTCTTTCTGTGCAAATGCACAGGTGAAAATAGGTCAGAACCCCAATATTATAAATTCCGCTTCTATTGTCGAATTAGAAAGTACAGATAAAGCACTTGTGCTTACGAGACTTACTACAGCTCAAATGCAAGCAATTAATCCGCTAAACGGTGCAGTAGTTTATAATACCGACACGCAATGTGTGCATTACTATAACGGATTGATATGGACAAACCTTTGCGATGGCAATTCTACTTCTTCATTTTCATTTACTGATAACGGCAATGGAACCATTACACTTTCTGACGGAAACGGAAATAATGTAACCTTTAATGGGGCAGCACAAACCATATCTACACTTGCAGATAATGGTGATGGCACATACACCTATACCAACGAAAACGGAATAGAAACAGTTATTTCTATCGTTAGTACTGACAATCAAAATTTACAGACCGACAATACACCTGGGAATATTAGTATTGATAACGGTAACGCTATTGCAATCAATGTAGATGATGCAGATGCAGATGACCAAAATGAAATTCAAACTTTAAATTATACTTCGGGAGTATTAACACTATCTAACGATCCAAATGCAACAACGGTCGATTTATCAGCATTTGATGATAATGCTGCCGATGATTTTTCAGGAAGTTTCAATGATTTAAGTGACCTACCTGCAAATTTAGATACAGACGCAACAGATGATTTTAATACAGGAATCTCTTTTGACGGAACAAACTTAACCGTATCTGATGCCGGTGGCGATGTAAGCACTAATATTAGCGGACTTGCATATGATGATACTGCTATTCAGGCGGATATAAATCAAAACGAACTAGATGCCGATAACGCAATAGCAGCGGTAGATACTAAAATAGATAACCATATTATTGCGGACGAGGATACTTCTGCAACAAACGAACTTTCTGACCTGAGCTTAAGTGCTACCAACATTCTTACCTTAACGAATGCTGAAGCTGGCGCAACAGGTGTAGATCTTTCAGGATATGTTTCTACGGACGATCAGAATCTTGAATCCGCTACCCTTTCTGGTACTAGCGAACTAGGTATAAACATAGAGGGTGGTAACAATGTTACCGTTGACCTTTCTGCTTTGGAAGAATCAGCGGATATTACAGCTGTTCAGGATGATGTAAACCAGAACGAACTTGATGCCGATAACGCAATAGCAGCGGTAGATACCAAAATAGACAATCATATTATTGCAGATGAGGATGTTTCTGCAACAAACGAACTTTCTGACCTGAGCTTAAGTGCTACGAACATTCTTACGTTGACCAACGCAGAAGTTGGTGCGACAGGTGTAGATCTTTCAGGATATGTTTCTACGGATGACCAGAATCTTGAATCCGCTACACTTTCGAGTGCTAGCGAACTAGGTATAAACATTGAAGGTGGTAACGATGTTACCGTTGACCTTTCTGCTCTTGAGGAATCAGCCGATATTACAGCTGTTGACAATAAAGTGGATGCTCACATTCTTGCAGATGAAGATGTTTCCGCAACTAACGAACTTTCAGACCTAAGCTTAAGTGCCACCAACATTCTTACGTTAACGAATGCGGAAGCTGGCGCGACAGGTGTTGATCTTTCAGGATATGTTTCTACGGATGATCAGAATCTTGAATCCGCTACACTTTCGAGTGCTAGCGAACTAGGTATTAACATAGAAGGTGGTAACGATGTTACCGTTGACCTTTCTGCTTTGGAAGAATCAGCCGATATTACAGCTGTTGACAATAAAGTGGATGCTCACATTCTTGCAGATGAAGATATTTCTGCAACAAACGAACTTTCTGACCTGAGCTTAAGTGCTACCAATATTCTTACGTTGACCAACGCAGAAGCTGGTGCAACAGGTGTAGATCTTTCAGGATATGTTTCTACTGACGACCAGAATCTTGAATCCGCTACCCTTTCAGGTACTAGCGAACTAGGTATTAACATTGAAGGTGGTAACGATGTTACCGTTGACCTTTCTGCTTTGGAGGAATCTGACGATATTATTGCCGTACAGAATGATGTGGACCAAAACGAACTTGATGCCGATAACGCAATAGCAGCGGTAGACACTAAAATAGATACCCATATTCTTGCGGACGAGGATACTTCTGCAACAAACGAACTTTCTGACCTGAGCTTAAGCGCTACCAACATTCTTACCTTGACCAATGCGGAAGCTGGCGCGACAGGTGTAGATCTTTCCGGATATGTTTCTACGGACGACCAGAATCTTGAATCCGCTACTCTTTCGAGTGCTAGCGAACTAGGTATTAACATAGAAGGCGGTAACGATGTTACCGTTGACCTTTCTGCTTTGGAAGAATCAGCGGATATTACAGCTGTGGACAATAAAGTGGATGCTCACATTCTTGCAGATGAAGATGTTTCTGCAACAAACGAACTTTCTGACCTGAGCTTAAGCGCTACCAATATTCTTACGTTGACCAACGCTGAAGCTGGTGCAACCGGTGTAGATCTTTCCGGATATGTTTCTACGGACGACCAGAATCTTGAATCCGCTACACTTTCGAGTGCTAGCGAACTAGGTATTAACATAGAAGGCGGTAACGATGTTACCGTTGACCTTTCTGCTTTGGAGGAATCTGACGATATTATTGCCGTACAGAATGATGTGGACCAAAACGAACTTGATGCCGATAACGCAATAGCAGCGGTAGACACTAAAATAGATACCCATATTCTTGCGGACGAGGATACTTCTGCAACGAACGAACTTTCTGATCTAAGCTTAAGTGCTACGAACATTCTTACGTTGACCAATGCAGAAGCTGGCGCAACCGGTGTAGATCTTTCAGGATATGTTTCTACGGACGATCAGAATCTTGAATCCGCTACGCTTTCGGCTGCTAGCGAACTAGGAATAAACATTGAAGGTGGTAACGATGTTACCGTAGACCTTTCTGCTTTGGAAGAATCAGCCGATATTATTGCAGTTCAGGATGATGTTGACCAGAACGAACTTGATGCCGATAACGCAATTGCTGCGGTAGACACCAAAATAGATAACCATATTCTTGCAGATGAAGATGTTTCTGCAACAAACGAACTTTCTGATCTTAGCTTAAGTGCTACCAACATTCTTACCTTAACGAATGCAGAAGCCGGTGCGACAGGTGTAGATCTTTCCGGATATGTTTCTACGGACGATCAGAATCTTGAATCCGCTACACTTTCGGCTGCTAGCGAACTAGGAATAAACATTGAAGGTGGTAACGATGTTACCGTTGACCTTTCTGCTCTTGAGGAATCAGCCGATATTACAGCTGTGGACAATAAAGTGGATGCTCACATTCTAGCAGATGAAGATGTTTCTGCAACGAACGAACTTTCTGATCTTAGCTTAAGTGCTACCAACATTCTTACCTTAACGAATGCAGAAGCCGGTGCGACAGGTGTAGATCTTTCCGGATATGTTTCTACGGACGATCAGAATCTTGAATCCGCTACACTTTCGGCTGCTAGCGAACTAGGAATAAACATTGAAGGTGGTAACGATGTTACCGTTGACCTTTCTGCTTTGGAAGAATCAGCGGATATTACAGCTGTTCAGGATGATGTAAACCAGAACGAACTTGATGCCGATAACGCAATTGCTGCGGTAGATACCAAAATAGATAACCATATTCTTGCAGATGAAGATGTTTCTGCAACAAACGAACTTTCTGATCTTAGCTTAAGTGCTACCAACATTCTTACCTTAACGAATGCAGAAGCCGGTGCGACAGGTGTAGATCTTTCCGGATATGTTTCTACGGACGATCAGAATCTTGAATCCGCTACACTTTCGGCTGCTAGCGAACTAGGAATAAACATTGAAGGTGGTAACGATGTTACCGTTGACCTTTCTGCTCTTGAGGAATCAGCCGATATTACAGCTGTGGACAATAAAGTGGATGCTCACATTCTAGCAGATGAAGATGTTTCTGCAACGAACGAACTTTCTGATCTAAGCTTAAGTGCTACGAACATTCTTACGTTGACCAATGCAGAAGCTGGCGCAACCGGTGTAGATCTTTCAGGATATGTTTCTACGGACGATCAGAATCTTGAATCCGCTACGCTTTCGGCTGCTAGCGAACTAGGAATAAACATTGAAGGTGGTAACGATGTTACCGTAGACCTTTCTGCTTTGGAAGAATCAGCCGATATTATTGCAGTTCAGGATGATGTTGACCAGAACGAACTTGATGCCGATAACGCAATTGCTGCGGTAGACACCAAAATAGATAACCATATTCTTGCAGATGAAGATGTTTCTGCAACAAACGAACTTTCTGATCTTAGCTTAAGTGCTACCAACATTCTTACCTTAACGAATGCAGAAGCCGGTGCGACAGGTGTAGATCTTTCCGGATATGTTTCTACGGACGATCAGAATCTTGAATCCGCTACACTTTCGGCTGCTAGCGAACTAGGAATAAACATTGAAGGTGGTAACGATGTTACCGTTGACCTTTCTGCTCTTGAGGAATCAGCCGATATTACAGCTGTGGACAATAAAGTGGATGCTCACATTCTAGCAGATGAAGATGTTTCTGCAACGAACGAACTTTCTGATCTTAGCTTAAGTGCTACCAACATTCTTACCTTAACGAATGCAGAAGCCGGTGCGACAGGTGTAGATCTTTCCGGATATGTTTCTACGGACGATCAGAATCTTGAATCCGCTACACTTTCGGCTGCTAGCGAACTAGGAATAAACATTGAAGGTGGTAACGATGTTACCGTTGACCTTTCTGCTTTGGAAGAATCAGCGGATATTACAGCTGTTCAGGATGATGTAAACCAGAACGAACTTGATGCCGATAACGCAATTGCTGCGGTAGATACCAAAATAGATAACCATATTCTTGCAGATGAAGATGTTTCTGCAACAAACGAACTTTCTGATCTTAGCTTAAGTGCTACCAACATTCTTACCTTAACGAATGCAGAAGCCGGTGCGACAGGTGTAGATCTTTCCGGATATGTTTCTACGGACGATCAGAATCTTGAATCCGCTACACTTTCGGCTGCTAGCGAACTAGGAATAAACATTGAAGGTGGTAACGATGTTACCGTTGACCTTTCTGCTCTTGAGGAATCAGCCGATATTACAGCTGTGGACAATAAAGTGGATGCTCACATTCTAGCAGATGAAGATGTTTCTGCAACGAACGAACTTTCTGATCTAAGCTTAAGTGCTACGAACATTCTTACGTTGACCAATGCAGAAGCTGGCGCAACCGGTGTAGATCTTTCAGGATATGTTTCTACGGACGATCAGAATCTTGAATCCGCTACGCTTTCGGCTGCTAGCGAACTAGGAATAAACATTGAAGGTGGTAACGATGTTACCGTAGACCTTTCTGCTTTGGAAGAATCAGCCGATATTATTGCAGTTCAGGATGATGTTGACCAGAACGAACTTGATGCCGATAACGCAATTGCTGCGGTAGACACCAAAATAGATAACCATATTCTTGCAGATGAAGATGTTTCTGCAACAAACGAACTTTCTGATCTTAGCTTAAGTGCTACCAACATTCTTACCTTAACGAATGCAGAAGCCGGTGCGACAGGTGTAGATCTTTCCGGATATGTTTCTACGGACGATCAGAATCTTGAATCCGCTACACTTTCGGCTGCTAGCGAACTAGGAATAAACATTGAAGGTGGTAACGATGTTACCGTTGACCTTTCTGCTTTGGAAGAATCAGCGGATATTACAGCTGTTCAGGATGATGTAAACCAGAACGAACTTGATGCCGATAACGCAATTGCTGCGGTAGATACCAAAATAGATAACCATATTCTTGCAGATGAAGATGTTTCTGCAACAAACGAACTTTCTGATCTTAGCTTAAGTGCTACCAACATTCTTACCTTAACGAATGCAGAAGCCGGTGCGACAGGTGTAGATCTTTCCGGATATGTTTCTACGGACGATCAGAATCTTGAATCCGCTACACTTTCGGCTGCTAGCGAACTAGGAATAAACATTGAAGGTGGTAACGATGTTACCGTTGACCTTTCTGCTTTGGAAGAATCTGACGATATTACAGCTGTTCAGGATGATGTAAACCAGAACGAACTTGATGCCGATAACGCAATCGCGGCGGTAGATACCAAAATAGATAATCATATTCTTGCAGATGAAGATGTTTCTGCAACCAACGAACTTTCTGACCTGAGCTTAAGCGCTACCAATATTCTTACGTTGACCAACGCTGAAGCTGGTGCGACAGGTGTTGATCTTTCAGGATATGTTTCTACGGACGACCAGAATCTTGAATCCGCTACACTTTCGAGTGCTAGCGAACTAGGTATTAACATAGAAGGCGGTAACGATGTTACCGTTGACCTTTCTGCTCTTGAGGAATCAGCCGATATTACAGCTGTGGACAATAAAGTGGATGCTCACATTCTAGCAGATGAAGATGTTTCTGCAACGAACGAACTTTCTGATCTAAGCTTAAGTGCTACGAACATTCTTACGTTGACCAATGCAGAAGCTGGCGCAACCGGTGTAGATCTTTCAGGATATGTTTCTACGGACGATCAGAATCTTGAATCCGCTACGCTTTCGGCTGCTAGCGAACTAGGAATAAACATTGAAGGTGGTAACGATGTTACCGTAGACCTTTCTGCTTTGGAAGAATCAGCCGATATTATTGCAGTTCAGGATGATGTTGACCAGAACGAACTTGATGCCGATAACGCAATTGCTGCGGTAGACACCAAAATAGATAACCATATTCTTGCAGATGAAGATGTTTCTGCAACAAACGAACTTTCTGATCTTAGCTTAAGTGCTACCAACATTCTTACCTTAACGAATGCAGAAGCCGGTGCGACAGGTGTAGATCTTTCCGGATATGTTTCTACGGACGATCAGAATCTTGAATCCGCTACACTTTCGGCTGCTAGCGAACTAGGAATAAACATTGAAGGTGGTAACGATGTTACCGTTGACCTTTCTGCTTTGGAAGAATCAGCGGATATTACAGCTGTTCAGGATGATGTAAACCAGAACGAACTTGATGCCGATAACGCAATTGCTGCGGTAGATACCAAAATAGATAACCATATTCTTGCAGATGAAGATGTTTCTGCAACAAACGAACTTTCTGATCTTAGCTTAAGTGCTACCAACATTCTTACCTTAACGAATGCAGAAGCCGGTGCGACAGGTGTAGATCTTTCCGGATATGTTTCTACGGACGATCAGAATCTTGAATCCGCTACACTTTCGGCTGCTAGCGAACTAGGAATAAACATTGAAGGTGGTAACGATGTTACCGTTGACCTTTCTGCTTTGGAAGAATCTGACGATATTACAGCTGTTCAGGATGATGTAAACCAGAACGAACTTGATGCCGATAACGCAATCGCGGCGGTAGATACCAAAATAGATAATCATATTCTTGCAGATGAAGATGTTTCTGCAACCAACGAACTTTCTGATTTAAGCTTAAGTGCCACGAACATTCTTACTTTAACGAATGCGGAAGCTGGCGCGACAGGTGTAGACCTTTCTGGATATAAATTAATGGGTACTACTGGTTCTATTTTCTTTGCTGATACTGATGGAACCCCTACTGAAGAAAATTCTGAATTATTTTGGGACAATGGAAGTAATAGCCTTGGTGTAGGAACAAATTCACCTTCAAATAAATTAGAAGTTTCAGGCGCAATTCGTTCTCAAGGAATGCTTAATTCTAACGGAACAGTTGGAGAGCCTTCTTATAGATTCTCTGATGATACTAATACGGGAATGTTTAGTCCGAACGATGAACAGATAGGATTTAGTGTTGACGGAGTTGAAGCACTAAGGATTGATGGAACTACAAGTACCACTTCTGTAATTATTAACGAAAATTTAGAATTAGAGGGTGCAGTATTAGATGAAAATGATTCTGCCGGTACTGCAGGGCAAGTACTTAGTTCTACGGCTACAGGTACAGAATGGGTAGATAATTACAACCCTGTAAAAGTAATAGGTAAAATCAGCTCAACTGGTACTATAACTAAGGCAACAACCGGAGTTACTGTTACTAGAATTAGTATTGGTTACTATCGTGTTACATTACCTACAGGTTCAGTATCTGATGCAGATTATATTATACAATTATCACAACCAGGTAGAAATGGTGTTGGTAATGATGATCCAGGTATCTCCTACTCTAACCAAACCACAACAAGTTTTGAGGTAATCATTGGTGATAATGATAATGGTGGTACAGATAGAAGTCGTTTCGATTCTGAATTTATGTTTACTATTTTAGATTTATAATATGAATTATTCAAAATACATTATTTATATATGTGCCATTTTAATAGGCATCACAGCCAATGCACAATTAGATAGCGGTCTACTTGTAGGCTTAACCACTGGCACAACCAGTGATATCACTAGCACAACAGATGCCGCACAAGGTTCTTTAGTGTTTAATACCGATGACAACGAGGTATATGTTTTTGACGGTACATCATGGAATGTTATGGGACTGAAAAAAACATATACCGGTACATTTAGAATAACCAGCACTGGTTCTTCTTCAATTACCGGTATTCCATTTCAACCTTCATCTGTGTCATTTGTTGCCTATGCAAATGTTGAAGATTATGATATGGATATTGATAATGGCACAGTAAACAATGAAACTGGTCTACCTAACGCCTACGGTGGTATGAAAGGATTCGCTAGAGATGAAAATGGTACAATTACAGAACAAGTAATTTTTAATGGAGGTAGTGGAAATTCAATAAATGATATATCTAGATATGCATCTAGTTCTCATAGTATAGGGATAAGATATGCCAACCAAAATGGAGACAACTTAGGTTTAACTACTGCCACTGTTAGCAGTTTTACCTCAGACGGATTCACTATTAATACTGATAGTTTCGCTGATGGTTTAGTTATAATTTTTGAAGCTTACAAATGATAAAAAAAATACTAATTATATTATTAATTTCAATTGCCAGATTGGGCTTTTCCCAAACACCTACCGCAGGTGACGTGGCAGCTATACATTCGGCTACTTTAGCTGAAATAAGTGCAATTGTTAGTCCACATGAAGGTTCGTTAATTTACAATTCTGATGATAGCTTTCTGTATCAATTTACAGGTAGTACATGGCAGATACTTACCCCTGAGGATAATGAAACAAAAATAATATCTGACGAAAATGTAACTATCGTTGGTACAGATACATCAGCAAATCCATATATCGTTTCTTCGATTAAACCTACGTTCACAACAAACCCTGATGGTTCTTTTACATTTTCTAATGGTGTTGACCCAGATGTAAACTTTTTACCAACTATTCCGGGCAATACTCCTATTGTTTCAAATTCTGATGCCGGAACTGGAAACTGTTCTATATTTGGAACTAATGAAACCAGAAATGTAATCATTCAAGGCGCATACTTTGACGGAGCTATTGCCGGGCAAACAGTTAATTCGGTTACAATAAACAGTTCTTCTCAAATTACGGCTAATGTAACTTCTGGTCCTTCTTTTGGTAATTATGACATTTCAGTGACTAATAATGGAGGTACTAGCACATTATCAGGAGGGTTTGTTTTACAGTCATCTACAACTTTAACTAATAATAGCATTGGTATTGCAGATATGATCTTGACCGGTTCTATGACATATGATGGAAACAAATTAATAAAAACAGCCACAGCAGGTTGGAATGCACAAGGGTATTCTTCAACTCATGCCATTAGCGCTACTTCAGGCGGACACTTAGATTGGGTTGCCGATCAATCTAACAAATACGTTATGATTGGTTTAAGCAATACACCTTCAACTAATGCATCTTATACTAATTTAGATTACGCCATGTATATGGTCACTAATAGTCAAATTCAAATAAGAGAAAACGGAGCAAGTTTAGGATATGTTAGTGGATATTTAGTTGGAGATAGGTTAACGATTAATATAGATTGCTTAGGTAATGTAACCTATTTGAAGAATGATATTGTCATATAATCTTCATCTAAAAAAAGCTGCCAATCCGTTATACTTTGAATCGTCATATCATGGTATAGACGCATCAATTTCTAACATAACAATGACATATTAAAATCATGAAAATATTAAAAATCATACTTACCTTCTTACTACTACAACATACCATTGTAGCACAAGATGCCGTGCATAATTATGGAAATATTCAGATTCATGATGATGGTATTGTTGGTTTCCATATGGATGTTATAAATAATGGTGCATTCAATCAAAACAAAGGTTTAGTTGGTTTTTACTCTTTCGACAAAGCTTTATCGATATCGGGTGCATCTAATCCTATTTTTTATGATTTTGAAGTTGCAGTAGATAATAATCTTTATATTGATAATACGGTCGGTATTCAAAATAACGCAAACTTTATTGTAGGTGATATCGTTACATCAAGGGTAGCATCCGAAGTAAATATTAATTTTTTGAATGATTCATTCTATACAGGCGAAGGAAACTTAACCAAAGTTGACGGATATGCGGCCTTGAGCAAGAAATCTGAATTTACCTTCCCAATTGGTCATTTCGATAAATTGCGTCCGTTAAGTATAGCATCGGCGAGCTCTAATGATTACGCAAAATCTGCCTATTATTATGAAGATCCTAATGCACCAAGTGTATTTAATACCAGTTTCAGTACATTCATTAAAGAGAATGAAACATTAGCGATTAGTGAATATGAATTTTGGCATTTAGAAAGTACCATACCTTCAAAAGTAACTTTAACGTGGGACGAAGAAAGTAATGCCTACCTATTCGGAGAGACTATTGAGGAAATTAAAGTTGTAGGCTGGAGTGTCGTTGATAAAATTTGGGTCGATTTAGGGAACACCAATGTTGAGGGTAATTTTGCTTATGGCTCGGTAACTTCTAAAGAGTTTGTACCTAGTGATTATGAAATTATAACTATTGGCGGTAATTCTGATATAATAGAAACACTTGACAATATTACTTTAGACAATTATTATATGACCCCTAACGGCGATGGCATAAATGACTTTTTAGAAATTGAAGGCATTGAAAATTCACCCAATAACGCGCTACAAATCTATAATAGATATGGACGATTGGTATTCTCTCAACAAAACTACAGCAATGAGTTTACGGGTATATCGAATGTTAATGGGGTAATTGCGAAAAATATTGGTTTGCCATCTGGCATCTATTTTTATATCGTAAACTTGAATGATTTGAATTTTAAACATCAGGGATATTTATACCTTACTACTTACCAAGAAAATTAATCATAAATTCTTTTAAGATCAAGATTCATTACTTTTACATTAGTTGATTTCCTTCTTTTCAAAAGTTTTTTCTCTTTTGCTCAAGTTTGGCAAATCTTTTGTAGTAAATAACACCAATATAGAGTTATGCAAAGAAGAACGTTTATCAATAAAAGTAGCTCGGTAGCCTTGGCTATTGCCCTAGCTCCTTCTATCTTTATTCAAGAAGATACAGAGTATAGTATTCTAGAACTTATGGGTAAAGAAGATATTGAGCTTTTCGGAAAAGATATTAATCTTCGAAAAGAAGCTCATGATGCTTTTGTCGAAATGAAAAAAGCAGCATACAAAGATGGTATCGACCTTAAAATAGTTTCTAGCTTCAGAAATTACGATAGGCAAGAAGCAATTTTTGAGCGTAAATACTTAAAATATACAGATGATGATGGCATGAGCCCTACTGATGCCATTGATAAAATCATTGAGTACTCTACCATACCTGGTACGAGCAGACATCACTGGGGAACCGATATTGACGTTGTCGATGGATATAGAAAAGTAGATGGCGATGTATTAGTACCGCATAAATTTGAAGGTGACGGACCTTATGTCGATTTTAAAAAATGGATGGATGAAAATTCGGAAACCTACGGATTTTTCTTAGTGTATACCGATGAAGCAAAAAGAAGAGGTTTCAAATACGAGCCATGGCACTATAGCTATGCCCCATTATCGATACCAATGCTTGAACAGTTTAGAAGTAAAAACATAGCATCTATTCTTATTCGTGAAGATTTTTATGGTGCCGAGAATTTTACAATGGGCTTTTTAAGATCTTATATACAAAATAATATATTAGATATTAATAGAAATCTACTGTAAGCATTTCGTACATTAGAACCTGTACCATAACACATTACCATGAGAAGAGGAAGTTGGAAAATTAGAATATTTATCGGTTTGGCCATTGTTGCCTTTGCATTTATACAAAAATGCAGCAATACCGAAGAGAACCCCTATACTGGTCGCTCGCAACATATTACTATGTCTTCTGAACAAGAAATCGCCATCGGTTTACAAAGTGCACCAGAAATGGCGCAACAACATGGCGGTCTATACCCTGATCAACGTTTACAGGCTTTTGTAGAATCTGTTGGTAATAAACTGGTTCAAAATAGTATAGCCAGAGAAACCCCTTATCAATATGATTTTCATTTATTGGCTGATGATCAAACGATAAATGCCTTCGCATTACCTGGCGGACAGTGTTTTATTACTTATGCCTTATTCTCGCAACTTAACGAAGCACAATTAGCTGGTGTTTTAGGTCATGAAATTGGTCATGTTATCGGTAGACATTCTGCTGAAAGAATAGCCGATAGCCAAACTTGGCAAACTGCAACCATGGGAGCAACAGTTGGTGCTGGCGATATGGGTAGTATTTTAGGAAGCATTGGCCAGAACACACTATTAAAAAATGGTCGAGGCGATGAATTGGAAAGTGATGAGCTAGGTGTTCTATTTATGATCCAATCTGGTTATGACCCTTACGAGATGATCAAGGTGATGGAAATTTTAAAATCAGCTGGCGGTCCAGATCGTACTCCTGAATTTCAAAGCACACACCCTGATCCTGAAAATAGAATAGAAAAAATCAGAGAAGCCATAGATAAATACAAAAACCAAGGTTAATCGGATTTTTTGTACAGTTGGTCTAGAGGACAATACGCAGTGTTTATATTTTTGTAAATTTGAGGAAGTCCCAAGCTTATTTTACCATTTAAGAATTGCCTTTGTAGCTATGATTTAATCATAGAAGAACACTATAATGGGAACAATTACACATTTCAGAAACTTGTACGTGCAGGCGTTTGAGAACTGTAAACCAATAGTATTGGTTACATTTTTAAAGGTCTACTCAGTATTTTGTGCCCTAATGATATTTTCGGCACTGTATGCTTTTGTTGTGAGAGCAGCAAATGGATTTGATTTTTAACGCGTTTCACTCTTTTACCTGAACACTATTTGGAGTAGAAATTTTAGTATTTAAAAAGGGCTCATTGAAATTTCAATGAGCCCTTTTTATTTTACAATATTTGAAATTACATGTCTTGATTAATAACTGCTAACACATCATTTGCATTCGACATTTTAGCATAATCTTTGGCTGTGTAACCTTGGTCACTCTTAATATTTAGGTTTGCACCGTTCAGTACTAAAACCTTAAGTACTTCTGCCTTATTATATCTAGCAGCATACATTGCCGGCGTAAGACCTAAAGACTTTTCATTTAACTTTTCACCCAAAGCCAACAAACTTCTTACTTGATCTACATCACCTTTCATTACTGCTTTACATAACGAGCTAATCTCATCATTGGCAGAAATAGATATCTTTTCGTTAGAATTGATAGCGTCACTTGTATTTGCAAAAACCCCCGTTAATGAAAATACACTAATACACAGTAAAATCGTAATTGATTTTTTCATAATAAAACGTATTAATGATTAATAATATTATTGATATAATAAATTTACACATACAATTCTATTAATTGTGTAATATTAAGAAAGTTATAGTAAATATTTAACAATTAGAAAATATCCAAATAACAGAGAAAATATCTTAGACCAATCTTAATGCTATTTTCTTAAATAGTTTAAAGACCAATAAACATATTTAACTACCTATTGCAGTTTCAATTATTTCTAGAGCTTCAGAAGCATTTGACAATTCCGCATACCGCTTCGCAGTATACCCTTGGCTACTTTGAATTTTTAAATCGGCACCATTATTAATAAGTAATTCTAATACAGCTACCTTATTGTAGCGCGCAGCGAACATTGCAGGCGTCAAACCCAACGATTTCTGATTTACATCTTCGCCTAAATCGATTAACCGCTTAACTGTTTCGATATCGCCTTGCATAACGGCTTTACAAAAAGAGCTCAAATCTACTTTAGCAACGAGCTCCATTTGATTTGCTAATACTACATCGTTCGTGTTATTTGCGGTAGCTGTAGCTGTGATGGTAAGCGCTACCATTGATAATGTGATACATACTTTTCTCATGATTATTGATTTTTGATTGATGAGTACAATAGTGTACAATTAAAAGACGCCAAACTGATGCAAATGTTTCATGCATTAACAATGTTATAACTAAACTTTAACAAACAAATCTTCACCAAAACTTAAATTATGTTGGGATATAGTACCAAAACAAAAAAGGCAGGTCAACTAGTAGCTTAACTTGAAAGAACATAGTATTTTTGTACTCTTAAAACCTTTTGAAGATGAACAAAAAAGTAATCTTAATGATATTAGATGGTTGGGGTAAATCTCCTGATCCAGAAGTATCTGCAGTAGATAAAGCCAATACTCCTTTTATAGATAGTTTATATACGAAATATGCTAATTCTAACCTTCTTACAGATGGTATGAACGTTGGTCTTCCTGAAGGTCAAATGGGTAATAGCGAGGTGGGTCATATGAATTTAGGCGCTGGTCGCATTGTTTATCAAGATTTGGCTAAAATCAACAAAGCTGTAAAAGAGAATACCTTAAGTTCTGAACCAGTTTTAAAAAGTGCGTTCGAATACGCAAAAAAGAACAATAAAGATGTTCATTTTTTAGGTCTTCTTAGTGATGGTGGTGTTCATAGCCACACTAATCACATTAAAGGTTTAATTGCCGCTGGTAAAGAATCTGGCGTAGAAAATATGTATTTACATGCCTTTACCGATGGTAGAGATGTTGACCCAAAAAGTGGAAAAGGTTTTTTAGAAGATATTGTTCATTATTGTGCTGACAAAAACACTAAACTAGCAACGGTTATCGGTAGATACTACGCAATGGATCGTGACAAACGATGGGAGCGTGTTAAAGAGGCTTATGATGTAATCGTAAATGCAGAGGGTGAAAAATCGACTGACATAGGGCAAACTATTCAGAAAAGTTATGACCATGACGTTACCGATGAGTTTATAAAACCTATTGTAATGACTAATACCGATGGCACACCTATTGCCTCTGTAAAGGAAGATGATGTTGTTATATTTTTTAATTTTAGAACTGACCGTGGGCGAGAGCTTACGCAAGTTTTAAGTCAGGTTGATATGCATGAACAAAACATGCACAAGCTTAATTTATATTATGTTACACTTACCAACTATGATGAATCTTACGAAAAGGTTCATGTAGTGTATAATAAAGATAATATTGTTGAAACATTAGGTGAGGTTTTGGCTAATGCAGGTAAAAAGCAAATACGTATTGCAGAAACCGAAAAATACCCACATGTAACCTTCTTTTTTAACGGTGGTAGAGAAGTGCCTTTTGATGGTGAAACTCGTATTTTATGTCCGTCGCCAAAGGTGGCTACTTATGACCTTCAACCAGAAATGAGTGCTTATGAAATTAGGGATAAAATTATTCCTGAAATTAACAAAGGTGAAGTAGATTTTATCTGTCTAAACTTTGCTAACCCAGATATGGTTGGGCATACAGGTGTTATGGAAGCTGCCATAAAAGCTTGCGAAACGGTTGATGAATGTGCTAAAGATGTAATTACTGCAGCTATTACCAAAAATTACTCGGTAATCGTTATTGCCGATCACGGTAATTGCGAAACCATGGTGAACGAAGATGGTAGCCCTAACACGGCACACACTACCAATCCTGTTCCGCTGATTTTGGTAGACAAAGATATTCACCATATTAAAGACGGTGTTTTAGGAGATATTGCACCTACTATCTTAAAAATGATGGGTGTAGAAAAATCGAAATTTATGACTCAAAATTCATTGGTATAAATTTAGGTACAACAGAAAGTAATTGACTTTATGATTAAATTAAAAACAGCCGAAGAGATTGAGTTAATGCGCGAAAGTGCGCTTATCGTATCTAAAACTTTAGGCATGATAGCTTCTGAGGTAAAACCGGGAGTTACCACCCTTCAACTAGACACTTTAGCAGAAGCTTTTATTCGCGACCACGGTGCTGTACCAGGTTTCTTAGGATTATATGATTTTCCGAACTCATTATGTGTGAGTCCAAATGCTCAAGTAGTACATGGTATTCCAAATAACACGCCTTTAGTTGAAGGTGATATTATTTCGATTGATTGCGGAGCTTTAAAAAATGAATTCTACGGAGATCATGCCTATACTTTTGAAGTAGGAGAAGTTAGCCCTGAAGTTAAAAAGTTATTAGAGGTCACTAAGAAATCGCTTTACATTGGTATACGTGAGTTTAAAGTAGGCAACCGTGTGGGCGATGTAGGTTATGCCATACAAAAATTCACTGAAGACCATGGTTACGGCGTTGTACGCGAATTGGTAGGTCATGGATTAGGCAGAAAAATGCATGAAGGACCTGAAATGCCAAATTATGGCAGACGTGGTAGAGGCAAAAAATTTGCTGAAGGCATGACAGTTGCTATCGAACCTATGACCAATATGGGTACCAAAAATATTAAACAATTGAAAGATGGCTGGACAATTTTGACAGCTGATGGTAAACCTAGTGCCCATTTTGAGCACGATGTCGCTATCGTCAACGGAAAACCTGAATTGCTATCTACCTTCAAATATATTTACGAAGCTTTAGGTATTGTCAGTAACGAAGAAGATGAGTTCACCTCTTCTACTGCAAAAAGTTAGAAAGTACAGATGAAGAAAATTTTTAAATTTTTTCTTAACCTTGTTCCAAGGCCTGTATTAATATCTTTAAGCTATTTGGTAAAGCCTTTTTTTAAGGCTTACTATCGTGGTAACACCTACGAAGACCCTATTGATGGCAATACTTTTCGAAGCTTTTTACCTTATGGATATGAAAAGCCACGTGAAAATGTGCTCTCACCTTCTACCCTATCTTTAGAACGCCATCGCTTACTATGGTTATTTTTAAAGGAAGAGACAGATTTTTTCACTGCTCCGTTACATGTTTTACACTTTGCCCCTGAACAAGCATTCTATAAAAGATTTAGAAAACTTAAGAATCTAAATTACGTTACTACAGATTTAAATTCACCTTTAGCAGATGTTAAGGCAGATATTTGCAACCTACCGTTTGAAGATAATATGTTCGATGTTATTCTATGCAATCATGTACTAGAACACATACCAGATGACACTAAAGCAATGTCAGAATTGTATAGAATTCTAAAACCTGGTGGTTGGGGTATTTTTCAAATTCCGCAAGATTTGAACAGAGAAGTAACTTTTGAAGATGATTCTATAACTGACAAAGTTGAACGCGCAAAAATTTTTGGTCAATACGATCATGTTCGTATTTATGGCAAAGATTATTTTGATAAATTAAGAGGTATCGGTTTTACCGTAGAAGAAATAGATTTTACAAAGCTAATGAGCCAAGAAAACATCAATAGATATCGCTTAGCTCCTGGAGAGTTAATTCCGTTCGTAAAAAAATAGTTATTTCACTACAAGCGCTTTGAACCCTTCAGTCGAAAACTCTTGCGTATCACCGTTTTCATCCAAATAAATTATATAAGCTTCTAGACTTTCATTTTCTTCAACGAGCTCAAAAGCATCCTCTATATTCATCGCCATTAATGCTGTTGCATAAGCATCTGCCGTAGCACAGTCATCTGCTAATATAGTTACGGCAAGTGTATTAGATAGTTGGGTATAGCCTGTTTTGGGGTTTATCGTATGCACATACTTTCTACCTGTTTCTTCATCGATTCTAAACTTACGGTAATTACCCGAAGACGCTAATGCCCTATCATTTAAATTGATTATTATTTTGGTAGCTCTATTTACCTCCATCTCGGGATCATCGATACCAACCACCCAAAATTTATCTTTTATGGTATTCTTACCTTTGGCTACTAATTCACCTCCTACTTCAATCAGATAGTTATCTATACCCTTAGCATCTAACATAGCCGCAAGTCTGTCAATAGCATATCCCTTAGCAATAGCATTAAAATCTAAGTAGATATTAGGATTATCTTTTACTATACGATTACTATCATCCAAAATAATCTTATCCAAACCTACATAATTCAGCAAGCTGTCTATTTTAAGACTGTCCATCGAAATTTGACGTTCAGGTCCGAATCCCCATGCATTTACAAGCGTACCAACCGTTGGATCAAAAAAGCCATTGGTTTCTTTATGAATTGATTTAGACAGATTAAATACTTCTTGAAACATCTTATCAACCATTATAGTACTATCCCCTTTATTTATTCTAGAGATATCTGAGTCGGGAATATAAGTGGATAAAGAATGGTTAATTACCGCAAATACGGAGTCAATATCTTTTTGTAAATCTAATTCATCGCTCGAGATTGAGATGATACTATACGAAGTACCTAATGCACCCCCAGTATTTTCATTACGAAATTCAGCTTTGTTTTCTTTACAAGAATATACCAGCCCAATTAATACGGCAACTACATAAATATACTTTTTCATATCTCTATTAAACCGTCATAATCAACTAAATACTCTTCATCTAAATATACTGGCAAATTGTGATCTGCTGCATTAACCAAACCTACACCAGCATAAAAGGTAGTAGCCTCAAATTTAATCGCATGATCTTTCATTTTTGTAAGGTCAGACATAAATAAATCCATTTCCTTTGGGTCACCAGGGTATTCTATTGCTTTTACCACTACAAAGCGCATTTTCTTATCTTTTGTACATACAAACTGCGGATTTTTACGCAATTCACTGTTTACGGCTAAAAACTCAAACCCTTCTTCCTCCAACTGTTTGCCAACAATATTCATAGCCAAATTATGAAGTTCTTGTTCTGTTAATACGTGCATCTTAAAATAATTTTATAAAAAAACCGATACATTACATATCGGTTTTTTTTCATTTTTACAATCACTTATAGCTTATCCACCAAAGTCATCAAAACGTATATGCTCATCTGGGATACCGAAATCTTCACCCATTTTCTGAACAGCTTTGTTCATTAATGGTGGTCCACAGAAATAAAGTTCAATATCTTCTGGCGACTCATGTAGACTTAGGTAATTATCAATCACACAATTGTGAATGAAACCTACGAATCCATCACCAGGTGCATCTATATTTTCTTTTACTTTCCAATTGTCAACATCCATTGGTTCTGAAAGTGCCAAATAGAATTTAAAATTAGGAAACTCTTCTTCTAACTTATAGAAATGGTCTAAATAAAACAATTCACGTTTTGAACGACCACCATACCAATAACTTACTTTTCTATCGGTTTTTAAGGTTTTGAATAAATGATATAAATGCGAACGCATTGGTGCCATACCTGCACCACCACCTACGTATAACATTTCTGAATCTGACTCATTAATGAAAAATTCACCGTAAGGTCCAGAAATAACTACTTCATCACCTTTCTTAAGATTAAATATATATGAAGATGCAACACCAGGGTTTACATCCATCCAACCATTTTTAGCACGATCCCATGGCGGAGTTGCAATACGCACATTCAACATAATCTCTCTTCCTTCTGCAGGAAAAGATGCCATTGAATACGCTCTTTCTACCGTTTCTGGATTCTTCATTACTAAAGGCCAAAGGTTGAACTTATCCCACTCTGCTTGAAACTTATCTGGAGTTTCATGCTCTTCTGGGTGTGCTGTAATATCAATATCAGCAAATTTAACTTCACATTGAGGAATCTCAATTTGAATATATCCACCTGCCTTATACCCCATATCTTCTGGGATTTCAACTACGAACTCCTTAATAAAAGATGCGACGTTGTAATTACGTACAACTTTACCTGGCCATTTCTTAATACCGAAAACTTCTTCTGGTATCGTAATTTCCATATCTTGTTTCACCTTCACCTGACAGGCTAAACGTGCACCATGGTTCAATTCTCTTTTCGAGAAGTGAGGCGTTTCTGTTGGTAAGGCTTCACCACCACCAGAAAGCACATGACATTCGCACTGAATACATGTACCACCACCACCACATGCAGATGGTAAGAATACTTTTTGATTTCCTAAAGTTGACAACAACGATCCACCTGAAGAAACTTCAATTTTCTTTTCTCCGTTAATTGTAATGGTTACAGGACCAGATGGAGATAGTTTTTGTTTCGTAAACAGAAGCAATGCTACTAATGCCATCAACAATATTAGAAATGCGACAACAGTTATTAAAATAGTTCCGCCTGTACTTGCAGCTAAAATCATGTTTATTTATTTATGTCGTTATAAGAAATTACTTGTTTGTCAATTTCTTCGTTCTTTTCTACTACTACCTCTTCGACAGGTGTTACAACCTCTGGCTGAATTACCTGATTAACTTGCTCTGTAGCTTCTTCAGCATCATCACCGCCACCAGTTAACATACCTCCAAAACTTTGAAAGCCAATACCCATAAGACCAGTGATAATAAATGTAATACCTAGGCCTCTTAAAGGAGCAGGAACATTACTATATCTAATTTTTTCGCGTATTGCAGCAATTGCCAAAATTGCCAAGAACCAACCAATACCAGAACTAACACCATAATTGAATGCTAAACCTAAAGTTTCGATTTCTCTTGCCTGCATGAATAAAGATCCACCAAGAATTGCACAGTTAACGGCAATCAATGGTAAGAATATACCCAATGAGTTATATAAAGAAGGTGAGAATTTCTCCACTACAATCTCTACCAACTGTACCATTGTAGCAATAGTCGCAATAAACAGAATAAATGATAAAAAGCTAAGGTTGTATTCGGCATATTCAGGACCTAGCCAAACTAAGGCTCCGTCTTGTAACAAATATTTATCTAACAACCAGTTCATTGGTACAGTAACCGCCAATACGAATATAACAGCAGCACCTAAACCAACTGCAGTAGCCACTTTTTTGGATACCGCTAAATAAGAACACATCCCCAAGAACACGGCAAATACCATGTTATCAATAAAGATGGACTTAAAAAATAATTCTACATGTTCTAACATAATTTCTACTTAAATGTCTGTTTAATTCTCTTCTACTAACGCAGGATTTCTTGAGCGTTGTACCCAAATAATGATACCAACTACAATTAATGCTGCTGGTGGAATAATCATAAAACCATTATTCTCATATCCTGTAGCATACAACCCTGTTTTCATTATTGGGTCTCCTAACACTGGATATCCAAATAAGGTACCAGAACCTAATAATTCTCGAAAGAAACCAACAATTATCAAGATTACACCGTAACCTAAAGAGTTACCAATACCATCTAAAAATGAACGCCATGGTCCGTTTGCCAAAGCAAACGCTTCAAAACGACCCATAATTATACAGTTTGTAATAATTAGACCCACGAATACAGCCAAGGTTTTACTTAACTCATAAGCATATGCCTTAAGTACTTGATCCACTATAATAACCAATGTAGCAACTACAATTAACTGAACAATGATTCTAATTTTCGATGGAATGATATTTCTCATCAATGAGATAACTACGTTACCTGCACCTAATACGAACATTACAGAAATAGCCATTACCAAAGACGCCTTTAGCTCTGCTGTAATTGCCAATGCCGAACAAATACCTAATACCTGAATAGTGATAGGGTTGTTGTCCGCAAGTGGATCAGTAATAAGATTTGTATCTTTTTTTGATAGTAGTGCCATGTTACTTTGCTCTAATTGTTTCTAAATAAGGTTTGTATAATTTGACAGTTTCGCTAATCATAGCAGAAACACCGTTACCGGTAATAGTAGCACCAGCCAAGGCATCTACTTCATTATCATCTTTCGTA
Source organism: Maribacter sp. IgM3_T14_3 (assembly GCF_049603095.1). Taxonomy (NCBI): domain Bacteria; kingdom Pseudomonadati; phylum Bacteroidota; class Flavobacteriia; order Flavobacteriales; family Flavobacteriaceae; genus Maribacter; species Maribacter sp. IgM3_T14_3. Next base: position 963,297 of record NZ_CP187138.1, read on the forward strand.
TTATTCAATGGGTCATTGTTCCCTTTGGCTACTGCTATACCTGCATACTGAGTTCCATTTAAAATAGTTTCTCCCTTAAAATCGTCCATGAAATAACGCATTTTAATGTTAGCACCTAAACCAGGAGTTTCCCCTTTATGATCAAAATATACACCTTGAACAGTCATGGTATCATCTAAAGCGATAAAACCCCAAATAGCATCCCAAAGTCCTTTACCGTACATTGGAATGATATAAAATTTCTTACCATCTTTATCACCAATAAAAACGGGTAACTTATAAGGTTCTCCCTTTTTAATGTTCGCTAATTGCTTTTTTAAATCAATCAAATACGCTTGATCATCTTGAGTGATTTTATCACCTTGAATTACCAACTGCTCTTTGATATAACTTGCAAACTCATTTTCTACAACATCTGTAGGTATAAAATTTACACTACCAGCATCATCTCCATTTTCATTTACACCCATGGCATAAAGAATGTTCTGCTGTTTTTCAAAACGCTCATTTTCTTGAATGTTAGGTCGTAATGCTGAAGCCAAAAACGCAAGTATTGACCCAACTACCACAACCATAATAGCCGCAAAAACTACTGTATAAACGTTACTATCTGTTTTTTGTGCCATAATTAAACTGTTTCAGCTTTAAGTTCCTTTGCCTTACCATCAGAATCTTTCGGGTAGATAGTAGCATTTTTTAATCTGTTCATTCTTCTTTTAATATTACCCCTAACTACATAATGATCGATTGTTGGTGCAAATACGTTCATTAAAAGGATAGCCAAGAAGACACCTTCTGGGTATGCAGGGTTAAAAACACGGATCATTACAGAAATGAAACCTATAAAGAAACCATAATACCACTTTCCTTTATTAGTTTGTGAACCAGTTACAGGATCTGTTGCCATATAGACAATACCGAATGCCAAACCACCTACGATTAAATGCTTCCAGAAATCGAAACTCATCAATCCGTAAAATTTACTTGATTCGCCTACCCAACCAAAATCTACGACTTGATTGAATATTAAGCCCATAACCAATGAACCAATAACAGCACTTACCATTATTCTCCAGCTAGCAATTTTTGTGAATATCAAAAATAAACCACCTAATAAGATTAAAAATGCAGATGTTTCACCTACAGAACCTGGTATAAAACCGAAGAACATATCTGAAACAGAATATGTCATTTCAGCTCCTTTATTCTGCGCTAAGTATCCTAATATAGTTTCACCTGATATCGCATCAACATTTGCCCCAGCAAGAATTTCTTCTGAACGCTCACGAGCACCGTAAACCCAAACTTTATCACCACTCATCCATGTAGGATAAGCAAAGAACAAGAATGCTCTAATTGTTAATGCCGGATTAAGAATATTCATACCTGTACCACCAAAAACCTCTTTACCAATAACAACACCGAAAACTACGGCTACTGCCAACATCCAAAGTGGCGTATCGATAGGTACAATTAATGGCACTAACATACCAGTAACTAAATATCCTTCTTCTACTTCGTGACCTTTTATGACAGCAAAAATAAATTCTACTAAAAGTCCGACTCCATAAGAAACAACTACTAATGGCAATACCTTAATAATACCGATCCAAAGGTTATCCCATGTTAGGAAATCGTTCATTAAAGAGAAATCTGCCGGAAAACCGTTAATAGCAGAAAAATGCTGATAACCTGCGTTGAACATTGAGAATATTAACACTGGTATCAGTGCCATTATTACTGTGTTCATTGTACGTTTTAAATCATCTGCTGATTTTACATGTGTACCACCTGCATGAGTAGTCTCATCTGGCGAAAACAAAAAAGTATGAAAGGCATTAAAGGCAGGAGCCATTTTCTTACCCTGATACTTTAGCTTAAGTTCGTGTAATTTGCTTTTTAAACTCATTTCTTATCCTATTTCTTTTTGCAATAAATCTAACCCCTCACGAATAATCTTTTGGTGTGGCTGCTTAGAAATACATATAAACTCAGTTAACGAAAAATCTTCAGGAGCTACCTCATATAAACCTAACTGCTCCATCTCATCCAAGTCTTTTACCATACAAGCTTTTAACAGTTGCATTGGAAAAATATCCATCGGAAAAACCTCTTCATATTGCCCAGTTACCACGAAAGCTCTATGCTCACCGTTGGTATTGGTATCTAATTCATATTTCTTATTTGGCTGCATCCAAGAGAACGTCAATGCTCTTGTAGCCGATATTTTATTAAAAACCGGCTTATTCCATCCGAACAATTCATAATCGTCGCCTTCTGGAATAACCGTAACCGTATTATTATAATATCCTAAATAACCATCTGGTCTACTTTTAGAACCTGTAAGTACATCTCCATTGATAACTCTAAAGTTTTCTTCATTTACACCACTAGCGTATAAAAAAGTAGAAATCTCTGCCCCTATTTTAGTTGTGTAATATTTAGGTGCTTTTACAGATGAACCCGCAAGTGCGATAACGCGCTCTGCATTGAACTTACCTGTTAGCAAATATTCCCCAATAATGATTAAATCTTGCGGAGTTACCGTCCAAACCAATTCACCCTTATTGATAGGATCAATTTTATTGATCTGAGTACCAACCAACCCTGCAGGATGCGGACCAGATACATTATGCAACTCAACACCAGTTATTGTAGACAATGGCGATTTACTAGAACCTACAGATAAATGAACTTTACCTGGCGTTAATTTGCCTAATGCAGTAATTGCAGATTGTAGCTCTTTCTCCTTACCCTGTAATACATAATCCAAATCTGCCTGCAAAGGTCCACTTGAATATCCAGAAATAAAAATAGATTTTGGTGTTGTATCAGGATTAGCAACTACATCATAAGGTCTCTGCTTGATAAATGGCCAACAGCCACTTTTCAATAAAAGAGCTTTCAACTGTTCTTTAGATGATTTTTCAACATCTATAGTAGCACCTGTAAATGGCTCTTGTGTTTTGTCCGCTAATATCTTTAAGGTCAAAATACGTCTTCTATCCCCTCTTTCAATCTCTATAAGCTCACCGCTTACTGGAGAAACAAAAATCATGCTTTCCATGTTTTTGTTATAGAACAAAGGCTCTCCCGCTTTCACTTCGGCGCCTTGCTTTACCATCATTTTAGGAGTAATTCCGTGAAAATCACTTAACTGTATAGCATAAACATTACTTGAAACAGCTTTTGAAGTAGTCTGTTCTGCGGCGCCCACAAGATTAATGTTGAGCCCTTTTTTAATTCGAATGTCTTTTGACATGTGCGTATAGACCTTTAGGTTATCAAAATTTGAGCAAATTTAAGTACAAAAACTTCGTTTTCATAATTATTAACCCATAATTTAGTCATTAGAACGAGGTATATTATTTAGGCATCGTTTTTGTTTACCTTTACTTAAAAATTACTGGGTCAATGCGAATTTTCATTAAACATTTTATTTGTCTATTATTCTTGCAAAACTTAGTTGCCCAGGTACAATTAGAAGCAAATCCGCCAAACAACATAAAATCGATCGTTTTTAAAGGCCCCACAGAAGATCAGTTTCCTGTAATTAAAATTGGCGAACCTATTTATTTAGAGTTCGATGATATTCTAGCCAATGAACAAGACTATTATTACAAAGTAATTCATTGCGATTATGATTGGACACCCTCTTCTTTGTTGAAATCTCAATATTTAGACGGCGTAGACAACCAACGAATTACCAATTACGAGAATAGCTATAGCACATTACAGTCGTACTCTAATTATCAACTGACCATACCTAATGATAATGTTCGTTTAAAAGTTAGCGGAAATTATCTTTTAGAAGTTTACAACAGTGATAATGACCTTCAATTTTCGAGAAGATTCGTGGTATACAAAGATATTGTAAAGGTAGCTACTGCTATAAAACGCTCTAGAGATTTTAATTTTATTAACGAAAAGCAAGTGGTACAATTTAGTATTACCTCTGGTTCTTTGCGGTTAATAAACCCAAAAAAAGAGGTTAAAGTTGCGATTCTTCAAAATCACTATTGGCCTACTGCCATTACCAATGTAGCGCCACAATACACTTTAGGCGATGAACTGGTTTATAAGTATGATCAAGAAACTGCTTTTTATGGCGGCAATGAATTTTTATTATTCGACACTAGTGACTTAAGAGCACCAAGCTCGCAAATTTCTAGCATCGACCTTACCGACTTATACAATCATTATTTATTTTCTGATGATTTCAGAAACGACAAGCCATACACCTATTTCCCTGACATTAACGGAGATTTCGTGATCAGAACTTTACAGGGCGACAATGCTTCTAAAGAAGCAGAATATACCAACGTATATTTTAGCCTACCCTACACCGAATATATAGCTCTTGATGATGTTTACGTCTTCGGCAAATTCAATAATTACGCCCTTACCGACGAAAATAAAATGGTTTACAATGAAAAGAATGGTATGCTAGAAGCCACTCTAAAAATGAAACAAGGGTTTTACAACTACAAATATGCCGTGAAAGGCGGAGACAAAATAAAATTAAACGAGGTCGGGGGTAACTTCCATTTTACAGAAAATAATTACCTTGTACTGGTATACTACCGCAACTTCGGCGATATGTACGATAGCATAATCGGTATTGGCTCTGCCAATTCTAGAAATATCACCAACTAGCTGTATATTTACGTTTTTCATTAATTTATGGAGAACAAACCAGCCGTTCAACCATCAGGCAGATTTAAACTAAAATACCGAGGTGTAGACTGCCTAAATTGTGGGCACCCACTAGAGTTAAGCGATAAATACTGCCCTAATTGCTCTCAAGCCAACAGCACAAAAAAACTCACCCTTTTTGATTTTTTTGAAGAATTTCTTGCGAATTATTTATCATATGATTCTAAACTATGGAAAACATTAACCGCTTTACTTTTAAGGCCCGGTAAAATAACACGGGAATATATTTCAGGTAAGCGCCTGTCATACACCAACCCATTTCGTTTTCTATTAAGTTTATCTATTATCTATTTCTTGATTATTAGCTTTAACAGCAAATTTGAGACCTATAATAAATTTGGCTACGAAAACAAAAAACCAATTATTGACTTTGATGCAGAATTTGATAAAATTGATTTTGATAACGAAGAAGAGAAACAGTTCGCCTTATCTCAATTAGACTCGCTTGATATAAATAGCTATATCAAAAACGGAATTAGTAAAAAAGACTCTACTATTCTTGCCGACCCAAACCCTTATTTTAAAGACATAAATACAGAGGGTCTAACACGCCGCTTTCTTGGTAAAATAGACTTCTTCAATACCATTATTAAACATGATACCATTTATTACTTTGAACAAGGTTTAACAAAGTTCGAAATACCTCAAAACAAAGAAAATGAAATGGCATTCAACTTAGCAACTAGTTTAGTTGATATAGAAAAACGACCTGGAACATTTATAAATTCTTTAATTTCAAAACTACCATTCACCACATTTTTCTTTCTTCCGTTCTTTTCTTTTTTCATTTGGATGGTCTATATCAGAAAAAAATACACTTATACCGATCATTTAATCTTTAGTTTCCACAATCAGTCATTATTATTTATCTTGCTCATTGTTAGCAATTTGATCAACGCAGTATTCAATATTAGTAGCGAAGGATTCTTTATTTTAATATTCGCTATTTACCTTTACAAAGCAATGCGGAATTTCTATCAACAAGGAAGAGTTAAAACAGTTATAAAGTATTTTTTCCTAAACACATTATTTGTTATTTTAGGAAGTATTGCGATAACCATATTAATCGCTGCAAGCGTATTTACATATTAAATATGATGATAACACAGGTTACTAAAGGCATTAAAATTTCGGTTCAAACTACTTTTGAAGGCACGTTCTTTAAAAACTACAAAATGCATTATGCTTTTGGGTATACGATTACCATTGAGAACCAAAGTAAAGATGCTGTTCAACTAACCTCTCGTCATTGGAAAATATATGATTCTTTGAATGATATGGAAACCTTAGACGGCGAAGGTGTTATTGGTAAAAAACCGGTAATTCAGCCCGGCGAATCTCATACATACAATTCTGGCTGCTTGCTTACATCACCAATCGGCGCCATGAAAGGTCATTATAATATGGTGATTATGGATAATGCTCAAAAATTCAGAGTATATATTCCTACTTTTAAATTTAGCGCACCTTTCGCACTTAACTAAAGTCTTTTATAGTTTTTAGTCCAACACCCTTTTAGTACCTTTGGTCAACTTTTTAATTTAAAAATTTTGACAATGGGTAAAGGATTTTTTCAAGTTCCTACAGCATTTAACGAACCAATTAAAAGCTATGCTCCTGGGTCTCCAGAAAGAGAAGCGGTTTTGGAACAATACAAGGCATATTTTAACGACAAGATAGATGTACCTATGTACATTGGATCAGAAGAGGTACGCACAGGCAACACTAAGCCAATGTCTCCCCCACATGATCACAAACATATTGTTGGCACCTACCATACAGCTACTAAAGAATATGTACAATCAGCGATTGATAACTGTTTGTCATCTAGAACCGCATGGGCCAACTTAACTTGGGAACAACGCGCAGCTATATTCTTGAAAGCAGCTGAGCTACTTGCAGGTCCTTACCGCGCGAAGATTAATGCGGCGACCATGATCGCACAATCTAAAAATATTCACCAAGCAGAAATAGATGCCGCTTGCGAGTTAATTGACTTTTTACGTTTTAACGTAGAGTACATGTCGCAAATTTATGCAGAGCAACCAGATTCTGCCGAAGGTATTTGGAACAGGGTAGAATATCGCCCTTTAGAAGGATTTGTTTACGCAATTACTCCTTTCAACTTTACTGCCATTGCTGGTAATCTACCTGCAAGTGCAGCTATGATGGGGAACGTTGTTGTATGGAAACCGAGTGATTCTCAAATTTTCTCTGCAAAAGTTATTGTAGATGTTTTTAAAGAAGCTGGTTTACCTGACGGAGTTATCAATGTTGTTTATGGTGACCCAGTAATGATTACCGAAACAGTATTGGCTAGCCCAGACTTTGCTGGTATTCACTTTACAGGTTCTACACATGTATTCAAAGAACTTTGGAAGCAAATAGGAAACAACATTCATACCTATAAGACATACCCAAAAATAGTTGGTGAAACTGGTGGTAAAGATTTTATTTTAGCACACCCAACTGCCAATCCTAAACAAGTTGCTACGGCTATTTCAAGGGGAGCATTCGAATTTCAAGGTCAAAAATGTAGCGCAGCTTCAAGAGTATACTTACCAAAATCTACTTCTAAAGAGATTTTAGAATATGTTAAGGCCGATATCGCTTCTTTTAACGAACCTGGTTCTCCTGAAGACATGAGTAATTTTATTACGGCTGTTATACACGAAGGTTCTTTTGACAAATTGGCAAAGTACATTACACAAGCCAAAGAAGACAAAAATGCTGAAATATATGCAGGTGGTTCTTTTGATAAATCTAAAGGATACTTTATTGAACCGACCGTTATTTTAACGACAGACCCAAAATACACTACTATGGAAACTGAATTATTCGGTCCTGTAGTGACTATTTACGTTTACGATGATAAAGATTGGAGCGCAACATTACAATTAATTGATGGCACTTCTGAGTACGCACTTACCGGCGCTGTACTTTCTCAAGATAGATATGCTATTGACGAAGCTACAAAGGCATTACAAAATTGTGCAGGTAACTTCTATATCAATGACAAACCTACAGGCGCTGTAGTTGGTCAACAACCTTTCGGTGGTGCTAGAGCTTCTGGAACTAACGATAAGGCAGGATCAGCTCAAAACCTTTTACGTTGGGTCTCTCCAAGATTAATCAAAGAAACTTTTGTTACTCCTGTAGATTACAGGTATCCGTTTTTAGGATAAAAACAACTTTAAAGGCTGAATGTTAATTCAGCCTTTTTTTTGACATTACCCTTATTTTAGTTTACTTTACGTGTATTACACATTACTTTTAATAACCCTAACACTCTAATTATGAAAAAGTTATTACTCGTAGCATTCTTATTTGCAGGATGCTTTTCTTATGCACAAGAAGAACTGACACAGAACACAATCAAAGGTGTTTTAACCGGAAACCAACATCAAGTAATTCAACTTGCAGAAGCTTTTCCTGAAGAAAAATATGATTGGAGACCAGCAGAAGGTATCAGCTCTGTTGGCGAAGCCCTTTTACACGTTGCAGGAGGAAATTACTTTTTAGCGTCTAAATTAGGATTTGTTCCACCAGAAGATGTAGACGTAATGAACTTAGGTAAAATCACCGGTAAAGAAAATATCATTGCAGCTCTTAAAAAATCTAACGAGTTCGTTCTAGAAAATATTACCAAGATTGAAGACGCCAACCTTAATGACGAAGTTGATTTTGGTTTTATGAAATCAAATAAACTAGGCGGATTGTTAGCGATTATGGAGCATAATGGTGAGCACAAAGGTCAGCTTATTGCTTATGCAAGATCAAACGGTGTCGTGCCACCATGGAGTGAATAAAAAAATTCTCACTACAATAAAAAGCCCCATAAACAAATTTGTTTACGGGGTTTTTTTAGTATTTAAGAAACATTAACACGCCTCCAATACAATATCAATGTAAATTTAACGTTAATTAATTGTAAATTAAAGGTAATTTACCGAGATTTGTACTTCACTTAAAATCAATTGCTTATGACAGTCAATAACTTAAGATTACATATAACATGTATTCAGATTCACGCATGGAATTATTTAAAAGAATTTGCCCGTAAATATAAGAAGGCATACTACAGTTCATTTCTTCTTTAATACATACGCTCAACCTTTATATTTAAGCGGCAGATAAACCATTTTCTTCGTCTCGAAGAAATCTTCTTTGAAGTAATCGGTCAAATTATAGACCTGTGCGGCTCTATAGTCTTTTAACTCATCATTCAGGTCTCCGCCTTTTAAATACAGTATTCCGTTTCTTACAGTGTGTACTGATTCCTTTTTTATTTTTCCTTTTATCCAGTGTACAAAAGTTGGCATTGCTGCCACAGCCCTACTGACGATAAAATCGAATTTACCAGGTATCTCCTCTACGCGAGCATTTATAGTAGTAACATTGGTTAGTTGTAAACCTTCAACCACCTCGTTCACCACTTTGATCTTTTTACCGATAGAATCCACTAAAGTAAAATGAACTTCAGGAAACATAATAGCTAATGGTATTCCAGGAAAACCACCACCAGTTCCAACATCTAATATTGATGAACCATCTTTAAAAGTTATAAATTTTGCAATTCCCAAGGAATGCAAAACATGCCTTAAATAGAGTTCATCTATGTCTTTTCTCGAAACCACATTTATTTTTTGATTCCAATCTTTATACAATTCCTCTAATTTTCTAAAATTTTGTTTCTGATTTTCAGATAAATTGGGAAAATTTTCAAATATGATTTCAACAGTCATGCTTATATTTGTAAGTAGATAATATTAGTATATTCACTGATGCAAAGATTTAGCTTTTAATTAAGCTATCAAACAATTATAGATTCAATTACATTGTACTAAGTAAAAGATTACCAAATTATGGCACAAGATACCATTCGTTTTCCAAGAACTGATTCTGCAAAGTTTTTTAAAACATTGAACAGCAGAGTTAATGATTATTTCAAAACTAATAAATTAAAGAAAACAGGAAACTGGAGACTTCACGTAAAAACGTTAGTGATGTTCGCCTTATTTCTTGCACCTTATTTTCTAATACTAACCTTAGGGCTACCAAATTGGGCTAATATCATTTTAACTATCGTTATGGGTGTTGGCATGGCAGGTGTTGGTATGAATGTTATGCATGATGGTAACCACGGTGCATATTCCAATAAAAAATGGGTAAACAAAGTAATGGGCAGCAGCATCTATATTCTTGCTGGTAATGTTTATAATTGGCAGGTACAACACAATGTGCTTCACCATACTTATACCAACATTCATGAACATGATGAAGACATGGAAGCGGGTAGAATTTTGCGTTTTTCGAAACATGCAGAATGGAAAAAACACCATAAGTTTCAACACTTTTATTCTGTATTGCTTTACGGACTTTTAACCTTCAACTGGGCTATTACTACCGATTTTCAGCAAATGTACAGGTATACAAAGCGTAAATTGTCATACGGTAAATTACCTAGTGCCACGATGAATTGGAGCACCTTGATCGTAACAAAATTATTATACATTACTATTTGGGTCGTACTACCGATGTTGATTTTAGATATCGCGTGGTGGAAAATATTAATCGGATTCTTTTTGATGCATTATGTTGCAGGGGTAATACTAAGTATGGTTTTTCAACTAGCACATATTGTTGATCATGCAGACACTCCGTTACCAGATGAATCAGGTACGATGAAAAATACTTGGGCTATTCATCAATTGTTTACTACTGTAAATTTTGGCACCAAAAACAAAATTGTAAATTGGTTTACCGGTGGATTAAACCATCAAGTGGAACACCACATCTTTCCCAATATAAGTCATGTACATTACACAAAAATTTCGAAAATTGTGAAACAGACTGCGCAGGAATTTAATTTACCATATCACGAGTATAAAACTACTAGAAAAGCTATAATTTCGCACTTCAAACATTTAAAAGAGCTAGGCAAAGAGCCTACTTTACAATACTAGAAATTAAGAGCACCCATGAGCAATCAACTTTCGGACAGAATTAACAGCGTTACACCGTCAGCTACTTTGGAAATGGCCGCAAAGGCCCGTGAATTAAGAGCACAAGGAAAAGATATTATTGGTTTGAGCTTAGGCGAACCAGATTTTAACACTCCTGATTATATTAAAGATGCTGCCATACAAGCTATTAATGATAATTACAATGCCTATTCACCTGTTGATGGGTATGTAGATCTTAAAAAAGCTATTATCACTAAATTTAAAAGAGATAATAATTTAAGCTATGATCTTGCACAAATTGTAGTTTCAACTGGTGCTAAGCAATCTTTATATAATGTTGCACAGGTTATCTTAAACCCTGGTGACGAAGTTATTTTACCATGCCCTTACTGGGTTAGCTATAGCGATATCGTTAAGTTAGCCGATGGTGTACCGGTAGAAGTAGCTACTACATTAGAGAACGATTTTAAAATGACTCCCGCTCAATTAGAGGCAGCAATTACACCTAAAACTAAAATGTTATGGTATAGTTCGCCTTGTAACCCAAGTGGATCTATTTATAGCAAAAAAGAATTACGTGCACTTGCAGATGTTTTGAAAAAACATCCTCAAATCATTATTGTAAGTGATGAAATATATGAGCATATTAATTATGGTGTAACAGCTCATGCTTCAATGGCAGAATTTGAAGATATGTATGATCGCACGGTTACCGTAAACGGAGTTGCAAAAGCATTTGCAATGACCGGATGGCGTATTGGTTATATTGGCGCACCTGCTTATATTGCTCGTGCGACAAATAAACTACAAGGTCAAGTAACCAGCGGCGCAAACTGTATTGCACAACGTGCCGTAATTACAGCTCTTGAAGAATCGCCAGACCGTATTAAATATATGGTAGATGAATTTAAAGAAAGACGTACTCTAATTTTAGGCTTACTGAACGAAATTGAAGGTTTTAAATGTAATGAGCCTGAAGGTGCATTTTACGTATACCCAGATGTAACTGCTTATTTCGGCAGAACATTTAACGGTACTACAATTAATAATGCATCAGACCTGTCTATGTACATTTTAGAAGCTGCCAATGTTGCTACCGTAACCGGTGATGCTTTTGGTAACGGAAATTGCATTCGTATTTCTTACGCTGCATCTGCAAAGGAAATTAAAGAGGCAATATCAAGAATTAAAGAAGCGCTGAAGTAAACCTCAGCTTATTGTATAAAAAAAAGTCCCTTCTAACGAAGGGACTTTTTTATTTTCATAAAATGAGTACTCTTAAGTTCTTTTCCAAAAATAAGGCGTTAACAATATCAGTACGGTAAAAAGTTCTAACCTACCTGCCAACATTAAAAAGCCACACCACCATTTTGCCAAATCTGGTAAACTATTAAAATTACTAACCGGATTTAAGCTCCCTAATGCCGGACCAACATTACCCAAAGATGACGCCGCGCCCCCAATGGCAGATTCAAAATCTAACCCCAAAAAGCCTAAAACTAAAGCTCCAATAATAAAGAGCAGCATGTAAAGCACAAAGAACCCGATGATATTATATACGATTTTCTCTTTTACAGTCTTGTTATTATAACGCACAGGAATGATGGCGTTTGTATGTAATGTTCGCTTAAACTCCAATACACCATTCTTAATAATCAATAGATGACGCATCACTTTTATACCACCTGCTGTTGAGCCTGCAGATCCTCCTAAGAAGAACAATCCGAAGAAAAACACGGTTAAAAAGGGTGTCCACTGTGTAAAATCTGCACTAACAAAACCTGTTGTGGTTATCACAGAAATTATCTGGAATAACGCATGTCTAAACGAACTTTCTGCCTTACCGAGCACCATTGGATATCCAGGGGTCAACTCTGTAATATTAGCTTGGTAATACACCACCAAGGCCACTATTATAGTAAAAACTATAACGAATCCGGAATAATACCTAAACTCTTCATCTTTAAACACTTTTTGAATTTTTCCCTTAAAAGCGAAATAACTCAATACAAAATTACTACCCGCAAGGAACATGAAAAAGATAATGATATACTGAATCAATGGTTGATCGTTCCAATACGCCACACTGGCATTTTTAGTTGAAAAACCACCTGTTGACAGTGTTGCCATAGCATGATTAATAGCGTCAAAAAACGACATACCCGCAATTTGTAATAAGATTGTTTCTGCTACCGTATACCCAAAATAAATAAGCCAAAGACGTTTTGCCGTATCAGTAATTCGTGGATGTAATTTATCGCCTGTTGGTCCCGGTGCCTCTGCAGAAAACAACTGCATTCCTCCAATACCCAACAAAGGTAGTATGGCAATTGCCAAAACGATAATACCCATGCCCCCTATCCAATGGGTCAAACTTCTCCAAAATAAAATTCCCTCTGGCATTGCTTCAATATCATCCATTATAGAAGCCCCAGTTGTCGTATAACCAGAAATAGTTTCGAAAAAAGCATTAGTTACCGTAGGTACCGCACCTGAGAATAAATAAGGCAGCATACCAGAAATGGACATCACTATCCACCCGAAAGTAACGATAATGTATCCTTCTTTTTGTTTTACTTCCTTTTTATGACCCCTGGTATAGTACATCATAAAAACCCCAACGAACATCGTGCTTATAGATGCTAAAGCGATACTTAAAGTAGCGCCGTCTTGGTAAATACCACTTACTACCGCCGCTAAAAGCATAAAGCCTCCGTTACAAAGTAACAGAAGCCCCATTATATGTATTATAATTCTTAAATTAAGCTGCATCTTAAAGGAACATTCGTTCTATTTTAGAAATCTCTGAAGGTAGACAACAAACCACTACCCTATCACCTTCTTGTATTTTAAATCCACCAAGTGCAATATGACCTTTACCATCTCGAACAACACCACCAATGGTAGCTGCTTTTGGAAAATCAAGTTCACGAATAGTTGCACCAGTTACTTTAGAATTTTTCTTTACTATAAATTCTAAAATCTCGGCATTTAAATTGTTCAAACGCATTAATGCCACTACCTCACCTTTTCGAATATGTCTAAATATGTTATTCGCCGCTAGTAGTTTTTTATTAATTAAAGTATCAATACCAATAGAATGTGAAAGCTGAAAATAATCCATATTCTCAACCAAGGCAATCGTCTTTTTAATATACTTAGACTTAGCAACCAAACATGACATGATGTTGGTTTCTGAATTTCCGGTTACCGCAATAAAGGCATCCATAGACTCAAGACTTTCTTCATCTAATAATTCAACATTTCTACCATCACCATTTATTACCAATGCATTCGGTAATTCATCTGCAAGGTCAAACGCTTTTTCTTTATTCTTTTCAATAAGCTTTACGTTGAATTTATTGGCACAAAGATCTCTAGCGGTTTTATAACCTACTTTGCTACCACCAAGAATCATTACATTCTTTATTTCCGTTTTTGTCTTACCGGTAAGTTTATAGAGTTCATCAACACCCTCTTTTACAGTTATAAAATATACCTGATCTCCTTCTTTAAACACCGTATCTCCACGAGGTATTACTGTATATTGGGTTCCTGTTCGCTGAAGTGCAATAGGCATAAAATGCAATTCGGGAAAAATCTTAGCTGCTTCTTTAACCATTTTACCAACAAATGGCGCAGATTTCAGTAAAGACACCCCTACCATAATCAACTCTCCATCTTCAAATTCATAGGTGTCGTTGAAGGCGGACTTATTCAACAACATTTGAATTTCTGTCGCAGCCAAAGCTTCTGGAGAAATCAATTCATCAATACCTAAATCTGAGAACCTCAATAACTCTTTATTCTTTATAAATTCAGTATTCGAAATTCTTGCAATTGTTCGCTTACACCCCAACTGCTTCGCCAACATGCAAAGTGTAAGGTTTGTAGTTTCTGAAGAGGTCACCGCGATAACTAAATCTGAATCTTTTACCTGAGCATCATTTAATACTGCAATAGAAGTTGCATCACCCTTTAAAACTCGTATATCTAGATGATTGTCTGCATAAGCCAGACTCTCTTTTTTAGAATCGATTAGTGTAATATCCTGTGATTCATAAGAAAGTAATTTGGCTAAATGAAAGCCTACTTCCCCAGCACCAGCAATTATAATCTTCATTTATTTTATTCGATCGCTAATTGACAAGTACAAATTTTCGACTCTAAACTATTATAAATTGTTTAAAAGCAGACTTGAAAAATATAGCATTTATTATGGCGCAAAATTACATAATTAAATTAGTTTATTCTTTATTTTCAATTGTTTACCGCATCAATAACCAACCTAAATCGCTAAAATGGAATTAAGCACTAGCTATATCGTATATTTGCCAAAAAAATAGCCATAAAATGCCCCAAAAAGTTACACCCTATAAAGATTCTGATTTAGGAAAGAAAGAACAAGTAACCAAAATGTTCGATACCATTTCTAAAAATTATGACGGCTTAAACCGTGTAATATCATTTGGAATAGATATTAAATGGCGTAAAAAGGTTGTAGAATTATTAAAAAAAGAAAACCCACAATCAATTCTAGATATTGCTACAGGTACCGGTGACCTTGCTATTGCCCTTGTTAAAACTGGCGCAAAAAAGATTGTAGGTCTAGATATTTCTCCAGGGATGCTAGCCGTCGGCAAAGAAAAAGTGACCGATAAAAAACTTGACAGTACTATTGAAATGGTCGTAGGCGATAGTGAAAACCTATTATTTGAAGACAATTCTTTTGATGCCGTAACGGTTTCTTTTGGTGTTCGGAATTTTGAAACTTTAGAAAAAGGTATGTCAGAAATATTACGCGTTTTAAAACCTAACGGTTCTTTAGTTGTACTAGAAACTTCGGTACCTACAAAAACGCCATACAAACAAGGATATAAGTTTTACACAAAAAATATACTTCCATTAATCGGAAAATTATTTTCAAAAGACAATTCAGCTTATGGCTATTTAAGCGAATCTGCTTCTGTTTTTCCACATGGCGAAAACTTCAACAATATTTTACATGAAATCGGGTTTATAGATGTAACGAATAAACCTCAAACATTTGGGGTTGCATCAATTTATGTGGCAAAAAAGGCTAACGCCTCGCTATAATTAGCACGCTCTCTTAAATTGTTGACTTACAATCGTAAACCACGATATATGAAGAAATGGTTTTTTATAGGATTTACATTATTTTTAATGACCAATACGTTGAGTGCTCAATTCAACGAAAGCCCCATATTGAACAAACAAAACGAAGACAAGAAACTCTTAAACTTTGGTTATTTCTTAGGTTTGAACCAATATGATTTTAAAATTGAATACAAAGAAAATGCCCAAGATATTTTGGTTAGCAAGAGCTTTGGATTTAATGTTGGATTGATTGGTGAAGTTCGACTTAATGAATTTTTAGATATTCGTTTTGAACCAGGATTGCATTATGGATCTAGATTAATGGGATTTCCTGGCTTTGACGATGAGCGAGATGCAATTAGAGAAGTAAAATCTACATATATTAACTTTCCTCTTTTATTGAAAGCCAGCACAAGACGGTTTGGCAATTTCAAACCTTTTTTATTAGGCGGAGCCTCAACCGGACTCAACTTAGGCAGTAACGAAGAAAGCCTTGATGATAATGAATCTGGCACTTTTAGAATGAAAAAATGGGTGTACAACTATGAACTTGGTTTTGGTATCGATTTCTATTTAGAGTACTTCAAGTTTACCCCTTCTATTCGTGGTGTTTTTGCTATAACCGACGAATTAGTTCCTGATAATGATCCTAACAGTCCGTGGACCGGAAACATAGAATCTTTAAAAACACGCGGAATTTTTATCAACTTTACTTTTGAATAGCAATTAGCAATTAGCAATTAGCAATTAGCAATTAGCAATTAGCAATTAGCAATTAGCAAAAGTTAAAAATTTTGAAATACAAGTCTTAGTTACCTTCTAATTTCATGAAGTAATATTGCCGTTGCAGACGCTACATTCAAACTTTCTGTAGTTACATCACCAAATTGTGGTATTGCCAATCTATCTGTACATAAAAGCGCTACAGCATTAGAAATACCTTTACCCTCATTACCCATAACCATAATACCCTTTTTAGGCAATTTTGAAGTAGTTACACTTACACCATTCATAAAAGTTCCGTATACTGGTATTTTGGTAGCTTTTAAAAACTCGATCAAATCCAAATACTGAATGTTCACCCTTGTAATCGAACCCATCGTAGCTTGCAATACCTTTGCGTTATAACAATCTACCGTATCTAAAGAACATATAATGTCCGAAATACCGAACCAATCGCAAAGTCGTATTATAGTCCCTAAATTACCTGGATCTTGAACTCCGTCTAACACCAATGTCCAGTCAGATAAGATCTTGTTACTCTCATAAGGTATGTGAAATACTCCCAGATATCCGTTCGGATTCTTAAGACTACTCATTTGACTTAATTCTTTTGATGAAATTTTAACTACATCATTATCATTCACCACTAAATCAGATGGGTCAACAGCGAATAATTTATATACTTTCATGCTTGAATTCACCACTTCTTCGACCGTCTTTTTTCCTTCGACAACAAATAACCCGTGCTCATTTCGGCACTTTTTTTGCTGTAGACTTTTGATAAGTTTCAATTCACTTTTGACAACCATTCAAATAATGTATTTTTGATTTCTATGAGGATGGCATTTTGCTCCAAAAACAACATGGCTAAATTAAGCTTATTATCCCTACTGGCAATAGTCTTGTTATCATGTAACTCGCTAAAAAAAGTAGAGGATGATGAATTCTTGGTGATTAAAAACGCTATTTATGCCGATTCTATTAAAGTAAATGATGAAGATTTAAAGAGTCTTATCTATCAAAAATCGAATTCGACCGTTTTAGGCTACCCCCTGAGACTTCATTTATATAACCTTGCCAAAGAAAACCCAGACTCTTCATACAGCGCATGGTTATACCGAAAAGAGAATAGAAAAAAAAGACTTGACCAACTACTTTCAGAAAAACAAGTAGAGCGTTTGGGCGAATCTTTCATTGTTAAAGGTTTAAGCAATTGGCTTAAAGATATTGGCGAAGAACCTACCATTTTAGATACGACAAAAACTAGATTAAGCTTGGCAAAGCTTAGTGCCTATTATCAGAGCAAAGGTTTCTTCACCAACAACACTACGTATTCTATTGACAGCAGTCGATACAAAAAAGCGAAAGTAAACTACCATATTGAACTTGGAGATCCCTATATGATCGATTCTCTAGGCAACAATATTTCATCGACAGCCATAGACTCGCTCTATTTCTTAAATTCTTCAAAATCATTAATTCGAGAAGGGCAGCAATTTGACCTTTCTAACTTTAATAGCGAACGCGAGCGCTTAACAGGTATTTTTAGAAATAGTGGTATTCGAAATTTTCAAGAAAGCTCTATTACTTTCGATATTTTACGAGACACCACCAGGTCTGCAGACGACCAACAAATGAATATCACCCTTAATATCGGTGATTTAAAAACAAGAGGAGAAAACGAAGTAACTACATCGTCTTACAAAGTAGAGAAGATAAATAAAATCAATATTTACACAGACTACCTATCGACAAACTCAAAAGATTCGCTTTACGCGATAGACTACCAAGATTACACGATACATTATTCTAAGAATTTTGACATTAAACCAAAAACATTGGCAAATGCCATCTTTTTTAAAAAAGATAGCATTTATCGAGATGTAGATAAGATCAGAACATCTAGACAACTAAATGCCCTGAATGTATTTAAATACCCGAATATTATTTTTGAGCCCGACTCTGTTGGTAACAAAGTGAATACCAATATTTACTTGGCACCTAAAACAAAGTATGCCTTTGCAACTGACTTTGAAGTTAGCCGTTCTAACCTGCGTCGTTTAGGTGTTGGTCTTGGCACTACGCTACTTATTAGAAATATATTTAAAGGCGCTGAAAATTTAAGCATATCTGCCAATGGATCTTATGGCCTATTAAGTAGTAATACTTTCGAAGCCAATTATTTTTCAGAATTTGGTGGTGACATTACTTTAGATTTTCCTAGGATCTGGTTTCCGTTCGTAAATACCTCTAGAATTATACCTAACTATACATTACCCAAAACAAGAATAGCCATGGGTACTAATTTTCAAAATAATATTGGTTTAGACAAACAGACGTTAAACGCTGTTCTAGGCTATAATTGGGTACCTAGCGATTTTATTAATCATGACGTAGAATTATTAAATATTCAGTTTGTTAGAAATGTTAATCAAGAAAGGTTTTATAATGTGTATACAAACACTTACGAACTTTTGAACGATATAGCAGATGATTATGAGGATGCCAATCTTTACCCAAATATAGCCTCATCTTTTGAAGCAGGGGATGATGACGGTGAACTAAATTTAATAATTCCATCAGGAACTAAAATATTTACAGATTCTATATTAAATGGTGGTATAGCTTCAACAACGGATGATTTTGATAATGTAAAAACTATTGAGGAAAGAAGAATTAGATTGACCGAAAATAATTTAATTTTTGCATCTAACTATACTTTCAATAAAACGAACCGAACAGGTATTATAGATAATTCATTTTATAAATTTCGATGGAAAATTGAAGGTGCCGGTAATGTATTATCAGCCCTTTCTACATTTATACCATTTAATAAAAAAGACAATGACCAATTACTAGTATTTAGTGTACCATTTTCACAATACATAAAAAACGAATTTGAATACGTTAAATATTGGGATCTGTCTCGTTCTAATGTTCTTGCCGCAAGAGCTTTTTTCGGTATCGCTATACCTTACGGAAACTCTGATAACATACCTTTTGTACGAAGCTATTTTGGTGGTGGATCAAATGACAATAGAGCTTGGTTCCCTTACTCCTTAGGTCCGGGAAGCACTTCGGCTATCAACGATTTTAATGAAGCAAACTTAAAGTTGGCTTTAAATTTGGAATATAGATTTCCTATTGCCGGTGATATTAATGGGGCAATTTTTGCTGATGCAGGTAATATCTGGAATGTTCTTGATAACGTTGAAGATCCTAATGCTACTTTTGACGGGTTAGGTTCTTTAAAAGATATTGCACTCGGCACAGGTCTTGGTCTAAGATATGATTTTACCTATTTTCTATTTCGATTAGATTTAGGGTTCAAAACCTATAATCCTGCTGAGATTCAGTCTAAACGTTGGTTTAGAGATTACAATTTTGCGAATTCCGTATTGCAAATAGGTATCAACTATCCCTTTTAAATATAATTGTTTTATTACTTTTGTTTTTCATTTTTTTTAGAAACAAACAACAACATAATTATGGCTCACAATATCAAACCGGGCGTTGCAACCGGAGACGAAGTTCAAGCAATTTTCAACTACGCAAAAGAAAAAGGATTTGCATTACCTGCAGTAAACGTTATTGGTTCTGATACCATTAACGGTGTTTTAGAGACAGCAGCAAGTTTAAATGCACCTGTTATCATTCAATTTTCTAATGGTGGAGCTCAGTTTAATGCTGGTAAAGGTCTTTCTAATGATGGGCAACAAGCAGCTATTTTAGGTGCAGTTGCAGGTGCTAAACACGTTCATCAATTGGCAGCGGCTTACGGTGCAACCGTAATTCTTCATACAGACCATTGTGCGAAAAAATTATTGCCTTGGATCGACGGTCTTTTAGATGCTAGTGAGAAACATTTTGCTGAAACAGGTAAATCTTTGTTCAGCTCGCATATGATCGATCTTTCTGAAGAGCCTTTAGAAGAGAACATCGAAATCTGCAAAGGGTATTTAGAACGCATGAGCAAAATGAACATGACGTTAGAAATTGAACTAGGTATTACTGGTGGTGAAGAAGATGGTGTTGACAATTCTGATGTAGATGATTCTAAATTATATACTCAACCAGAAGAAGTAGCATACGCCTACGAAGAGCTTTCTAAAGTTAGCCCAAGGTTTACTATCGCCGCAGCATTTGGTAATGTACATGGTGTATACAAGCCAGGTAACGTAAAGTTAACCCCGAAAATTCTTAAAAATTCTCAAGAACATATTTCTAAGAAATACGGTGTTGAGCACAACCATATCGATTTCGTATTTCATGGTGGATCTGGATCTACAGTTGAAGAAATTAGAGAAGGTATCAGCTACGGTGTAATAAAAATGAATATCGATACAGATTTACAATATGCTTTCTTAGCAGGTGTTCGTGACTATGTTCAAGATAATAAAGATTATTTACAGTCTCAAATAGGAAACCCTAAAGGAGCAGACGAACCTAACAAGAAATATTACGACCCAAGAGTTTGGTTGAGAAAAGGGGAATCTACATTCATAGAGCGTTTGAAAAAAGCGTTTGAAGATTTGAATAACGTAAATACGCTATAATACTTTAGGATAACCAAAAAATGGATGATATGACGGCTTGGTTTAAAAGAAAAGAAAAAGGGATACAAACTTCTACTGAAGAAAAAAAAGACACACCTAAAGGCTTGTGGTATAAATCGCCAACAGGCAAAATAGTTGAGTCAGATGATCTTGCAAAAAACTTTTATGTAAGTCCAGAAGATGATTATCATGTAAGAATAGGCAGTAAGGAATATTTTGAGATTTTATTCGATAACAACAAGTTTACCGAATTAGATGAAAAACTTACTTCTAAAGATCCTTTAAAATTTGAGGATACTAAAAAGTACGGTGATCGTTTAAAAGCTGCTCAAAAAAAGACCGGACTTAAAGATGCGGTTAGAACAGGCTACGGAAAATCTTTTGGCAAAGACATCGTTATCTGCTGTATGGATTTTAAATTTATTGGTGGATCTATGGGTAGTGTCGTTGGTGAGAAAATTGCACGAGGTATAGATTATGCCATTAAAAAGAAAACTCCATTCTTAATGATTTCAAAGTCTGGTGGTGCACGTATGATGGAAGCTGCGCTTTCATTAATGCAACTTGCAAAAACATCTGCCAAACTAGCCCAATTATCTGAAGCCGGTTTACCTTATATTTCTTTGTGCACAGACCCAACAACTGGTGGTACAACTGCATCATATGCCATGCTCGGCGACATTAACATTGCAGAGCCTGGCGCACTAATAGGTTTTGCAGGTCCGCGTATTGTAAAAGATACAACTGGTAAAGATTTACCTGAAGGTTTTCAATCTTCTGAATTTTTATTAGAACACGGATTTTTAGATTTTATTACACACAGAAGAGATTTGAAGAAAAAGATCAACCTTTATATAGATCTTATTCAAAACAATCCGGTAAGATCAGAAAAGACCGTAGCTTGAAAACATTAGTATTAAGTTTACTATCAATATGGTTTTTATGCTGTTCTACAGATAAAGAAAAAATGCTCGTCGATGAATCTGATTCGGCGAGCATTTTTGATTTAAATGCCCAAGTTACTGCTGTTGTTAGTTCAGGAGAAGCAGATAATTTATACCATTAGCACAACAATATCTAGCCCTGACAAAGGTTGCGAGCAATATGCAGATTGGTGGGAAATAATAGATTTAGAAGGAAATCTCATTTATAGAAGAATTCTAACTCATAGCCATGTAGATGAACAACCATTTACAAGGTCAGGTTCGAATATTCCGCTTAAAAATGACGATCAAGTTTATATTCGAGTGCATATGAACAACTCAGGTTATGCATCTGCCGTGCAAAGAGGGTCTGTTGAAAACGGATTTTCAGCTACTGAATTAAGCAATGAATTCGCACAACATTTAGAAAAAGCGGGACCCTTACCTAATGGTTGTGCTTTTTAAATCAAATTATCAGAATAACAATTAAACATTTCAAAAAAAATCATACCTTTGCGCCCTGATTGAAAACCAATCATGTACATAAAAATCATTTAAACTAATATTGGAATGTATTTAACAAAAGAAGTAAAAGCCGAAATTTTTAAGAAACACGGCGGTAAAGCAGAGAACACTGGTTCAACAGAAGGTCAAATTGCTTTATTCACACACCGAATCAATCACTTGACCGGTCACTTGAAAAGAAATCATAAAGACTACAACACTGAGCGTTCACTTGTGAAACTAGTAGGTAAAAGAAGAAGTCTTCTTGATTACATGATCAAAAATGATATTGTAAAATACAGAGAGCTAATTAAAGAGCTAGGTATTAGAAAATAATATTGCAAAAAAGGGGATAGTAAACTATCCCCTTTTTTTTAATTACTCTGCGCCTTCAGAGTATAAACCAAACACATTGGTAAAGGTGAACAAAAAGCTACACACGGTTTTTCATTGGTCAACACAACAACACAACAACTCCGACCAGAGAATTTCAGTCGGAAAGACCATTGTTTAACAAATCTGCACTGTGCAGATTTTAATCGAATTTTATGATTCCAAAAGTATTTAGAGAGGTCATAGACCTTGGTGACGGTAGAGAAATTTCTATCGAAACAGGAAAATTGGCAAAACAGGCGCACGGTTCTGTTGTTGTACAATCAGGAAAATGTATGTTATTATGTACAGTTGTTTCCAACTACAAACAAAGTGATGTGGACTTTCTTCCACTAACGGTAGATTACCGTGAAAAATTTGCTGCTGCTGGTCGTTACCCAGGTGGTTTCTTCAAAAGAGAAGCTAGACCTAGTGATGGTGAAGTTTTAACTATGCGTTTGGTGGATCGTGTTTTACGTCCATTATTCCCAAAAGATTATCACGCAGAAACACAAGTTATGATTCAGTTAATGTCTCATGATGATGATGTTATGCCTGAAGCTATGGCTGGTTTAGCCGCTTCTGCTGCTATTCAATTATCAGATTTCCCATTTGAATGCCCTATCTCTGAAGCAAGAGTTGGTCGTGTAAACGGTGAATTCATTATTAACCCAACAAGAGCACAATTAGCGGAGTCTGACATCGATATGATGATTGGAGCATCAGCTGATTCTGTAATGATGGTTGAAGGTGAAATGGATGAAATTTCTGAAGAAGAAATGGCAGATGCTATTAAATTTGCTCATGAAGCCATTAAAGTTCAATGTGCTGCTCAAGTAAAATTAGCTGAAGCTTTCGGTAAGAAAGAAGTACGTGAATATCCTGAAGAAAGAGAAGATAAAGATTTAGCAAAGAAAATTCATGACATGGCATATGATAAAGTATATGCTATTGCAAAAGCTGGTTCAGCTAAGCATGAAAGAAGCGCTGCTTTCTCTGAAATTAAAGAAGAAATCAAAGCAACATTTTCTGAAGAAGAATTAGCAGATTATGGTGATTTGGTATCTAAATATTACGCTAAAGCTGAAAAAGCTGCTATTAGAACTTTAACCTTAGATGAAGGTTTACGTTTAGATGGTCGTAAGACAGATGAGATTAGACCAATTTGGTGTGAGGTTGATTATTTACCATCTACACATGGTTCTGCAATTTTCACAAGAGGTGAAACTCAAGCATTGGCTACGGTAACTTTAGGTACTTCTAGAGATGCCAATAAAATAGATATGCCATCTTACGAAGGTGAAGAAAATTTCTATTTACATTATAACTTCCCTCCTTTTTGTACAGGTGAAGCTAGACCATTAAGAGGAACATCTCGTAGAGAAGTTGGTCATGGTAACTTGGCGCAACGTGGTTTAAAAGGAATGATACCTGCTGATTGTCCTTATACTGTACGTGTAGTATCTGAAGTATTAGAATCTAACGGTTCTTCTTCTATGGCTACAGTTTGTGCTGGTACAATGGCATTGATGGACGCTGGTGTTCAAATGATCAGACCAGTTTCTGGTATTGCAATGGGATTAATTTCTGATGCAGAAACCGGAAAATATGCTGTTCTTTCCGATATTCTTGGTGATGAAGATCACTTAGGTGATATGGACTTTAAAGTTACAGGTACTTCAGAAGGTATTACTGCTTGCCAAATGGATATTAAAGTAAAAGGATTGTCTTATGAAATTTTAGTGAATGCACTAAAACAAGCAAGAAATGGTCGTTTACATATCTTAGGCAAAATCACAGATACTATCTCTACTCCTAATTCTGATGTAAAAGAACATGCACCAACCATGGTAACCCGTAGAATTCCAAACGAATTTATCGGAGCTCTTATTGGTCCTGGTGGAAAAGTAATTCAAGAGATGCAAAAAGAAACTGAGACAACTATCGTTATAAACGAAGATCCAGTTACTGAAGAAGGTATCGTTGAAATCTTAGGTGTTGGTAGAGAAGGTATTAATGCTGTTATGGCAAAAATTGATGCTATTCTGTTCAAACCTACTGTAGGTAGCGTATACGAAGTAAAAGTGATCAAAATGTTAGATTTTGGTGCTGTTGTTGAATATATGGATGCTCCAGGAAACGAAGTTTTACTTCACGTATCTGAATTAGCTTGGGAAAGAACTGAAAATGTTACTGACGTTGTTAATATGGGCGATGTTTTTGATGTAAAATATTTCGGACTCGATCCAAGAACTAGAAAAGAGAAAGTTTCTCGTAAAGCGCTTTTACCAAAACCAGAAGGTTATGTTGAAAGACCACCACGCGATGACAAAAAAAGAGATGACCGTCGTGGAAACGATCGTAATCGCGATAGAAAACCAAGAAGAGATTAATCAAAAAAAATAATTTTTCTCAATTAAAAACCCCTTGTTTGTATATTTTACAAACAAGGGGTTTTTAATTAAGCAGTATAATGTCTATGTTTTTTTATTGTTTGCTACGCAACCTTTTTTGACAAACAAAGACTATTATAAAAAGACAAACAAATCATGAAGAAAATTTTCTTATTAAAATTAATAACTATTTACATTGTAAGCATTTTATGTAGTTGCAGTAAAAACAAAGAGGTTGAAGAGATAATTACAGATGAGGAATACGAAACACTCACAACAATTGACGGAATTATGTATAATATCTGTAACACAGAAGTAATCAACTCATCCTCAGGTACTATATGTTGTATATCAGGTCCTTTAGAAGCGGAGGTTAACGATATTATCCAATTTGAATATTCTGGAAATCTAGAAGGAGAAGTCGAAGTTACTTGGGAAGTTATATCGGGAGAACTACTCTTAAAAAACACTAATTTAAATGTTGCTACCTTTGAAGTTCAAGAAGGCTTTAATGGTGGAAGTATACTTTCTTTAGGCACTTCAAATTCATATGTATGTAGCGAAGCAATTGAAATTACTTTGATAAACTAAGTCAAAATTTTGTCCTTTTCATGTCCAAAAGTATTTAGCTACTTAAAGGTTTCTGTTTTTTAATTTAGAAATTAAGATAATAGACTTACTTAAAGAATAGAAAAATATTGAAAATTTTCAACTAATAAACTATACCTTAAATACTAGAATTGAAGCTGGACCAACTTATAAGTCAGTGTATTAAAAAAGACCGTAAAGCACAGGAAATTCTTTATAACCTTTACAAAGGAAAGCTCTTTCCTATATGCTTAAAATATTGTAGTTCCCATAGTGAAGCAGAAGACCACCTGCATGATACATTTATTATCATTTTCGATACAATTATAAAATATAAGGGTAAAGGTTCGTTTGAAGGGTGGATGAAGCGAATTGCAATAAATAAGGCAATTGATAAATACAAAAAAAACAACGTTTATAGTTTAGACGATAATACTGCCAATACTTTAACCGAGGATCATACTCTTGAGGATGAAGATTTACCACCAACCTTGGAAGCGCTAATTGCCCTTATACAAGAACTGCCAAACCGGTATAGAATTATATTTAACTTATATGAAATTGACGGATTTTCCCATAAAGAAATTTCAGAGCTGTTAAATATCTCCGATAGTACTTCAAAATCGAACCTTCACAGGGCAAAAGCCATTTTAAAAAAGAAGATTTTGGCAAAAAAGAACAAAGTGGACTATAAAACCGACAATTATGGAAGATAAAAAAGACTTCGGAAATATATTCCGAGACCGATTGTCGAACGCTGAAATAGAACCAAATAAAAGTCTTTGGGGTTCCATTGAAAAAACTTTAGGCAAAAAACGAAGGAAACGAATAGGTTTTATATGGTTCTGGAGTGGTTTAGTAGCATTTATTGGGATCCTGTCTGTTTACTCTATTATTGAACAAAAAGAAAAAAGTGATTATATTAAAAATGAAAAACAGTCTAATACTGAAACTGAAAAGAATAAAGAAATTAACCCAGAAAATAAGAGTTCCACAAATAAATCATCGTATTATAAATCTCATAAGAATAAAGATAGTAAAACAACAAACTTTTTTAAAGATTCCTTGAATGAAGCTAATTTTCAATCAACCAACAATCGCAAAAGCAGCATAAACGAAAACAAAAAAAAAGTATCAATTAGTAGTAAAGGTAATTTTGATTCAAGAGTTACTTCTTTAAAAAATCAGAAAAATGAAAAGGAAATTACCCCAGTAGTAAAAACTAAAAACAATGCAACAACGAAGAACACTAAATATTCTTCTAAGGAAAATTCTGTACAAGTAAAAAATAAAAATCTACCTAATACTATTGCTATAAATAACCGAGACAGCATTGTAAAAAAAGTTTTGCAAGTGAATGATTCTAGCGCAAAAAAAGAATTGCCTAAAAGAAAAAAGAAAGAAGAGGAAAACGTAAAACCAATTAAAAAGGCATTAAGCGCTGCTCCCTGGATGATTTCTGTACAAGCATCGCCTACTTATTATAACTACCTCTTAAAAGGTAACCCATATGAACAAAGTTTGACTGGTGGTACATTAATAGGAAATATTTCTTACTCTTATGGCGCACTTATAAATATCCCTATTTCGGATAAAATTACATTTAGATTTGGTTACCGAAAATCTAATTTTTCGTTTAAAATTGAAAACGCCCTCAATGAGCTTTCCAATGAAAGAACTTTTAATTTGCTAACCGACAAAGCAATTGAAAGAAATGGATTACCTGTGCCAAATGTCATTCTCAATAAAATATACGACGGAGAAATGTTTGACATAGAACAGAAAATGGAGTATCACGAAATTCCTTTAGAATTAAACTATACATTGAATAAAAATAAAGTTACAATTGATGCTATTACTGGTATTGGTCTTATGATACTAGGTGATAACGCAGTCCACATTAAAAACGAAGCGGGAATAGCCGAAATTGGTACAATTAAGTATTTGAAAAAAGCTACAATTACACCTATCATAGGAATAGGTATTCGTTATGCTTTAACCGAAAAAATACGGTTAGACGTAGAGCCTATTTTGCAATATCAAATAGATACATTCGAAAAAGAATTCCGTAATCAACATCCTTTTATCTTTAGACTTCAAACAGGAATTACTTTAAAATTATAAAGCAAATACCCAGTAAAACATGTATTTCATCTAAAATTCACTATTTTATTTACCCAATTGTAACATTCGGAAGATTTTTACGTATAAGTATATGCAGTCTATGCAAACTGAACTTAATTTATTTTAATGAGACAGCTTAAGATTACAAAACAGGTTACCAATAGGGAAACCGCATCTTTGGACAAGTACTTACAAGAAATTGGAAAAGTTGACTTGATTACCGCTGATGAAGAAGTAGAGTTGGCACAACGTATCAAGGCAGGCGATCAACTCGCTCTTGAAAAACTTACCAAAGCCAACCTCAGATTCGTGGTATCAGTTGCAAAGCAGTACCAAAACCAGGGACTTACTTTACCAGATTTAATTAACGAGGGTAACCTTGGTCTAATTAAAGCTGCACAGCGTTTTGACGAAACGCGGGGATTTAAATTTATCTCCTACGCCGTATGGTGGATCCGTCAATCTATATTACAAGCTTTGGCAGAACAATCTCGTATCGTTCGTTTGCCATTGAACAAAATTGGTTCTATCAACAAAATCAACAAGACTTTTGCTTTCTTAGAGCAAGCGCATGAAAGAATGCCTTCTCCTGAAGAAATTGCAAAAGAATTGGATATGACTGTTGATGACGTAAAACAATCATTGAAAAACTCAGGTAGACACGTATCTATGGATGCTCCTCTAATTGATGGTGAAGATTCTAACCTTTATGATGTACTTCGTAGTGGCGAGTCTCCTAACCCAGATAGAGAATTATTACATGAGTCTCTTCGTACAGAAATTGAGCGTGCTTTAGAAACATTAACGCCTCGTGAGGCAGATGTTATTCGCTTATACTTTGGTCTTGCAGGTCAACATTCTATGACCTTAGAAGAAATTGGTGAAACTTTCGATCTTACAAGAGAAAGAGTTCGTCAAATTAAAGAAAAAGCTATTAGACGTTTAAAGCATACTTCTAGAAGTAAAATATTAAAAACGTATTTGGGTTAAAAAACTTAAGCGTTCAAGCTATAAAAATTGCACGTTAAATATTCATTAAATTGGCAATATTGGCATATTAGTTGTAATTTTAACGGTAACAACAGTTTATCATGACTGTTCGTTTTTTGATTGATGAATAAACTCCGGCTGATTACCGGAGTTTTTCCATTTGTAATAGTTTGTAATGCAATTTAAAAAGCTAAGTATCTGAATACTGATATATACCCTAAAAAATCTTTCCTTATCTTAGAGTATCAACATTAGCCTAATGAAACATACAGTACTAATTCTAATGAGTTTCGCGCTGTTTAACTCTTGTAACACTAAAAAGACTATTACTGATTTCAATACGTACCCTACCCCTGTAAACGAAAATCTTTGGATACAATACACCAAAGATGCTACGCTCTTTAAACTTTGGTCTCCAAAAGCTGAAGAAGTAATTTTAAGACTCTATAAAGACGGACAAAACTCTACTGTCTTTTCATACTATAACCTAACAAAAGAGCATCAAGGTATTTGGCAAACAAAAGTTAATGGTGATTTAAACGGTATGTATTACACCTATCAAGTTAAAATTAATGATTCGTGGCTAGATGAAACTCCGGGAATTTACGCCAAAGCTGTTGGTGTAAATGGAAATAGAGCAATGGTCTTAGATATGGAAACTACTAACCTAAAAGGTTGGCAAAAAGACACTTCCCCTACTCTTAATAAATATAATGAAGCTATAATTTATGAATTACATGTTCGTGACATGACAATTCATTCGCAGTCTGGCTCATCATTACCAGGTACATATTTAGGGTTGGTAGAAGCTGATACTAAAGGTCCAAATGGAGTTGCTACTGGTATTGATCATTTAAAAGAACTGGGTATTACCCATGTGCATCTTTTACCGACTTTAGACCACTACTCCATTGACGAAACCAATTTAGACACTCCACAATTTAATTGGGGTTACGACCCTAACAACTACAATGCTCCTGAAGGTTCTTTTTCTACCGATCCCTTTAATGCCGAAGTGCGCATTAAAGAGTTTAAGCAAATGGTAAAGAATTTTCATGATAATGGTATTGGGGTTATTTTAGATGTCGCATATAACCATACTGGTAAAACAGAAGAATCTAATTTTAATCAAGAAGTACCTGGTTATTACTATCGCCATTGGGAAGATGGTTCTTATTCAGATGCTGCTGCCTGTGGTAACGAAACGGCATCAGAGCGTGCTATGATGCGGAAATTCATTATAGAGTCTGTTTTGCATTGGACGAAAGAATATCATATTGACGGATTCCGGTTCGACCTCATGGGTATTCATGACATTGAAACCATGAATAAAATTGGCGAAGCTGTTTTAGAAATAAATCCTGATGCACTTTTATATGGCGAAGGATGGACTGCTTCAGATTCTCCGCTACCTGAAGAAAAACGAGCCCTTAAAAAACACATGCAGCAACTTCCTAAATTTGCAGCTTTTAATGATGACTTACGTGATGGGTTAAAAGGTTCAGTTTTCGAAGATGAAAGTTTAGGTTTTGTTAGTGGCGCTAAGAATACACAGGAATCTATTAAATTCGGAATCGTAGGCGCTATTCAACATCCTCAAATTGATTATGAAGAGGTAAATTACTCTAATGCTCCTTGGACCTTAGAACCATGGCAATCTATAAACTATGTTTCTTGCCACGACAATCATACCTTATTCGACAAACTTAAAATTTCAAAACCAGATGCAACATTAAATGAATTAATTGCTATGGATAAATTGGCGAATGCCATTGTACTTACATCACAAGGAACCCCGTTTCTTCATGCTGGATCAGAAATGCTTCGCACCAAAAACGGAGAACATAATTCCTACAACCTACCTGATAGCATTAATCAAATAAACTGGAATTGGAAGAATGACAACAAAGAAGTATTCGACTACTATAAAAATCTAATAAAGCTGAGAAAAGAACATCCCGCTTTTTATATGGCTACCTCTAATCAAGTAAGAGAACATTTAAAATTCCAAACAGCTAATAATAATCTTGTTTCCTTTACACTAGAAGGCAATGCAAACGATGATAATTGGAAAAACATTTTAGTGATTTACAACGCATCAAACGAAAAATTAAATTATAAAATAGATGGGGTTTGGCAAAAAGCTGTTTCTGGTAGTACCTTTGACTTTCAAGGTCTACAAATATTGAAAGACAGTATTGAAGTACCTGCTTTATCGATGTATATAGCCTTTCAGAATTAATTGTAATTTTATCAAATTCGTATAAATTCATGAGTTCAGATTCTCAACCTAATAACCCGCTTCATGGTATTAAGCTAGCGACCATACTTGAAGAACTTACAGAAAAATATTCTTGGGAAGATTTGGCTGGTCAGATAGATATTAATTGCTTTAAAAGTAATCCGTCTATAAAATCGAGTTTAAATTTTTTACGTAGAACTCCGTGGGCTCGTGAAAAAGTTGAGCATTTATACTTACAATCCTTCAAAAAATAATGAGCCTTAATATCGTACTCATAGAACCAGAAATACCTAATAATACAGGTAACATTGGCAGATTAGCCCTAGGCACTGGATCTACATTACATTTGGTGAAACCATTCGGATTTGAACTTACCGATAAGCGACTAAAAAGAGCAGGTTTAGACTATTGGCAACACCTCAATGTTATTATGTACGAAAATGTCGATGAATTCTTTGAGCAACATAAGGACAAAAAAATGATATTATTTTCTGCCACTGCTAGCAAAAATCATTGGGATATTAATTTTGAAAATGATATGTTTCTCGTTTTCGGCAAAGAATCTGTTGGCTTACCAAAAGAATTATTAAAGAAAAACATCGAAAATACTGCCAAAATCCAACTTTACAGCGAACACATTAGAAGTTTAAATTTAGCCAATGCTGTTGCCATTACTATCTACGAAGGTTTACGGCAAATTAACCTGAAATAACTACTTTCTTTTGATAACTGAAATCGTAAACATTCTTAAAAAATTTTAACTAATTTATCGGTAGTATAATTTAAGTTGTACTATTTACCTTTCCTAAATAAAAAAGTTCATCTAGTTATCCAACTAAACGCCATCGCTTTCCAAATTACAAATAACAGCGCTTCCTACTATCTATATCGTAAAATTTCATGGCGATATTGTCAATTCTACATTCACGCACCCATACTTTATTTAACTCAAAATTTAGGTTCACTTTACTTACCGTTAAAATTTGAAAATCATTTAATTGTAGCGGAATAATTGATTATTTTCAAAGTGAAATTCTTTTATTTCATCAATTGAACCAACCTAATTTCCACCGTATGAACTCAAAAAAATACTACCTATTACTTGCATTTACACTGGTCGCTTTTAGCTCCAGTTTTGCACAAAAAAAATCTAAAACCAATACGGCAACCATAACTCCAGATTTCTATGAGAATTTAGAATGGCGAAATATCGGTCCGGTTCGTGGTGGTCGTTCTTTAGGGTCAGCAGGTAGCCCAAGTAGACCTAACGAATATTATTTCGGTGCAACAGGTGGCGGACTATGGAAAACTACGGATGGCGGCAATGAGTGGAAACCTGTTACCGATGGTCAAATAACCAGTTCTTCGGTAGGTGCTGTAGCAGTCGCAGAATCAAATCCTGATATTGTATACATTGGTATGGGCGAAGTACAACTACGTGGTAGTATTACTCAAGGCGACGGCGTATATAAAACTATTGATGGCGGTGAAACCTGGCGTCATTTAGGTCTGAAAGAAACACAAGCTGTTTCAAGAATTAGAATTCACCCATCTAACCCCGATATAGTTTACGTTGCAGCACTTGGTCACCCTTATGGTGATAATGAAGAACGTGGTGTTTTTAAAAGTACCGATGGTGGGAAAACTTGGAACAAGACATTGTATGTAAGTGATAAAGCGGGTGCTGTAGATTTAATAATCGATAGAAACAATGCTAATATTCTATACGCTAGTACTTGGGAGGTTCAAAGAAAAGCATGGAAAATGTGGGGTGGTGGCCCAGGTAGTAAACTATGGAAATCAACTGACGCTGGTGAAACTTGGACAGATCTTTCAAAAAATCCTGGTATGCCAGAAGGACCGTTAGGAAAAATCGGAGTTACAGTTTCTCCCGCAGTTTCTAATCGCATTTGGGCGGTTGTAGAAGCTAACGAAGGTGGTGTTTTTCGTTCAGACGATGCCGGTCAAACTTGGGAACGTACTAATGATGAAAGAAAACTTAGACAACGTGCTTTTTACTATTCTAGAATTTATGCTGACCCGCTAGATAAAGACATTGTTTACGGACTTAATGTTGATTTTTGGAAATCTACCGATGGCGGTAAAACTTTTGATATTGAAATAAAAGTACCCCATGGCGATAATCATGATTTATGGATAGACCCTAACAATCCTGACCGTATGATTTCTTCTAATGACGGCGGTGGCATTGTTAGTATCAACGGAGGAAAAACCTGGACAGAAGAAGATTACATTACAACACAACTGTACCATGTAATGACAACGAACGACGTACCTTATCATGTTGCTGGTGCGCAACAAGATAATAGTACAATTGCAGTACCAAGCGATGGTTGGGAACATATGCAGGCTCGCGGTCAAGGTGATGGTTGGGCTTACGCTGTCGGTGGTGGTGAAAGT
Source organism: Maribacter sp. IgM3_T14_3 (assembly GCF_049603095.1). NCBI lineage: Bacteria > Pseudomonadati > Bacteroidota > Flavobacteriia > Flavobacteriales > Flavobacteriaceae > Maribacter > Maribacter sp. IgM3_T14_3. The sequence goes on from NZ_CP187138.1 coordinate 996,933, forward strand.
GGGTGGATTACCCAACATCCTAAAAACTTAGACATTTTTTATGCTGGTAGCCAAGGTGCACTTTTAACTCGTTACGATAGAAGCAATGGGCAATCTAGAGATATTCAAGTATACCCACGATTTTTCTCTGGTGAGCCCGCTAGTGCTTTACCAGAACGCTGGCAGTGGACTTTCCCTATTATGTTCGCTCCGCAAGACTCTAATGTAATGTATACGTGCTCTCAACATGTTTGGAAAACTACAGATGACGGACAGTCTTGGGAGAAAATTAGTCCCGATTTAACCTATGCTGATCCAACTACCTTAGGCAAAACTGGCGGTATTATTACTATGGATATGAACGGTCCAGAAATTTATGCAACGGTATTTGCCCTTGCTCCTTCAAACCATGATATTAATACGATATGGGCAGGTTCTGATGATGGTAAAATTCATATTACAAGAGATGGCGGCAAAAATTGGGCAGATATTACCCCTAAAGATTTACCTAAATTCTCTAGAGTAAGTATTATTGATGAATCTATTCACAACCCAGGTACGCTTTATGTTGCAGCTAACAGATATCAAGTCGATGACAGACAACCTTATGTTTTTAAAACCCATGATTATGGTAAAACTTGGACCAAGATTATTAATGGTATTGAAGATGGTCATTTTACAAGAGCCGTACGTGAAGATCCTGTAAAAGAAGGGCTTTTATTTTTGGCTACCGAACATGGTGTTTATTTTTCAATGAATGATGGCGAACTTTGGCAAAGTCTACAATTAAAATTGCCAGATACCCCTGTTAGAGATTTAGTCATTAAAGATAATGATGTTGTTTTAGGAACACATGGTAGAGGATTCTGGATTCTTGACGATATTCAGCCAATAAGACAGTTTACCCCCGAAATGACAAAACAAGATGCTGTTCTTTTTAAGCCTACAGATGCACTAAGAGGTTTAACCAACGCTTCTATTCAATACTATTTAAAGGAACAAAAAGACACTATAACTTTTGAAATTTACGATGCTAAAGATCAATTGATAAACACATTTACAGGTAGTAAACCAAAATATGAAGTAGACCCTAACCTTCCGTATTGGTTAAAAGGAGGCTCTTCAAAGCCTACCACAGCAAAAGGAATTAACAATTTCACTTGGGATATGAGATATACAGGCGCCACAACTTTTGACGGAATGATTATTTGGAGCGCAAGACCGGCACGAGGACCAAAAGCTCCTTTAGGAATATATAAAGTGAAAATGAAATCTGGCGATTACGAGAAAATCTATGATTTCGAAATAAAAATGGACCCAAACCTCAAAGGTATCACCAAAGAAGATCTAGATGAACAATTCGAACTTTCAAATAAAATAATGAGTAAAACCAGTGCCGCCAATGAGGCGGTTATCAAAATTCGTGAAATTAAAAAATCACTTACAACTGCCAAGGAAAGCATTGATGTTGACGATTATACTAATATAGTTACTCCATTTTTAAATGATTTATCAGAAGTTGAAGAAGCATTGTACCAAGTAAAAAATCAATCGGGTCAGGATCCATTAAATTTTCCTATAAAACTCAACAACAGATTGGCTTCTTTGCGTAGAAGTGTAGAAGATGGCGATGCAAAACCAACCAATGGTGCTTATAAAGTTTTTGAAGAACTATCTGCAGAGCTTAAAGTTGAACTTGAAAAATTGGATACTATTACGGAAAAATACAAATCAAAAATCAATCCTATACTAACTATAAATGGTGCATCAGAAATTGAATAATTGATGTTAACGCAAAAACCAAAACACAAGTAGAACGAATTTCAAATTCGTATTTTTGTAAAGAATATTTAAGGTTTATTAAAATGAAAAAGGCAAGTATAGCTCCATCGCTTTTAGCGGCAGATTTCGGAAATCTACAACGTGATGTAGAAATGGTAAATGCAAGTGAAGCGGAGTATCATCATATTGATGTCATGGACGGAGTTTTTGTTCCGAATATTTCTTACGGTATGCCTGTTGTAAAAGCCATTCACAAATATGCTACAAAACCGTTAGATGTACATTTAATGATTGTAGATCCCGATAGATATCTTGAAGAGTTTGCAAATCTAGGAGCCCATATATTAACCGTACATTATGAAGCATGTACACACCTACATAGAACTATACAAGCCATAAAGGCATTGGGTATGAAAGCGGGTGTTGCCCTTAACCCTCATACCAATGTAATGTTACTTGAAGATATCATTCAAGATATTGACCTTGTATTAATCATGAGTGTAAACCCAGGTTTTGGGGGACAGTCATTTATAGAAAATACCTATGATAAAATAAAAGCTACTAAAGCTTTGATCACAAGAAAAAAATCATCTGCTCTTATTGAAGTCGATGGCGGAGTTACCACTGCTAATTCAAAAAAATTAGTTGAAGCAGGTGCAGATATTCTAGTTGCCGGAAGTTTTGTATTTAAAAGTGCCGATCCAATTAATACTATAAAAGAATTAAAAGGATGAAAACTGAATTTGATATGGTCATCGTTGGTGGTGGACCAATAGGAATTGCATGTGGCCTAGAAGCAAAGAAAAACGGACTCAGTTACCTTATTTTAGAAAAAGGTCCTATTGTGAATTCACTTTTTCACTACCCTAGTAACATGCAGTTTTTCTCTTCATCTGAAAAATTAGAAATAGACGAAATTCCTTTTATTAGCAATGAAGCTAAACCTAAAAGAGATGAAGCCTTAGAATACTATAGACGTATTGTAACCTCTAATAAATTGAATATAAATCTATTTGAAAAAGTAGAAAATGTTCAAAAAAAAGAAAATATATTTACAATAGTTTCAGATAAAGCCACTTATACTTCTAAACAAGTTGTTGTCGCCACTGGTTTCTATGATTTACCTAATTTATTGAATGTACCAGGAGAAAATTTAGAAAAAGTAGTACACTATTATGACAACCCGCATTATTATTCAGGTCAAAAAGTAGCGGTAATCGGAGCTAGTAACTCTGCTATTGACGCAGCACTTGAATGTTGGCGCAAAGGTGCAGAAGTCTCTTTGATAATTCGTGGCTCAGAAGTTG
>NZ_CP187138.1:1005000-1175000 GCF_049603095.1 Maribacter sp. IgM3_T14_3
CTCCTGCGTGCAAGGCAGGCGCTCTAGCCAGCTGAGCTAATCCCCCATTTATTTTAGTTATGAGTTATTAGTTAAGAGTTATGAGTAACAACCCCTTTAACTCCTCAACTTCTAAAATTTCCTTCAATATTTCAATCTTTATGAACGTTCGTACTACGTACCTCTTTTACCTTGTACCTCGTACTTTTCAGTAGTCCCAGGCAGACTCGAACTGCCGACCTCTACATTATCAGTGTAGCGCTCTAACCAGCTGAGCTATGGGACTGTCCCTACTCCTTCCTCTCGGCAATAAATACCTCGCGAAAAAAGCAATTACTTATATATCATAATTATGGAGATCATTATATTGGAACATTGTTAAAGAAACTATTATTAAATCAAAAGACCGGGACCGTAGTTCCATTCTTTACTTCGTCAGGGACTGTCCTTAAAGGACAATCTCTAGAAAGGAGGTGTTCCAGCCGCACCTTCCGGTACGGCTACCTTGTTACGACTTAGCCCTAGTTACCGATCTTGCCCTAGGCCGCTCCTTACGGTGACGGACTTCAGGCACTCCCGGCTTCCATGGCTTGACGGGCGGTGTGTACAAGGCCCGGGAACGTATTCACCGGATCATGGCTGATATCCGATTACTAGCGATTCCAGCTTCACGGGGTCGAGTTGCAGACCCCGATCCGAACTGTGACAGGTTTTATAGATTCGCTCTGCCTTGCGACATGGCTGCTCTCTGTACCTGCCATTGTAGCACGTGTGTGGCCCAGGACGTAAGGGCCGTGATGATTTGACGTCATCCCCACCTTCCTCACGGTTTGCACCGGCAGTCCCGTTAGAGTCCCCATCATGACATGCTGGCAACTAACGGTAGGGGTTGCGCTCGTTATAGGACTTAACCTGACACCTCACGGCACGAGCTGACGACAACCATGCAGCACCTTGCAAATTGCCCGAAGGAAAATCTATCTCTAGACCTGTCAATATGCATTTAAGCCCTGGTAAGGTTCCTCGCGTATCATCGAATTAAACCACATGCTCCACCGCTTGTGCGGGCCCCCGTCAATTCCTTTGAGTTTCATTCTTGCGAACGTACTCCCCAGGTGGGATACTTATCACTTTCGCTTGGCCGCCCAGAACTCAAGGTCCCGGACAGCTAGTATCCATCGTTTACGGCGTGGACTACCAGGGTATCTAATCCTGTTCGCTCCCCACGCTTTCGTCCATCAGCGTCAGTATATAGTTAGTCACCTGCCTTCGCAATCGGTGTTCTATGTAATATCTATGCATTTCACCGCTACACTACATATTCCGGCAACTTCACTATAACTCAAGACCAACAGTATCAAAGGCAATTTTACAGTTGAGCTGCAAACTTTCACCCCTGACTTATCGGCCCGCCTACGGACCCTTTAAACCCAATAATTCCGGATAACGCTCGGACCCTCCGTATTACCGCGGCTGCTGGCACGGAGTTAGCCGGTCCTTATTCTTACAGTACCGTCAGTAAGCTACACGTAGCTCTTTTTCTTCCTGTATAAAAGCAGTTTACTACCCATAGGGCATTCTTCCTGCACGCGGCATGGCTGGATCAGAGTCTCCTCCATTGTCCAATATTCCTCACTGCTGCCTCCCGTAGGAGTCTGGTCCGTGTCTCAGTACCAGTGTGGGGGATCCCCCTCTCAGGGCCCCTACCCATCGTAGCCTTGGTAAGCCGTTACCTTACCAACAAGCTAATGGGACGCATGGCCATCTTGTACCGCCCGAAGGCTTTAACCACATCCCGATGCCGGGGCGTGGTGCCACGGGGCATTAATCTTCGTTTCCAAAGGCTATTCCCCTGTACAAGGTAGGTTCCATACGCGGTGCGCACCCGTGCGCCGGTCGTCGGCGGAGCAAGCTCCCCGTTACCCCTCGACTTGCATGTGTTAGGCCTGCCGCTAGCGTTCATCCTGAGCCAGGATCAAACTCTTCATCGTTGTTTTGTAAATATTCGTCCCAACGAAGTCCAAATCTCTCCCGGCCCCGACTCTCGATTCAATTCCTTATATATACCTTGCGATATACTAAATTGTATGTTTCCTTAATTCTTGTTCCTCTCATCCAGGTCCTCACCTGAACTCGATTCTTATCTCCACAATATTTCAATGAACTTCTATCCACTCAACTCCAAATCTCTCGATTTCCTCGCCTCGTTTCCCTTAGGTGTTTCCCTAAGCGGCTGCAAATATACAACTGTTTTTTAACCTGGCAACTTTTATCGAAAAAAATATTTTTCTTTTTTTCCCCAGACCTAATCAACATTTATATGAACCTTTTTCCAACGCCCGGTTCAGACATAAACTTCACCGTTTGCGGGGTGCAAATGTACACACTATTCTTAACTACACAAGCCTTTTTTGAATAAAATAAACAAAGTTTTTTGACCAGTCACTAACTGCATGATTTACCGCACGTTAGAATCAACAAAATTCACATAAAAATATAACAACAATGATTACCATAATACACAATACACTTACTAACAATAAAACTGTTTTTTGATTCTGGTATTCAAACGGCAATAGAAACCCTGAAAAGAAGTTTCAACTTGTCATTATCTTAGATTTAAGACATAGAATATATTAGAAACAGTACCTAATTGCATGTCAAAATTCGTATTCAAACTTCAAATATGTCTAGAAAATTATTCAGAAGCAATTGACTAAAAATCTTACTCCTATATAAAGTATAGATTTCTTGTTTTTATAAAACAAGATTCTAACCACATTAAAACCTCATATCATCAGTTTTAACTTCCGCTTAAACATTGGTTCTTTTGCTATGGTATATAAATTTCATCACTAAGAATATTCAAAACCAAAATTGATTTGAAATCTAATGTGTTATCAGGCAGGTCTGATGCTTATTAATTCAATAAATTTCTCAAAAACTCACGCCCAACACCTGATTTAAAATTTTTCTCCTTATTACGTGCTTCTAACCTTGTTTCAAATTCTTCTGAATACATTAAGACCCAAGGAAGAAATCCTTTAGTAGATTTATTCCTCCCTAAATTATGTTGTTCTATTCTTTTCTGAAGATCATTGGTCATTCCTTTATAAAGACGCCCATCCACTTCACTTCTTAAAACATAAACGTGATACATAACTTAAAATAAAAAAGGTCTTGCAAATGCAAAACCTTAATTTAAAAGTGTGACCTCGAAGGGATTCAAACCCCCAACCCTCAGAGCCGAAATCTGATGCGCTATTCAGTTGCGCCACGAGGCCATATTCAGTATTCAATTAGCAATTAGCAATTAGCAATTAGCAATTAGCAATTAGCAATTAGCAAAATTAAAAATGACCTAATACTAATCTATGTTATGCTAATTTCTTCTTCACGATGGTAGATATCAATTTACCGTCTGCTTGACCGGCTAATTCTTTAGAGACGATTCCCATAACTTTTCCCATATCCTTCATACCTGAAGCACCTATAGCATCTATAGTTTGTACAACAACTTTTTCTACTTCTTCTTCCGTAAGTTGTTCTGGTAAAAATTTCTCGATAACTGCAATCTGAGCTAGTTCTGGATCAGCAAGATCTTGTCTACCCTGCTCCGTAAAAATTGCAGCACTATCTTTACGCTGTTTTACCAATTTTTGGACAATCTGAATTTCATCATCTTCAGTAATTTCGCCAGCTCCACTTGTACTCGCTACCAACAATGCAGATTTAATAGCCCTAAGCGATTCTAGTGCTACTGAATCTTTTGCCTTCATAGCCAATTTCAACTGCTCCATTACTCTTTCCTGTAAACCCATTTGCTCTTTATTTTGGTCTGCGAAGATAAAAAATAAAACCCGAAAACTAACTTAGTTTTCGGGTTTTAAAATTATAGTAATCCTATTACTAATCTACATTATCATGTAAAAAAGAGTTATTAGAACGTAACTGAATATCATCATTACTATCACCACTTAACGATGTTCTAGAAATCTTCTTTTCTCTAGGATTTTCGTTCAAATTAACACCTTGTCTTTGATATGCCGGCTTCTTTTCGTCATAACTGGTAGGTGCGTTATTTTTGAACTTATAGTTAAAATCTTTCAGTTTTCTTCTACGCTCATCAGCCCTATCTCGTAACAATTCTTCAATCGGAGTTTCCATTGGATCTAATTGCTCTTCTGGGTGAATTTCTCTTCTTGGCGCTACTGTCTTTTTCTCGAAAATTAATTCATCTTCAATAACTTTTGGCTCATATTCTTCTGCCTTAGACCTTGCACCTGTCAATTTACTTTCTAATTGCATGTAGTCATCTAAGCTATAGCGCTTTTCACCATTCTTATTATACTCTAATACCGGCACAATTTCGATACTATCGTTAACATCTATATCTTTTACTTCATCATGTAAATCGAACATGATTACATTTTCCTTTTCTTCTTCATCTCTAGCAGATGATTCGAAATTTATTGAAAATTCATCTTCTTCATCTTCAAATCTTAATACTTCTGGCTCTACGACTTCGATATTTCGAAAAGATGACGGTGCATCTACGATTACAAAATCTTCTTCAGATACATTTTCAGCCAATACTTCCTCATAAAAAACATTGAAATTTTTAATATAGTTCGTTGTAGGTATCAAGTCAAAATCTGCTTCCTCAACGAACTCATACTTTTTTACGGGTTTGACTTGTTTTACCTCCTCTTCCTCCTCGTCCATTTCTAAAGTATGAACAGTTTTAGTATTAGATAACAACATTGCCTCGGCACGTTGCCCTTCTTCTAAAGTATGAATGATTTTCTTCGATTCGGTATTTACAATATCATCTTGTTGCTCAATATTAAAACCAGTAGCAATTACTGTTACCGCAATAGCCTCACCTAAGCTTTCGTCTTCACCAACACCCATTATAATGTTTGCACCGTAACCCGCTTCGATTTGAATATGATCATTGATCTCACCTATTTCATCAATAGTAATTTCTTGCGAACCAGAAACAATCAATAACAATACGTTTTTAGCTCCTTGTATTTTGTTATCGTTCAATAACGGAGAATCTAACGCTTTCATGATTGCTTCATTAGCTCTTGCCGAACCAGATGAAATAGCAGAACCCATTATAGCAGTACCGCTATTGGATAATACTGTTTTGGCGTCACGTAAATCTATGTTTTGTGTATAGTGATGTGTAATAACTTCTGCAATACCTCTAGCTGCAGTTGCTAATACTTCATCGGCTTTAGAGAAACCAGCTTTAAAACCAAGGTTACCATAAACCTCTCTTAATTTATTGTTGTTGATAACGATTAACGAATCTACATTTTTGCGTAATTTTTCGATACCTCGTTGTGCTTGCTCAACTCGCATTTTACCTTCGAATTGAAACGGCATAGTAACGATACCTACAGTAAGAACATCCATTTCTTTAGCAAACTTAGCAATTACGGGAGCAGCACCAGTTCCTGTTCCCCCGCCCATACCAGCAGTAATGAAGATCATTTTAGTAGTTGTATCCAACATACTTTTAATTTCTTCCATACTTTCCATGGCAGCTTGCTCACCTACTTCAGGATTGGCACCAGCCCCCAAACCCTCTGTCAATGATACACCTAATTGTATTTTGTTAGGCACCGGACTATTGTCTAAAGCCTGAGAATCTGTATTACAGATTACAAAATCAACTCCGTTAATTCCTGCTTGGAACATGTGATTAATGGCATTACTACCACCGCCACCTACACCAATGACCTTTATAACGTTGCTTTGATTCTTTGGTAGATCAAAGGAGATATTATCAAATTCGATGTTCTTGCTCATATTCTAATTATTACTGGTTATGTATTCTCTTATGCTATGCTTATTACTCTGCGTTATCTAAAAATTCTTTCAACTTTTCAGACCACTTGTCAAAAACAGATTTTCTTTCCTTATGTAGGTTCGGGCGTGCTATAGCTTCTGTTTCACGTTCTGCGTATACCAATTCCTCTTCCTGTTCTTGCTCTACTTCTTGTATAATTTCTTCTTGCGTTAACTTCAACTTTTCTTGGTTTTTAATGGCATTCATTAAAAGACCTACAGCTGTTGCGTATAACGGACTAGCGACTTCTTCGTCAGAATCACCTGCCAAATGTTCGTTAGGGTACCCTATACGAGTATCCATACCTGTTATATATTCTACTAATTGCTTTAAATGTTTTAGTTGGCTTCCACCACCTGTTAACACTATACCTGCAATTAATTTCTTCTTTTGCTCTTCGTGACCGTAGTTTTTGATTTCAACATAAACTTGCTCTATAATCTCAACTACACGTGCATGAATTATTTTAGAAAGATTTTTCAAAGAGATTTCTTTTGGCTCTCTACCACGTAAACCTGGTATAGATACAATCTCATTATCTCTATTTTCTCCTGGCCATGCAGAACCAAACCTAGTTTTCAACAACTCTGCCTGTTTCTCTATAATTGAACAACCTTCCTTAATATCTTCTGTGATTACCCCACCACCAAAAGGTATTACAGCAGTATGCCTAATAATACCATCTTTAAAAATAGCCAGATCAGTTGTACCACCACCTATATCTATCAGTGCTACACCTGCTTCTTTTTCTTCTTGACTTAACACAGCGTCTGATGATGCTAATGGCTCTAGTGTTATGTTTCCTAAATCTAACCCTGCACTTTTAATGCAACGACCTACATTCTTAATAGAAACTACCTGACCAACTACTACATGAAAGTTAGCCTCTAGCCTACCACCATACATACCAACAGGCTCGCGTATTTCAGCTTGCCCATCAACCTTGTATTCTTGTGGTAAAACATGAATAATTTCTTCACCTGGTAGCATAATCAATTTGTGCACTTGATTACATAGTAAGTCTACATCTTCATCACCGATTACTTCTTCAGAATCTTTTCTGGTGATGTAATCGCTGTGCTGTAAACTTCTAATATGCTGCCCGGCAATACCAACAACAACAGATCCGATTTTAAGTCCAGAATTTGCTTCTGCCTCTTCGACCGCTTGTTGAATAGATTTTATAGTTTGTGTAATATTGTTTACTACACCTCTGTGTACACCTAAACTTTTGGACTTACCGATACCCAAAATCTCAATTTTACCATATTCGTTTTGTTTCCCGATTATGGCAACGATTTTCGTTGTTCCTATGTCTAAACCGACTGAATATTTAGTTTGTTCCATTTTCTATTATATTTTAGTGCACACCACCTGGTTATTGAATTCTAAACTTACTACCGCATAATCTTCTAAGGTCTGATCCTTGCTCGCTTTGGCATAAAACGCCTTAAAATTGCTGAACTTAGCCTCTAAATCTTCAATACCGCCTACGTTTACAACAAAATTGTTGAGCCTTAATCGCAATTGATATTCCTTCTCACTTTTGATATGAATACCGATTACCGATTCACGAAAAAAATCATCCTTATTCACATGTTCCAATATGACATAGACATCCTCAAGGCTTTTACCACTGATATTGCCTGTTATGATGGGAACTCTTGCTGAATGATTATTTGAAAAAGGCATTCTCTTTCCTTCATCATCCAAATAAAACTTTGTATCCCCCTCTATGCGTCCGATTGGTTTGCGTTGAACTATTTTTGACGTTAGCTCACCATCTATTGTTAGATAGACTTGGGCACTTTTTACCATTTCATTGGCCTCAAGGGCCTTTTCTACAGTATTCAAAACTATATTTTCTTTAGGGACATTTTTGAGACTACCGTAATTTTGTATTAACAATTTATTAACCGTCCCCTCTGTGAGGTACAAATTCTGATCCCCAACGAATTCTACCTTCATTCCCGAAACGTTTTTAGCGTTATTTCGTTCATTAGAAAACGCGTATAACCCCATGATTACCAGAACCAAAGCAGCTAACTTTATTAAATTCCAATTAACCTGCATACGACATTTCTTTTTTTATGTTTACCACTTCTAAACCTATATCTCCAGCTCCCATTGTTATTAAAACTTCTGGATTCTGTTTTTTTATTTCAAAAAGGATTTGTTCTTTCGAAATTAATTTTCTATTGGTATTCGTCATCTTTTCTAACAACCATGCTGAGTCAACACCTGCAATCGGTTCTTCTCTAGCCGGATAGATATCTAGTAACAATACATTTTCGAACTGCGATAAACTTTCTGCAAATGCATCTGAAAAATCTCGTGTTCTTGAGAACAAATGAGGCTGAAAAATTGCCAGTACTTTTTTATTCGGATGCATTTCTGAAACTGCTTCAAAAACGGCATTTATCTCTGTTGGATGATGCGCATAATCATCAATAAAAATAAAGTCTTCATTCTTAATTTGATATGAAAAACGCCTTTGAACACCCTTAAATGTCGCTAGTGCCTCAGCAAGGCGATGCGGCGGGGAACCTGCTTGCATCGCCATTGCGAAAGCTACCAAACCGTTCAACAAATTATGTCGCCCAGGTTTGTTGAATTCAACCCCTTCTAGTTTGAGGTCGGGGGTCTCCAAATCGAATATGTAGGTGCCATGTTCTATTTTTATGTTTCGGATGCAATAATCCGAATCGTCTTCTATACCATAGGTCAACCCTTCTAAAGGCAAACCATTTCGAACAAATAATTTACCGCCTGGCTTTAAGCGTTTGGTAAAATCAACAAATGTTCTTTCCAATTCTTGCGCATCACCATAAATATCAAGGTGATCAGCATCCATTGACGTAACACAGGCTACATTAGGCGTTAACTGCATAAATGAACGATCAAATTCATCTGCTTCTACTACCGAATACTCTGTTCCTTCTAAAAGGAAATTGCTATTAAAATCTTCTGATATTCCACCTAAAAAAGCGGTCATTTTAACACCTGTTTCTTGAAGCAAATGCGCCAAAATACTTGAGGTCGTTGTTTTACCGTGTGTACCCGCAACTGCCAAGCAGAAAGAGTCTTTGGTTATTAAACCTAAAACCTCTGAGCGTTTTTTAATCGTAAAACCATTATTTAAAAAATACTGATACTCTGAATGTTTTGAAGGTACTGCCGGTGTATACACCACCAAAGTATGTTCTGCATCATTCTTATATTCTTGTGGCACTGCATCGATATCATCTGTATAGTGAATATCAATACCTGAACTTGCCAATTCTTTTGTTAGCGGACTCTCGGTTTTATCGTACCCGGCAACCTCTTTATTTATGAACGCAAAATAACGCGCCAAAGCAGACATACCTATGCCCCCTATGCCTATAAAATACACCCTATGTATTTGCGTTACGTTCATCTTATTTTATCAATTTTTCTATTTCATCGCAGATATCAGACGTGGCATTCGGTAATGCCAATGCCTTAATATTCTTTGATAATTCTTGTTGCTTTTCTGCAGAATTCAATACCGATTCGAATTCAGATTTAAATTTTTCGTCCAGCTCTTTTTCTCTAATCATAATCGCAGCCTCATGCCCAACCAACGACAATGCATTCATGGTCTGGTGATCTTCTGCTACCACTGGCGACGGAATAAAGAATGTTGGTTTACCTACCAAACACAATTCTGATACCGCACCCGCACCTGCTCTTGAAATAATGAAATCTGCCGCTGCATAGGCTTTATCCATAGAATTTAAAAAAGCATGCACTTTACTATTTACTGACTGATGCGATTTGTAGGTATCGTAATACCCTTTTCCACATTGCCATATCACTTGCAGCCCCAATGCCTCAAAATATTCTAAATGATCTGCTACCAATTGGTTGATACGTCTTGCCCCTAAACTTCCACCTAATATTAAAAGCGTTTTCTTATCGGCATTTAATTCAAAATATTGTAGAGCTTCACATTTAGTCGCTTTCAATTCCACCAAATCTGAACGTACAGGATTACCCGTTTTTACAATCTTATCTTTCGGAAAAAACTTCTCCATGCCATCATATACCACACAGATTTTCTCCACTTTATCTTTTAATAGTTTATTGGTAATGCCCGCAAATGAATTCTGTTCTTGCAGCACACATGGTATCCCTTTTACGGTTGCCATTTTTAACAACGGACCACTAGCAAAACCACCCGTACCAATTACGACGTGTGGTTTAAACTTCGATACGATGCTATTTGCTCTCATTAAACTACTTATTAATTTTATTGGAAATAGTAGATTTTTAAGGGTCAGTTTTCGCTGAATTCCCGTAATCCACAATCCTTCTATTTTGTACCCTGCTTGTGGTACTTTCTCCATCTCCATTCTATCCTTGGCGCCAACGAACAAAAACTCTGCATCAGGATATCTCCTCTTCAATTCGTTCGCTATGGCTATCGCCGGATAAATATGTCCGCCAGTACCTCCTCCTGATAAAATGAACCTATAACTGCCCACTTAAAATCTCTAAAGGGTTCGTTTCATCCATATCAATATCATTGCCAGAAGCACTCTCCTGAGCTATACTTTTATTACTTGCACTTAATATGATGCCAATCGCCAAACAGGTCATCCAACTAGATGTTCCTCCACTACTGATCAATGGTAAATTCTGACCTGTTACAGGAAATAATTCTACCGCGACCGCCATGTTTATCAATGCTTGAAACACAATGGGCAAACCAACGCCTAGCACGAGTAACTTACTAAAGACCGATGCGCAACCATTGGCAACTACCACTATTCTAAAGAGCAGAAACAAATAAAACAACATGAGGATAAATCCTCCTATTAAACCATATTCCTCAACTATAATCGCATAAATAAAATCTGATGAACTCTGTGGTAAAAAGTTCTTCTGCACACTTTTTCCAGCTCCTTTACCCATTACTCCGCCAGTAGCTATCGCTATTTTTGCTCTTTCAATTTGATAGGAGCCTTCGGTATCCTCAGGATTTGAGAAGCTATCTATACGGCTCATCCACGTATCTACCCTATTCGGAAATAGATCTGGAAAAGCTTTTGCAGTTAATACGAAAATGGTCAGAAACAACATGCCCGCACCAACAATGCCTAACAGGTATTTCATAGGATATCCTCCTAAAAAACACAACACCATAACCATAGCAAATACAATCGCAGCTGTTGAGAAGTTCGCCGGTAAAATAAGTGCTACGACCAAGAAAACTGGAAGCCATAAGGGCAATATGCTTTCTTTAAATGTTATTTTGATTTCTCTTACTTTAGAAAAATACCGTGCTACATATATCATTAATACTACTGCCGCCAAATTCGAGGGCTGAAAACCGAAACCTACCAATGGTAACCGGATCCAACGACTATCGTTGGTACCACCACCAGAGGTGCCTTGTGCCAAAACGAATATGAGTAATACCAATACTATTGGCAGGGCAATCATTGAAAGCCCTTTAAAAAAGTGTGTCGGTATTTTATGTACCCCATAAATAATTCCAAAGCCTAAAAACAACAGTATGGCATGTTTTACCAAGTGCCCCACTGGCGTACCGTTACCCACTACATATACCAAATTACTACTGGCACTATATACTGGCAAAAATGAAAATAACGCCAAAAGTGCCGCAATGGCCCAAATGGCTTTATCTCCTTTTATATTTTGGAATATGTTCAACACCTTATAGGTTTTTTACACAGTTCTTAAATTGATCTCCGCGATCTTCATAATTCTTAAACAAATCGAAACTTGCACATGCTGGTGATAACAAAACAGTATCGCCACGTTCTGCTATTTTATAAGCAACCTTCACTGCTTCTTCCATTGCGAATGTTTCTACTAATAAATCTACCGCATTACCGAATACATGCTTTATCTTTTCATTATCCTCTCCCAAGCAAATAATTGCTTTTACTTTCTCACGTACCAAAGGCATTAACTCCATGTACTCATTGCCCTTATCTACACCACCTACGATCCATACAGTAGGGGTTTTCATGCTATCTAATGCGTAATAAGCAGCGTTTACGTTCGTTGCCTTTGAGTCATTGATATATTCAACATGATGTATTTTTAACACCTTCTCCAAACGGTGGGGAGCCCCTTGAAAATTAGAAACACAGGCTCTTATCGTCTCCTTACGGATGCCAATTAATTTTGCAATTGTTGCCGCTGCCATTGTGTTCTTTACATTGTGCTGACCTTCTAAGGCCAAAGTGTCTTTAATCATGCTAATAGTGTCTGTTGTTGTTTTTATTATTATCTCGTTTTGTTCTATAAATGCCCCTTGTTCAAATACTTTGTTCAGTGAAAAGGGCATTAATTTCGATTTAACCGTGTGCTTGTTCAGCCATTCTACCAAAACCGTATCATCTGCATCATATATCAAATAATCATCTTCGTCTTGGTTTTCTGCTATTCTAAATTTCGATGCGATATAGTTTTCAAACTCATACTCATACCGATCTAAATGATCTGGTGTAATATTCGTAATCACGGCTATGTGCGGTTTAAAATCTACAATACCGTCTAGTTGAAAACTACTGATCTCGAGCACGTAATACTCAAATTCATTCTCTGCAACCATTTTCGCATAACTATCACCAATGTTTCCTGCCATACCGACTTTCAATCCGGCATTTGCCAAAATGTGGTTCGTTAACATGGTTGTCGTTGTTTTTCCATTGCTTCCCGTGATACCAATAATTTTTGCATCAGTATATTTTGATGCAAATTCTATTTCTGATATTACCGGAATGCCTTTCGCTACCAACTGCTTCACTAATGGTACTTTGTCTGGTATACCCGGACTCTTCATTACCAAATCGGCTTTTAGTATGCGGTCTTCAGAATGCTGTTCTTCTTCCCAATCAATTCTAAAATGTTCAAGAACGTTTTTATACTTCTCTTTTATTTTTCCTTTATCAGACACAAATACATCGTATCCTTTTTTTAATCCTAAAATAGCAGTTCCTACGCCACTTTCTCCTCCACCCAGTACTACTAAAAGTGCCATTATCTAATTTTTAAGGTCACTACGGTTAATATTGCCAATAGTATTCCTACAATCCAAAAACGGGTTACAATCTTACTTTCATGGTATCCCATTTTTTGATAATGGTGATGTAATGGTGACATTAAAAATATACGTCTACCCTCACCAAATTTTTTCTTTGTGTATTTGAAATATCCTACTTGCATCATTACTGAAAGTGACTCGGCAAAGAAGATTCCGCATAACACGGGAATCAATAATTCTTTACGTACTATAATTGCGATAACTGCAATAACACCACCTATAGTTAAACTACCTGTATCTCCCATAAACACTTGGGCTGGGAAAGCATTGTACCATAAAAAACCAATCAATGCACCCACAAAGGCGGTAATGAATACCAACAATTCACCTACTCGTGGTATATACATTATATCTAAATAGTCAGAGAATATGATGTTACCAGATACCAAGGCAAATATGCCCAGGGTAAATACGATAATTGCCGATGTACCTGCCGCGAGACCATCTATACCATCGGTTAAATTTGCCCCATTTGATACTGCAGTCACGATTAGAATAATAACCGGTATAAACAATAACCACGCATAATCTTTTGCATCATCACCTGCCCATGATATTAGACTCTCATAATCAAATTCATTGTTTTTAAAGAAAGGAACCGTTGTCATGGTCGATTTAATCTCCGCCCCTTTTACCTGCTCCACGGTGTATGCCTGTGTGATAATCGTTTTATCATGATCACGCATGGTCACTTCTGGGTGAAAATATAGAACAGCACCTACTATTAGCCCTAATACCACCTGACCTAATACTTTGAACCTACCTTTTAATCCTTCTTTATTTTTTTTGAAAACTTTGATGTAATCATCTAAAAAGCCGATTGCTCCCATCCACAGCATAGTGAATATCAACAACATGATGTATATATTTTCTAATCTTGCGAAAAGCAATACCGGTATTAAGGTGGACATGATAATAATAACACCACCCATTGTTGGCGTACCTGCTTTTTGCTTTTGACCATCAAGACCCAAATCGCGAATGGTTTCCCCTACTTGTTGTTTCTGTAGAAAAAGAATAACACGCTTACCGTATACTGTCGCAATCATTAGCGAAAACAGTATAGCCATTGCCGCACGGAATGTGCTGAACTGAAACAGCGAAGCTCCAGGCAACTGGTATTGTTTTTCTAAATATTCGAACAGGTAGGTTAACATATAATCTATATTCTTTGCTACTAAGCCTTGGTTATTTATCTAAGCTTGTTAAAAGCTCTTTTACTATTTTAAAATCGTCGAAATCGATACGTACACCGTTGGTTTCTTGATAGGTCTCATGACCTTTACCGGCAATTAATATAATGTCGTTATCGTTTGCCAGTTGACAAGCCGTTTTAATGGCTTGCTCCCTATTTTCAATAGACAATATTTTCTTTACATTCTGTGGCTCCACGCCTGCCTCTATCTCCGCAATAATCTCAGTTGGAGATTCGGTACGAGGATTATCAGAAGTGAAAATAATTTTATTACTCATTTCTGATGCGATATTGCCCATTACCGGACGCTTTGATCTGTCTCTATCGCCACCACACCCCACAACGGTGATGACGTTTTCATTTCCAGTTCTCAACGTGTTGATTGTCTCAAGCACATTTTTTAGGGCGTCCGGCGTATGGGCATAATCAACTATTGCCGTAATTTTTTTCTTTGATATGTAATATTGAAACCTACCGTCTACATTCTCCAACTCGCTTAATAAGCGTAGGGTTTCTAATTGCTCCAATCCTAATAAATCTGCCGTTGCATAAATTGCCAGCATATTATACGCATTGAAATGACCTATTAATCTTGTCCACAATTCATGGTCATTGATTTTCAACAACTGACCGTCAAATTGATTTTCTAAAATCTGCGCTCTGTAATCTGCATAATTCTTTAAGGCATAGGTCGCTTTTGTTGCCTTCGTATTCTGCAACATTACCAACCCATTTTTATCATCGATATTGGTCAATGCAAATGCCGTTTTTGGCAACTGATCGAATAATATTTTCTTGGTATCGCGATACTCGGCGAATGTTTTATGGTAGTCTAGGTGATCGTGAGACAGATTCGTAAAAATCGCGCCTTCGAACACTAAACCTTCTGTTCTTTTTTGATGAATACCATGAGAACTTACCTCCATAAAGCAAAACTCTACACCGGCATCATTCATCATCTTCAGATGCTTATTGATCACCAATGCATCGGGAGTGGTATGTTTTGTTGCGAATTCAGTATCATCGACCATAATTTTAATGGTAGACAACAAGCCTACTTTATATCCTGCTTTTTTGAATAACTGATATAATAAACTAGATACGGTTGTTTTACCATTAGTACCTGTTACCCCTACTAATTTTAAATTCTTAGATGGCGTACCGTAGTAATTAGAAGCCATCAATGCCAATGCCTGATTACCGCTTTCTACCTCTACATAGGTAACATCATCTTTCATGTCTATAGGCAATTGCTCGCAAATAATTGCTCTTGCACCTGCTGCCACGACTGCATCTATATATTTATGACCATCGGTCAATGTGCCTTTTATAGCAACAAAGGCATCACCTTTTTGAACCTCACGAGAATCAAAACAAACTGATACTATATCACAAGAGGTAGTACCGCTAACAGCAGTAATACGCACTCCATATAATATGTCCTTTAAATGCATCATATTAATTCTAACACTATTTTTTTCACCGAGCTTAAATCGGTGCCTTTAGAAATCGATTGGTTCTTCACCTTTCCGTTTCCTTTTACTTCTACCTCGATACCTAAATTTTCAAGAATCGCAACCGCATCCATACCACACATACCTTTTACATTTGGCATTGATGAATATTTTTGTTGTGCTACCTTATAGTACCCTTGGTGCGAATCTTCATTTTTAGCGATCAACACATCTTTTACATCTACCTCGCTTGTTAATGGCGATGTAGCATATACTTTTTGTGCTACAGATTTAAATACAGGACCAGATACATCGGCACCATAATACCCAACACTTTTGTCTGGCTTATGAATTACCACGATACAGGAGTACTTCGGATTGTCTGCCGGAAAATAGCCTGCGAACGATGAAATATATTCGTATTTCGATTTATCTCTAGATACATAGTTCGTTTGCGTAGTACCCGTTTTACCTGCCATAGAAAAGTTTTTAGAGTACATACCATGACCGGTACCGTGCTCTTTCTCTACCACATTCTTTAATATCTGTTGTACTTTTTTAACCGTTGACTGAGAACATATTGCAGGGTTCAATACTTTTTTATCGAACTTCTCGATAGTCTTGTTCCACTCCTTCACTTCTTTCAGCAAACGTGGCTTTACCATTTCACCATCGTTCGCAATAGCATTATAGAATGCCAATGTTTGTAGTGGCGTAATAGAAACCTCGTACCCGTAAGCCATTTGCGCCAATGAAAGTCCTGACCACCCTTTATCGCCTGGGTAACGCAATACTGGTTTTCCTTCACCAAGAACTGGTAACCCCAATTCTTTATGAATACCCATACTCATTAACCTGTTCACATATTTCTCTGGATCGTTCTTATACCCTTCATGTATCATTTTTGCAAATGCCACATTCGACGATACTTCAAAAGCTGTAGACATGGTAATTTTACCATGACCGCCACGCTTGGTATCTTTAATAGTATGCTTATACAATTTCCAAGCTCCTTTTTCGGTATCGATTACAGAACTGGTATCTATCACCTTATCTTCTAATGCAGCGACCAAATTCACCAACTTAAATGTAGAACCTGGCTCGTGCGATTCGCCAATGGCATAGTTTAAGCGCTCGTAATATTTACCGTCAGCAGTCTGCCCTAAGTTCGATATTGCTTTTACCTCGCCCGTTTTCACTTCCATTACGATTACCGTACCGTGGTCTGCTTGGTATTTTTCTAACTGACCCAATAAAGCATGGTGGGCAATATCTTGTATATTAATGTCAATGGTAGAATACACGTCGTAACCATCTTTCGGTTCAATGATATTATCGTTACCGATCGGTTTCCACTGTCCCTTTGCGATTTTTTGCTTTAAACGTTTTCCAGAAATTCCTCTTAGGTATTGGCCAAAAGCACCTTCCATACCTACACGGGTGTAATATCCGTTCTCATCTACACGCTCATACCCAACACTACGCTCGGCAATTTTACCTAACGGATGCTCTCTTTTGGTATTCTGCTCAATGATCAATCCTCCTTTAAAAGCGCCTTTATTGAAAAGCGGAAATTGCTTAACCGCCATATATTCAGAATAGTCTAGGTTACGAACGATAAGTGCATACCTATTTTTATTCTCACGTGCCTTTCTTAGAATTTGCTGATAGTGAGAAGATGTTTTACCGAAATTCTTGGCTAAGGCATCTGCCAATGGTTTTACATTCGCTTTAAAATCTTCGTTAGATACCGTTACAGCATCAAAACGTATGGTGTATTTAGAAACCGATGTTGCCAAAAGACTACCATCGTCTGAATATAGATTACCTCTATTCGGCTCAATGGTGAACATACGCTCAGTACGCGTATCTGCCATTGCCTGATATTTTTCGCCGTCTACTACTTGTATCGATACCAGTTTAAACAAAACCGCACCTGCAAAAAGTACCATGAACCCGGCTACTAAGTAAAGTCTCTTTAATATGCTTTTATCTGTTGCTGCCATTAGTCCTCCACATTTAAAGATTTCACCTTAATTTTCTGTGGGGGAGTTTCGGAAGGGAATAACCCTTTTGCCGAAATTTTACCGGTAATACTCGATTCTAATTTCAGCTGCTGCACATCTGATCGCATATCAACAAACTCGTTACGCAATTCTTTTACCTCTTCATTTAATAAAGCGATACGGTGTACTTTTTGATCGGCACTATGAGAGCTACTGATCATAACCGTTGCCAAAAAAGAAATGAAAATAATGAACAGCCAATTCTTAGGGGCGTCACCGCTCACCAAAAATTTGCCCTTCAATAGGTCTAATACACCCGTTTTCATTTTATTTTTTGCCATTACGCTCTGCTATTCTCAATTTTGCACTACGTGCTCTGTTATTCAATTTTATTTCTTCTCTGGTCGGTACTATCAATCCGCCAACCTTTTTCAACGGCACATCTATATTGCCGTAAAAATCTTTTTCTGGTTCTCCTTTAAACTGACCTGCTCTAATAAATCGCTTTACCAGCCTGTCTTCTAAAGAGTGATAGCTAATAACACTTAGCCTTCCATTATCATTCAATAATTCTGGTACTTGCTCTAAAAACTCTTTTATAACCTCAATCTCTTGATTCACTTCTATACGAATCGCCTGATATATCTGTGCCAATATTTTATGCTGCCTATGCTCTGGTAAAAACTGCTTCAATGCTTCTTTCAATGCATCAGTAGTTTGTATTTGCCCTTCTTCTCTAGTTGCAACGATTACTTTTGCCATGGCGTTCGCGTTTCTAATATCGCCGTACTCGAACAACACTTTACGCAAATCGTCATATGAGTACTTATTTACCACCTCAAAAGCCGATAATGTATTTCGCTTGCTCATTCGCATATCTAAATCTGCATCGAAACGGGTAGAGAATCCTCTTTCCGCTTGATCGAACTGATGCGATGAAACTCCGTAATCCGCAAGAATACCATCTACCTTCTTTATGCCATAGAACTTTAAAAACTGGGCGATGTATCTAAAATTTTCCGCTATCAGCGTAAATCTTGGATCACCTAATGAATTTGCCTGCGCATCTTCATCTTGATCAAAGGCATATAACCTGCCTTCTTTACCCAACCTTTTTAATATCTCTTTCGAATGACCGCCACCGCCAAATGTTACGTCTACATACACGCCATCTTCTTTGATGTTTAAACCGTCTACCGATTCTTTCAGTAATACTGGGTTATGATACATCTCCACTTGGTTTTTCACCTAGCATTACACGCTTGGCCAACTTTACTTTCTCTTCTTTTGTTGCACTTATAGATTCATCGTACGCTTTCTTATCCCAAATCTCTAATCGCTTACCTATTGGTGCTATCACCACTTCTTTAGATATGCCTGCCAATGAAATAATATCTTTCGGTATCAATAATCTACCGGTCGAGTCTACTTCTACTTGTCGCAACCCTGCCGTGTACATTCTTATAAACTGTAGGTTCTCTTCATCGAACCTGCTTTTTTCATTCAATTCTGCCATCACTCTGTGCCACTCATATGCCGGGTACAACTCCAAACACTCGCTCAAATATGATTTTTTAATGAAAAACCCATCTTTTAGGATCGGAGACACTTGATTGCGCAGCGCAACTGGGAGCATAATTCGCCCCTTAGCATCAGCTTTACAGTTAAATGTCCCAAAGAAATAGATGTCCAAAATGGATGTGTTTTGTTTATATAACTCAAATATATAAATATTATTACCACATTTTACCACTAAAAACCACTTTGTTAATAAATTACCCCACTTTTGAACACCTTTTTTGCACTTCATCGATATTTATGGGAAATTTTTACCACTCGGGCTTAAATTCTGGAAAATCTGAAATCTGAAAGAATCAACAATTCACCTTATCGAAAAGAGTTGTTTGCTATTCTCGGTAATTACCTATATTTGGAGAATTACTGATGAGTAGTGTGCATGGAAAACGATTTGATCAACGAAGGAGGATTTAAGTATATAGAGAAAGGCGAAGGCAAACCCATTATTATTCTTCACGGATTAATGGGCGGACTAAGTAATTTTCAAGGAGTATCAGACTATTTTCCTCCGAAAGGATACAAAGTTCTTATTCCTGAATTGCCCCTATACGCTATGCCGATGTTAAAGACAACGGTAAAGAACTTTGCCAAATACCTTAAGAAATTTATAGATTATAAAGAGCTAGACGATGTTATTCTTTTAGGTAACTCATTAGGTGGCCACATTGGTCTGTTACATACTAAAATGTACCCGACCAAAGTAAAAGCATTGGTTATTACCGGTAGTTCTGGTCTTTATGAAAGCGCGATGGGCGACGGTTACCCTAAACGTGGCGATTATGAGTTTATTAAAAAGAAGGCGCAAGATGTTTTCTATGACCCAGAAGTTGCTACCAAAGAAATCGTAGATGAAGTATTCGCTACAGTTAACGACCGTGTAAAATTGGTGAAGACCTTGGCAATCGCAAAAAGCGCTATTCGCCATAATATGGCGCAAGACTTACCGAAAATGAAAACCCCTACGTGTATTATATGGGGAAAAAATGATAGTGTTACCCCACCAGACGTTGCCGAACTGTTCGATGAACTTTTACCTAATTCAGATTTATTTTGGATGGATAAATGCGGACATGCACCGATGATGGAGCACCCAGACGAATTCAATACCATTCTAGATGAGTGGTTGACGAAAAACAATTTCTAAATACCCTACGAATGAAAATAAAGTCGGCCGACTTTGTAATGAGCAACTCTGATGTTGCCAAATGCCCGAAAGAGCCTTTACCCGAATACGCCTTTATTGGCCGTTCTAACGTTGGTAAATCTTCTTTGATAAATATGTTGACCGAGCGTAAAAGCTTGGCAAAAACATCTGGCAGACCTGGTAAGACCCAATTGATCAACCATTTTAAAATCAATGAGAATTGGTTTTTGGTAGATTTACCTGGCTACGGTTATGCCCGTGTTTCTAAAAGAGATAAAAATACCTTTCAAAAATATATCACCAATTACTTTTTACAGCGAGAGCAGCTTGTTTGCTCTTTTGTACTTATAGATATTCGCCATGACCCTCAACCTATAGATCTGGAGTTCATGCAATGGATGGGTGAAAACGGAGTACCATTTGCCATTATCTTCACCAAGGCAGATAAATTAAAACCGAAAGCCGTTGAGCGGCAAGTAAAAAAATACCTAGATCAGCTAATAGCCGACCTGTGGGAAGAAGCACCGCCACATTTCGTAACCAGCTCAAGCCACCGTAGCGGTCGCGATGAAGTACTGGCGTATATAGATGATATCAACGAGAAGTTTTTCGAGGCAACGAAGAATGGTTGATGGTTGTTCGTTGTTGGTTGTTCGTTTTTTAACGCTGCGCGTTTTTTGTATTAAGTACTTGTTTCTAGTATTCAGTTTTCAGTAACGGTAGTCAGTTTTTTGTATTAAGTACAAAGTACTTAGTTGTTCGCGCTAGTTCTTCATACTGTTTTCCTTTTGCTATTCAATTTACACTCCACATTCATTACTTAGTACTTTGTACTTCTTACTTTGCACACTGTACTTTCTCGCCAACGTCTTAGCGAGCAGACCGAGGCTATCTGCTTGTTTGGAAGACGACACTCATCTCGTGAACGCATTGTCAGTTCGAGTGGATTTTATACTGTAACAGAGCGGAAGTAGAAAATTTGTATCGAGAACCGTCACGTGTTCCAAACCTGTTCTCGATACAAATTTCTCGTACCTCGAAATCCACTCGAACTGACAATAGTACTATCAAGAATAAAAACCTTCAACAAACTGAAATGTCATCCTGAGCGCAGTCGAAGGGACTGGAACACGCCAACCGCAACAAACCACATTGTCACTTCGGCTACGCTAAGCGACCAACCGACAACGAACAACTATCAACAAAATAAAGAATACACTTTCAACAGATTGCCACGTCGCAAAAAGCTCCTCGCAATGACAAATATTAAAATCTCTCCGTCATAGCGAGCAAAGCGCGGCTATCTGCTCATTTGGAACATGCCACACTACAACAAAGCTCAGCGACCGAGTAAACCAACAACCGACAACGAACAACTATCAACCAAACACAGTACACACATTAAACAGATTGCCACGTCGCAAAAAGCTCCTCGCAATGACAAATATTAAAATCTCTCCGTCATAGCGAGCAAAGCGCGGCTATCTGCTCATTTGGAACATGCCACACTACAACAAAGCTCAGCGACCGAGTAAACCAACAACCGACAACCGACAACTATCAACTAAGCGTAGCGATCAACGCCTCCACCGTCTCCATAGCATTCAACTTTTCGTCAGACACCAATACCTCTAAATCATAATCTGTTTCTACCAATATAATAGGATAGATATACTTATGCCCGAACTTACTTTTGTACTTTTTTTGAAACTCATCTTTATGAAAGAATTCTAGCTCGTAGCCTTGCGCTAACAAACTTTCTCTAAACGCTGCCCATTGTTTGTTTTCGGTGAAGTTGCCGTGGGTTAAAGAACAGAGTGCGCAGTCGTACGTATCGGGACTCACAATTTTATGGGCGAAGTCTAACATTTTACTGCCGGTATCACTATTGGCATTATAGATAAATAGAATTTTCTTTGACATGACCTTTTGGTCGTAAAAATACCCAAACTATACATAATTTTTGACCAATTATGGTTTCCCGTAATGTAGTGTGAAATGGAAATTGTAGGTTTATTCTTTAGTGGTAACCCGTATTAGGAATTCTACTTTTTAATAAAAGAAACAATATCTACCACTTGTACAAAAAATGAAATAATATGGATGGAGGTTATTACGCTATAAAAGGATTCGAATATCAGATTGACAAATCGATTCTCGAAGTTTTATCTTGTAATGACATAAAGCAAGAGGTCTACATTGAGCAAATTCAAGATTTAAATACAGAAAGTTTTGTGATGCAAATAAAATATAAAGAAGCTTCAAAACTTATTCCATCTGTAATTAGGAAGCCAATTATACAGCTGATTAACGAGTTCAAAAATAATCCAACCAAAAATTACATTCTTTATTGTTACTTCTCCGACACAAATGGATATACGGAGAAAGTTGATTTAGTTTTTCTGGATAATATTCTAGGAAAGGAAAAGGATAACTTTAATTCTACGATAAAAAATGATTTCCTAGTAAAGTTTCAATTATGTTTTTCTGAAAATTTTCAAAATCAATTTCAATTGGTTTTAGGCAAAATACTTGAATATGATTTTTGCGTTTCAAAAGATGATGCCATTTATTTCTATGCAATTATTGCTGATTATTTGAGAAAAAAAGTAGTAGATAACCCATCAGAAAAAATTGCATCTAGAAAGGTAACTAAGGACGAACTGTTAAATTACTTAAATAAAGGGCGCAGAATTACGTTTTTACCTGCTTATAGAGAATATAGAGGAGAACAAGAGTACTTTAAATTGCTAAAATCACAGTTCAAAAAACCAATTAAGAATCAGAATACTGTAATTTTATTTGGTGAAATTAAAGAATCAAATTCCTGCAAATTACCTTCACTAATATATCAAATAATAGAAAAACATTATACGAAGGCTACTCATGATATAAAACCTTTGATTTTTATTATTCCTGATAATAAAACAGTCGAAGTAAAAACCTACCTAATTAAACAAAATCACCCTTTCAATGATGGATACGAGATGATTTTATTTAGCCAAAATCATTTTGAATCATATCCAATCATAAACAAAAAAACTTCTGGCGGAAAAGCAACTAGCAGCCTTTCGAAAACTTCTTTTAAAGCAAGGGTGATTTCTAATTCAACTCTTAATAAAATAGCAGGATTGAACATAAATGTTTCGTGGATATTTATAGATGTTGACAAACATATGCTATTAGGGGATTCTGAATATCAAAATATTAACAACCTAAACACAGAACAAATATTAAAATTATTCTAACATGAATTCAGATAACTTTAAAATCATAAATGTTTCATCGACTTCAATAACTATTGAGATTGTCGATCCGAGTCAATTTGATGAACAATTCAATTTAGGTAGCTATATTAAAATTCCATATAAAAGTAACGATAGTAAATATGTTATCGGGATTATTGATAATTATAAAATAAAGGATCAAGACAATAACGACAATCAGACAGAATCTACCCCTCCATCCTTTATTTTGGAAGTAAAACTTACTGGAACGCTTGAAGTAAAAGCAGATGGTTCGGTTTTTGAAAGAGGTGGACATGGAATTCCTCTACCACCTAACAATGGGATTTCGTTGCTTACTAATGAAGAATTAGAAAGCATTTTTACGACTAGGTTAAAGGAGAACGAAAGATTTTCATTTTCAAAACTAACAACAACAAATATTAGTATTCCAATTAATGGAAATAAATTTTTCAACAAACACTTTGCTATTGTAGGTTCCACAGGCTCAGGTAAATCCCACACTGTTGCAAAAGTGCTTCAACAAGCTATTTCAGCAAAAAAAGGAACATCCAAAGGCTTAAACAATTCGCATATAATAATTTTTGATATTCATGGAGAATATGAACAAGCATTTCCTGATGCACAAATTCTTAATGCATCAAATTTATCTTTACCATATTGGATGTTAAATGGAGATGAACTTGAACAATTATTCTTAGATACCGGAGACCGGAATAATTACAACCAATCTTCAGTATTGAGAAAAATTATCACTGAAAATAAAATAAAGCACAATAAAAATATTTCAAAAGTACATTTTGATTCTCCGATTAAGTTTGATATAGGAGAAGTTTTCAATTGCTTGTGTAATTTTCAAAATGAAACTATAAATGCAAAAGCACCTGAGAGAGTTATGATTCGTGGTGAAGCAGGAGGATATACAGGTGTAAATTCAATTACAGCGACTGACGGATTACTTTTAACTTCAGAAACACGCCTAGAAAAGTATTTTTTAGAAATATTTGACTTTATACCAAACAGGGGCTCTAATGTAAATAAGGGAATATATGCAGATGGCACTTTAGATAAATTTGTTGAACGCCTTGAAAACAAGATAAAGAATTCAAGATTAGGATTTTTATTTGGCGAAAAATCAAGAGACATATCTTTTGAGGAGACTTTAAAACAATTTATTAGTTATTCAAATGGAAAAGAATCGAATGTTACTATTATAAACCTTGGCGGAATACCTTTTGAAGTGCTTAGTATAACAGTTTCATTAATATCAAGAATTTTATTCGACTTTGGATATTTCTTCAGCAAAATAATGACTGATGCACAAAAATGTGAAACACCTCTTCTCCTGTTATATGAAGAGGCTCATATTTATGTACCTAAAAGTGATTTATTAAAATACCGTTCATCAAAACTAGCTATTGAAAGAATCGCTAAAGAAGGCAGAAAATATGGTATTACTTTAGGAATAGTAAGCCAACGACCATCTGAAATTTCAGAAACTATTTTTTCTCAATGTAATAACTTCATAGCAATGAGACTCACTAATCCTGAAGATCAAAACTATGTAAAAAGACTACTTCCTGACACCTTGGGGAATTTAACTGAAACTTTGCCAACACTCCAAGCTGGTGAAGCCTTGCTTATTGGTGAATCAATAGTACTACCATCACTCGTTAAAATAGATCCCTGCTCGCCTCCTCCAAAATCTTCTGATATTGCATATTATGAAATTTGGAAAGAACAATGGAAGAGCGTTGATTTTGATAAGATATTAAGTGAATGGAAAAAATAAAGCTTAAATATTATCCAATAAAAATATTAATGAACAATCGATAGCAACTGTTTAAATGAATAACTTTCACCTAACCTGTTTGACTCTTCTAATTTCATTGTGTGCCCATTCACAGTCAATATTAAATATAGATGAATTAGAAAATCAAAAGAAAAATATTGAACTAGAGGTTGAAAACTTGACCGATTCAATAAGAAGTATTGATTTAAAAATAGCTCAGTTAAAGTCCAAAAAGTTTTTAGACAAAATAAAAGACTCTTCTCTTACTGCGATTGCAAGAAAGGGAGCCAAATTAAAAAATAAACCAAGTATATATGCTGAAATTATTTCAACTTTAAAAGAAGACCAGGAAATTATAATCTTAGAATATAATGAAAGTTACTTTGCGGTATGTCAAGGCTCACTTTGTGGTTATATGAATGAAATTTGGATTATCAATAATATTTCAACAACTGAATATATTAAATCAATTCAAACGGAAAAAAAATTTAGCACGAACTTCATTAGTACTCCATCCTCATTTAGTTCATCAGCAAAGAGTACAAATTCAAATAGTTCATCCTATAAACCAACGAGAAATCGCTCTTATAGAACCTACTATAGCGGGTCTAGAGGTGGTTGCTATTATATAAATTCAAGTGGTAATAAAAGCTACGTCTCTAGGAGTTTATGCAATTAACACGGAAATCCACTTTAGTCAATTACTATTATAATAATTGTAACCTTTGTGCTTTTTAATTTCTTAAGAAAATAACTAATCATTACACAAATACGTTGCTAAACTTAATGAAAAAAACGCTGATAATATTAATACTAGTTTTGACTTCAAACTTCGCTGAAGCTCAGTTTATAAAAGAAAAATCAATAAATGCCCAAATTGGTTATGGAATTAGTGCACCATTCAATAGCATTGACGAAATCGCTGACGAAGGCATTTTTGTACAAGGCGAACTCGTATTAAAAGTCACTTCTTGGTTTGAATTGAGACCATACGCAGGTTTTATATTGACAAATTCAAACGGAAAAGATTTATATAACAACCCAACTTTTGAAAAAGCCGAATCTAAAGCAGTTTTAATTGGAGGAAAAGCAAGAGTTCGCGCACCAATACCGTGGGTTGCACCTTACATTGAAATTGGACTAGGAACTTCTATTGGAACATTTGAAACATTAACAGCTTTTGACAACGTTGATAAAGGTGGAATTATTTATCATATACCCTTTTCACTTGGACTAGAATTAGGAAAAAACAATAATGTTGATTTAGGTTTAGCATATTATTTTCAACCATCAGTCGAACAATTCGTTGGAGCTTTTGCAGTTGGAGTTACATTTCCACTAAATGCTAAATAATATGGTTTTAAAAATTCGACTTACGAGGAGCTTATATTAAAATTCATTCTTAATCTAAAATCATACAATTCTAAGCTCTTAGATTCTCAAATCAGATTCTTGAGTTTTTTTAATTTCAATAAAATTACAAGGCAACTAATCAATTGCAATTACGTTAGCTATAATTCAAAAAGTATAAAATATGGCAAATAGAAGTTATTTATATAATCTTGATTTCAATCGACTTGATAGACCAAAGACTCCCGAAGATTCTGTATTAAGTGTTTCTGAATACGCATATGAAATCCCGTTGTCTTATAAAGTTTTATTAAGCAACGACACTTTAAATAGCAAATCAATATTATGGGGTTACGAACACCCGATAACTATAAGTGGAAACGCCAATAAAGGAAAGGATAGTCTTTTTCAGTTTTTGGACAGATTGCAAACTTTGAATTTATTCGAACCCGAATATCTCAATTCAGAAATAGAAAAAACGAAACAATTTTTCTCAGATAATAAATTCGAATTAAACTATTTCTTTCTTGAAGGCGGAGAATTGTATGAAATGGGAAATGAACCCTTTGAAGAACAAAACCTTGAAGTTTTTAATGAAGTAACTCAAATAGAAACCACTATTGAGAACTTCATTAAAAAAGTGACCTCTATTAATAAGGAAATAGAGAATCTTGCATCACAAAGAGACCGAATGACAAAAAAATCTTGGTTCAAGAAATCAGTTCCAGTGTTGTCTGAAAAAGAAAAAGTAGAAATTGAAAAAGCAATACGAAACAAACAAATCGAAAAAAGAGTTCTGTTAGGTATTGATAATTGGTCAACAATACTTTATTTTCAATTCGATAAGTAAAAACCAATTAATAATTACTTTCCACAAACACAAAACATGGAACAACAAGGCTCAGATATCATTGCAAATAGATACCAAAAATTTATAAAAACGGTTTGCGAAACAGACATTGTTTATGCGCTTCAAAATCATGAAGGCTTTGCAACCTCAGCATCTGTGCAATATGATGATGAAAATGACAGACCTGTTGGTGTACTTTGTTTTTGGGCAGAAAGTGGCAGGGCGAAATCTTGCACTATAAACCATTGGGCGAACTATCAGCTTACTGAAATAGCATTAACAGACTTTATTGAAAATTGGGGTGTAGGCATGGAAAATGACGGAATACTAGCTGGTATCGAATTTGACCAAAATATGTTCGGCTACGAAGCGAAACCCCTAGATTTAATTCTTGACCTAGTAGCTGAAATAAAAGCTACCAATAAAGAACTACCACTTCAAAAATTCGAAAATATTGCTGATTTAGAAGAGCAGGCGAAAGAGGCGAATGGGTAATATATTAAATCTAAAGCGATTTATGCTTTAATGATTTTTATAGAAAACTCAAATTTAGATGAAATGAATCAACCCATCAGAAAACACATTTTATTACTACTTCTAATTTTGCTGAGCACTGTTTCTTTTGCTCAAAAAGGCGATGCTATTCTTATACTTAAAGATAGCTCAAGAATTAATGGTTATGGTACAATAAGCGGTATCTCATCTATAATGGCAATTCGTTTTAAAAACGATACACTTAAATACAAAAAGTACAAAGCAAAAGACCTTATCGGTATCGATATACTTGAAAACAATTACTATAGGCAGTTTCGTTATAAATACAAAGACAGCGCTAAATTCCCCGAATTGTTAGAAATAGTTTCTATTGACAGTTTAAGCCTTTACGTAAGAATATATGAAGGTGGCGTTATAAGTAATTCACTTTCAACCGAACCCGCGTATGTTATAGGAGACATTCCTAAACAAACAGTTAGGCTCAGTAACGGTCAAGAAGTAGAGATTGGTCAAAGTAAAAACGTTTATAAAGAAATACTCTTTCCGAGATACAGCTATTATGTTGGGCATGGCCAAAGTGATCATGTTTACCACCTTTATACCAAAGGTTTACCCTTTGCAACAAGTTTTAAAAAATCGATGATGGATTACTTCATCAATTGCCCTAGGTTGATTGAGAAAGTTGAAGCTAAAGAGTTCTCAAATGATGACTTATTGAGCGTTCTAGAATTTTATAATCGAAGCTGCTTAAATTTAGAGTAAAACCCATGCTACACCTCATATTTCGCATCAATCCTTCTGACAAAGCACATAACATATAATTCAAATTTTTGTAAGTTTATATTTACTAAACCATTAAAAAGTTGAATTAATGAACATCGGAAGCTGGAAAAAACACGGATTTGAGTTTCTATCCATTTTTATTGCTGTTATATCTGCTTTTGCTTTAAACAATTGGAACGACAACCGAAGAGACAATACCTCTGAACAAAAGATTCTAAGAGAAATTGCAAACGGACTCGTAAAAGATCTTGAAGATGTTCGAGGCAATGAAGGAGGTCATAAATTGGGGATTTCTGCATGCCGGTATTTCAAAAATATCGTGACAGATAAACCTGTTGATTTAGACTCTTTAGGCATTTACTACTTTGTTGTTACCAGAGATTTTGTTTCCATTCAAAATGTAGCCGGGTACGAAACTTTAAAATCTCAAGGTCTAGAGTTAATCAAAAATGACCGTTTAAGACTTGACATTATTTCATTATACGAATATGATTATCAGACACTAAGAAAATTAGAAGAAGAATATTCAGAAATTCAATTCAATGAAAACTATTTTAAAGAAATTAATCAAAGTCTAGCACCTAACTTTCAATTCGATGCTGAGCAAAACATTAGTGGTATTGATCTACCTCTAAACTTACCAACCGAACAGAAGAAAATATTATTGACATACATCTGGAAGATAGAAAAAAACAGAAATTTTATTCTTAAATCTTACGCTCAAGTTGAAACAAATATCAATAAGGTATTAGAAGAAATTAATGTTGAAATATCTGAGTAAAATAATCTCCGATTAAATCCGAAATCTGATTTGAAAAATAAACTGAATATCCTCTTACTTACTAGTTTTCTTATAGCTGTAGCTGTTTACTTTTGGGCTAACTCCCTACATAGAAGTCAAGTTGGTGACATCACTTTTGACGCGTCTATTGACAATTCTGAATTTGTGGTTTGCGATGAAGAACGCATTGTTCAA
This sequence comes from Maribacter sp. IgM3_T14_3, assembly GCF_049603095.1. Classification (NCBI taxonomy): domain Bacteria; kingdom Pseudomonadati; phylum Bacteroidota; class Flavobacteriia; order Flavobacteriales; family Flavobacteriaceae; genus Maribacter; species Maribacter sp. IgM3_T14_3. Next base: position 1,034,813 of record NZ_CP187138.1, read on the forward strand.
TACTATTCGGCCGGCACTTATTATGAAGGCGGAGAGAAAGCTATAAAAACGGAACTAAGAGAACTTATAACTCAACTCAATTTCGAAAAATCAGGTATGATTACTTTTAGATTTGTTGTTAATTGTACTAATCAAACAGGTAGATTTCGAGTAAAAATGGTAAACACAGGTTTAAAGGAAACCAGCTTTAATTCTAGTAATATCATACAGATTCAAGAATCAATTAAAAACTTGAATAATTGGCAAGCCGGTAAATGGAACAATAAAGCACTTGACACATATTACATTTTGAACTTTAAAATTCAGAATGGTAAAATCACAGATATATTTTAAAGACTATGAAGACATTTATGAAAATAATCAAAGTAGTTCTTACTCTATTGTTTTTATCCTTTTCAATAATCATGCTTTATTACACGGCATTAGCTCCTAAAGTTGACCGATTTAAATTGGCTGAACATTTTCAAGGTTCTTATTTATCTCAAGCTATGTTCGACATTTTAAAAATGCAACACCCAGAGTATTCTGATGCCTATTTTGAACAATCTGTAGCTTTCAATAAAAGAGGCTATTACGCGAAAGGTTTTGAGCTTTTAGACAAAGCTATTGAACTTGATCCAAAAATACATTTGGGATATCGAGGTTGGATGAAATTGAGAAAATTAAGAGATTATGACGGTGCTTTAAGTGATTTCAATAGATTAGATAGCTTAACACCTAACACCATTGATGCACCCTGGGGAGAAGACATTGACTTTCTAAGAGGAGAGTGCTATTTTGGTAAAAAGAATTATCAAAAAGCTATCGATTTCTTTAACCAATGTATCGTAAACCAAAAAGAAGATTGGGCTGATGTACATGCATTCGTTTATTTAGGACTTTGCGAATACGAACTTGGTAATTACGAGAAATCCATTTCTGAATTTCAACGCGCTTTAAACCAATCGGACCACGTACCAGAAGCTCATTTCGGTATGGCAAAAGCGTACCAAAAAATTGGGGAATTAGAGAATGCTAAAGAGCACATTCTAAAAGCTGAAGAAAATATAGCCTCTAAACGTGAAGATTATTACAATGAGTTTCTAAATGAAATATATTTGAATGAAATTTTAGATTTTAAACAATCTCTTTAGAAGAATAGCCTTCTATCAAAATACCACCGACCACCAACTTAAAAAAAATGAAAAACTTAAAAATAGTAACAGGGCTTCTGATCGTATCATTCTTTATTTCTTGCACAGAGACTCCAAAAGAAACAGCAGAAACAAGCACAGAAGGAGCACCAATAACGCCAGAAAGTTCTAGCATAAAAGTATTGAACTTTGCTACCTTCCACATGGGGTACACCAGCGATGCACACACCATGGATTTTGATGAAAACAACGAAAAAAACAAAGACTCTATTCACCAAATAGCTAAAATGCTCTCTGCGTTTAAGCCTACTGTTATTATTTTAGAAACCGTACCTGAATACAACGAGACTTTACAAAAGAACTACGCTACTTATTTAGAGGCGCCAGAGACTAATTTTGAAGAACCAAATGAAGTCGAGCTTCTTGCTTTTGAATTGGGAAGACTAGCGGGTGTAAAACGTATTTACGGCGTTGATCATAAAATGGAGTATAACTATGCTATTGGTTCAGAAATTACAAATGCAATTGATTCCGTAACCTACAACGCATTTATGAAGAATCCGTTTGAGTCCGTTCCTGGTCAAAATATTTTTGAGGACGGTATATCGTTATACGAGAAATTAGCTCGAATGAACAATCCTAAAATATTGGATCTACTTATTACCGCAAATGCTGACATGCTCACCTATGTAGGTACTGAAAATGGTTTTGAAGGTGCTGATGAAGCTGCAAAATATTATCAAAGAAACCTAAGAATATACGCTAACCTAAACAGACTTAAACTAGCCCCATCTGAAAGGGTTTTTATTATATCTGGCGGAAGCCACACTGCTTTTCTTAGAGAATTTATGCGTAGAGATGTGAAGTACGACATGGTAGATACGTTCGAGTATTTGAATTAGGAAACACAAAAAATCTATCCATAAAAGAGGTTATTCTAAAACTTAAAATTTTAAAAACTCTATGCTACACCTCATCGTCGGTAATACAGGGTCCGGTAAAACGACCTACTCGAACGAACTGAAAAAGAAAACCAAAGGTGTAATTTTCTCCATAGATACTTGGAACAACACCTTATTTCTACCTGATAAAACTGAAACTGACGGATTAGAATGGTTTCTAGAGCGCATTGAGCGTGCAGAAACCATGATCTTAAATGTGGTAACGCAATTAGAAGAATCAAATACAGATGCTATTCTAGACTTAGGCTTATCGAAATTTGAACACCGAGAAAAGTTTAGAGCTTTTGCTGTATCTAATGGGTATGAGATTACGCTCCACTTTTTAGATATTTCTAAAGATACCAGATGGCAACGTGTACAACAGCGCAACACCAAAAAAGGAGCTACTTTTGAGTTTGAAGTTACTCAAGAGAATTTCGATTTTATGGAAACTTGGTTTGAAAAACCTACCGAAATTGAACTTATTAATAGTGTTACTATCACCGAATAATACTAATTTTACAACGGCTTTTTTCGCCCATCTATTTTTATAAAACCATACTATCAACCAAACCAACTACTTGAACGTAAAACATACCTTCGTCAACTTTTTTCTTAAGACCAGTAGTAAGCAAGAATGCCATGAGGTTCTAACCATTTGGAATACGTACTACGCTGCTTTATCTGAAAAACATCAAGAATCGTTTGTGGTAAGAACATTGCTGTTTTTAAATACTACAGATTTTGGTTCTACAGAAGGTTTTGATCTTACTACCGAAATGAAACTGGTAATTTCTAGTGCATTCGTTCAAATTACTTTTGGCTTAAAACAAGATGTACTGAGTATCTTCAAAACCATTTTTGTTACTCCGACATCATATTCATACACCGGTAGAGATGTTTTGTATGATGGTGATGTAAATACCGTTACGAAGCGTGTAAACTTACCATGGCCTGCCGTAGAAAAAGGCTTCGTTATTACTAATGACGGGTTAAATATTGCTATTCATGAATTTAGCCATTGCCTAATTATCGAAAATTCTATGGGTTCTTATGTCTCGAAGGTTTTCAATAATACAGACCTCAACGCTTGGAAAGAATTGGCTACTCAAAAACTTCCGCTTATTCGCGATGGTAACTATACTATTTTCAGGGACTATGCCGGTACCAATTTAATGGAGCTTTTTGCTAACGCGTTAGAAACTTTTTTCGAGCAGCCACATGAGTTTTATTCATACGCACCTACCTTTTACCGCACAACAGCCAAAGTGCTAAAACAAGACCCTAGAAACGGCAAAAACCCCAAGTAAAGTATGTCTAAATAAGATACTGGCTATTCAAAAGGAGAACAAGCGTAAGTCTCAAGGAATTCTTCAAAGCATAAAAATCTCGATTATCTAGTAAAACAATACTAGAAGTATTGCGTTGTGTTTCATGGTACACTAATTCACTTCAATTATATTAGACTATTATCTTATGAAGAAATCGCTACTTTTTATCGCATTAATCTTATGTATACTAGCCTCATGCAAAGAAGGTTCAGTTGATAAAACAGAACGCTCTGGTGAACCCGATGTATACAATGTAGAAGACGACGACGCCAAAATGAACCAGGCTATGGTCGATGCAAAAAATTCTATCGGTGAATTTAAGAATGCTCTTGCCAGCGACAACCCTAGTTTTGAGTATTTTACCATCAAACAGAAATTCAACGCCGATGGTGGTGCCGAACATATTTGGGTGGGTGATATTCAGCTCATTGATAACGATTTTATGGGTATTATTGCCAACGAACCGGTATATACCAGCGAAGTACAATTAGGTGATACTATTACCGTAAACAGTGCTCATATTAGCGATTGGATGTACTACGACGACGGAAAAGTGGTCGGCGGCTATACCATTCGTGTTATTCGCGATGCACTCTCTCCCAAAGAACAAGCACAGTTCGATGCTGAAAACGGACTGACATTTAAATAATTACTTCTTCTTTTTTACTGTTCTCCATAACGTAACTAGCTGTATTCTATTGAAATAAGACGTACATTGTAGTTGACAATCAAATCAACCGGTACGTTATGGAAACTATAAAAAAAACCTCGAAAGGCATCTTGTGGACTTCTTATATTCTACAAGGCATTGTTATTATTATGCTTTTAATGGGTGCTGTAAATAATGTTTTACAAACCGAAACGGCTGTTAAAGGAGCTGTAGAAATGGGATATCCTTCAGAGTACGTCATGTCTTTAGGCATAATCTTATTAGTATCTATTGTACTATATGCCATGCCGAAAACCATGTTTATCGGTGGTTTGCTTGTAACCGCATGGTTAGGTGGCGCAGTGGCAACTCATGTAATTCATAAAGACCATATGACCTTAACTATTTTTCCGGTTATTTTTGGTGTTCTTGTGTGGGTAAGTGTTTTACTCAGAAACAAAAAATTGCGTGCATTGCTATAAAATCAATCTATTTCTTAATTCGAAATCTTAGTTATCGGTATAGTATGAGAAGTGTCATAGTTCTAGTTGCCGATCATTACTACTTTTGAAAAAAAGTACCATGCAAAAGATATCTTTCACCGAAAATTTAGATTTCAACGATACTAAAATTGTTACCAAAGTGCTATTGGAAACTTCGTTTTCAAAAGAGATTCGAATTCTATTGAAAAACGGGCAGATCATGAAAGAGCACAAAGCTCCTTTCCCCATTATAGTACATATCGTACAAGGTGAAATTGATTTTGGTGTGGATGGTACTCATCACACTTTAAAGCAAGGAGATATCATTACCTTAGCCGCAAATGTGCCGCACGACCTTTTAGCAAAGTCTGACAGTATTGTACGTCTTACCCTTTCTAAACAAGATGCTGCAGAACGGGTAGAAAAAGTAGTTGCCGATTCTTAATAACAAACCATGAACGAAATTACCAATAGAGAAGATGTTAGCATATTGGTGCATACTTTCTATGATAAAATACGGCAAAACGAACTATTGGGACCCATTTTCAACGGACATATTACCGACGAGGAATGGCCTTCGCATTTAAGCAAACTTACCGATTTCTGGGAATCGAATCTTTTTGGCGTCCGTACGTTTCGTGGGAGTCCGTCTAAGGCACATGTCAACGTCGATAAAAATCTAAACCATACCATCTCTCAAAATCATTTCGCACAGTGGTTACAACTTTGGTTCGAAACTATTGACGAACTGTACGAGGGTGAGTTGGCCAATAACGCAAAAGATATGGCTCGTAGAATGTCGACAGGGCAGTATATTCATATTTGGCAAAATAGACCGGAAGAATTTAGGAACTAGGTTTTAGGGGTTAGGATATAGTTTTCAGTATTCAGTAACAGTTGGCAGTGTTCAGTGTTCAGTGTGTTAGTGAATTAGTTTGATAGTGGATTAGTATAAATTTGCTTTTGGCTACTGGCTACTTAAACATCAACAATTTAGCTTTGCTAAATACTACAGTAAAAACAAGTCTATTCTCTATCTTCTATTTTCTAAATTCTAACTTTACAATAGATACTTAATACTGGCTTTTGGCTTTTGGCTTTTGGCTTTTGGCTTTTGGCTTTTGGCTTTTGGCTTTTGGCTTTTGGATGCGTAAACACACAAAATTTAGCTTTGCAAAATACCAAAATCAAAACAAGTCTTTTCTCTATCCTCTATTTTCTCTATTCTAACTTAATAATAGTTACTTAATACTAAATTCTGGCTTTTGGATGCGTAAACACACAAATTTAGCTTTGCTAAATGCGATTCAATCAATAAAAGTCTATTCTCTATATTCTATTTTCTCTATTCTAACCTTGTAATATCCACTTAATACTTGGTACTCTTTACTTAATACTAAACTGGAGCTGCGAACATAATTAAATCTTTAGAGCTGATAGAAATGTCTGCCATCCATGAAGCAAGTATGCCAAATCTATTTCGTAAATTGAACATGAAATAATTTGCTAATTTTCAGTACTATGGATTTTCTATCGCCTACCTATTTTTTTGATTATGAAAGTGATGAGATACAAGAATTGGTATCTGAATTTAAAAATTCGTCACTTTCTGAAAAAGAAATTTCTATTGCCCTTTATCACAAAGTGCGTGATGCATGGCGATACGACCCATATAGCTTAAGCTTCAATAAAGAGAAATACCGAGCCAGTGAAATTGTAAAACGCCCAAAAGGGCACTGCATTGATAAATCGATCGTATTAATTGCATGCTTTCGTGCTGTGAATATACCCGCTAGAATTCACTTAGCAAAAGTTAAAAACCATATTGGTGTAGAACGTTTAATAGAAAAATTCGGATCTAACGAGCTTACTCCCCATGGTATGGTCGATGCTTTTATAAATAATAAGTGGTTGAAGCTATCTCCATCGTTCAATGCATCGTTATGTGAAATGATCAATGTAGCTCCCTTAGATTTTGATGGTGAAAATGATGCTGTATTACAAGAGTATAATGAAGCGGGAACACAATTTATGGAGTACTTAGAAGATTACGGTCATTTTGAAGATGTACCGATGGAATTTATGGAACGAAATGCACGAGAGCATTACCCAAATATTTTTGACCCCAATAGTAACCAGACCGAATTTCAGTTGTAGATTTTAACAAACTTTAATACTCAAAATTCTGGTCACCTACTGTACAGATTATTTTTTATAGTACATTCGATGGAAAATACAATTCCCTTGAAAAAATTCATATTTACTTTATTCATAGCATTTTCGTCTTCATTGGCAATAGCCCAAGAACCAATGGAATGGTCACCCGATTACGAGTTGCAATTGAGTGATTACCAATCTCCGGAATCGGAAATTAATACCACCCTTACCTCCTATTCTATTTATTCGGGCGCAAAAATCGATTTCAGTTTCAATATGAATTCGGTCTCTTTCATGTTCACCAAAAATTTTAACGACAAAGTAAGAGCAATTTTTCAGAGAAACCTGGCTGTTTTGGTTGCTCCAGATTCAGTGACAGCAAATCAATTACTCCGTTTTGGAAGGTATGACTTTGATTTGGTAGAGCTATACTCCAGAAAAATACGCAAGAAAATTTTTGAGGAAAAAGGTGCTTTTAGCGATTCGAGTTTATTTCAACCTATTTTCAATGAGCTACAAGAAGAAATGAATACGGTTAGTGCCCAAGTCTTTAAAGCCACCGATTTTGGTAAAGATGCTGAAATGTTACAAAAAGAACACGAAAAGGTAACACAAAAGATACATGCTTTATCCGACTTTTGTTTGAGTTGTAAGCCTAAGAAAATAAAGAAATAAATACATGCCTTTATGTATTGGCAAACAACTTCACTAAAACCAATACATATGAAAAATACACTTCTATTTTTATTAGTTATAACAACTTTATTTTCTTGTAAAGAAAATAAGTCAACTCCTCTATTAGTTGCCACAAATGATAATTCGGCTACTATAACCTCAAAATTTCCAGAGAGTGTTCGTACTTGCGGAGCCAATAACAAACTATTTGATGCCATACCGCATCTCGATACCTACGCAACCTATAATTTTAAAAATGTGGGCTGCACTAAGCACGGTCTTAGTGTTCAATACGACCATCCTACAAAAGAATTTTACGAATTTAATTTCACCATCAATGAAGAAGTAAGCGAAAACAAAGCAATGCTCAACTATTTAAAAGTAGGTTACAATGGTGCAGTAAAATTAGATATCGAAGGTACTTACGTTAGTGATCTATCTATATTCGATAATGCGTTTATAACTACCACTACCGAAGCCGAATACGAGGAAGCAAAGTATCATGCCACCTATAAAGATAAATACACTATCATATTAGCCATAAGAGGCGAAAACCTATCTACTAAAGCAGCTATAGATGGCTTAGTAAAAAAATATCTTGAAGCAATAAAAAAAGATTTACTTGATTAGGTATCATACCTCTAGGCATGCACCTGAGAATGACTTTTCGATTTTATGAATATCAAACAGAGCACAGTCAAAGGGAGTGGAACACGCAAACTCACCTCATAACCTCAATGTCACTTCGACTGCGCTCAGCGACCAAGTAAGACCGTCAACGAACAACTATCATCCAAAAAACATACATTCAAGAGATTGCCACGTCGTGAAAAGCTCCTCGCAAAGACGAATAGCCAAATATCTCCGTCTTAGCGAGCAAAGCGCGGCTATCTGCTTGTTTGGAACACGACACCCATCTCGTAAACGCATTGTCAGTTCGAGTGATTTTAGCTAGAGTGCAACGAAAGCCTAAAATTGTATCGAGAACCATTGCGTGTTCCAAACCTCTTCTCGATACAATTCTACGCCTCCACTATGCTACATCTTAAAACCACTCGAACAGACATTGATAGAATTAAGATCACAGATTACCACTTCGTGAAAAACTTCTCGCAATGACCTATACTTTATACTTAAGACTTAAGACCTCTTACTTACTACTTTGTACTTTGTACCTCGTACTTGATTACCTCGTACTTCCAAATTCAACTCAGCATCCAAAACCTACAATTGAGAACTATTTTTTATCTTATGGATTGTTAATACTCCATCTTTGAGTAATATAAAACCAACCGACCATGGAAAATATCATTGAAATCTTTATTTACATACATGCCTTTTTTGGTGGTGTGGGGCTTATTACCGGTATCGCAAGTATCATTGTTAAAAAAGGAAGGTTAAACCATAAACGATTGGGCAAATGGTTTTCGTGGTCTATGATTATTAGTTCTGCGATTTCTTTGGTGATTGCGAGAATGCCCAACCACATTAATACTTTTTTATTCTTGATCGGTATTTTCACAATTTATATGGTGCTAGCGGGTAACAGAGCACTTACATTTAAATCTGTCAAAAAAACAAAAGCAAATTTGACCGATCAATTGGTTTCGGGTACAATGGCGTTCTCGGCTCTGATAATGATTGGCTTTGGTATTACCGGACTCATTAATGGCTATTCGCACAGCATTCTTTTTCTGTTCTTCGGAATAATAGGTCTGTTTCTACCTTATGGAGATTATAAACTATTTAAGACCACATTAGAAAACAGGAAGCTTTGGCTCATAAACCACCTAAGTAGAATGTTAGGTGCACTTATTGCCTCGGTTACCGCATTTATAGTTGCAGGTATGCACCAAGACACCCTTTGGGCATGGATGACTCCGTCCGTTTTAGGAACTATCTATATTGTCTACTGGATTAAAAAAACGAAAGGTAAAAAGAAGTTGAAAACAGCTTAATCTTTTTCTTTAAGATTTAGGTTTTCTGCGAAGTAATCACAGAAATCTTTCATCGTAGCCGTCATTTTATCGTCTTGTGTTGCCTTTAAAAAAGTGTCGGTCAAAGAAACCAAAGTTTGATGAAAGAAAGTTTTCATTTCATCTACGGGCATATCTTTTGTCCATAAATCAATTTTTAAAGACTCTTGGTTTTTACTATCCCACACAGATAATAACATTGCCTTTGCTGCCTCATTCTCAATACCACCGTCTTGTGCAGACCAGTTTAAAGTTTCCGGAATTCTATTTTCATCTAATCCTACGCGCAGTGTAATTTCTGAAGTATGTAAATCTGCCATCTAATTTCTCGGTTTGTAATTTGATTTCTTAAATATTTCATCTGCAGGCATGGTCATTAATTGTTTCATGCTTACATCATTATTTTCCATAAAGGCACGAACTATTTGCCATCCTATATAACGACCTAGTCTACCTGGCGATTCATTATCCAACTCCAATCCGAATTTCGAAAAAGGGGCAGGTTCTAAAAATCGTTGGTTCAATTTATTATCTGTACTATATAAATATTCGTTCTCTATAAAATTTCTCCAAATAGGTTCTTCATTGGCAATTGCCCAATCGATTTCTGTTTGGGTGTATCCTATTTTTTTACCATCTTCAGCTTCTGGCATCAATTTATCCTTCAGGTATAATTCTTTACCAAAATAAACCATTCGAGCAAGATAGGTACGGTCTCTAGGTCTTGGCACTACTTGCTTAGCAAAAGAACTGGCAACATCGCTTACTAAAAAATTGCGATCTAATGATTGTGCTATATACCTTTGGAATCCGCCATAATACATATGCTCGGAGCCCAAATAATTATCAAGACTAATGAACAACAAACTATCGGTTAAAATAATTCGGTTATTATAATCGACATCATTGGTTACCGTTATAATCTTTGGTAGGGTATATTCTGGAAAGTAATATTTTATATGCTTAAAAAGTTGTTCTAAACCTTTTTCTTCATCTTCAAAACTGCGAAAAGCATTACCTACTTCTTGAAATAATTCAATTTGAAGAGAATCGTTCATTTTGGCTACCCAAACACTATCTGGTGCCGGAAATAAATAAGGATAGGTTTTACGCAATGCAGGTAAACCCTTTTCACCCGAAGCGGCAAACTCACGATCAAATCGTGAAATTTTAAGATCTACTGGTATAGCAGCAATCTCTTCAGCTACCTTTTCACTATCATTACAGCTATAAAGAATGGTAAATACTGATAATAGTATAAAAATAGGTTTGACTTTGGCAAGTATTTTACAATACATTTTATTATTCACAGTGTTCAACTTATTTTTATGGCAAAGTTAATTGATTTTACTAAATAATTAGAACGGTATGCAAACGGAAAAGGTAATTGAGCACATTGTTAATTGGTTAAAGGATTATGCTACCAATGCAAAACAGAAAGGTTTTGTCATTGGTATATCTGGCGGAATCGATTCTGCGGTTACTTCTACCCTTTGTGCAAAAACGGGTTTAGACTTGCTTTGCCTAGAAATGCCGATTCACCAAGCCGAGAATCAGAGTGACCGAGCATCTCGACATATAGATTGGTTACAGGCTAATTTTCCTAATGTAAAAAGGCAGCCTGTGAATCTTACGCCAGTGTTCGATAGCTTGGTAGCTGCTTTGCCATCTGTTGAAAATGAAGAAGAGCGTTTTATGTCTTTGGCAAATACACGTGCTAGATTACGAATGACAAGCCTGTACTACTTTGCTGCCCTAGAACGTTACCTTGTCGCCGGTACAGGAAATAAGGTCGAAGATTTCGGCGTTGGATTTTACACCAAATACGGTGATGGTGGCGTTGATTTGAGCCCTATAGCCGATTTAATGAAGACCGAAGTTTATGCCATAGCAAAGGTTTTAGGCATAAATGAAGAGATTATAGGTGCTGCACCAACCGATGGTTTGTGGGGCGATGACAGAACAGATGAAGATCAGATCGGTGCTTCTTACCCTGAGCTAGAATGGGCAATGGACATGAAGGACGAAGGCAAAACAGTTGATGATTTTGAAGGAAGGAAAAAGGAAGTTTTCACTATCTTTACAAGATTGAATACCATGAACCAACACAAAATGTTGCCAATACCCGTTTGTGAGATACCAAAACAGTTAAAATAACAACTCAACTAAGAATCAAGGTATTAAATCGAAAATAAAGTCCAAAATTATACGTTCCTAATAAAATAATGCAACTTTGACTTCTAATTTAGAATTTTAAGCCTTACATTGCATGTAGTCTTTTCAGACAAAATAGGTTCTAAAATCTATATAAAAAATTAATTAATGATCAAAATTTTAATAGCGGACAACCACCCTATCATAAGAATGGGAGTAAGAAAGGTTTTAGAAGCCGCTGAGGGATTTGAACTGATCGATGAGGTAGCTACTACCGAAGAACTGTTTGAAAAACTCAAAAACACAACCCCCGATGTGGTCATGTTAGAAATGGATATTCCAGATATAAATGGAATAGCAGCATTACGCAAGATCAAGAAAGATTATGCAGACGTAAAAGTACTTATGTACAGCGGTCAATCTGAAGATGTATATGCCCTTAGTGCCATTAGAGCAGGAGCTTTCGGTTATTTATCAAAATCTTCTGGTGTAGAATACATAACTGCAGCAGTAACTAAAGTAAGTGAAGGTAACATGTTCATTACAAACGAACTTGCACAACGTCTTGCTTTTGATGAAGGAACTAAGAAACCTAGAAGGTTCTTTAGAAAACTTTCTACTAGAGAAATAGAAGTATTAAAACTTTTAGCTAGTGGTAAACGTAACAAAGAAGTTGCATTAGGATTGAACCTAAATGAAAAAACAGTTAGTACCTACAAAGCTCGTTTAATGAAAAAGTTAAATGTAGACAATATGGTCGATTTATTACAACAGGCTAAAGCCTTAGAATTGTACTAAATTCTTACAACTGTCATATAATAAAAAAAGACCTGCTTTTAGCAGGTCTTTTTTTATGCACTCTATTTTTTTATACTATGATAAAACCCTATTCAATTTCTGATTAAGTAATTTATTCAACTGTATATAGTTCATAATCTCCTCTAATGCCTCTCTATTATCTTTTTCTACCCCTTCTGTAGTATTTTGCAATGTTGCCATTCTTTTTTTAATTAAAAAGCAACGAAGTGTCAGTATGGTTTCACTGACCAATTGTGCTACACCTATTTCTTTTTTCTTCGGAAAAATCTCTTTACGCTCCCAGTCATCCAACTTATAGCGTTCCTCTTCCATTAAAATAGAAGAAATCTGATTCGCCATCTCTTGCTCTAAACCATTGACAAAATTGGTGATCGAAAATTCTTCTTTTTCATTCAAGGCTTCGATCAACCTTGAATACATTTTACGAAAATCTTCATTCGCCAATTCTATTTCGTCTTCTTGAAGATCTAAATAGATTTTCTCATATACCTTAATCTCAGATAACTCTGGCTCTAATACCAAATCTCCTGCATCGTTTTCTTTTAGCACAAGGTCTTCAAACTGCTCTTTGTGGTTTCCGTACAACATTAGCGATTCAATAATTTTTCGCTCCAACATATATTGTACATCTACTTTTTCTTCTTTATGCTCATCGGTATTGCGAACAACATCAAATGCCTTCTGTTTTTCTTTCTGCTGTACCTGTACACTGCTCTCTTCTTTCTTCCCTATTTGGGCAAGTGTATTGTACAAAACCGCCTCAGATATATTCATGATCTGGGCGCACTCTTGAATATAAATCTCTTTTTGAATACGATCCGGAATCTTAGAGATACTATTCACGATATCCCTTACCGTATCTGCTCTCTTTATTGGATCGTTATTTGCCTCTTTTACAAGAAGCGATGCCTTAAACTGAATAAAATCTTTTGAGTTGTCATTTAGATAGTTCATGACATCTTCTAACTCATTATTCTTCGCAAAGCTATCTGGATCTTCACCTTCGGGGAATGTACATACCCGCACATTCATACCTTGCTCTAAAATAAGATCTATACCACGTAGCGATGCTCGTAACCCTGCTGCATCCCCATCAAACAAAACCGTAATATTTTTTGTCAATCTATTGATGAGCCTAATTTGTTCGGGAGTCAATGCCGTACCACTAGAGGATACTACGTTATCTATACCGCGTTGTACAAATTGAATTACATCGGTATACCCTTCTACCAAATAACAATTATCTTCTTTAGCGATAGACTGCTTAGCATGGTAAATACCGTACAGCACCTTACTCTTATGGTAAATGTCACTTTCGGGGGAGTTCAGGTATTTAGCTGCCTTTTTATCGTTCGTTAAAATACGACCACCAAAACCTAATACACGACCACTTAGAGAATGTATCGGAAACATCACCCGACCTTTGAACCTGTCAAATTTTCTAGACCCATTCGGGTTGTTAGGATCTTCCTTAACAATGGTCAATCCTGTTTTTGAGAGGTAGTCTAGTTTATACCCTTTATCTAGCGCTGCAGTTGTAAATCCGTCCCATTGATCTAGGCAATACCCTAACTCAAATTTCTTAATAGTTTCATCTATAAAACCACGCTCCTTAAAATAACTAAGTCCTATAGCTTTACCCAACTCTGATTCCCACAGCATTTCTTTAAAATGCGTTTGGGCAAATTCAGATACCAAATACATGCTCTCGCGTTCGCTAGCTTGTTCTTTTTGTTCGTTAGATTGCTCGGTTTCTTCTACTTCAACATTATATTTCTTCGCTAAATATTTTATAGCCTCAGGATACGTAAAATGCTCATGCTCCATTAAAAAAGCTACCACATTACCGCCCTTACCACTACTAAAATCTTTCCAAATCTGCTTTACCGGCGATACCATAAAACTTGGCGATCTCTCATCAGAAAAAGGGCTAAGTCCTTTAAAATTAGACCCTGATTTTTTTAGCTGCACAAAATCACCAATAACCTCTTCTAATCGAGCAGATTCATATACTTTATCTATGGTAATTTTTGAAATCATATTTCGACCTTAATCCCTCTTAAGGAGGGAAATAAATTTGTGTAAATTAGAACCTCAAAAGTACACATTATGATTTTATTCTTTGGCACTAGACCAGGAAAGCCAGAAACTAAAAAACTTTTTAATAGCACTTGTCCGTATTGCCATCAACGCGGGACTTTAACAGCTGTTGCACAAAAGAACTATTTTCATATATTTTGGATCAAGCTCTTTAAAATATCTAGCACAACTACGATAGAATGCAGCCATTGTAAACGTGGGTTTAAGAAAATGAGTTTACCGAAGAGATGAACAGAGAACTATCTAAAACAAATTATTAGCTGTAGTAACGTTTTTTACGCACGTTACCACAGCTAATTTGATTGATGAATTTTTTATTAAAGGTCGAAACGGAGACCTAAGGAAATGTTGTGCTGCTCTACAACGGCATCTTTAAATATAGGATTCAAATCATATTTCACATATAATAGAAACCCGTCAATACCTGCATATGCACTTACCCCATAAATTAAATCATTGGTATTGTAACTACGCTTCAGTTTGTCTTTTACATTATCACCGTCAAGGTTGTATTTCAATTTTTGGCGAGTGCCTATATTAAATCCGCCATAGCCACCTATTCCTACTCTAAATTGATTTTTTAAAGAATATCGCATGGTTTTATCTGTTGTTTTCAACTTGGACGGACCAAATTCGAAATGTATCGGGAAAACCAGATTATCCATTCTAAACTTTGATTTATCTAGCTCATAATCGTACTCCTGAAGTTCTGATTGTCCGTTTTCAAGGGAGACTAAATACTGATTATCCTTGGCTTTTAATCCGTTAAACTGAAATGAGAAACCGTAATTGAACCTTAAAAAATTCGTGTTTTTAAATACACGAGTACGCCACTGCCATCCCATTTCAAAAAACCTACTACCGCCTATTTTATATGGTGAATCATTTAAAGACTGCCCTTCTACAATAGCATTATTTAAACCAACAGCAAGAACCAAATCTGAGTATGTTCTTCTGTCATACATAGGTTCTATTCTATCTGAATTTTCATTTAGTCTAAAACCAAGTAGTTTCCCTCCATCACCGTCATCATCTCCAAAACCGATTTGAAAAGCAAATTTATAATTCAGGGTATCTAATTCTTTCACCTCTCCGCTGTTCCTTTCTAATAATGAAACTTTATTATTGATAATAGCAATTCTATCTTCAATATTCAAAGCTCTCTTTTCGGCCGCTTCCATTTTCAGAGCCTCCGCTTCTTCTTGTGTGATTTCGCCTTTCTCTAATCTTTTAGAAATCGCTTCTATTTCAAATTTTAAAGCTTCCTTTTCTTGTCTAGTTACACTTAGCTTTTGCTCTTTTAAAATTTCTACTGTTTTTTGATAATCTTCTTGCGCTACTGAATTTTGCACCATAAATAGGGTCAGCACCACGATTAAATACATTGTAATTGTTCTCATTTCGATTTTGATTTTTTTGATGAATAATACTCCGCCCCCTGTCCCTATAGCATATTATAGAGATATAGGATAAAACGATTTGTGTTTGATTAATTATTACGGTCTGCCACTGCAGTTCGCACTTTTATAAAACCGGCTTTTAAAGAATTAAAAATTTGGTCTCGGAAAGATTGATCAAGTTCTTCTTCAACCTCTGTCAACAAAGCCATGGCATCGACAGATTTATCTGTATTAAATATTCTATCTCGTAAAATTTCATCTTGTGCTCGTTTCAATAAGGAATCTACTTCTGCATCTGTAACTGCACTATTTTGTTCTAAAACATCTACCTGAGCAACTATAGCCGCAATTTTAGAATTAATAATTTCATCTGAAATTTTTAATTTAGAACTCGCTTTTTCTGAAGATACATGCTCTACAACTGCTATTTCAACGGCATCATTTAAAGTTTTATTCTCTTGTTCTTCAGGCATTTTATACTTCTCAACTTCAACAGCCACACTTTCTGTCTTTGTACCTGTTTCTACTAAAACCAATTTTTCTTCTTCTTTAAAAGTCACTGGTTCTTTAGCAATTACTTCTTCTAAAGTATCTTCTTTTTCTATGTCAACAATTTCTGCTGGAATATCATTTACCACATCACTGCCATTAAAGTAAAAAAGTGCAACACCTATTAATACAATAACACTTGCCGCAACGCCCATCCATAGATACACAGGTTTCTTTTTTGCAGTATCAGTATTTAATTCTGATGAAATTTTGGACCAAGCATTTTCTGACGGATGAATCTTCCGCTCTTGTAACTTGGTTTTTATGTGTTTTTCAAATTTATCGGTTTCCATACCCTATACTATTTTGCTGCCTTAATTGTTCTTGAAGCAATTTTCGGGCTTTTAATAATTGTGTTTTTGAAGTACTCCCTGTAATTGAGAGCATTTCTGCGATTTCTTTATGCTTATAGCCTTCTACGGTATACAGCACAAATACCATTTTATAACCTTGCGGTAAAGCATCTATCAATTGTTGAATATGCTCGGTATCTAAATCGGTACTTTGCGATATTTCTTCAGATCGATTCTTTTCATACACCTCATCGTCATACACCACAAACTGTTGCTTTCTTAAATAAGAGATGCTTTCTCGAATCATTATCCGCCTCAACCATCCTTCAAAACTACCTTCGAACTTAAACGTATCTAGCTTATTGAACATTTTTAGAAAACCCTGAACCATTACATCTTCCGCAAAATGAATATCTTTTATATACTGCCGGCAGACACTCAACATTTTTGGAGCATGTTTTTTATACAAACGCTCTTGCGCATCGCGGTTACCCGATGTTGCTTTTTTAATGAGCTGTTGCTCGTTTTTATAAAAACGTATAATTTTCAAAATATTGGTTTGGTCTTCTATTAGCATAGACGCAGAAGAAGTAACTATAGTTGCCTGAAGATATGAAAAAAATAAAATTAATTCTTAAATGACTGAATTACAAATGTTTAAAAATTAATTAAATGAATAAAATTTTTACCGGATTTACATTTTACGATCCACCACGTAATTCACCATCAACTTTAAAGCACTTTTATACTCAGAATCAGGGTAGGTACTTAGCAGTTCTAATGCCTCGTCTCTATATTGTAGCATTTTAGATACTGCATAATCCAATCCGCCTTTGTCTTTTACGAAACCGATAACTTCTTTGACCCGCTTTTTGTCCTTATTATGGTTTTTAACGGAATTGATTACCCAGCTTTTCTCTTTTTTAGTACAGTGGTTCAGTGCGTATATTAATGGCAAAGTCATTTTTTGCTCTTTAATATCGATACCTGTTGGCTTTCCTATTTGTTTGGTTCCATAATCAAAAAGGTCGTCTTTGATCTGAAACGCCATACCGCAGAGCTCTCCGAATTTCCTGAAGGTTTCTACATCTGTACTATCCGGTTTAACCGAACAAGCACCAAGCGAACAGCATGCCGCAATCAACGTTGCCGTTTTTTGCCTGATAATATCATAATAGACACCTTCTGTAATATCTAGACGCCTTGCTTTTTCTATCTGTAATAATTCGCCCTCGCTCATTTCGCGAACGGCAACAGAAATAATTTTAAGCAAATCGAAATCTCCGTTATCTATGGAAAGCAAAAGACCTTTAGACAGTAAATAATCACCTACCAAAACGGCAATCTTATTTTTCCAAAGGGCATTTATAGAAAAGAACCCCCTGCGTTTATTACTTTCATCAACCACATCATCATGAACCAATGTTGCGGTATGTATCAATTCTATAACCGATGCACCACGATAGGTGCGCTCGTTTACTTCGCCGTCATTCAACAGTTTTGCTGTTAAAAAAACAAACATAGGGCGCATTTGCTTCCCCTTGCGATTTACGATATAATGGGTAATTCTATTGAGTAGCGCCACTTTAGAGGTCATTGAATCTCTAAACTTAGATTCAAACAGCTCCATTTCCTGGTAGACAGGTTCCTTTATTTGTGCTACTATTTTCAGTTGCTCTTTATTTGGACTCCAAAATTAGTCAAAAGCTAGCAGTTAACAGTAGTTGGCGAGGAGATAATGGTTTCTAGAGTAATTAGGAGTTGGTGGTTAGGAATTAGTTGTTGGTTGTTGGAAAAAATAAGTTCAAGTTCAAAACTCAAGTTCAAGTTCAAAAAACAAACTCAAAATGGCTTTTGGCTTTTGGCTTTTGGCTTTTGGCTTTTGGCTTTTGGCTTTTGGCTTTTGGCTTTTGGCTTTTGGCTTTTGGCTTTTGGCTTTTGGCTTTTGGCTTTTGGCTTTTGGCTTTTGGCTTTTGGCTTTTGGCTTTTGGCTTTTGGCTTTAACGCTTCGCGTTTTTTAGTATTAAGTAATAAGTAATAAGTATAAAGTACTAAGATATTACGCTAGCAATTGCTCTAGTATGTCACGTCCTAAAATACGGCTACAGATTAATATTAGTTTTAAGCGGCATATTGATGCACGTAATTAGGTGTTTTATAATCTAAAGATAAATGCAATCTTTTAGAGTTGTATAGTTTGATTGCATTTTTGGCTGCTTTTTTAGCATGTACCACGCTGGTAAAGGTCTGGTCAAGATAGAATTCATCTTTTAGGATACCGTTTACCCTTTCGGCCAGTGCGTTTTCATAGCAATGGTTCTCTTCTGTCATGCTGATCTTGATTTTCTTTCTTTTTAGTATTTGGGTATATACATTGCTGCAATATTGAATGCCCCTGTCCGAATGATGAATAAGTTGATCAATGTTTTGAGCATTGTAAATAGCCTTATTTAAAGCTCTGACACAACCTTTTAGCTCTAGGCTATCACTTAGGTCATATCCAACAATTTTACGTGAGTGCATGTCGGTGATCAAGGCCAGGTAACAGAATCCTTTAATGGTTCTGATGTAGGTTATATCGGAAGCCCAGACTTGATTAGGTCTATTGATATTAAGGTCTTTTATAATATTACCATACTTGTAAAACCTATGATATGAATTTGTGGTTCTAGAAGAATATTTTTTTCTTCTAACGAGTAACCTGTTCTCTCTTAAGATACGGAATAGCCGGTCTCTGCCTACTTTAAGGTCATATTTATGAAACTCATTTTTTAATGATCGCATGAGTTTTCTTGTACCTTCTCGAGGTAGTGTTCTTCTACTTTTTCGAACAAGTTCGATTACATCTTGTTCTATCTGTTTTTTGATTAGAAACCTTTTTTGGTATTTGTAATAGGCATCTCTTTTCAGATCAAAGGCATTACAGATAGTACCAATTGAATGCAGCCTTTCATTACGGTTTATCGGTGCTACTTTCATCAAGGCTTTATGTTTAAGTTTTTTTTTAATTCTTCAACATCTCTATAGCCCAGGTTTTCGGCGGCTACCTCAAGATAGCTATCGGTCACCAGTTTGTCCAGGTCCTTTTTAATAAGAAGGTCCTTAAGTTGTTTCAGCTCTTTTTGAAGGGCTTTGATACGGGAAAGTTCGTCGTCTGTTTGCACGGTTACACGGGTATTCATTAAATCTTTACGATCATACTTTTTGATCCATACGTTTATAGTACTGGATTGTATACCGTAAGTTAATGCAATTTGTCTTTTGGAATGGTTTCCTTTGGTAAGTTCTGCCAAGACTTTGAGCTTGAAGCTCTCACTATAGCGTTTTACATATCCATCATTTTTATACATATACTTGAAGTGTTTTGTATACATATTTCAGGACGGGTCAGTAATTCGTTTTACTTAATACTATATTATTACTTTTGCAAACTAGTATTACTGATTTTGGACTTCGTACTTAATACTTTGTATTTCCTAAGTTTAGCTTTGCTAAATATTACACTTCGTAACAAGTCTATTATCTATTTTCTCTCTTCTAACTTCTGACTTTGTACCTCGTACTTAATACTTTGTACTCTTTACTTTGTACCTCGCACTTAATACTTTGTACTTACCTTAAGACTTATTCGCCAACTGCCCGCATGCGGCATCAATATCCTTTCCTCTAGAACGACGAACGGTTACTACTATATTATTCTTTTCTAATGTATTAACGTAGCGATCTATGGCTGCGTTTGAGGCTTGCTTGAACTCGCCATCATCAATAGGGTTATATTCTATTAGATTTACTTTAGAAGGTGCAAAGCGGCAGAATTCTACCAAGGCATCGACATCTTTCTGGGTGTCATTAATTCCGTCCCAAACTACATATTCGTAAGTAATTCTACTTCTTGTTTTCTCGTACCAATACACTAAAGACTCTCGCAAATCGCTTAAGGTAAACTTGGCATTAAACGGCATAATTGAAGTTCTGATCTCATCTATCGCCGAATGCAACGAAACAGCCAATTTGAATTTCACCTCATCATCTGCCATTTTCTTAATTAACTTAGGCACCCCGGAAGTTGAAACGGTAATTCGTTTTGGAGACATCCCTAATCCATCAGGAGAAGTAATCTTATCAATTGCCTTCAATACATTATTATAGTTCATTAACGGCTCTCCCATCCCCATAAAAACAATATTGCTCAATGGCCTTTCGAAATATAAACGACTTTCATTGTCTATAGCCACAACTTGATCGTAAATCTCATCAGGATTCAGATTTCGCATACGTTTCAAGCGAGACGTTGCACAGAACCTACAGTCTAAACTGCACCCAACCTGACTAGATACACAGGCAGTGGTTCTTGATTTTGTTGGTATCAAGACCGATTCTACAATTAAATCGTCATGCAAGCGAACGGCATTCTTAATAGTGCCGTCACTACTACGCTGCATTAAATCGACCTTAATATGGTTGATTACAAAATTAGCTTCTAGCATCTCTCTAGTTTCTTTCGATATACTTGTCATCACATCAAAAGAATAGGCAGCTTTTTGCCATAACCACTCATATACCTGGTTTCCCCTAAAAGCTTTGTCACCATTAGAAACAAAGAAATCCCTAAGCTGCTCTCGCGTTAGTGCCCGAATGTCTTTTTTCTTTATTTCTTCCATCACTTTAAAGGTAGGTATTACTAATTATAAAAATCCCGCTTTCTCCATTTGCAGATAAAGCGGGATTTTTTATTTGTCCTTTTAATAAAGGATTTATTTTGAACTTATATAATCAACATAGCATCACCATAAGAATAGAACTTATAGCTTTCCAATATTGCTTCTTTATACGCTTTGTTCATTAAATCATGACCCATAAATGCAGACACCATCATCAATAAGGTAGATTTTGGTAAGTGGAAATTTGTAATCATCGCATTTGCAATACTAAAATCGTATGGAGGAAAAATAAATTTATTCGTCCAACCTTCATAAGTATTCAACGTTTGCTTAGATGAAACAGCACTTTCTAAACCTCTCATTGCTGTAGTACCTACTGCACAAATACGACGTTTTTCTCTCTTTGCATTATTAACGATATCTGTAGCTTTCTCATCAATAAATAACTCTTCACTATCCATTTTATGCTTAGAAAGATCTTCAACTTCTACTGGGTTGAAAGTACCTAAACCAACATGTAACGTTAATTCTGCAAAATCGATACCTTTAATCTCTAAACGCTTTAATAAGTGTTTAGAAAAGTGAAGACCTGCCGTTGGAGCCGCAACTGCACCTTCATGCTTTGCATAAATCGTTTGATAACGACCTTCATCTTCTGGCTCAACTTCTCTTTTTATGTATTTAGGTAATGGAGTTTCACCTAATTCTCTAAGTTTTCTTCTAAAATCTACATATGCACCATCATATAAGAAACGTAATGTTCTACCTCTAGATGTAGTATTATCGATAACCTCAGCTACCAATGTTTCATCATCACCAAAATATAGTTTGTTACCAATACGAATTTTACGTGCAGGATCTACAAGAACATCCCAAAGACGTTGCTCTTCGTTCAACTCACGTAAAAGAAAAACTTCGATACGCGCACCTGTTTTTTCCTTGTTACCGTATAAACGGGCAGGAAAAACTTTAGTATTGTTTAGAACCATTACATCGCCTTCATCAAAATAGTCGATCATGTCTTTGAACATCTTGTGCTCAATTTTTCCGGTATCTCTGTGGATCACCATCAATTTAGACTCATCTCTATTTTCAGAAGGATGCTCCGCCAATAATTCTTTAGGAAGCTCAAAACTAAAATTTGATAATTTCATGTAGCTATTATATTTAATGCAGCAAATTGCGGCTGCAAATATACAATCTGAAGATAGGCCTTGTCAAGTAAAACGTTAATTATAATTCCGTTATACTGAAATGTAGTTGTTTTAGATCGTTCCAAAAATCAGGATATGACTTAGATACTACCTCTGCATCGTTCACAAAAAGTGTAGTTTTCATTGCCAAAGGCGCAAAAGCCATTGCCATTCTATGGTCGTTATACGTATCTATAGCTACATCTGCGTTAATTTCAGCCGTTGGTAAGATGGTAAGTGTTTTATCGGTTACCGAAATAGTAGCACCTAGTTTTGACAGTTCTGTATGTAAAGCTTCTAAACGATCGGTTTCCTTTATTTTTAAAGTATGTAGACCTATTAAATGGCAGCCTACTCCCAATCCGAAACAAGTAACCGCAATAGTCTGCGCAATATCTGGCGCATTCGCTAAATCGAATTCATTTTCAGCTAACACCTTTTTATCGGTCTTTTTTAAGGTGATTTTATTTTCGCCATATGTAGTTTCTACTCCAAAAGATGCGTAAATATCGGCAAGTACACTGTCGCCTTGAAGGCTTTTCTTTTTATAGGCAGACAAGGTTATTTCTGTGCCTGGTGCTGCAAGTGCGCAAATACCATAGAAATAAGAGGCTGAACTCCAGTCAGACTCCACCACCAATGTTGTTGGCGCCACTTTTGCCTTAGAAGATACTTTGATGATATTACCCTCAAATGAAGTCTCTACTCCAATTTCTTCCAACAAAGCTAGGGTCATTTTTATATAAGGCACCGAAGTAATTTTACCAACCAACTCTAATTCTAGTCCGTTTTCTAAACTTGGTGCAATTAACAATAATGAAGAAATATACTGGCTACTTACATTTGCAGGCAGACTCACTTTATCTTTTATGATACGTTGCCCTTTAATTTTTATCGGCGGATACCCTTCATCTTGTACATAAGAGATTTCTGCACCCAAAGTTTTTAAGGCATTTACCAAAATTTCAATAGGTCGCTCTGTCATCCTTTTAGATCCAGTAAGAATTACTTCTTTACCTTCTTGAGAAGAAAAATAACCCGTTAAAAAACGCATTGCCGTACCAGCATGATGAATATCGACCGTACCCTCTGAAATTCTCAAACCTTTTGCCATAACCTGGGCATCATCAGAATTTGAAATGTTTTCTATTTTAATATCTGAGAATAATGCAGCCAATAATAAACTACGGTTAGATTCACTTTTAGAACCTGTTATAGTTATAGTATCTTTTAATTGATGATTTGACGGACCAGTTAAGTGAAGTTTCAATGCGTATAATTTTAAAAATAGAACGCCAAATATACGCCTATTTCAACTTTTTATTGCTGTGATGACGGTCATGATCTCGCTTTGTTTTTAAATCTAACTTTTTATCGAAAGCTTGTTGTAAATCGATACCTGTTTGATTTGCTAAACATAAAACCACGAACATTACATCTGCCAATTCTTCACCTAAATCTTTGTTCTTATCAGATTCTTTTTCGCTTTGCTCACCGTAGCGTCTTGCAATAATTCTAGCGACCTCGCCCACTTCTTCTGTTAGCTGTGCCATATTGGTAAGCTCGTTAAAATAACGAACGCCATGTTCCTTAATCCAATTATCTACTGCTAGTTGTGCGTTTTCAATGTTCATTTTGATTATCCTATATTTTTTCAAAAACAATTAAAGATTGATTCTGACTTTTTACAGCTTCATTAAAAAGCTGTTTTAACCCTGCATAATATCCATTACTGTAATGTGCAGAATTCAATTCAAAAGTAAAAAATAAACTTATCGAA
This sequence comes from Maribacter sp. IgM3_T14_3, assembly GCF_049603095.1. Classification (NCBI taxonomy): domain Bacteria; kingdom Pseudomonadati; phylum Bacteroidota; class Flavobacteriia; order Flavobacteriales; family Flavobacteriaceae; genus Maribacter; species Maribacter sp. IgM3_T14_3. Next base: position 1,059,106 of record NZ_CP187138.1, read on the forward strand.
CCACTATTATTATCTAACTCATTTAGTTTTAATATACCTCCATCACTTGGCATACTAAAACTTTTGTTTTCAGGAATAGATTTTAATTTATATCCATTAGGTATGTGCATGTTAAGAATATATTGGTATTTAATCGGATAACCGAAATCGACAGGGTAGTTTCTTTCTGAAGATGTAAAAGGATTTTTTTCAAAAAATTTTATGACAAACGGATTAAGATAAATATTATCGCCTTGAAATACATTTTCAATTTCAAAATTGAACCGTTCGGTAATTTTTTTATCATCAGAATATTTCAGGTTTTTTTCATGTGAAATAATATGGAAATCATCTGAAATTTCTTCTTCTAATTTCTCTAGATAAATAGCTTCTTTTGTGGTCGACAATACTTCATCTTGAGCAACTTTATTATACCCCATATTAATGAAATCAAATATGCCCGATAATTTCTTCTCTTCTGGATCAAGAGTCATTTGAGCACGAATCATTTTGGCATTTAATTTTTCTGGTTCAATATCATACCAATAACTTTCAGTATCAAAATCCATAACCCTACCATAATAATTTAAACAACGAAAAGGCAACATACCAAAAGGCATATATTTATCAGTAGCATCTAACAAATATGATTCCCCTTCAATATCAACTTTTGCAATTATATAATTAAAATCATTCATAACTGGGTGTGTCTTCTTTGGCAAACCCCTATTTCTAGTTGCCAAAACCATCATATTTGCTTTTATATTAGCCGCGTTCAAAAGATTTATTAGAGCTATATTTATTTCAGCTACATTACCTCTTTTTTCATCAAAGGCTGTTTTGACCTTATTATCTTGCCAAATACTGTATTTTTCATTCCAAGTGAAATGTTTTTTTATGAATTCATAAATGTTTTTTGCACGGGTAAGTTCATCACCTTCCGTCAATAAACTTTCATCTACATTTTTTTCGAAAAAACTCTTTTTACGAAGCTGACTACCTATATCCTTATCAGTCTTAAATTCTTTATCAACATCATCCCACGATTTGGTATATTTTTCGGTACCACCATAGAAACTTTTATATTCAGACAGCTCAAATTCTATTTTAGATCTGTAATTATTGGAAGAAAGCATGTATTCTTCAGAATCTTTAAATGCAGGTATATCTTTCATTACATATTTTAAAGATTCGCAGTCACTATTATCTTTAGCCCTTGGAAACTCAAAACATCCTTTTACAATATCAGCCTCATTAACATCTAAATTTAAATCTCCCTTAAGACTTCTATTATATAACCAATTACCTGGAATTTTAGCATTAAATTCAGAGTATAGCTTGGGGATGTCTGACTGAAACACCCAACCTGTAAAATTGAAATAAAAAGGAGATTGCATCTCGTATTCATACTCAATTATCGAACCTTCTTGTACATTAGGAAAAGTGAACTTTGTCTGAGACCATTTCTCATTAATCTCCTCTTCGAAGAACTCACTTTTCTTTACCGAATTTTTAATTGCGCCATTGTGAGTTAACGCCTTAATCGCAACAAGTTTTTCTTTTCTGTCCTTAGAATGATAAAGTGGTATTTCAACATTTGCATATTCAAAACCCTCTTTTTCTAGTATTTTAATTTTAGCATGATATTTTGTTATCAGGTAGATATAATCATCTCTAATTTCAAAATAATTATCTCCGTATTCATAAAGATATATGGCCGTTGCTTCTGAATCTTTCCCGTATGATTTAAACTCACTTTCAGATTGTGAAATGGCTCCAAACTCAACGTTATCTTGAGCTAGAATAAGGTTAGTACAAAATATTGAGATCGCTATAAGAAAAATGAAACGGATGATTTTATGCATTTGAGTTGATTGGTTTTATTCAATTTAAAAAATAACTTCAGAACGATTGATTTAAACTTTTTTCAATCTGTTTTAATAACCCTTATTTTTAGATTTTAGTCAATATTATCTTTTCTGATTGTTTCTGTACAATTTGATTGTAAAACTCTTTTACTGCAGTATAATAATTAGGAGAAAACATTGCATATTTAATTTCATAACTACTAACTAACTGTATAATATTTCCATTCTCTTTCATGATAAAGTTATAAATGCCCCTACCCTCAGGTAAACCAATAGCTAAATTCTCTGGCAAGTACTCTACTTTATATCCTTCAGGTATTTTTAAACTGATATTAATTTTCTCTGTTCTTGGAAATACAAAATCTATAGGATACTCTCTTTTCTCCATTTTGAACGGATTTTCTTTTATTGCCAAAAACAACATAGGATCTACGTATATTTTTTCTCCAATACGTTCTAATCCGTTTTCATTTTCAAACGATATGGTTTCTACCATTGGCAAACCAGGCACGTTAAGATTCTTTACTTCTAAATTTAAAATTTCTGTATATGTTAACAATTCTGATTTTTCATCCTTAATTTCTTCAATATTTTTAATGCTGTTGGCATCTCTATAAACATATGCTAAATTATCTGTTAAACTGGTTCTCATATTTCCATTAACCAAGCCATCTTCCTGAAGTTTAACATTCATAAAAATAGTTTTTGAAGATGATTTTTTAGGGCTAAGATCAATGGAAACCGAACTACCATCTTCCCTTACTAAACGTCCATACCAATTTATAGCCCGATTAGGCAACTCATTCACTGTTAACATATTATTCGTAGCATCCAACAAAATATAATCGCCATTATTTTCAATGGCAGCTATAACATAATTAAAACCATTAGTTGTAGGAAACAACGGGATACCATGCTTCTTGGTAGACACCAATACCGGGTTTGCCTCAAATCCAGCGTACCTCAACATTGCTGTCAACATTAAATTAATATCGGCAACGTTTCCTTTTTGCTCTTCTAAAGTTTTTTCAAATCCGTTATCACAGCCATAACCATAGTAACCATCCCAGACGATTTTCTCTTTCACAAAATTATAAATTGAAGCTGCGAGTTCTGCTTTATCTGCATATTTAGAAATCAATACATCAATTTCTTTTCTAAAAACTTTATTCTTGCTTAACTCGCCACCGAAATCATCATACTTGTAAATAACATTTGCAACATCTCCCCATGTTTGACTATACATTCTATAGCCTTCACTTGGAAATTTTGTAGATTCTAATTCAAAAACTATTGCACTTCTATAATTCTCGATATTATCTGTGTATTGTTCTTCTTTAAAAGCAGGAATATTTATAGCGGTAATATTATAATCTGTTTCAAAATACACAAGATCACCTCTTCTAATTCCTTCAGACTGCTCACCACCACCAAATAATGCTTTAGTATCACGTTCTTGTCTATATTGAAAATCAATCTTCTTTTTCTCTGTTACCTCACCAATTTGAATAGGATAAAACCCTCTAACATTTTTCTTAAAATTAAAATATTCAGGTATTTCTACTTTAATATCCACTTGATTTACCGGTATGCCATATTGAATAACAAATGGCGCAATAAAACCTACGAAATCTGATGCAATTTCATATTCTATATCTATAACACTTCCTTCTTTTACATTTGGCATGGTAATAGAAACTTTATCTTCATACTTATTGATGTTTTGAGTAAATACGCCGTCTTTCTTCAATTTATCTTTTACTATTTCATTACCCTGTACATTATAAGTTAAACCTTCAATGCCATAAATTTTTTGACTTAAAGCCCCGTTATTATATAATGGAACGGTTATAGTTGACCAGCTTAATCCAGACTTTTTATAAACCTTTATTCTATAATGAACTTTACGAGAATAATTAAAGCCTTTACTAGGATTATAATCATACACCAAACGTTCTTTTTTAAACAAAAAAGCTGCGCCGGCTTCTTTGTCAAGGTTATGTTCTTTCTGCCCAACCTCTTCCATTGATACCTTGCCAAACTTTATATCGTTAGTTTGTGCGTTTATAAAAATCGAAATAAAAACTATGATAATTGTAAACTGTAATTTCATGGATTTTTATTTTTTAATAAATACAATTTTAGATGCGTCTACTCTAGAAATAGTTTTTCTGAAATCTCTATAATCATTATAAGTTGTCTTCGAAAAATTACCAGGCTTCATTAACAAACTTCTTTTGTAAAGCAACGTAGATTCTGAAAGCTGATCGACACTAACTTCAAATTCACCGAATTCGTTAATAACTTTTGTGTGTTCTAGGTTTGACTCTATTTCGTAACCAAACGGTATTTCTATTTCAAACTCATCTTCATCTAAGTACCCCCTTTTAACCACCACATCTCGGTTTCTATCTTTATCTTTTTTAGGCACAAATTCATTTCTATTTAACATATTCGGAGCGAAAAGAAGACGATCACCTGCTTTTGACAAATAACCAGATGTTTTAATGTCAATATTTTCTGTCGTGATAATATTACCCTTGTCATTTTCGATATCATGTTGTAGAATTTGAACATCATTAACATAATCCCAATGGTGTTTGTAATACTTCTCTACATCTTCTTTACTATCACTAGACAACCCATATTTTTGATTATACTGTATTCCAGTACTTTTTATTTCTACTTGTGCGCTAACTTCACTTTCATTTATACTAATTTTCGCTTTTGTGGTTTGTTTACTTTCTTCTGGCAAATACTTTCTAGACCTCACCATTTCACCACCATCGGCACCAACTTTTAACACATACCTATCATCTGTAAATGTGCCTGAAAAATTTGCCGGCACTACTTGACTTGTGCATTCCAACCAAAGTTCTTCATCGGCTAACGGAACATTCAAAAAAGCGTGATTACCCTGTAACGAAGGAAAGTCAACATCTAAACTCTGCATATTTGCACCAGCCGATACTATGGTATAATAAGATTCTATACCTATCGCTTTTAATAAAACCATTGTATAATTCGTTAGACCTTTGCAATCACCATATTTAACCCTATCTACCTCATTCGCACTAATTGGCTCCCAACCACCAATACCCATTTGTACACTGATATATCTGGTATTATCTTGAACAAATTGGTATACTATTTTTACCTGTTCTTTTGGATCCTCGATACCTTTTACCAAACTTTTTACTTTTTGAATAGTTGAAGGACTTAGTTCTCCTCTTTCTTTCAAAAGCGAATCATATATCCAACCTCCGAACTCCTTCCATGTAGTTGCATGACCGTCTACTCCTTTTAAATGAAAATCTTCTAAAGCAAATTGAACGTTCGGCGCAAAATCTCTAAACTCTGGGTCAAAATCTTCAGATTCAAGAGCTATTAAATTAATAGCAGTATACTTTACCCCAAATTCATACTCTTTTCGTTTCACTTCAAAAGCTGTTAGGTTATTTTCCTTATACCTATATTTTATTTGTGCTGGTAAATTTAGATTGAATTCACTTTTTTCAACACTAAGTCTATACCCGTCCATAAAATACCAGCGTGGCATAAAAGCTGTATCTGAAGTCGTATATTTCTGAGTTAGAACAACTGTATACGGATATTTTACCGGAGTATATCTTAGAAATTTTACTCGAGAGTCAGAATAAAGAGTTCCTTCGCCAGTAGCAGATTGATCAATAAAATCTTTTTCTTTAAACTTTTCTATCTCCTTACCCTTGCCATTAAGTATTAGTGCCTCCAGTTCTTTTATCGAAGTTTCTTTATCATAAAAAAAAGTAGCATTTACATGTTTTGAACCGCTTTCATTAAGAACAGTGACGACCCTTTTTGACTTAACCTCCATATTATCAAATGATTTGAGCACAACGGCGCTTTCATCTAAGCGAACAACTGCATCTGAATTCTTTAAAAGAGAAGGGTCTATTTTTGAAAAATTGTAATCTTGGGAAAGCACGGAATGGGTTACCGTGAACAACAGTAATAAAAATGGTAAGCGCATATGGTTTGGTCAGCTGGTTTTTATCTTAACGATAAAAACGGTATATTTCTTACAAAATATGCAGAAAATTTATTGAATCCTAAGTTTTATCCTTCGTATCAATCAATATAGTAACCGGTCCATCATTCAAAAGCTCTACCTTCATATCTGCACCGAAAACACCTGTACCTACTTTCTTATTCATCTTTGATTCTAGTGTCGAAATAAAAGCTTCGTATAGTGGAATCGCTACTTCTGGTCTTGCTGCTTTTATATATGATGGGCGATTTCCTTTTTTAGTACTGGCATGTAGCGTAAATTGGCTAACTACAATAGCTTCGCCATTTTGATCAAGTAGAGAGTTATTCATCACCCCTTCATCATCATTGAAAATTCTAAGGTTGACTATTTTATTCGTTAGCCAATCAATATCTTCTTGGGTATCTTCATTTTCTATGCCGATGAGAATTAGAACACCACCTTCGATGGCGCTAATCTGTTTTTGATCGACCGTTACACTAGCTTTAGAAACGCGCTGTATTACTGCTCTCATTTTTTCTCGTCGTGTAAATCTACCCTATAATGCTCATCTTCGCCTTTTATCATTTGTAAGTAACTGTTATACCTACTCCAAGCAATATCACCTGCATCTAAAGCATCTTTAACGGCACATTTTGGCTCATCTATATGTATACAGTTATTGAACTTACAGTGTTGTTTCAACTTAAAAAACTCTGGAAAATAGTTGCCTATTTCCTCCTTTTCCATATCAACAATACCAAAACCTTTTATTCCGGGAGTATCTATAATACGTGCGTCAAAACTTAAATCGAACATTTCAGCAAAAGTTGTGGTATGCTGACCTTGAAGATGTTGTTTAGAAATTTGTTTTGTCTTAATATCTAAATTAGGTTCTATAGTATTCACTAATGTCGACTTACCTACCCCAGAATGACCTGAAAACATAGAGGTCTTGCCCACCATCATTTCTTTTACCTTATCTACATTTTTACCTGTTGCAGCAGAAATACCAATACAGGTATATCCTATTTTACGATAAAGGGCCGCCATGAATTTGATCTCATCTAACTCTTCTGGTGTGTATGTGTCAATTTTATTAAATAACAAGACTGCCGGAATTTTATATGCCTCAGCCGTAATTAAAAATCGATCGATAAAAACCGGATATGTAGGCGGGTTATTCAACGTTACCAATAAAAACACCTGATCTAAATTTGCAGCGATGATATGTGTCTGTTTCGATAAGTTAACAGACTTACGAATGATATAATTTTTTCGTTTTTCAATTTCATTAATAATACCAAAGGTATCGTCGCCAGTAGTCTCTACCTCAAAACGCACAGAGTCACCAACCGCAACCGGATTTGTACTTTTTATACCTTTAATTCTAAACTTTCCCTTTATTCTACATTCATAGAAATCGCCATCTTCTGCCTTAACAGTATACCAACTTCCCGTAGATTTGTAAACAATTCCTACCATTTATCCAAAATCCATTCCTTTTATACAAAGTAACTGCTTTAAATATAAAAATTAATATAAATTTGGAATTAGAACTATATTAGTAAATAACAACCAAAATCAAGAAAATGAAATTCATCAAAAAATTCGTACTGACTTTAACTTTATCAGCATTTACTTTTGGGGTTGCCCAAGAAACAATTACCAACGAATCTGTAGTACAAATGGTCGAGCTAGGTTTCGATGATTATATGATTATTGATAAAATAAACACTTCGGATGTTAAGTTCGATGCATCTATTACTGCTCTTGGGCAAATGAAAAATGCCGGAGTTTCTTCTGAGGTTTTGTCATTAATTATGGATAAGTCTAAACAGAACACAATGTCTAAAACTGGTATTTATTTTACAGATGCAAGTGGTGAAGACAAATTGGTTCAACCAAGTGTATTTTCTGGAGCAAACTCTAATCAAGTTGCACAGAAATTAGTTTCTGGTTTAATCAACGCAAAGCAAAAAGCTCAATTACCGAAAACACAATCGAATAATGTTATTCGTCAAAGTCAGCCAGAATTCACCTTTATTTTTGATCCTAGTGTTACTCAAGTTGATAATATGCAAAACAATCAAGGTAGCGATGCCGGTATTTTTAACTGGTGGTTTAGAATGGCAAGTAACCCTAACGAGTTTGTGTTAGTAAAACTTACTGTAAAAGAGAATAAGAACCTTAGAGAAGTAATTACTGGTAAAAGTAGCTGGATCACAAGCAGTAGCGGTATAGACCCTAAATACGCGCTTAACTTTGCCATAGAGGAAATTGAAGGAAATAAATTCAAAGTTACTCCTGATGCTTTAGAGCCAGGCGAGTATTGCTTTATCTACCAAGGTCAAGTACCACAAGGAAGAGAAAACCAATCTGTATTCGATTTCTCTATTCAATAGAAATCCAACATATTTTATATTTAGACCCGATGCCAAAAGCATCGGGTCTTTTTTTTGCCTACTGGTTTTCTAGTAGATTTTTGTAATGGTTAAGCATCATTTTAAAGACCTAAAAAGCCCTTTTCTTTTCTATTTCTATTTTACCACTTATTTTCACTTTTCAATCTCATAATAATCTAAAACCACTCTTATGAAAAAATATTTTTTATGTTGCATTTTATCCCTTATCGGATTAGCTTCTTTAACGGCACAAGAATTTTAAGTAATTACCAGTGTAGAATCTCTAGTACCTAGTGGATTAGGCCGCTCTAGAATTATTGATGCCAATGCGGAAAGAGATTATAAAGAATTCACATCTACCCAAACCGCAGATGATAATACCAGAAATAAGGCAGACCGTGGCGATATAAGGGTCAAAGATTTTGAAGAAACTAAATTGCTGAACTTTTATAATATTGCAGGTATTCGTTTTCAGAATATTGCCGCCAATGATGCGCATATTTCTTCTAAATTAAGTGATATGGCTACAAATGGATGGGAGCTTGTTTTTGTTACCAGTGGTGTTGAAGCCGATGCGGGTAACACAGACGGACAAGGTATTTTCATTACCCAATACATATTTAAAAGATAAAAAATAACATAAAAAAAGCCCGGTATATACCGGGCTTTCTATATGATAGACTTAAAATTATTGTGCCAAGTTAATCTCTACCCGTCTGTTTTTCTGTCTGCCATCTTTATACATGTTCGTTGCTATCGGCTTACTTTCACCATAACCGACCGCTCTTAACCTAGATGAAGAAATACCACCTTTTATAAGAAATTGTAATACCGCTTGCGCCCTAGATTCTGATAGTTTTTGATTTGTTACTTCTGAACCTATGCTGTCTGTATGACCTTCTATGGTAAAATTAGCATTTGGGTATTCATTTAAAATACTGATAATATCAACCAAAACAGGAGTCGATTCATCTTTAAGGCTAGATTTTCCCGTCGTAAACAAAATTGTTTTTGCATACTCGTTCAATGATTTTTGAACCTCAGCGGTAACTACCGGCTCTGGACAGCCTTTATTTGCCACAGTTCCCATTATATTCGGACATTCATCATCTTTATCTATAACTGAATCGCCATCTGAATCTGCCCAAGGACAACCGTTGTTTTCTACTGGTCCTGCTTCGTCTGGACATTGATCTTCATTATCCATTAAAGTATCTCCGTCGGTATCTACCCATGGGCATCCGTTATTTTCTACTGGTCCTGCTTCTTCTGGACATTTATCCTCATTATCTAAAACAGAATCTCCGTCTGTATCTCCCCAAGGGCAACCGTTATTTTCTATTGGCCCTGCTTCCTTCGGGCATCCATCTTCCTTATTTGGTATACCATCACCGTCAGAATCTTTAGGTTGACCATAATAAACAGGCACTTTTACACCTGCATATACATCTGCACCTTGAATTTCATTTTTTGTAAATGTAGATATCAATGACCCTGAACCAATATATAATGGTCCGGCACGTAAACCTGCACCTACTTGCAAGCCACTATATTGGTAACTACTTACCGGTAAATAGAAACTAAACCACTTACTTTCAAAACGAGGCGTCAATGAAAATACATTTGCAGTTCTAAGGTTATTCTCACCAGCAGAACGCATAGATACATCTGTATTGAAATTCAGATAAAAATTGTTTTTAATATTCCAATCTGCATTAAAATGAAGTGCTGTCGGTAAACCAGCTTTCATATCTTCTGTAGCTTGTGTAAACGTATATAAGTTCTGTAAGTCGTCAGAATCTTCTATATTATCATAATCATCTTGGGTAATGGTATTGTTGATATTGTAAGTATCCATTAAGCTACCCTTATAATTAACCGACCCAACATCTGTAAGCGACAAGCCAAATTTAAGCTTGTACTTGTTTTTGTCTTTCATTACGGTTTTCTCACCATCAGCTCCCGTTACCTCATAATCTTTATAGTCTGGTCTCCACTCATAAACGAAACCTAAATCGAATCCGAATCCGTTTGCATCTGGCACTTCATAGTCATAGTTGTCATCATCATAATTATCTGCACGACCATAAATTAAATCGCCCGTAGATTCTAATGTTCCAATAGTAGCATTATTTGGTAATGTTGCACCGTCGGCATCATAATTTATAGTAACATTTCTACCGGCAACATACGCGTTACCAAATCCTTTTAGATATTTTAAGGAAAGTCCACCTTTTAAAAAGTGCTCTTCTTTATTCATTAATTCTTGAGCGTACGTAATACCTACTTCTGCCCAGCCATGCCCAGCGGCAAAGAAATCTCCTTCATCCACCAAAAAGTCTTGACTTTCATCAATACTGTCATCTAAATCATCAATACTTTCGCCGTTAAATTCATTACCGGTAACAAAACTTCTTGCTCTGGTAAATACAGCTATAGAAGAGGTTCTGCCTACGTTAAACATAAACGACGGACCTAAGATATCTACGTTACCAGAAAAATTATTGTTGCTTGTCAACATTAGGTTCGCATCTCTATCAAAATCAAAATCACTTGACACTAAATCTGAATAACCGACACCTACATAATCATTGGCAAGAAAACCACTTACACCAACTAAATTGATATCCGTTTTAAAACGGGAATCTGCAATATTTGCCGGGTTAGAAATTACGCCGTTTATCCCACTATAGTTATCGGTTAAATAGCCAATATAAGATTGTGCTTTTGCTGATAGTGATGCTACCAACATAATGGCAACTAATACTACTTTTTTCATACTTTGGGTTTGGTTAGAATGGTTCTTTAGTCCCCTAAACGATACATATTGGGGGATATTGTTAATACGTACTACTTTTCTTACCATTTAAAAATTAGGCTAAAAAAAACATCCGCATATTACGGATGTTTTTTAGGTATAAAGTTAAGTTAACCTTAAGCGTTTACTATCTTTTCTTGATGACGGATAGACTCTTGGTGAATAGCTTTGAACATGCGAAGAACAAACTCTTCACTTAGTCCTTTACTTTCTCCCTCAAGTATCATCGCTCCTAAAATTTCGTTCCAACGTGTACTTTGCAATACTGCTACGTTTTTCTCTTTTTTAAGCTCACCGATAGCATCTGAAGTTTTCATACGCTTACCTAAAGTTTCAATCAATTGATTATCAATAATATCAATATTGGCTCTAAGGTTATTCAGCTTTGCATTATACTCAGCCTCTGTATTATCTTCTTTACGAATCTTAAGATCTCTCATGATCTGTACCAATTTGCTTGGTGTTACTTGCTGTGCGGCATCACTCCATGCATTATCTGGATCATGATGTGTTTCTATCATCAATCCGTCAAAATTAAGATCAAGAGCAGTTTGTGATACATCAAAGATCATTTCTCTATTTCCTGTAATATGCGATGGGTCATTGATAATAGGTAAATCTGGAAATTTAGTTTGCAGATCAATCGCCATTTGCCATTCTGGAATATTTCTATATTTAGTTTTCTCATATGTAGAAAAACCTCTATGTATTACTCCTAAATTTTTAATATCTGCAGTAGCTAAACGCTCAACAGCTCCCAACCATAAAGCTAAATCTGGATTTACAGGATTCTTTACCAATACAACTTTATCAGTTCCTTTCAATGCATCGGCAATTTCTTGAACGATAAACGGACTCACCGTTGATCTTGCGCCGATCCATAATAAATCGATATCGTGCTCTAATGCTAATTCAACGTGTGCACGGTTTGCTACTTCTGTAGCTGTTTTCATGCCCGTTTCTGCTTTAACTTTTTGAAGCCATTTAAGACCCAAAGCACCTACACCTTCAAAATTTCCTGGGCGAGTACGTGGTTTCCAAATACCGGCTCTGTAGTAGTTTACATCGGTATCTTTTAAGGAGTGTGCTATACGTAGCACTTGTTCCTCTGTTTCCGCACTACATGGCCCTGCTATTACTAGTGGATGGTCTAGCTTTAAATCATCCAACCATGTTCTCATTTGTTTTGAATTTTCCATTTTAATTATTCTATTTCTTGTTTAACGGTATTCCTATTTAATATTCCTTTAATCTTATTCGTATTGTTCATTTCATTATAAATGCCCTCGTAATCATCGTTTAACAGCATTTCTTTAAATGCCGATAAATTTTGAATATACTCTTCTAATGTTTCCACGACATTTTCTTTATTCTGTTTAAAAATGGGTGTCCACATAGCTGGCGAACTTTTTGCCAAACGCACCGTACTCTCGAATCCACTACCCGCCATATCGAAAATATCGCGTTCATTTTTTTCTTTTTCAATTACTGTTTTACCCAACATAAATGCACTAATGTGCGATAAATGCGATACATAAGCAATGTGTTTATCATGGGCTACAGGGTTCATATATCGAATTCGCATACCAACTGCCTGAAAAACTTTTAACGCCCTTTCTTGCAATTTAAAGGCCGTTAGCTCTACCTCGCAAATAATATTCGTTTTGTCTTTGAACAAATTGTTTATCGCTGCAGACGGACCAGAGAATTCTGTTCCGGCAATAGGGTGGCACGCTAAAAAATTTCTTCTCTTCGGATGATTCTCTAGCACCTTACAGATTAAAGATTTGGTCGACCCTACATCAAAAACGACACAGTCTTCATGAACAGCATCTAAAATTACCGGAAGCTCAGTAACCATAACATCAACAGGTATACTTACAATAACCATATCTGCCAATTGCAAATCTTGATAGGTCGCTTTCTTATCAATGATACCCAAAGTCAATGCCTCGGCTAAATTTGCTTCATTAGATTCTACGCCATAAACGGTAACATTGTCAAAGGCAGACTTTATATCTTTTGCCAAAGAACCTCCTATTAAACCGATACCTATTACAAATACATTCATAATCATCCGATAACCCCTCTAAAAGTTGGGGATATTTTTTTACTACACTTTATTCGATTGCCGTTATTCTCAACTAATCAAATCTTTTGATTGCTTCTTTTATTTTTTCTTTTGCTATACAAAGGGAAAAGCGAATATAGCCTTCACCATTACTACCAAATATGGTTCCTGGAGTTATGAACAAATCTTTTGTATACAATATGTTATCTATAAATTCTTCTGACGACACACTGCCTTCTGGTAATTTTGCCCATACGAACAGGCCCACGGCATTTCTATCATATGTACAACCAAGCTTGTCTGCCAATTTGAATATTAGCTCTCTACGTTCACTATACACCGCATTCAAATTCTCAAACCATTCATCGGTACTTTCTAATGCTGCTATGGCTCCTTTCTGAATGCCGTAGAACATACCAGAATCCATATTACTCTTCACCTTTAAAATAGCATTGATATGATCTTCGCTGCCTAATACAAAACCTACGCGCCAACCGGCCATGTTAAACGTTTTGCTCAAAGAATTTAATTCTAAACACACCTCTTTTGCATTTGGTATACTCAAAATACTCGCCGGTTCGTCATTTAAGACAAAACTGTACGGGTTGTCGTTTACTAACAGAATTTGATGCTGCTTAGCAAAGTTGACTATTTTTATAAACTGCTCTTTAGTTGCCGAAGCACCTGTTGGCATATGTGGGTAACTCAACCACATAATCTTTACCTTAGATAAATCTTGCTTCGCCAATACTTCTAAGTCTGGAAACCAACCATTGTCTTCGGTTAGATCATAGTATTTAGGCACTGCACCTACCAAATTAGTTACAGATGTGTACGTTGGGTACCCCGGATTAGGAATTAATACCTCATCACCTGCATTTAAAAAAGAAAGGCTAATATGCATTATACCTTCTTTTGAACCCATTAGGGGTAAAATCTCAGATTCTGGATCGACATCAACACTAAACCTTTTTTTATAAAAATTAGCAATCGCACCTCTTAACTGAGGTAACCCTTGGTAACTTTGATATTGATGTGCACCACTTTCTAAAACCGCACTCTGTATTGCATTTAATACTTCTTGAGACGGAGCCAGATCCGGACTACCGATTCCCATATTTATAATCGGTTTACCTTGCGCCATTAAGCCGCGTACCTCTCTCAATTTTTTTGAGAAGTAGTATTCCTGTATGGTATTTAACCTTTCGGCTGTACGTATCATTGTCTTACATTTTTATATTCACCCAAAACTTTAAAGTCTTCTGCCATGATGTTCAATAGACTTTTTGCTTTGGTAAAATCTGCATAATCAGTAAAAGTGACATCCACAAAAAATGAATACTTCCATGGCGTTTCTATTACCGGCAACGACTGTATTTTTGTCAAATTCAATCTACAATCGCTCATAACATTAAGCACAGCCGCTAAACTTCCCCTTTTATGGTCGGTTATAAACCTTAATGAAGCCTTCGTAATTTCAGCCTCTGGTAGCACATTGTTTTTTGTCTTTACAATGATAAAACGAGTAGCGTTATTTTGTATCGTCTGTATGTCGTTCGCTACGATGTCCAACCCATATAATTCAGCTGCAACTTTTGGCGCGATAGCCGCAACATGGGTTAACTTTTGCTCTTGTATGCGTTTTGCAGTCTCGGCAGTATCTACATCTTCTACCAATTTTATGTGCGGATATTGTCTAAAATACTCCTTACACTGCAACAAAGCCATTGGGTGAGAACTGACCTCAGCTATATCTTCAATTTTCTGCCCCTTCAACATCATTAGATTATGATGGATATTTAAATAATACTCCCCAATAATGTGCAAGTCATTTCGGTTTATCAAAGCATAGTTCGGAATTATAGAACCCGCAATAGAATTCTCTATCGCCATGACACCTTGATCTGCTTCTTTTGACAATAACTTATCTACCAAAGCATCGAAAGAAAGACATTCTACGAGTTCAATATCATTACCAAAATAATCTATAGCTACCTGATGATGGTTACTTCCTTTAATTCCCTGTATGGCTATTTTTAAACTCATAATCCTAATTTCAACTTACTCACAAGTTTTATTGACTTACTTTATAAAATCTAAATTCAAATTATATGCTATTTATAATTTGGGTTTTGAACAAAAAAAAGTTCCGATATATATCGGAACTTAGATTCTATTTTATATTTAAAATATACTACAACAGTCCCGTACCTCTCTTAAAAAAGAAGTAAAAATAAAAACCGTTCCAGAAATATTGTTTTGTCATTGTGATTGTAAACTTTGGCTAATGTAGTAATTATATTTAAAAATGGTTGTTTTCCTTTTTATTTTTTTAAAAAATTCAATTTCTATCTCAAAAAGCGAAGGTTTTGTGTTAAATTTTTAAACTTCTTACCATCTAAGTGCTATACCTAGTCCATTCTCATTAGCTACCGGCTTTAGTTTAAAAACCGTTTTTTTATCAAATTGCTTGTTGTAAGCAAGAATAGCTTGTTTTCTTGCCTTATAAGAGCCATTTAAAAATATAATTGCAATTAAACCAGAGCCAATACCACCTAACAAAGGACCAATTGCCTTTCTACCTTTATCTCGATCACTTACAAAAGGGTCATTATTAAATAATTCTGCCGACCCCCAAGCTACTCCAACAATTTCTCCGACCACAGCAATAGTCGCAATAGTCTTTTTTGCATCAGCTTTCTTCCAGTCACTATAAATGTCATCATTTTTAGAAAATAAATCTTTTACTTCCTTCTTGGTAATTTCCTTATCGTCTTGATAATACTCCATACCCCATATGCCCGTAAAAGTAGTAATCTCTTGTGCTGAAACATTTACAGCCATTATCAACAGTATAATTAAACAACATTTTACCCTCATAACAATTACTATAAATTTAATAATCTTAATAGCGTTTAAAAGTTATTTTAATTGTGTGTTGGGTTGAGAATAAAAAGGAATAATCCACTCAAACTCTTTTACATCGCCCAATGTTTTAGTAACTATCAATGTATTCTCCCCTTTTTGCAACAATTCTTTATCGATAAAGCCTACAATACCAAATTGCTCAGATACGGCATGATCTTTTTTGAGGAAATCAATATTGACAACTTTACCATTTAACTTAATACTATGGTATTTCTTATAGCAGTTAAGAAAATATTTACGACTATTCGCCCTATTCTCATCACTGCTTAAACTTTCATCATCGTTAAATTCACCGCAGGTATTTTTTTGATAATTACGCTCGTGGTGAAAGACCGGTATAAATAATTTTACCGCACTATTTTCTATAATATCGGATTGTATTTGAGGAGTTAGCAAAAATGATTCATCATGATTTTGGTCACCATAATAGCTTAAATACATAAGACTAACATCATGATCTTTAGGGAAAATCAAGTGAAAAATATTTGTATCAGTTACTTTAACAAAGGTCAAAAACATACCTGATACAAAGAATAATAATACTAGATACACTAACGATTTTTTCTTTTTGAAATTGGACCCAAACACCATTGAAACTTGTAGTAAATTACGGTATAAGGGACCATAAGTTACAATTGAAGCTAATCTTACCACTTTAAACATCCATGTTTGAACACCAACGTTATTTTTGAACTTTTTCAAATTCCCTACAATGCCAAAAATCGTTTGAATTATAATTAGACCTAAGATTAGAAAAAGAGGTATTAATAATATATAACTTGGTACATAATCCAATAACAAATTATAAATCAGCATGTAAATGCTTAAAAACAATGACATGTATGAGTAAATCAATAGAATGGTGAATGCCACGGAAAAAATCACACTACACAATTCATCAACCTTTTGAATAGTATCTTCTTGCTTTGGCAGTATAGCCAAAATCTTCTCTGTATAAATTTTAGAGTATGCGCTGTCTTCAACACTATAATCAGGAAAGACCGAATTCAAGCCTACCAAGCCGATCCAATAAGCTCGCAAAATAAAATGAATTACAAACATGGACACTAAAACACTAATCGCCAACAACCCTATAATAGTTATTATGTAACCATAAATATGCTGTTCAATAGGTAATAAGTCTATTAATTTATTAGTAACCCACTCTATAAAACCAAATAATTGAAATGTACCAAAAATGGCAATAGCTGAGACCAATAATTCTGCTTCCCAACTTTCTTCTTTAAGACGTTGAAGCCATTTTATATTCTTTTTATTTTCTACAACTGGGGTGGTTTCTGGTGGTAAGCTCATTCTGTATTAAAAATCTCACGGTTAGTGAGACTAATATACCCTTTCTTTAAAAATAATAAAACAATAAATCACTAAGAATCAACCTCGTCAAAAAAGGAATTGATTAAAGCATCTAACTCCCCCTGTATTTTAGGGTCGGTACAATTAACAAGAATTGAAAAAACAAGTTGCTCGTTAGGGTAGACAAAGAAATTAGAATACCCTCCTACTCCGTTACCAACGTGCCCAAAGAACTTTCTGCCTTTTGCATCTTCACTTACTTGCCAACCTAATCCGTAGTATGTAGAATTACCTTGAACTTGCTGAGCAGTTAAAAATTGATTCAAAACTCCTTCTTTAATCTCAACTTTCTTATCTAAAAATGCCTGTCCGAATTTTGCTATATCTTCTGAGGTGGACAAATATCCGCCGCCTGCTAGTTTGTAAAAATTATCGACAGGTATCGCCTTTCTAAATCCTGAAATACCCTTTGTGTAAAATGTAGCTACTTGGTTTGGTACTTCGGATGTAGAAATAGAATTCACATCGTTTTCTTTTTGGCTGTGAGTACCTATCGTGAAATCAGTACCATAATGACATTCGGGACAATAGGTATTCAACATTCCTAAAGGATTTAGGACTTTCTCTTGCACATATTCTTCAAACGGAATTCCGCTTGCCGCTTGCATTGCCGCTGAAATCATTACCCAATCAAAACTATTATATAAATATTCGGTACCCGGTTCATAAACCAAAGGGTCATTTTTAAATACGTTTAAACCTTCCTTTATAGACAAAGGTTCATTTAAACCGTATTCCTTGCCTTTGTATACTCTAATGCCTGCTGTATGGCTAGCTAATTGACGAATAGTAAAGTCCCATTCTTTTTTAGGGTAATCTGGCAAATAGGTGTAGAAAGATTCATCTAAATCTATAAGACCATCTTGCACCAAATAAGCCAATGCTGTTGCAGCGATAGGCTTTGAAACACTGGCTACTCTGCATATAGATTTTCGTGCATCAATGAATTGTTTTCGTTCTAAATCGGCATAACCATATCCTTTTTGAAAAATAGTTTTTCCACCTTTTAAAACGGTAATTGCAATTCCCGGAGCTTTATCGTGTTTAATTAATTCTTGAAGTAAATAATCTGCTTTTACAAGTCCGCTTAACTGAGTATCATCTGCTAAAACCCGTTTAGCAGCAAATACGTTTTTCAGATATTTGAGAATTGGGTTCATTCCACAAAAATCAAGCGACCGTTATACAATTCTTCTACGGTAACTGTGGGTGGTCGGTTATAACTTTGCAAATCTCCCGTACCTCTCAAAACCCCAGTTAAACTCTCTTGCGGGTTCACCAATAGATCATTCGACCCTCTATGGTTTACATTTACACGTTGAGTTATCAAATCTTGAGCTTCAACTCTAGAATCGCCTGCAGCAATACTTATATTGAAACTTTCTGCCCTGCCTTTCAACTTGAAATAAGAAATTCCATTACTGGTTAAACTTAAATTGGTAACATCTAATTCTAAATTAAATTCACCATCTGTGGTTTCTGCCTCTGGATCTGTAAAACTTTCTGAAAGCAGGCTTAAGCTCTCAAAAGCCAACACTCCGTCACTTTGAATAGGAAAACCGGTACTACTTCTAATACTGGTTAAATTCGGGGTAGTCACATAAACTATGGTTGTACCATAATCCCTAACATAATTACAATCATTGGTATCGGTAAGTAATAATCGACCATCTTCGACCACAGCAGCTACTTCGTTACGTAAATTCTTACCTGTTTCAATTTCTACTTTTTGTGTGTCGCCTTGTTTTATAACCAAGGTTACATTTTCAAAAACCGTAATGGTCGTAAAAGCCGCCACCGAAACTTCTTCCCTACTAATTACACCCGTTTCTTGAAAACAATCTGACGCGTTTTCAGAGTCGCAAGAATTAAATACAAGCAACACAACAAGCATTGTAGAAAAGGTAAAAAGTCTTAGACCTATACCTAAACCATTAAAGTCTATTTTCTGTTTTCTATTTTCTAACATCTTATGACTACAATCTTATTCCAATTCCGAATTCTACTGCTTCTGCCTTTGCACCGTGAGATTTTAAGGTTACTGCTCCATAAACCTTTTCACCAAAATAGCGTTTTAAACCCATTCGATTATACATACGCCCTTCAAAATCAAACGGATAATACACATAATAACCTAATTGAGAAATGATGGACATTTTGTTGATGAACAGCTCATGACCTACAAACACCCCTACCCTTTTATAGTCGTTATCTGCATTAACTCCGTTTTCTGGAAAAGCGATACTTTGATATCGAATCAACTCCTTTAAAAAGTTTGAGAAATAAACATCTGTACCCAGTTGAAGTGCGCTTTTTCTACCTACTCTTTTATCAGCATATGCAGATAGCACAACAAACCCGTATTGACCAGAATCAATAACATCACTCTCATTTATACCTGTTCTTAAAGCGAAATTATAACGTAAACGCTCTGTCACTTTTTCCTTTACTCGTTGTATATATTCTATTTCTTTGCCTCCATCTAAATCATAGACAACACCAACATTAAAAGCCAATGTATTGGTCGATGTATTCGGAGCCCTAAAATTGGCATTTGAATAATGTATTACAGAAATACCTGCCTTAAACCCTAAGCCTTTTATAATATTCTCTTTATGATAATTGAACATTAAATACGTAGAACTCAACACATCAGAACCGTAGGCATTATTTCTAAAGTTGGTTTCTTTGTCATACGGATTGGATGCGTAAGCAACACCTTGGCCCACACGAAGCTGTACGTTTCGCTTAAAAAAATAAAAATTATAGTGCGCGTAGAGTCCGTAATTATCACCTAACGTACTATTGTTCGTATTCTGGTAGATAAATGAATATCCTAAATCTGGATAGTTATATAATGCTTCCCATTCTTCAGAACCATAAGTTTTACGGTTATAACTCAAAATTACACCTGCAGGATGTGATGTAATCAAGTGCGATATATCTGGATTATGTAAAATGATTGACCCGTAGAACTGACTAGCATCTAGGGTATACTTCTTAAGCTCAGTAGATTTCTGTGCAAAACAAAAAGAAACTGAAATCAGTAAAATGGATAGAAACTTAAAATTCATTGAAGGCAAAAATAGTTATAAGTACGAAGTACCATGTACAAAGTATCAAGTTCTTTCTTACAAATCATGTAATTACAAAAGTAACAATGTCACTTCGAGTGAATTTATGAGGTACGAATAAATTTTTATCGAGAAGCTCTCATGTTCCAAAGGTTCTCGATACATTTTTACATCTCCAATACTCTACGAAATAAAAACACTCGAACTGGCAATTCAGCTAGCCAAAGACTAAAACAATGCTTCTGCTATCGCCTTAATATTATCAGATTTTCCCATAGAATAGTAGTGTAACACAGGCACACCGGCGGCTTTCAATTCTTTAGATTGTTGAATTGCCCATTCAATACCTACAGCACGTACCTCTTTATTTGTAGCACAACTATCTACCGCCTCAATTAAGTCTTGTGGCATATCTATTCTAAATACTTGTGGTAATAATTGCATATGCCTTTTAACCGCAATTGGTTTGATACCCGGAATAATCGGCACGGTAATTCCCATATTTTTAGCCGCTTCTACAAACTCAAAATATTTTTTATTATCGAAGAACATTTGTGTAACTATATAATCGGCACCTGCATCTACTTTTTCTTTCAATCGCTTTAAATCTGATTGTAATGAAGGTGATTCTAAATGTTTTTCTGGATACCCAGCTACACCAATACAGAATTCACTACAATGCTCACTTTCTATTGCTTCGTGCAAGTACTTACCACAATTTAAATCTTGAATCTGCCTTACCAAATCAATCGCAAAGGGGTGTCCGCCATCGGTAGCCTCAAAATATTTCTGTTCGCTACGGGCATCGCCACGTAAAGCCATCACATTTTGTATGCCCAAATAGTGGCAATCGACCAACATGTATTCTGTTTCTTCTTTAGTGAATCCGCCACAAATTACATGCGGCACCGTATCCACATCATATTTATGCTGAATAGAAGCACAAATACCCACCGTACCAGGTCTCATACGTGTAGTTTTTCTATCTAACAGACCTTCTTTTTTTACATAAATCGTCTCCTCACGTGAAGTGGTTACATCAATAAACGGAGGTTTAAATTCCATTAATGGGTCAATATTACTATACAATTCTTGAATATTCTTACCCTTTACCGGTGGCACTATTTCAAATGAAAAAAGTGTCTTCCCTTTTGCGTTACTAATGTGATCTGTTACTTTCATATCCTATACTATTACCGTTTTGAGAGCAAACCTCAATGAGGTATTATTACTTATATTTTATTTATTTAGGCGTTCGAGCGGGCTTTCAGCTCTATTTTTTCTATTCAATTTCAATACTTAAATTCAAAACTTTAGCATAGAAAAAGATGCCGCTTCAATCCCTAACGCACTAAGATTCTACTATATTCGGCGCTAACCATCTTTCAGCATCTTCTAATGGTATGCCTTTTCGTTCTGCAAAATCTTTTACTTGATCCTCCTTGATTTTTCCTAATCCGAAATAACGTGCTTGCGGATTCCCAAAATAATACCCACTTACAGATGCTGCTGGCCACATGGCCAAACTATCTGTCAGTTCTACTCCGATATTCTCTTTCACTTTTAAAATATCCCAAATGGTCAATTTCTCTAGGTGATCGGGACAAGCAGGATATCCTGGAGCGGGACGAATACCTTTGTACGATTCCTTAATTAAATCTTCATTACTCAACTCTTCATTTGATGCATAGCCCCAGTGTTTAAGCCGGACTTCCTTATGCAAATATTCTGCAAATGCTTCTGCTAATCTATCCGCAAGAGCCTTCACCATAATGGAATTATAATCGTCTAAGTCTGCTTCATATTTTGCCGCTAATTCTGCAGTACCAAAACCTGTAGATACACAGAAACAACCCATGTAATCTTGCTTTCCAGATTCTTTCGGAGCTATAAAATCTGCCAAAGCATAATCTGCTACCCCCTCTCTACGCTCTAATTGTTGACGCAGGGTTCGGAACGTGTAGTTCTCATTCACTTCGGCTCCGCTCAGTGACCCATTCTTCTTATCTGCAATCGCGCTTGCATCAATTGAAATATCATCATCGTTAATGGAGTTTGCAGGAAATAAGCCAAAAATACCTTTTGCTTTTAATTTCTTTTCAGAGATAATTTTATTCAGCATTTCTTGTGCATCGGCAAATAAATCGGTCGCTTGAACACCTACAACATCATCGGTTAATATTGCCGGGTATTTACCATGCAATTCCCAACTTCTAAAAAAGGGAGTCCAGTCGATAAACGGAACCAAAAGATTTAAATCTAAATCTTCAATCACCTGAATACCCAGTGTGTTTGGTTTAACTATCTCAGATGTTTTCCAATCTATTTTAAACTTGTTTCTACGTGCTGCAGAAATTGGCTTATATGTTTTGCTTGATGAACGATTTAAGAACTTTTCCCTAAATACATCATAATCATCTTTGATGCTCTTTTTATAGCCTTGCGATGTTTCTTTTTTAAGCAAATCGCCCACAACGGTTACCGCCCTAGAAGCATCGTTTACGTGAACTACCGCTTCGCTATATTGCGTATCTATTTTTACGGCAGTATGCGCTTTACTCGTTGTAGCACCACCAATCAAAAGCGGGAATTTAAATTTCTTACGCTCCATTTCCTTTGCCAAATGGACCATTTCATCTAACGACGGAGTAATTAATCCGCTCAGTCCGATAATATCCACATTATGCTCAATAGCGGCTGCAATGATTTTTTCAGGTGGCACCATAACCCCTAAATCAACAATCTCATAATTATTACACGCCAAAACAACACCCACAATATTTTTACCAATATCATGAACATCACCTTTAACGGTTGCCATCAGAATTTTACCAGCTCCCTTTGCATCACCATCTTGTGGGTTCAGTAATTTTTCTTCTTCAATATATGGCAGTAAATAGGCTACCGCTTTTTTCATTACTCTCGCAGATTTTACCACCTGCGGCAAGAACATTTTTCCGCTTCCGAATAAATCACCTACTACATTCATTCCGGTCATTAAATTTCCTTCAATAACCTCAATCGGCTTATTTGCAGCAAGCCTAGCTTCCTCTATATCTTCAATTATATATTGGTCAATACCTTTTACTAAGGCACGTGTAATTCTATTTTGTAATGGCTCTTCTCGCCAAGATAAATCTATCTTACTTTCCTTCGTTTTCCCAACGACAGATTCGGCAAAATCAAGTAAACGCTCGGTTGCATCGTCTCTTCTATTAAGAATTACATCTTCAACACGTTCTAACAAATCTTTAGGGATATCATCGTAAACCTCTAGCATACTTGGGTTAACAATACCCATATTCATACCCGCCTTAATAGCGTGATATAAAAACACGGAATGCATTGCCTCACGTACCGGGTTGTTTCCTCTAAACGAAAATGACACATTACTAACACCACCACTAACACTTGCATGCGGCAAGTTTTCACGCACCCATCTTGTTGCCTCAATAAAATCGATGGCATTTAGTTTATGCTCATCCATACCTGTAGCAACAGGAAAAATATTTAAATCGAAGATTATATCCTCCGGAGCAAAATTGACCTTGTTTACCAATACATCGTATGAACGTTTTGCTATCTCAATTCGACGGTCATAATTATCAGCCTGCCCCACCTCATCGAATGCCATAACAATTACGGCTGCTCCGTAACGTTTTATCAGTTTTGCGTGATGTAAAAATTGCTCTTCACCTTCTTTTAAACTGATGGAGTTTACAACACATTTACCCTGAACAACCTGAAGACCTGCTTCAATGATTTCCCATTTAGAACTATCTATCATGATAGGTACACGAGAAATATCTGGTTCGGCAATCACCAAGTTCAAAAACTTGACCATAGCCTGTTTACCATCTATCAAACCATCATCCATGTTGATGTCGATAATCTGTGCTCCGTTCTCAACTTGCTCTCTCGCAACTACTAATGCCTCCTCAAATTTTTCCTCCTTTATCAAACGAAGAAACATTTTAGACCCAGCTACATTTGTCCGTTCACCTACGTTGATAAAGTTGGTTTCTGGGGTGACGATCAGAGGTTCTAAACCTGATAATTTCAGGTATTTAGTTGTCGGTTGACCGTTGTCAGTTGATAGTTTTTTTGAAATACTTCCAGACATTATTTGGTCTTTTTATAGTAATTTATAAACCCATTAATGAGTTTTTTACATTTTAAAATTAGCTTCGTAATCGAATCAAAATCTTCTTTAATCAAATATTCTTGATCTAAAGCGATGAATAACTGAGTTTCTAATTCATATAGAGAACCTCTAGAAATGTGTAAAAACTGGATAGTATCTGTTGCTGTTCTTCTTCCACATCCTTCAGCTATATTTGACGGAACAGAAACAGCACAACGACGTATCTGATTTGTCAACCCATACATTTCAACCTTAGGAAACTGCTGAGAAACTTTATATATCAAATTCGCCAAAACCCTTGATTCTTTCCACACTTCTAATTCTGTATATTCCATTCAGTTTCTATTTACTGACAACCATCAACTGACAACTGTCAACTTTCTAGGTTCAAAACTCTCAACCATCTTCGCTATCGCCGTAATATGCTCGGGAGTTGTTCCACAGCAACCACCTACTATATTTACTAATCCTTTTTCTGCGTATTCTTTTATCTGCTCTGCCATTTGCTCGGGAGTCTCGTCGTATTCTCCGAAGGCATTTGGTAATCCTGCGTTTGGGTGTGCAGAAACTGCATGCTCACTCTTGGTAGATAAAACCTCTAAATGTGGTACTAATTGACTTGCGCCTAATGCACAATTAAACCCGACGGATAAAATCGGAATATGAGAAATAGATATTAAAAATGCTTCCGCAGTTTGTCCGGATAATGTTCTACCTGACGCATCGGTTATTGTACCACTCACCATTATTGGAACATCGATATTTCGCTCTTCTTTTACTTCTTCAATAGCAAACAAAGCTGCTTTTGCATTCAGCGTATCGAAAATAGTTTCTACCAACAGTAAATCTGAACCACCATCTAATAAGGCTTCAACTTGTTGCTTATACGCAATACGTAACTCATCAAAAGAAACTGCTCGATACCCTGGATCATTTACATCGGGCGACATACTTGCTGTTTTGTTTGTTGGACCGATACTACCCGCTACAAAACGTGGCTTATTCGGTTCTTTCTTCGTGAATTCGTCGGCTACTTTTTTTGCTATGCGTGCAGATTCATAATTTAACTCGTACACCAAGTCTTCCATATAATAATCTGCCATGGCAATTGTAGTACCCGAGAAGGTGTTGGTCTCTACGATATCGGCACCAGCTGCAAAATATTTACGGTGTATCTCTTCAATGGCTTCTGGCTGGGTTAGGGACAATAAATCATTATTACCCTGTAACGGATGTTCCCAGTCTTTAAAACGCTCTCCACGAAAATCTTCTTCTGTAAATTTATAGCGCTGTAGCATCGTACCCATGGCACCATCCAATATCAAGATTCGCTCTTTTAAAATTTCTTTTATATCCTTCATTCTACGTTGTAAAAAATTCAACGTTCAATAAAAAAATTAATTCGGAATCAAGTATGGAGAATTAGGCATAGCGCCTTTTCATAAGTTATCTGTCTTTATTTTGCTATTGTATAATAACAACTCCTGCACAAGTAAGCAGGTTAAAGATAGAATGTAGCACCTTCTTATCCGTATGGAAAAGGGTTGCCAAGGTTTCAATGGGTCTAGTCCCTCCACCTTTCTTGATAACGTTTCAATCTATTTATGAACGATTTGCAAAGTAACGGCACAGTATGCTCTAATCCAAAACTTCAATCGTTTATTTAGTTCACGAAAT
Source organism: Maribacter sp. IgM3_T14_3 (assembly GCF_049603095.1). Classification (NCBI taxonomy): domain Bacteria; kingdom Pseudomonadati; phylum Bacteroidota; class Flavobacteriia; order Flavobacteriales; family Flavobacteriaceae; genus Maribacter; species Maribacter sp. IgM3_T14_3. The sequence continues at coordinate 1,085,453 of NZ_CP187138.1, forward strand.
TCTGGGAAATTGTCATAAAAAAACCTCTAAATCAGTAAAGAATTAGAGGTTTCTACCATATTACTTGACTAATTTAGGCAATACTCTGCACTACTTCTTTCTTAGCTTCTTTCTTAGAACCATCAAATCCTTCGACTCCGCCAACGGTAGTATACTTCATAACATATCGTTTACCAGGATTGATTTGCTGGTATGCAAACTGACACATTACCGCTGCTTCATGGAAACCTGATAATATCAATTTCAATTTACCTTCGTATGTATTTACATCACCAATAGCATATACTCCCGGTATGTTTGTTTGGTAATCTTTTGCGTTGTTTACCTTAATCGCATTTTTTTCGATATCTAAGCCCCAATCGCCAATCGGACCTAATTTAGGCGACAAACCGAATAAGGGAATAAAATTATCAACTTCTAAATACGTGTTTTCTTTCTCTTTATCTGTATGCTCAATTACAACAGCCTCTAGATGATCTTTACCATGAAGCTCCTTAACCTCAGCTTTCGTTATCAATTTAATTTTACCCAACTTGGCTAACTCAGCAGCTTTTTCTACAGAATCTAAAGCTCCTCTAAACTCATCTCTTCTATGCACCAAAGTCACTTCTGAAGCTACATCGGTTAAAAATATAGCCCAGTCTAAAGCTGAATCTCCACCACCGGAAATCACTACTTTTTTATCGCGATATACTTCTGGATCCTTAATCATATAAGCAACACCGATATCCTCAAAATTTACAATATTAGCGATAGGTGGTTTTCTTGGCTCAAAAGAACCTAGACCACCTGCAATAACTACAACTGGCGCATTATGTTGAGTTCCTTTATTCGTAGTAACTACGAATGACCCATCCTCCAATTTATCTAAAGTCTCTGCTCTTTCACCCAAAGTGAATCCAGGTTCGAAAGGCTTGATTTGCTCCATTAAATTATCTACTAAAGTACCCGCCAAGATTTCTGGAAATGCAGGAATATCGTAAATAGGTTTCTTAGGATATATCTCTGAACACTGCCCGCCTGGTTGTGGCAACGCATCTATTAAATGTGTTTTTAATTTTAATAATCCCGCTTCAAACACCGTAAATAATCCGGTTGGTCCCGCTCCTATAATGAGCATATCTGTTTTAATCATAAATTACTTTTTAACTTCTTTTAATTTCACTTAGACTATGTCCTTTATACTCTTTACTTAATACTTTGTACTCATTTACCCTATGCAGTTTCTACCGAGTACAAACTAACATTCTCTTGCGAATACTGATTTTTCGCTACTATTAATGCTTCGCGATGTTTTACCACCTCACCAATAATAATGATTGCAGGGTTTGAGAGATGTTCTTTCTCAACTACTTCTACTATAGTTTCTATAGTTGCAATACCTACTTTTTCATTCTTGCGGGTGCCGTTCTGAATTATGGCTATTGGCATTTCTGCTTTGCCTTCACCTTTAAACAGTTCTACTATTTGTGGGAGTTTTGACATTCCCATTAATATCACCACTGTTGCGCTACTTTTTGCAGCTAAAGCAACATCTGTTGATAGTTTATGTTCTTTTGTTGTACCTGTAATTACCCAAAAACTTTCAGAAGCCCCTCTTTTAGTTACTGGTATATTCTGATATGCTGGAACACTTAAACTTGATGAAATACCTGGCACCATGGCAACCTCCAAACCGTGAGAAGCAGCATACTCCATTTCTTCTGAACCACGACCGAATACAAACGGATCTCCGCCTTTTAATCGTACTACATGTCCCGCAGATTTTGCCCTGCTAACAATTAGTTCATTTATTTGCTCTTGCTGATAGGCATAACATCCCTTTCGCTTACCTACAAAAATCAACTCTGCTTTTTTAGCATAGTCCAACAACTCTTCGTTTACCAAAGCATCGTACAAAACAACATCGGCATTTTCTAGCGCCTTAATCGCTTTTAAAGTAATCAATTCTATATCACCGGGACCTGCACCTACTACTGTTAGCAGCCCACGGTTTCGGCTACACTCAACCACCGTTGGGTAACGCTCAGTCTTCGTAATATTGCTTTCTAAACTCATACCGTTTATGCTTCTGCTAATTCTTGCTCTCTAAACTTTGCAACCGTCTCTAAGAATACTTTAGCATCCTTTATATAAGACTCGGCAAATTCTTTTGTTGGTTCATTTTTATTCAGTTGAAGTACCAATTTTTCGAATCCGCCTACTACAGCAATTCTTCCATCGGCTACAAATTTCTCATCAAAATCTTTAATGATACTTACATGTGTATTCACTTTTGTATTCTCTGACGTTAGCATCGCCTTCGCTGAATTTACCATTGAAGAATATGCGTGGTAGATACTCGCAGACCATTTTTCTGAGTCGAACATATCTTGTGCATTCTGTATTTTCTCTTCACTTTCAAAGAGAAGCGTCGCAATTAAATCAATAACTACACCTGCACATTCACCTACTCCGATCGCTTTTTCATAGCGTTCTGTATTTCCCCAGTCGATAAAATCTTCTGCCGTTAAATCATCTACAGATGATAGTGGCGTTAGAAAATCGTAGAAATACATTTGTCCTTTTTCCGCGTAGTAATCTGGGAATGATAAATCACCTCCATTAGCATCGTAATCATTTAAGATTAAACGTAATGCTTCGGGACCTCTTTTACTTGGCACTTTTACTACTTTATCAGCAAAGCGTCCTTGTCCGTTGCCATCTGTACTTCCTCCCAACAGAACCTGAAGTGCAGGTGCAACTAATTTGTCTTTTGTACGAACAGACATTCCTTGAAAACCAATATTTGCCATATTGTGCTGACCACAAGCGTTCATACAACCACTGATCTTGATGACAACATCGGCGTTATTGATATAATCAGGATATTCTGTTTTTATAACTCTTTCTAGCTCTTCTGCAATACCTGTACTACTTGCTATACCTAAGTTACAGGTATCTGTACCCGGACAAGCAGTAATATCTAATGCTTTATTATAACCAGCTTCCGCAAAACCTAACTTCTTTAATTCCGTATAGAAAAACTCTATGCTTTCTTCTTTTACGAAAGGAATTAAAATATTTTGACGAAGTGATAAACGAAACTCGCCTGCTGCATATTTCTGCACCAATTTCGCTAACAAACGTGCCTTATCCGTATAGAAATCCCCTAATAATACTTTGATACCCAAAGCAACATAACCTGGTTGTTTCTGCGGAATTACATTTGTAGATTTCCACTGCTCAAATTCTTTCGTATCGGTTATTTCAACTTTCGGAACTTCTAATTGCGAAACTTTTACCTTAGGATATTCTTCTGGATCAATCGGAAACGTATCAAAAGGAACCGCTGTTTTTTCTGAAGCTAGCAATTCTTTAAATCCGTCTAGACCTAAATCTTTCAATAAGAATTTCATTCTAGCCTTTGCTCTACTCTTACGCTCACCGTAACGGTCAAAAACACGTATAACCGTTTCCATTAGCGGAATAATTTGATCTGCTGGCAAAAAGCTATATAATTCATCTGCATGTCTTGGCTGAGAACCTAATCCGCCACCCAACATTACCTTAAAACCTGGCTCTCCATTTTCAAGCTTAGCTATAAAGCCTAGATCATGCATGTATGAAAGTCCGGTATCGGCATCACTTGCAGAGAAAGAAACCTTGAACTTACGTCCCATTTCTTGACTCACCGGGTTTCTTAAGAAATACTGGAATAATGCATGTGCATAAGGAGAAACATCAAAAGGCTCATCAACATCTACCCCTGCTGTTTCACTAGCCGTTACATTACGTACCGTGTTACCACAAGCTTCTCTTAATGTAATATCATCCTTTTCTAATTCTGACCACAACTCGGGAGTCCGGTTCAAATCTACATAGTGAATCTGAATATCTTGACGTGTAGTTATGTGCAATCTACCAGTAGAATACTCGTCAGACACATAGCAAATACGTAGCAATTGCTGAGAAGTCACCTTACCATATGGCAATTTTATACGGATCATTTGAACGCCTTCTTGACGCTGTCCGTATACCCCACGAGCTAAACGAAGGCTTCTAAATTTCTCTTCATCTAATTTGCCGCCATGGAACTCATGAATCTTGCGTTCCAATTCTAAAATATCATTCGCAACTACTTGATTCTCTATTTCTGTTCTAAAACTCTGCATACTGTATCCCCTCCTAACCTCCCCAAAAGGGAGGAACACTTACTCGGGTAAAACAAGCGTTATCATTAATTTATTACTTTACTACGCCTATAGGCTTACTATACTTATTAAAATATGAAGTCTAGTTTGAATTCCCCCTTTGGGGGCTAGGAAATTTATTTATTGTATAAATCCCGCTCCCACAGTACTGTTCGATTTGGTATCGATTAGTATAAATGAACCGTTCGTTCTATGATTTTTAAATTGATCGTAGAAAATTGGCTTATTTAAACGGAAACTTACTTGGGCGATATCATTCATACCCAACGAATCTGCCTTAGTATCGACACCTGAATAATCAGGAGCAATTTTATGATGTACTTGCTCCACTTTTGCCAATACTTTATTGACACCGTGTTGTACTATATATTTATTTCCAGCCGCTAGCGGCAATGAATCCATCCAAGAAATAGTAGCGGTAAATTGCTTATCAACTGTTGGCAAATCATTCGCCTTCACTAACATGTCACCACGACTTAAATTAATTTCATCTTCTAACGTAATCGTTACCGAAGAACGTCTTGATGCTGTGTGATACTTTTTATCGTGGAAATAAATTTCTTTTATTTTTGAACGTGTTTGCGATGGAAGTGCTACTACCTCATCACCTACGCTTAACTCGCCACCATACACTTTACCTGCAAAACCTCTAAAATCGTGATGCTCATCTGTCTTCGGGCGGATAACATATTGCACCGGGAAACGCGGCGTACCAACGTTGAAAATATCTTTTCTATCTAAGGCTTCAAAATGTTCTAACAAAGTAGGACCTGTATACCAAGGTGTCTTATCTGTTTTATTTACTACGTTATCTCCTTTTAATGCACTTACAGGAATAAAAGTTATTTTCTGATCTTGATAGTCTCTTTTAGCCATTAACTCTTCAAAATCTGCTTTGATAGCATTATAAGTTTCCTCAGAATAGTCCACCAAATCCATCTTATTAATAGCTACTACTACATCTTTAATGCGCAGTAAATTATTAATAAAAAAGTGTCTGTTCGTTTGTTCGATTACACCTTTTCTAGCATCGATCAATATAATCGCAGCTTGCGAAGTAGATGCTCCTGTAACCATGTTACGAGTATATTCTACATGCCCAGGGGTATCTGCAATAATGTAACTTTTCTTTGCCGTAGAAAAATAGATATGCGCAACATCTATAGTAATACCCTGCTCACGTTCTGCTACTAAACCATCTGTTGCTAAAGAGAAATCTAAATAATCATATCCCTTTTGCTTACTGGTTTTTTCTATTGCTTCTAACTTATCGCTGGTCAAAGATTTTGTATCGTAAAGCATTCTCCCAATCAAGGTGCTTTTACCATCATCTACACTACCTGCCGTTGCTATTTTTAGTACTTCCATTACTATACTGTTAGCCATTAGCTTTAAGCTACTGGCTTTTAAATTATTAATTAAGGCTAATAGCCGATAGCCAAAAGCTAAGGGCAGAATTTTCTAAAGAAAATTCTAAAAATACCCTTGTTGTTTTCTTTTCTCCATTGCAGCTTCTGAACGTTTGTCATCTATACGTGCACCTCGTTCTGAAATGGATGAATCTCTAATTTCCTCTACAACTTTGTCAATAGTTTCCGCATCTGAAAGTACTGCTGCTGTACATGACATATCGCCTACTGTACGAAAACGAACTAATCTTTCTTCTACCACCTCATCTTCTTCTCTAAATACGATACCGTCTTCTGCAGACCAGATCATACCATCTCTAAAAAATGTTTTGCGTTTGTGTGCGAAGTAGATAGACGGAATTTCAATTTGCTCTTCTTTGATGTAAGACCAAACATCTAATTCTGTCCAGTTAGATATTGGAAAAACTCTTACGTTTTGCCCCAATTCAATTTGCCCGTTCAACATATCAAATAATTCCGGACGTTGGTTACGCTCATCCCATTGACCAAAATCATCTCTTACAGAGAAAATACGTTCTTTGGCACGTGCTTTTTCTTCATCTCTACGCGCCCCACCAATACATGCATCGAACTTAAATTCTTCGATTGCATCTAACAATGTTGTTGTCTGCAAGCTATTTCTACTAGAATATCTACCGGACTCTTCTTTTACTTTACCTTGATCGATTGAATCTTGCACATTACGCACAATCAACTCTAAACCTAATTCTTCTACCAACCTATCTCTAAATTCGATAGTCTCTGGGAAGTTATGCCCAGTATCAATATGCATTAAAGGGAAAGGAATTTTCGATGGCCAAAATGCTTTTTGAGCCAAACGAACCAATGTAATCGAATCTTTTCCTCCTGAAAATAAAAGAACTGGCTTCTCGAACTGAGCTGCTACTTCTCTAATGATATAAATTGCCTCATTCTCAAGTGCATTTATGTGAGAGGTATCTTTTAAAAGTTCTATGGATGGGGTTACTTCCAATTCCGTACTGCTATTACTCATTCTATATTTTCTTAGATAAATTATCTTATTCTTTTCTACGCTCTTAGATTAACTATGTAACCCGCATTCTCTATTTTCTAACACTTTAGTTGGGTCGAAATAGTTATGCTCATTAGGCAGATTATATTTCTTTAAATACGTGTCTAGCTGTGTGTCGTTCCAGTGGTAAAACGGACTCACCTTTAAAACGCCGTCTTTGCTTAGACTTAAAATATCTAGACTATCGCGGTGTGCAGTCTGCCCTTTTCTTAAATTCGTAAACCAAACATCTGGTTTAAATTCTGCCATTGCCCTTTTAAAAGGCTCCAACTTTACTTGCTCGGTAAATAATGCATGTCTTGGATCATCGATTTGTGGAATACCCATTACAGCATCTCTATGCGCAGTAGTCTGCTTTGGCACAAATAACTTTACGTTCAAATTCAACTTGCTGATTATTTCATCTGCATGTTTGTATGTTTTCGGGGTGTTATAACCCGTATCGCACCAAACCACAGGAATATCCTTTCTTACCCCAGATACCGCATGTAAAATAGCTACTTCATATGGTCTGAAGTTTGTAGTTACTACTGGAGTTACTGCATGCTTTACAGCCCAAGAAATAATTTCTTCTGGCGGTATACCTTTAAATTGTATGTTTAACTTCTGAACTTGTGCTTCTGTCAATGCCATAATCCTATTCTTTATTATTTACCCCACTTTACTAAATTCCAGATTCTTTCGTGAAAAAAGTACAACACCATCTTCGTTACAAAATCTATAGATGCAATTGAGGCAGCAAGTGATATTTTGCCTGTAAGTAAGTATGAAATAATTAAAGTATCTAACGTACCTATTACCCTCCAGCTAAAAGCTTTTGCGATACTACGCATTGGCTTTTCAGAAGTTTTATCTTCTTTATAGGTCGTTTTAGACTCTTTTTTATTTAAAATAAGTTGATCTGCAATCATCTTTTACTCAATTTTTATTACCCTACTAATTTAATAGAGTTTTCAAAAATAGTATTATTTTCCAAAGTAGTCGCCCTAATTTTAGATAAATTTCATTTACCCTATAGATTTAGTAGATTATTAACAAAAGGGTACGAAAAATTAATAATTCGCAATGAATTATTGCTTACAAATAAAACGAAGATGATTAGGTGGTTCTTAGGTTTATGGTAGAATTAGCGCCTGAATGCCTTATTAAACATACCGTCTTTAAAGAAAAAGTACTATCAAAACCTATTTTTTACTGGTAATAGTTCTTGACTGCGCTCGAACGGACTATAGAAAAATTTAATCATTCTTAAGGTCAAATAAATAAATTGTAGTGAGTACAGGTTTGAGCTAAAAATAAATTAAAAATGGAGATTTTACGAGATGATATCCTTTAGTGTATTATTTCGATAAACATCTAAAGCACTATCACGTACCTGCAGCATTAGCTTATGAACTGAACAGGTATTTTCATCGGGACAGTCATCGCAGGTTTCGTAGAAATTAAGACTTACACAAGGCACCATAGCAATTGGTCCTTCTAAAACCCTCATTATATCGGTCATAGATATTTCTTCGGGAGATTTTATTAAATAATAACCCCCACCTTTGCCTTTTTTTGAACCTAAGAATCCTGTTTTTCTTAAACTCAATAATATACTCTCCAAGAATTTCTGAGAGATGTTCTCTTTTTCAGCAATTTCTGAAATTTGAACGGGTTTTTTATCGGGTTGTGCCGCTAAATACGCCAGTGCCTTTAAACCATATTTTGTCTTTTTCGAGAGCATGATGCTAAGATAGCCAAATAAAAATATGTGCTAAATACTTGAACCAACAAAACATCGTTATACAGTTTCAACCATTAAATTAATTATGAAAAAAGTATTCTTATTATCGATTATCGCACTATCATCATTAGTCTTCACATCTTGTTCAAATGATGAAGATGCTGTTTCAAATGCTAACGAAAGTGAAATCATAGGCACATGGAATTTAACCGCGCTTCAAACTAAAGACGGAAAATCGAATACCGATTTTGACGGAAATGCTATAGAAACCACTTTCTCTTCTGTTGGAAAAGATTTTGACACCGTAGTCACTTTTTCTGAAGACCCACAGAATGTTACTAGCGAAGGTTCATACACGACTATATTAACTACAACCTTTATGGGCGAGTCTCAATCTGAAGAAATAGAAGGCGATGATTTTTTTCAGTCTGACAAATGGAGATTAGATGGCAGTACTTTATATTTTGTTTCTGCTGACGGAGAAGAAATCGGATTGACCATTACAGAGCTTACAGATTCTAAAATGGATCTTAAATACGATTTAAATGATACTGTTGAGGTTTTTGGAGGTACTACTTCTGTTAGTGCTACTTATACAATGACGTTAAGTAAATAGAAATACTGTTTATACAAACAAAAAATGCCCGGTATATACCGGGCATTTTTTGTTTGTATCAGAAGTTCAAATCTAGCTACATAAATAATTAATTAATAAAATTGATAGTATTACTATTATATATTAATACTTTAACTATTATTTGTGAGTAGTAATAGTTTCATTTTGGATTTTGCTATTTACATTTGCAAAGAATTAAATAACGATGATTATGAGACAAAATTTAGTATTACTTGTTAGCTTACTCGCATTTTCAACTACCATGACCTCGCAACAATCTGAAAGCGAAACAATTGAGATAGATAAGAGTAAAATTTTAGTAGAATCTGTACTTTCTGCAGAGGAACAGGCAGCATTAACACCTTTAGATGTATTTAATATTTTATCAGCAGGAAATGAAAGATTTGTAATGAGCGACCTCACCGCTAGAGACCATTCTATGCAAATAAGAGAAAGTGCAGAATCTCAATATCCAAAAGCAATAGTTCTTTCATGTGTTGACAGTAGAGTACCTGTAGAAGATGTTTTTGACAAAGGAATTGGGGATATTTTCGTTGCTCGTGTGGCAGGAAATTTTATTAACGATGATATTCTTGGTAGTATGGAATTTGCGACCAAAGTGGCGGGTGCAAAACTAATACTCGTTTTAGGTCATGAAAATTGTGGAGCAATTCATGCTGCAATAGATGGCGCAGAGTTAGGTCATATTACCAATATGTTGAAAAACATAGAACCAGCTGTAAAAATGTCAACTAAATCAGAAGGTCCTAGAACTTCTAAAAATAGACTTCTAGTACATGAGGTAAGTGAAAATAATGTTCGAGTAGCTATCGATAAAATAAAAACGGATAGCCCTATACTTAACGAAATGATGAACAAAGGCGAAATAGATATTAGAGGTGCCGTTTATGACATGGATACCGGAGTAGTGAATTTTCTTTAAAACATAAAATTATAAATGAAATAGCCCTTTCTCTGCAGAAAGGGCTATTTTTATTTTTATCAATACGTACCAAAATAGTCTGTCCTTATACTATCCCAGTGCCTGATTAATATCTGCAATAATATCATCGATATGCTCTAAACCTACCGATATTCGTACCATTCCGTCAGATATACCCACTGCTGCACGCTCTTCTATACTCAACTTACTATGTGTTGTTGATGCCGGGTGCGTTACTATTGTTCTTGAATCTCCTAAATTAGCTGACAGGGACAACAATTTTATGGAATCGAAAAACTCTCTACCTGCATCCAGTCCTCCTTTTACCTCAAAAGCTACTACACAACCACCCGCTTTCATTTGCTTAATGGCTATCTCGTATTTCGGATGCGATTTTAAGAACGGATATTTTACCCAGTTTATATTTTCATGAGCTTCTAGATACTCCGCCAATTTCAAAGCATTTTCACAATGTCTATCTACTCGTATGGCCAATGTCTCTAAACTTTTTGATAACACCCATGCATTAAACGGTGATAAAGCGGGACCTGTAATTCTTGAAAAACGATACACCTTGTCCATCAATTCTGCACTACCCACCGTAATACCTGCCAATACTCTACCTTGACCATCCATCAACTTTGTACCTGAATGAATAACTAAATCTGCACCGAATTTTATCGGCTGCTGTAAATAAGGCGATGCAAAACAGTTATCGATGACCAAAATCAAATTATTCTTTTTCGCAATCTTACCCAGCTCCTCTAAATCTAATACATCAACACCCGGATTCGTCGGAGTCTCTGCATAGATGATTTTTGTTTTCGGAGTGATTAAACTTTCTATTTCCTCTAATGCATCTATCTTGAAATAGCTATGGTCAATATTCCATTTCGGGAAGAAATTCGTAAACAACGAATGCGTTGACCCAAATATGCTTCTTGCCGAAAGTACATGATCACCACTATCTAATAATGCCGCTAAAGTAGAAAAGACTGCCGCCATACCAGATGCAAATGCAAAGCCACTCTCTGCGCCTTCCATTTGGCAAACTTTATCTATAAATTCAGTTGAATTTGGGTTCGAGTATCGTGAATATATATTCCGCTCTTTCTCTTCCGCAAACGATGCACGCATATCTTCTGCATCTTCAAACACAAAACTAGATGTCAAATACAAAGGAACGGAATGTTCCAAGTTCTCTGTTCGCTTTAACTGCGTACGTATGGCGTTCGTTTCAAATTTATTGTTGTTCTTGTTCATTTTATTCTTCTAAACTATTCTTGAAATAGAATAAAGAAAAGAGAGAATAGATTCATATCCAGTTTCCCATAACACTTCTGTCTAACCTCTTTATTCTATTTTCTAACTTCTTCTTTATCCTTTCTCCGCAATTCTCAATATATCTCCAAATACACCTCTTGCAGTAACCGCTGCTCCTGCGCCTGCTCCTTGAATTACTAACGGATTCTCACCGTAAGATTCTGTATAGATTTCTATGATGGAATCTGATCCTTTTACCTGCCCCAAGGCACTTTCTTTTGGTACGGATATCAATTTCACATCTAACACTCCTTTTTCCTTTTGAAGGTTTCCGTGTAAATCACCTACATATCGTAATACATGATTTGGCTTTTGATTCTTTTTAATTTCATTGAATTTGGCATCCAACACAACTAAATTTTCCAAAAAGAAACTTACTTCGCCATCTTGTAATTTCTTCGGGATAAGGTTATCAATATGTATATCGGCAAACTCATTATGCAAATCTAGCTCACGTGCTAATATCAATAACTTTCTACCTACATCGTTCCCAGATAAATCTTCACGTGGATCCGGCTCTGTAAATCCTTGTTGCATTGCATCTTTTAAAATAGATGAGAATGGTAGGTCACTTTCTGAAAAAGTATTGAATATATAACTCAGCGATCCTGAGAACACCCCTTTAATTCTAGTAATATTTTCTCCGGATAAATGCAATAACTTGATGGTATCTATCAATGGCAAACCTGCACCTACATTGGTTTCATACAAATATTGTTTTTGATTCTTCTGCAACTCTTCTCGTAACAACTGATAAAAATCGTATCGTAATGTATTAGCTATTTTATTTGAGGACACGATGTCAAAGCCGTAATCTACAAATTCAAAATAATTCGCCACAAAATCTTTACTTGCCGTATTATCAATAACAATCAGGTTCTCTAAATGATGGCGCTTTGCAAAATCAAAGGCATCATATACCTCATAAGATTTTCCTTTTTGTTTTAGATTCGTTTTCCAGCTTTTGGTAATTCCCTTTTCATTCAACAAAATCTTCTTGGAATTCGCGATTCCAAATACCCGTAAATCTAACTTTTTACGATCCTTGATTGTTTTGGCAGATTTCAGAATTTGATCAATCAGCGTTCCTCCGACATTTCCATGTCCGAAAATAAGAATATTAATTCTTTTGCTAATACCAAACACTTGTCCGTGCATGACGTTTACCGCCTTGTGTAAATCTGCTTTCTTCACCACCAAACTCACATTCTTACCTGACACCGTATTATTGAATAATAATGGTACAATCTGGTTTTTAATGAGTGCGTTAAACGGATTATGGAACGTACTCAAGTCTTGACCTACAATAGATATGATAGACACATCATCTATTACCGTAATCATATTCACATCTTTAGATTCGAAATCATTACTGAATTCATTCTCTAAAGCCAATTTCGCTCTCTTAGCCTTGTCCTTTTTTACGACAAGACCTATTCCTCTTTCCGAAGAACCTTGAGATATAATACTTACACTAATATTACTTGCTTCTAATGCTTTAAATATTCGGGCATCTACACCTACTTTACCTAAAAGCCCACGACCTTCAATATTAATCATCGCTACATCTTCAATAACAGAAAGCGATTTTATGCCTTCTTTGCTTGATTTTGCACTGATTAATGTTCCTTCATTATCATCATTATACGTATTTAAAATACGCAGCGGAATGTTCTTTTCAATTAGCGGAATTATCGTTTTTGCATGCAAAATAGTTGCGCCGAAATTCGCTAATTCATTTGCCTCTTCATAAGACAGGTTCGCTAACTTTTTAGCCTCTGGTACATAGTCAGGATTCGCAGTATATATCCCGTCAACATGTGTATAATTCTGTAATTCTTCAGCATCTAAAAAATTCGCCAATAGTGCTGCGGAATAATTACTACCATTCCTTCCTAAAGTAGTTGTTTCTCCATCTAACGTAGATGAAATAAAGCCCGTAATTACCGCTACGGTATCTGTAGGTATTTCAGCAAACTTTAGCAATACCTGCTCTTTTGATTCTGCCTCTAACACCTTGGCATCACCAAATGTGTTATCGGTTTTTATCACTTCACGAGTATCCACTAATTGGGCATTGATACCTTTACCTATCAATAATTTAGTTACCAATTTTGCAGAAATCAATTCTCCGTAAGCTAGTACCTCATCTTTAATTTTGGCACTGTAATCGCCCAACAAAGAAACACCTTCATATAACTTCGCCAAGCCTTTAAACTCTGCCGATAAATTTACATTTTTGTACGTATGCTTTTGATATTTTTCTAAGGCCTCAAAGTCCGACTTATAGTCTTTTCCCTTTGCAGCTTTCTCCAGCATATCCTCTAACTGGTCTGTAGCTTTTTCCCTTGCGGACAAAACAATGGCAATGTTCTCATCATTCTTCACCTTATTGGCAATAATATCTAATACACGCTCTAGCCCTTCTCCGTTGCTCAAGGACTTACCTCCAAACTTTAGAATCTTTATTTTCTTGACATTTCCGTTGGTGTTGAAAATACCACCTAGCAGTTTCTCCATTTGATCGAACTCGATCAAAAACGCATCATGACCGTGCAATGATTGTACTTCGCCATAGGTAACGTTACTCTTCGCTTGCGCCAATTGCTTAAACGTATCTTTATTTTCTTGTGCGGTAAAGAACATATCAGAATCGACACCAATAATATGAATGTTGGTATCGCTATTTTGCAGTTTGATGAAATTCTCATCTCCACCTCTAGTAACATCAATGGTCTTCAATAACTGATTCATCAATTTATAGGCAGATAACTGAAAACGCTCTTGCAGCTTATCGCCATGATGCATTAACCAACTTTCTACATTAAAAACCTTTAACTCATCATTTGTACTTCTTTTGAAGCGCTCTTTGAAGGAAGCGGGAGTTCTATAACATAACATTGCATGCATACGTGCATCGTGTACAGGTTGTTTTGAGTTTACCAAAAACTGCTCTTGAATTTGACAGTTGGCAATGAGCCAATCGGTCGATTTCCAATCAGATGCCACAGGTATTAAATGCTCTGTCAATGTTGGGTGTAATGCTGCCATTTCCCAAGCTATACCACCACCTAAAGACCCACCAATTAATGCAAACAATCGGTCTATTTTTAACTGTTGCAAGCCCAATAAAAAAATTCTAGCCACATCGCCAGCTACAAAATCTTTGTAGTTTTCAATCACGAATTTATCATGACCGTTACCCGGTATGTTGAATGCCAAAATGGTATATTTCTGGGTATCTATACATTTTTCCTCACCAATAAGTGCAGACCACCAACCATCTTTACCAGTAACGTTAGAGTTACCCGTTAAAGCATGGTTCACCAAAATTATCGGTGCCGTATGCAACTCTTTGCCGAATACCTGATACGATAATTGAATATCTTGCGAGGTACCGCTTAAGGTCTTGTATTGTTTAATCTGTAATTGATGTAGCATCTATTTCAAAATCAATTTGTGGCTTGGCTTCGACTTCGCTCAGCCACCTTCTTTATAAAATTCATGAATAATCGGTCACTGAGCGGAGCCGAAGTGTACGTTTGCTTCGGCTCCGCTCAGCTAACTAAATTAAAGACTAGCAAATGCCTGCTCTAAATCGGCTTTTAAATCTTCGATATCTTCTAAACCAACAGATAAACGAATTAAATCTCGACCTACACCTGCACTATCTTGCTGCTCGGCAGTTAATTGTTGGTGTGTTGTACTTGCTGGGTGAATGATCAATGACTTCGTATCACCGATATTTGCTAGCAACGAAAATATCTTTGTAGCATCGGTAACTTTTTTAGCAGCTTCGAACCCACCTTTTAAGCCAAAGGTTACAATGCCGCTTTGTCCCTTTGGTAAATATTCTTTTGCTAACGCATTGTATTTGTTGCTTTTAAGCCCTGGGTAATTTACCCATTCCACTTCTTTTTTACCCTCTAACCACGTAGCCAATTCTAATGCATTTGCACTATGTTGCTTTATACGTACCGGTAAAGTTTCTAAACCTTGAATAATTTGGAATGCGTTAAACGGACTCAATGCTCCACCGAAATCACGTAAGCCTTCTAATATTAATTTAAAGGTAAATGCTGCCGCACCTAATGCTTCACTATAAACCAAACCGTGGTAACCGGCAGATGGCTCTGTAAACTCCGGGAATTTTCCATTTGTCCAATCAAAAGTACCTGCATCAATAATTGCTCCACCTAAAGAAGTTCCTTGTCCGCCGATATATTTTGTCAGCGAGTGAATTACCAAGTTTGCTCCATGTTCAATCGGATTTAACAATGACGGAGTAGCCACTGTATTATCCACTATAAATGGTACTCCCGCTGCTTTAGATTCTTTTGAAATTGCTTTTAAATCCAATACATCTAATTTAGGATTCCCTAAAGACTCAACAAAAAATGCTCTTGTATTCTCCTGTACAGCTTTTCCAAAATTTTCAGGATCTGATGCATCAACGAATGTTGTTGTGATTCCGAATCTTGGTAAGGTTACGTTCAATAAGTTAAAGGTACCACCGTATAAACTGCTCGATGCCACAATGTGATCGCCTGCTTTCAATAAAGTCAATAAACCTGTAGAAATAGCAGCTGTACCCGATGCGAAAACTACTGCGCCAATACCACCTTCTACTGCAGCTAATCTGTCTTGTAGAATTTGATTGGTAGGGTTATTCAATCTTGTATAAATGAACCCTAGTTCTTTTAAAGAAAATAAGTTTGATGCATGGTCTGTATTATTAAATACATACGATGATGTCTGATAAATAGGCACCGCTCTTGTACCACCGTTGGTAGTTGTGTCGTGACCTGCGTGTAATGCGTTTGTTGCTAATTTGTAATTACTCATGATTTTGTTGTTTTTAAAAATTGTTTAAATAATTAAAAAGCTCAACCTCGACCTGCAAAAATTGCGGGTAGGTAAAATCAAAAAGTTATAAGAAAGTAATATCGAAGAAAATTCGATTACTGTTATCCATCCCCTAAGGGTAGAATGTAGCACCTTCTTTGTGCGAACAAAGGGTTGCTAAGGTTTCAAAGGGTCTAATCCCTCCACCTTTCTTGATAACTATTCAATAAGTGTGTGAACTTTGAGCTACAAATATTGGGCAGAAGTTTCTAATAACCTAAGATTTTAAGAAAAATATATAATTTGAGGTTGTGTTGTTAGTTTTCTGTGTGTATTTGAATTGGTAGACTACTGTAATAAAATACCTGCTTAAAATAAGATTGGTTTTTTAATTTTCGATGTTGCCGCTTAAATGAAATCAGTCAAATAACAAGCTTTTTTTTACTCAATTTTAGATAAGTTCAGTAATATCCCCCTATGCATCTAGTTTATGCTCAATTCTTTTTAATATCCCATAAACACAATTAAAATAGTCAAATGAATGTTTTTTAGCTATTTCGGATTTTGCAAGCCCTTGAAATTGTGGGATATCTGAAATACTAAATTCCTTAAAATTAAGCGGTTCCTTATCTATTTTTCCAAAAGTCCCCATATAAAATGGCACTTTTATATTCTTAAATATTTTTCTAGAGTCTGAATGTGAAAAACCGTTTCTTAAACGCTCTCTAAATTCGTGTAAAATTTTCTTTTCTGCTTTTGTTATTAAGCCTTTACTGCATGAACTATTAATGGTTCGACTTAAATCCAAACTACTATATTTATCAAGTCCTTCTTTATAAAATGTATCCATTTCTTCTAAATTAGATGATAGCTTAACTCCATATTCGCTATAAAGTAAACCTGTTTTTAAAGTATCCTCTAGTAAATGGTTAGTCAAGGTAATTGCCGCTTGATGTAGACCAAAGAATATACAATAGCATATTTCAGTACGAACCTCTTTTAAATTATCTAATATGGTTAATTCATCTTCAAAAAAGGCTTAATCTTTGCAGCTTTTTGTAAATCGAAATCCAACTTCGAATTAACCTTTTCTGTAATAAATTTTTTAATTACCTTTTCTAAATTCTCCAAATTAAATATGAAATTACATTTTAATTATAAATAACTACAGAACTACTCCAACACAGAAAACTCAACACTAGAATCTGTAAATACCGTATGCGTTTGGGTTTTAAAATCTGATTCATCTGCCTCGAAGATATTATCTACATAAGTCTGAGGATTTAAATCTATTAACGGAAACCACGTGCTTTGTACTTGCACCTGTAACTTGTGCCCTTTCTTAATAGTATGAAAAACATCTTGCAGCTTTATGTTTACATCTGTCTTTTGGTTCGCTACAAATGGCTCTGGGTTTGCAAAGCTATTTCTAAAACGCCCACGCAATACTTCGCTACGTACCATTAAATGGTAGTTGCTCATTTTTAAGTGGTCTTGCATTCCTTCATAAGCTGGCTCATCGGCTGGATGTACGTCAATGATTTTTACAATCCAATCTGCTGCAGAACCTGTGGTGGCCACTTTTAGCTTGGCAAGAATATCACCTGCTAGGGTCAAATCATTTTCTATCACTTCGGTTTCAAAAACCAAAACATCGCCACGGCGAGCAGCAAAACGCTGATCGTCTGTCATGTATTTTCTCGGGGTAAATACCGTTTTAATATCTTCTGAATACGGGACTGGTTTTTTAATATCACTAATAAACTTTACTTCCTCAACCGCTTTTGGCTCAAAGGTCAGTTCTTGATCCGGAGATAAATACATATCTTTTTTGACTACACCTGCCGGTGGCCAGGTATCGTAAGTCTTCCAATCTTTTCTACCGGTATCGAAAACGTAAGCTTCCGGTAATCCGCTATTTTTATCTCCGTTTCCTTTTAAGAAGTGGTCAAAGAATTTCGTTTCTATGTTCTCTTGAAAAAACTCAGAAATACTATCACCAAAGTAATAGTTACCTACGATGTTCTGACCTTTTCTTCTTGCCCATCCGCCGTGATCCCACGGTCCGAATACCAAAGTATTGTAATTATCGGCATTGTACTTTTCAATATTCTTGTAGGTTTCTAATGGTCCGTATAAATCTTCGGCATCAAACTCTCCCCCAACAACCATAGTCGCTACCGTTGGTTTTACATTTTTTAAGTGCTGAATTAATCCCTTGCTCTGCCACATTTCATCATAATTAGGATGCTGCTTTAGCTCGTTCCAAAAATAATCATCGGTTACCCCTTCTTTTGCCATACGTGGCGTATCTGTAGTTTCATATTCAAAGAAGCGATCTAAATTTTTCAGCGGACCTTCATCTAAAAAGAATTGATACTGATCTTCCGTTGGTAAATCGGGCAGTGTATACCATGCCGTATCTATAGGTTTATCACTATCTGGTCTTGGCGTACCAAATAATGATGTTGCCCTAAAGTAGCTCAACAAATAGGCTCCGTTATGGTGAAAATCATCAAAAAAGAAATCGGCAATACTCGCCTGTGGCGAGGCTGCTTTTAACGCTGGGTGTGCATCTACAACGGCATACGTAGAATAATAACCAGGATATGAAATTCCCCAAATACCCACATTACCATTATTGTTTTCTACATTGTTTACCAGCCAGTCAATCGTATCATACGTATCTGAGCTTTCGTCAATATCTTTTTCTGATTTTTTATTCGGATTGAAAGCACGCATGTTCTCATAATGACCTCCACTTAACCAACGCCCACGAACATCTTGGTAAACTACAATGTAGCCATCTTGCATCATGTGAATATTCGGAGCAATTTTCGTCTTGAATTCGCCTTCTCCGTATGGTTGCGAACTATAGGGAGTTCGTTGCATGATGATCGGGTATTCTTTTGAAGTGTCTTTTGGCGAATACACCGTAGTGTGCAATTTAACGCCGTCACGCATAGTGATATCGACTTCTTTCTTGGTGTAGTTATCCGCTACATAAGTTTCGGAGACTTCAGCATCTGCTACTTTAGGTGCTGTTTTTCTACAGGAAATAATTAATGTTGAAAGAAAAATTAGGGTAAAAAAGTGTTTAATGGTAAACTTTGGCATGTCTTAAGAGTTTGAAGTCTTAAATCTAAGAAAGTTTACTCGAATATTGGAGATTTATGGATAGGTAGACACAGGAAAATTTTGACTTATTGAATACCTAATTTGAAGTTTACCAAATTACGTCATAGTCTATCAACCATGCAATACCGATTACTCGGCAGACTTAATATATTTTAAAAAATAAAAAGTGTTATTTAGAAAGGGAAAATGTTTCATAAATGCTATCAGACGATAGCATTTATGAAGCAATTGTAAACAAGATTATACCATGAACAACTTTCTAACAAGCATGAGTATGCCCGTAAAAAAATCGCTTCTATATTCTTGAACAGTAGT
Organism: Maribacter sp. IgM3_T14_3; assembly: GCF_049603095.1. NCBI lineage: Bacteria > Pseudomonadati > Bacteroidota > Flavobacteriia > Flavobacteriales > Flavobacteriaceae > Maribacter > Maribacter sp. IgM3_T14_3. The sequence goes on from NZ_CP187138.1 coordinate 1,105,015, forward strand.
TTCTTGGAGTAGTTGTTTTTTCATTTGGTTAATGTTTAGTGTGTTGGAATTTAATCAGAAAAAGGAATCAATGCAACTGTTTCTTTATTTTTTTTAATTTGAAAATCCGGATTGATTTTCACCGAACGATATTCGGTTTTGTCGGCATCTAAAACAACATACTCAGAAATTAGGTCGGTTTCTTTTGAGCAAGACTGTAATATTATGCAAGCCAAAATGGCTAGAGAAATACTGTGGGGTAATGACATGGCATTCGTAGGTTAAGTTATTACTTTAATAGGTTTTCAAAGATTCAATACTTTAAACAGATTTATAATCAAGCTGAATTTTGGGGCTTCAACCTGAACTTGTTTCTGTCCGTTTTTTGTTTGTACAACTAGTATATATTTCATCTTTGTAGGTGGCGAGATTTGGGATTCTCTAATTATTATATTTCAAATATATATAATCCTTTTCCTACAAAATAGTTTATGTGGTCAAAGTATGCCAACTTGTTGTGAATGGGTGTTAATTGGCTTGTGAGGTAATTTTGAGACAAAAAAATGCCCCGTGAAACACGAGGCATTTTTACATACTTAATTTTATTTGAGAAAACATATTAACTTGACTTCACCCTTTAATAAGTTGAAAATTAAAATGTAAACAACAAAGTATTCATCTCCATTACAAATAAATAGCTTCGTTGAAGTAGCAGTAAAGTCTATAAATTAAACGCTGACTTTATCTCTGCTACTTTATCTAATTTTTCCCAAGTGAATAATTCCACTTCCCTTTCGATGCGACCATTATATGGCGATTCAAAAACCTTAGTAACTGTTACGGGAGTTTTACCCATGTGTCCGTATGCAGCGGTTTCTAAATAAATCGGGTTTCTTAATTTTAAACGTTCTTCAATAGCAAAAGGTCTCATGTCAAATAACTGCGCAACTTTCTTGGCAATATCACCATCGCTCAACCCTACTTTAGATGTACCGTAAGTATCCACATAAATAGATGTTGGCTCTACAACACCAATCGCATAACTAACTTGTACCAAAATTTCGGTTGCCACACCTGCAGCCACTAAATTTTTTGCTGCATGACGTGCCGCATAAGCTGCACTACGGTCTACCTTGCTTGGATCTTTACCGCTAAAAGCGCCACCACCGTGAGCTCCTTTACCACCATACGTATCAACAATAATCTTACGACCTGTTAATCCGGTATCGCCATGCGGACCACCGATTACGAACTTACCTGTTGGGTTTATATGATATTTGATCTGATCATCAAACAATTTCTGAGTATCTACAGGTAATTGTGCCTTTACCCTTGGTATCAATTTTGAAATAATGTCGGACTTAATTTTTGCCAACATTTTCTCATCATCTGCATCAAAAGCATCGTGCTGTGTAGAAACTACAATAGTATCTATACGTATTGGCTCATTGGCATCTGAATATTCTATGGTAACCTGTGCTTTTGCATCTGGTCTTAAATAAGAAATCTCTTTATTCTCGCGACGCATTTCTGCCAAAGTATGTAGAATTTTGTGGGAGATATCTAAAGCTAACGGCATGTAGTTCTCGGTCTCGCTAGTTGCGTAACCGAACATCATACCTTGATCACCTGCACCTTGCTCTTCTTTTGAACCACGGTCTACACCTTGGTTAATGTCTTGAGACTGCTCATGTATCAACGATATCACTCCGCAAGAATCTCCGCTAAACTGGTATTCTCCTTTTGTATAACCTATTTTATTGATGACTTCACGGGCAATGTTCTGTACATCTAAATAGGTATCACTTTTAACTTCTCCCGCTAATACTACTTGACCAGTTGTTACTAATGTCTCGCAAGCAACTTTACTTTCTGGATCAAAGGCAAGAAAATTATCTAATAACGCGTCACTGATTTGATCCGCAACTTTGTCCGGATGTCCTTCACTAACAGATTCTGATGTAAATAAATATGGCATAACAATCTTTTTTTTTCAAAGGATTTGAATGAATGCCGAAAAGAAGTGTGATGTGATATAGTATCAACATCAACTGCTTTAGCATTTTTTTCGCTTTATACCCTAAGGCTAAAACAGAGGTTGCAATCAGTCAAATCCCTCCTCACTTTTTTAATTCAGATGCAAAAATAGAAAAAATGTTCTGTTCAATTCTTAATATGATGTTATTTATTGACTCAATTAAATGAATCGATAATTCTCGTATCTGAATTATCAGCATAAATATAGTATTCATAATGCACCAGAGTTATTACATTCTTTTAAAACTGGCATCTAAACGAATATTTAATTTAATCGAACTTGATAAATGAATCGACTTCGGTAATTATTTTTATGCCATACAACAAATATGTTTTTACTTCCTGATGTTATCTTGTATCTTGTACCATCGAAATTTTATGAGATTAACAACACAACCATTAATCAAAATAATTCTATGCACATAGCAGTTGCCGGAAATATCGGTGCAGGAAAAACAACCCTAACTAGATTACTTGCTAAACATTATAAATGGGAAGCTCATTATGAAGATGTAGTAGAGAACCCGTATTTAGATGATTTTTACAATCAGATGGAACGCTGGAGTTTTAACCTTCAGATATACTTTTTAAACAGTAGGTATCGCCAAATTCTTCAGATCAAGGAAAGCGGTAAAGAAATTATACAGGATAGAACCATTTATGAGGATGCGCATATTTTTGCGCCCAACCTTCACGCGATGGGTTTAATGACCAATCGTGATTTTCAGAATTACTCTAGCTTATTCGACCTAATGGAAAGCTTGGTACAACCGCCAGACCTTCTTATATACTTACGTAGCTCTATACCTAACCTGGTAAAACAGATTCATAAAAGAGGCCGCGAATATGAAAACTCGATTTCAATTGACTATTTAAGCCGATTGAACGAACGATACGAAGCTTGGATTCATGGGTATGAAAAAGGAAACTTATTGATCATCGATGTTGACGATTTAGATTTTGTGGACAATCCCGAAGATTTAGGTAGTATTCTCAATAAAATTGATGCCCAAATTAACGGTTTATTTTAGGTTCATTTTTGCAAAGCCCGAAACCAATGGAGAATTTTGAAAAAAAAGCGACTCGCTTTCTTCAAGATGGAATTCCGTTTTTGTTCATCATCGATTTTGAAAAATCAATAAAAAAGGTTTTTACGTTTGAAGAAGCTGCAAACGAAAATATCTTCTTCAATATCAAAGGCAACGGTAATGATGAAAATCTTGCTAAAACTAATCTTGAAGGTGTCGATTTTGATTTAAAACCAACATTGGTTTCTAAAGAAATTTACGAGAAAGCCTTTAACACAGTTAAACAAGAACTAAATAATGGTAATAGCTTTTTGCTAAATCTTACTTTCCCTACAGCGGTTAAAACAGCGGTAGGTTTAAATGAGATTTATCAAAAAGCCCATGCGCCATACAAGCTTTTATATAAAGATAAATTCGTTGTTTTTTCGCCCGAATGCTATTTAAAAATCAAGGATGGCAATATTTTCTCATATCCTATGAAAGGCACGATAAATAGCGACATACCGAATGCACAAGAATTATTGCTTGCGAATAAAAAGGAGCTCTACGAGCATAATACCATCGTTGACCTTATACGCAACGACCTTTCTATGATCGCTAAAAAAGTAAGGGTCAATAAATTTAGGTTCGTAGATAAAATTAAAAAAGGTGATCAAGAATTACTACAGACCAGTACCGAAATACAAGGAGAACTACCTGAGAATTGGAAAGATAACTTCGCTTCTTTATTATTAAAAACATTACCGGCGGGATCTATAAGCGGGGCACCAAAAAAGAAAACACTAGAAATTATTTCTAAAGCGGAAATTGAACCACGTGGTTTCTATACGGGAATCTTTGGCGTATTTGACGGACACCAAATTGATAGCGCGGTAAGCATACGGTTTATTGAAAAAATTAATGACACCCTTTTTTACAAAAGTGGCGGTGGGATTACTCACTTGAGCGAGATGAATGAGGAATACCAAGAACTTTTAGAAAAAATATATGTACCCATTATTTGAATCTGTTTGCATTGAAAATAGCCAAATTAAGAATGAAGAATTTCATAAAGCTAGATTCAATAGGTCTTATATTCAACACTTTAAATCCCTACCAACCTACTCGTTATTCGATGGCATACACCTTACTAATTTAGACAACTCCTTAAAATATAAGTTGCGCATTGGTTACAAACAACATGGTACTCGATTCTCTATTTCTGAATATAAAAATAGTATACCAACCTCCCTTAAATTAGTTAGAGACAACAATATTTCTTACGCCTTTAAAAAAAACAACCGTAAAAAATTAAACGAACTCTTTTTACAAAAAGGTGAAGCCGATGATGTTTTGATTATTAAAAACGGATTAGTAACAGACGCATCTTACTCAAATATACTTTTCTTTGACGGTAAGCAAATAATAACGCCTTCTACCCCACTACTTGAAGGCACTTGCAGAGCCAGACTTTTAGCTAAAAATAGTATTGTAGAGAAGTCAATTTCAGTAGCTGACCTTCAAAATTTTGAAAGCTTTCAATTGGTAAATGCCCTCAATGATTTCGATGAAAGCAGGTGGATTCCTATTCAAAACATTAAAAAGGACTAAGGCCTAGATGAATCCGTTTTTCTTGGCGTGGTCTATAGCTTCAGATGTTTTATTGACCATCAAGAACGGAATATCTTTAAAATCTACAAATAGATTTTCTATTCTCTTCATTCGTTTGGTGTGATTTACACTTCGTAAATAAATGGCTTTTATTCTACCAGGAAATAGTGTGGAAATCTCCTGATAAATATCGCCATCTTTTTCACCACTATCACCGATTAATATGAATTTTAAATCTGGATAGGATTTTAATAAGTTAGATATCTCTTTCTGTTTCTGCGGCTTTTCATCACTCTTCTTCCTCATTTTAAAGCTCGCCATGCTGCGCAATAGAATTGGACCTTTAGGGAAATTATTCGTTTTTAAGAAGAGCTCAAGATATCTGTATAAATTCCACGGACTATGACTTACGTAAAATATTGGGTTTGCTTCATTACCCGTTTTCCCTTGGTGAAGTTTTGTGTAAAAATCAGACGCCCCTTCTAATTGTAAGCGCTTGGTCGCCCTTTTAAACATGGTATTAATAATTACCTTCCATTTTAAAGAAGACACTACTCCTGTATGTAAAATGGTATCATCTATATCACTAATTACTCCAAACTTGGCATTACTACTAGGTATTAACATTTCACCTGGAAAACGATTTTGAAGTAATATCTCTCTATTTAATTTGGTATTCGCAAAAGACAGCTCAAAATTCACCCAGCCCTCTTCATTTGCCAGACTTTGGAGTCCTTCTACATGCTCATCAATTAAATAATAACCATCATTATCGGTTGTACCTTGTACCGTATGACCATTAGAAAACGTAATCTTAACTGGGGAGTTTTTTATTTCATCAGTTTCAAATCGTTTCCAAGTATTCTGCATTAAATTAAAAATACCTTTCTGGTCTAAATCGATATTTTCATCTTCAATAGCCCTACCTCTTACATACAGGCGACTAGTGCTACCGTATGACTGAAAGTTGATGATTTGAAGTTTATCTTTCTTAAAAATACCCATGGGCATAAAATTACGGTCTTTCAGCAACCTTTAAAATTTTTATTTGAATAATTATTGATTTTATCAATCTAGAAATATCTTTTACTAATGTAAATAAAAAATTAAAGTGCTTTCACTCACCCAAAAGCAGCGTTAACTCATTACCCGTTTTACAGCCTTTAGGTTTGCCATAGTTTTAAACAAGTAAATAAATAATAACCCTACTTGTTTATGCAAGTCTAAAATTCAAACATTATGAGACCAAAAAAAAATCCACAGAATGACCTGAATAAAAAGAGCGGAATGTTCTTTGTAGTCGGACTATTATTAGTATTAGGTATGGTATACACCGCCTTAGAATGGAAATCGTTTGAAACAGAAATTGATTACACAGGTATGCTAAATGTTCCTGAAAACGGGATAGAAGAAGATGCACCAATTGTTCAATTTCAAGTTACACCACCACCAAAACCACCAGTTTTACCAACTGAAATTGAAATTATTGAAGATGATGACCCAACTGAAGAAACAGAAGTTATTTCTATTGAAGTAAATACTGAAACCGAGGTTGTAGACGCATCAGATTTTGAGGTTGTAGAAGAAGAGGAAGAGGTGAAAGTTATTTGGTCAACCATTGAAGAAGTTCCTGTATTCCCTGGTTGTGAGAACGAGAAAGATAAAAGAGCTTGTTTTAATGACATGATGCAAAAACATATTATTAAAAACTTTCGTTATCCAGAACTAGCACAAGAAATGAATATTCAAGGTAGAGTGAATACTACGTTCATGATAAATAATGATGGCACTATTGGCACTATTCAAAAAAGGGGGCCGCACGATGTATTAGAAAAAGAAGCGGTAAGAATTTTGTCTAAACTGCCAAAAATGACTCCTGGAAAACAAAGAGGTTCAGCCGTAAAAGTTTCGTTTGCCATACCTATTACATTCAAACTACAATAGTTCTAAAAACAAAAAACCATCAGACTTGCTGATGGTTTTTTTATATTTTAAACACTTTGTGCTTATTTATTAATCTCTACTTTTTCTATAGTTATTTCGGATGCAGTCCCGTTCTTTTGAACTGTAGCTTTTTCAAACTCTTTTAGCTGCGCCTCAACCTCAGCCTTTGTTCCTTTATAAACCTTCTCCTCAGTAACAGATGCACCATTCACTGTAGTAGAATAGGTAACAATAGCTTCCGCTAAATCTGCACTTTCCACATTCATTTCTATAGTAACTTCTTTTGTGTCATTTACCATCGCAAAACCATCTTCTGCATGACCACCTAATATTGGGGCAATTACTAAACCTATCAAGCAAGTCAATTTAATTAAGATGTTCATTGAAGGACCTGAAGTATCTTTAAAAGGATCACCAACCGTATCACCAGTTACAGCTGCCTTATGAGCTTCTGAACCTTTATACGTCATTTCACCATTAATTTCAACCCCTGCTTCAAATGATTTCTTGGCATTATCCCAAGCGCCACCAGCATTGTTCTGGAAGATTGCCCATAACACACCAGACACGGTAACACCAGCCATATAACCACCTAACATTTCTGCAATTGCCAATTTGTTCATTCCGAATAACATTGGAACGAATGCGATTACCAAAGGAAAACCGATAGTCAATAAACCTGGCAACATCATTTCTTTCAAAGAAGCTTGTGTAGAAATAGCTACACATTTGTCATATTCTGGCTTTCCAGTACCTTCCATAATACCAGGAATTTCTTTAAACTGACGTCTAACTTCCTGTACCATTTCCATCGCCGCTTTACCAACAGCATTCATTGCCAATGCAGAGAATACCACTGGCACCATACCACCAACAAATAACATTGCCAATACCGGAGCTTTAAATATATTGATACCATCAATACCCGTGAAAGTTACATAGGCAGCAAATAATGCCAAAGATGTTAATGCTGCTGAAGCAATAGCAAAACCTTTACCTGTAGCTGCGGTTGTGTTACCCACTGAATCTAATATATCTGTTCTTTCTCTTACGATAGGTTCTTGCTCACTCATTTCAGCAATACCACCTGCATTATCAGAAATTGGTCCGAAGGCATCAATCGCCAATTGCATAGCTGTAGTAGCCATCATTGCAGATGCAGCTAAAGCCACACCATAAAATCCTGCAAATGCATAGGATGCCCATATAGCACCTGCGAACAATAAAACTGATGGGAATGTAGAAATCATTCCCGTAGCTAAACCTGCTATAATATTTGTACCTGCACCTGTCGAAGATTGCTGTACAATCTTTAATATTGGAGGTTTCCCTAATCCTGTATAATATTCAGTTACCGAAGAAATAACCGCGCCTACTACTAAACCTACCAAAGTAGCATAGAATACACGCATTGCAGATATTTCTATAAGTCCTTCCCCGAAGAATTCCATTTTCATGGTTTCAGGTAGCATCCACGTAACTAATCCAAAACATGAGATTGCAACCAAAACTATTGATGTCCAGTTACCAATATTTAAAGCTCCCATAACCTCAGCTTCTTTAGCATCGTTGCTTTTTATTTTCACCAACATAGTACCGATGATAGATATAATTATACCTGCACCTGCAATTGCCATTGGCAATAATATAGGACCGATACCACCAAAGTCATCAGAAATACTGCCACCCATATCTTTTATTACATAGTTACCCAAAACCATTGCCGCCAAAACTGTTGCTACATACGAGCCAAACAAATCTGCTCCCATACCTGCAACGTCACCAACGTTATCACCAACATTATCAGCAATTGTAGCCGGGTTTCTTGGGTCATCTTCTGGTATACCTGCTTCTACTTTACCAACTAAATCTGCACCTACATCGGCTGCTTTCGTATAAATACCACCACCTACACGTGCAAACAATGCAATAGATTCAGCACCTAAAGAAAATCCTGCAAGAGTTTCTAAAACAATTGTCATATCCATAGTAGATGTCCAAACACCTCCCATAAAGAATTGAAAGAATGCGATAAAAAATATCGTAAGCCCTAATACCGCCAAACCAGCAACACCAAGTCCCATTACAGTACCACCACCAAAAGAGATTTTCAATGCATTAGGCAAACTTGTTCGTGCTGCCTGTGTAGTCCTTACATTGGTTTTAGTAGCGATTTTCATGCCTATATTACCTGCGTAGGCAGAAAATATAGCGCCGAAGATAAATGCTATTACAATTAGCCAATGTGTTGTTGGCACTACAAAAGAAACGATTGCAAGTAAAACACTTACCACTACTACGAATATGGCCAAAAGCCTATATTCTGCACTTAAGAAGGCAAGGGCGCCCTCATAAATGTAATCTGATATTTCTTTCATTTTCCCATCTCCGGCATGTTGTTTCAATACCCAAGATCTTTTAATGCCCATATAAATTAGGCCTAGTACTGCCATAAGAATTGGCATGTAAATCATCAATGACTCCATTTAATCTGTTGTTAGTTATTCTATTAGTCCGACTAATGTAGTAAAATAGAATAGAATAAAAAAAGCCACTTTTTATTAAAAAAAGTGGCTTAAATAAAGTCAAAAATTATTTATATCATAAAAGTGCGCTTTGCTTTGTGCTCACTCTCATCATATCGCTTGACACATTCGTGGTAGATTTCTATTGCTTTTTCAGCATTACTCCAACCACCTGTATCCACTTTTTTCTCTTCTAAATCTTTATATACCTGAAAGAAATGTTCGATTTCTTTCAATCTATGCGGATTCAAATCACTTATATCATTGTTATTGTTCCAAATTGGATCTGAAACCGGAACACAGATAATTTTCTCATCTGGACCTTTCTCATCCGTCATGTGGAAAACACCTATAGGCTTCACTTCCATTACCGTCATTGGGTAAGTAGGTTCTGTACCCATAACTAAAACATCTAATGGATCTTTATCCAACGCTAAAGTTTCAGGTATGAATCCATAATCACCAGGGTACATCATTGAAGAAAATAACATACGGTCAAAACGAATTTTATGTAAATCAAAATCGTATTCGTACTTGTTTCTGCTTCCTTTCGGAATTTCTATTAAAACATCAAAGGTTAAGCCTTTTGCTGCTGCCATATTAAAAATTGTTTAATTTATAGTTTCTTATGAAACGTTACTAAGTTGTTATAATTGTAAAAAATAATCGAATTAAAAGACAAATCCAAATGTACCGGTGACACCGAACTTTCGTGCATCTGGATTTTCTAAATAATTTCCTCTAAAGTTAAAATCTAATCTAAATACCTTAAAGATATTTCCAATTCCGAAAGAATACTCGTAGTATATTTTATCTGATGGAGCTCTTAATGGCGTATTTACTGTCGCTGGCGCACTTAAGGCAATATTTTCATCAGACAAATCTCCCCAAACCCCTCGAACAGCTACTATTTCTCTTAAATTATATTTCCTTAAAAACGGAATTCTAGAGAAAAATCGACCATTAAAATTATGCTGTAAATGAACTGCCGCATACGTATCGGTTACAAATTCATAAAAATCTAAATTTGGGAATGTACCATAATTAGAAAAAAAGGTTTGGTTACCAGGCACTACACTCAATAGCCCTAACGGCACTTCGCCAAATGTTTTACCAAGCTCAACTGTACTCAACAATCTACCAAAACCACCCAATTGCCAAGGCTGACTATATGAAAACTGAAGCTTGCTATAATCAAAATCGCTATCTAGAACTCCCTTTGTTCCTTTGGTGTAATTTAATAATATAGTACTATACGTATCATTTACCTCTCTACGCTCAACACCAAAACCTATGGTTTTCTTACCTGGCGTATACAATACCAATGCATTAAAATCGAATTGTCGAATTTCTGATGAAACACCTGTAGGAGATTCTGGATCTACATAGTCTAAACTAAAATCGCCTGGCAAGGCAGAACTCAAAGTTCTAAATGTACCACCTACTGATAATTTTACATTGGTTAATGGCTCAACTTCAAAATTAAGCGCACTTAAATTAATATTCGTTAACCGATTATTTGCCCCTACAGTCAATAAGGAAGATGATGCGATACTGCGGCCTAACACGTCATTCGTTGCGGTTAGACTAACACCGAGTTGCTCTATGTCTCTACGGTTACCGCCAGATATGATTAATCTGCTGTTTTTATCAACCAGCATTTTACCTGCTAACCCGTGTTTAAATTTATGATCTTTAAAACCGTATGCCGTATACCCTTCTATTCGCCAAAGGTCATTTTGCCCATAATAGGTTCTTGCCCCCAGTCGAACTCGTGCGCCCTCTGCGGTATTGTATCCGAAGAAATCATAAACAGATCCTAAATCTAAGTTCCATTTATCTACCTCAACATAACCTGATCCTAAAATACTTACGAAATTATAATATGTTTTAAATTTAGGCACCGTTTTAAGGGTGTCGAGCAATTTGTAAATACCCTGCTCGTCTTTATTTAAACTTTCTAACCTGTTCTGTTCCCAAAATTCATCGCTTTTAATGATTTGGGTAACATCTAAAGGATTTCTGTCTTTTTTATAAACATCTCTTGGCTTCACCTTATTGAACTCGTAGTTATCATAAACACTTGTTCGTTTGCCATATAAACCTTTTGATTCTTCTTTTTTATTAAAGCTGAAATCACTCAACATATAATCGCGCTTCAGAAGAAAAACTGAGTCGTTTACCACCTCAAAATCCTGCTCAATGTAGATATCTTTTACCCAGTTGATATTAGCACTTTTGGTAACCTGAAGATTAATATTTTTTACCGCCCAAGTAGAATCATTTACCCAAAAATCTCCTTTGAAGGTCAATTCGTTTTTACGACGTGGGTAGTATACGATATTATAACACCACTTATTATCTATAAAAGCACTGTCTCGAAGTGCATAATTGTATACATCTACTCCAGTTTTTGATAGCGGACTTGTAAAGCTTTTATCAAAGAACTTCAAGTAGTTATTATACACATCGTACTCTTGGTACAAATCTTTTACAAAGGCAATAATAGCTTGATTGTTTTCAAAACCAGAGTTCTTGTTACCAAGTATCTCTTCTTTCTCCTCTTTAATTTTATTATCACCGTAAACTTTTGAAAAAGTTTCGTTTAAGAAAATTGGCAAATAGGTTTTACCCGTAATACGAGAGGTATCTAAATCTTGAAAAACAAATTCCAGTCCTTTAAATATCTTACTTTTAATTAGCGAACTATCAATGGTATTGAGATCGAATTCGACTTTTTCATACTTATCAAACGCATATTGATTAAATTGTCGAACACCGTTTTGCCTCTTTTTCGCCCATATTTTTCTCAATATATCTATCGCAGGGTTATTTTTTTTAGATTGTTTACCCGCAATTAAAACCACTTCGTTCAACTGCTCGGCAGCTTCAATAAGTGTAATTTTTAAATCAAAAGAAACTTTAGAATCTAACCGCAATTCATAATCTGTATACCCTATAAAAGAAATGATTACAGTTGGGTACTCATTTTCAGATTCTATGTAAAACCTACCATCATCATTTGTAATGGTACCTTCTGTAGAATTCTTAAAAAAGACATTCGCAAAAGATACGGGTTCACCTTGTTCATCGATGACAATACCACCAACCTTGGTCTGACCCTGAGCTATGAAAAAACATAGACTTAAGAATGTAAAAAATAATACCCTCATTAAAATTAGTCGTTCAAGATATTTTTGACGCAAATAGCATACCAATAAAAAAAGCTTCTCCAGACTTGGTCGGAGAAGCTAAAGTACTTTACAAAAGTAAATCTTTTATTTGTATAAAACTCTTTTAACAGCCTCAACAACATCTTTATAATTTGGTAACCACTCTTCAAATAGAACAGGAGAATAGGGTGCCGGTGTATCTGCAGTGTTAATTTTAACAATAGGCGCATCTAAATAATCGAATGCATGTGCCTGTACATGGTAGGTGATTTCTGTTGCAACATTTCCAAATGGCCACGCTTCTTCTAAGATTACCAAACGGTTCGTCTTTTTAACCGATTTTAAAACAGCTTCGTAATCTAGTGGTTTTACAGTACGCAAATCGATAATTTCACAGCTAATACCTTCTTTTTCTAATTCATCGGCAGCTTTATCAGCTTCCTTTATAATTTTACCAAAAGAAACAATAGTTACGTCTTTACCTGCTCTACGAATGTCTGCAACACCTAACGGGATAGTGTATTCACCTTCTGGCACTTCACCTTTATCACCATACATTTGCTCAGACTCCATAAATATTACAGGATCATTATCGCGTATTGCAGCTTTCAATAACCCTTTTGCATCTGCCGGGTTAGATGGAACAACTACTTTCAACCCCGGACAGTTAGCGTACCAACTCTCAAAAGCTTGTGAATGCGTTGCAGCCAATTGACCTGCAGAACCTGTAGGACCTCTAAATACTATAGGACAAGGAAATTGCCCACCTGACATTTGTCTGATCTTCGCAGCGTTATTAATAATTTGATCAATACCTACCAACGCAAAGTTGAAGGTCATGAATTCTATAATAGGTCTATTGCCCGTCATAGTAGAACCAACTCCTATACCAGCAAAACCAAGTTCGGAAATCGGAGTATCAATAACCCTTTTAGGACCAAATTCGTCCAACATACCTTTGGAAGCTTTATAAGCGCCATTGTATTCAGCTACCTCTTCACCCATCAAATAGATAGATTCATCCCTCCTCATTTCTTCGGACATGGCCTCGGCTATTGCTTGCCTAAATTGTAGTGTTTTCATGTATGGTAAATATTATTCTTTGTTATATGCTAGAAAGCAAGCAAAAATAGGAAATATAATATCAAAAAATAGAATGACATATTTAAAAAAAGTTATAAAATTTACTATGCATGCATAGTAAATTAGGATTTAAATAGCTATCTTCGTCACCATTGATATAAAGTTTTTTAAACATGAAGATATTAGTTTGCATAAGTAATGTTCCAGACACTACGTCTAAGATAAATTTCACAGATGGCGATACAAAATTCGACACTAACGGTGTACAGTTTGTAATTAATCCGAATGATGAATTTGGATTGACCAGAGCTATGTGGTTTAAAGAAAAACAAGGTTCTACAGTACATATAGCTACTGTTGGCGGCCCAAACGTTGAACCAACAATGCGTAAGGCTCTTGCCATTGGCGCAGATGAAGCTTTCAGGGTAAACGCAGAACCTACCGACGGATTTTTCGTTGCACAACAACTTGCAGAAGTTGTTAAGAACGGAGGTTACGATTTGGTTATAGGCGGTAGAGAATCTATTGATTATAATGGCGGTATGGTACCAGGTATTTTAGCTTCTTTAACGAATATGAATTTCATCAATTCTTGTATAAACCTTGAAATTGACGGAAACAACGTTACCGCAATTAGAGAAATCGATGGTGGGAAAGAAAAATTAAGCAGCTCATTACCTTTAGTAGTAGGCGGCCAAAAAGGTCTTGTTGAAGAAAGTGATCTTCGTATTCCTAACATGCGAGGTATTATGATGGCAAGAAAGAAAACACTTTCTGTTCTTGAACCGGTTGATGGTCTTAAAGCAACAGAAGATAAAAAATTCGACAAACCTGCTGCAAAAGGTCAAGTTAAACTTGCCGATAGTGTAGATCAATTAATTGACCTACTACACAACGAAGCAAAAGTCATTTAATAACCTATTTATTAGGTAATCATTAAAAATAAAAAAGATGTCAGTTTTAGTATATACAGAATCAGAAAAAGGGAAATTTAAAAAGAATGCATTTGAGGTTGCCTCATATGCCTCTGCAGTTGCCAAAATGATGGGTACAACTGTTACAGCAATCGCTTTCAATACTACCGAGGGTGAATCTCTTGGCGAATACGGAGTTTCTAAAGTAATGAACGTTAAAGACGGCTCGTTAGAAACTTTTAACGCAGGTGCTTTTGCAGCATCTATTGCTGAAGCGGTTAAAAGTACAGATGCAAAAGTGGTGATACTTAGCTCAAGTACCGATACAAAATATTTAGCTCCTTTATTAGTTGCCAAACTATCTGCTGGCTACGCACCAAATGTAGTTCAAGCGCCAGACAGTACTTCTCCATTTATGGTTAAAAGAACTGCTTTTAGTAATAAAGGTTTTGCACACACTCAAATAGATACAGATATCAAAATCGTAGGTGTATCTAACAATGCTTTTGGTGCCCATGAAAACAAGACAGCTATTTCTGTTGAAGAAATAAGCGGCGCTACCGATGCTGCTACGAATGATACCAAATCTGTTGAAATAGATAAAGTTTTAGGTAAAGCGACGATAGCCGATGCCGATATTGTAGTTTCTGCAGGAAGAGGAATGAAAGGACCAGAAAACTGGGGAATGATAGAAGAACTTGCCGATATTTTGGGTGCTGCAACAGCTTGCTCTAAACCGGTTTCTGACCTTGGCTGGAGACCTCACGGCGAACATGTTGGGCAAACGGGAAAGCCCGTTGCTAGTAACCTTTACATTGCCATCGGTATTTCTGGAGCGATACAACATTTAGCAGGTGTAAGTGCTTCTAAAACAAAAGTTGTGATCAATAATGACCCTGAAGCACCTTTCTTTAAAGCTGCTGATTACGGTATAGTTGGAGACGCCTTTGAAGTAGTTCCACAATTGATTGAAAAATTAAAGGATTTTAAAGCACAAAACGGGTAATTTTTTGTTATTTTGTGCCCCTTAAAGGGCTGTTCGTATAGTTGGAGCCCCAAGTATTCGAACAGCCTTTTTTAGTTGAAAATCTATGAGTCTAGTACGATTAAAAATAAAAGGAATCTCTTACAGCCAAACTCAGAACGGGGCATATGCCCTTATCTTGAATGAGGTTGAAGGCGACAGAAAGTTACCAATTGTTATTGGCGCTTTTGAAGCACAATCTATTGCAATCGCTTTAGAAAAAGAGATTAAACCACCAAGACCACTTACACACGATCTTTTTAAAAACTTCTCTGATAGGTTTGATATCGTGATCAAACAGGTAATCATACACAAACTCGTTGATGGTGTATTTTACTCGAGCATTATTTGCGAAAGAGATGGTATCGAAGAAATCATAGATGCCAGAACGAGTGATGCTATTGCCTTAGCATTGCGTTTCAACGCTCCTATTTTTACCTATAAGACCATATTGGACAAAGCGGGTATTTTTTTGAAATTCTCTTCTAAAGAGAAAGATAAAAAAGACAACGATGACAGTATCATGGTCGATGAAATTTTGCAAGAAGGTGAAACTATAGAAATAGAATCTGGTGCTAGCGATGGCTACACAGAACTTACAATAGATGAATTGGAAGCAGAATTAAAAAAGGCAGTCACCAACGAAGACTACGAAAAGGCGGCAAAACTAAGAGATGAAATCTCTAAACGTAATTGATTAAATAGATTTGCATGAAGAATTGGGGTTGGGTTGTGTTTATATGTGTTATTTTTTCGTTTTCTGCTTTTTCTCAAGATGTTGGTATTCAAGATA
Organism: Maribacter sp. IgM3_T14_3; assembly: GCF_049603095.1. Taxonomy (NCBI): domain Bacteria; kingdom Pseudomonadati; phylum Bacteroidota; class Flavobacteriia; order Flavobacteriales; family Flavobacteriaceae; genus Maribacter; species Maribacter sp. IgM3_T14_3. The sequence goes on from NZ_CP187138.1 coordinate 1,121,105, forward strand.
GCTTATCTACTTTAACACAAGATAATATTGTTAAAGATATTTCCAAACCTATAGATCAAATAGTTCCTGTTGAAGGGTTTTCCATTCACAGTTTATGGAGAGGAATTTTAGGGATGGCTGTTTTAATATTTATTTCTTATTTATTTAGCTCTAATAGAAAAGCAATTAATTGGAAAACAGCTGGTATTGGTCTTTCAATACAACTTATAATTGCTATTGGTGTATTAAAAGTAAGTTGGGTTGAGAAAATTTTTGAATCTATAGGAAAAGTATTTGTTAAGATATTAGAATTTACAACCAAAGGAAGTGAGTTTATTTTCAAAGGCCTTGTTTCGGACATGGATACATTTGGCTACATATTTGCTTTTCAGGTATTACCAACAATCATTTTCTTTTCGGCTCTAACTTCTGTATTATTTTACTTAGGTATAATTCAAAAAGTAGTCAAAGTCCTTGCTTGGCTTCTATCAAAATCTTTAGGTATTTCAGGTGCTGAGAGTTTAAGTATTGCTGGCAATATATTTTTAGGGCAAACAGAAGCTCCATTATTGATTAAGCCATATTTAGAGAAAATGACTAAGTCTGAGATTCTATTGGTAATGATTGGAGGTATGGCCACATTAGCTGGTGCTGTACTTGCAGCATATATAGGATTTTTAGGTGGAGATGATCCCGTATTACGTTTAATCTTTGCTAAACACCTTTTAGCTGCATCCGTAATGGCTGCTCCCGGAGCCATAGTAATATCAAAAATACTATACCCGCAGACCGAAGAAATAGACACAAATGTAGAAGTATCTACTGAAAAAATAGGCGCAAACATATTAGATGCAATTGCCAACGGAACAACAGAAGGTTTAAAATTAGCGGTTAATGTAGGGGCAATGCTATTAGTATTTGTTGCATTTATAGCTATGATTAACGGTATATTCGAATTTACAGGAGATTTAACAGGATTAAATCAATGGGTAGCAAACAATACTAGTTTTGAAAGGTTTTCCTTAGAAGCAATTCTAGGAACCATATTCGCTCCATTAATGTGGATAATAGGAGTTGCAAATGAAGATATTATGCTCATGGGCCAATTACTTGGCATTAAACTTGTTGCCAGTGAATTTGTTGGATACACTCAACTTATAGAGCTAAAAGATATGGCAAGTGCTGCACACTTGACCTATAATAAATCGGTAATAATGGCAACGTTTATGTTATGCGGTTTTGCAAACTTTGCTTCTATTGGTATACAAATTGGAGGTATTGGATCTCTTGCTCCAGGCCAAAGAAAAACGTTATCTGAATTCGGAATGAAAGCTGTTCTTGGTGGTTCTTTAGCATCATTACTTTCTGCAACTATTGCAGGTATGATTTTAGGATAACTTACATTTTTCAACTTTAATTTAGTTAATAAGATCTTCATAACCCATACTTTAAATTCCACTCAAAAATTCATCTAAATAGTATTTTTGCAATACGTCGATGCAATTTGGCGTATACATAATTCTATTGCTATGAAACAATACCACGACCTTTTAAAACATGTTCTTAATGAAGGAAACCAAAAAGGCGACCGTACAGGAACCGGAACTAAAAGTGTTTTTGGGTATCAGATGCGTTTTGACCTCAGCGAAGGTTTCCCTATGGTTACTACCAAAAAGCTACATTTAAAATCTATTGTTTATGAACTACTTTGGTTTTTAAAAGGCGATACCAACATCAAGTATTTACAAGAAAACGGTGTTCGTATTTGGAACGAATGGGCTGATGAAAACGGAGATTTAGGTCCGGTTTATGGTCATCAATGGCGTAACTGGAACGATGATGAAATTGATCAGATCAAAGAAGTAGTTCATTCTTTAAAAACCAATCCTAATAGCCGAAGAATGCTAGTGTCTGCTTGGAACCCTAGCGTATTACCAGATACTTCTAAATCCTTTTCTGAGAATGTTTCTAACGGCAAAGCTGCTTTGCCTCCTTGCCATGCATTCTTTCAGTTTTATGTTGCAGACGGCAAATTATCTTGCCAATTGTACCAACGTAGTGCAGATATCTTCTTAGGCGTACCATTCAATATTGCATCTTACGCATTGTTCACCATGATGATGGCTCAAGTTTGTGGTTATGAAGCCGGCGATTTTATTCATACTTTCGGTGATGCCCATATTTACAATAATCATATGGAACAGGTTGAATTGCAATTAAGTAGAGAGCCTAGAGCATTGCCTAAAATGAAAATGAATCCGGAAGTGAAAGATATTTTTGATTTCAAATTTGAAGATTTTGAATTGGTAGATTATAATCCGCATCCTCATATAAAAGGAAAAGTAGCTATTTAAACTATGAAAATAAAAGCATCAATTTTACTAATCGTTTGTACTTTCATTTCAATGAATTGTTTTTCTCAAGACGATTCCATTTACTTTCCACAAGAAGAAATAATAATTGATGAGTGTGCAGATACTTTAGATAAAAATGATTGCTTAAGTCTTAAAATTGAAAATGAAGTTCTTGATGTAATAGAAGATTTATTCAAAAAGAGAAATCAGAAAATCGATACTTTAAAAACTTGTGTCATTTTTAGTCTAAATGACTTTAATCAAATTAATGAGGAAAGAATTTATACTTCTGTAAATAATAAAAAACTTAATAAAATATTCTCTAAAGAACTCAATCAAAGAATTGCTGAATTACATGTTTTAAGAGTCAACAATAAAAAAACCTATAAAGAATAGACCTAAATACGTCTTGAAATACGATTACCTTACAAACGATAATCTATTAAAAAAAATTCCTCTAGATAGTAGTTCTATTTTCAAAGGTGGTGTTATTGAAGAAGTGCCTTTATTTCCAAATCAGCCAAGGGTAAATGATTTAACAGATAGAAAAACTTTTAATACCCTAATGCAACTTCATATTGGTTCTAACTTTGTTTATCCAAAAGAAGCTATTGCAAAAAATATCAGTGGCAGAGTAAGTATAATGTTCACTATTGACAAAAAAGGCAATGTTGGTGACATTAAAACAAAAGGTCCTGCACCAATTTTAGAAAACGAAGCTCGAAGAATTAGACACTATCCCATTAACTGTGTAAGTTAAAAATAACAGGGGTTGGACTTTTATCTAAAGTCTGACCCTTTTTTCATAGATCGTCAGGAACTGATTTAGGATTATGCCCCAGTTCCTTACAGGCATCGACCACTTTTTGGTGGCCTCCCTTACCGCCAAATATACGGATTTCATCACGGCATCGTCCGTCGGGAAGGACAGCTTGTTCTTGGTGTACTTCCTGATCTTGCCGTTCAGGTTCTCGATAAGGTTGGTGGTATAGATTATTTTCCTGATCTCGATGGGGAACTCGAAGAACACGGTAAGCTCGTCCCAGTTGTCCCTCCAGCTTTTGACGGCATAGGAGTACTTCCCTTCCCATTTGTCCGCAAAGTCCTTTAGGGCGGCCTTCGCCGCAGCTTGTGTAGGTGCGTTGTAGATAAGTTTCATATCTGTTGTAAAGGCTTTTTTGTCCTTCCAGACAACGTACCTACAGGCATTCCTTATTTGATGCACCACACATATCTGGGTCTTGGATTCGGGGAACACGTTCTTGATGGTCTGGGTGAACCCGTTCAGATTATCGGTTGCGGTTATCAGGATGTCCTCGGTGCCACGGGCGCGTATATCGGTCAGTACGCTCATCCAAAAAGCGGCGGACTCGTTCTTGCCCAACCAAAGCCCAAGGACCTCTTTCTTACCGTCCCTGCGCAATCCTACCGCGATATAGACCGTTTTGTTGATGACCTTCGAGTTCTCGCGTACCTTGAACACGATCCCGTCCATCCAGACGATAAGGTATATCGGTTCCAATGGCCTGTTCTGCCAAGCGACGATGTCCCCGGAGATCTTGTCGGTTATCCTCGATATGGTGGATGTGGAGATATCGAAGTTGTAGACCTCCCGTATCTGCTCTTCGATATCGCTGTTGCTCATTCCCTTGGCATAGAGCGATACGATCACGTTCTCGATACCGTCGACCATATTACCGCGCTTGGGCACGATCATGGGGTTGAAACTGGCATCCCTGTCCCTTGGCACCGCGATCCTTGATTCCCCGAAGGAGGTACGGACTTTTTTGGTCGAATGGCCGTTACGTGTGTTCCCGTTCCTGGCCTTTCCATGTTTGTCATAATCGAGGTGGCCGTCAAGCTCGCCTTCCAGCATCTTCTCGATACCACGTTTTTGGAGTTCTTTCAGAAAACCGTTCAGCTCGTCACCGGTCTTGAACTGTTTTAAGAACTCATCGTTGAATAATTCCTCTTTCTTCATAATGGTGTGAAAATTTAAAGTTAAAAAAATAGCGGGGGCATGCCCCCGCTATTTTTTTATTTACACACTTTATGAGATAGTCCTAAGAATTATTTCATTACTGCCAAAATTTCAAATAGGAACCCAAAATGGTGTACCTAAAAAGGTACCATACTCCATTCCTATTAACTTCAAGCTTTAATAGTATCAATTTCTTAATTTATCAGGTTAAACTCAATTCGTCATTTTTATTTAACTTTCCATAAAAATTGTTTTCATGGTTAGTACTGATACGTTCTTAGATTTCTTTTTAGAAACCAGAGAGCATACCGAGGCTATTTGCAAGCCTCTAGAAATTGAAGATTATGTGGTACAACCTATCATTGACGTCTCTCCACCAAAATGGCATCTAGGTCATACGACTTGGTTTTTTGAGGAATTTATTCTTAAAACATATGTTAAATCTTATACGGTTTTTGATGAAGATTTCTCGTTCGTATTTAATAGTTATTACGAAACAGTAGGTAAACGCGTTGTGCGTGCCGATCGTGGTAATCTGTCTAGACCTTCTGTAAAAAAGGTTTATGAATACAGACAGTATGTAACCCAAGCAGTGAAGAGGCTGTTAGAATCTAATGAAGACGAAACATTATTAGCCGTTCTTGAAATCGGTATACATCACGAAAAGCAACATCAAGAATTACTACTTACAGATATTAAATATATTCTCGGGAACAACCCGCTATTACCTAAATACTCAGACTATTTCAAAGAATTTACTATTGAGAAAGAAGCTCAAAGCTGGATTTCTATGAGCGAAGGTATTTATGAAATAGGTCATAATTCTACTGACTTCTGTTTTGACAATGAATTAGGTAGACACAAAGTTTATCTACATGATTATCAAATTTCAAATAAACTCGTTACTAACGCCGAATATATTGAATTCATAAAGGCAGACGAGTATAAACGTTTCGACCTTTGGCATGCGGCTGGATGGGATTGGGTGCAGCAATACCAAATAACATCACCATTATATTGGCATGAGATTGATGGAATCTGGCATTATTACACCCTTAACGGATTGACTGAAGTTGATTTAGACGCACCTGTTACCCATATTTCTTATTTTGAATCGTTTGCCTTTGCCCAATATAAAGGTTGCAGATTACCTACTGAATTTGAGTGGGAAGCAGCACAAAACCAATTTAATTGGGGACAACGTTGGGAATGGACAGAAAGCGCATATCTACCCTACCCCAACTATAAAAAAGTTGATGGTGCTCTAGGCGAATACAACGGTAAGTTTATGGTGAACCAAAAAGTACTTAGGGGCAGTTCTATTGCAACCCCGAACAAACATGCAAGACATACATACCGCAATTTTTTTCCAACTGATTTAAAATGGCAGTTTACAGGTATAAGGTTAGCTAAATAAATACGACAGATTACGCATGCAAGACACAAAGACGACAATTACCAGTATAAGTGATTTTGAAAAAGAAGTTTCCCAAGGCTTGACAGATAACCCCAAGCACTTATCTTCAATGTATTTTTACGACAAAAAAGGAGATAAGCTTTTTCAAGATATTATGGCTATGCCAACGTATTATCTTACCGATTCGGAATATGAAATTCTTGAGAACAATAAAGAAGAAATCTCAAATTTGTTTACCGGTTTTGGGTCATTCGACTTAATTGAACTTGGTGCTGGAGATGGAAAAAAGACTAAAATTCTATTAAAAGAATTCAGCGACCAGAAAATCGATTTTACTTACGTACCCATTGATATTAGCGACAATGCATTAAATCTACTACAGAATTCTATTGAGAAAGAATTACCAGAAGTAAAAGTTCAGCCTTTTAAAGGGACATATTTTGAAGCGCTTAAAGAAATAAACAGTCGAGAGAATAGAAAAATTATTTTGTTTTTAGGTTCTAATATTGGCAACTTAGCGCATGAGCAGGCGGTTGTCTTCATGAACAAGATACAACAGCTAATGCAACCTGAAGATTTACTGTTTATGGGGTTTGATCAAAAGAAAAATCCGCAAACGATATTAGATGCCTATAATGACAAAGAAGGCATTACAGCTGCGTTCAATAAAAATGTTCTTGCAAGAATAAACACAGAATTAAATGCAAATTTTGAATTAGATCAGTTTTTACATTGGGAGGTGTATAACCCCGAAACAGGCACTGCAAAGAGCTATTTAGTTTCGAAAATTGAACAAACCGTACAAATTGAAAATTTAGAATTGACAGTAGATTTTAAGCAATGGGAAACTATACACACCGAAATTTCACAAAAATATGATGATGAAATAATTACTTGGCTTGCGAAAGAATCTGGTTTAAAAATGACCACTTCTTATGAATCAACAGCATATGGTTATAAAAACTATGTCTTTAAAAAAGCTTAGTTTAAACTTTTAAAAAGAAAAAAAAGCCTGCTATATCAAATAGCAGGCTTTCTATATTTTAGTACTATTTCTTTTTTACAATTCTAATACAGCATTCTCAGAACCAGCGAAATCATTCCATTGGTAACGATCTGCCTCGCCATCGTTTACATATTCTCCATCAACGATGTATTTGAATTCAAATGAATTCTCTTTTGGAAGATCAAAAGTTCCTGTAAAAGAACCATTCTTTTGTTTCTTCAATGCGCTCTTTTTTGCGTTCCAGTTATTGAAATCGCCTACAACAGCTACTTTTTTTGCATCGTCTGTAGGTACTGTAAAAGTAACCTTACATACTGGCTTAGTTTTTAAATATTTTTTTGCAATTGCCATGATATTAAATTTAATATTTAAAGCAAAACTAGTACAATAAAATACTCATTTACAACACTTAAGAGATTTTTGTCAAATCCTTAATATTTAGGCTTTTTATAGATATACAACGGAATTTAATCCTACAAAATTACTTTATTGTGAAAAGCTACTTTCCTGTTTTTAAGATTTTTACAATTGCATCTATTTCTGCTTCGGTATTATAAAAATGAAAACTTAAACGTACCCCATCGCCTCTTTGAGCACAAAACACATCATTATCTATTAGTTTTTGATAAGTAGCTTCGTTTGCTTTAATATTAAAAATGGTACTGTGTTGCTTTCTTCCCGAAACCACATCAGATAGTAGCCCTAGCTTTTGAAATTCTACCATTGCCTTCTCAGATAATTTCCGATTCTGCTCTGTAATTTTATCTATTCCGATTTTTTCAAAAAACTCAATTGAAAACTTCATGCTTCCAAAAATAAGCGATGATAAATGACCTGGCTCAAACTGTTTTGCAAACCTTATTTCATCTCTTTTATCTAACTCGCCATTGGCAGCATTAAAACCAATATTATGCAATGAAAACTTTTCTTTTATCTCATCAGAGAATAGCATGCATCCGTTTCCATAGCCTGCCAATAACCATTTGTATGCACTTGCTCCTAAGGCGTCGATACCAGAATTATCAAAATCGAATGTTGTACTACCACAAAACTGTGTGCCGTCGGCAATTATAATCAAATCAGGATGTAGTTTTTTTAAGCCTTTCAAAAATTCTAAATCAATGGTAAATCCGTCTAACCACTGTACCAGACTTAATGCTAGTACATCTATTTTTTTCTCTGACAACACTTTATGAATTTGATCTTCAATGTCAATCGTCATTTTCAAATACTCAATATCAAATTCTCTTTTTTCAAAACACCAGTTAAGTGACGGGTAGTCGTTTTCTACTAGAAGTATTTTTTTATTTGAATTTAATCCTTCAAGTAAGACATTTAAGCCAGTAGAAAAATTACTGACCAATGCGACATTTTCTCGTTTACAATTAAAAAATCTGCCAACAGTAGATCTGGTATCAGCTATAACTTTTAAGGCTTTATCACGCATATCGCTACCATATATAATAAAGTCTAAATCGTGCTCTTGCCGCCAATCTAGCAAAGAATCATACAACAGACCATATACCGCTGTGTTAGCATAAATACCTTTTTTTAAAACCGGGAATTCCTTTCTAAATTTTTCCATTGATTATAGCGTATAATACATTTCCTGTATCTTTATACCAAATATAGGAAGAGTATGTTTTCTAGAAATAAAAATACCTCCAAATTAGATTTAGAGCAGCATGAACTTTTAGAGAATGCTCAAAAAAGGGTTCGTCAAAAGAAGCGCTTATACACCCATTTTGTAGTTTTTTTAATAGGTAGTGTATTTTTGGTGCTGATCAATAAAATATTAAAATACGGACAAGAATATAATTGGTTCGTATGGGCAATTACCTTTTGGGGATTTTTGTTTGTACTTCATATTTTCAATGTTTTCATTACCAATAAATTTATGGGTCAAGATTGGGAACGCGCCCAAAGAGAAAGATTAGTCGCTAAGCAAAAGAAACGCATTGCAGAAATGGAAAAAGAGATTGAACAGGATTTAGAGTTTCCTACCTCATTTGAACCCGAACCTAAAAAAAAATTACTTTGAGCACACTTATAATGATAGCTGCGGCAGCAGAAAACAATGCTTTAGGCAAAGACAATGATTTGCTTTGGCATTTACCAGATGATTTTAAAAGATTTAAAAAATTGACGTCTGGTCATAAAATTATCATGGGCAGAAAAACATATGAAAGTTTCCCTAAACCTTTACCGAACAGAACTCACATCATCATTACCAGAGATAAAAATTACTCGGTAGACTATGATGAATGTATTGTAGTACACTCTCTTGATGAAGCTATAGACTTAGTTGACAATGAAATTGCCTTTATAATTGGTGGTGGAGAAATTTACAAGCAAGGGGAAAAACGTTCTGATAAAATTGAACTTACCCGTGTTCATGCCACTTTTGAAGATGCAGATACTTTCTTCCCTGAAATTGACGAAAACTATTGGATGTTAACGCAGCAAGAATTTCACCCAACAGACGAAAAACATAAATTATCTTTCACTTATTTGACTTACGTTAAAAAAGAAAATACGCTTAAAAGTCTTTAAAAGCTACACTCAAATTTGACTGTGGCATATTTAAAATACTAGCTAGCACTTTTTCATCGCCATTGGTATAAAATTGGTGCAAACCCTGCTGTTTAGAACTGGTCAATAACTCGTTTTTCTCTAAAACCGTTTTCGTTTGTCGCGCCACTGCCTGACCAGAGTCTATAATAGTTACATTCTCTGGCAACATTTTTTTCAATAACGGAATTAAATATGGGTAATGGGTACAGCCCAAAACCAAATAATCCATCCCCTTTTCAAGCATAGGTTTTATATAACCTTCTAATAACTGGTATAATTCATCGCTTTGTAGGTTTCCGTTTTCGATCATCTCGACCAAACCGGTACCTCGTTGCTCTAACACGGTTATACCGGCAGCATGATTTTTTGAAGTACTGTGAAACAGACTACTCAACAAGGTACCTTTGGTCGCCAACACACCTACAATCTTAGATTTGGTATTTATAGCCGCAGGTTTTAATGCCGGCTCAATACCTATAAAAGGTATCGTATAGTTCGCCCTTAAATAATCTATGGCGTTTGTGGTTGCGGTATTACAGGCAACGACAATAATTTTGCAACCTTGGCTTACTAAATATTCGGTATTTTTTATACTTAGCTCTAGAATTCGCTCTTCAGATTTTTCACCATAAGGCGCATTCTTACTATCTGCCAAATAAATACAATTTTCATTTGGCAAAAGTTCTTGTATTTCGCCCCATATAGATGTGCCGCCAATACCAGAATCAAAAATACCTATTAGCCTATCATCCATATTATTTAAACACCTCTGTTATGGGTTTACCGTTTGTACCATTAGGAAAAGATATACCTAACAGCGCCGAAATAGTAGGTGCAATATCAGGAATTTCTGTTCTGTTAATAGTCGATCCGGGCTTTATACCCATACCATAAAACAATAATGGCGCATGTGTATCGTAGATTTGTGGCGAACCATGTGTTGAGCCAGTAGAACCGTAAGAAATAAAACCAGGCTTCAATACTACCAATACATCACCTGATCGCTTTTGGTTATAACCGTTCTGCAAAATATAAGGTATACCAGAAGTATAGTTAGTACTCCACATTTGATTTGCAGTATACACTCTATCAATAGCATCGTAATCTAAAATTTCTTGTGCTATTTCAACTTGAACTTCTGCCAGACTTAAATCTAGATTTTTTACAATTTTATGATCTAAAAATATTTGATCGTTAGAATAGTTTTTAACTATATCTTCTGTACCATACTTATACTGCAAAAACTCGGCTAACCTCTTTTTATTCGCTGCTGTTTCTATATAACCAGATGGTATTTTTACACTCTTTAAATACGTTGGCACTTCAATAGCCGCATGGTCTCCTGTTAAAAATAACGTGTATTGCCCTTCACCTACATTCTTATCTAATGCTTTAAATAATCTTTCCAAATCTGCATCTAACCTTAAATAAGTATCTTGAACTTCTTTAGAATTTACCCCATACATATGCCCAACATAATCGGTACTTGAAAAACTTACTGCAAGAAAATCTGTAATATCATCTTTACCCAGACCTTCTTGCTTTAGTGCTTCTATAGCAAAATCTGCAGTCAATGAATTACCAAATGGCGTTGCTTTAATTATATCAAAATCTTTGGTTTTGTCTAATAATGCAGGAGTATTATGGGGGAATGAGGTTGTAGATTCTCCTTCAAATTTTCCTTCAAAGAGGTTAATATCGGTTCCACTTTCTTTGTATTCTTTAATATCTTTTAGCGTATTCCATTCTCTTTTATACGATTGTGCCGTACCAGATGAATTAAAATCATTAACCCATTTTGGTAGCTCGTTCATGTAATAAGAACTTGTTATCCAATTCCCTTCATTTGCACCATGAAACCAATACGCTGCATTAGCCGTGTGCCCACCAGGTAAAACTGCACCTCTGTCTTTTAGTGCAATGGCAATGGTCTTACCTTGCATTTGGTTATTTAAGCGTAATTCGTCTGTTATCGTAGTTACCCCCATACGGTGCGGTGACATTTGCCCCGCATCTGAAGCTGTACCTACAGATGTGTACGAATCATCGCCGGCACAATACACACTTTTATCTATTTCTTTATCGTACCAATTGTTTCCTATAATGCCATGTACTGCTGGCGTTGTGCCTGTATATACAGAAGTATGCCCAGGTCCTGTGCTTGTAGGTGCATAATTAAAATGATTATTCTTGCAATTAAAGCCTTGCTCTACAAGTCTTTTAAATCCGTCATTTCCAAAATGATCATAAAAACGGGTTAGATAATCATATCGCATTTGGTCTACCACAATACCAACCACCAATTTTGGCTTCACCCATAATAAATTGTCGGTCGAATTATCTTTGTTTTTCTTTTGCGCTGTTAAACTACTTGTCAACAACAATGTAACCATCAATAATGATGCACTTAAATATTTTTTCATTTTGATACTGGTGAGATTGAAACGCAAAAGTAAATAATTTCGACGTTTAAAGATTAAACGGAGGTTAAATCAAGTCCTTTATTGTTATTTTTACGATAAGAAATTTATTTGTAACGAATGAACTATTTAGCATCTGTAGGAAGCTATGCAATTATGATCCGCGAGGTTTTTAAAAAACCTACGAAATGGAGAATAATGAAATCACTTATATTTAAGGAAATAGATGAGCTAATCTTTAGCTCTTTGGGTATTATTATATTCATCTCCTTTTTTATAGGTGCCGTTGTAGCTATACAAACTGCCCTTAACCTTACCAACCCATTAATACCTAGAAATCTTATTGGTTTCGCGACACGGCAATCTGTAATATTAGAGTTTGCGCCTACGTTCGTTTCTATAATTATGGCTGGTAAAGTGGGATCTTATATTACATCTAGTATCGGTACCATGAGGGTTACCGAACAAATCGATGCGCTTGAGGTAATGGGTGTAAACTCTTTAAATTACTTAGTATTCCCAAAAATAATTGCAATGCTTTTTTACCCTTTTGCAATTGCAATTTCTATGTACGTCGGAATATTCGGAGGATGGATGGCCGGTGTTTTCGGCGGATTCTTAACTAGTGAAGATTTTATAACCGGACTACAAACAGATTTTGTACCCTTTCATATCGGATATGCATTTGTAAAAACATTAATTTTTGCCTTTGTAATTGCTACTATACCATCGTTTCATGGATTTTATATGCGCGGCGGAGCTTTAGAGGTTGGTAAGGCAAGTACGACCGCGTTCGTTTGGACGAGTGTTGTAATTATCATACTCAACTACATATTAACCCAACTTTTACTAGGATAATGATAGAAGTACGAGATATACATAAATCTTTTGGTGATGCTCATATTCTTAAAGGAGTTACCACCACATTCGAAAAAGGCAAAACCAATTTGATCATTGGACAAAGTGGATCGGGTAAAACCGTATTTCTTAAATGTCTTTTAGGTTTATTTATTCCTGAAGAAGGTGGTATCGTCTATGACGGAAAATTATATGCCGATCTTTCAAACGACGAGAAACGCGATTTAAGACAAGAAATGGGCATGGTATTTCAAGGTAGCGCCCTGTTTGATAGTATGACGGTTGAAGGTAATGTAATGTTTCCTTTAGAGATGTTTACTAAACAGCCTAAATCTGAAATGAAAGACCGTGTAGATGCTGTTCTAAAAAGAGTTAATCTAATTGATGCGCATCATAAATTTCCTTCCGAGATTTCTGGTGGTATGCAAAAGCGTGTAGCTATTGCTCGTGCGATAGTTATGAATCCGAAATATCTTTTTTGTGACGAACCAAATTCTGGTCTAGATCCTAAGACAGCTATTCTTATTGATGACCTTATCAAAGAAATTACCGAAGAGTACAATATCACCACGGTTATAAACACCCATGATATGAACTCGGTAATGCAAATAGGGGAAAAAATAATATTCCTTAAAGACGGACTCTTAGAATGGGAAGGAACCAAAAATGAAATCTTTAAGACCGAAAATGAAGCGGTAACTAATTTTGTATATTCATCTGACCTTTTCAAAAAAGTACGTCAAATGTATATTCAAGAACAGAACTAGTCTTTCGCTATTTCCTTTATTTGAATGTTTTTATTATTCAATCTAAGACGCAGCCAATCTTGTAGCTTGCCCATGTCTTTAACCGTTTCTGCCCTTTTAGCTTCCTTCTTCCAAGTGACCTCAAATAATGGTATACTATCAGTTTTAGCAAAATCTGTTGAAATTAAATAAGCATAGCCTATTCGTTCTAAATTTTCATAATTCGTTTTAGCCTCTAGACTAATTTCTTTGAAAGGAATCTGATTTGATGATATTTGATTTAAACGAACCAATTCACTTTCTAAAAGCTGAATTTTCTCGTCTTTAGTGGTAAGAATACTTTTCTGTGACTCATAAAGCTCATTAACATATTTCAGCTCATTTGCTTCGTCACTTTTAGAACCCTGAACAACGCTAAGCTCAGTTCCTTGTAGTTGTTTGTATTCTGCCATTTGGGCACGCCAGGTAGCAATTACATTGTCCGGTATGCCGTCATTACCCATGAAAACCAATTCAATTTTAGACTTACCTTCAGCATCATAGTCTACCTCACTAAAATCTTTCAAAAATTTACCTTCACCCGAAAATTGGTATGGCACTATTTTCTCTGTTATAAAAGTTTCGGCATCTCTATTAAATAACGATTTTTTGAAAACGCTGTAAAAAGTAAATCCCGCAGGTATCATTACTAGTATAGCTAATAAAGACGCTAATCTACCTATTAATTTTCTTCGCTGCGAATTCACATAGCGAACCATAGGAAATTTTAATAGCTTAATAACCAAGAAGGTTGCAAGGGCTATAAATATGGTATTAATAATAAAGAGGTACATCGCACCTGATGCATAATTCCAATTACCAATTGCCAGACCAAAACCTACGGTACATAATGGCGGCATTAACGCTGTTGCAATCGCCACACCGAAAATAACACTAGCTATTGTTCCTTTCTTAGCACGAGCAATAACCAATGCCAAACCACCAAAAAATGCAATTAAAACATCTCTAATATCAGGTTCGGTTCTTGCTAAAAGTTCTGAAGACTCATCTCTAAGCGGAAAAAACCTATAGAACAAATAGGCTGTTATTACACTTAAAACTACCATTACGGCAAAGTTCTTCAATGATCTTTTTAGCGTATCAATGTCATTTATTGCCACAGACATGCCAATACCTAAAATAGGCCCCATTAATGGAGAAATTAACATCGCACCAATAACAACAGCTGTAGAATTGGCATTAAGACCAATTGATGCAATAAAAATAGAACAAATCAAAATCCAAGAAGTATGACCCTTAAAAGGTATATCGGCAATAATAGCTTCTTTCGTTGCCTGCTGATCAGTATTCGTTCTAATGTCCAACAACTCAGAAAGAAACGTTTTAACACTACCTAAAAGACCTTGAAAATCTTTTTTTACTTCTTCACTACCACTACCCTCATTACTATTAGGGGTAATATTATCTTGATTAAGATTGTTCTCCATATTTAAGCGAATTCATCACCAAAGGTATCTTTTACCTTATTTAAAACTTGTTTAATGTCTTGTTCTTTTGTCTTTGGGTAAATCAAAAGTACTTCATCTTTATCAACTATTATATAATCACTTAGACCATCTACTACAACAACTTTACCTGCTTTAGACCTAATCATGTTACCATTAGCATCTTGGGCTATCACTTTTGCATTTACTATGGCATTTTCATTCTTATCTTTATCTAACTTATCATACAATGAGCCCCAAGTACCTAAATCATTCCAATCAAATGTTGCTTCTTTTACGTAAATAGCTTCCGAATTTTCTAATATGGCATAATCGATTGAGATATTTTCTGCCTTAGGATAGTTTTCAGATATAAATTTCTTCTCATCATCGGTATTATAACACACTAAACCATCTCTAAACAATGCATATTGTTTCGGTTGAAAATTTTGAAATGCGTTTACAATTGTCTTTGCACTCCACATGAAGATTCCCGCATTCCATAAAAAATTCCCTTGTGCTAAAAAATCTTTTGCAGTCTCGTAGTCTGGCTTCTCTCTAAACTGATTTACCTTTTTAATTTGTGCTTTATCTGCCTTGTTATATTCTATGTACCCAAAACCAGTGTTTGGAAAAGATGGCTTAATACCTAGCGTACATAACACATCTTCAGTTTCGCATTTCTTAAAACAAGCTATAACATCTTTTGCAAATGCATCTTCATCTTCGATCCAATGATCACTTGGTGCCACTATCATTACGGCATCTTTGTTCATCTTCTGAATTTTCATTGCAGCATATAAAATACAAGGCGCCGTATTTCTCATGGCTGGCTCAAGAACGACTTGCTCTTGTTTTACCATCGGCAATTGCTCTAATACTAAATCATTATAGCGTTCATTGGTAAGAATCAAAATATTTTCGGTAGGTACAAATTTGTTCAACCTCTGAAACGTTTTTTGAATAAGGGTATCACCTGTACCCAACATATCATGAAATTGTTTCGGATTGTCACTTGTACTTATTGGCCAGAATCTAGACCCTACTCCTCCTGCCATTAAAACGGCGTAATAATTTTTATTCATGTCAGCTTTTTATTAATTCCACTTCAGCATTAGGTTGAAACAGAAACATCCTACCTGAGGATAATTCTACACATTCATAACGCTTAGTTCGTTTATTTCCTTTTTTAAATAATTTGCCATTATAGATGCGAAACACACACCCAATCGGTAATTCGTAAACGTAAGTTTTTTCCGATTGTTGTTCATCGAATTGCTTTAAAGCAATAGATAATTGAGCATCTGTACTACTGCTTGCCTTCGGATTCTTAAAATGTCTAGCCAATAAAGGTAAAAGTTGCGAAGGAAATATCTCTGGTCGTATAAATGGTAGCATTAAATGCTGAAAGGTTTTTTTCCATTCTAATCCATGTGGCTTAATATGTCGACCATATTTCTCAAATGCCATTAAATGGGCAATCTCATGAATTAAAGTAATCAAAAACCGGTACTTATTTAAAGACGCATTGACCGTTATTTGATGATTACCATCTTTTCGCCTTCTATAATCGCCATGCCTAGTAACCCGCTCATTCACGATTTTTAAATGCACCTGACTAACTTTAATTAGCTCATAACATGGACTAACCGCTAATTCTGGAAGATATTTAGCTAACGTTTGTTGCATTTTTATGGTGTACTACTGCTTACCTGTAATATTTTACCATTATAAAGCTTTTGGCCTTTCAAGGCAAATTCCATTATATATTCAGCCATTTCTAATGCAGTAACAGGAGCTTTATAACCCGGAAAAGCTTCTTCTAACATTTCTGTCTGTACCGCACCTAATGCGAGTGCATTGAATGCCGGACCTGTTTCTTTGAATTCCTCAGCTAGTAATTCTGTTAGTGTAAGAACAGCTCCCTTACTCGAACTATATGCAGAAAGACCTGGGAATTTTGCGCTCCCCTGAATACCACCCATAGAACTAATAGTAAGTACGTGACCATTAGTATTCATGAATGGTACCACCAATCTTGTCATAGCCGCAACCCCAAAAACATTCACATCATAAACCGACTTAAACTCTTCTTCTGTCAATTCTAAAAAAGGTTTGTTGATCAGCTTGCCCGCATTATTTATAAGTGCTATTACATTACCCTTTTTATCTTTTAAATAATCAGATAATTTAGCTCTATCTGTTACCGAAGACACGTCAAAGGAAAATGTCTCAATATTTTTATGGTTAAGGTTCTTTATCGGCTTTTCATTTCTAGATAGCGCCAAGACTTTATAACCGTTATCGGCTAGTAGCTTACTCAATTCAAAACCAATTCCCCTACTGGTACCTGTTACAATTATGTATTCCATTAATTATATTTTACTTCTTTTATCGGTGCGTTAATTATACCTTCTAGCATAGGCATGGCTTCATTTACAACTGTAGACATGAAATTATAATCCATCAACGATGCTTCATCGCCTACTTTATGATATTCACCAAAATTTGTAAAGTCAAAAGAGCTATATGTTTGCGAAGGCACATTAAACTCATCGTGAAAAGGAGCATTATCTGACCTTCTAAACAAATTAAACTCTTTTGCTTTCGGAAGAAAACCTACTAAATTTTTGTGCGCGTACGAATTACTGATGTCTGCTAAATTTGACAACTCATATCCTGTTAAATACAGACTATGATCTTTATCGACCATAGGTACACCTACCATTTCAAAGTTTAGCATGGCATATAAATCAATATTTTCAGCCTTTAATTTGGAAGCCAAATGCTTAGAACCTAACAAACCCTTTTCCTCAGCCGTAAACAGTGCGAAAATTATACTTCTCTTATTGCCTTTCAACTTGCCAAAGTATTTCGCCAATTCTAAAACTGTGGTTGTACCAGATGCATTATCATTTGCTCCATTCGCAATTGAATCATCACCACCGCCACTTATTAAACCGATATGGTCATAATGCGCACCTATAATAACAAACTCGTTTTTCAACTTATCATCTGTACCTGATAAAAAACCAACTATGTTATAAGCTACACCATCGTTATAATTTTCTAAAGTATCTCTGTATGAGGTAAAATAAGGTGCGATTCTATTCTCTTCAAATATATTTTCAATATAATCGGCTGCCATTACAATACCTTCACTGCCTGTATCTCGACCCTGTAGCTTATCTGAAGTTAAAAACGTCATAATTTTTTCAATGTCGCCTGGTGTGGTATGCGCCTTCAGCTTTGAGGATTCCATATCAACTTCACCTTCAGAACTTTCAACTGTACTGCTAGGTAAAACCGTTCCTTTTACTCCCTTCGGATTTGTAGGATTCAAGACTGTTGATTGATCAACTTTCGCCCCACCACAACTAAGAATTAGTGTACTGAGAAGTACTAAGCTTAAATATTTCATAACAAGATTACATTTAGAATATAAAGATAAAAAAAAGCATCCCGACGAAAGGATGCTTTTCTAATTCTATTTTTAAAATCAATTTTCTATGCTAACATAGTAACCGGATTTTCAACAAAATATCTTAATGTCTGAAGAAACTGAGCTCCTACAGCACCATCAACAGTTCTGTGATCACAAGCAAGTGTCAACTTCATAGTATTGCCTACAACAATTTCACCATTTTTAACAACCGGCTTTTCAACAATTGCACCAACTGAAAGTATTGCTGAATTTGGCTGGTTGATAATACTAGTAAATTCAAGTATACCGAACATACCTAGGTTTGACACTGTAAATGTACTGCCTTCCATTTCTGAAGGAGCAATTTTCTTATTACGTGCTTTACCTGCTAAATCTTTTACGGCACTACCTATTTGCGTTAAACCTAATAGATCGGCGTGTTTTATAACTGGCACAACTAAACCTTCATCAACAGCAACAGCAACACCCATATGAATGTGTTTATGGTACTTTGTAGTTTCGGCACTCCACGAAGTATTAACCTGAGGGTGCTTTCTAAGTGCCATTGCACATGCCTTTAATATCATATCATTAAATGACACTTTGGTATCTGGCAAGCTATTTATCTGTGCGCGAGATTCTTTTGCATTATCCATATCTACCTCAATGGTAAGATAGAAATGTGGAGCATTAAATTTAGAATTACCTAATGCCTTAGCTATCGCCTTACGCATATTAGAGTTCTTAACCTCTTCGGTACCTTCTTCACCAGACGGCATTGCCATTGATACAGGTTGGGCAGCGATTGCGTTATCAGCTTTTACACTTGCAGTAGCTGCTGGAGCAGAAGCTGCAGCTGCACTTGGTGTGTAATTTTCTATATCTTTCTTTGTAATTCTTCCATGATCACCAGAACCAGAAACTTTAGCTAAATCGATACCTTTATCGGCAGCGATTTTTTTAGCTAACGGCGAAGCAAAAATTCTTTCACCATCGGCTACCGAAATTGAAGCCTCTTTAGTATCAGAAGTATCATCTGATTTTTTATCTTCTTTCTTAGTTTCGGTTGCAGCACTCTTTTTACTTCCGCCAGATTTGTTATTTAAAACAGCATCGACATCTGTACCTTCTGGACCTATAACTGCCAATACAGCATCTACAAGAGAAGACTCACCTTCTTGTATACCAATATATAATAGTTTTCCATTATAGAAAGATTCAAACTCCATCGTAGCTTTATCGGTTTCGATTTCAGCTAATATGTCACCTTCTTCAACATCGTCACCAACTTTCTTTAACCATGTTGCCACGGTACCTTCTTCCATGGTATCACTCAAACGAGGCATTTTTACGATTTCAACTCCCTCAGGAATTTCACCACCACCATGCGCTTCTTCAGCTGTATCTTCAGTAACAACTTCCGCTTCAGATGATTTCTCTTCTCTAGCTGCCGTACTACCACCTAACAAAGCTGAAATATCTTCACCTTCATCACCTATAATAGCCAATAGACTATCTACAGGGGCAGTATCACCTTCTTGAATACCAATGTGCAGTAAAGTTCCCTCATTAAATGATTCGAACTCCATCGTTGCTTTATCAGTTTCGATTTCGGCTAATATATCTCCTTCTTGAATTTTATCTCCAACGCTTTTTAACCATTTAGCTACGGTACCCTCTTCCATGGTATCGCTTAAACGGGGCATATTTACTACTATAGCCATCTAATTAAAATTTATGTTCAACAAATGGAAAATCCTCTTGTTCGTAAACCATATCGTATAATTGGTTTATAGGTGGATAATCTGATTCTTCTGCGAACTTCTCGCACTCCTTAACCATTAATTTGACATTTTTATCAATTTCCTTGATTTCGGCTTCAGTTGCGTAATTATTTTCTTTAATAATATCCAACACTTGAGTAATCGGATCTATTTTCTTATACTCTTCAACTTCATCTTTCGTTCTGTAATGCTGTGCATCTGACATTGAGTGACCTCTATATCTGTACGTTTTCATTTCAAGAAAAGTTGGTCCGCCACCACTACGAGCTCTATCAATAGCTTTACTCATTTCTTGTGCAACCGTCACAGGGTTCATTCCATCAACTGGTCCACAAGGCATTTCGTAACCTAAACCTAACTTCCAGATTTCTGTAGAAAAAGATGTTCTAGCCACCGAAGTACCCATTGCATAACCATTATTTTCGCAAATGAAAACAACTGGCAATTGCCATAGCATTGCTAGATTGAATGTTTCATGTAATGCTCCTTGCCTAACAGCACCATCACCCATATAACATAGGGTAACATTATCTCTACCAGCATACTTATCACCAAAAGCCATACCTGCACCTAATGGAATTTGCCCACCAACAATACCATGACCACCATGAAAACGGTGCTCTTTCGAAAAGATATGCATCGATCCACCCATACCCTTAGAAGTACCGGTAACTTTACCATAAAGCTCAGCCATAACCATTTTAGGATCCACACCCATACCAATTGGCTGAACGTGATTTCTATAAGCCGTTATCATACGGTCTTTGGTTAAATCCATTGCATGTAGTGCACCAGCCAAAACAGCTTCTTGCCCATTATACAAATGTAAAAACCCTCTTACCTTTTGCTGAATATATACAGCAGCCAATTTATCCTCAAATTTTCTCCAAAACAGCATGTCTGCATACCATTTCAAATACGTTTCCTTGGTGATTTTTTTCATCAATTTTAACTAAAGGTTTAAAATTCTATATTGATAACAGAGGTAATATGACCTATGTATACTAGAGTAGCAAAAATACACATATAAATGAATCGATAAAAATATTAGAAGCAAATCCATTCAGAAATTATACGCTTAACAAATAAAGTATATAACGTGTTTATTTACAATACTTTTTGCGAGAAAAATTAATTTAAAAAACTACTATTGAAACCGAGCGGCAGTAGATCTGCTAAAGAATTGCACTCTATAACACTACCTGTCTCTCCCATTAATAAAATTTTAATCGGTTGGCCCTGCCTAAATTCATACTCAGAAATCGCCTGTCTGCAATTACCACAAGGGGCTGCAGGTTCACTTACTTCATGATTTAAAGATGCAGCTGTAATTGCAATTGCCTTGATTTTCATTCCTGGATATTTCGCACCTGCATAAAACACAGCTACCCTTTCTGCACACAAACCTGAGGGATAAGATGCATTTTCTTGATTATTACCCTCTATAATTTCTCCGTTTTCCAACAAAACGGAAGCGCCAACATTAAAACTTGAATAAGGCGCATAAGCTCTCTGCCTTGCACTGACAGCGGCCGACATTAAATTTTGGTCATCACTTTTCAGTTCATTGAACGAATCATATACCGTAACATCAAAACTTATCTTCTTTTTGTTGACCATGTTTTATTTTTATGTTTCAATCTACAAATATATATCTGGTGGCTATATAAATTTACCTTTAAAAAAATTACCACATAAAAAAACCTGCAATTGCAGGTTTTTTTTATATTCTTATAATCTATTTTAAAGCCTAATCGTTGTAAAATTCTTCTCCTAAATTAAAGGTAAGAGAAAAACGTAGTGTATTCTCTAGGGGATTTCTAACCTGAGAGGTAGAGAACAAATAAGATAAATCTACTTGTGCAGCCTTAAATTTAAAGCCAGCACCTAAGGTGAAAAACTTTCTAGAACCTTTCTCTTCACTTTCATTAAAATAACCTGTTCTAATCATAAAGGCATCTTGATACACATATTCTGCACCTAAAGCCCAAGTAAATTCTTTTAACTCTTCACTAAAACCATCTGGTGCATCAGAGAATGAATTAAAAATACCACTGAATCCACTTTCGTTCTGGTAAATATCATTATCAGCAGCGTCTACATCGCCATCACCATCATAATCTTGTGGTGTAGGAACTAGCAACTTGGTAAATTCTGTTGTAATACCAATAACATTGTCTTGATCTAATATAAAATCAAACCCACCACCAAAACTTAATTTACTTGGTAAAAAGTTTTCTTGTCCGCCAGCATCATACTGAATTTTCCCCCCAATATTTGAAAGGTTGAAACCTGCTCTCCATCTACCATCAAAATTACTGTAAGCTATTTCGTCAGACCTATAATAACCTGCTACATCTACTGCAAACGATCCCGCAGCTTGAGAATCTTCGGTACCGTTTTGAGGCAATCTTAAATTAGACCTAATATATCTACCACCAACGGCCATAGAAAAAGTCGGACTCAATTTTAAAGAGTACGAACCATCTAGCGCTAATTCATTTGGTTTAGCAATTGTACCCGGGTCATTTGCAAATTGTCTTAATTCTATTTCACCTAAAGTAAAATATCGTAAACTTAAAGCAAACGCACTTTGTTCATCTAGTTTATTATAAAAACTAGCGTTCAATAATGAAATATCGGTGATTATACTTTCTAAATATGGAGTATAACTAATACCTATACCCATTTTACGGTCTGCAAAAGCAAACTTAGCAGGATTCCATTGTTGGGAAAAGGCATCTGTAGACGTTGCCACACCCATGTCACCCATACCCGCAGATCTTGCATCTGCTGCAATTGTTAGAAAAGGTACAGCTGTGGTTATAACACGTTGATTATCTTGTGCGAAAATTTTACCTACAAACAATACAATGAAAATTATTGAGATTTTTCTCATCAGAATTAATTCTTTAATTAATAAAAACTAAATATACCTTATAAATATATTTACAATAGTTATTTTACATCTAAACGCTGTTTTTCCCGTTATCTTGCATAAGCAACAAGAATTTTGTGCGAATTTGCCCGCAAAGCAATCTACCATCTATTTTACACCTTCTTCCACTATAAAAAATAACACTTATATATACTTTCAAAAAGAAATATTCAAAACCATACTAATTAATCGTTTTAAGCGTTTACCTAATTAAGCGAGCCTAAATTTATTGACAGTTCGATATGAGATTTTTAAAATTATTTTTAATTGTAAAATAATCTCATAAAAACACCGTTCTATTGAGCGAAAGTGACAAACAAATTAAAAGAAATTATAGTATCATATTCTGTAGCGACCAAACTACTATAGTATATGTAAATTGAACTCAAGTCCTAATTATGAAAAAACATTTAATAAAAGTTGTACTCTCATGCACGGTATTAGTAGGAGGTTTTACAGTAAGTAGCTGTTCGAAATCCTCATCTGGAAAAAATACCTCTAGAGCTACAGGTTGGAAGATAAATGCCAAAGAAGGTGGTTTTCAATACAATACCGACTTTAAAGAGCAAGAAACTGCTCCAGGCTTGGTGTTTGTTGAAGGTGGTACATTTACTAAAGGTAAAGTACAAGATGATGTAATGCATGATTGGAACAATACCCCAACTGCACAACATGTACAGTCTTTTTATATGGATGAGACTGAGGTAACTAACGTCATGTATCTAGAATACCTTGACTATTTAAAAAGTGTTTACCCTCCAGAAAATCCGAAATATACTAATATCTATGTTGGTGCATTACCTGATACTTTAGTATGGAGAAACAGATTAGGTTTCAACGAAACTATGACAAATAATTACCTGAGACACCCAGCATATGCAGAATACCCTGTGGTAGGAGTTAACTGGATACAAGCAACACAATTTGCAGAATGGAGAACCGATCGTGTAAACGAGGTTATGTTAGAAAGAGAAGGTTACTTATCTGAAGATGCAAAATACCAAGCATCTACAGGTGAAGTTCAAGGTACTTTTAGTACTGAGGCTTACTTAAACAGACCAGAATCTGTTTATAACGGACAAATTGATTCTTTACAAGGAAAGCAGAAAAAAGATAGTACATCTACTTTTGCAAAAAGAAGTAGTGGTATTATTATGCCAGAATATAGATTACCTACTGAAACTGAATGGGAATATGCTGCTCAAGCACAGGTTGGTCAAAGAGAATATAATAACTATAGAGGTAGAAAAAAATACCCTTGGGAAGGTGATTATACTCGTAACGGACAACGTGTAGGTAGAGGTGACCAATTAGCGAACTTTAAGCAAGGCAAAGGTGATTATGGCGGAATCGCAGGTTGGTCTGATGATGGTGCCGATATTACCGCACAAGTAATGTCTTACAAGCCTAACGATTTAGGTCTTTATGACATGGCTGGTAACGTTGCCGAATGGACTGCTGATGTTTACCGACCAATAGTTGATGACGAAGTAAGTGATTTTAACTACTACAGAGGTAACATATACATGAAAAGCGCAATAGGCGAAGATGGTAAAGTAAACATCTTAAGGGATACTATTGTTTTTGACACTTTACCGAACGGAAAAGTAGTTGCAGTAAATTTACCAGGTGAAATTAAAATGGTAGCTGTTGATGAAGAAGAAACATATTTAAGAACAAATTTCTCTTCTAGTGATAACAGAGGATATAGAGATGGTGATTCTGGATCTTCAAGATTTTACGACAGATTTAATGACGGCGAAGAAGAAGACCCAAACAAAAAAATGTATAACTCTCCTAAGCATTCAGTTGAAAGAGATTCATTAGGTAATCTTGTTAAAGGTTTTGACGTTTCAAACAACAGAACTACGTTAATTAATGATGAAGTTAGAGTTTTCAAAGGTGGTTCTTGGAGAGATAGAGCGTATTGGTTGGATCCAGCACAAAGAAGATACTTGCCAGAATATATGGCGACTGATTACATTGGCTTTAGATGTGCAATGTCTAGAGTTGGTTCTAAGTCAAAAACAAAGAACAAAACAGTTAGAGGAAAAAAAGCTAAATAATTTTTCTCTTTACAAACTAAAAAAAGCCCCTTTCTTAAGGGGCTTTTTTTTATCTTCGATTTTATGAAAATTCAAGATTTACATTCCGCTTTTTTAGCGAACCCTTCTATAAGTACCGATACCAGAAAAATTAAAGCTAACGATATATTCTTTGCTTTAAAAGGTGATAATTATAATGGCAATATGTATGCTCAAAAAGCTCTTGATAGCGGAGCAAGCATTGTCATTATCGATGAAAAAGAATATCTAATTGACGATAGAACAATTCTTGTTAAAGATGTATTGACGGCGCTACAACATCTTGCGAATTTTCATAGAAAACAATCTAAAGCGCAAGTTATAAGTCTTACCGGTAGCAATGGTAAAACCACCACTAAAGAACTAATTAATGCCGTTTTAAGGACCACTTACAAAACTATAGCTACTAAGGGAAATCTCAATAACCATATAGGTGTTCCATTGACATTATTGACTATTGAACCCGATACTGAAATTGCAATTATTGAAATGGGCGCAAATCACATTAAAGAAATCGAATTTCTTTGCAAAATTGCTGAACCAGATTTTGGGTATATCACAAATTTTGGAAAAGCACATTTAGAGGGCTTTGGAGGTGTTGAAGGCGTTATTAAGGGAAAAAGCGAATTATATAAATATCTCACCTCTCATAAAAAAGGAATTTTTTTAAATGCTGACGACCCTATTCAAAAAACTAAGCTAAGCACTTACACGAAAAAATTTGGTTTTAGCTCTGAGGATTCTAAATACTATATTATTAAATTACTGGAGGCTCAACCATTTGTTCACCTGTTAGTAGA
Organism: Maribacter sp. IgM3_T14_3; assembly: GCF_049603095.1. NCBI lineage: Bacteria > Pseudomonadati > Bacteroidota > Flavobacteriia > Flavobacteriales > Flavobacteriaceae > Maribacter > Maribacter sp. IgM3_T14_3. The sequence continues at coordinate 1,146,954 of NZ_CP187138.1, forward strand.
AGACGTCCATATGGAGACTAATTTAATTGGCACGTACAACTTCTCGAACTGTTGTGCTGCAATTGTAATGGCAAAATATTTCAATGTTGAGTTAAATGATATAAAAAAGGCGCTTGAAAAATATACTCCGGATAATAATAGATCTCAAATATTAAATAAAAGCGGGCATTATATTGTTTTAGATGCCTATAATGCCAACCCTTCTAGTATGACTGTCGCATTAGAAAACTTTAATTCTTTAAATAAGAAACGAAAAGTTTTAATTCTGGGTGATATGTTCGAATTAGGCGAGTCTGCAAAAGAAGAACATCAAAATATTTCAGACTTAGCAACGAGCTTAAATTTTGAAGAAGTGATATTGGTTGGAGAGAATTTTTATCTAACGGATTCTAGCGCAACTAGATTAAATAATTTCGAAGAATTGAAATCTCACCTAAATAAAAACCCTTTACAACCTAAATCTTCTATATTGATTAAAGGTTCTAGGGGAATGGCTTTAGAGCGTGTTTTAGAGAATTTGTAATATTTAATTTATAACTTTTATTATGCTACCACAAGTCAACATTTTGTCGCCGAAATAAGGATTCTTAATAGCCTTATCTAAACTTAACCAGTCTCCACCAGTATTATTATCTGCCATAGGGCAATGCTGAATGTAAATAGGGTTACCGTAATCAGTTATTTGAGAAGATATAAAGATAATAGCATTTGACAGATTCTTAAATTCTAAACGATTCTTCTCCAAATCTTTACTCTTTTCAATAATTACAAGCGATGTGAGGGCAGATTTAATATTACCCTGAAGATTATTATCCATTCCTGTTTGATTTACTAAAACCAATGCTTTATAAAGTTTTTCGGCGAGCAATGTTGAATTAATAGAATTCGATTCAACCAATGCATCCTTAAAATCAAAATAAACTTTTAAGGCTTCCTTCAAGTTTTGGTTCTGTTCTAAAGTCAATTTATTTAGATGTTCTTCATGCTTTGCATTTTGGCTTATTTCAAGATTATTAGAATACATCATTGAATTCTTGCCTTGTAATTGCGCTGCAGCATCAATTACAAAAGCACCATTAGTGACAATTTCATCACCTGTTTGTAATCCTTCCAATACTATGTAATTCTTACCAACAGATTCACCCAACTGAACTTGTAACATTTCAAATTCAGGTATATTGGCATTTACCTTTTTATAGACAACAGACCGTTCACCCGTCCAAAGAACGGCACTCTTCGGCACCATTAACAGTTTTTCATCGGCACCTTCGACATTTACCTTACCTTCAACAAACATACCCGGCTTCCATTTTCCATCTTTATTTGAAATATCGGCTCTAACAGAAACTACTCTACTTCCCCTATCCAGTAAAGGCTCTATGAAAGATATTGTTGCTTTAAGAGAAGTTCCTTTAAATGCTTCTGACACTATTTCAATTTGTTGTCCTATTTTCAATAGTGGCATCTGATTTTCGTATGCTTGAAAAACCGCCCATACTGTTGATAGACGAGATACCTTAAACAAAGGATCACCTTGTTTGAAATAATTACCCTCAGACGCTATAATTTCTACTACTGTCCCCGCTACATCAGCTACCAAAGGAAAATTCTGAATAGGCTTACCACTCTTTAATAAATCATCTATCTGTTTGTCTGTTAATTTCCAAAGCCCCAGAGTATTTCTTGCTGCAGCATATAGTTTTTCATGCGTATCTTTATATGACGCAGAGGTAAGTAATTTATCTTGAGCCAAGTACAAATCTGGACTATAAATTGTTCCTATAACCTGACCCTTTCTTACATATTCACCTATATAATTAACTTCTAACTTATCTAATCTACCATCAAACAATGTGGTTTGGGTAGCATTTGTTTTATCATTGGATGTAATCTCTCCAGACAGGGTTACTTGTCCATTTTGTGCACTAAAACCAATAATACTAGTTTGTACATTTGCCAATGCAACTGCACGTTCACTCATTTGAAAACTATTATCGAACTGAGTATTAAAATCAACACGCCTTTTCACTAAATCCATTCTGCAGATTGGACAAGTTCCTTTTTCATCACTGTCAACATTTGGGTGCATTGAACACGTAAATGTGATTTTATCAACAGAGTTCTCTACTTCTATGGATTTATTAGTATCTGATTCGCCAAAAAACCAATACCCCAATAGTAGGCCAAAAAGCAATACCACCAAATAGACTGCGTATTTTTTATATTTCGCTAAGCTCTCCATCGCATTATTTTTTTTCCAATTTCAATTCTTGCCAAAAACTATATAATACAGGCACAATTAATAATGTTACCAGAGCAACCAACATTCCGCCAAAAGCGGGTATAGCCATCGGTATCATTATATCTTTACCATGACCTTTTGCCGTTAGTACAGGTAAAAGTGCCAATAAAGTAGTTGCCGTAGTCATTAAACATGGTCGAATTCTCTTTTTACCTGCATTCAATACAGCTGCTCTAATTTCTTTAACTGATGTTGGTTTTTTTTCTGCAAAACTTTGTTTTAAATAAGTTGCTATTACTACACCATCATCAGTTGCAATACCAAACAAGGCAATAAAACCGACCCAAACGGCAACACTCATATTTATGGTTCTAACATTAAATACACTTCTTAAATCATTTCCTAAAAAACTAAAGTTTAAAAACCAACTTTGTCCATAAAGCCACAATAACATAAAACCACCTGCAAAGGCAACAGCTACTCCTGAAAATATCATTAAAGACACCGCTAACGACCTGAATTGCAGGTATAATATAAACAATATAGCAAGTAGTACTAACGGTATAATTAAAGATAAGGTTTTCTCTGCATGAACATTATTTTCGTATGTACCTGCAAACCTGTAACGCACACCATCAGGAACAATTAATTCCCCTTTTACTATTTTTTCTTCAACAATACGCTTTACCTCTTCTACCACAGTTACCTCGGCCAAACCCTCGATTTTATCAAACAAAACATAGCCTGTTAAAAACCCATCCTCGCTTTTTATCATTTGAGGACCCTTTTCGAATTTAATATTCGCCAATTCGGAAAAAGGTACAGAACTACCATCTGGCAATGAAACGATTATATTTTGTAAATCTTTAGGATCAGACCTTAACTCTCTAGGATATCGAATAGTTACATCGAAACGCTCTCGACCTTCAATTGTTTGAGTCAATACTTTGCCTCCAATTGCAGATTCCAATATTTCTTGTAATTCATTTATGGTCACTCCATATCTCGCGGCCCTATCTCTATCAAAGACAACATTTATATAAGGTTTTGCAATAATTCTATCGGAAAAAACAGAGGCTTCATCTATTTCTTTTATTTGTTTTAATTCTTTTTCTAATTCATAGCCGAATTTTTCAATAGCTTCTAAATTAGGTCCGAAAATTTTAATGCCCATTGATGAACGCATACCAGTTTGAAGCATTACCAGCCTAGTTTCTATTGGTTGTAATTTGGGCGCAGAGGTAACGCCAGGTATATTGGTGATTTTTACTATTTCATCCCAAATATCATCTGCACTATTTATATGTGAACGCCAATTTCTAAAATGTTCACCGTCGTTATCAACGATTAAATTATTTTGAGAAGTACCTGAACCAGCAGAAACAAAACCTCCGCTTTTTGTATAAAACTTACCATCTTCTGAAGTTTTGAACGCAAGTGGAATTCCACTCTCATCTAACATAAATTCAGTTTTATAGATTATGACGTTTTCAAACATTGATAAGGGTGCAGGGTCTAATGCCGAATTAACGCGACCCGCCTTACCAATAACAGTTTCAATTTCAGGAATAGAAGCAACTGCCATATCTAATTGCTGCAATATTTTTTTATTTTCAGAAATACCAGAATGAGCTGTAGAAGTTGGCATTAACAAAAACGACCCTTCATTTAATTTTGGCATAAACTCTTTACCAATAGACACATATACCAATGAGCCCAATATCAATAAAAATAAAGGGATGCTCAAGAAAGCTAATTTATGAGCCATTGCCCAAAGTAATATTTTTTCGTAAAATTTATGAAAAGCATATAGCATACTTAAAATGGAAAAGGTGGCTAGCAACACAAATATCAAATCTGAAAAATAATTATTATCATACCCTAACGGATTCCAATAATAAGTAAGAATAAGTAGTATCGACGACACTACATATACAATTCTTATGCGTATAAAATACTTTTTATCGACTACCCCATATTCTTTTAAAAAGTTCAAAATCCTTAAACCTACTAGCACCAAACCTATCCAAAAACCAGACAACATTAATATTAGACCAAGTACACCTATTAGATAAGAACTAATGTTTTTTATCTTAAATTCTTTAAAACTAATACTATACCATTTAGCAATTATTGGAGGAATTACGAACAATGACAATAACATGGCCGCAAGTAAAGCTGCTGTTTTTGTAAAAGCAAGAGGCGAAAATAATCTACCTTCTTCACCAGTTAAAGCAAATACAGGAATAAAACTTAAAATTGTGGTTAAACCTGCGGTTACGATGGCCCCCGAAACTTCGCTAACACCTTCAATTACTACATCATCAATTGAATTACCGGTTTTATCTAGCTCCAGTTTGCGAACAATATTTTCCGATAAAATAATACCTAAATCGACCATGGTACCTATGGCAATCGCAATACCCGACAAGGCGACAATATTTGCCTCAACACCAAATAACTTCATAGCAATAAAAACCACAAGCACCGCTACAGGTAATAATGCAGAGATTATGATGGATATTTTTAAATTACGCAGCATTATTAAGACTACTAATATTGCTATTAATATCTCTAAATACAGTGCCGAACTTAATGTACCCAAAGTACTTTTTATAAGCTCTGTTCTATCATAAAATGGAACAATGGTCAATTTAGAAATAGAACCATTATCAAGTTTTTTAGATGGCATGCCTTTGCCTAATTCCTTTATTTTTTGTTTGACAGATTCAATTACTTTTTGAGGATTTGAACCATATCTACTTACAACGACACCACCTACAACTTCAGCGCCTTCCTTATCGAGAATACCTCTTCGTTCTTTTGGACCCAAGGCTACATTGGCAATATCTTTTACTCTTATAGGAACAAAATCATTTGAAACTACCACAGTACTTTCGATATCAGCTATTTTTTGTACCAAACCTAAGCCCCGAATCAAATATTCTGCGTTATTAATTTCTATGGTATTTGCACCGACATTTTTATTCGTTTCTTTAACTGCCTTTACAACATCTTTTAAAGAAATTTGATATTGACGCATAAGTTGAGGGTTCACCTCAATTTGATACTCTTGAACATGACCACCAATAGAAGCTACTTCGGCAACATCATCTGCCGAAGAAAGTATATTTTTAACATAAAAGTCTTGCACTTTTCTTAATTCATGCAAATCCCAACCACCCGTAACATTCCCATCTTCATCTCTTCCCTCAATAGTATACCAAAATAATTGACCCAAAGCATTTGCATCAGGTCCAAGTTTTGGAGTGACACCTTTAGGCAATAAATCTGACGGCAAACTACTCAGCTTTTCTAAGATTCGGCTACGACTCCAATAGAACTCAACATCATCGTCGAAAATTAAATAAATAGTTGAAAATCCGAACATTGAAGAGCTACGCACCGACTTTACGCCGGGAAGCCCCAATAGATTAGAGGTTAGAGGGTAAGTGACTTGATCTTCAATATCTTGAGGTGATTGACCTTCCCATTCCGTATATACTATTTGTTGATTATCCCCTAGATTAGGAATAGCATCTACCGATACCGGATTTGAACCAACAAGTATATCATTCTCAGTAAATGGAGTACTCATTAAACCCCATACCGAAAGAACTAATAACATAACAAATGCTATTAGCTTATTCTGTACAAGATATTTAATCAAACCGTTTAGCATAAACCTTATAAACCTCCTTGTTCATTATAAACAATAAGCCTCTGTCAATAAACGTAGGAAACAAGTATAGATTGTAGATAGAAGACAACTAATTATTCAATGTTTTAATCATAAATAATGCCTTCAATAAATAACTATACTTTATGAAAAATTGTGGGATATACTGGATTCGAACCGGTGACCTCTGCCCTGTCAAGGCAGCGCTCTAAACCAACTGAGCTAATATCCCTTTAAAATTTATTATAAGAGGATAAAGATACTACATATCCTATTTTAAAATGAAGTGATAAAAATAAAATCATTCGATTTGATTTTATCTTCATTAAAAATAATCGAATAAGGCAACTATACCATTATAAGAAATTACACAAGAAAAGAAAAGTGCCGCGAATAGACCAATATTTAGCCATGTACCTGCCTTATAAATGGTCATTAATCCTTTATTATTGATTAAGAGAATTATGCCGATTATTACTAAGGGTAATACAAATACATTAAAAACTTGGGATAGTATCTGCATTTCAATAGGGTTTGCCCCATAAACAGGTACAATTAAAGCAAATACGCAGGCAATCGCCGTTATAATTCTAAATTGCTTTGAATTGGTATCTAATACACCAGATTGATAATCTGCCAACAATATCGGTGCAATTAACAAACAAGGAAATATTGAAGATAAACCCGCACTTAGGGTACCAAAAAAGAACAGTGTAAGCGCAAATTTACCTGCGACAGGCTCTAATGTATTCACCATGTCCAATACTTGGGTTACGGGTTTCCCTTGATGAAATAACGCTCCGCATGCCACAGCCATTACAGATGCACTAATGAAGAACACCAACGTTGCCGCAATTATCGCATCTTTCTTTTGTTGCGAACGATTTTTTATCGTCCATCCTTTTCCTTTTACAAAAAGTGGACGCGACAGAAAAGTTGCTGCCGCCATTGTAGTACCCACAAAAGCAGCTACCATCATTTGACCTCCTTCCACTTTCGGAATTGTTGGTATCAACCCCTTCGCTACCTCAACAGGTAAAGGATATACCATGAACAAAGAAATAATAAACGAGAGCCCCATAATCGTGACAAAAATGACAAGTATTTTCTCAAAGAAGGCATATTTACCGACCATTAAGAACCCATAAAACACCACTATTACAACAATAGCTATTGACAATACTGCTTCATATTTAAGGTCTGCTAAACTTGGAAAATATATTAGAAAAATCTCGTAAATGATATTGGCGGAAATACCTAAAATCCCCATTAAGGAATTCCACTGACCAAATGATATACCTAAAATTATAAGGATCGCAATTAACTTACCCCATTTTAAATGTTTCTTAAATGCATACAGTGCTGTTTCGCCCGTAACTAATGCAAAATTCCCGTATGCATACATTAACAACCCCGAAAAAATACAACTGAGAAGAAGCACCCATAAAAGTTGCATGCCATATGTACTACCAGCTACGATCATTGAAGTTACGCTACCGGTACCTATGGTATAGCCTATGGCAAAAATACCTGGTCCAAAAGCGAGAACTACCGCCAATATTTTTTCCCAGATTGATAGTTTAATTGGCTTGCTCATCTATTTGTAATTTAAGTTTGGAGGTAGATATTGTAATTGATGGGATTCAGTTTAGGTGTTCAGCTCGGTTGAACACTTATTGTAATAATTATTTGAATCTATACTTTTTAATTGAAATAGAACAAGCATTTCTAATTTAAGCGAAGCTTAGTTTGAACCATCGCATAAATGTTAGAGAGTTTTATTTAACAATGCTAATCTAAGCGTACTCAGTAAGAAAATATTTTAAATATTATAACAATACTGGTAAAGGTTTTTGAAATGCACTTTCATTTTTTCTCTTGCTAATTGCGGATTTTGCTCATTGATAGCATCAAAAATATCTTGATGTTCTTGAATACCTTTAAAAGCCATGTCTTTATCGCAAACATGGTATTTTTCAAAATTGGTCAATATCTCTGGTATAATAATAAGCATGAAAGTGTTTAAGGTACTATTTCCGCTTGCCTTTGCTATGGCCAAATGAAATAATAAATCTTCTTGAACTGCATCTTCTGCATTTTCAACTTTTTGCTTATACGCTTCTAACGAGTTTTTTAATCGCTTTAAGTCGTCTTTGGTTCTTCTTCTAGCTGCCAGTCTAACCGTTTTAAGTTCTAGCAATATTCTTGTTTCCACTAAAGATTTAAAATCTGGCTCTTCTAATCTTAAAATTTCATTGACCATACCATTCATAGCGATCTGCCCAATATCTGCTACAAAGGTTCCGCTTTGTGGTTTTGATATTAAAATTCCATAAAACTCTAATTTTTGAATCGCCTCACGAACACTCGTTCTACTAACCCCAAATTTATCTGAAAGGGATCTCTCGGAAGGTAATTTATCACCAGGCTCGAGATTTTTATGATTCATTAAATCTCGAATCTGAATTACAATATCATTTTGTATTTCTTGGTTTTCGGTCCTTGTGAGGATTTCTATTTTCATATATAGCTTGTCATTAATAGAAAAATGATTAGTAAAACAGTTTGCTGAAAATTAGTTACACAAATGAACAATTGTGTAAAATTAGCTTTCAACGTATTATTACTCAGTTCTAAACCCTAAGGTTAAATGAAGTTTACCGGCCTAAAAAAGACCAGTAAATTCATTTCAACAAATTTAACTCAAACAACTTTCTTATTTACATTAAGTATATTAATCGTTAAATACTAATGTGTTACTTCTAATTCGTAATATTTAACTTTAGCAGAAGCTCCGGCATCAAGGGTTTGCAAATAGTTACCTGCTTTAAAATAATTTTCAAAAACACCCCATTTTTCCATATGAATGTCTTCATAAACCACAGATTCGGTTTCATTTAAGATGACCTCCATTCTACCATTAGAGGCAATAATTTCAAATGTAAAAATGTCTGTACCTATTTCATCAGGGAATGTGTAACCTTCATCATCGCCCCAAGCATCGGTATGTAATATTTCTTCATCTGATGCATTAATATTCTTTAGCACTTTTGTTTTAACCCTAATTTTTCCATCTTGCCAATATATTTTTAATATCGGAGGAGCATTATTATCATTCTCACCAATTAAATCTCGTTGAGCATTGGTTAACCTACCATGAATTTGCATAACCATAGTTCTATGATAATCTCCACTTGCATCTGTTGTTATTTCTGGTACTGACAAAGTACCTTTCATTCTACCACCTTCTGCAAAAGTCCAATTTGTACTATTGCTCCCCGGCACCATTTGTTCTCTCAGCTCTGTTCTAGAATATGAAGAGTTCGCTGTTGAAGAACCTGGGGAGGTATAAAAAACTAATGAGCCATCTGTAGAATCATTATACATATATGGTATTAACTTTTCATCTGTAGCATAATCTAAAATCTCGGGTGGCTCAACCTCATCAGGACTACCGATAGGTAATGTCACTTTCCAATTGCTTAAATTAATATTTGACAAAAAGAAGTCTACCCCTTCTACCATTACTTCTTCTTCAACCTCTTCTTCTACTTCAGGCGCAGGTTTTTCTTCAACTTCTTCTTCTACCACTACCTCTGGAATAACTTCTGGTTCATTTACCTCAGCATCGTTACTACAACCATATATGGAAATTACAACAGCAAAAACTATAATGAACTGGTAGCTCATCTGTTTACTTACTTCTATTATTTTATTTAATATCATCTCTCTAATTATTTGTGCTTAACCTCAAGTTCATAAAAACTTACTTTTGCAAAAGAACCTTCATCTCTACTTTGAAAATAATTACCTGCTTTAAAGTAGTTTTCAAATATGCCCCAACGTTTCATATTAGCATCATCATAGACGGCAAATTCTGAATTATTGAGTGATACCACCATTTTACCATCGGTAACTTTAATTTCAATTTGAAATCTATCAAATCCTACTTCTTCTTCAAAATTAAATCCTTCATCATCTGTCCAAGCTTCTTCATGTAAAATGCCTACAGAATCCACACCAGAAAATTTGAGTTTTTTTGTTTTGACTCTGATTTTACCATTCTGCCAATAAATCTTTAATACAGGTGGTGCGTTATTATCTTTTTGACCTATTAAGTCTTTTTGCTCATTGGTTAATCTACCATGTATTTGCAAAATGATAATTTTATGATATTTACCATTACTATCTCTAGAAACCTCATCAACAGAAAGTTTTGCTTTCAAAGTACCGCCTTGACTAAATGTCCAATTGACATTATCATTACCCGGCACCATTTGCTCTCTAAGTTCTGACCTTGAATATTTAGTATTTGCTGTGGTCGCTGTAGTTGGATAAGCGTAAAATGTTAATGCCCCTTTCGTTGAATCATTGTACATATAAGGCTTTAAAGTCTCATTTGTACCATAATTCAAAATTTCGGGCGGTTCAACACTAATTGCGCCTCCTTTTCCTTTACCCTCAGGTATAGTAACCTTCCAATGGCTTAAATCAATCGTTGGTAGTTTTAGTTTTTTATTTTTTTTAACTTTTTCTCCTATCAAGTTAGAATCAGGATGGTCGCTTTTCTTCTTTTGTGCAGTAGCACTAAAAGTAATAGATAAAATCAATATTAAATTAACAAGAGTCCTTCTGTAAATTCTCATATTATTAAATTTCTTGAAGAAAGGTTAAAATCAGTGAATTTTAAATGTTGGAACTGTCTGTTAAATAACCACCCAGAACTTTTGTGAAAGTCTGGGTGGTATTTAATTTTAATTTTTACTAATTCTCTGTTACAATAACATTGTCTAAAAAGACTTCATTACTGCCATCCACTGCATTTAAAGCTCTAACATAAATAACTATTTTATTTGAAGAAGCGGTAAATGTAAACGTACTTGTCGTAAATACAGCCTTATCAGTATTGAAGTCATTTGTTATATCAAAATAAGCATCAATAGCAGCATCAGTTTTTGAAGCATCAATACCAGTCTCTGTAGTTATTTCATTGTTTAAAATAAAGACCTCTGTATTAATACCTGCAGCTTCTGAACGTGTATCAATAGAAAAAGTATAACTTTTACCTTGCTCTACTGATACTAATTGATACATACGACGACTACTGTCACTAAATTTAGCTCCTCTTGACGCATTTCCATCTCCTGTATTAGCTGGTTGCTCATTGGTGCCATATGTAGCATCTATATAATCGTTTAAAGCTGTATTATTCCATAATACTTGGTATGGGCTAGGAACATCTTCTCCACTTCCATCAAGATTCTTAACTGTATTGTTAGGAGTCATATCCCAAGCATCTACATTATCACCATTATCAACTCCTGTATACTCATCTAAAGAACCATTAAGAACTTGAACTACAAACCCTTGAGATACCACCAATTGTTCTGTAACTACACTGGTGTTTCCAGTAATACTAGTAGCGGTCAAGGTCACTGTATAAATACCGTCTTCATCATAGGTATGTGATGGGTTCATTCCCGTAAATTGGAAACCATCTCCAAATTCCCATAAAAGCATTACAGCATCTATTGAAGCATCCATGAAATTAAATGTTCTATAATCATCTGGATCAATTTCAGATGTAAATGCAGCCGTTACTGGTGCTAGAATAGTAATATTTTTAATTAACTCAGCCGATAAATTAGAATCATTTTTTGCAGTTAATGTCACAGTATACGTATCGGCATTTTCATAAATGTGAGTTGGTTCTTCTTCTGTTGATGTATTACCATCACCAAAATCCCATTCGAAACTTGTTGCACCAGTAGAAGAATTAGTAAACGAATATTCAAGGTAATTTTCTTCACTTTGAACAGAAGTAAACCCGGTAGAAGGTGGCACTGCACCTGCTGCACCGATGTCGATGGTAAAATCATCAAGTCTTCCTTCAACATCACCATTAGTAAAGTAAATTGCAACGGTATTATTTACGCCAGAGTTAAAAGATAATTTTTGTTGTACATAAACGTCTGGTTCAGAATCATCGGTAACAGTTACAGAAGCAATTGTACCTTCTGAAACCTCTGCATCTGTCGTAAAAGTTCCGCCATTTGCAGTAACCCCTAATATAGCAACAGTCATAGATGGATCAGAAGAACCACTTAACATAGTGTACCAGAAACTTAAATCATAATTTGAATCTGGTTCTACAGTAATTTCTTGATAACCTACACGATCACCTGCCGGTACAGGTAATTTAGCACCTTGATCACCAAATGTTACCGGACTTCCTGTAATTTGAATTACTCCACCTAAATCATTATTTCTCCAAGAATCACGTCCATCGCCACCACCATCTGGTAATGTACCATCTTCAAAGCCTGCTTCTAAAATAACTGGTTGAAATGGACCTTCTACAACCAAAACTTCAACTGTAGTAGAACCAGTAACACCGTTTGCATCTGTAGCGGTTAAGGTAACTGGATAAGTACCTTCGCCTTCAAAGATGAATGAAGGATCTTTATCGGTAGTAGTATTACCGTTACCAAAATCCCAAATAAAATTATTTGCCTCAGTAGATAAATTACTAAAAAGAATGGTTTTAAAATCATCTATAGATGAGGCATATGAAAAGCTAGCTGCAGGAAAAGCAGTATCAGCCTGTGAATTTGCACCTGGTAAATCATCTCTAAAAAGTTCATCATTTACACAACTAGCCACAAAACCAGCCGATACAAAACATAACAGCAGCAGTTTTGCTTTATTTAATATACTTAATTTACGATTCATAGTTTTTTATTTTAATATTAATACCCTGGGTTTTGTGTTAACAATCCTCCACTTAAATTGATTTCACTTTCTGGAATTGGTAACAGTAACGATCTTGAAGTAAAAATGTATCCCTCTTCAATTGCATGTGCACTCAATACTGCATCTGCTACTCCGAACCTCAACAAATCGAAAAAACGTTCATTCTCAAATGCTAGTTCTACACGTCTTTCTACAAGCAGCTCTGTTTTAGATACACTTGACACACTGTTTGGAGCGGTATCTGGAAATGCTCTATCTTTTACTTCTTGAAAAGCCATTAGCGCACCTAAATCTGACGTGCTAGTTCCTGTTCCAATTGCAGCCTCAACTCGCATTAAAAGTACATCTGAATATCGAATCGCGATATAATCGTTTCCTGCATCACGTGCATTGTTACCATATGTTGGAGGAAATACTGAAAAATCTGAACCATCTGGCAAAAACTTAGTTACTTCTGTTCTGGTCGGGAAAGTAAAATAGGAAACACTTGTTCTATCCCCTCCAAAAGCAGTGAAATCTGCAATTAAATTATCATTTACAATATTTTGACCATCATCGCCACCTTGACGAAAAGTAGATGTAAACTCAGCCGAGAAACCTTGACTTTCTTGTGCATTTCCCGTTACATACTGTACTGCAAAAATAATTTCATCATTTAGCTCAGAGTAAAAGACATCATTATAATCTGACATTAACGAAAATCTACCGCTACTTATAATAGCATCACATAATTGTTGTGCACCTGCATAATTACGGGTAGGTTGTGTCATGTATACTTTCGCCAATAAGGCTTGTGCTGCAGCTCTAGAAGCTCTCGATTTAGAACCATTATCCAATACGCTTACCGCTTCTTGTAAATCTGATACAATTTGCGCATACACTTGTTCTACCGATACTCTAGTAAAAAGCGCTTCTTTATCATCTGACAATACTACTTCAGTAACCAAAGGCACATCACCATAAAGTCGAACTAAATTAAAGTAGGCATAGGCACGTAGAAACTTTGCTTCTGCTGTGTATTTTGGTTGATTAGACGCGTCTGCAATATCTATATAATCTAAAATATTGTTAGCTCTAAAAATTACCTCATACATTGATTGATAGTAATCTTCAGATTCTACATTAGTAGCATCAACTACATATCTATGAAAATCGGCTTTCGACCCTTCTAATGTTTGTGTTCTTGTATTATCAGAACGATGCTCTGTCAAAAGATGCTCTAATTGAACACCTCTATTGGCATTAGCTTCGTTGCCTTCTGTATTTTCATTAACACCTTGTAAACCGTCATAGATACCATAAATACCGGATAGTACGTCTGCGTCTGTTTGAAAAAACGATTCTACTGCTATAGCAGTCTCTGGTAATGGGCTCAAAAACTCATCACTACAGGACAAAAAAACAGAACCTGTAATCGCAAAGACTAAAAATTTTATATGTTTCATAATGTATTGTGTGTATTAAAATTAAAAATCGATGTTCATACCTATGGTTAACGTACTAAATATAGGCGTACCTGCACGTTGAGAGCCATAAGCTCTTGGGTTAGATCCATCTACAAATTCTGGGTTAAAACCATGATAATCATTTGCAGTGATATATAATAGGTTTTGCGCAGTTCCATATACTCTTAAACCGGTCAACCCAAATTTATCTAAAGATTTACGCGAAAAATTATAACCCAGATTAACGTTTCTTAATGAAAGGTAATTAGCACTTGCGATTACCTCGCTAGTCAATACCTTTTCTTGAATAAAAGAAACATCAGATACATAACCATCAGCAACTGCCTGCAATGCACCACCACTTCTAGTTTGGTTACCGAACCAGTTGTAGAAATATTCATCACCAATATTATTTACTTGTGCCCCTAAGCTACCTTGAAGCATGAAAGAAAAATCAAAATTACCTATCTGAAATTCATTGGTAAAACTGTAAATTAAATCTGGATAAGGATCTCCAAGTATTGTTTTATCTTCTGCGGTAATAATACCATCACCATTCAAATCCAATACTTTAGTATCTTGAGCTTCACCATTAATTCTGTTCCATGGATTGTCTACGTAAGTTGTTCTATACTCTACATCTGAATATGTTGGATCTACTACGTAACCCCAAAAAGAAGAAATAGGCTCACCAATACGATTAATCCATTGCGAGTTTCTTCCATAATCATCTTCAATTAGTGCATTGTTAGAATCTCCAAAACTTAATAATTCGTTTTGATTAGTTGAAGCCACAATAGTAGAACTCCATTTAAATTTTTCGCTCAAGATATTTTTAGTCCTAAATTCAAGTTCGAAACCTTTATTTTGAACTTCACCTAAATTCACAATACCACTGCTAAAACCAGTTACGAAGGATACAGGATTTTCTAGAAGCAAATCATTACTTGTTCTTTGGTAATAATCAAATGACCCAGATATTCTGTTATTAAAAAACCCATAATCCAATCCAATGGTCAATTCCTCAGAAGCTTCCCATTTCAAAAGATCATTTGCAATATTTCGTGGAGATACCCCTGTAACGATACTACCATCTACTACAGCATTAGAATTATTTAATAAAGCTAGGTAAGCATAAAGATTAACATTATCATCACCTACATTAAAATTCTCTGCACCAGTTAAACCATAACTAGCTCTGAATTTTAGACTATTGATCAACTTGCTATCTTTCAAAAAATTCTCTTTTGCAACATTCCAACCTACCGATACCGCAGGGAAATCACCATACTTGAAGTCAGAACCAAAAACAGAACTACCATCTCGCCTAAAAGAAGCATTGAATAAATATTTATCTGCATATGCATAATTTAATCTAGCAAAATAACCTACTTTTTTAAGCTGTACGTTAATCTCATCAAATTCAGCAATTGCAGTAGCGCCTTCTAGATTTTTCAACAAATCGTTAGTATACCCATTACCCGTAACCTGACTCTCGTTACTTCTTCTTTGCTGAACAGTCATACCCCCTAAAAGGTCTAAATCATGATTTCCAAAGCTTTTACTGTATGACAGCGTATTATCTAAAACCAATCTAATACGATCTCTGTTTTGTAAATTGTATTGAGCCCTGCTATTACCTGAGGCATGGTGCTTGGTACCATCCCATCTTGTTCTTTTACGTTGTTCTAGAGTTAGACCTAAATTTGTTTTAGCAGTTAGTCCATCAAAAAGTTCGTAACTTAAATAAGAGGAACCGAACAATTTTGTGTTATATTCATAATGCTCACGCTCTACATACTGTGCATAAGGATTAGAATCACCAGAGGTACGTGGTCTACTTGTACTGCCGTCACCATTAATATCTAAATTTAACAAGTGATTTTCGTAGAAGTAATCACCCACTCCAACATTTGGATATACATCCCTATCTATAAATTGAAGTGATTCTGCAGTATGATAAATAGGCAACCATGGAGATTGACGTATTGGATTATGTATGGATGTTGGCAAACTTCTTTGTTTTGAATAAGAAGGACTAACATTAAGTCCAAACCTCATTTTTTCGCCAAACTTCGTATCCATTTTTAAGTTTGCAGTATACAATTTATAATCATCTGTAATAACTACACCCTCATCATGTAACGCTCTTAAAGAAGCACTGAATTTTGTATCCTCTGAACCTCCTCTTGCAGAGAATGAATGGCTTGTAATATTACCACCATCAAAGAAAACATCTTGCCAATCTCTATCAACACCTGTAGTAGCCACTAACAATTGAGCATATTGAGTTTCATTCGAAAGTTCTCCTGTAGCAGCAAGTTCTTCAGTTGCCCATTTCGAAACACTTTTTCTATAATCATCACTACCATGCGCTTCTTTACGACCTGTATAGGTTTGGTAACTAAATTTTGTTTTACCTGCCTTACCACTTTTAGTAGTAATCAAAATAACCCCGTTCGCACCTTCACTACCATATATAGCAGCAGAGGCAGCATCTTTAAGTACTTCAAAAGACTCCACATCATTCATGTCCACATTTCCAAGAAAATCAGAACTAACCACAACTCCATCTATTACCAATGCTGGCCCAGAACTTGCTGTCACAGAACCTACACCTCTAATTCTGATAGTTGGCGCAGCACCTGCTTCAGCGCTTGTTGCTTGTATGTTCACACCAGAAACTTGTCCGATTAAAGCATCATCAACCCTTGAAACCGCAATTTGGTCTAAGGTTTTGTTAACCACTTTAGATACGGAACCTGTTATAGAGGATTTCTTTTGTGTACCATAACCAACAACAACAACCTCGTCCAGTTGACTGGTATCTACCTTTAAAGTAATACTTACATTATTTTGAGCTGTTATAGCAACAGATTCTGTACCATACCCTATGTATGAGATACGTAACATATCACCACTAGCAACTTGAATGGTAAAATTACCATCAAAATCTGTTTGTGTACCTTTTGTTGTGTTCGCCACAAGTACATTTGCCCCAGGTATAGGCACATTGTCTACATCTACTACAGTACCCGATAAGCTATAAGCTTCTTGAGCAAATAATTGCACATTGACCAGCAACATTACAATCATAAAAAGTTTAATTCTAAAATTCATTTCTGTTAAATTAAGTTAGTTCTATTGAATTTGTTAATACCTTTTTTGCATCAACTTACAAATGTGATGTTGTTTTCACATTAAAATCCTCAGTCTACCAATACACCTATTTCTATTTATTAATAATTTCAACATTTATAATAGTAAGAAAATAGTCTTTTGGCAATAATTACATGTTTGTGTGATACTCCTTTCTAAATAAAGTGATTATCAATTAAAAAAAGAAGGCGAGCACCCATCCTTTTTTCTGCCGTTTTTTTAAGGTTTCATGTCTATTTTTTTAGTTAGTAAAAATTTGTCTCAAGTAACATTTTAACTGGTTTACCAAATTGGTTCGTCAAACTGGTTTACCAAATATATGTTATTATCTTGTTAAAAAAAATTACTTCAACTAATAAAGCCTTAAAAATTTAAGATTTAACACAATAAAGCCTTCTTAAATTAGATATTTCATAATTATAGATGCAGATTAACTTGTGCTATACAATTTTAAAGTAAGCAGTTACACTTATTGGTCTGCGGATGATTGAGACACAATTAGAGTAATAGCTCTTGAAAAAATTTCAGCTAATAATAATTTATCAAATGGTAAATTATTATTTATTATTTAAAGCTAATTTCTTGATATTACGCAGTATTATACTTGATTTTTTAAGTCAACCCTATATAACAATTTGATGAAAATAAAGGAAGATATTTTGATGATGGAGTAATGATTACAAGAAATAATTGATAATTACCAAATCTAATTACCTATCGGTTGAAGAAATTATATATGAAATAACAAGAACTATTTTTACACCTAAACAAGTGATGCAAAATCCATTTAAAATAACAGAAGTATAGCTAATAGGAAAGTATTAAAAATAAAAAAAGGCTTCCATTTTCATGAAAGCCTTTTAACCTGTGGGCCCTACTGGATTCGAACCAGTGACCCCCTGCTTGTAAGGCAGGTGCTCTGAACCAACTGAGCTAAGAGCCCCAAAAGGAGTGCAAATATATAATACTTTTACATTCCACAAAAGAAAAATCAATAAAATTTTAAAGAACTTCTGCTACAACAAAATTACTACCGCCAACATATATAAAATCATTCTTTTTAGCGTCTTTTTTCGCCGATTTAAATGCCTTATTTACAGACTTATAAACCTCACCTTTAAAATTGAGGTCATAAAATAGGTTTGCCAAAATATTTTCATCTAACCCCCTAAATATTTTCGGTTTGCAAAAATAATAGGTTGCGTTTTTAGGAAATAAAGGTATAATTTGACTAATATCTTTGTCTTTTACGAAACCTACTACTATATGAAGATTTTCATATTGCTGCGTTTTTAGTTGGTCTAAAACTATAAATATACCTTCTTTATTATGGGCTGTATCACAAATTATCGTTGGTTCTTCACCAATTTGTTGCCAACGCCCCATTAATTTGGTATTATCAATTACTCGCTTTAATCCTAAAACAATATCGTTTTCTTCAACTTTGAAATTAGACAATACGTTTAAAGTCGCTAAAACACCTTTTATATTTTTCTTTTGATAAGAACCTAATAAGCCAATTTCATAAGGTGGATACTCATTATCTTCTGCAAATACTATAGGTGCATTTACCTCTTTCGCTCTTGCCTTAAATACTGGCGCTGTCTCATCATTATATTCACTTATAACCACAGGCACATGAGACTTTATAATACCAGCTTTCTCTTTGGCTATTAGTGGAATGGTACGACCAAGCATATCAACATGGTCTAAGCCAATATTTGTAATTAAAGCAACCTCTGGTAAAATAATATTGGTAGAATCAAGCCTACCGCCTAAACCAACCTCTATTACCGCTATATCTACTTTCTCAAATTCAAAATATGAGAACGCCATACCTACTGTCATTTCAAAAAATGAAAGTTTGTTAGAAACAAAATAAGATTGATTTTGAGCAATAAAATCTACCACCCAACTCTTTCCTATTTTTTTTCCATTAACACGAATACGCTCTCTAAAATCTTTTAAATGAGGTGAAGTATAAAGTCCGACCTTATAGCCTGCTTCTTGCAAAACAGACGCTAGTAAATGACTGCTTGAGCCTTTACCGTTAGTACCGGCAACATGAATGCTCTTAAATTTTGTATGAGGATTATCTAAATGTTCGGCAAATGAAGTAATGCCATCTAGTTTCGAATTAAAGGCTACTTTACCTTTATTCTGATACATTGGAAGTTGTGCAAACATCCAATCTAATGTTTCTTTATAGGTCACTCTCCAAGCTTAAAGTTAACAACTACGAAACCAACTTGTTGATTTGGGGCATTGCTATCTAAATTCCATTTGTGCATGAATGCCGTCTTTTTAGCTGGCTCTAATAAACACGGATTATTGTTTGTAGTACCACGAACACCTGGCTCAGCACTAATTACTTTTCCATTTCTATCAACAACAATTTTCACTACTACTCTACCAGATTCATTGCATTCTTGCTGCACTTTTCCCTTATTAACTAACGAACGACCGTTTAATCCGTATCCGCCAGTTCCACTTCCGCTACCAGGACTTCCATAATAACTAGTTGCGTAAGGGTCACCATCTGCTTGACCTTTATCTCCTGCTTTGTTATCATCGCCTTCACTACCCGATGCTGTACCGTCAGACTTATTAAGTCCGCCCATCATGGCATCTAAGGCCTTCTTTTTAGCTTCTTGTTCTTGGCGAGCCTTATCTTCAGCATCTTTCTTTTGTTTTGCAATTTTAGCTGCCTCTGCCTTTTTCTTATTCTCAACTGCTTCTGCCTTTCTTTTGGCATCTGCAGCTGCCTCATCAGCCTTTCTTTTAGCTTCTTTAGCTTGATTAATTTTTATTGCCTCTTCGTTTTCTTTAGTCAATAATTTTTCTGCCGGGGCCTCCTTCTCAGCCGTTGCTTCCTCTACTTCTTCTTCAGGCAATTCAATAGCCTCTTCCACCTCTTGTTTTGTAGGTTCTACTGGCGGAGTATCTAATGGCTCTGATTGTATTTTTTCTTTTGGCTGCACTTTACCGCTGCCAAATTCCATAGTTCCAAAATTGACCGAGATTCCATTCTCTTCTGGCGGATCCATGTATGTTAGACCAATATAAAATAAAACCAATAACAGTGTACTTAACAACAATGTGGTAAGTGTCAATGATTTCTTTTTATGTTTTGTGTCTAAAAATGCCATTAGTTGGGGCGTACCGCTAAAATAACTTTATAATTATTTCTG
This sequence comes from Maribacter sp. IgM3_T14_3, assembly GCF_049603095.1. NCBI lineage: Bacteria > Pseudomonadati > Bacteroidota > Flavobacteriia > Flavobacteriales > Flavobacteriaceae > Maribacter > Maribacter sp. IgM3_T14_3. The sequence continues at coordinate 1,167,423 of NZ_CP187138.1, forward strand.
TTCGCGATATCCATAACATTTACGGCTTCTTTAATCGCGACACTTTCTTCTGCTCTTAAAATTATAGTAGGATTATCTTGACCTGCTAATGCCTTCTTAAGCTCTATCTCAATATATTCTCCATTGATACGTTCATCATTAACAAAGTATTGAAGATTCTTATCGATGCTGACCGAAACGTTCTGGGTATTTGTAGATTTTCCTTTTGCCTTTGGCAGTAACAAATCTAAAGCGTTCGGTGAATTAGCCGTTAGCATGAAAAATATCAACAACAAGAATACAATATCTGTCATTGAAGACATGCTAAAGTCTGGACTGACTTTATTTCTTCCTTTTAATTTCATAGAATAAAATTAAAGAGGTTCGTTTAATAGATCTAAGAATTCTACCGCGTTAGCTTCCATTTTATGAACAACCTTATCGGTTCTATTCACCAAATGGTTATACCCAACGTAAGCTATAATACCTACTATTAGACCCGCTACCGTCGTAGTCATCGCAGTATAAATACCTGAAGCCAAAGACCCCATCTCTGCTTGACCACCACTACTGGCCATTTCATGAAAGGCAAGTATCATACCTATAACAGTACCTAAGAAACCAATCATTGGTGCCGCACCTGCGACCGTAGCAAGTATACTTACATTTTTCTCTAGCTTGTATACCTCTAAAGTACCAGCATTTTCAATTGCGGTATTTATATCGTCTAATGGCTTACCAATTCTAGATACACCTTTCTCGGTCAATCTAGCTACGGGCGAATCAGTTTGCGCACAAAGCAGTTTTGCCGCATCTAATTTACCTGAAGTAACATAATCACGAATTTGATTCATGAAATTCTTATCTATTTTAGATGCCGCATTTACAGCAAGCAATCGCTCAAAATAGATATATAACGCTACACCTAACATTATAAATAGTACCGAAATAATGATGACACTACCTGTACCCCCATTAAATATTAAATCTATAACCGAAAGAGTTTTCTCTTCAGACAATAATTCGTCGCTCGCATTTTGAGCCAAATCCTGGAATAATAACATAGTATTCTTTAAGTATTGAATTTGCCTTTATAACGATGAATTGCGAATTAAATTATACGTTAAGTACAAAATCTCTTAACAATATAAAAACTATGGCTCCACTAATAAAACCTGCGAATGCCAACCATGCAATTTTTTTAAGATACCAGAAAAAATCAATTTTTTCCATACCCATAGCAACAACACCTGCTGCCGAACCAATAATCAACATACTACCACCTGTACCAGCAGAATATGCGATGAAATGCCAAAGTGGATTATCTAAAGGCTCGCTAAACATACCCATACTTGCAGCAACCAATGGTACGTTATCAATAACCGCAGACCCCAAACCAAATAATAATACGACAATATCAGTATTAGGTATTGCTTCATTAAGTGCACCTGCAGCATTAAAAAGTATTCCTAATGACTCTAAAGCAGCTACCGCCAATAAAATTCCTAAGAAGAACAATATACTTGGCAATTCTATTTTAGATAAAGAGTGGTGAACAGGACTATGGTGACCTTCACTATCTTGACCTTCTTGATCCACTGAAGAGATACTAAACTTCTTATTACTATATATTTCAGCGAAAGTCGCTACAACAGCCAACGATAACATCATACCAACATAAGGTGGTAAATGTGTAACTGTTTTAAAAATAGGAACGAACAAAATAGCACCTAGACCTAAGTATAACATTACTCCACTATACTTAGACTTAGATTTTTCTTCATCTAATTCCCCATCAATCAAACCTTTAAACACTTTAAACCTACTTGCAATCACTACAGGTACAATCATACAAACTAATGACGGCAAAAGAACATGAAGCACTAACTGACCGGCACTTACTCTATTCGCAATCCACAACATTGTTGTTGTAACATCGCCAATTGGTGACCAAGCACCACCAGCATTAGCCGTTATAACAATCATACCAGCAAACCATAATTTAGTTTCTCTATCCTTAATAACCTTCTGGAGTATTGTTATTAAAACTATAGTAGCTGTAAGGTTATCAATAATAGCAGATAATATGAATGCTAATATTGAAAACAACCAAAGTAATTTTCCTTTATCCTTTGTCTTAATAAAGCCTTTTATCGTAGCAAAACCATCGAAATAATCAATTATTTCTACAATTGTCATAGCCCCTAATAAAAAGAACAGTATTTCAGCAGTTTTACCCAAATGATGTAAAAGAGATTCCTCCATCATATGCATTCGATCTAAATGACCGAATTCCTTAAAACCTTCAACAAGACTTTGATGAGCTGAATCAAACCAGTTTTCATAACCATCTATTCCAAGAGCGATCAGTGCCCAAAGTATAGCCATCATAGCTAGTGCTGGAATTAATTTATCTATTTTAAGATTGTGTTCTAAGGTAATGGCAAGGTATCCTGCCAAAAAAACAATAACAATGATGGTTTCCATATTAGTTGGTTTTTTGAGTAACTAGTTAGTAGTTGTAAATATAGGTTCTAATTCTAAAAAATAAATCTTCCAAATATATTTAAAATTGTCTGTGAATTCCTAATGAATTGACAATAATACCGAAGTTATTTGACTTCCAAATACTTAAATCGATACTATTCTAAATTTAACAAGTTTTTAGTGACCACATTTTAACGTATAAGAAAATGTTAAATAGTCATCTCTCCACAATTTGAAACCCACATTTGTTATAAAATCGATTAAAAGAGACTTTTTAAGTTGAATATTTAACGAGTATATCTTTATCTTTGAGAAGATAACTTTTATAAAATTTACATGGATTTTTCTTTAACTGAAGAACAACAACTTATTCAACAAGCAGCGCGCGATTTTGCCCAAACTGAATTACTACCTGAGGTAGTGGAACGTGATGATGCACAAAGATTTCCTAAAAAAGAGGTCAAAAAATTAGGCGAACTCGGATTTTTAGGAATGATGGTAGATCCAGCTTATGGTGGTAGTGGTTTAGATACCTTATCATATGTATTGGCTATGGAAGAAATTTCTAAGATTGATGCCTCTACATCTGTAATTATGTCTGTAAATAATTCTTTGGTTTGCTGGGGATTAGAAAAATTTGGTTCTGAAGCTCAAAAAGAAAAATACCTTACCAAGCTTTCAACCGGCGAACAAATTGGCGCATTCTGTCTTTCTGAACCTGAAGCTGGTAGCGATGCTACTTCTCAAACAACAACAGCAATAGATATGGGCGACCATTATATTGTTAACGGTACTAAAAACTGGATTACCAATGGTGGCACAGCTAGCACATATATTGTTATAGCCCAAACCGATAAAGAGAAAAAACACAGGGGAATAAATGCCTTAATTATTGAAAAAGGTGCTCCAGGATTTGAAATTGGTCCTAAAGAAAATAAACTAGGGATTAGAGGTAGTGACACTCATTCTTTGATATTCAACGATGTAAAAGTGCCTAAAGAAAATAGAATTGGCGAAGATGGCTTCGGTTTCAAGTTCGCCATGAAAACTTTGGCCGGTGGTCGTATTGGTATTGCTGCACAAGCATTAGGTATTGCTGCAGGTGCTTACGAATTAGCTTTAAAATACTCTAAAGAACGAAAGGCGTTCGGTACAGAGATTAGCAATCATCAAGCTATAGCTTTTAAACTTGCAGATATGCATACCGAAATTCAAGCAGCAAGGTTGCTTGTATATCAATCTGCTATGGATAAGGATAATGGTAATGATTATGACCTTTCTGGTGCTATGGCTAAATTATATGCTTCAAAAGTTGCGATGGAAACTACAGTTGAAGCCGTTCAAATTCATGGTGGAAATGGGTTTGTAAAAGATTACCACGTAGAAAGATTAATGAGAGATGCAAAAATCACTCAGATATATGAAGGAACTTCAGAAATACAAAAAATCGTAATTTCAAGAAGTATTCTGAAGTAAAAAAGTGCTTTTACAATAAACACCCCTATAATTTATAGGGGTGTTTTTATTTTAAATCAATACTAACTTTGTTACCCTCTCAATAAAGTTAGACTTAATTGTTAGAAAGTTACATAAACTGCAACTTACCCCCTTAGTCAACCCTTCATTTACGTTATATTAACTTAAATTTATCAATCTGATAAATTGAAGGTTTTAAAAATCCATAATTATCGATTTTTTAAGCTTTTATTTAATCTGTTGAGTTTTTTACTAGAATTTGTTCAAATCGTTGAATATAATTCAATTAAATTGATATTTTTGAAGAAATACCACAAAGGATGACACTGAAAAAGCAAGGATTATATCTACCGGAATTTGAACATGATAACTGTGGGGCTGGATTTATTTGTAGCCTTAAAGGAAAGAAGTCCAACGACATTATACATAAAGCGTTGGAAATTCTTGAACGTTTAGAACATAGAGGTGCTGTAAGTGCTGACGGTAAAACAGGTGATGGAGCGGGTATATTGATAGATATACCTCACGATTTTTTTCAGGCTGTGTGTAGTTTTGAATTACCTAAAGCTGGTGATTATGCTGTTGGTAATATATTCTTTCCACGTAAAGCTAATCAGCGAGATTTTTGTATTTCGGTATTTGAAGAAAATATAAAAAAACAAGGGTTAAAATTATTAGGATGGAGAGATGTACCTGTTAATAGATCAATACCTGGAAGAATTGCGGCTGAAACAGAGCCTTTTGTAAAACAAATATTTGTTGCGAAAGAAAACGAAGAACAAGACTTTTTTAATTTTAACCTAAAATTGTTCATTGCTAGAAAAGTAACGGAACACACGATTATAAAGTCAAAATTATCTGAAAGCAAATTCTTTTACGTACCAAGTTTATCTACCAAAATAATTATTTTCAAAGGATTGTTAATGCCTTTAGATATTAGTCTTTATTATTCAGACCTAATGGATTCTAGAGTTGTAACCAGACTGGCATTGGTACACCAAAGATTTTCAACAAATACTTTCCCTACTTGGGATCTGGCACAACCATTTAGATATATGTGCCACAATGGTGAAATCAACACCTTAAGAGGAAATGTAACTCGAATGTTCTCTAGAGAAGAGCTATTGAAGAGCGACGTATTCGGTGATGAAATTAAAAATATACTTCCTGTAATTTTACCTGGAAAATCAGATTCTGCGACTATGGATATGGTTGTTGAGCTTTTACTTATGACCGGTAGATCATTACCAGAAGTAATGATGATTCTAGTTCCTGAAGCTTGGGAGAAAAACGCAGAGATGTCTGATGCTAAAAGAGCATTCTACGAATATCACTCCTGTATGATGGAACCATGGGACGGACCAGCATCTATTCCTTTTACAGATGGTAACTTTATTGGTGCTGTTCTAGACAGAAACGGACTAAGACCTTCACGTTATACCGTAACCAAAGATGACTATGTAGTTATGTCTTCAGAAACTGGTGTTGTAGATATTACTCCAGAGAATGTAGAATTTCATGGTCGTTTACAACCGGGTAAGATGTTCTTGGTAAATATGGAAGAGGGCAGAATTATTAACGATGAAGAAATTAAAGAGAACATCGCAAAAAAATTCCCTTATCAGAAATGGTTAGATGATAACCTTGTTCATTTAAAAGACATACCTTATAATGATTGTCCTTTATTTTTAGGGGAAGAGACTTTAGAAAAAAGGAAATCTGTTTTCGGTTATACATTAGAAGACATTAACACCATAGTGTTACCAATGGCGAAAGCTGGTAAAGAACCAATTGGATCAATGGGTTCAGACACACCAATTGCTGTTTTATCTCAGCGCCCTCAATTAATATATAATTACTTTAAGCAATTATTCGCTCAAGTTACGAATCCGCCTTTAGATGGTATTCGCGAAGAATTGATTACAGATATCAGTTTAACTTTAGGTAGCGACCATAATATTTTTGAATTTACCGAATTACACTGTAGAAAGCTTAAAATTCAAAACCCGGTTATTTCTAAAGAAGATTTAGATAAAATTAAAAATTACGATGTTAGTCCAGATTATAAAGTGGTTTCAATACCGATGTTATATCCTATTAAACAAGGGCATAACGGTTTAGAAGATGCACTTCAAGCTCTTTTGGAACAAGCACGTAAATCAGTAGAAGAAGGCGCAAACATTATCATACTTTCCGATAGAAATGTTACCGAAGAAATGGCTCCTATTCCTGCATTATTAGCTTGTTCATTTGTAAATAGCGGATTGCAAAGGCTCGGTAAACGTTCTAAACTAAGTGTTATCATAGAATCTGCAGAACCGCGAGAAGTACATCATTTTGCCTTATTATTTGGCTTTGGAGCAAGTGCTATTAATCCATATTTGGTTAATGAAATTATCGCTGAGCAAATAGAAGAACATGATATTACAGAAATATCATTTGACGATGCTATTAAAAATTACAATAAGGCTGTAGGTAAAGGCATTTTGAAAGTAATGAACAAAATCGGTATTTCAACATTGAACTCATACCGAGGTTCTCAACTTTTTGAATGTATTGGTATCAATACTAAGGTGGTTGATAAATATTTTCCGAATACACCAACCCGTATTCAAGGTATTGGTCTATATCAAATAGAAAAAGAAATTGCTTTACGTCACCATAAGACTTTTAGCAAAAAACATATTGATGCTAATTTAGATTTAGAAATTGGTGGTGAATATAGATGGAGAAGAGATGGTGAAAAACACATGTTTAATCCATTATCCATTGCCAAGCTTCAAAAGTCTGTTCGTAATAATGAGCCAGACACCTATAAGGAGTACTCAAATATGGTTAATGAGCAATCTAAAAACCTGATGACTATTAGGGGTCTTTTTGAATTCTCTAATTATGACCCAATTCCTTTAGAAGATGTAGAACCATGGACGGAAATTGTAAAAAGGTTTAAAACCGGTGCAATGTCTTACGGATCTATAAGTAAAGAAGCACACGAGAATTTAGCGATTGCCATGAACCGTATTGGTGGCAAAAGTAATTCAGGAGAAGGTGGTGAAGATGAAGATAGGTTCTATAAGAATTCTACTGGTGATTGGAGAAATAGTGCCATTAAACAAGTTGCCTCTGGTAGATTCGGAGTTACTTCTAACTATTTAACCAACGCCAAGGAAATTCAAATAAAAATGGCTCAAGGTGCCAAGCCTGGTGAAGGCGGTCAATTACCTGGACCAAAAGTAAATCCTGAAATTGCGAAAACAAGAAATTCAACACCTTATGTTGGATTAATTTCTCCACCACCGCATCATGATATTTATTCGATTGAAGATTTATCTCAACTTATATATGATTTAAAATCTGCTAATAGAAAAGCTAGAATTAATGTTAAATTGGTTTCTGAAGTTGGTGTAGGTACTGTTGCAGCAGGTGTCGCAAAGGCAAAAGCAGATGTAGTATTAATATCTGGTTTTGATGGTGGTACAGGAGCATCACCTTTAACCTCATTAAAACATTGTGGTTTACCTTGGGAGCTTGGTATTGCCGAAGCCCAACAAACACTTGTTCTAAATGATTTAAGAAATAGAATTGTTCTTGAATGTGACGGACAATTAAAAACAGGTAGAGATGTTGCCGTAGCTT